>JBBARV010000006.1:66299-111002 GCA_040399625.1 Candidatus Nanopelagicales bacterium | reverse complement strand
GCAGCGCAATGGCATGAACGTGAATGCGCGGAGATGTTTGGAATTCAATTCACTGGCGGATCCGCCAAGCCATTATTGCGACATGAGAGTCTAGGTCGACCGCCACTCCGCAAGTCAACAGTTCTGGCCGCACGAGTGTTAACTCCATGGCCGGGGGGCGCCGAACCCGAAATCAAAGAAGATGGGCGCAAAGTGGGTAATGCATCGCGGCGTCGCCAGCGACCGCCAGGCGTTCCTGAGAATTGGCTTCAACCATGAAACATTCCTTCATCGCATTGATCGAAGACAAATGCACTTCATGCATGTTGTGTGTTCGAGAGTGCCCCGCTTGGTGCATCCACTTGGATTCGCACACGATCGACATGACTGAAGAAGGCGCACGACGACCCAGGAAAGTCAACGTCCTTGATTCATTCGAGATCGACTATTCGCTGTGCATGTATTGCGGAGTGTGCATTGACGTGTGCCCATTTGACGCACTCGCATGGGATGAGCATCGGGCACTTGTCACGAATAACCGTGAAGACATGCTGTTAGGAATTGAAGAACTTGGACCTAGCGGTAGTTTGTAAATTGCACGGCAAAGTCAAGGTCTGCACCATTAATCAAGGCGATTACCGCCTGTAGATCGTCACGGTTCTTACTCGTTACCCGCAGCTCATCACCTTGAACCTGTGTCTTGACCGCCTTTGGGCCTTCATCTCGGATCAATTTCGACAACTTTTTCGCGTGTTCTTGGCTGATTCCGTTATGAAATGAGCCATTGAGTTTGTATAACTTCCCCGACGAGCGGGGTTCACCCGCAGTGAAGGCTTTGAGGCTGATTCCACGCTTAATAATTTTTTCCTTGAACACATCCAGAGCCGCGACCACTCGATCCTCGGTGCTGCTGGTGAGTTCAATATCAGTCTCACCCTTCCACTCGATTGTGGTGTCGGTGTTTTTGAAATCAAAGCGTTGGGAGAGTTCTTTAGCCGTCTGATTAAGTGCGTTATCGGCCTCTTGGTGGTCGACCTCTGAGACAATGTCAAAACTGCTATCCGCCATGGTGACTTCCTTTCCGTTAGGCCAATCTAACGAATACCCGGCCCGAGCCAACCAACTGCACCCGCGAGTATCGGCACATGTATTGTTTGCCGGGCATTACGGCAGATTGCCCGAGCGGCCAATGGGAGCGGACTGTAAATCCGTCGGTTTTACCTTCAGTGGTTCGAATCCACTATCTGCCACGTGCAAAGGGCCCCGGTAAAAAGGGGCCCTTTTTCAATGTGGCACGTCTTAAAATGGATAGCTAACCCCCGTGATTTCTTCGGACCAATCCCACAGCCTTCGGGCTGAAAGGGCATCTTTGGCGGCAGCGGTTCGATCCACCAACGTGGGGTAGCCACGGGTTTGCCATTTATCAGCGGGACCAACAAAGCTGTCATTGGGCAAGCCAGGTGCGGTCGCCGCAAACAAAATAGGTAGTGCACCCATCTCGGCGCTTTGTGCGATTACAGAGTTCATCAATTGTGTAACGCGGAATTCAACCGAATTCCCACGCATTTTTGAGGCGGCTCCTTGCAGGTTCGTGGCTGAAAAGCCGGGGTGCGCAGCCGTGGCGCCGACGGAGTAGTCACCTAGTTCAAGTCGGCGGGAGAACTCCGTGGTGAAAAGTAGGTTCGCTAATTTTGACTGTCCGTAGGTATTCCATGCCCGGTACTTCTTGACTCCCATTGGGTCATCGAAATTAAATCCCTTCACCATCCGGTGGGCCAGTGAAGAAACATTGACCACTCGGGAATTGGGGACAGCAACCAAAGCGGGGAAGAGTAATCCGGTCAATGCAAAGTGACCTAGATGGTTGGTCGCAAGTTGCATCTCAAAACCTTGGGCACTTTTGCGTTGGGGAGTTGCCATGATGCCGGCATTGTTGATCAGTAGATCAAGACCCTGCGGGTGTTCGCTCGACCAGCGCTGCGCAAATGCACACACTGAATCAAGATCGGACACATCGAGTTGACCAACGTGCACGTCTATACCGGCGGTATTGGTGGCCATAGCGGTGGCGGCTAGTTCACCCTTGGTCGTGTCCCGAACAGCCAAAGTGACGCTGGCACCATGGCGAGCGAGTTGAAGGGCCGTTTCATATCCCAGGCCTGAGTTTGATCCAGTAACGATCACTGATCGGCCGGTGAGATTGGGCATATTTGCTGCTGTCCAGGTGGGCATCCTCTAATGAAACCCTTGTTTGGGCCAGAAGGCAAACGGGTGAGCCGCCCTCACGGGTGACCCGAGGCTGCCACTGTGTACGCTTGCGGGGCTTCACGCCCCTTTAGCTCAGATGGTAGAGCGTCTCCATGGTAAGGAGAAGGTCTACGGTTCGATTCCGTAAAGGGGCCCGGATGAAAGGTCAGGTAACAGGGGTCTTTCTTCGTTCGGCGGGGTAGCTCAGGTGGTAGAGCAAGCGGCTCATAATCGCTGTGTCGCCGGTTCAAGTCCGGCCCTCGCTACAAGATTTTTGGCATCAGGCACAATAGGAACGCATACGAAGTTGAAAAGCGAAGTATCAAACCAGCACATGAGAGTGTGCTTCATGGAAGTGAGAGAGCAGTGGGCAAGGCCAGCGACGTTCGTCCCAAGATCACCTTGGCATGTGAAGAGTGCAAAGACCGCAATTACATTACAAAGAAGAACCGTCGTAATGATCCTGACCGTCTTGAGGTCAAGAAGTTTTGCGTGAAGTGCAAGAAGCACACCCTTCACAAGGAAACCCGCTAACTTTTCCACGTGGCTATCAACCAAGAGTTCATTGGCCGCACCTACCCACCGACAGAGGTTTACTCGGTTGGTCGGGAGAAAATTCGTGAATTTGCGAAGGCGCTGGGTGAGAGCGCACCTTGCTATTTTGATGTCGAATATGCGCGGGCACTTGGCTACCCAGATTTAGTCGCCCCTCCAACTTTTGCGATCGTATTCACAATGCAAGCCGGCGGGCAGGTTATCCATGATCCTGAACTCGGCCTGGACTACACCAGAGTTGTCCACGGTGAACAGAGATTTGTGCAGAACCGCCCCATTTTTGCCGGGGACGAAATTACTAGCACCGTAAGTGTGGACTCAATTCGCTCCGCTGCGGGAAACGACATGATTACGGTGAAGACACAAGTTCATGCAACCAGTGGTGAACTCGTCGCCACTGTTTACACCTTGCTCGTCTCACGCGGAGTTGGTGATGCGTAATGACTTTGATTTCGATCTCACAAGTTCACATTGGCTTGGAATTGCCAGCACAGGAATTCGTTTTGACGCGAGCCGCCTTAATCAGGTACGCGGGAGCGTCCGGGGATTTCAACATTATTCATTGGAATGAGCGGGTAGCCAGAGAAGTTGGGTTGCCGAACGTGATTGCGCACGGCATGCTCACCATGGGAACCGCGATCCGAATTGTTACCGACTGGCTGGGTGACCCCGGCAAGGTAATTGAATACTCAGCCCGCTTCACCAGACCAATTCCGGTTCCAGACACGGATGAAGGAACAAGTATTAAAGTCTCTGCGAAAATTACCGAGCTTCTCGAAAGCAATCAAGCAGTGATTTCCATCTCCGCCATCCACAACGAGGTTACGGTGCTCGCCAAGACAACCGCTACCGTTCAACTTGCCCCATGAGGTCGGTCCCCGATCAGATCACCGTGCTAGCCGAAGAACGTCAGGTGGCTCGCGCCAATAAAGACTTCGCGCGATCAGATGAACTTCGGGAACAAATCTTGCAATCGGGATGGTTGATAAAGGACACCTCCGAGGGTTATGTGCTCACCGAAGCCCCACCATTTGTAATCACGGAGCATTTGGGTTCATTTGTGGATCATTATGCGAATACGGTGACCGGCACGACCGTCGTTCTCGTGATTGTTGACGGCTGGCCGGAAGACGTCCTCATTTCGTTGTCCGCACTGCTCAAACATGCCCCCAGTGAGGTTCGCGTCATGGCAGTTGACTGCGGCAACGTTGATGGCGCCGGATTAGTTGTTCATGAATTGGCAAAGGTGCACGTCAATTTAGATGAATTTCACTTTGCCCAAACCCTCCCTGAACTTGGGTGGGCAAATGTGGTGAATGCAGCCGCTGCGGTTTGCGATAGCGAATTTTTTGCGGTGATGGATTTGTCAACCATCTGGGAAGGCGACGCACTCACTCCATTGATGGGAGTCTTCGCGGATCCACAGATTGCATTAACCGGCTGGCGTGCGGTTAATGTCGATGTGAGTCAGGAATGGCGCGAGTTCACCGCGGCAACAACGGGCAGTGTTGACGCGATATTGGGTTACTTCCTCATAGTCCGCACGAGCGTGGCTCGGGAAATTGGGCCTGACCCGAAAGCTAAGTTTTATCGAAATGCTGACATGGAGTGGTCCTTGGCAATCAGGGCTGCTGGCTACGAGGTTGCAATACCCGAATGCGAACTGCCAATGCGCCAGGAACGTCACCATGGCTACCACGACAGCGATCCGGACTATCGGGAAAAACAAAGTAAAAAAACCTATGACCGACTTTTGCAGAAATTTCGTAAGTCACCCGAGATTTTGCATAAAGGCAAAGACCATGACAGTTGAACGACTCGAGGGAAGCCTGCGTGAACACACATCGCTGCGCGTTGGTGGTGGGGCAAAACAGCTTGTGCGGGTTTCAACCGACCAGGAACTGATTGATTTAGTCCTTGCTCTCGATCGAGGCAATGAACCATTATTAATTTTGGGTGGGGGAAGCAATGTCGTTTGTGCAGACTCCGATTTTCCCGGGACGGTAATAATCGTTTCAATTAAGGGAATTGAATGGCTGGGTGATCGCGTTGTTGTTGCTGCCGGTGAGGACTGGGATGCATTTGTTAGTTACGCGCTCGAGCAAGGATTTGGCGAACTCACTCCATTAGCGGGTATCCCTGGCTCAATGGGGGCAACACCGGTTCAAAATATTGGTGCGTACGGCGTTGAGCTCTCAGATTTTATTGAACACGTCGACGTGTGGGACCGTGAATCAGGTGTCAGTCGGACTATGTCTGCACTCGAATGTGAATTTGAGTATCGCGACAGTACATTCAAGAAAAATCCGAATCGATACGTGGTCCTAGCTGTGAAATTAAGGCTGAATAAAACACTTGAAGTACCGATCAAATATCCGCAGTTGGCGAATGTGATGAATCAAGATGTCGGAACAACAGCGAATGCGGTGAAAGTTCGGGATCAAGTCTTGCAACTGCGCTCGACAAAAAGCATGGTGCTTAATTCTGTTGACATTGAATCAAATAGCACCGGGTCATTTTTTATCAATCCAACTGTCGCTCAATCTGACATTCCGCAAGGATGCCCAAGTTATCCTCTGCCTGTGAGAGATTCCCGTGTGGAAACCCACATGAAAGTTAGTGCGGCGTGGTTAATCGAAAATGCGGGAATCACTAAAGGATTCCATTTGGGTAATGAAGACTCCAGTGTTCGCGTTTCACGTAATCACACTCTGGCAATTACAAATACCGGTCAAGGAACGACAGAAGAAGTCATCAAGTTGGCAAGCCATATTCGGCAACGAGTATTTGACGCATATGGAATTGAACTCATTGTTGAACCGGTTCTTATCAATTGTGAACTTGACCAGCTAACGTCAACTAGTCGGCAGCGCTCGAAAGCAGCGCGTGCATTCGAGCAAGCCCCTCAGTGATGTTTTCATCCGAGGTGGCATAAGAAAGTCGGAAAAATCCTGGTGTTCCAAATGCCTCACCTGGAACTACCGCTACTTCCGCTTTGTCCAAAATAATTGCCGCAAGTTCAGTTGAAGATCGCGCGACGGTCCCACCAATTGTTTTATTGATTAGGCCAGCAACGGATGGGTATGCGTAAAAAGCACCTTCAGGAAGGGGGGAGCTCACACCGGGAATCGCGTTCAGAAGGTCAACCATGAGGGTGCGTCGCCGATCAAATGCAATACGCATTTCATCAACCGCGTCAAGATTGCCGCTTACGGCGGCAAGTGCTGCAACCTGTGACACATTTGCCACATTTGAGGTTGAATGCGACTGTAGGTTGGTTGACGCTTTAATGACATCTGCCGGAGCGATCATCCAGCCGACGCGCCACCCGGTCATGGCATACGTTTTTGCGACTCCGTTGATGATTACGCAACGATCGGCAAGCTCGGGGACCAGAGTTGGCATCGAGGAAAAGACGGCATCCCCATAAACGAGGTGTTCGTAGATTTCATCGGTAATGACCCAAATACCTTTTGCCAGTGCCCATTCACCTACTACCTTGACCATTTCCGGTGAATAGACAGCGCCGGTGGGATTGGAGGGCGAGACAAAGACCAGCGCCTTTGTGGCAAGAGTGAGGGCAGCATCAAGTTGTTCAACCGTTGCGCGGTAACCGCTCGTTTCATCGGTCATCACGATTATGGGCTTGCCCCCAGCCAACATGATTGATTCTGGGTAGGTCGTCCAGTAGGGGGCCGGCAAAATTACTTCATCACCGGGATCAAGGAGGGTGGCAAACGCGTTATAGAGGGCCTGTTTTCCGCCGTTGGTGATGAGAATCTGGTTCGGCGAGATCTCAAAGCCCGAGTCACGCATCGTTTTCGCGACAATCGCCTCTTTGAGCGCGGGTAAGCCCCCGGCCGGGGTGTATCGGTGCCATTTGGGATCACGACAGGCGGAAACTGCTGCTTCCACGATGTAATCGGGGGTGGGAAAGTCTGGCTCACCGGCTCCAAAACCGATTACCGGACGCCCCGCGGCGATGAGCGCCTTGGCCTGAGCGTCCACGGCAAGCGTGGCAGATTCGGTAATGGCCCCGATTCGGGCGGAAATTCGATTATGTGATGCCGGGTTTGCGTGAGTGTTAGGAGTAGCCATGGCCCAATAATGTCAGGGGAACCCAATTCAGCGCGCCCCGCCCATGTGTGACCCGCCCAATTGTTTTGGGTGGGCCAGAGCGTAGACTCTCTTTCCGCAGTAGGTCCTCGCGCAAGCATGCCTACTAAAGGGTTGTAGCTCAACTGGTAGAGCACCGGTCTCCAAAACCGGGGGTTGGGGGTTCAAGTCCCTCCAGCCCTGCGAATCGGTGCAAGCCGGTGCAATTGCATGACAGAACTACGTGTGACCGCAAGATGAAGAAGACTAAGTCCGACAAGAGTTCGAGTGGAGAAAACATGGTGGACACCGACGCTAAGCCCACGGGCGACAGCGGTGGCTCTGACGCGAAAAAGAAAAGCATTTTTTCGCGGCTGGCACTGTTTATCCGTCAAGTTGTAGTCGAACTTCGTAAAGTTATTTGGCCAACACGAAATGAGTTGGTTAATTACACGATCGTCGTAGTTTTCTTCATATTCCTCATGTCAGGAATAGTCGCCTTATATGACTTTGTTTTCACAAGGGGAGTGCTATTTGTTTTTGGGTAATCCCGGAGAGAAATAGGACTTCACTCACTGCCACAAAAATCTAAAGGAGTAAGCAACTCGTGTCGAATGAGAATGTGTCGAATGAGTACGAATCGATCCCAGTGGATCCATTCGCCCCTGACGCACCCGAAAGCGATGAGAGCGTCGAGGCGATCGCGCAAGAAGTGGTTGCTGAAATAGTCGCAGAAGAAATCGCGCAGGACGAGCAGGAGTCTGATTCTGAGGTCGCCGTTGTTGCCGAGGCGGAAGACATCGTTGCTGAAGCAGAGTTAGAAGAAGCCGAAATTGATCCCCTTGAAGAATTCACCATTTCCATGCGTGTGGCCCCTGGTGACTGGTACGTAATTCACAGTTATGCGGGCTACGAAAACAAGGTCAAGGGAAACTTGGAAGCACGTAGCCAAACCCTTAACATGGAGGATTACATTTTCCAGGTTGAAGTTCCTATGGAGGAAGTCACCGAGATCAAGGGTGGAATGCGAAAGCAGATTCGCCGCAATAAGTTCCCCGGGTACGTCTTGGTGCGCATGGACCTGACCGACGAGTCATGGGGTGTTGTTCGCCACACGCCAGGAGTCACCGGATTTGTCGGTCACGGCCACTCACCGTCTCCCTTAGCACTCGACGAAGTAATTGCAATCCTCGCTCCGGTCCCCGAGAAGCAGATTGCTGCGGCAGCAGCAGGCGGCAAGGGTGGCGGGGGATTGACTTCGGCTACCCCGATCAGTGTTGATTTCAATGTTGGTGACTCGGTGACCGTTGTTGACGGCCCATTTGCAACACTGAACGCAATCATCTCGGAGATCAACATCGAGGGCCAAAAGATCACAGGCTTGGTCGAGATCTTCGGGCGCGAGACCCCCGTCGAATTAGCTTTTAGTCAGATCGATGCAAACAACTAAATCCCTCTAAGAAAGTCCCCCCACACAAGAAGGAAACACAATGGCACCGAAGAAGAAAAAAGTCACCGGATTAATCAAGCTTCAAATTCCGGCTGGCGCAGCCAACCCAGCTCCACCCGTTGGCCCAGCACTGGGTCAGCACGGTGTGAACATCATGGATTTCTGCAAGGCTTACAACGCTGAAACGGAATCTCAAAAGGGCACAATTGTTCCCGTCGAGATTACGGTCTACGAGGATCGCTCATTCACTTTTATTTTAAAGACGCCACCAGCATCCCGCATGATTCTCAAGGCAGCGGGTCTAGAAAAAGGCTCTGGCACTCCACAGTCTGTGAAGGCTGGCAGCATCAGTAAGTCGCAGGTTCGTGAGATTGCGGAAACCAAAATGCCAGACCTCAATGCCAATGACATTGAAGCCGCAATGAAGATCATCGAAGGAACAGCACGCCAGATGGGAATTACCGTCTCCGCGTAAAGCATTATCAGTACGACCAGTAAGACAGGCAAGACGTGGGAGAGCCAGCGCGGCTCGCACACCACAACCTGCACGCAGGAAATTCCTGCATACGACGAAGGAGCAGATATGAAGCGCAGTAAGGCATACCAAGCAGCAGCACTCAAGGTCGACCCAGAAAACCTTTATGCACCGATTGAGGCAACACGACTGGCAAAGGAAACATCCGTCACCAAGTTCGATTCCTCAATTGAAGTTTCTATGCGCCTGGGTGTTGACCCACGTAAAGCAGACCAACTTGTGCGTGGAACCGTTAACCTGCCACACGGCACCGGAAAGACAGCAATTGTGCTGGTCTTCGCAAACGGCGAAAAGGCCGATGAAGCCCGTGCAGCTGGAGCAGACTTTGTTGGCTCAGACGATTTGATCGCAAAGGTCGCTGGCGGTTGGACCGGCTTTGATTCAGCAGTGTGTACGCCAGACCTCATGGGCAAGGTGGGAACACTGGGCAAGGTACTTGGACCACGTGGCCTTATGCCCAATCCGAAGACCGGAACCGTCACCATGGACGTAGCAAAAGCTGTTGGCGACATTAAGGGCGGAAAGATTGAATTCCGCGTTGACAAGCACTCCAACCTGCAGTTTCCCATCGGCAAGGCTTCCTTCACACCCGAGCAACTCGTGGAGAACTACGGAGCGGCACTCGATGAAATCCTGCGTTTGAAGCCATCCTCGTCAAAGGGTCGTTACATCAAGAAGACAACCGTTTCCTCATCCATGGGACCAGGAATTCAGATTGATCCCAACCGGACCCGTTCACTTCTGAACGTTGAAGAGTAAATCACTGTTTTACTCAATGAAGTCCGTGTGCCATATGGTGCACGGACTTCATTCATTTTGGTGAAAAAATTGAATAACAATTGTGATTCGTATTGACCAATCAAGTGATTGAATGCAGACTTACGCGCTAATATATAGGTCGCGTTTGGACCGACAATGCGAAGGGATGAGACACTCACGTGAAATACGTTCTTCCCTTGACCCATCCGCTACTCGCGGTTGAAAACATCAGCATCACACTCAGTGGGCTTAAAATTCTCGATGACGTGAGTATTGGTGTCCCAGAAGGTGCGGTCACCGGTTTGATTGGCCCTAACGGTGCCGGCAAGACAACGGTCTTCAACATCATGAGTGGTTTTTTGACCCCCGATGAAGGCAACGTGAGATTTGATGGAAAAAAACTGAAGCACATCAAAACCCACCACCTGACCAAGCTGGGTATCTCGCGTACTTTGCAGGGCGTTGGACTCTTCGCTTCGCTCACCGCTTTGGAAAATGTGATGCTCGGTGGTTCCTCGCGCGTCAAGAGTGGAATTGTCGCTGACTCTTTTGGAGCCCCCTGGGCCGACTCAGCGCAAAATAAGTTGCGCGGTGAGGCCCTGAAAGTTATGACCGAGTTTGGGATCGCCGATGCCGCTGATCGTTATCCGGGAGAGCTGCCGTATCCCGTTCAAAAGCGGGTTGCGATCGCTCGGAGTTTAATCTCGGATCCAAAAGTTTTGTTGCTCGATGAACCTGCTGGCGGTATCAGCGCCGCAGACATGGCAGAACTTGGTCGCATGATTCGAAGTTGGACTCCAGAACGCACGGTCCTGCTGGTCGAACATCACATGGAATTGGTTATGGAAGTGTGTGATTTGATTTGGGTTCTTGACGCCGGGAAAGTCATTGCATCCGGTACGCCTGAGCAAGTACGCACTAACCCAGCCGTTCTTGCCGCCTACCTCGGTGATGACGGGGGTGAGCACTGATGTTGGAAACAGTAGATCTGTGCGTCTCGTATGGTGCGGTGAAAGCCCTCAACGGCATGAACTTGGTAGTTCCACGCGGTGAAGTGACCGCTGTTATCGGTGCTAACGGAGCTGGTAAGTCAACCCTGATGCGCACCCTTGCTGGACTAGTCACACCCCAATCGGGAGAGGTGCGCTTTGACGGCGCTTCAATTGCCGGTCGTAAACCTGAGGACATTGTGCGCAATGGATTGGCCCTTGTCCCTGAGGGTCGATCAACGATCCCGGAGTTAACCATCGAGGAAAACTTGAGGCTCGGCGGTCTGTGGCGCAGTAAGTCTGACCGTGGCGCATCGAAAGAAGTTGTCTTTGATCTTTTCCCAATTCTTGGGCAGCGAGCGAGTATGCGCGCCGACACACTCAGTGGCGGCGAACGTCAGCAGTTAGCAATTGGTAGGGCGCTCATGTCCAATCCCAAATGCCTGTTACTTGATGAACCCTCACTTGGTCTTGCGCCATTGATCGTGACCCAAATACTTGAGTTGGTGAGCCGACTTGCCACTGAAACTAATTTGGCGGTCCTATTGGTGGAACAAAACGCGGTCACCGCACTTCGAGTCGCCACCACAGGTGTAGTGCTCAACCTGGGTGAAGTTGTTAAGTCTGGCCCAGCGGCTGAAATCGCATCCGATGAAGAACTTCGACATGCATATTTGGGGTATTGAGTCATGAACAATTTCATCGACTATCTACTTGGTGGCTTTAGCAATGGTGCCGTGATTGCACTAATGGCACTGGCATTAGTCATGGTGTGGCGGTCAACTCGCATGGTCAACTTCGCACAAGTTGGGCAAGCAATGTTCACCACCTACATCGCATTGACAGTCCAGCAAGCAACCGGTAACTGGCTACTTGCGCTGGCCGTCGCCATGGGAGCAGGGCTCGTTCTTGGCACCGTAGTTTTCTTCTTGGTGATTCGCCCAGTAAAGAACAGCGACACAACCGGTGCAATTATCGCGACGTTCGGTGTACTCATTGCACTGCAAGCGGCAGCCGGCATGATCTGGGGCGGAGACCCTGAAGGATTCACCCCGCCAGTGTCCAATGCGGGTCTTGAATTCGCCGGTCGCGTGTGGCCGGTTTCCCTGTATGACATTTTGGTCTGGGTGGTGACCGCGGTGCTCGTTGTTGGGCTCACCTTGTTATTTACGAAGACCTCTTTGGGGCTCTCGATGCGGGCATCAGCTTTCAACCCCGAGGTGGCCCGGCTTTCAGGTGTTCGAGTAAACAGAATGCTGATTACGGGTTGGGCGCTTGCCGGGGCAACGGGCGCGGTGGGCGGAGTGCTCATTGCGCCGGTGTCAACGATTTCTCCGAATAGTTTTGACATTCTGCTTGTATTTGCATTCACGGCAGCAGTTATTGGTGGACTTGACTCACTGATCGGTGCCGTGACCTTTGGTATCGCAACCGGTTTGGTGATTTCCTTGGTCTCCGGTTACACCGATGCCAGCAATGCGCCCGTTGTGGCTCTTGTTTTGTTAGCACTTAACCTCCTCCTCAAACCTGATGGCGTATTCAGCCACCACAGATCGAGGTCGGTATGAGCAACGTGCAAAAACTTCGCACTTTTCCAGGCAACCGCATGGTCTGGCACGCATTAATTATTGGCGTTGTTTGGCTGCTGCTCCTACTTCTCAATAACAACATTGACCCGCTCTACAGTTCATATCTCGCGCTAGTTGCCATGTACGCCACCGCAATGTTCGGCATGACAATTTTGGTAGGACTATCGGGTCAAGTCTCGTTGGGTAACGGCGCCTTGATGGCGGTTGGCGGCTACGTATTCGCCTTGACCTCGATGAACTGGCAAACAGTCCCTATTTTTGGCTGGCAGTGGAATGCCGTCTGGTCAATGGTCTTCGCGGGTCTGGGCGGAATCTTGATTGGTGGGATTGTTGGCGGTTTAGCCGCGCGACTTAAAGGCCCCTACCTTGCCGGTTTGACGCTGGGCCTTGCCGTAGGTGTGCCGGCTATTACTAATAGATTCCCTGAACTCCTTGGCGGGGAAAACGGCCTGATGCTCACCGTGCCCTACCCAGCAGGTGGCTACGCGGCTGCCGCCGGCGTTGATTCTGGGAATACAACAACCGACCCCAGTGCAGACCCTGGCTTAGACCCCGGAGCGACCGCCGGTGAAGACCAATATGCAGAACTAGACCTGTCCGGGTTCGATCAAGGCCTCGACCCGAGCATGGACCCCAGTGCCGCACCTTCAACGGAAGATCTTTTGACCGAGGGTGATCTTCTGACCCTCGATGATTTCTCTGCCGGGGGTGATTTAGGACTGGAAAGCGCCGATCCAGCGGTGGAACCGAGTATTGACCCCAATGTTGATCTTGGAATTGACGGAGGACTTGACCCTTCCGGCATCACCGATGCCTTTGACTCCGGATTCATTATTGAGCGTTGGCAAGCATCCATGGCGATTGCGGTCGCGTGTCTCGTGGCCTTTGCTGCTTTGAACCTGATTCGTGGCCGGCAAGGTCGGGTTTGGAAAGCCGTCCGTGACGATCCGATCGCGGCAGCTGTCGTTGGAATCTCGCCTTCGGGTTCGAAAGTGTCGGCGTTTGTCATTAGTTCACTTTTTGCAGCTCTTGCGGGAGCAGTTTTTGCCCAAATCCTCAGCTTCGTTGGCCCAGGTGCATTTGGGTTGGGCCTATCCTTATCACTTCTCGTGGGAATCGTTCTCGGTGGGAGATCCTCACTCCTCGGAGCAATTCTGGGCGCACTGATCATCGTGTGGCTACCAGAATTGGTCAACGGGCTTGCGGGGGATCGTGGTTGGCCCGATCAGATCACCAATAACGCACCCAACTTGCTTTACGGACTCCTTGTGGTTGCCGTGGTTCTCGCGGCTCCTGGAGGGATCACCGGCACGGTGCGATCGTGGATTGATAAGTCTCGGGGTAAAAGCCGTTCTCCGTTGAGTTGACGCTTACGATTGCAAGCATTTTCTCCTTGTCCGATTTGACCTTTTTTGGGAATTTTTTGCACGAATACCTTGCACAGACACATTCCTGCAGTTAGTGTTCTATTTCACACGGCGTTCATGGATCGTTCACCTTTGTGGTGGGCGAATTCATTTATGCCCTTCCTTGGAGGAGTAATTCGTGAGACTCAAATTCGCAACCGGCTCGGTTGCTCTTGGCACGGCTGCGGCGCTTGCATTTGCCACAGCAATTCCCGCTCAGGCGGCCGACCCCGGTGTTACCAGCAACAAAATTGTTATTGGCACCACAACCCCGTTGACTGGACCAGCTGCACCTGGCTACAAGGACATTCCCGTTGCTGCTAAGGCGTATTTCGATTACGTCAATGCCAATGGTGGAATTAACGGGCGCAAAGTTGATCTTCGCGTATTCGATGATCAGTACAACCCCGCTCTTGCCAAGAAGGGGACTAGCCAACTGATCCTCCGTGACAAGATTTTTGCTATGTATGGCGCACTTGGCACCCCAACACATTCAGCGGTGGTCCAAGATCTCAACCGACGTGGCATCCCTGACATTTTTGTGAACACTGGTGGAGCCAGTTTTGACAACCCCAGCAAGTACCCAATGACATTCCCTTACTTCCCGTCCTACATCGTGGAATCGAAGGTTATGGGCTACTACATGGCCAATGACCCTGCACTCAATGCCAAGAAGAAGTGCCTCTTCTACCAAGATGGTGAATTCGGTGACAATGCCAAGGTCGGCTTCGCCGCTGCTGGTACTACTTTTGCCGCTACAACTTCCTACTTCTCAGGCCAGCAGGTTGCACCGTTCTCTGCGCAGATCTCCAAGTTGAAGTCAGCCGGCTGTGAGCTCGTTGTCTTCTTTGGTGTGACCTCGGCTACCGCCCAGCTGTTAGGAACCGCGGCCAAGTCCGGATTCGCTCCCACCTGGATGATCACCTCCGTGGGTACCGACCCCTCCGTCCTCAAGGGTTCACTTGGCGCGAGCACGGGTGCATTGATGAAGGGTATTTATGTCCCTAACTTCATCGTTCCCGCACAAGATGTTGGAAATGCCTATGTCAGCCAGATGAAAGCACTTGCAAGTGCCAACGGTTTGGAATGGAACTTTTACACCTACTACGGAATCAACACAGCGTATGTTCTGGCGCAGGC
Organism: Candidatus Nanopelagicales bacterium; assembly: GCA_040399625.1. Lineage (GTDB taxonomy): Bacteria > Actinomycetota > Actinomycetes > S36-B12 > S36-B12 > UBA4592. The sequence continues at coordinate 96,258 of JBBARV010000006.1, read as the reverse complement.
ACTCAAGGCTGCTGGCAAGAATCTCACCCGCGAGGGTCTGATTAATGCCATGGAGACCCAGTCAAAGAACTTCCGTTCAGCGGCTGTTGTGCCATTCATTATTAACTCAAAGTCCCATCAGGGTCTGACGGGTTACTACATGGCCCAGTACAACGCGAATACTGACGCAGAGCGTTTAACCGACTACGTCATGGTTGCCACCAGTTCCTCCTCCGGAACTGCAAAGCAAATCACCTTCCGTCCAGCCCCTCCAACCAAGAAGCTGCTGCCTTAATACGCGCACTTAAGTGAAAAGGAAAAACATGAAATTCACATTTATGCGCCGCGGTGTAGCGGCAGTAGCAGCAGCGAGTCTGATCACCCTTGGTGCTCCTTTCGTTGCTTCTGCGAGCGCAGCAGATGCCTGCGCGGCGGGTGCAACCTGCGAGGGAACCCTTAGTGGTTCCCTCGGGGCCTCCTCGTACACCATCAAGATGCCAACTAATTTCAATGGCACCGTGTTGTTGTACTCACATGGCTATCGCTTTGGAACCCCGGTTCCTGCAGCGTTGGCCACGCCACTTGGTCTGGCGGCTAGCCCGTCGTACGCCAAAATCAGTTACCCGGCCTTTACCGCGGGCTTTGGCAGCGATGTTGCATATGTCGGTTCCAATGCGGCCGCTGTTGCACCCACGGATATCGTGGCCACAAACCTGTTGGCACAGGGCTACGCGCTGGCTGGCACGGGTTACGCCAGACAAGGCTGGGCAACGGCTGAAGGTGTTGAGTCCGGTGCGGCAATGATCAACTTGATCAATTCCGGCGCCGTTCCCAAGGCCAAGAAGATCCTTGTTTGGGGTGACTCACTCGGCGGTCTGATTTCGCAAACCCTTGCCGAGAAGTACCCCAAGCGGATCGCTGGCTCACTACCTTCATGTGGTGTTGTTGAGGGACCCATCCAGGCATACAGCTCTGCGATGACCTTGCTCTTCACGTGGAAGACCATGATTGCGCCTACGCTCAAGGTGGCCAACTACACGGCCGGTCCTGCGGGTTATGTCGAAGCACTCACGGACCTCGGAACTGTCCTGACAATCCTTGGCGGCGTGTCTACCAAGCCAGTATCGCCAGTTGGTTTCCCCACCGCTCAGGTCAACCTTCTGGGTGGACTTATGGCGGGATTGCCAACCGTGAGCAGCGTCTATGACGGCCAGACCGTGAACCCAGCGTTTGCTCAGTTGGGAACACTGGCCGCACTCGGTGGCGGCTATTCACCATCGTCTGCTGGTTCCAGCACCGCGGTTGCCATGTTGCAAAACGTGGGAACGGCTGCAGCGCTGGGGATCCTCGGTCGTTATGAACTCGAAACTCGGGTTCGTACTATCGGTGGTTTTGCTGCAACGGAAAATGCTAACTTCAATGACAACGTTGAGACCAGCTACACCAATTTGCTCTCTCCTGAGCAGCGGGGTGAATTCGGCGACGTGCTGAACGCAACGACAGTCATTGCTGATCCGTTGAACACGATGCTGGGAACACTTGATGCTTCCCGCGGGAATGCAACAAAGCGATTCGCAGCGAATCCAAAGGCTGTGGCAATCGTTAACGCATTGCCAGCGCCTAAGGGTGTCTACAGTGTTCCAACGCTGATGATCACGACGGCCAACGACCCAGCGGTTCCCGCTGGCAACACGGGTGAATTCTTCGCAACAATGAAGGCTTCATACGACAAGATGGACATGAAGACACGTGGCCTGTTCAAGGGCGCTGCCTTCTACACCATCCCACCGGTTGACGGCTGGACCAAGTTCGCACCGAATGGTAAGGCTCCGAGTGACGCGCTTTCGGTTGCCGCTTTGGGTAATTCCGGTGTTGGTCACTGTGTCTACACACCAGAGCAAACGTTGACGGCAGTTCGTGCCCTTAATGCAATGGTGAACGCGAAGACGGCAAAGCAAGTTGTTGCCGCCAAGCGTCTTGTTTACGCGGTACCTGGGGTAAACAACGATCGCCTGTACGAACCAGCGACACTGAAGGATCCACTGACGTCTCGCTAGCAACTAGTTTCAGAATTGTGGGGTCAGCCTTCGGGTTGGCCCCACAATTTTTTGTCCCGAACCATATTTAGCCCACCCACTGGTGGGATCGCGAATCTGGTTCGGTAAGTTTTAAGCACCAAAGACCGCAGGTCACCGATAACTCCCAACGGAGTAATCGGTTGAAGGTCCCACTAAGTGGGCGGCCCGCGCAGGTGAACGATTAGTAAGGCTCAGCCTCGGTTGAAACCTCACGCCTCGTGCGCCTCGCGCCGGGGCGTTTTCTTATTGGGGTATACCGAAAGGAGCAACATGGCAAAACCTACAAAGGTAAGCGCGGTTGCCGAGATCGCTGAGTACTTCCGTGGATCAAATGCGGCAGTCCTCACTGAATACCGTGGGCTAAGTGTTGCGCAGATGAAAGAACTGCGTCGTTCACTTGGAACAGGTGTCACTTACGCGGTGGTCAAGAACACCCTCACCAAGATTGCTGCACGCGATGCTGGTGTTGAAGGACTTGACGCACTCCTCGAAGGACCGAGTGCAATTGCATTCGTCTCCGGAGACGCTGTTGACGCCGCGAAGGGTATTCGCGACTTTGCAAAAAGCAATCCAGCACTGATTATCAAGGGCGGAATCATGGACGGTGCGGTCTTGACCGCAGCCGAGATCACCAAGATTGCCAACCTTGAATCACGTGAGGTACTGCTGTCGAAACTGGCTGGCGCGATGAAGGCAAAGCAGTCACAGGCTGCCGCGCTCTTTGCAGCACCGTTGTCAAAGACGGCACGCGCACTTGCGGCGCTACAGGCAAAACTCGAGTCGGAGCAAGGTGCAGTTGCGCCAGCGAAGGTCGAAGAAGCACCTGTGGCAGAAGAGGCACCCGTAGCCGAAGAAGTAGTCGTCGTCGAAGAAGTTGTCGCTGACGAAGCAGTTGTAACAGAAGAGGTAGTTGTAACAGAAGAAGAAACCACCGAGGGCTAAAGGCCCACCCGGCCCTCGGCCGGATTTATCGAAAGGAAAGCCACAATGGCTAAAATGAGCACCGATCAATTAATGGATGCTTTCAAGGAAATGACCCTTCTTGAACTGTCTGAATTCGTTTCAGCTTTCGAAGAGACATTTGATGTTACAGCGGCTGCACCAATGGCAATGGCGTTTGCAGCCCCTGCCGGTGGCGGCGATGCTGGTGGCGAACCAGAACAAGACGAGTTTGACGTCGTCCTTGAATCTGATGGTGGAAACAAGATTGCGGTGATCAAGGAAGTTCGATCCCTCACCAGCCTTGGTCTCAAAGAAGCAAAGGACCTCGTTGAGGCTGCTCCAACCGCAGTTCTTGAAAAGGTCAGCAAGGAAGCAGCAGAAAAGGCAAAGGCAGCCCTCGAAGGCGCTGGCGCCAAGGTCACGGTCAAGTAATTACGACCTAGATATTCCTGAACAACCCTTTTGTGGGGCGGTAGGCCAAATGGCCTGTCGCCCCACAACCGTTTTCACATCATCACGAGTGGCGATTGACGTCACAATCTGGTTACAAGCACACGAAAACCCGTTCCCCGCTTGACCTTTTTACTATTTCAGGTCATGATTTGCAAAGCCGCCGATTACGAGGATCGTCTACTTGACTGGATACGGGCAATTGCTGTCGGCCCCCAGGGAGATTTCGATTGAGGGAATCGGTGGTCGCGTGTTTCACGCTGAGCGGGCCCTCGCCGGGGTCCCCGTTAGACAGCGGTTTACCCGTCGGGTATGCTGCTGCTTTGCACTGTCTTCCAACTTTTTAGCCCTGGGTGTGTTCTCGGCATTTCCGGTCTTCCGGTCTTCTCGACTTGACATTGGGGGGCTAATTGGAATGTCAGCATTTGGAATGTCAGCCGTAGGTCCGCCGCGCACTGGAAGGATTCCTCTTGGTTTCCCACGAAGTAACCCCGCTTTCCCCATCCCTTCACCGGGCCTCATTCGCGAAAATTCGCGAGCCCCTCGCAGTACCGGATCTACTCCGGTTACAGACTGCTAGCTCTGACTGGCTCCTCGGAAACGAGAAGTGGCAGAAGGCTGTTGATGCGGCCCTTAAGGCTGGCAACACGGAAATCCCACAGGTTTCGGGTCTGACCGAGATTTTCGAAGAGATTTCCCCTATTGAAGACTTCGCCGGCATGATGTCGCTTTCATTCCGCGATCACCGCTTCGAGCCACCGAAGTACACGGTTGAGCAGTGCAAGGACAAAGACTTCACCTATGGGGCTCCACTGTTTGTGACCGCCGAGTTCACCAACAATGAGACCGGTGAAATCAAATCTCAGACGGTGTTTATGGGTGACTTCCCACTCATGACTGATAAGGGAACGTTTGTTATCAACGGCACGGAGCGGGTTGTTGTTTCCCAGCTCGTTCGCTCACCTGGTGTCTACTTTGAGCGTTCAATTGACAAGGCAACCGACAAAGACGTCTACGTCTCGAAAATCATTCCGAGCCGCGGCGCTTGGCTTGAATTCGAAATTGACAAAAAAGACCTCGTTGCAGTTCGTGTTGACCGCAAGCGTAAGCAACCCGTCACGGTCCTCCTGAAGGCACTCGGAATGTCAAGTGATGAAATCCGCGAGCGGTTCGGCCAGTACGAAACGTTTATGGCAACCTTTGACAAGGATCACATTGAGACCCAAGACGACGCACTTCTCGATATCTACCGCAAGCTGCGTCCGGGTGAACCCCCAACATTGGAAAATGCCAAGAACCTGATTGAAAACTTCTACTTCAACCCCAAGCGCTATGACATGGCAAAGGTGGGTCGGTACAAGGTAAACCGCAAACTCGGCCTTGAACTGCCACTCGAGCAGAGCACGTTGACGATTGAAGACATTGTTTCAACCGTTGAGTACTTGGTGCGCTTGCACGCGGGTGACACCACGATGCAAACACCTCGTGGTGAAGTTGTTGTTGAAACTGATGACATTGACCACTTTGGCAATCGCCGCCTTCGCACCGTTGGTGAACTCATTCAGAATCAAATTCGCACGGGTCTTTCCCGCATGGAGCGTGTTGTGCGCGAGCGCATGACCACCCAAGATGTTGAGGCAATTACCCCTCAGACTCTGATCAACATCCGTCCGGTCGTGGCTTCGATAAAGGAGTTCTTCGGAACTTCACAGCTGTCGCAGTACATGGATCAAACCAATCCACTGGCTGGACTCACCCACAAGCGTCGTTTGTCCGCGCTTGGACCAGGTGGTCTTTCGCGTGAGCGCGCAGGCTTTGAAGTCCGAGACGTTCACCCCTCTCACTACGGCCGGATGTGCCCCATTGAGACGCCTGAAGGCCCCAACATTGGACTGATCGGCTCACTGGCAACTTACGGGCGGATCTCACCGTTTGGTTTCATCGAGACTCCCTACCGCAAGGTTGTCAACGGACGGGTACTCGATGAAGTTCAATACCTCACAGCAGACGAAGAAGATATGCACGTTATTGCCCAGGCCAATACAGCGATTGACGCCGAGGGCAACATGACCAGCCACGATCGCGTTGTTGTGCGAGTCAAGGGCGGCGAAGTCGAATACGTCAAGCCCGAAGAAGTTGACTTCATGGACGTTTCACCGCGTCAATTGTGGTCGGTTGCAACCTCAATGATTCCTTTCTTGGAACACGATGATGCAAACCGTGCACTCATGGGATCTAACATGCAGCGACAGGCTGTCCCGCTGCTTCGCGCACAGGCACCACTCGTCGGTACGGGCATGGAGTTCCGTGCAGCATACGACGCTGGCGATGTTGTCGTTGCTCAAAAATCCGGCGCGGTCAAAGAAGTCTCGGCTGACCTTGTTGAGGTTGCCAACGACGACGGCACCTACACGAGCTACAAGCTCGAGAAGTTCCGTCGTTCAAATCAGGGTACCTGCTTCAACCAGCGCCCGATTGTCTCCGGCGGTGCTCGTGTTGAAGCCGGTGAAGTTCTCGCTGACGGTCCTTCAACAGACCTTGGCGAGATGGCACTCGGAAAGAACCTGCTCGTGGCATTCATGTCATGGGAAGGTCACAACTACGAGGATGCAATTATTCTGAGCCAGCGTTTGGTCCAGGACGATGTCCTGTCTTCAATTCACATTGAAGAGCACGAAATTGACGCCCGCGACACCAAGCTGGGACCAGAAGAAATCACACGAGACATCCCGAACGTCTCCGAGGAACTCTTGGCAGACCTCGACGATCGCGGAATTATTCGGGTCGGCGCTGACGTTGTTCCCGGTGACGTTCTCGTTGGCAAGGTGACACCTAAGGGTGAAACTGAACTCACACCTGAGGAGCGTTTGCTTCGGGCGATCTTTGGCGAGAAAGCTCGCGAGGTCCGCGACACTTCACTCAAGGTTCCCCACGGTGAATCCGGCAAGATCATCGCTGTTCGTGTCTTTGACATGGATGAAGGCGACGAATTGCCACCGGGTGTCACCAAGTTGGTGCGTGTTTACATTGCTCAAAAGCGCAAGATCAAGGAGGGTGACAAACTTGCTGGCCGCCACGGCAACAAGGGTGTTATCTCCAAGATTCTGCCTGTTGAAGACATGCCATTCCTAGAAGATGGAACCCCCGTCGACATCGTTCTCAACCCGCTGGGTGTCCCTGGCCGCATGAATATTGGTCAGATCCTGGAAACCCACCTTGGCTGGGCGGCGGCAGCAGGCTGGAATGTTGACGTTGCTGATCCGCGGGCGAAATTGTTACCTGATGCAGTGAAATCTGTTGCACCGGGGACCAAGATTGCTACTCCCGTCTTCGATGGTGCGCGCGAAGAGGAACTGAGTTTGGTTCTTGACTCGACGACTCCGACAGCTGATGGCTTGAAGTTGGTCAACCCCAATGGAAAAGCGAATCTTTTCGATGGTCGAACGGGTGAGCCAATTCCTGGTGAGATTGCAGTGGGCTACATCTACATTCTCAAACTTCTGCATTTGGTCGATGACAAGATTCACGCACGTTCAACCGGTCCCTACAGCATGATCACCCAGCAGCCTCTGGGTGGTAAGGCTCAGTTCGGTGGACAGCGCTTTGGTGAGATGGAATGTTGGGCATTGCAGGCTTACGGTGCCGCCTATGCCCTGCAAGAACTTCTCACCATCAAATCTGACGACGTCCTCGGTCGCGTCAAGGTGTACGAAGCAATCGTCAAGGGTGAAAACATCCCTGAGCCCGGTATCCCAGAGTCCTTCAAAGTCCTCGTCAAGGAAATGCAGTCCTTGTGTCTGAACGTTGAGGTGCTCTCCAAAGAGGGTGTCGCAATTGAATTGAAGGATAGCGATGAAGACGTATTCCGAGCTGCTGAAGAACTTGGAATTGACCTGTCACGGCGCGAGCCCAGCAGTGTTGACGAACTGTAATCACCCAATAATTCGAATTATCCGAAACGAACGAAGGACACACACGTGTTAGATGTTAACTTCTTTGACGGCTTGCGCATTGGTCTTGCGACAGCAGACGACATTCGCACTTGGTCTTATGGTGAAGTCAAGAAGCCTGAAACTATCAACTACCGCACACTCAAGCCAGAGAAGGACGGCCTGTTTTGCGAGAAGATCTTCGGACCTACTCGCGACTGGGAGTGCTACTGCGGTAAGTACAAGCGGGTTCGTTTTAAGGGAATTATTTGCGAGCGCTGTGGTGTCGAGGTAACTCGCGCCAAGGTTCGTCGCGAGCGCATGGGTCACATTGAACTTGCTGCCCCCGTGACCCACATCTGGTATTTCAAGGGCGTGCCAAGTCGCTTGGGTTACCTACTTGATCTCGCCCCGAAGGACCTCGAAAAGGTCATTTACTTCGCCGCTTACATGATCACTTCGGTCGACGTTGACGGTCGCCACGAAGCGTTGCCTTCACTGGAGAACCAGCTCGGTGTGGAGAAGAAGCAGATTGCTAAGCGCCGTGATTCCGACATTGAGACGCGGGCGCAAAAGATGGAAGCCGACATCGCCGAACTTGAAGCTGAAGGCGCCAAAAGCGAAGTGCGTCGCAAGGTTCGCGAGTCCGGTGAACGTGAGCTGGCCGCCATTCGCCGTCGTGCTGATGTTCAGATAGAGCGTTTGGATAAAGTCTTTGATCGTTTCCGCACTCTCAAGGTCCAAGACCTTGAGGGTGATGAAATGCTCTTCCGTGAAATGCGCGATCGTTATGGTCGTTGGTTTGACGGTGGCATGGGTGCGGGTGCGATTGAGAAGCGTCTCGAGTCATTTGATCTTGCCGCTGAGTCCGTATATCTGCGCGAAATAATTGCAACCGGCAAGGGCCAAAAGAAGACTCGTGCGCTAAAACGTCTCAAGTTAGTCAACGCTTTCATGAGCACAACCAACTCACCAATGGGAATGGTTCTCAACGCAGTACCTGTGATCCCGCCAGATCTTCGTCCCATGGTTCAACTTGATGGTGGACGTTTTGCGACCTCTGACCTCAACGACCTTTACCGTCGTGTGATCAACCGCAATAACCGTCTAAAGCGCCTACTTGATCTTGGTGCTCCTGAAATTATTGTGAACAACGAAAAGCGCATGCTGCAAGAAGCAGTCGACGCACTTTTTGACAACGGTCGCCGAGGCCGCCCCGTTACCGGTCCCGGTAACCGTGCGCTGAAGTCACTTTCGGACATGCTCAAAGGCAAGCAGGGTCGCTTCCGCCAAAACCTTCTGGGCAAGCGCGTTGACTACTCCGGTCGCTCGGTGATCGTGGTTGGTCCTCAACTCAAGCTGCATCAGTGTGGTCTGCCCAAGCAGATGGCACTCGAACTGTTCAAGCCATTTGTCATGAAGCGGCTGGTTGATCTCAATCATGCTCAAAACATTAAGAGCGCCAAGCGCATGGTTGAGCGTTCACGTGCAGTGGTGTGGGATGTCCTCGAAGAGGTGATCACCGAGCACCCAGTACTGCTCAACCGCGCACCAACCCTGCACCGTTTGGGTATCCAAGCCTTTGAACCACAACTCATTGAAGGTAAGGCAATCCAAATCCACCCGCTCGTGTGTACCGCATTTAACGCGGACTTCGACGGTGACCAGATGGCTGTCCACGTACCGCTTTCGGCTGAAGCACAGGCCGAAGCGCGGATCTTGATGCTCTCAAGCAACAACATCCTCTCTCCTGCAAATGGTCGTCCCATAACGACTCCGACCCAGGACATGGTGTTGGGTATCTACGCGCTCACCACAATGACCGCGGAAAGCCGTGATGCAGACGAAAATGAACTGCATGCCTACAGCTCAATCGCCGAAGCAGTCATGGCTTTTGATCGCGGTTTCCTGAAGTTGGGCGAGAAGGCACGGTTCCGGTTGAAGGACGTCACTCCACCTTTGGGCTTCGAAGTTCCTGAAGGCTGGACTTTCGGTGACCCACTGATGATCGTGTCCACACTCGGTCGCGCCTTGTTCAACGAAGCACTGCCATCTGATTACCCATATGTCAACGAGAAGGTAGACAAAAAGGTCCTCGGAACAACGGTCAATCGTTTAAGTGAGATGTACCCCAAGATCGAAGTTGCCGAGACACTGGACCAACTAAAGTCTCTGGGCTTTCACTGGGCTTCACGCTCAGGAGTTACTATTTCGATTTCTGATGTTGTTGCTCCTCCTGCCAAGGCCGGCTTAATCGCTAATGCTGAAGACAAGGACGCAAAGGTTCAGCAGCAGTACGAGAAGGGCTTGATCACCGACTCTGAGCGTCGCCAGGAACTCATTGAGATCTGGACGCGAGCAACGGATGAAGTGGCCAAGGCGATGCAAGACAACTTCCCTGAATCCAACCCGGTTCACATCATGGTCGACTCGGGTGCTCGCGGTAACTACATGCAGGTCCGACAGATCGCGGGTATGCGTGGTCTGGTGGCAAACCCGAAGGGTGAAATCATTCCTCGCCCGATCAAGGCGAACTTCCGTGAAGGTTTAACGGTACTTGAGTACTTCATCTCCACCCACGGTGCTCGTAAGGGTCTCGCTGATACTGCACTTCGTACCGCTGACTCCGGTTACCTCACTCGTCGCCTGGTTGACGTTTCCCAAGACGTAATCATTCGTGAGGTTGACTGCGGAACAGAACGTGGCAACGAAATTCAAATTGCTGAATTGGTCGAGGGAACTTTGCAACCACTTGAGAATCTTGACACAGCACTCGTGTCTCGCGTTCTGGCCCGCGATGTAGTTGTCGAAGGCAAGACCATTGCAACAGCCGGCGAAGAACTCGACATTCCTCGTCTGGAGCAAATGATTGCTGATGGCGCAGACAAGGCTCGTGTTCGCACAGTTCTCACATGTGAGAGTGCCGTCGGCACTTGTGCACGCTGCTACGGACGCTCAATGGCATCCGGAAAATTGGTTGACGTTGGTGAGGCGATCGGCATCGTTGCCGCACAGTCCATTGGTGAACCAGGAACCCAGCTCACAATGCGTACTTTCCACACTGGTGGCGTTGCAGGTGAAGACATCACGCATGGTTTGCCACGAATTGTGGAACTCTTCGAGGCTCGCACGCCCAAGGGTGTCGCTCCGATCAGCGAAGTTGCTGGTCGGGTCCGCATTGAAGATGCTGAGAAACTGCGCAGCATCATCATCATCCCCAATGACGGCAGCGAGGAACTTGAATATTTAGTTCCACGCCGCTCGCGCATGTTGGTTGAAGAGGGCGACAGCGTAATTGTTGGTCAGCAGCTTGTTGTGGGAGCAATTGATCCCAAGCAGGTCCTTCGTATTCTTGGACAGCGCGCGGTTCAATTGCACCTCGTGGACCAGGTCCAGACGGTTTATCGTTCGCAGGGTGTATCCATCCATGACAAGCACATCGAGGTAATTGTTCGCCAGATGCTCAAGCGCATCACGATCATTGAATCGGGCGAATCAAACTTCCTTGCAGGTGAACTGGTTGAGCGTGGACTCTTTGAGACGGAGAACCGCCGGGTGGTTACTAACGGAGGGACACCAGCATCGGGTCGCCCAGAACTTATGGGGATCACGAAGGCATCCCTTGCAACCGAGTCGTGGCTCTCAGCCGCTTCGTTCCAGGAGACCACTCGCGTCCTCACCGACGCAGCGATCTCCGCGAAGAGCGACTCACTGCTCGGCCTCAAGGAGAACGTAATCCTAGGCAAGTTGATTCCTGCAGGTACCGGAATGCCGATCTACCGCAACATCAAGGTGGAGCCCACCGAGGAAGCAAAAGCTGCCATGTACGCATCCTTCTCCGGATACGACGACATGGAGTACGCATCCTTCGGTCAAACCTCAGGCGAAGCTGTGCCGTTGGAAGAGTTCGAGTTCCGCGGCTTCTAAGCCCACAAGTTATTCTAGAAATTTGAAGGGGAGTCGGGAAACTGGCTCCCCTTCAACATGTCCGCTGCCGAATTCTCAATTCTCAATGCACATTATTGATGTCACTGTGTGGCATGATCAGCAAATAATCTACCTAAGACAAAGGACAGTTACATGATTCGTTCGCAAAGCATTCGGGTAGCCGGCATGGCAATTGCTGCACTGGGCATTGCAGCCAGCGGGTTGGCTTTTGTCAGTCCGGCAACCGCCCTAGCAAAGCCAGAGATCATCGCATGTGAGGGTAAGGGCCAAGTTAAGCCGAAGGAAATTATCCTTGCCTGTGGCGACGGAAATACTTTTGTTAACAATATTAAGTGGATTAAATGGAACAACAACACAGCAACCGGAACGGGCACCCTTAACTGGAATACCTGTCTCCCACAAACGTGCGCCGGTGGGATCGTTCAAAAATATAAGGCCAAAATCACTCTTGGCGGTCTAGCCTCAGCGCCGGGTGAAACTGACGTTTTCAGCGAAATGACCCTCACGTTTACCCAAGGCGGCCCGGGCATGGCCGACCGCGGAGTCTACGAGCTATCAAACAGTCGCCGCTAACAAACGGCACGTAACTGTCTCACGCTTGTAGGCCGACTCACCTTAAACGAAAGATGTAGTGACTACTCCTCCTACGGAGGTGGCCACTACATCGTTTTATGTGCCTCAAAGAAATCATCGCTTTGGTTCGCGAGACCAGTGAGACCACCATCGAGAAATACACCATCAACAGAGATCTGAGGAACTGATTTAAATCCATGGTCTACTAAAAACTTTCGTGCATCACCGTCAAGTTCAATATTTATTTCAACGTACTTGACCCCTTTCCTTGTCAAAAGGTCCTTAGCGCGCACACAGTTTGGGCATTGAGACTTTGAGTAGACCGTGATCACAGACTGAATCCTTTAAAACTATTTGAATCGATATCCTGCTTTGTCCCACCAACAACGTAAGTGGTGATTTCAGTTTCCTGTGGCGCTACTTGAACGTCAGCACCAGCAATCCACTTTTGTGTCCACGGCAATGGGTTTGAAAGAACTTTCTTACCTTGTCCAAGTCCAACTGCTGTCATTCGCTTTTCTTTAATCCAGTCGACATACTCGCTGAGGAGTTGTTCATTGAGACCAATCATCGAACCATCTTGGAAGAGATATTTCGCCCAATCTTTTTCCTGTTGCGCAGCTGCTTCGAAAATCTCCAGACACTCTGCACGTGTTTCTTCTCGGATTCGGCGGAAATCCTCGTCATCATCGGGAAGTAAGCCCAAGAGAATCTGTGTTGATGCAAGATGAACGTTCTCATCACGTGCGATTAACTTAATGATCTTGGCATTGCCTTCCATTTTCTTCAACTCAGCGAATGCCCAACTGCAAGCGAAGCTCACATAAAAACGAATTCCTTCAAGCACATTCACGCTCATGATGCACAGCCACAAAAGCTTCTTGAGCTCGTACATATCGACCTCAATGGTCTTACCGTTAACCGTATGAGTACCGACACCGAGCATGTGATACCAACCTGAGTATTCGATGAGCTTGTCGTAGTACTTAGAAATATCTGCCGCACACGAAATAATTGGTTTAATATCTAGAATCTCATCAAAGACCTCAGTCGGATTCGCATAAACATTGCGAATAATGTGGGTGTAACTGCGACTGTGAATGGTTTCATTGAAGGCCCAGGTTTCAATCCAGACTTCAAGTTCTGGCAGCGAAGCTAGGGGGAGTAGTGCCAAGTTCGGGCTGCGCCCCTGCACCGAGTCAAGGAGAATCTGACGTTTCAAATTACTTGTGAAGATGTGTTGCTCATGAACTGAAAGAGCACGAAAATCTTGGGAATCCTTCATGACATCGATTTCCTCAGGGCGCCAGAAGAAGCCGAGTTCTTTTTCAGTCAGCTTGTCGAATTGCGGGTATTTCATTGTGTCAAAGCGTTGAATCGCCTGGTTCCCACTTGGATCCAAGAACGCAAGGGATTGTTTGTGGTCTGTCTTATTTTCTATATTAAACACACTCATGTTGTTGTCTCTTTCTTTTTTATTGTGAACTCTGAATTTTCGGTGGGGACTAAGAGCGCTAAATCACGCAACTATCACAATCAGCCTCTGCCTCGCCTTGAATTTCGATGGCTTCGGGAGTCTTTTCAATCTTGTTCATTGCAGTGACATCTATCTCGCCTTGCCCATCAAAAGTATTGAAATAATACAGTTGTTTGTTTCCATATTTATATGCAAGAAGAAGATGTTGGATCATCTCGCTCATCGGAATTTTTTCTTCTGGATAAAAAGTCGGGTTGTAACTCGTATTGATACTGATCCCCTGATCGATGTACTTCTGAAGTACTGAGCAGATCTTTAAATAACCCTCGGGACTTTTTTGATCCCACAGAAGCTCGTAGTTTGCTTTGAGTCTCTCGAACTCTGGCACAACTTGTTTGAGCACACCGTGCTTGCTTTGCTTGATACTGACATAGCTCCGTGGTGCTTCGATTCCATTTGTAGCATTACTAATCTGAGCACTTGTCTCTGCGGGCATTAACGCCATTAAAGTTGCGTTGCGTATGCCGTTTTCTAGGATCTGATTTCGTAGTCCATCCCAGTCCATACGTTCAATGTGTGGGACAAGCTCATCGATTTCTATTTTGCGGGTATCAATTGGTAGGCGACCATCGGCATACTTCAAATTTTGCCACTTTGTGCACGGACCCTGCTCGATCGCTAAATCTGCTGATGCCTTGATCAAATAATAACTCCAGGCTTCCGCATATTCGTCAACGAGTGCTAAAGCTTTGGGATCGCTGTACGAGACCCCATTTTTCGCAAGGAAGTAGGCAAAGTTGATAATTCCGATCCCGAGGGGTCGATACTCTTGTGTGGCAAGTTCGGCGGCCCTAATTGGGTAATTTTGATATGACAAAAGCGCGTCGAGGCCGCGCACTGCTAGTTCGCATAGTTCTTGGAAGTCACTCGGCTTTTCGATATTTCCCCAGTTGATTGCACTGAGTGTGCACAGTGCAATCCGACCCTCTTCATCATGGAGATCATTAAGCGGGACTGTTGGTAGATCAATCTCAGCGCAGAGATTGCTCATCTTGATCGGAGCTATCTCTTCCTTAAATGGGCTATGCGTATTGGCATGGTCGACGTTTTGTAGGTAAATACGACCAGTGTCCTTGCGCTCTTGCATGAATTTAGTGAAGAGGTCTACGGCTTTGATGCTCTTCTTGCGGATGGCGGGGTTAGCCTCAGCAGCCTCATAGAGTTCGCGGAAGCGATCTTGATCACTGAAAAATGCATCGTAAACCTCGGGAACATCATGGGGGCTAAAGCAGGTGATATCACCACCATTAATCAGACGCTCGTACATCAATTTGTTGAACTGCACCCCGTAGTCCATTTGGCGAACACGGTTTTCCTCGGTTCCTTTGTTATTTTTGAGAACAATTAAATCTTCAATCTCTAGATGCCAAATTGGGTAGTAAACGGTTGCAGATCCACTACGGACTCCACCCTGCGAACAGGATTTTGTTGCGCTCTGGAAGAGTTTTAAAAATGGCACCACACCCGTGTGATAGGCGGCACCATTGCGGATTGGTGAACCAATAGCCCGAATTTGACCTGCACCAATGCCCATTCCGGCCTTTTGGCTGACGTATTTCACAATTGAACCTGTTGTTGCATTTATGCTGTCGAGACTGTCTCCAGCTTCAATAAGAACGCAACTACTAAATTGACGTTGGGGTGTGCGCACGCCAGACATCACTGGGGTTGGCAGGGATATATTTCCTAGGCTTGTGTGGTCGTAATACTTCTTTATCCAACTCAAACGTATGTCTTTGCCATAATTTTGAAAGAGGGTAGCGGCTATTAGCATGTAGGCCATCTGAGGTGTCTCGAAGATTTCGCCCGTTACACGATTTTGAATGAGGTACTTGCCACGCCACTGTTCCATGGCAACATAAGAAAATTTTTCATCACGGTCATGCTGAATGTAGGAGTCCAATTCGACCCATTCAGATTCCGTATACGCTTCAAGAATTTGTTCGTCATAAAAACCGTTTGCCACATTTTTTTTCACAAGTTCGAATAAAGATGAAGGGCTATAGCTTTTGTATACTTCTTTTCTCAGATGATAATTGATTAATCGTCCAGCCACATATTGATAATTTGGGGTTTCTTCGCTGATTAAATCAGCTGCACTTTTGATGAGGGTTTCCTGAACATCCGAGGTTTTGATACCGTCATAAAACTGTATTTGGCTACGGATCTCAAGCTCAGAAGCGCTGACATTATCGATTCCCCGCGTCGCCCAAAAAACCACTTTGTGCATTTTCTCAAGATTCAAGGGCTCAAGCTCACCATTTCTTTTCAGAACCATGGTTAAACCTGAGTTTTGGGTTCGATCCTCGGAATTGACTGGAGGAGCTTGATCTCGATTAACTTCCAACAACGACACTTGCTTGTCTCCGAATCCGATTTAGTTAATTGGCCCAATGAACGTGGAGAGAAGTAGACGAAAACTCAAACTGCCGTGGCAAAAGCAGATCTCATTGGCGTCTGCACTCCCACGAGGCATCGGACCACCAGGTGCGGCGCACCTGGTGTGCTGGCAGGTCTTCGGACTTTCGGGCCTTGCAAAGTCGGGGTTCTCTTTGCTTTCCTACTAACTGACGCTTCCCAAATCGAAATTCAGTGCTTTTGCCAATTTTCGTTCCCAATTACCGCTGCGGGGCAGCCCTGGAATTTCACCAGATTCCCTGTTGTCTCAACTCATAAATGGGCTGAACCAGCAACAAACACACTATATAGGAATTTTGATGAAAATATCTCTACATGTAGTGTTTGGCGTGTCTGAAAAGGCTGGGGGGCAATTACCGCCGAGAGGGGACCACATCCCTGCTCAAAAAATCATTAATGAGGGCCGGGTGGGTCTGAATCACGGGTCATGCCCTTTTTTCTATCTCGCTCGAATAGCGAAGCTGGACTATCAGTATCCCTATCGTTTTAGGAGTTTCCCGGAAAGACCACGATTGATTTGGTTGATCTTTAAGACTCTAACTATTGGCTTCAAGGGCAAGCAAATACATGGGCCCATGGGACTGCGCATATTCAGTTGAACCCCGACTTACAGACTGACTTGTCCATTTACTTGTGAGTTGAGGCGCGCAGGTTGTCATTACTCGCAATACTTATTGCATGAAGTCAAAATTCTTTGTGCGGGTAAATGGTGATCGGGTTGACTATTTCGACGGTGAGGTTGGCTCCGACCTATTGATTTACCACCACGGAACTCCCGGCGCCGGCCCGCTTCACGCTGATGTACTCGATCCTGCGCAAGCGAGTGATCTTCGAGTAGTTGAACTTGTTCGACCGGGTTACGGTGACTCAACTCGTCAACCAAATCGAACGGTTGCGGACGTTGTGAAACTTGCCAATGAACTCGCAGATCACCTGGGCTTTGATCGCTACGTAACTGTGGGCTGGTCAGGTGGTGGACCCCATGCGCTAGCCAATGTGGCATTGAGCCCGAAGAGGTGCGTTGCGGCAATGTCACTTGCAGGTGTTGGTATGTATGGCCAAGCTGATTTAGATTTTCTCAGTGGGATGGGGCAGGACAATCATGATGAATTCGGTGCAGCAGTAAATGGAGAGCCAAGCCTTCGGGCTTACCTTGATTCCGGATTATCTGAAATGCAACAAGTAACAGGGTCACAAATTGTCGACATGATGGGCTCGTTATTACCAGATGAAGATCGTGATTTTTTAACTGGCGAGCTTGGTGAGAATCTGGCAGAAATTTTTCGATGGGCAGTGCACACCGGTGTTGATGGTTGGTTAGACGACGATATTGCTTTCGTATTGCCATGGGGTTTTGACTTATCGGAAATTTCTAACCCTGTGATGATTTGGCAGGGCGCTACCGACTTAATGGTTCCCTTTGAGCATGGAAAGTGGCTTGCAAAGAAAATACCGCACGCGAACGTGAATTTACGGGAGGGGCACGGCCACTTGTCAATTGCGAAGCCTGCTCTAAGCGAAGGCTTTGCCTGGCTTAAAGAAAAGTTGGCTACACAAAAATCTTGAGTAGTTAATCTGACGGCTTACCAAGAAAAAGCGGCTTATAGGGCGACTTTTTAGTTAATTACGATTTCTGTCTAGTGGTGGTCATCTCGAAGTAGTCCACGGTAACTATCTCGTTCTTGTAATTCTGCTTCCACCTTCTTTCTGGCTTATGAAAGAAACCAAGAGAAGTGACCAATTTGATTGCCGGAGAATTACGTTGATCACATGAGGCTATTAATCTTTTTGCTCCGATCTCATCAAAGAGGTAGCCAACCAGACAACCAACTGCCTCACTTCCAAAACCTTTACCTTGATTTAACTTGGATAGTGTGAAGCCAATCTCGAAAGAAAACTCTTCACCTTCTAAGGCATTTAATGCCATATCACCTAAGAGTTCACCACTCACTCGATCATGAATCGCAAGCTGTAACCAATCTCCGGCCAGGGGTAGTAAAACCTCAGCCTGAGATTCAATGAGTTCTCGTGCCTGGTGCTCCGAATAGGAGATGTCCCAACCTTGGTAGCGCGCTACATCAGGATCCTGTCGGTAAGTCACGAAAGCTAGCAAATCACGGGCAGTAAGTGGCTCAATACTTAGTCGCGGGGTGAGAAGTGGATACAACACATGGCAATTAAATCGCTCAGTGTGAAGGCCCGGGTTATTGGCCAACTCTGCAAGGGGGGAGTCAGCGGATACCTCCAGGAAGCGGGTAGCTCAACCTTTAGTGTCAGCTCGAGCGCAAGCGAGACCTCGAGTTGGGTGTCGCATCGGCTAAAGCGCTCCTTTGGCTCTACTATTTCTTTATGTCAATGAATAATGAAAATGTTGAAGAAGTGCGCGAGTCCGTCGTGATCGAGACTCCGGTAGCTCCTCCAGTGGTGCAGATGCCGCCAAAGCCCACGGTTGACGAGTTGGGTAACCCAATCAGCCCGAAGTCCAGGCTAGCTGCGGCCCTGCTTGCGTGGTTCTTGGGTGTTTTTGGAGTTCACCGCTTCTACGTGGGCAAAGTCGGGACCGGGCTCCTCATGCTTGTAACCCTTGGCGGACTGGGTATTTGGGCTCTCATTGACTTCATCGTGATCTTGGTTGGGTCGTTTAAGGATAAAGAAGGTCGACTCATCATCAACTGGTCGTAATCGTTATCGATCGGGAAGTTGTAGATTGGGAAGTTGTAGATTGGGAACATGACCTACGAAACACCCGAACCTGAAATAGCGGCCGTAGAAGTGTCAACCGAGTCGATCTGGGATCAACCCGCCGTGGTGAGTACTTCGGCAAGCCCCAGCGCATCGGGGAATTCGATCGTTGCCTTGGTTCTTTCCATCACCTCATGGGTGGTTTGCCCGATTGTGTTTGCCATTGTGGCATTGGTCTTTGCGCACAAGGCGGAAAAGGAAATTTTAGCCAGTAACGGTTCTGTTGGGGGCGGGGCTTTCGTTACGGCATCGAAAATTGTTGCCTGGATCAATATTGGGGTCTATTCCGCGGTGGTGGTTTTGGTGATTTTTGGTCTATTTTTACTCACGATCCTTGGGGTTTCGAGTAATTAGAATTCTTAGGGGGACCCCGGTGATCGGGGTGAAGTAGGGGAGGGTAGTCTCTCCATTCGTGCCTGACCCCTCAGGCGCACTCTCGTGTGTCGCAGTGATCGTTTGTGGCGCTGAGGTGGTGTTGCCACCGGAGAATTCCTACGAGTTTATGCGTAGTTGGGCGTCCCAGGACGCGCGACACGCCCGACCGCGTGGGTCGTTCCGGTTAACCGTAAACGAACGAGAAGTCAGGAGAGGCGCAACGTGCCTACCATCCAGCAGCTGGTCCGCAAGGGCCGGCAGGACAAGGTCTCCAAGACCAAGGCCCCAGCCCTTAAGGGCAGCCCACAGCGGCGCGGGGTCTGTACACGTGTTTATACAACTACCCCCAAGAAGCCGAACTCTGCGCTTCGCAAGGTAGCCCGTGTGCGGTTGACCTCACAGGTGGAAATCACTGCCTACATCCCCGGCGTTGGTCACAACTTGCAGGAGCACTCAATTGTGCTCGTGCGTGGTGGTCGAGTCCGTGATCTTCCCGGTGTTCGTTACAAAGTCATCCGCGGCGCACTTGACGCTCAGGGAGTTAAGAACCGCAAGCAGGCACGGTCCCGCTACGGCGCAAAGAAGGAGAAGGCCTAATGCCTCGTAAGGGTCCCGCACCAAAACGCCCAATCGTCATTGATCCAGTTTATGGAGCACCGATTGTCACCCAGCTGATCAACAAGGTTCTTCTGGACGGAAAGCGTTCGGTCGCCGAGCGTGCCGTTTACGGGGCCCTTGAAGGTTGCCGCGAGAAGACCGGTACCGACCCTGTACAGACACTCAAGCGTGCGTTGGACAACATCCGTCCCACCCTTGAAGTTCGTTCACGCCGAGTTGGTGGCGCGACCTACCAGGTTCCCGTGGAAGTTAAGCCAGGCCGCTCAACCACACTGGCGCTGCGGTGGCTCGTGAGCTACTCACGCAAGCGTCGCGAAAAGACCATTACCGAGCGCCTCATGAATGAAATCCTCGACGCTTCCAACGGTCTCGGTGCAGCAGTCAAAAAGCGCGAAGACACCCACAAGATGGCCGAATCCAACAAGGCTTTTGCTCACTACCGCTGGTAATACTCACCTAAATTTCACTAAAGAAAGACGGAGAAACTCGTGGCAACTGGAACAGTCCTCGACCTCGCCAAGGTCCGCAACATTGGGATCATGGCGCATATCGACGCGGGCAAAACCACGACCACCGAGCGAATCTTGTTCTACACCGGTATCAACTACAAAATCGGTGAGGTTCATGAGGGCGCAGCCACCATGGACTGGATGGAACAAGAGCAAGAGCGTGGAATCACAATTACTTCAGCTGCCACCACCTGTGAGTGGAAGGGCAACACGATCAACATCATCGACACCCCTGGTCACGTTGATTTCACGGTTGAAGTTGAGCGCTCCCTTCGGGTACTTGACGGTGCGGTAACCGTTTTCGACGGTGTTGCTGGCGTTGAGCCCCAGTCAGAGACTGTGTGGCGCCAAGCTGACCGTTACAGCGTTCCTCGCATGTGTTTCATCAACAAGTTGGACCGAACCGGCGCAAACTTCTACATGTGTGTAGACATGATTATTTCCCGCCTCAACGCGGTTCCTTTGGTTCTCCAACTCCCAATCGGTAACGAGTCCGACTTCATCGGTGTGGTCGACCTGATTGAAATGCGCGCTTTGACCTGGCGTGGCGAAACCGTAATCGGTGAAGACTACGAAATCGAAGATATCCCAGCTGACATGGTCGAAAAAGCTAAGGAATATCGCGAGAAGCTTATTGAGACGCTCGGTGAAGCCGATGACGCAATCATGGAAAAGTACCTTGACGGCGAAGAAATCTCGGTTGACGAAATCAAAGCTGGTATTCGCCGGGCAACATTGGCAGCCAAGCTCACACCGGTTTTGACCGGATCAGCATTCAAAAACAAGGGTGTTCAGCCAATGCTCGACGCTGTGATTTCCTACCTCCCTTCGCCCCTTGACATCGCAGCAATTGATGGCCACAAAATGGGTGACGAAACAGTTGAAATTTTGCGCCAGCCAAGTGATGACGAACCATTTAGTGCACTTGCATTCAAGATTATGACTGACCCACACCTTGGAAAACTCACCTACGTGCGCGTGTACTCGGGTCGCCTGAACACCGGTACCGCGGTTCTGAACAGTGTGAAGGATCGCAAAGAGCGGATCGGCAAGATTTACCGAATGCACGCCAACAAGCGCGAAGAGATTGATTCGGTGGGCGCCGGCGACATCGTGGCTGTAATGGGACTCAAGGACACCACAACAGGTGAGACCTTGTGCGATCCAGCAAAGCCAGTTGTCCTTGAGTCAATGACTTTCCCCGATCCCGTTATCTCGGTTGCGATTGAGCCTAAGACAAAGAGCGACCAGGAGAAGTTGGGAACGGCAATCCAGCGTCTTGCTGAAGAGGACCCCACTTTCCGAGTTTCCACAAATGAAGAAACCGGCCAGACCATCATTGAAGGAATGGGCGAGCTACACCTTGAGGTCCTCGTTGACCGCATGCGTCGTGAATTCAAGGTTGAAGCAAATGTTGGTAAGCCACAGGTTGCTTACCGCGAGACACTGACCAAGAAGGTTGATCGGATCGACTACACCCACAAGAAGCAAACGGGCGGATCCGGCCAGTTCGCAAAGATTCAGATTTCAATTGAGCCAAACACTGCTGAGGGTGGTGGCTACCTGTTCGAGAACAAGGTCACCGGTGGACGCATTCCCCGCGAATACATCCCATCCGTTGATGCTGGCGCACAGGAGTCCATGCAGCACGGTGTGTTGGCCGGTTACCCAATGGTTGACGTCAAAGTCACCCTCCTTGACGGTGCCTACCACGATGTTGACTCATCTGAACTTGCATTCAAAATTGCTGGAACCATGGCCTTCAAAGAAGGTGCACGCTTAGCTGGCCCAGCACTTCTCGAACCGATGATGGCCGTCGAAGTCACCACTCCGGAAGACTTTATGGGCGATGTCATTGGAGATCTGAACTCGCGCCGTGGACAAATTCAGGCAATGGACGAGCGCTTTGGTGCTCGAGTTGTCAGAGCGATTGTCCCGCTCTCGGAAATGTTCGGCTACGTAGGAGATCTGCGCAGTCGTACCCAGGGGCGTGCGAGTTACAGTATGCAATTCGATTCCTACGCGCAGGTCCCTCGGGCCGTCGCCGACGAAATCGTTGCTAAAAATCGCGGCGAATAACCGCGGATCACAAAGAAAAACAACAGAAGAAAAAGAACCGATAACCGATCCGCGTTTTGCCGGACGGCACGAACAGAGGGAGTACGCAAGTGGCGAAGGCCAAGTTTGAGCGGAATAAGCCGCACATCAACATCGGCACCATTGGTCATATTGACCATGGCAAGACCACGTTGACTGCTGCTATCACAAAGGTGCTGCACGATCGTTACCCAGACGTGAACCCATTCACGCCTTTCGACATGATCGACAAGGCCCCTGAAGAGCGTCAACGCGGTATCACGATCTCGATCGCACACGTTGAGTACCAGACAGAAGGCCGGCACTATGCCCACGTCGACTGCCCAGGTCACGCTGACTACATCAAGAACATGATCACCGGTGCCGCACAGATGGATGGCGCAATCCTCGTGGTTGCCGCAACCGATGGTCCAATGCCACAGACCAAGGAGCACGTTCTCCTTGCTCGCCAGGTTGGCGTTCCCTCCATCGTCGTTGCACTGAACAAGTGCGACATGGTCGATGACGATGAACTCATTGAACTTGTTGAGATGGAAGTTCGTGAACTTCTCAGCGCTTATGAATTCCCAGGCGATGACATCCCCGTGGTTCGTGTTGCCGCATTCCCAGCCCTTCAGGGTGACGAGAAGTGGGGCGCATCGATCATTGAACTCATGGACGCAATCGACGCCTATATCCCAACACCAGAGCGTGAGATTGACAAGCCCTTCCTCATGCCAATCGAAGACGTCTTCACCATCACCGGTCGCGGAACTGTTGTCACCGGTCGAATTGAGCGTGGAGTTGTCAAGATCAACGAAGAAATCGAAATCGTTGGTATTCGCCCAGGACTGCCCCTGAAGACAACCGTCACCGGTGTCGAAATGTTCCGCAAGCTGCTCGACGAAGGTCAAGCAGGCGAGAACGTTGGGGTTCTTCTTCGTGGAACCAAGCGTGAAGATGTTGAGCGCGGCCAGGTTTGCTGCAAGCCAGGCTCAATTACTCCTCACACCGACTTCGATGCGAATGTCTACATTTTGTCGAAAGATGAAGGTGGCCGTCACACCCCGTTCTTCAATAACTATCGTCCACAGTTCTACTTCCGGACCACTGACGTCACCGGCGTCGTGTACCTACCAGAAGGCAAGGACATGGTTATGCCAGGAGACAACACTGAAATGCGCGTTGAGCTAATTCAGTCAATCGCCATGGAAGAGGGTCTTCGCTTCGCAATCCGCGAAGGTGGCCGCACCGTTGGTGCAGGTCGCGTAATCAAGATCCTGAAGTAAGACGTACAACAACTAAGTCTTCGTGGCGGGCATCGCGACCCGGTTCCCGCCACGAAAACCACAATTAAATCGTTTAACACAAAAAGCGTTTCACTCCGATTCGCAACTACACGAGTAAGGAACCAAGCCACCATGGCGGGACAGAAGATCCGGATCAGGCTCAAGGCCTACGACCACGAGATCATTGACTCCTCAGCGAGAAAAATCGTTGAGACGGTCATTCGTACCGGTGCACAGGTTGCTGGACCAGTGCCGTTGCCGACAGAGAAGAACATTTTCTGTGTGATTCGCTCACCACATAAGTATAAGGATTCGCGGGAACACTTCGAGATGCGCACACACAAGCGTCTGATCGACATTCTCGACCCCACACCCAAGACCGTTGACTCGTTGATGCGCCTAGATCTCCCAGCTGGCGTCGACATCGAGATCAAGCTCTAATCGAGATCAAGTTTTAGAGGAGATCTGAACACCATGAGTCACAACGTCAAGGGATTGCTAGGCGAAAAGCTTGGCATGACCCAGGTATGGGATGAGAACAACAGGGTTGTTCCCGTTACCGTCGTTAAAGCTGGTCCAAGTGTTGTCACCCAGGTGCGCACCCCAGAAATCGACGGATATTCCGCGGTGCAAATTGCATTTGGTGCAATTGACCCGCGTAAGGTGAACAAGCCTGATGCGGGACACTTCGCAAAAGCTGGCGTGACACCACGCCGCCACATTGTTGAAGTGCGCACCCCAGATGCTTCCGAGTACACACTCGGCCAAGAGCTCACCACAGAGATCTTCGCTGCAGGTCAGGTTGTTGACGTTGTCGGCACGACCAAGGGCAAGGGCTTCGCCGGTGTTATGAAACGCCATGGTTTCCATGGTCTTCGCGCCACACACGGTGTAAATAAGAAGCACAGAAGCGCGGGCTCCATCGGCGGCTGTGCAACACCTGGTCGCGTGTTTAAGGGCATGAAGATGGCTGGACGCATGGGTGGCGATCGCCAAACCACGCAGAATTTGAAAGTTCAGGCAATTGATACCGAGCGTGGATTGATCCTGATTAAGGGAGCAGTGCCCGGCCCTAAGGGTGGCTTGGTCTTCATTCACACCGCTGTAAAGGAGGCCCAGCTGTGAGTTCAGTAGACGTAATGACCCCAGAGGGTAAAGCATCGGGCAAGGTAGACCTTCCCGCTGAAGTCTTCGACGTTGCGGTCAATATTCCTTTGATTCACCAAGTCGTTGTCGCCCAGCTCGCCGCGGCACGTCAGGGCACGCACTCCACCAAGACTCGCGCGGAAGTGAGCGGCGGTGGGCGCAAGCCTCATAAGCAAAAGGGAACAGGTCGTGCCCGTCAAGGTTCGATCCGTGCACCCCAGTACACCGGTGGTGGAATCAGCCATGGTCCTCAGCCGCGCTCCTATGACCAGCGCACACCCAAGAAGATGAAATCAGCCGCACTACGCGGTGCACTCTCTGACCGGGCACGCGAAGGTCGCATCCATATCGTTTCCGAATTGGTAAGCGGTGACGTACCTTCAACAAAGGGCGCAACCGCAACTTTGAAGGCACTCAATGTTGAGGGTCAAGTTTTGATCGTGCTCACTCGCGAGGAAGCTGTGGCTTGGTTGTCATTGCGTAACCTCGGGGACGTTTCAATCGTTGCTCCCGACCAACTCAACACCTATGACGTGCTGATCAGTGACCACTTGGTGTTCACCCAGTCCGCTTACGACATATTCGTTGCCGGTCCGGTCAAGGGCAAGAGTTCCAAGGCCGTTGCGCTCGAGAGCGAGGTAGAAGCATGAGAATCACAGACCCACGTGACATCTTGATCTCACCGGTTGTGTCCGAGAAGGCTTACAGCCTGCTGGATCAAAACAAGTACACCTTCATTGTTTCACCGGACGCTAACAAGACCCAGATCAAGATTGCGGTCGAGGAAGTTTTCGGGGTCAAGGTGACGAGCGTGAACACCATGAACCGTGAGGGTAAGCGAGTGCGCTCGCGTACGGGATTTGGTCGCAAAGCTTCAACAAAGCGCGCGATCGTATCTGTTGCAGCGGGCGATCGTATTGACATATTTGGCGGGCCGGTCTCCTAACGGAGTCCTGGGCATATCGAGAATCAACGAAACGGGAGACGAAAATGGGTATCCGTAAGTACAAGCCGACTACACCGGGCCGTCGTGGTTCCAGTGTGGCCGACTTCTCTGAAATCACCCGATCTGAGCCCGAGAAGTCTTTGGTGCGCCCACTTCCTAAAAAAGGTGGCCGCAATAACTCCGGCAGGATCACAACCCGTCACCAGGGGGGAGGCCACAAACGGGCCTACCGTCTCATTGACTTCAAGCGGGCCGACAAAGATGGCGTACCCGCGAAGGTCGCGCATATCGAATATGACCCAAACCGCACGGCGCGCATCGCCCTTCTGCATTACGCGGACGGCGAGAAGCGATACATCATTTGCCCTAACAAGTTGAAGCAGGGTGACCGGATTGAAACCGGGCCTAGCGCGGATATCAAGCCAGGCAATAACTTGCCCATGCGCAACATTCCCGTGGGTACCGTGATTCACGCGATTGAACTCAAGCCAGGCGGCGGAGCCAAGATTGCCCGTTCAGCCGGTGCCAGTGTTCAGCTCGTTGCAAAAGACGGTCCATTTGCCCAGCTTCGCATGCCATCAGGTGAAATCCGCAACGTTGACGTCCGCGCTCGCGCGACCATCGGTGAAGTTGGTAACGCTGAGCAGTCCAATATCAACTGGGGTAAGGCCGGCCGTATGCGCTGGAAGGGCAAGCGCCCAACCGTCCGCGGAGTTGCCATGAACCCGGTCGATCACCCACATGGTGGTGGTGAGGGTAAGACGTCCGGTGGTCGTCACCCGGTCAACCCAGGTGGTAAGCCAGAAGGTCGCACTCGCAAGAAGAATAAGGCCAGCGATCAGTTCATCGTTCGTCGTCGCAAATCCGGCAAGAAGCGTTAAGGAAAGCGGTAAAACATGCCACGCAGTCTGAAAAAGGGTCCGTTCATTGACGGTCATCTCCTGAAAAAGGTAGATGCTCAAAATGCAGCGAATTCAAAGAATGTGATCAAGACCTGGTCACGTCGCTCAATGGTGATCCCAGCAATGCTCGGACACACCATCGCGGTACATGACGGTCGCAAGCACGTTCCCGTGTTCATCTCGGAGAGCATGGTTGGTCATAAACTCGGTGAGTTTGCACCAACACGTACCTTCAAGGGCCACGTAAAAGACGACCGCAAGGCAAAACGTCGCTAGGCGGCTAGTGGATTTGCACGCACCACCGATTCACACATTGATTTATTAATTAAGCAATAACGAGAAGCAAGGGGAAAGCGATGGAAGCCAGGGCCCAAGCGCGGTACGTCCGCGTAACGCCCATGAAGGCACGTCGGGTTATTGATCTCATTCGTGGGATGAACGCCGACGATGCCCAGGCAGTGCTGCGGTTCGCACCGCAGGCGGCTAGTGAACCAGTGGGCAAAGTGCTCGCCAGTGCAGTAGCTAATGCGGCCAATAATCATGGCATGGACACCAAGGACCTCACCGTCAGTGAAGCCTTCGTTGATGAAGGCCCCACGATGAAGCGCATTCGTCCCCGCGCACAAGGTCGGGCATTCAAAATCCGCAAGCGTAGCTCACACATCACCGTGATTGTCTCTGATGGAATTCCCATGCCGAAGGTCGCTCGCCCAACTAAGGCGACAAAGGCCCCGGTTGCTCCAGCAGTTGCCAAGGCGCCCGTAGCCGAGAAAGCCGTTGCTAAGAAGGCTGCCCCGGCGAAGAAAACTGCTGCTAAGGAAGCTGCTCCGGCAAAGAAAGCCGCAGCGAAGAAAACTTCAGCCCCGAAAACTACCGAGAAGGAGGGCTAAACCATGGGTCAAAAAGTTAATCCACATGGCTTCCGCCTGGGTATCACGACGGACTTCACGTCCCGTTGGTTCGCTGACAGTTCAAAAAAGGGTCAGCGTTACAGCGACTACGTAAAAGAAGACGTGGCAATTCGCAAGGTGTTGGGAACGGGCATGGAACGAGCCGGCATCGCCAAAGTGGAAATCGAGCGCACACGGGATCGTGTCCGGGTTGATATTCACACCGCGCGTCCGGGAATCGTGATTGGACGACGTGGAGCCGAAGCAGATCGTTTGCGCGGAGATCTCGAGAATCTCACCGGCAAGCAGGTTCAGCTTAATATCCTGGAAGTCAAGAATCCGGAAATGGAATCCCAACTCGTTGCCCAAGGAATTGCTGAGCAGCTTTCCAGCCGCGTTTCATTCCGTCGCGCAATGCGTAAGGGAATGCAAAGTGCGATGAAAGCCGGCGCTAAGGGAATTCGGGTTCAGGTCAGTGGTCGCCTTGGTGGAGCTGAAATGTCCCGCACGGAGTTTTATCGTGAAGGTCGGGTGCCATTGCACACTTTGCGCGCCGACATCGATTACGGCTTCTACGAATCACGCACGACATTCGGACGCATCGGAGTCAAAGTGTGGATCTACAAAGGTGAGGCACTGCCAACCCGGGCAGAGCGCGAAGCCGCTGCCGCCACGGCCCGTATGGGTGCAACGCGCAAGGCTCCAACGGATCGACCACGCCGCGAAGATGGCAGCGACACCGGGGCGGCTGTTGAAGTTGCCGCTGAGGTTGTCGTTGATGCCAACGTCGCTGCAGAAACTACGGAGGGCTAGTCATGTTGATTCCCCGTCGCGTTAAGCACCGTAAGCAGCATCACCCCACTCGTCGTGGTGTGGCAAAAGGTGGCACCAAAGTAACTTTCGGCACCTACGGACTGCAGGCTCTTGAGCCCGCGTATGTAACCAACCGTCAGATCGAAGCTTCTCGTATCGCGATCACTCGTCATATCCGACGTGGTGGCAAGGTCTGGATCAATATTTACCCAGACCGTCCGCTGACAAAGAAGCCGGCTGAAACCCGCATGGGTTCCGGTAAAGGCTCACCTGAGTGGTGGGTGGCCAACGTCAAGCCAGGTCGCGTGATGTTCGAGTTGTCCTACCCGGATGAAAAAGTTGCGCACGAGGCTCTAACTCGGGCAATGCACAAACTACCAATGAAGTGCCGGATCATTCGGCGCGATGAAACAGGTGAAGAGTAATGGCCGCTGGTACAGCAACAGGTGAGCTTCGCAATCTCGATGATGCGGAACTCGTCCAAAAACTGCGTGACTCCAAAGAAGAGCTTTTCAACTTGCGATTCCAAGGTGCAACCGGGCAGTTGGAGAACCATGGACGATTGCGTGCAGTGCGCAAAGACATCGCTCGGATCTACACGATCCTGCGCGAACGTGAATTGGGCATCACGCCCGTTGAGGGTGAGGAAGGTGCCGCATGAGCGCTGGGACACAAAATAAACGTGGCGACCGTAAGACCCGTGAGGGTTTAGTCGTAAGCGATAAAATGCAAAAGACGGTAGTAGTAGCAGTCGAAGACCGCTACATGCACCCGTTGTACAGCAAGGTTGTGCGCCGTACTAGCAAGCTCAAGGCACATGACGAAGCAAACAGCGCCGGTATCGGCGACCGCGTTCTAATCATGGAAACTCGTCCACTCTCAGCCACTAAGCGCTGGCGTGTGGTTGAGATCCTTGAAAAGGCCAAGTAAGCAGTTCCGCAAGGCTCAGCACAGTAAGTGTTGAGGACCAGCAGACGATCAGGAGAATGAAGTGATTCAGCAAGAGTCGCGACTACGCGTCGCGGACAACACGGGTGCCAAGGAAATTTTGTGCATTCGCGTACTAGGTGGTTCCGGCCGTCGGTACGCAGGCATCGGCGACATCATCGTCGCTACCGTCAAGGATGCAATTCCCGGTGGTGGCGTGAAAAAGGGTGAAGTTGTCAAGGCAGTGATCGTGCGCACCAAGAAAGAGCGCCGCCGCCCCGATGGCTCCTACATCCGGTTCGACGAGAACGCCGCAGTGATTCTCAAAGCTGACGGTGAACCACGCGGAACCCGTATCTTCGGACCGGTTGGTCGCGAGCTGCGTGAGAAGAAGTTCATGAAGATCATTTCTCTCGCCCCGGAGGTGTTGTAATGTCAAAGTTGAGAATTCGCAAAGGTGACATGGTCCTGGTGATAACGGGCAAGGACCGTGGAGTTCAGGGCAAAGTGATTGACGTTTACCCCGAAGCCGATAAATTAATCGTCGAAGGTGTCAACCGGATTAAGAAGCACACAAAAGTTGGCCAAGATGCACGTGGCGCCAAGAGTGGTGGAATCATCACCACAGAGGCACCCATTCACATCTCTAACGTCATGCTGGTTGATCCAGAAGACGGTAAGGCAACCCGCGTTGGTTTCACCCGCGAAAAAGTTGAGAAGCGTCGCGCCGACGGTTCGACCTACGAAGCAGAGCGCAGCGTGCGTATTTCACGCCGCACCGGCAAAGAGATCTAGGACGGATAAGTAACCATGACTACCGCAACCATGCCTCGTTTGAAGGCTCGTTACCGTGAAGAGATTATTCCTGAGCT
>JBBARV010000006.1:48092-66199 GCA_040399625.1 Candidatus Nanopelagicales bacterium | reverse complement strand
AACCGGTGTGGACGTCCACACGCGGTCTACCGTAAGTTCGGCCTGTGCCGCATCTGTGTTCGTGAGATGGCACATGCTGGCGAACTCCCCGGTGTAACTAAAAGTTCCTGGTAATCAACGACGCTGTAGGTCTACGGTAACTGCCGGAGAAACCACAGCGAGGAAGGCCAAGCGGCCATGACAATGACAGACCCGATCGCAGACATGCTTGCTCGTCTGCGCAATGCAAACTCGGCGTACCACGAAACTGTGTCGATGCCACACTCCAAGATTAAGTCACATATCGCGGAGATTTTGAAAGAGCAGGGATACATAGCGAGCTTCGACGTCGCAGACGCAGAAGTAGGAATGACCCTGACCCTCAGTCTTAAATATGGACCATCGCGTGAACGTTCGATCGCTGGACTACGTCGCGTTTCCAAACCAGGGCTTCGGGTTTACGCAAAGAGCACTAATCTTCCTAAGGTTCTCGGTGGACTGGGAATTGCCATTCTGTCCACCTCGACCGGATTGCTCACTGACCGCCAGGCCGCAAAGAAAGGCGTAGGTGGGGAAGTCCTCGCCTACGTTTGGTAGGAGGAGCCATGTCACGTATTGGACGCGCACCAGTCCCGGTGCCAGCAGGGGTTACTGTCACGATCAATGGTCAGGACATCACGGTTGTTGGACCCAAAGGTTCTTTGTCAATCACGGTTGCCAATCCCATTGAGATCAAGCAAGAGGGTGAAGAAATTCTTGTCACCAGACCCAATGACGAGCGTGCTTCACGTTCGCTTCACGGTTTGAGTCGCACTCTGATTGCAAACATGATCATCGGTGTAACTACAGGTTATGAAAAAACCTTGGAAATTGTCGGTACTGGTTACCGGGTCGCAGCAAACGGCAATAACTTGGAATTCGCTCTTGGATTCAGCCATCCTGTTGTCGTCTCGGCCCCCGAGGGAATCAGTTTCGCCGTAGAGACACCCGTTAAGTTCAAGGTAATTGGAATTAATAAGCAGCAGGTTGGTGAGGTCGCTGCGAATATTCGCAAGATCCGCAAACCAGAACCTTATAAAGGTAAGGGCGTTCGCTATGAAGGCGAAGTCGTCCGTCGCAAGGCTGGAAAGGCTGGTAAGTAATGAGTTCCTTCGCCCCAAAGCTCGGTGGCTCAGGCAATAAAAGTGCCGTGGGCCGCAAGCGTCGTCACCTTCGTGTTCGTAAGAAGGTGTCCGGCACCGTACTGCGTCCACGTTTGGTCGTGAACCGTTCGGCTCGCCACGTATTTGCACAATTGGTCGACGACGTCCAGGGTGTGACCTTGGCTTCTGCTTCAACCATGGAAAGCGATCTACGTAGTGCCGATAGTGACAAGACTGCAAAGGCTCGCAAGGTAGGAAACGAACTTGCTGCACGTGCACAAAAAGCTGGAATCGACACGGTCGTCTTTGACCGTGGTGGCCACAAGTACCACGGTCGCGTCGCTGCCCTCGCTGAGGGCGCTCGCGAAGGCGGGCTCAAGTTCTAATGTTTACATCGGGAAGAGGTAACAATGTCTGATACGTCGCGCCGCACTAGTGGCGGAGGCGAGCGTCGGGATCGCAAAGATCGCGGCCCACGCGAGGAGAAGTCGAACCTGCTTGAGCGCGTAGTTGCGATCAACCGTGTTTCCAAAGTTGTCAAGGGTGGTCGTCGCTTTAGCTTCACCGCACTTGTCATAGTTGGTGACGGTGACGGAAACGTAGGCGTCGGCTACGGCAAGGCAAAGGAAGTTCCTGCAGCGATTGCTAAGGGCGTTGAAGAGGCCAAGCGTAGTTTCTTCAAGGTTCCCCGCATTCAAGGAACAATCCCGCACCCAATTAAGGGTGAAGCTGCCGCGGGCGTTGTCATGTTGCGTCCGGCTGCACCAGGTACGGGTGTTATTGCTGGTGGCCCAGTTCGCGCCGTATTGGAATGCGCCGGGATCACTGACATACTCAGTAAGTCACTGGGATCCGACAACGCCATTAACATTGTGCACGCAACTGTTGCCGCGCTCAAGGGACTCGAGTCCCCAGAGGCAGTGGCGGCTCGTCGTGGACTTCCCCTAGAAGACGTAGCACCCGCCGCACTTCTGCGTGCGCGTGCAGCTGGGGCTGGTGTGTAATGGGCCAATTCAAAGTCACTCAGATCAAGTCAGAGATTGGCGGCACGAGTAATCAGCGCAACACATTGCGTTCACTCGGGCTCAAGCGAATCGGTGACACCGTAGTAAAGGAAGACCGACCAGAATTTCGTGGAATGGTAAACACCGTTGCGCATCTGGTGGTTGTTGAGGAGGTCAAGTAACTATGACGCTTAAAGTTCATCATCTACGTCCGGCACCCGGTGCCAAGACAGCCAAAACTCGTAAGGGTCGCGGTGAAGCCTCTAAGGGTAAGACCTCGGGGCGTGGTACCAAGGGAACCAAAGCCCGTTACCAGGTCAAGGCTGGCTTCGAGGGTGGCCAGATGCCCCTCCACATGCGCTTGCCCAAGCTCAAAGGTTTCACCAGCCCGAACACCAAGGTGTATCAGGTTGTTAACGTCTCGGCCATCGAGAAATTGTTTCCCGAGGGTGGCACCATTAGCGTCGCTGATCTCGTAGCAGCCGGCGCTGTCCGCAAGGGCGAGCTCGTCAAGGTACTGGGCTTGGGAGATATTTCGGTCAAGGTTAATGTGACCGCGGATAAATTCTCAGGCTCAGCCCGTGACAAGATCGTGGCTGCGGGTGGCTCAGTAACCGAAATCTAAGCACTCAACTTTAAGCAGGAGGCCAAGTGCACATCAGTGCGTTCAGGGATGCCCTGCGTACACCGGATCTTCGTAAGAAGATCTTGTTTACCCTTGGCTTGCTGGCGATTTACCGTCTGGGATCGGTTCTGCCCACCCCGGGTGTTGACTACTCGGCAATCCAACGGTGTATCGACGTTGTGCAAGATAACTCTGTTTACGCCCTGATCAACCTCTTCAGCGGCGGTGCGCTACTACAACTTTCGGTCTTTGCCCTGGGAATCATGCCGTACATCACTGCCAGCATTATCTTGCAATTGTTGACCGTGGTGATTCCTCGCTTGGAAACTCTCAAAGCTGATGGCAACGCCGGACAAGCCAAGATCACCCAGTACACGCGGTTTGTGACAATCGGTCTTGCAATTCTTCAGTCAACCGCAATTCTTTCACTGGCTCGCTCACCAGGCGCTTTATTCCAAGGGTGCAATGAGGAAATCATCCCGAATCAGGCCATCTGGGTCATGGTCGTGATGATCACCGTCATGACTGCAGGAACCGCAATCGTTATGTGGTTTGGCGAGCTCATCACTGAGCGTGGCGTTGGCAATGGAATGTCCGTCTTAATTTTCACTTCAATTATCGCGGTGATTCCCGCACAATTCGCCAATATCTTGGGTAGCCGTGGAGCCTTTACCTTCGCCATCACCCTGCTGGTCGGCCTAGTTGTTATTACGTTTGTGGTCTTCGTTGAGCAAGCTCAGCGCCGAATCCCCGTTCAATACGCCAAGCGGATGGTGGGGCGGCGAATGTATGGCGGTACGTCCACCTACATACCGCTGAAGGTCAACATGGCAGGTGTTATCCCGGTTATTTTCGCCTCCTCCCTGCTGTTCCTCCCCACGCTATTTGTCCAATTGACGGGCAGTCAATCCGAATGGGCGCAATGGCTTCAGCGAAGTTTCGGAACAGGCAGTGGAAACATTTACTTGGCGACGTACTTTGTTTTGATCGTGTTCTTCTGCTACTTCTACGTCTCGATCACTTTCAACCCGACCGAGGTCGCTGACAACATGAAACGCTATGGCGGGTTCATCCCCGGAATCCGAGCCGGACGCCCCACCGCTGAGTACCTCGACTACGTACTAACCCGCCTGACGGCGCCGGGCTCGCTGTACCTTGGTTTGATCGCGATTTTGCCGGTGTTCGCATTCGACTTCCTCGGTGTATCTACCCAGTTCATTTTCGGTGGCACCTCGATCCTGATTATGGTTGGCGTGGGCTTAGACACCGTCAAGCAAATCCAGGCTCAATTGCAGCAGCGCAACTATGAAGGTTTCCTCAAGTAGTTCAGTTAGTTATCCAAAATACTTCTACTCCGATAGGGTTTCGTCGCATGCGCATTGTTTTTATGGGCCCACCTGGGGCAGGTAAAGGAACTCAGGCCGCGCTGCTGTCCAAGGAGCTCGGCATTCCCCATATTTCTACTGGAGATATTTTTCGAGCCAATGTCACCGACGGTACCCCGCTGGGCAAGGAAGCGCAGTCATACATGGACGCAGGGGAGTACGTCCCCGACGGCGTCACAAATGCGATGGTGCGGGACAGACTTACCCACGACGATGCACAAGCAGGATTCATTCTCGACGGCTACCCTCGAACAGTTGAGCAAGTTGCTGAACTCGACGCCATGTTGCGGTCTGCCGGAATAAAGATCGATCACGTCATTGAGTTAACCGTTGACGTTGACGTTGTTGTCGCTCGCCTCGTTCGACGTTCAGCAGAGCAAGGTCGCACCGACGACACCGAAGACGTATTACGTCACCGTCTAGAGGTTTATGCGGATCAAACCGCACCACTGATTGAGGTGTACCAAAACCGAAACCTACTTTCGCAAGTTGACGGACTGGGTGAAATCGAAGCTGTGACGGCTGAAATTTTGCTTGCGGTCAACGCCTAAGCAACCGCATGGGATTTCGCAAGAAAGAGCGGGTTCAAATCAAGACCCCGGAACAAATCGAACTAATGCGTGTCGCTGGCAAAGTAGTAGCTGACACTTTGCAGACCCTGCGTGCAAGTGTCACTCCAGGTATCACGACCAGGGAATTGGACGCCGTTGCTCGCGAGTGCATATACGGCGCAGGGGCGACGCCATCATTTCTTGGTTACTACGGATTCCCCGCCGTGATCTGCACTTCGATCAATGAGGAAGTTGTACATGGAATTCCAGGTGATCGAGTTGTCAACGAAGGTGACCTAGTCTCAATTGACTGTGGCGCGATAGTGGATGGTTGGCATAGTGATGCTGCAATAAGTGTGATTGCGTCAACCAACCCACAACCATCAATACAGAAACTCTCCGACGTCACCCGAGCATCTCTTGCGGCTGGAATTGAGGCGGCAGTTGCCGGGAATCGCATGGGTGACATTGGCTCGGCGATAGAAGCGGTAATTCGTGGCGCAGGAAATTACGGGATCGTTGAGGATTACGTTGGACATGGAATCGGTACCGAGATGCATATGTATCCGCCGGTACCCAACTACGGCCACGCGGGTCAAGGCTTGGAATTAAAAGTTGGAATGGTGCTGGCCCTTGAGCCCATGGTCACAATTGGATCACCGGAAGTGATGACCTTGGCTGACGACTGGACCGTTGTCACATCAGATGGCAACTGGGCATCCCACTGGGAACACACGGTTGCGATTACTGAATCGGGACCTCAAATTCTCACGATCAACACCAACAATTAAATCTGTTGACTAAATGAGATTGAACGCACCGTCTTGGAGCAAAGTGATTTTAGTGAACATTGAATCAGGATTGTCGACTGAAATATTGCCAACGGCTATTGATTCAAGAAATGCGCTGTAGTCAGCTTTGGACTGTTGTGCGTAACTCACGGCAAAATTGCGAATTGCTACATCAAATGAAGAGTTCGTCCCCATGAAAGAC
This sequence comes from Candidatus Nanopelagicales bacterium, assembly GCA_040399625.1. GTDB lineage: Bacteria > Actinomycetota > Actinomycetes > S36-B12 > S36-B12 > UBA4592. The sequence goes on along the minus strand of JBBARV010000006.1, from coordinate 60,520 downwards.
GCAATTTCCTCGGCGTTACCCGAACGTGCGTGCGCCCTTGCCAAGGCGCCTCCACAGATTTTGGCATAGGCGAGCAGGTCTTCATCACTGAATGACTCAACGTCTGGTGACCATTTCTTGTCACGTAATTGTCGGATGTAGTAACTCTTTCCACCATCTCCTTCGATCCAGCCTAAGAAAGCATCCGTTGCAGCCTGAATATTTCGTTGACCGTCGGTAACACGCTTGCTGTGGCTTGTGGAGGTTACGCCGGGAACCCAAGGTTCTAGCACGCTTTCAATAGCTTGTTTGACTTGAAGCACCAGCAAATCATCGGTATCTCGTCCCTGCAATAAAACAATGTAAGCGAGTAGTCCAATACTGCCCACACCAACAACTTTGTGGCCGAAGTCGACAATGTGATAGCGGTCAAGGAGAATGCGGCGATCACATAAAAGTGTTTCCTTATAGCGTTCGAATGCACTGTGGATAGCTTCCTTAACACCTTCTGCAAGTGAGAGTCGAACGACAAGTGGGGGCTTATTGACAAACTGACGTTGGCCATCAACTTCGACGGTTAATTTCGTAATCGCTGACCACTGGTCGCGTTTCTCGGCCGCGTTAAAGCCCTTATGCATCTTGGCCATGCCGCTTTCAGAGAGTGCGCCACTCTTCGTGATGGCTTTCAAACTCTTCGCATCGACGCGGAAGTACCACGTGTCAACAAATGTTGATGTTGCAAATGCAGCCATTGCAACTCGGTAGGCCTCGGCCCCAGCATGGATCACGGCTTCCCGGCATTCCTCTGATCTATCCGCCGCCGCTATTGCAAAGCTGGTAACCATCCGCTGCACATCCCATTCGAATGGCCCGGGGAAAGTCTCATCAAAATCGTTGACATCAAAAATTGTTCTGCGATCAGCAGTTGCAAAAATTCCAAAGTTGCCCAAATGTGCGTCACCGCAGAGTTGAACGGTCACTCCCGAGTTGGGCCTTGGGCCCAAGTCATTTGCCATGAGGGCAGCGGTGCCGCGATAGAAAGCGAATGCACTTTGTGACATACGCGAGTAACGAATTGGCAAAAGCGCGGGGACTCGGGACTCGCCTTGCGCAATGATTGTGGCGATGGGATCGGGGCGATTTGGGGACGGAATGTATAGACCAATTGTGGCCAAGTTGCTCATGGGCTGACTCTGGCGCAGGGCCCGCCCCATGTCAATTTTGCGTGGTCGTCGGGTTCGGTGTCGCATTTGTCACAAAAGCACATAACGCCAAGTCCTACGAAGAGGTGTCCGTAGGAGAATCACCGATTGGGTCAGTTCGGTAAGTGTGTTTAGGGTAAAGGTGCTAAATCGGACATCTGGGAAGTTTGCGAATCATGAAGTCATAGGGGAACAGACCCCAACTTCACCGCGGGGAAAGGTCCTGCGTAGACTTTGACGGCTGAAGTGGTGAACATTTCTGGCTGTAACCATAGGGAAGCGGAGTACATGGCAAAAAAAGAGGGCGCGATCGAGCTTGAGGGTTTGATCACTGAATCTTTGCCTAATGCAATGTTTCGGGTTGAGCTGGATAACGGGCACAAAGTGCTCGCCCATATCAGTGGGAAGATGCGGATGCATTACATCAGGATTCTTCCCGATGATCGTGTTGTGGTTGAGCTGTCGCCCTATGACCTCACCCGTGGCCGCATTGTTTACCGTTACAAGTAACAACCGTTTTTACGAGAAACTCGAGGAAGAGTAACCATGAAGGTGCAACCCAGCGTCAAAAAGATCTGCGACAAGTGCAAGGTCATTCGTCGCCACGGTCGCGTCATGGTTATTTGCGAAAACGTTCGTCACAAGCAACGCCAGGGCTAAAAAAGCACGAGGCTTTATCGCTTTAAGCACTGGGGTGTAACCGGGAGAGAAAACCTGGGCACCAAGTACAGGGAGAACCCGACCCCGTATCGATAGATACGGACGACACCTTCGGTCACGGGGCCGAAGACCAGCCTTGGCGGGCTGGAATGGTCCTCCCACCACACGACCCCGTGAATTACTGAAAAGAGAGTACGCCCATGGCACGACTTATTGGTGTCGATCTGCCCCGCGAAAAGCGCATGGCGATCGCACTTACCTACGTATACGGTGTTGGCCGCACGCAGGCTTCAAAAGCCCTCGAAGCGACCGGTATCGATCCTGAAATGAAGTCAAAGGATCTCACCGACGATCAAACACTCGCATTGCGCGACTGGATCGAAGCAAATCTAAAAGTAGAAGGTGACCTGCGCCGCGAGGTTGCAGCTGATATTCGCCGCAAGGTTGAAATTGGTTGCTATCAGGGAATTCGTCACCGCAAAGGTCTTCCCGTGCGCGGGCAACGTACCCATACAAATGCGCGTACGCGCAAGGGTCCACGCAAGACAGTTGCCGGTAAGAAGAAGGTCTAAGCGAACGATCTCGCAACTAATTGCGAATCCCAAACCTCTAAAGAATAGGAATCACACATGGCCCCCAAAGGTCCAGGCGCAAAGAAAGTGCGTCGCAAGGAAAAGAAGAACGTGGCCCATGGCCACGCTCACATCAAGAGCACGTTCAACAACACCATCGTGTCCATCACTGACCCAACGGGTGCAGTTATTGCCTGGTCATCGGCCGGTCAAGTTGGATTCAAAGGTAGTCGCAAGTCCACGCCATTCGCCGCACAGCTAGCAGCCGAATCTGCTGCTCGTCGCGCAATGGAACACGGCATGCGCAAGGTTGACGTATTCGTAAAGGGACCGGGTTCAGGTCGCGAGACTGCAATTCGTTCACTGCAAGCAACCGGGCTTGAAGTTGGCTCAATCGCCGACGTTACGCCAGTGCCATTTAACGGAACCCGCCCAAAGAAGCGTCGACGCGTTTAATTCGCGGACCTTCTAACAACACTTAGAAAATAGGAGATAATCATGGCGCGTTATACGGACGCAGATTGCAAGCGGTGCCGCCGCGAGAAAATGAAGTTGTTCCTCAAGGGCTCAAAGTGCGAGTCACCAAAATGCCCATTCGAGAAGCGCCCCTACCCACCCGGCCAGCATGGTCGCGGTCGGTCAAAGGAGAGCGAGTACTTGTTGCAGCTTCGCGAGAAGCAGAAGGCAACCCGTATGTATGGTGTTTTGGAGAAGCAGTTCTCTAACTACTACAAGGAAGCACAGCGCCAAGCCGGCAAGACCGGCGAGAACCTGCTGAAGATCCTTGAGAGCCGTCTGGACAATGTCATATACCGAGCTGGTTTTGCCAAGAGTCGAGACATGGCTCGCCAGTTGGTCAACCACGGTCACATTCTGGTCAATGGCCACAAGGTCGACATCCCATCATTTCGGGTTTCCCCGAATGACGTGGTTGATGTTCGTCCCAGCTCATTGCAGATGACCCCGTTTATCGTTGCTCACGCTGAGATCGGTGAAAAAACCGTCCCAGGTTGGCTCGAGGTTGTGCCATCGAAAATGCGCATCCTTGTTCACTCGATCCCAGCACGTGCGGCGATCGATACTCAGGTCAACGAACAACTCATTGTTGAGCTTTACTCCAAGTAGTAACCAATCTCGATTCATTCGAATCGAGCTGAGAAACGCGATATCAAATTGAGGGTATCGCTGGAAGGAAACAAAAAGTGCTCATTAGTCAACGTCCAATTCTCACCGAAGAACCCATCAGCGAGTTCCGTTCACGTTTCGTGTTAGAACCCCTTGAACCAGGTTTTGGTTACACGCTCGGTAACTCACTTCGTCGCACTCTGCTCTCCTCGATCCCGGGTGCATCGGTTACCAGCATCCGCATTGATGGAGTCCTGCACGAGTTCAGCACGATTGATGGAATCAAAGAAGACGTCACTGAGATTATCTTGAACCTCAAGGGACTCGTAGTCTCCAGTGATATCGATGAACCAGTCGTTATGTACCTGCGCAAGCAAGGCCCAGGCAGTGTGACCGCGGCTGATATTCAGCCACCAGCAGGTGTTGAGGTTCACAACCCAGAGCTTCACATTGCAACCCTCAACGACAAGGGCAAGATTGAGATCGAGCTCGTTGTTGAGCGCGGTCGCGGCTATGTCCCGTCAACCATGAACAAGCACCCAGAGCAGGAGATTGGCCGTATTCCGGTTGACTCGATCTACTCACCAGTGCTCAAGGTCAGCTATAAAGTTGAGGCTACTCGTGTTGAGCAGCGCACCGACTTCGACAAGTTGATCCTGGACGTCGAGACCAAGCCATGCATGCTCCCACGTGATGCGGTTGCTTCGGCCGGTTCGACTTTGGTTGAACTCTTTGGCCTGGCTCGGGAAATGAATGTTGATGCCGAAGGTATTGACATTGGCCCAAGCCCAACGGATGCATTCGTTGCTGAGCAGCTTTCAACACCAATTGAGCAGCTTGACATGACGGTGCGTTCATACAACTGCCTCAAGCGCGAAGGTATCCACACTGTTGGTGAATTGATCACCCGCAGTGAGGCTGATCTGCTTGATATCCGTAACTTTGGCGCTAAGTCAATTGATGAAATCAAGGTGAAGTTGCACGGCCTCGGCCTTGCACTCAAGGACAGCCCTCCCGGGTTTGACCCCAGCACCGCTGTTTACTTCGATGACACCGATGTCGACATGGATGTCGACCCCGAAGAAGTTGAAGAAGTTGTCGCCACTTTCACCGAAGATGCCTATCCCGAGGACGAGCAGCTCTAAGAGCTTGCTGCGTATTCGGACTGACCAAGATTAATAAGGAGACAAGATGCCATCGCCAGCTAAGGGAGCCCGCCTCGGTGGGGGAGCCTCACACGAGAAGCACATGTTGGGCAACCTTGCGACCGCTCTCTTTGAGCACGGGCGCATCACAACAACCCATGCAAAGGCAAAGCGGCTGCGACCAGTTGCAGAGCGTTTGGTGACCTTTGCAAAGCGTGGAGATATCGCGGCACGTCGCCGGGTTCTCACCGTGGTCAAGGACAAGGGTGTTGTGCACACACTGTTCACCGAGATCGGCCCAAGTTACGCGGGTCGTCCAGGTGGCTACACCCGGATCATCAAGATCGGTAATCGCAAGGGCGACAACGCTCCTATGGCGATCATTGAACTGGTTGAGCCAATGCTCGAGCAGGTAGTTGCTGAAGCCACCGGCGCCACCAAGCGTGCCGCCAAGGAAAGTGCAGCAGCCGAAGCTCCCGTTGTGACTGAAGCAGTTGAAGTCGCAGAAGAGGTCAAGCCGGATACGGAAGAAGTCCTCGTAGAGGAAAGTGCCGATACGGTCAATGAACTAGGCGAAGAAGAAGAAGCCGCTGCAAGTGATGAAGCCACGGCCAAGGAGTAATTCCTGAGCTCGCAACACGATATTGATCAGCCCGTTCCCGGTCTTCCCGGGGACGGGCTGATTCGTCTGCGCGTCTTCCTTTCATATGACGGCTCGGGTTTTCATGGGTGGGCATCACAAATGGAAGCCCGATCGGTTCAGGGTGAAGTAGAAAACATTATTGGCGCCCTCATTCATCAACTTGAGTTACCGACAATTGTGGCCGGTCGGACGGACGCAGGTGTGCATGCCCGTAATCAGGTTTTTCATTTTGACCTCCCCCGTGATCACCCTGAGCTAGAAAAACTCACCGCTGAGCGAATCAACAAAGCATTGCCCGGTGACATTCGAATTCGGAGAATCGAAGAAGCGCCCTATGGTTTTGACGCACGGTTCTCTGCCTTGTGGCGTGAGTACAGCTACACGGTGTGTGATGACCCCACCGGACCGCAGCCACTTCACCGTCATGAGGTCCTGCAGTGGCCGGTTCCACTGGATGTTGACAGACTCAATGAAGCTAGCCAATGCCTAATCGGTATCCATGACTTTTTCGCATTTTGCAAAGAAAAACCCAAAGCCACAACAATTAGAGAACTTCAAAAACTCGAATGGCATCGCAACGCAGACAATTATGTGGTGATGACCATTCGGGCCGATGCATTCTGTTACTCAATGGTCCGAACCATTGTGGGCGCGCTCCTGCCGATCGGGGATGGCCGCAAGCCAGTGACTTGGACCCAACACTTACTCGACCAGGAAGAAAAGCTTTCCCACATTCAAACCATGGATGCTTTTCCCTTAGTCCTAGAACACGTCGGCTATCCAACAGATGAAGAGCTACATGCTCGTCAAGGTGAAACAAGGGCAAGGCGAGGAATGGATCGTGATCAGGGTCGTGTCACACGCACCAATTTGCTGCGGGATCTTTGAGCATAGGCTGCATTCATGATCCGCAGTTTTGATTCCAACTCCATCGAACTCACGCACCGCCCCCTCAGCCCGAGACTTGCAATTACTGAAGGGGTCACAAGTGCGGTTGCCGCACTGGACACCGAGGGCGATATCGAAGTTGGTGTGTGGGAACACTCGATCGGAGAGTCCACCGACATCGAGGTCGAAGAAGTGTTCGTGGTGATTCATGGGAGGGGAACCGTGACCTGCGAGCAAGGAGGCATGATCGATTTAGCTCCGGGAACGATTGGGATCCTTCCGGCGGGATCGCGCACCACGTGGAAGATCACCGAAACGATGAGAAAGGTTTGGATCACACTCTCTTAAGTGGTGGGCTCTTGAACAAGTTGCGGCGTGGGTCAAATGTCGCTATTTTTCAACTTCCAAAGCCGAACGTCAACTAATTGTTAATGGACTTCGGTCGCCTTTATTCACATCCACTGCAATTGTAAGAAGAAGAGACAACTATGAAATTTCGCTGGCTTGCTGTCGTTGTTTTATTGACCGCATCCTTCATGGATCTACTAGACACAACAATTGTCAATGTTGCACTTCCTTCAATCCAAAAGGACCTCAACGCTTCGTCTTCCCAGTTGGTCTGGATCGTCTCGGGTTATGTCTTAAGTTTTGCGGTCTTATTGATCACCGGTGGGCGTCTCGGTGATCGGTATGGACGTAAAACAGTCTTTAATATTGGTGTTATTGGATTCACTCTCGCCTCGATCGGCTGTGCATTCGCCCAAAGCGCAGACGGATTGGTCATTTCGCGAATCATCCAAGGTGCTTTTGGTGCAATCATGATTCCCCAGGTTCTTTCCATTATTCAGGTCCTCTTTAAGCCGAAAGAGCGAGCCGCAGTGTTTGGTTTAGTCGGCGCCGTTTCAGGCTTAGCCGCGGTAGCTGGACCATTAATTGGTGGACTTCTTGTTTCAGGAGATGTTTTTGGTCTGGGATGGCGCAGTATCTTCGTTATCAATGTCCCTGTGGGAATCTTGCTTTTAGTTGCTTCTTTTGCTCTTGTTCCCAACTCAAAATCACAGAAGCCGGTCAAATTTGATTTTTTGGGCGTCATCTTAATTACGGCAGCAGTTTTTGTTCTCATCTTCGGTTTGATTCAAGGTCCGGAGCAAGGTTGGCCTTTGTGGATTTGGCTCATGATTGCTTCAAGCCCGGTATTGTTCGGAGTTTTTTTTCTCATCCAAAGTCGAGAAGAAAAAAGCACTGGGAATGCCTTAATGCCCCCATCTCTTTTCAAGAACCGAGGCTTCTCAGCGGGCGTAGTAACAAGTTTTCTCGGTTACTCATCTATCGGTGCCTTCTTCCTCATCCTTGCTCTCTATCTACAGACGGGCCTAGGTTTTTCGGCTATCGAATCCGGATTAGCAACCCTTCCTTTTAGTATCGGTGCATTTTTTGGAAGCGCTATTGCTGTTCCATTAACTCCCCGTATCGGAAGATCCCTGATTGTTATTGGTGCACTTCTTCAGTTGGCAGGCTATTTCTTGGTCAAGCAAGTAATCCTCGACAAAGCTGATGTTTTGACTGGCACTGATTTAATTTTGCCGATGGCAATCGCAGGAATAGGTTTGACGTTCATCTTGGTTCCACTTAATGACCTTGCCCTGGCTCAAACTGATGTGCAAAATGCCGGAGCGGCCTCAGGCGTACTCAACACTTTCCTGCAAGTTGGTGGAGCCACCGGAGTCGCTGTGATCAGCGTGGCTTTCTTCGAAGTTGTAGGTACGAACTTCACTGCAGTCGGTTTGCGAGATGGTTTCGAGGCCGCTATCTGGGTTCCGCTTGTCGCAGTCGCATTAACGGGGATCTCCAGTTTCTTACTTCCAACCGTGTCGCAGATGACTGCTCATAATCTCGCTGCGGAAGAGTGAGTCAGCTACTTCCGAAGGATCGCGTACTTTCCATAAGGATTGATTAACGGGCCATTCAAGTCTTTGCAGTGGAAAGTTCAATAACTGAATGTGATGCGTAAGGGTCGGCTCGGAGCTTGGGTGGTGTTTCATACCTATTTGTTCATTCCGCGTGACATACTCGCACTTGTTCGTAAAGGGAACTTTTGTGGGTGAGGAGATTGCATGTCGTGGGTTGACGTCGGGTTCATTGCCTTCGACACGGAGACCACGGGTGTTGATATTGCACACGATCGCATTGTGTCTGCCGCAGCTGTGGTGTATCGAGACGGAGTTGAGGTTTCCGCGGAAGAGTGGTTGATCAAAGTTGATGTCGACATTCCCGAGGCAGCAAGTGCGGTGCACGGAATCACCAATGAAATGAGTCAGTCTCAGGGCCAAGGTCAATTCACGGCACTTCAATCGATCCGGGAGTTTCTTACGGCATCGGATTTGCCTGTTGTTTGTTTCAACTCTTCGTTTGATCGTGGGATCCTTGATGCAAACCTTGTGAGAGTCGGGTTACAACCATTGGCTGGCGTTACTGATATCTGCCCATATGTAATTGACAAGCAGATGGACAAATACGTTAAGGGGAAAGCCCAGAGGCGTCTGCAACCCACTGTTGCTCGCTATGGTCTTGAAATTTCTGAGGACGACTGGCACGGGGCACTGGCTGACTCCCGGATCACGGGACTGCTCCTTTTGGCCCAGGCCCAGCGCTACCCGCAACAATTCAATGGTGAAGTGGGAGATTTTGCCCAAGCTATCGGTGTGTGGCGTGAGGAACAGGACGCATCATTTAAGGCGTGGCTGGCCACCCAGCCACCTTTGTCATCGTAATCGCCTCTTCACGACTATTGATGACTTGATGTTGTGATGTCATGATGTTATTATCGACACATGAGGACAACTCTTGACATAGATGATCACGTTCTTGCGGTAGCCCGAGAAATGAGTTCCGTGTTGGAGATTTCTTTGGGGGCCGCCCTATCCGAACTGGCCCGCCGTGGAATGGGTCGAGGAGTGCAGCCAGAGTCGGGAACTAATGAAATCCCGGTTTTTGAGGTGGGTGCGGCTGCTGCTCCCATCACAAATGACATGGTCTCTCAAGCACTGGGTGAAGCATGAATTTTCTCCTAGATGTCAACGTGCTGATGGCAATTACATGGCCCACGCATGTGGCTCACACTAAGGCTCAATCGTGGTTTGTTGAATCCGGTAAATCTGGGTGGGTAACCAGTCCTGGAACTGAATCAGGCTTCATCAGACTTTCAAGCAATCCAGCGGTCGTGACCGAGGTTGTAACTCCCAACGCGTGCGCGATTGTCTTGGAATCCTTGAAAAAGGTGGGAAATTATCTATTCGTGGCTGACGCGGTGCCACTGTCCGAAGAAATGGCGAGGTCAGAGGTCGCGCTCACAGGACATCGACAAGTCAGTGATGCCCACCTGGCGTTCGTGGCTCAAATGCACAATTGCGTATTCGCCACCCTTGACTCAGGGGCGGCCAAACTAGCCCAACGCCTTGGTGCCGAGTCGCTCCTTATTGAAACTTGGTAGGACCGGACCTAATCAAAAATGGCGAATATTGAGCCGAAATCAAGTTATCTAGGGGGGATTTGGGGCTACCGGTGGGGTATGGGTATCCTTTGAGACCGCTGTGAGTGTTGCAGCCTGGAGTCCTTGGAAGGCCTCCAGTACGGCCTGCCAACCGGTGGGTGCAGAAACCAAGTCCCTACGAGAAAGCAAGGTGGCGCCCCATGCGCACATATAGCCCGAAAGCCGGCGAGATTTATCGCACTTGGCACGTGATTGACGCCACCGATGTTGTTCTCGGACGGCTCGCGAGTCAGGTCGCGGTTCTTCTTCGCGGTAAGCACAAGCCAACATTCGCTCCGCATATGGATGTCGGCGACTTCGTCATCATTATCAATGCTGACAAGGTTGCACTTACCGGATCTAAGCGTGAGCAAAAGATGGCGTACCGCCACTCTGGTTACCCAGGTGGTCTCACCGCAACGTCTTACTCAGAACTTTTGGAGTCACATCCAACTAAGGCTGTTGAAAAGGCAGTTAAGGGAATGCTCCCTCACAACAAGCTCGGTCGCCAACAGTTGACCAAGCTGAAAATCTATGTTGGTGACAACCACCCACACAGTGCCCAAGAACCCAAGCCATTCACCATTACCCAGGTCGCGCAGTAGCGCTAAGGAGAGATTTACGTGTCTGAAGTTGCTATTGACGTCGAAGAAGAAATCGAAGAAGTTCCCTCGGAGTACACCAGCGAAAGCGCTAAGCCGGTAATCAATCGCGATGTCGTGATTGCACCGGGTGCTGCAACAGGTCGCCGCAAGCAGGCTGTTGCTCGTGTTCGCATTGTCCCCGGAACGGGCCAGTTCAAGATCAACGGTCGCGATCTCGCTTCCTATTTCCCGAACAAGGTTCACCAGCAAATCGTGAACGAGCCATTTGTCTCCCTTGGCGCACCAGGCCAATTCGACGTTATTGCTCGACTGCACGGTGGTGGCACCAGCGGTCAAGCAGGTGCACTTCGTTTGGGCATTGCTCGTTCGCTCAATGGAATTGATACGGAAGGCAACCGCGCTATTTTGAAGAAGGCCGGCTTCCTCACCCGTGACCCACGGGCCAAGGAGCGTAAGAAGTACGGTCTGAAGAAGGCTCGTAAGGCCTCGCAGTACAGCAAGCGCTAGTCGAAGAGGTTTGCACCACGTTGTGGGGCTAATTACATGGGGCTTTTTGGAACCGATGGCGTTCGTGGCGTAGCGAACAGAGATCTCACCGCCGAATTGGCTCTGGATCTTTCTGTTGCTGCAGCACACGTGCTGGCGGACTCGGGAGAGTTTGCCGGTCACCGTCCCCGAGCAATTGTTGGTCGTGACACGCGCGCTTCAGGGGAGTTCCTTGAGGCCGCGGTTGTCGCGGGCCTTGCCAGCGCCGGAATCGATGTAACCCTTGTCGGAGCACTTCCCACCCCAGCCGTTGCGTACTTAGTTGCTTTTCTTGAAGCTGATCTTGGGGTCATGCTCTCCGCCTCACACAACCCAATGCCGGATAACGGCATTAAGTTCTTTGCCCGAGGTGGCGTCAAACTCGATGATGCCTTGGAAGTAGCAATTGAAAACCGGATGCGTGAGCCGTGGGATCGACCCGTTGGTGGGGATGTAGGCCGGGTAATCAATGACGTTGGTGCAGCTGACCTTTTTATTTCCCATTTACTGTCCACACTTGACACTGAAACGCCACTCTCGGGTCTGAAAGTTGTCGTGGACTGCGCGAACGGTTCAGCAAGTGTTGTTGGACCAGAAGCATTGCGTCGTGCCGGCGCTGAAGTAATTGCCATCCATGCTGCACCCAATGGTCTGAACATCAATGAAGGCTGTGGGAGCACCCACCTTGAAGACCTTCGGGCTGCTGTTGTTGAACACGGTGCTGACGCTGGAATTGCTTTCGACGGGGATGCGGATCGGTGCTTGGCAATAGATGCATTGGGTAACGACGTTGACGGTGACCACATCCTCGGAATCCTTGCAATATCCATGGCGACCTCTGGAACTTTGATTAATCACACCGTGGTTTCAACCGTAATGGCCAACCTTGGTTTTAACCAGGCGATGGAGGCGGCAGGGATCACGGTTATTTCTACAGCTGTTGGGGACAGGTACGTTCTGGAATCAATGCGCGAGTACGGTTTTGTTCTCGGTGGTGAACAAAGCGGGCATGTGGTCATGAGTGAATTTGGAACAACGGGTGATGGTGTTTTAACCGCCTTGCATTTACTTGCACGTGTTACGGGGAGTGGAAAGACTCTGGCCGAGCTCGCTGGAGTTGTTACCAAGTTGCCACAGGTGCTCATCAACGTTGGTGGCGTAGATCGCAATGCGGTTGGCTCAAATGCGCGAGTCAGCGCAGAACTTGAAGCCCTTGAGTCATCGCTGCAGGGCAGTGGTCGCATTCTCCTTCGACCCTCGGGTACAGAGCCGGTCATTCGGGTCATGGTTGAAGCAGAGAGTCAGGATCGGGCTCAACAGGTTGCCGAGCAGTTAGCACAGGTAATCACCGCCGAACTCGCCTTGGATTAATCCGCCGCAACGCCACTGCTCTCGGTAACGTCAGTCGTGGTTGGCCGCGGCGGTAGGATCATGCGGTGTGCGGAATCGTTGGATACGTCGGTGAGAAGCAGGCCCTCGAGATCATTGTTGAGGGGCTTCGCCGAATGGAGTATCGCGGCTATGACTCAGCGGGGATCGCGGTAATCGCTGACGG
>JBBARV010000006.1:12390-47992 GCA_040399625.1 Candidatus Nanopelagicales bacterium | reverse complement strand
TCATGAAAGCAGACTCCGTTGTTGTTACCGACTTCTCTGGCACAGTTGTGCAGGCCACACCATTCACCATTGATTGGGATGCATCCGCTGCCGAAAAAGGCGGGTTTGACCTGTTCATGTTGAAAGAGATCTCAGAGCAACCAAAGGCAGTTGCCGACTCACTCCTTGGTCGCATTGATGAGAACCAGCGGATTAAATTAGATGAACTCAGTATTGACCCATCAGTGTTGCAACATATTAACAAAGTAATCGTCATTGCTTGCGGAACTGCAGCGCACGCTGGAATGGTTGCCAAATACGCAATTGAGCACTGGACGCACCTCCCTGTTGACGTTGAGCTTGCGAGTGAGTTCCGTTACCGGGATCCAATAGTTGGACCTGATTCATTGGTTATTGCTATTTCGCAGTCTGGTGAAACCATGGATACTTTGATGGCGTTGCGTTACGCCAAGTCGCAGGGTGCTCACACATTGGCTATTTGCAATACGGTCGGATCAACGATTCCCCGGGAGTCTGACGCTGTGATTTATACCTACGCTGGTCCTGAAATCGCCGTCGCTAGTACAAAAGCTTTTCTCACCCAAATAACTGCAACATATCTCGTTGGTTTGTTTTTGGCTCAAGTTCGTGGGGTCATGTTCGAAGATGAAATCCAAGCAATTCTTGCGGACCTGGGCGACATGCCTCGACAGGTTGACCTTGTCCTTGATACTGCCGAACCTGTTCGCGAGCTTGCCCGCTCCCTTGCATCAGCCCGTTCGGTCCTGTTCCTTGGGCGCCACGTTGGTTACCCGGTCGCCCTTGAAGGTGCGCTCAAGCTCAAAGAGTTGGCCTACATGCACGCTGAAGGTTTCCCGGCGGGAGAACTCAAGCACGGACCCATCGCTTTGATCGAAGAGGGAATTCCGGTGATTGTGATTGTTCCTTCACCCAAGGGCCGTGCGATCTTGCACGACAAAATGGTGTCCAATATCCAAGAAGTGCGCGCCCGCGGAGCAAAGATCATTGCAATCGCCGAAGAGGGCGATGAAAGCATTGTTCCGTTTGCGGACCACATCATTCGAATTCCTGCCGTCCCCACATTGATGCAGCCCCTCGTTGCGGTTGTGCCATTACAAATTTTTGCCTGCGAGATGGCCAGGGAAAAAGGTCATGATGTTGACCAACCTCGCAACCTTGCCAAGTCCGTAACGGTTGAGTAGCTCAATGAATATGAATCAGGTCCCTCGCGACCTTGGTTTGCCGGTTTATTCGGTTGAGCAGATCCGGGCCGCTGAGGAGCGGGCATTTTTGGTTACTGCTCCCGGCTCACTCATGCAACGTGCGTCATTCGCACTCGGTGTTGGGTGCGCTGATTTGTTGCGCGAGACTTTTGGTCGTGTTTATGGCACGTCAGCTCTCATCGTTGTTGGCCCGGGTAATAACGGCGGTGACGCCCTCTTTGCTGGAGTGCTACTGGCTCGCCGAGGGGTTCGAGTAGAGATCTACTGTGTTGTTCCCGGTGTGTGCCATGAAACAGGTCTTGCCTCGGCTCTTGGTGCTGGTGGCCGCGTGATCGATTCGCTGACGGGGGAATTTGATTTAGTGCTCGACGGAATTGCCGGGCTGGGGAGTTCACGCAAGGTTGATGGTGAACTTGCTCGCTTTATAAACTTCTCACCATTGGTGGTTGCAGTCGATATCCCCAGTGGGGTTAACTCTGACACGGGTAATTGTGATGTTGATGCGTGCGTTCATGCCGATGTGACATTTACTTTTGGCGCACTGAAACCTGGCTTGGTGCTTGCTCCCGGTGCAGCATTTGCAGGCGCGATAGAGGTCGTTGATTTAGATTTGGACTTTGATACCGATCCTGTGTTGCGAGTTCTAGGGGATTACGAAGTTGCTGAGTTGGTGCCGGCTTTGAGTTTCGATTCTTATAAGTATTCCCGCGGTGTTGTGGGCATCGCTGCAGGCTCACCAAGTTATCCCGGTGCAGCCGTGCTTAGCGTTCTGGGTGCGCAGCACAGTGGTGTCGGCATGGTTATGTTTCGTGAAGGATTTGTCGACCGTGCTCTTGTCTTGGATTCATCACCTAATGTTGTCTCGATTGAATCGGACTCACCGCGAATTACTGGTTGGGCAGTTGGGCCGGGGTTTTCTGGCCGCGAAGCCGAACATTCGTTTCTCACCTGGGTACTCGGTGGGGAATTGCCGGTGGTCCTAGATGCGGGGGCACTGACTGCTATCGCGGATTCAACGGTTGTGCGTAACGCCGTTTCGAGCCGGTTAGGTGTGACCGTGATGACCCCACATGTGGGTGAGTTTCGACAACTGTTTCCCAACTTAACCGGTTTCGATCTCGAGTCGGTGCGTACCGCTGCGCGTGAATTGAATGTGATCGTGGTGGCGAAAGGACCGCGAACTCTCGTCGTTGGCCCGGATGGACGAGCTTTTGTTGACATTGAGGCAAGCCCAGCAATGGGGACGGCTGGGTCTGGTGATGTGCTGACCGGCATTATCGGTGGGCTCCTTGCCGGGAGTGCACTCGATTCGGTTGACGTTGTGGCGCTGGTGGCTGCAGGGGTGTGGATTCACTCCCGGGCTGGGCGAATTGCAGAGGCGCAGTCGGAGAACCCGACGGCCGTTGATATTGGCAACATGGTGGGTGAGGTGTTGCGTGACCTCTAATGTGCTCTCCTTACCTGATGCCCGCGCTTGGGCTAATGTCAATGGTCAGTCAATCCTGAGTAATTACGACACAGTTCGAGCAATTGCCGGGGTCGACGTGATGGCTGTGGTGAAAGCAGATGCCTACGGACATGGAGCCGACTTCGTTGCCCCGTTGCTTCGGGCACATGGAGTCACGTGGTTGGGAGTTGCGCTACCGAGTGAAGCGCTCGCATTGCGCGCGGCGGGAGATCGCGGAAAGATTTTGAGTTGGCTCAGTACACCGGGGGATCTTGATCTTGCCGCATGTGTTGCATCTGATGTTGATCTCTCAGTTTCCAGTTCCCGCGAATTACATGAGATCGCGGCCGCTGCCCGAGTAGCGGGGAAGCGCGCGAATATTCATGTAAAAATTGATACGGGTTTGAATCGGAACGGTCTGCCCAGTACCGAACTAATTTCCTTTCTTGCAGAGTTGGTCGCGTTGGTTTCGGAGGGCGAAATAGGTGTCCGCGGCGTGTGGAGTCACCTAGCCAGTGCTGATCATGTTGACCACAAGATTGCTCAAGAATCAGTGTCTGCCCAACGTGACGTTTTCGTTTTGGCTCTGAAAGATTTTGCTTCCGCTGGAATTGAACCTGAAGTTGTTCACCTGGCCAATACTGCGGGAGCCCTGTGGCACCCTGATTCTCGTTTTAATCTAGTTCGCGTAGGCATTGGCATGTATGGACTCTCACCCAATGTGCGGCGGGCAAGTTCAAGCGAATTGAATTTAGTCCCGGCCATGACCCTGGTGGCGCGGTTGAGTTCGGTGAAATCCGTTCCGGCTGGGGCTGGGGTGTCATATCTGCATACGTGGACGGCTGGGCGAGATAGCCAGCTTGGCCTGGTGCCCGTGGGTTACGGTGATGGAATCCCGCGCAGTGCAAGTAACCGCGTATCGGTGTCCGTTGCAGGGGAATTAATGGCTCAGGTGGGAACAATCGCCATGGACCAATTTGTGATCGACACAACAGATTCTGATGCTGACATCTCTGCTGGCAGTGAAGTGTACATATTCGGGTCGGGGGAACATGGCGAGTTAACCGCGGATCAATGGGGCGAAGCCAGCGGAAGTATTGGGTACGAAATAGTTACCCGACTCGGATCACGAGTCCCGCGGGTTCACGTGTGAGGTTTATTCTTCCATTGGTAGTTTGATGCTTATTCCTTTGATGTTAGGTGGTGAAGTGCGCAGGTGGCTGTTGATTTTGGCAAAGTAGCCGGACGTGCAGTACTCTCACTGGGCGCGGTGGCACTCGGGGCTGCTGCCGGCGCGGCCGCAGAACGCTTGGTCATGCGGTTCAGTGCCACGCAGGATCATGATGCAGCTCTATCAGAATTCTATTCATTACACGGTGAGCGGTTCGAGGTTTTTACTTCCGATGGGGCGGTTCTCGTAGGAGAAGTAGATCGACTTCCGGGTTCGCGGGTCACTATCGTGTTGCCACATGGCTTCGCCTTGAATCGCAACTCGTGGTACTACCAGCGTTTGGCTTTGCGTGATCGCGCGACACTAGTTTTTTATGACCAGCGCGGGCACGGTGAGTCCACCTACATTGCTGATTCACAGTTGCGTGATCACAGCATTGATCAGCTGGGGCGTGACCTGTATTCGGTGATCAACCAGGCTGCGCCGCACGACACGTTGATTTTGATTGGTCACTCGATGGGTGGCATGTCTATTTTGGCGTTGGTAGAGCAACACCCAGAACTTTTTGGTACACAAATAATTGGTGTCGGGTTGATTTCGAGCACAGCAACTTCTGTCGCCGCTTCAACTTTAGGGTTACCCGCCCCGATCTCGCGGGTTGTTCAAGGATTAGTCCCCGGGGTTGCCTCCGTAATAGCGAGAGGTGGGACCGCGCTGTCCCACTCGCGCTGGAGCAAAACCGATCTAGGGCTGCTGCTGACCCGCCTGTATTCCTTTGGGTCGGTTGCCCCGGTCCAGGCGGGTGAGTTTGTTGCCGACATGGTTTCCTCAACAAATTTCAATGTCTTGGTTGACTTTTTACCCAATATTTATGAACACGACAAACTTGAGTCGCTTGAGCCATTGCAGCAGGTAGAGACTTTGGTGATTGTGGGTGAGTCAGACCGGTTAACCCCACCTGCACTGAGTGAAGCAATTATTGAGCACGTTCCCGGTGCTGAATTTGTTGTGCTTGCTGAAAGTGGTCACATGGTGACTCTTGAGCGGTATGTGGAAGTTAATGAACTACTCACCGGATTTGTTGACCGGGTAATTGAAAGACATGATCAGAATGAGGATTGAGACTCCCGAACATATGCAATCCCTCGGTGATTCAATTGCCACTGTTGCTCGTGGCGGTGACGTCTTGATTCTCACCGGTGAGTTGGGCGCAGGTAAAACCACCTTTGCTCAAGGCGTTGCACGAGGGCTGGGAATTACCGAACCCGTGACCAGTCCAACATTTGTCATGAGCAAGTTCTACCCGGGAGTTCGTGGGTTGGGGTTATTGCACCTTGACGTGTATCGGGTGAGCGCAGTAA
Source organism: Candidatus Nanopelagicales bacterium (assembly GCA_040399625.1). GTDB lineage: Bacteria > Actinomycetota > Actinomycetes > S36-B12 > S36-B12 > UBA4592. The sequence continues at coordinate 42,790 of JBBARV010000006.1, read as the reverse complement.
ATCAACTTCTGGATCTCTGGTCAGAGATTGATGCCGACAACGCTCTGACGTTAGTCGAGTGGGGCGGGCCGTGGGCGGGCGAATTTGGTGAGACGGTTGTTGAAATGCGGATTCACTCCGAATTTGAGTCTGGGCGCGAAATTGACTTCGCCGCGTACCCACCACTGGGGGATTCATTTCTTCGCCGGATTGAATCGGTGCTTACATGAAAATTCTTGCCGTTGATACCTCCACGGAATTAAGTTCAATTGCCGTGGTCGATTCTGGCACCGTTATCTCCGTCGCAAGTCACACCGATGCTCGTGGTCACGTGGAGGCGATCGGAACATTATTCACCGAACTGGAATTAGATCTGAATTCGTTACCCGACCTGATTGCATGTGGTGTCGGCCCAGGGCCCTACACGGGATTGCGCGTTGGTATTGCTTTTGCCCAAGGACTATCCGCGGCCTGGTCGGTGCCCGTTGTTGGAGTGTGTTCACTTAATGCCGTTGCTCACTCGATTATTCGACAGGGTCTGGTTGCCCCCGAAACCGAATTCATTGCGGCAACTGATGCTCGTCGCAAGGAGTTTTACTGGGCAAAATTTGATGGCAGCGGTAAGAGAATCTCAGGGCCCAATGTTGATCTCACCGAAGTTGTTGAGGAATTGGCACTCGAGGCGGGCATCTCGTTGTTGACGCAGGTTTTACCGCATGCAATTGATTTAGCGGCCTGCGCTGAGCGCGGTGATCATTTGGATGTGACCCCTGTGTATTTGCGAGAAGCTGATGCCAAGCCGAGCGCGCCGGTGACGTTGTGAAAACTCAAATAATCGAAATTCGCCCTATGCGCTGGTGGGATATTACTAAGGTTGACGAACTCGAGCGCGAACTATTCCCACATGACCCGTGGTCAACTGATCAATGGTGGCGGGAGTTAGCCCAGCTTCACAATCACTATTTTGTCTATGAGAGTTCAGGAGTTATTGGCGGATATGCGGGTCTGAGTGTGTCGGGCGGCGATGCTGACATCCAAACAATTGCGATTGGTGAATCATTCCAGGGTCAAGGAATCGGGCGTCGACTCCTGGGTCATTTGGTTGACCTGTCGGTGGAATTGAAAGTGACTTTCATCTTCTTGGAAGTACGCAAAGACAACTCGGCAGCACTTTCACTGTATTCCTCAACTGGCTTTAAAGAAATTAGTAAAAGGGCCAGTTACTACCCCGATGGAACTGATGCCCTGATCCTGCGCCGTGATGATCGAGACGAGCGTGAGCATCGATCATGAGTATGACCGAACCTCTGGTACTTGGAATCGAGACTTCCTGTGACGAAACAGGAATTGGAATTGTTCGCGGGCGGGAATTACTGTCCAATGCTCTGGCATCAAGTGTTGAGTTGCACGCCCGATTCGGTGGAGTGGTCCCGGAAGTTGCTAGCCGTGCGCACTTGGAAGCAATGCTGCCGACAATTGATCTCGCTTGCTCTCAAGCTGGCGTTTCGCTTTCAGAGATTGACGCGATCGCGGTGACGGCAGGTCCGGGTTTGGTTGGCGCACTGATTGTTGGGGTTGCATCAGCAAAAGCACTCGCATTAGGATTGGGTGTTCCCATTTATGGAGTTAACCACCTAGCGGCTCACGTCATGGTTGACGAACTTGAGCATGGACCTTTACCCGAGCCCGTTATTGGGTTGCTGGTGTCAGGCGGGCATTCATCGTTAATCAAAGTTAGTAACGGAGAGTTCACCTCCCTTGGTCAGACTTTGGACGATGCTGCCGGTGAAGCGTTTGACAAAGTTGCGCGTCTTCTTGGTCTGCCATTTCCCGGGGGTCCCATGATTGATCAAGCTGCGCAAAGCGGTGACCCCCAAGCTATTGATTTCCCGCGAGCCCTACGCACTGACCCAACCAACGCATTCAACTTCTCGTTCTCGGGCTTAAAGACCGCGGTAGCCCGTTGGGTTAAAGAGCAGCAAAGGCTCGGCAATACTATTTCGGTACCCGATGTGGCTGCTTCGGTTCAAGAGGCCATAGTGGACATTCTGACCAGCAAAGCCATTGCGGCAGCTGTGGATCAAGATGCACCCCACTTGGTTATTGCCGGGGGAGTGGCGGCAAATTCGAGGTTACGAGCATTGGCTGCCCAGCGTTGTGCACTTGCCGGAATTGAACTTCGCGTGCCCAGTCCAACTTTGTGCACCGACAATGGGGCAATGGTTGCGGCATTGGGATCCCACTTGGTTCGGGTGGGGGCAGCCCCTTCACCCGTTGATTTCCCGGCAACATCAACGATGTCGGTCAGTGAAGTTTTGTTTTAACCGCTCATGCCGGGGGGTGGTATTTCACTAGGTTTTCCGGTTAAACTCCTGTGACGCGTGGGAATAGCGGTTAATCCGGATGGAGGGGAAATGCGTCGGGCTGTCGCGGCTTTTGCCGGAATAATCCTGATTTTTTCTATCAGTTTCGGAGCGCAGGTGGGTACACGTGCCGTGGAGAAAAGTGTTGAAACTGTGGTCCCCGCGCGTGAGAAAGTGCAGATTCCCAAGTCGGTGTACCGGATCAAGACCAAGGACAAGGTAGCTTTCATTACGATCGATGACGGGATTTTTAAAACAGAAAATTCTTTGGCTTACGTGAAAGCAAATAAATTGCCCGTCACGGCATTTCTTTCATCATGGACTATAAAGAGTTCCGCAAAATATTTCACTGAATTCACGCAGTGGGGTTCGGTGCAAAACCATTCGGCAACCCACGCGTCATTTGCTAAAAAGTCCACTGATCTAAAGCATGAAATCTGCTATGTCCAAAAACGATTCGCAAAGAAATACGACTGGCGCCCCTGGATGCTTCGGCCACCGTCTGGAGCCGCACAGGATTCCCAAGCAGTGCGCGAGATGGGTGAGAAATGTGGGATCCAACAAATAGTTATGTGGGATGCGTTAATTGACAACGGCAAAATTCGGTATGCTGATGTTAAGTTGCAACCCGGGTCGATCATCTTGCTGCACTTTACAAAAGACCTAAACAGAAATTTGATACTCGCTGTAAAAAAGATTCGGGAGGCTGGCCTTGAACCGGCAAATCTTGATGATTACCTGCCGCGGATAACTAAGGCTCCCGCAATGTTCAATGATCGCGCTGGACTAACACAGCCTGCTCGGTAGCGCCGCTTCCCAATATTACGACTGCCCATTCATTGTGATCGGGCTTTGCACATGCTTTTCGTAGATCCTTTTGTTCACGCCTTCCGTCTTTGGTTTTCAACGCTATTCCGGGTAGGTGCTTCACACGCGACTTGATTTCCTTGACCGGAAATACGTCATGGACAAGGTAGGTGCGGGCGTACGCAAAAGGAAATGCCGGTCCGAAAAGCCAGATATTTTTTTCACCGACGAGTGTGAGACCGAGTTCACCCGCCATCTGCTGGGTGAGTCCGGCTCGGGTGATTGCCGGGTCTACTTCATAGAGAAAGCCTTCGGCACTGATTTCTGTCTGAGGGTGCGTGATCGGCGTTCCACTACGGGTGATGATGCTGGTTTCTTCACGGGCTGAATTGATCATGACGGCGTAAGTTCCGGTTGCTGCATTAGTGGTGAACATCTCGACGACGCTCGTATCCAGACTGACAACGAATTGTGCCCAGCCTTCTGGTGGACTAAACGCCGGAGCGGTTTTCACGAACACGCGAAATCTCTTAGCAAGTTCGGTGACAAATGAAATTGGCGGTGACCAGCGCTCTGGGTCGCGCTCGGGGAGTGCGCGGGAACCATCTGGGGAACGTGAGCTACCTCGGCGAGCTGGATCAACAAAGATCGCGGATTGATCTGGATCCCATTGGGTGAGGTCAAGCAGGGTGCAGTCGCAGATCGAGATGTTGGCACCGGGGACGTTGTGCGATAGCAGCGCGGCCGTGTTGGGGTCCCGTTCAATCGCGGTTGTGTTGAGCCCAGCGTGGATGAAGGCGGCACAGTCACTGCCAAGGCCAGCGGTGAGGTCAATAACGGCTTTTACCCCGGATTGGGAAATGACCTGGGCGTGAAACGCTGCAACGAGCGGGTGACTAGCCGCTTCGAGCCCGTCCCGGGTGAAATACCAGTTCTGGTGCTGTGCACCAAGAGCCTTCCAAGCGAGCGCGGCCTTGTCGCGAAGTTCAACCTGTTCAAGTGCTAGTCGAACGCAATCCACCCCATGGCCTTGGGATCGCAAGGAGGTGATCACGCCCAGGTCACTAGCGCCGGGCTGGCCCAGGGCGATCCGGGCCTGGGAAATCAGATCCTCGGTGAGTGAGCTTACGTTGGAAGCACCGGGCGGAGGATCGACCTCATGGGACGGGTTTGACACGGGGGCAAGCCTAGGGGGTCAATCGGGGCTTAGTTGGCACTCGGTTTGACAGAGTGCTAACAGTTGCGTAATCTTTGGTTTGGCACTCTCACCATGTGAGTGCTAACTTTAAGATCAAATATTCGTAAGTCGCCCCAGCTTTAGACAGCTGGTGCCCACGAGCCGGAGGAATAAACCGTGTCGGTTTCCATTAAGCCCCTAGAAGATCGCATTTTGGTACAAACCCTCGAAGCGGAGCAAACAACCGCCTCAGGACTTGTTATCCCTGACACCGCGAAAGAGAAGCCCCAAGAGGGCAAGGTTCTCGCAGTCGGACCAGGTCGTTTCGACGAAGATGGCGAAAAGCGCATTCCCTTGGACATCAAGGTCGGCGACATCGTTATTTACAGCAAGTACGGCGGCACCGAAGTGAAGTACGACGGACAGGAATACCTGCTGCTGTCGGCTCGCGACGTGCTTGCCATTGTCGAAAAGTAAATCTCGAAAATAAATTCTTGTTACGTGAGCCCCGCGAATCCTTCGGGAGGCGTGGGGCTCACGACAAGGCAACTCATAAGTTTTTTTCCGGTACGACTCCACTTCATGATTGAGGGATTGACACCATGGCAAAGATGATTGAATTTGATGAGGATGCTCGTCGCAGCCTTGAGCGCGGGGTTAACGCACTCGCTGATGCAGTCCGCGTAACCATTGGTCCAAAGGGCCGCAATGTTGTGATTGACAAAAAATGGGGAGCCCCCACAATCACCAACGACGGTGTGACAATCGCTCGTGAGATTGAACTAGATGATCCGTACGAGAACCTGGGCGCTCAGCTTGCCAAGGAAGTTGCTACCAAGACCAATGACGTAGCAGGTGATGGAACCACGACGGCGACCGTTCTGGCCCAAGCAATGGTCACTGAAGGTTTGAAGCAGGTTGCTGCCGGAGCAGCCCCCATGGCAATCAAGCGTGGAATGGATGCTGGCGTAGCCGCGATTATCGAAGAATTAGCAAATATGGCCCGCGAGGTTTCCGGCAAGGAAGAAATCACCAACGTCGCGGCAATCTCCTCACAAGACCGTGAAATCGGCGAACTGATCGCTGACGCATTCGACAAGGTTGGTAAAGACGGCGTTATTTCGGTTGAAGAATCCAGTACCACTTCAATGGAGATGGAATTCACCGAAGGAATGCAGTTTGACAAGGGTTACATTTCACCGTACTTCGTCACCGACCAGGAAAGCATGGAAGCCGTTCTTGACGACCCACGTATCCTCCTCGTTCAAGGCAAGGTCTCTTCAGTCTCAGAGATCCTTCCTTTGGTGGAGAAGGTTGTTGAAACCGGCAAGCCACTATTGATCATTGCCGAAGACGTTGACGGTGAAGCTCTCTCAACACTGGTTGTTAACCGGATCCGGGGAACATTTGCCTCATGTGCGGTCAAGGCCCCTGCATTCGGTGATCGCCGCAAGGCAATCCTGGAAGACCTTGCGGTTCTTACGGGCGCTCAGGTGATATCGGCAGACATCGGCCTCAAGCTCGACCAGGTCGGCCTCGAGGTGCTCGGTACCGCTCGACGCGTCGTTGTCTCCAAGGACAACACCACGGTCGTTGACGGTGGAGGAACCACAGAAGCTGTCGCTGATCGTGTTGCACAGATTAAGAGTGAAATTGAGCGTTCAGATTCGGATTGGGATCGCGAGAAATTGCAGGAACGCCTGGCCAAGATCGTTGGCGGCGTTGTTGTTATCAAAGTGGGCGGTCACACCGAAGTCGAACTCAAGGAAAAGAAGCACCGAATCGAAGATGCTGTTTCGGCAACTCGTGCAGCGATCGAAGAGGGAATTGTTTCCGGTGGTGGAACCGCGCTCGTTCAGGCGGCAAAGGTTCTTGATTCCAATCTAGGAAAGACCGGTGACGAGGCAACAGGTGTTGCGATTATCCGTAAGTCAACTTCTGAGCCACTTCGTTGGATTGCTGAAAACGCAGGCGAGCACGGTTATGTTGTTGTTGCCAAGGTTGCTGGATTACCAGCGGGTCATGGCCTCAATGCTGCAACCGGTGAATACGGTGACCTAATTGCACAGGGTGTTATTGACCCGGTCAAAGTAACCCGTTCGGCGTTGCAGAATGCCGCGTCAATTGCCGCGATGCTGCTCACCACCGAGGTACTCGTTGTTGAAAAGCCAGCGAATATTGAGCCAGAAGCGGGTCAAGGACACGGACACCACGGTCACTCGCATTAAGTTTTAACGAAGTTGTGCGTAAAAATTATTTGGGAAGTTGTAAAGAATAAAGAGCAGGGCCGCTGAGGCGGCCCTGCTCTTTCTTTTAGCTTTGTGGAAGTGAAGAAGTGTCTATCAAATGTTATGAAGCGGTTGCGATATGCATGGGGAACCCAATGGGCTCGGTATTGATCTCGCTTCCCACGGCGACGCTTGCTTGCAAGCGGCCCGCATAAATATCTTCGCGCTCGTCTTCGGTGAGTCCACCCCATACGCCGTAGGGCTCACGGACCGCCAGCGCGTGTTGGGCGCACTGAACCTTGACGGGACACGCGCCGCACACAGCTTTTGCGGATTGGTCGCGGTTGATCCGGGCCGGTCCACGTTCGCCTTCGGGGTGGAAGAACATATTGGGATCTTCGCCACGGCAAAGCCCAAGAAGTTGCCAGTCCCACGTGTCAGCATTGGGGCCGGGGAGGCGGGATACATCAGCCATGATTACTCCTAAGTTGGGACTTGATGAGAACCTAATAGTACAAAGCGTTTCATACGTTGGTCAATATAACACGCTGTGAGTTGAATCACAAGATGCGGGAATTGGACTAATACTCCATAATGGTGTGGTGCACCTCACTATTCCCAGCGAACTAGAGCCGGTTACTGGCGAGTTGAGCGTCACCGTGGCCGTAGCCGCCCGCAGACTGGGAATAGCTCCGGCGACCCTGCGAACCTGGGACCGTCGATACGGGCTGGGTCCCAGCCAACGGGACGACGGTAAGAATAGGCGTTATTCACCACTTGATCTGGCTCGTTTGGACTACATGACGGCTCTGATTCGTTCGGGCCACTCGCCAGCGGCTTCGGCGGCGGCGACTCTGGGCCGGGACCTGACCGAATTTGAGCTAAGTCACGTGGAGGGTGAGCCGACAAGTGAGCCCACCGGTCGCAGTGGTGGAGGCAATGTCGTGGCAACGCCGGGTTGTGATCGCCGGGCGCGCGGACTCGCCAAGGCAACAAGTGCCCTTGACCAAGCCGCGTGCGCATCGATAATTAATGAATCTTTGAAGGAAATTGGGGTTATTCCCACTTGGAATGAGTTAATTCTTCCCATCTTGAAAAGCGTTGGTGAGATGTGGGAACTGCGTCAATGCGGTATTGAAGTTGAACACATTCTTTCGACGGCGATTCAATCTGAATTTTCACGTTTTGCATACGGGACGCAGACGAAAACCTCGCGAGCAATGGTCGTATTGGGTTCCATGAGCGGTGACTCGCATCACCTTCCCGTGTGGGCCGTTGGCGCAGGCTTGGCCGAGCAAGGGATTCGTTTCGTGCACTTGGGCAGCGATATGCCGCTGGACAGTCTGGGAGATGTCATTACCCGAACAGGCCCACGCGCGGTCTTTCTCTGGTCGCAGGTTAAGGGGACGACGGACGCAATGAAACTGGCTCAATTGCCTTCAGTTCGCCCCAACCCCAGAATCGTGATTGGTGGACCGGGATGGTTAAACGAACCGCCTCGTGGGATTCACGTGGCCGGTGACCTGGTGACCGCGGTCGCGCTCATCAGCGAAGTTGCGGGCGACTAACCTAGGGCTTTACCTTCGAGGAGGCCCCGTGGTTGAGCGAACGAGCAAGGTTGCATTTTTGGGCCTCACTTTTGATGACGTCCTCCTGTTGCCGGGAATCTCCGATGTTGTGCCAAGTGAAGTGGATACATCCGCCTTTGTCACTAAAAATATTTCGATCAAGATGCCGCTGGTATCCAGCGCGATGGACACTGTTACTGAATCCCGCATGGCGATTTCCATGGCCAGACAGGGTGGGGTAGGGGTTCTTCACCGAAACCTGCCAATCGAAGCCCAAGCGGCACAGGTTGACCTCGTCAAACGCAGTGAAGCCGGAATGGTTCACGACCCCGTTACCTGCTTGCCTACCGACACTTTGGCTGAGGTTGATCGACTGTGTGGGCGTTATCGAATTAGCGGTGTTCCTGTAGTCGACACCAACGGGATTCTGGTGGGAATCGTGACAAATCGTGACATGCGATTTGAAGAGAACATGTCGCGTGTGGTCAGTGAAGTAATGACTCCCATGCCACTGGTGACGGCACCCGTTGGTGTGGCTCCGCTTGATGCGCTGAATTTGTTGGCAACAAAAAAAGTTGAAAAACTACCACTCGTTGACAGCGATGGAAAACTCCGCGGATTATTCACTGTTAAAGATTTTGTGAAGGCCGATAGGTACCCACATGCGTCAAAAGATGCACTCGGTCGGCTCGTTGTCGGTGCAGCCATTGGGGTCGGTGACGATTCGTTCAAACGGGCAACAGCTCTGGTTGCAGCGGGTGTTGACTTTCTCATAGTTGATACAGCCCACGGCCACTCGCGAGCGGTACTCGACATGGTTGAGCGAATCAAAAAAGAATTTACTGTTGATGTAGTCGGGGGCAATATCGCCACCCGGGAGGGCGCCCAAGCGCTTATTGACGCTGGTGCTGACGGGGTAAAAGTCGGGGTCGGCCCAGGCTCTATTTGCACAACCAGGGTTGTTGCTGGCGTTGGTGTTCCACAAATCACCGCGATCGAGGAAGCTGCATCCGTAGCACGTGCCGCAGGAATTCCAGTAATCGCCGACGGTGGGATTCAATACAGCGGTGACATCGCCAAAGCAATCGTGGCGGGAGCTAACACAGTCATGTTGGGTTCACTTTTGGCAGGTTGCGAGGAAGCGCCGGGTGATGTTGTTTTTGTCAATGGAAAACAATTCAAGTCCTATCGCGGCATGGGCTCACTTGGCGCCATGCAAAGCCGTGGGGAAGCGCGTTCCTATTCAAAGGATCGTTATGCCCAAGACGATGTTTTAAGTGATGACAAACTCGTTCCTGAAGGAATTGAAGGCATGGTGTCCTATCGAGGACCCCTTGGCGCAGTCGCGCATCAACTTGTTGGGGGACTGCGAGCCGCCATGGGTTACGCGGGTGCCCACAACATGGTCGAGTTGGGTGAGAAAGGCCGCTTCGTGCAGATCACTGCTGCCGGATTACGCGAGAGCCACCCGCACGACATCCAAATGACAATCGAAGCACCAAACTACACGGGGCGGTAATAATGGTTGAAGTTGTAATCGGTGGCACGAAGTCTGCCCGCCAAGGATATTCATTTGATCAGGTTGCTATCGCGCCTCAGCGTCGTACCCGTGATGCATCAGAGGTGTCAACCAGCTGGAACATCGATGCCTACAAATTTGCGACCCCACTCATTGCTGCACCAATGGATTCGGTGGTGTCGCCGGAAAGCGCTGTCACGATCTCGCGCAATGGGGTGCTCGCCGCACTGAACCTTGAAGGGTTGTGGGGACGTTACGAGGACCCAACCCTCTATTTGCGTGAAATAGCAAACGTTGGCCCGGATCAGGCAACAGCATTGCTGCAACGGTTGTATTCGGATAAACCGGTTGACCACGAATTGATCAAGAACCGAATCACCCAGCTCAAAGAAAGCGGAATCACGGTCTCGGTAGCGGTGTCGCCACAACGAACAGCGGAACTCGCGCCCATCGCTGCAAGTAGTGGCGCAGAAATTTTAGTGATTCGCGGGACAACCGTCTCTGCCGAACATGTAGCCGCAAGCGGTGAACCACTGAACCTAAAAAGTTTTATTCATGAACTTGATATTCCCGTAATTGTTGGGGGTTGCGCAACCGCTCAAGCTGCCCTGCACTTGATGCGAACGGGTGCTGCTGGCGTTCTTGTTGGTTTCGGTGGCGGCTCCTCACACACGACATCAGAAGTACTCGGTGTTCGGGTCCCCATGGCAACTGCGATCGCTGATGTTGCTTCAGCGCGACGTGATTACCTCGATGAATCCGGTGGACGCTACGTGCATGTGATCGCCGATGGGTCGATGGGAAATAGCGGGGACATAGTTAAAGCTTTTGCCTGTGGCGCTGACGCAGCCATGATTGGTTCAGTACTTGCGCGGGGCACGGACTCACCCGGTGGAGGCACGCACTGGGGTTCAGAAGCTTGGCACGCAACCCTTCCTCGCGGGGAGCGTCACCCAATGAAGCAAGTGGGTACCTTGGATCAGATTCTCAATGGCCCAGCCACGACAGGTGATGGAACTATGAACCTCGTGGGAGCATTGCGCAAAGCAATGGCCACAACAGGGTACAGCGACCTAAAAGAATTCCAACGCATTGAAATGATCGTCTCCTAATCATGGCCGGGGTAATTGAAGGACTGGATTACTGGCCGCGAGTTGCAGCGCTATCAACCAATACTTCGCTAGATGGTTTGAATATCATTTCGCCTTACGGTCAAGAGTTGTATTCACTCAATGTGTCAACAGAGAGTGACGTAACAACCGCTGTTCAGGCAGCCAGGGCGGCGCAACAAATCTGGGCAACTCGTTCACTGCGGGAACGCGCCAAAGTTATTTTGTCCTTCCATGACTTGGTGCTGGCAAATAAAGGCGAGCTACTAGACCTCATTCAATGGGAAACGGGGAAACCTCGGCGTGATGCAAATGAAGAATTGCTCGACGTAACACTGAATGCCCGTTATTACGCCCGCCATCTTGGTGCGCTCAAAGATCGAAGGCACCCGGGGGCATTTCCCCTGCTCATCAGCGCAATTGAGCGCCATGTCCCGTTGGGTGTCGTGGGGATTATCGCTCCCTGGAATTACCCATTAACCCTCGCTGTCAGCGACGCGCTGCCAGCCCTACTTGCCGGTAACGGAGTAGTTCTCAAACCCGATCCCCTCACGAGTGTCACCGCTCTTTACGTTATTGATTTGCTCTACCAAGCTGGGTTGCCACGTGAACTCTTCGGAGTGGTGATCGGTGACGGTGCGCAACTGGGAACGCCATTGATCAATCAAGTTGATTTCTTGATGTTCACCGGTTCAACCAAAGTTGGTCGAATTGTTGCTGCCCAGTGCGGTGAGCGCTTGATTGGTTCCGCATTAGAACTTGGCGGCAAGAATGCAATGATCATTCGCGCGGACGCTGATATCGAAAAAGCAGCCGAGATTGCTACGCGCGCCTGTTTTGGAAATACGGGTCAACTCTGCATCAGCATTGAGCGACTCTATGTCCACGACAGTATTGAACAAGAATTCCTTGACGCCTTTATTAAAAGAACTCGGGCCATGACCTACCAAGGCTCAGTGGGTTGGGGAGGCTCTTATGGCCCGCTCATCTCACCCGTTCACGCAGCGCGAGTCATGGCCTTCATCACTGATGCTCGCGAAAAAGGCGCAACAATTCATACGGGTGGCGAACTCAGCGGTAATGCAACTATCGCACCAACAATTCTTACGGGTGTCGCAGAAAACATGAATGTGTGTCGCGAAGAAACTTTTGGCCCCGTCGTTTCGGTCAGTAGCTATTCAAGTGATACCCAGGCAATCGAATTGGCTAACGACTCCGAATACGGACTCAATGCGAGTGTGATTTCCCGGGATAAAAAATGCGCGCTGGCAATTGCCAAGCAACTAAATGCAGGCACGGTCAACATCAACGAAGGCTACGCAACAGCGTGGTCAACCCTTGGTTCACCCATGGGTGGATTTGGTGCATCAGGACTTGGTCGCAGACATGGGTTGGCGGGGATTGTGCAGTACACCGAGTCACAAACAATTGCCACCCAAAATGCATTGGGCTTTGGCCCACCGTTTGGTCTCAGCGACGAAAGGTGGGGAAATCTTCTCACCACCTCACTAGGGCTGATGAAAAGAATCGGCTGGCGATAGAAGCCTCCGTCTGGGATGGAAGTGCCTCACCCGGGTGATTATGGTTAGCCAATGGAGTCCGCCCCAAAGACGTATCTGCGATCGTCTCTGATCGGCGCAATCTTGTTCTTCCTGCCCCTAGGGATAGTCGCCGTTTCATGTGCTTTGACATCACGCGGTCGGCTAGAAAATGGTGATGAAAGTGGAGCCGCGGCGGCGGCTCTTTGGGCTTGTAGATTCATGGTTCTGACATTCGTCGTTGGTGGGGCTATCTACCTCGTGCTGGTCGTTGCATTCCTTGCACTTGGCGCATTCAGTAGTTAACCGCCCCGCTACTACGCTTGGGTAATGCCTTCGAACCCTTCTGGACCCGTTCTTGTTGTGGACTTTGGCGCCCAATACGCGCAATTGATCGCCCGAAGGGTTCGCGAAGAAAACATCTATTCCGAAATCGTGGCCCACTTCATTACTGCCCAGGAAGTCAAGGAAAAGTCTCCATCGGCAATTATTCTCAGCGGTGGACCCTCCAGTGTTTATGCTCCGGGTGCTCCCGCATTTGATTCGGGGATCTTTGATTTAGGAATTCCGATTTTTGGAATTTGTTATGGCTTTCAATTAATGGCTAAGTCACTTGGCGGGGAAGTCGCACGCACAGGTACCAGTGAATACGGGCGTACCGATCTCACAACAACAACGGCAAAGATTTTCTCCGATGTTCCAGAGTCAATTTCTGTCTGGATGAGTCACGGGGACGCGGTTAATTCGGTACCGAAGGGTTTTAGCGTGTGTGCGGTCTCAGCGGGTGCTCCCGTCGCTGGCTTTGAAGACCTTGAAAACTCACGCGCGGGCGTTCAATTCCACCCTGAAGTTATGCACTCGCAGTTCGGCCAAAAAGTTTTGTCGAATTTTCTGGTTCACGTGGCAGGGTGTGAACAAAACTGGACCATGTCCAATGTCATTGATGAGCAGGTTTCCCGAATCTCGGCTCAGATTGGTGACTCGGAAGTGATTTGTGGGCTTTCGGGTGGAGTTGATTCGGCCGTTGCTGCCGCCATGGTTCACAAAGCGGTGGGGGATCAACTCACCTGTGTGTTCGTGGACCACGGACTGCTACGCGCCGGTGAAGCAGAGCAGGTTGAACGCGATTACGTTGCGGCAACCGGCATCAAATTGATTGTGGTTGACGCCAAAAAAAGATTCCTTGATGCACTCGCAGATGTCACCGATCCGGAGACAAAGCGAAAAATTATTGGCCGTGAGTTCATTCGAGTATTCGAGGATGCGGCAGCACAAGTTGTCGAACAGGCCGGCAGCACCGGTAGAAAAGTTGAATTCTTAGTACAGGGAACCCTTTACCCGGACGTTGTTGAATCCGGCGGTGGCTCGGGTACCGCCAACATTAAAAGCCATCACAATGTTGGCGGTTTACCGGAAGATCTCGAATTCACTTTGGTGGAACCATTGCGCACATTGTTCAAAGACGAGGTTCGGCAGGTGGGATTGGACCTCGGGTTACCGCCAGAAATTGTATGGAGGCACCCGTTCCCCGGACCAGGATTAGCAATCCGAATTATCGGGGCTGTCAATGAAGAGCGACTGAAGATTCTGCGCCGAGCGGATCTCATTGCCCGCGAGGAGCTCACCGCGGCCGGGTTGGATCGTGACGTGTGGCAATTCCCCGTCGTACTCTTGGCTGACGTCAGAAGTGTTGGAGTACAAGGTGATGGCCGTACCTACGGACACCCGATTGTGCTGCGACCAGTATCAAGTGAAGACGCAATGACCGCGGATTGGTCCCGGTTGCCTTATGACCTGATTGCAAAAATTTCCAATCGAATCACCAACGAGGTCGCCGAGGTGAATCGGGTAACCCTCGACGTCACCAGCAAACCACCGGGAACCATTGAGTGGGAATAACTAGGTCAAGTACCGGAGAGAACGGCTAGGCTAGTCCCATGGATTTTATTTACAATCTCGTTGTTATTCTGCACTTCATCGGTCTCGCCAGTTTGGTTGGCGGATTCATCGTACAGATATCAAGCCCCACTAAAGGCGTCAACGCCGCGATGTTCCACGGCGCGCTCACCCAACTCGTCACCGGTGTCATCTTGGTTGGTCTAGTGGAGAGTGGGCTGGTCGACGATGAAGTAGATACAACGAAAATTGCGGTGAAGCTCGTGGTCGTCCTGGTTGTAACTGTGTTGGCGTTCATCGGCCGCAAGAAAACCCCACCGCAGGTTGCATTGTGGGGAGCAATTGGTGCACTGAGCATCAGTAATATTTTTATTTCTGTGCTTTGGAACTAAACAACCGAGCGCTTTACGCAGTATTAACTATCCGGAAACTTTCAGCGAGTGCCTCAGAGCCAAACCCAGCCTCAATTGCGGTGGCGCTCATCCAGGTCCTAATGCGTCCTTCAAGGTCTTCCATGTGACCGGTTTGTGATTCGTGCGCTTGTAGGGCGGCCAGCTTGTGCGGCAACATATCGGTGACATCTTCATAGTGATTGACCTCGGGTGCGCCCATCACCCACACTTCACCGACACTCCAGGCGTCTAGCCCTTCCTCGTTGAGCAACACTGGGTGGGCAAATGGATTTCGGGCGTCGGGGTAGACCGAAAAAATTGCGGCTTCACCGGCAGCCAGGTGATCGGGGTGCGCGGAATAAATGCGGTCCCAGTTTCGTTCGGGGGATTGGATCAGGACCCGCTGGGGTTTGACTTGGCGAATAACGCGACTGATGTCTCGGCGTAAGTCTTGGGTCACCTGCAGGTTCCCGTCGGGGTAACCCAGGAAATGAATATCGGTGACACCTAAGGCTTCGCCTGCGGCCCGCTGCTCGGCCTGGCGAATTTTGGGAATCTCGCTCCGGGGTACATCTGGGTCGGCCCCACCGGCGTCACCATTGGTGCAAATACAGTAACTGACCGCTATTCCGGCCTGGGTCCACTTGCGAACCGAGCCTCCCGCACCGAAATCTACGTCGTCGGGGTGGGCGATGATCACCAGAATGCGTTCGATTTCCATTAAATTCCCTCAATAAATCGTCTCATTTGGCATAGTTTATGAATTACATGCATGTTCTTACTCGTGTGGATTAGTCACAGGCGTCACTTTCGTGTCAGAGTATGCATGTGCTTCCCCATAGTACAGGGCGCCTAACCCTGCCTTCCTTGCGTGCGCTCCTGCGCGGTGGTGGAATTTTCCTATGTGCAAGTGCATTAATTCTTCAGGCCAGCCCGGCCTCAGCCGATGGCAGCGGGTGGCAATCAACTAACTGGACCGGTGTGCTGGCCGGTGCGCCTGAGCCAGGTGTCGGTTTACCCGCGGCTCCGGTGCCAGTTGGCGCCCCGGTTGCCCTCCCGGCGGAGTACGACATTAAGGCCGAATACGAAGGACAATCCCAGTGCGACCCGGTTGCGAAACCGGGAACCCAACGCCTTGCCGACCTGATCAAGGCAACATATGGTCAAGATGAAGTTGTGTGGATCCCGCGCGACTGCGGAGTCGGAGGCCAAAGTGAGCATAAAGAAGGACGGGCAATTGACTGGATGGGCAGTGTGCGTGTTGCCGAGGATCGCGCTGAGGCCGAAACATTTCTGAATTGGCTGATGGGACCTGATCAATTCGGAGTGGAATATGGCAATGCAATTCGACTCGGCGTGATGTACATCGGTTGGAATGACCGGATTTGGCGGGGCTATGACAGTGGTAAAGGATGGACTGAGCTCAAGGGATGTTTTGCAAAACCGGATAAGGGATCGGATAACACGTGTCACCGCAATCACATTCATATTTCACTAACCTGGGATGGCGCGTCAGGACGCAGTTCATTCTGGGACGGTACAGCCATGAACGTCCCATTTTGTGCACGCGATAAATCCTCAGCCGGTGGCGCTCCGGCAACCCGTGCGGGTGGAGTCGTTGCAGTTGATCAAGTTCGAGTTGTTGGCACCCGTTCCGTCACCGGAGTCAAAGAACGGTGCCGATTGCAGCAGGATCGTTGGAATGGAGACAGCAAAAGAATTTTTGCAAAAGTTACCGGTGTCGGTGGGGTGCCTGCGGACGGTGTTGCTGCAGTTTTGATTCGCGTCACGGCACTGGGGACAAATGCACCCACGACTTTGCGTGCTTGGGCGCCGGGAGCAGGTTCAAGTGTTCCCGTGGTCAAAGCTCCGATTAACTCTGACGCGTCCGGGGATGCAATCGTCCCGGTCGCATCAAATGGAACTATTGCGATTGCCACGACGGCCGGCGCCACAGATGTCACCGTGGACGTTTTGGGTTATTACCCGACTGGCTCTGAAGTGGAAAACAAATCTGAGGTGGTCAGCGATACCTTGATCGCACCGATGACCGAGTTTGGTCCAACTATTTCACCTGTCCCTGTGCCGGTTGCACCTGCTGCACCCGTATTCCCTGCACCTGGCGCGGCACCTGAGGAAGGTGAGTTCATCGGTATTGGCGCTGAACTCGGATATGAATCAATAAGCCAAGGGGCAATTCAGCCGGGTGAAACGCGAACCGTAACCCTTGCAGGTTTGCCGGTAGGTGCCACAAGTGCGCTGGTTACCGTGACCACTAGCGAGTCAACGAAAAAGGGCAAACTCCGCATTGGCCAAATTGGAGAAAAGGTTAATGCTGCGACCGTGAAGGTCCGGAAAGCAAAAACTCGAACTGCAATTTTGGTTGTCCCTGTTGTTGGTGGAACGGTTCAACTTTCTGCTTCAAAAAAGCCATCGGTTCAGGTCAAAGTTGAAGTACTGGGATACCAAACGAGCGCTGTTCCCCTAAAAGCTCGCGGCATGTCCTCCCAAAAACTGACGACGGCGAAATTGGACGGTGTCGAAGTGAAAGTCGCCAAAGTTACCGGAGTCGGCGACGTGCCGAAGAAACCAAAAAATGTGGCAGCGGTAATCCTTCGCGTCATGACAGCGGGTAGAGGAACAGATGGTCGTCTGGCCGCCTATGCGGTTGGTGGAGTTGATTACGGGTCACGTTCAGCGACCGTTACTGCGAAAGGGAGGACCACGTCAATTGTGGTTGCAGAAGTCGGTGACAAGGGACTGGTCGCATTGGCATCAAATGTCCCGGTTAAAGCCTGGGTAAGCGTGATTGGCTTCATCAAACGCTAATTTTCGGACTGTGTTCGGGTGTCGGTGGTTGGGCCTAGACTGCTTCAGTGTCTGAGTCGAGCCAATCCCAGTTATTTTCTCAACGAGGGGATCAATTACTCGAAGATCTCAACCCCGCACAGCGCACCGCGGTTGAGCATCGGGGCAGCCCACTTTTGATTGTGGCCGGGGCAGGTTCGGGGAAAACTAGAGTTCTTACCCGCAGAATCGCACATTTGCTCGAAACAGGGGATGCAACCCCCGGACAAATTCTTGCCATTACATTCACTAATAAGGCCGCTGCCGAAATGAAGGAACGCGTGGTTGAGATTGTCGGCCCGGCCGGGCGCACCATGTGGGTTTCGACATTTCACAGCGCCTGCGTGCGTATCTTGCGCGCCGAAGCCCACCGGCTCGGGGTCAAGGCCAACTTCACAATCTATGACACCCAAGATTCACTGCGTTTAATCACTTTGATCCTGCGTGATTTCAATATTGATGTGAAGAACACTCGTCCGCGCATGGTGCTGTCTCGGATCTCATCGGCAAAAAATGAATTAATTGACCACGAAACCTTTCTCACAAATACCCAATTATCCTCGGACAAAGACGCCGCCATTGAATCTGTAATTGCCCAGATTTACCGCGAATATCAAAACCGACTGACCCTTGCTAACGCATTTGATTTTGATGATCTGATTGGTTCAACCGTCGCACTATTGCAACTTTTCCCTGAAGTTGCCAATATGTATCGGCGCCGGTTCCGTCAGATCTTGGTTGACGAGTATCAGGACACCAACCATGCCCAATACATGTTGATCAAGGAACTTGTCGGGACCATCGCGGCCTCACCAGACTCACCGCCACCGGGTGAATTGTGTGTGGTCGGTGACGCCGATCAATCAATTTACGCATTCCGAGGCGCCACGATTCGCAACATTGAAGAATTTGAGCGGGACTATCCCAACGCAACCACAATCCTGCTGGAACAAAATTATCGATCGACCCAAACAATATTGAGTGCCGCCAATGCGGTGATTGCGAAAAACGCGTCGCGCAGAGCCAAGAATTTGTGGACTGACTCGGGCGACGGTGATTTGATCAAGGTGTACGTCGGAGACGATGAACACGACGAAGCTTCATTCATCGCTCGCGAGATCGACCGCATGTCTGATGAAGGAATCTCGCGGCCCGGTGACACGGCAGTCTTTTATCGAACGAATGCACAGTCGCGGGCGGTCGAAGAAGTTTTTATTCGGACAGGAATGCCGTACAAGGTTGTTGGCGGTGTTCGCTTTTATGAACGCAAAGAAGTACGAGATATTTTGGCTTATCTGCGCACAATTGTTAATCCCGCCGACGAAGTATCGCTGCGCCGAATCTTGAACACACCCAAGCGCGGGATCGGCGACCGAGCAGAAGCAATGATCGGCGCCTTTGCCGAACGCGAACGAATTACTTTTTTCCAGAGCCTGCTGCGAGCATCTGATGTACCGGGACTAGCCACTCGTTCCATCGGCGCTATCGCAAGTTTTGTTGAATTGATGCAGGCGCTGCAGACCCTGTTTGAATCTGGTAGCGAGCCAGCAATGGTTGTTCAAGCTGCCGTTGAGCAAAGTGGTTATCTTTCTGAATTGCGTGCATCAAATGATTTACAAGATGAAAGCCGAATTGAAAACCTCGCCGAGCTCGAGTCGGTTGCCGCCGCCTTCCTGGTGGACAATCCTGAAGGAACCCTGATTGACTTTTTAGAGAACGTGGCATTGGTCGCTGACGCCGATTCAATCCCCGACGGTGAAGACCACGGTGGTGTCGTCACCCTAATGACCTTGCACACCGCTAAGGGGCTGGAATTCCCAACCGTTTTCCTCACCGGAATGGAAGAAGGGATCTTTCCCCATTCGAGGTCTCTGGGTGAGGCGCGGGAATTAGAAGAGGAAAGGCGATTGGCCTATGTGGGCATAACCCGTGCCCGTCAACGACTGTTCTTGAGCCGTTCCCTCACCCGATCTTCGTGGGGAAGCCCAGCAGCCAATCCACAAAGTCGTTTCCTCGATGAAATCCCAGAACAACACATCTCGTGGGAGCGTGAAGCATCACCCATGTTTGCCGCGAGTTCCAGTTTTGGTTCAACTAGTTGGTCCGGATCAGATTCCTCGCTGCATCGAGGAAGTAAAAGTGTCAGTGCCAACACGATTTCACTGAGCGCGGGGGACCGCGTCACCCATGAAAAATTCGGCATGGGCACCGTTGTTGAAACCGGTGGAAGTGGAGACCGCGCTGATGCAACTATTGACTTCGGCGCCTCGGGCGTTAAGCGCCTGTTGCTGCGTTATGCCCCCGTTGAGAAACTTTAATTACTTGTTTCTGTAATTTTTGTTGCCGCGATGACCGCTGCGGCAACTGCTGGGGCAACATGGGTGTCGAAAACACTAGGAACGATATAGACAGAGGAGAGGGCCGCCTCGCTGACACATTCAGCGATTGCGTGGGCCGAGGCCATGAGGACCGCATCAGTTATGTCGATTGCACCGCTGTCAAGTAATCCGCGGAAAATGCCCGGAAACGCAAGCACGTTATTGATCTGATTGGGAAAATCACTGCGTCCGGTGGCTACGACCTTGGCAAATTTGGCTGCCTCAATCGGATTGATTTCCGGGTCGGGGTTTGCCAGGGCGAAGACAATTGAATCCTTGGCCATCTTTTCAACATCTGCCGCTGTAATCACGTTGGGTTGGGATACGCCAATGAAGACATCAGCACCGACCAAGGCTTCGCTGAGTGAGCCGGTGAATTGAGTGAGATTGGTGCGTTTGGCGAGTTCGGTGCGATCGGGGTCAAGGTCAGTCCGTAGGGCAGAGACGGCCCCTTTCGAGTCAAAAAGCATGATGCTCTCAATACCGGCGTGAAGTAGTAATTGGGCGACGGCTGCACCAGCAGCTCCGGCACCTGACATCACAATTTTCAACGAGGACAGTTCTTTCTTTACCAACTTTGATGCATTAATCAGTGCAGCCAAAACAACTACCGCGGTGCCGTGTTGGTCATCGTGGAAAACAGGGATGTTTAGGCGCTCACGCAGTCTGCGTTCAACTTCAAAGCAGCGCGGTGCTGAAATATCTTCGAGGTTGATTCCACCGAAACCGGGAGCAATGATTTCAACGGTCCGCACGATTTCATCAACGTCCTGGGTATCAAGGCAGATTGGCCAGGCGTCCACGTTGGCAAATTTCTTGAAAAGTGCGGCTTTGCCCTCCATGACGGGCATAGCGGCCTCAGGGCCGATATTGCCCAGTCCAAGCACTGCCGAACCATCGGTGACGACCGCGACTGTGTTGCGCTTAATGGTCAGGTTTCGTGCATCGGACGGATTTTCCGCGATTGCCAGACACACTCGGGCCACTCCAGGGGTGTAAGCGCGAGCCAGGTCTGTGCGGTTGCGCATGGGAACCTTGATGCCCACTTCGATCTTCCCACCTAAGTGGATAAGGAATACCGAGTCACTGACTTTGTCAACCCGGCACCCCTCAATGCCATTGAGAGTGCCACGGATCGCTTCGGCGTGATCGGGGTCATGCACTAGTGCGCTGAGGTCGACAACGGTGGTTTCAGTACCGGGATCTGAGACATCCAGGCCAGTAATCACACCCCCGGCGTCACTCACGGCGGCAATAATTTTCCCCGAAGCATGGAGTTCGGGCGTGACGTGCATTCTGATGGTGATCGAGTAGCCGGCTGCCTGTGTCATGTTGATGAGCCTAAGGCCGAGGGGAATCCAAGGGTTGAGGGCCACGTTGAGCACCAGATTGAGGGCCGTGAGACCTATTTTCCTAACGCGGTACCATTCGGCCCATGAGTGCAGAGGAACGTCCAATCCGAGTGGTTATCGCTAAACCAGGATTAGACGGTCACGACCGTGGCGCAAAAGTAATTGCCAGAGCATTGCGAGACGCTGGGTGTGAAGTGATCTACACCGGGCTGCACCAAACGCCCGTGGCCATTGCCGCGACGGCGGTGCAAGAAGACGCCGACGTGATCGGAATATCCATTCTTTCCGGAGCGCACCTAACACTTTTCCCAGAATTATTGAGTGAATTGGCCGCTGCTGGGGCTGCTGATATCGTCGTTTTCGGCGGGGGAATTATTCCCGAAGACGACATCCCCGTTCTCAAGTCAGCCGGCGTCGCTGAGATTTTTACCCCAGGAACAACAACTCAATCGGTCGTTGATTGGGTAAATGAGCACGTATCGGTTCGACGCTAGTTCTAAGTGCGTGCAAGATCACATACATAGTGTCCAAGAGCAGGCCAGTGGGTCAATAGGCTTAGGTCGCACCTTCTGCGTGTATTACATCATCGTGAATTAGGGAGTTTTTGTGGATCTGTACGAATACCAAGCCAAGGAACTTTTTGGAAAGCATGGGCTCCCCATTACCGCAGGTAGTGTCGCACTCGATGTTGAGTCAGCCGTCGCGATCGCAACATCCATTGATGGCCCGGTGGTCATCAAGGCCCAGGTAAAGGTTGGCGGCCGTGGCAAGGCAGGCGGCGTTAAGCTAGCAAAAAATCCTGCGGAGACCCGTGAGATTGCTGGGGCTATTTTGGGCATGGACATTAAGGGTCACACCGTTCACAAGGTGCTCGTAGCCCACGCGGCAGACATTGCCGAGGAATACTACGTTTCGTTTTTGCTCGACCGAGCTAACCGATCATTTCTTGCAATGGCAAGTGTCGAAGGTGGCGTCGAGATCGAAGAAGTAGCCGTCAACAACCCAGAGGCACTGGCAAAAATTAGGGTCGATGCTCTGGAGGGTGTAACACCGGCGAAGGCCAGAGAGATCGCTGCCGCCGCAAAGTTCGACGAAGCAATTCAAGGGCAGGTCGCTGACATTCTGGTGAAAATGTGGGACGTCATGGTGGCCGAAGATGCAACCCTGGTTGAAGTGAACCCACTGGTGCTTACGCCAACCGGTGAGGTGCTCGCACTCGACGGCAAAGTCACCATCGATGACAACGCTGGCTTCCGTCAACCCGACCATGCTGCATTCGACGACTCGGACCCCAACGACATTGAGGCACGTGCAAAAGCGATGGACCTGAATTACGTCAAGCTACAAGGCGATGTAGGAATCATCGGAAATGGTGCGGGACTCGTCATGAGCACACTTGATGTCGTTGCCTATGCCGGCGAAGAATTTGGTGGTATCAAGCCAGCAAACTTCCTGGACATCGGTGGCGGGGCCTCCGCTGAAGTCATGGCGAACGGTCTTGACATCGTTCTGAATGACCCCGAAGTACAAGCGGTCTTTGTGAACATCTTCGGTGGTATTACCGCGTGTGATGCAGTAGCCAACGGAATTTTGCAAGCGGTCGAACAACTTGGAGACAGTGTCACCAAGCCGATCGTTGCTCGAATTGACGGCAACAATGCTGTCGAGGGCCGGGCAATTCTGAACAAAGCAAATCACAAGTTTATTGAACTCGTCGACACCATGGACGCAGCAGCGCGCCGGGTGGCTGAACTCGCAGCAGCTCGAAAGGGAGCGTAATCCAATGGCAATTTGGCTCAATGAAGATAGCAAAATCCTTGTGCAGGGCATGACGGGTTCAGAAGGAACTAAACACACGCGTCGCATGGTTGCAAGTGGAGCCAAGGTCGTTGCGGGAGTGACACCTGGCAAAGCGGGCGCAGAAGTCGACGGCATTCCCGTTTTCAACGACGTTGCTTCAGCAATGGCCGCAACCGGTGCAAATGTCTCGGTGGTTTTCGTGCCACCCAAGTTCGCAAAGGCTGCTGTCGAAGAAGCGGTTGATGCAAAAATCCCACTCTGTGTCGTGATCACTGAGGGAATTCCCGTACATGACACCGCACAGTTTTTCCAATATGCCGTGAATGCGGGATCCACCAGAATTATTGGACCAAACTGCCCAGGAATTATTAGCCCAGGTGTGTCCAATGCGGGAATCATTCCCTCTGACATTACCAAACTGGGTCGAATCGGTCTGGTTTCAAAGTCCGGCACCCTCACCTACCAGATGATGTACGAACTCCGCGACTTCGGATTCTCCACTTGCGTGGGAATCGGTGGCGACCCAATAATTGGAACAACCCACATCGATGCACTTGAGGCATTTCAAAATGACCCTGAAACCGATGCCATCGTGATGATCGGTGAAATCGGTGGCGACGCTGAAGAGCGAGCCGCCGCTTACATTAAGGACCATGTAACCAAGCCGGTAGTCGGCTACGTCGCCGGGTTTACCGCACCTGAAGGCAAGACCATGGGTCATGCGGGCGCAATTGTTTCCGGTTCCTCGGGGACGGCTGCAGCCAAGCAAGAGGCTTTGGAAGCGGCCGGAGTACAGGTTGGTCGCACACCAAGTGCAGCCGCTGAGCTTATGCGCAAGATTCTGTCGTAAGGGGCTGTGCGCCTTGGCCCGTAATTGGCTGGGCGAAAGGTAGATTGTTCTCGTGAGTCAGCAGGCACCTCCAGAGACGGGAAAACCTGCCGAAGAAGCTAGTGAAACCCCGTCGCGTTCTCGATGTGGGTTTAGCGCAGCGAGAGTCCAGTTAAAGGGAATCACCGGCAGTGGTGCTGTGGGTTCAATTACGTGGTCAATCATTCTGAGCCTTTTGGCTGTTCTGATAACGGTTGCCCTCGTCTGCGTAATTCTGTTGCCGACTCTGTTGTTCAGTGGTGAGCGCCCCGCGGGCATAAAGGGATACCTTGACGCAATCACTTGGGGTTGGTTGTTGATTAATGGTGTTCCACCAAAATTGGGTTCAGCGACCATAACTTTGATTCCGTGGGGTCTTGCCGTAGTCCCGTGGGCATTACTATTCCGAGCGAGTCGATCGCTTTCACTTCGCATTGATCATGGAATCCGCTGGCGGGTGGTTGGGGGCGCGATCATGGTCATGATCTATGTCGGAGTGGTCGTTGCGGCGGCCCATTTCACCACTTCAATAAGCGTCTCGTTCGGTCCTGGCTGGGCATTGATTGTGTCCGTAGCGATGGGAGTTAGTGCTGTTACAGCGGGAATTTTGCGTGGCGCCAACACTCAATTAGGTGGTGCAATCCCAGCCCTCGCCGTTTTCACATTGAGGCGGGGCCTTGGCGCGGTCTTAGCGCTCATTGGAGTGGCCGCGATCGTATTGGCATTGCGACTTCTCGCTAATTTTGGCGCGGCAATGGATTTGTTCATGGGTTTGAATCCAGGTTGGAGCGGAATCCTGGCGTTATTGGCTTTGAGCATCGGATACCTTCCGGTGCTCGTTGTATGGAGTGCCGCTTATATCGTCGGTGGTGGTTTTAGTATCGGACCCGACGTCATGGTCTCCCCATTCATTCCGGTTACCGCTCCCACTCAACTCCCACCATTCCCACCGTTGGTTGCGATTCCAGAAACAGCAGGAGCACTCGTGTGGTTGCTTCCACTGCTCGTGATTGTCATCGGCGTGTTCTGGGGAATTGGCATCTCGAAAAGTTTGGGTAGAGAAAGCGCATTGATCCGCATGGTGATCGGTTTCGGGGTAGCACTAGTCGGAGCCGTGATCTTTTATGGTCTGGCGTTAATCTCATCTGGCGATTTGGGTGATGTTCGTTTGGTTTCTTTAGGTCCTGACCCCTTGCTATCAGCGTCTTTATTGTGGATTCTGCTTTCGGTTGGAATCACCCCTACCGCCGTTCTTCCAGCCAAAACCTTTGTGCGGAACCGTCAAGCAAAAATAGCAATAGTCCCGGAGGTCCACTCTGACGAAACAGCGGGCAGTTATGGGTCGTCATGAGCAGAGACGGCAATAACATTCGATTTGGCACCGCAGTGGGATGGGCGCGCGCCGCTTTTACTAAAAATATTTTAGCTTTCATCGCTTTGTCCGTCGTTGTAATGATTCTACAATTTGGTCAGCAGTATGCGGCGAATCCATTCACCGAATCATTCAGCCGGTGCATTGACGTGGGTGGTTCTGGCACAACATTGGACTCAGCCGCAATGACAACCTGCTTTGAGTCCGAGATGGGATCACTCCTGCTTGTTATTCTGCTGGCGGTTATTTTCGTAGTCGCATCTTTCTTAGCAACTGCAGGTGTGATCCGTGGGGCCCTTTACGTCACGCTCGGTCGAAAAATTGGGTTCGCCGACACATTTACGGGTCCATACTTTGGAGCATTCGCTGTGACCGTATTACTCATCATGGTTACCTTCGTGGCCGGACTTTTCCTCTTCGTCGTGCCAGCGATATTTGCGATTCTATTATTTCAATTTGCACCATTCTTCGCCTTAGATCGGGGACTCAAACCATTTCAAGCACTAAAATCAAGTAGCCGTTTAGTCCGCATGAACTGGCCATTTGCTATTTTGACCTTGTTATTTAGTGGGGCTGCATACGTCTTCTCAGGTTTGTTCTGGGGAATCCCCACCCTTCTGTTCTTGCCTTTAGCCGCGCTGGTGACCGGATACGTGTATCGAACGCTTCAAGGCGAGATGGTGGATCCGGCTCCGTGACCGCTCGGATAGTCGTGTTGGCATCAGGCACGGGAACACTTTTTGAGGCACTTCTCGATTCAGGTCTGGTGGCCAATGTGGTCGCTTTGGTAACGGATCAGCCAAGTGCAAGGGCCGTGGAGGTTGCCGAAGGCCGTGGGATTCCGGTGCTAAGAATCCCACTCCTCAATTTTGATTCCCGTGAGTCGTGGCAGAGTGAATTGCTCAACCAGGTGAAGGAATTGAGCCCGGATCTAATCGTGGCAGCGGGGTTCATGCGAATTCTGAGTCCAGCATTTGTCAATTCATTTCCAGAGCAAATTGTTAATTCACATCCATCTTTGCTGCCCCAATTTCCTGGTGCGAATGCAGTTCGTGATGCCATTGAGGCCGGCGTCGCGACCACAGGGTGCACGGTTCATTTCATTGATGAGGGAGTCGACACGGGAAAAATCATCGCGCAGGCGAAAGTTGACGTACTCCCGGGTGAAAGTGAATCAGCGTTGCACGAAAGAATAAAGACCGTTGAACGCACTCTGCTTCCCCACAGTGTTGAACAACTACTTATTGAGCGTTTTGGGAGAGGGTCTCAGTGACAATTCGGCCGATCAAACGGGCGTTAATTTCGGTGTACGACAAAAGTGGAATTGTTGAGTTAGCCCAAGCTTTGTCGGAGAACGGTGTTGAAATCGTTTCTACCGGCAGTACCGCCGCAACCATCGAAGCAGCGGGTGTAGCAGTCACCCCAGTCCCCGCGGTTACAAACTTCCCAGAGTGTCTTGATGGACGGGTTAAAACATTGCACCCCGGTATCCATGCCGGTCTACTTGCAGACTTGCGCAATCCTGATCATGTTTCTCAATTGGAAAAGCTCGAGATCAAGGCATTTGATTTGGTCGTAGTAAACCTTTACCCATTCACAGAGACTGTTGCCAGCGGAGCCAAAATCGATGACTGTGTTGAGCAGATTGATATTGGTGGGCCAGCCATGATCCGTGCATCAGCAAAGAACTACGCCAATGTTGCGGTCGTAGTTTCTCCAGTCAGCTATCAGGAAGTTCTTGGGGCATTGAAAGCCGGTGGGACTACACTCGCCCAGCGCGCGCTACTTTCGGCCCACGCTTTCGCGCATACAGCAACCTACGACATTGCGGTTGCAACCTGGATGTCCAATGTTGTTGCCCCTGACGAACATGAATTCCCTCAATGGCGAGGGGCAGCGTGGACACGAAATGAAGTACTTCGATACGGGGAGAACCCGCACCAAAGCGCTGCATCTTATATTGGAGTCGGTCAGGAAGCAGGAATTGCAAACTCACAGCAGTTGCATGGAAAACCTATGTCCTACAACAACTTTATTGACGCCGACGCAGCCCGCCGAGCGGCATTTGATTTCTTGGAACCAACCGTGGCCATTATCAAACATGCTAACCCCTGCGGGATCGCATCTGGTGTTGACATTGAACAGGCCTACCACAAAGCGCACGCCACCGATCCGGTCTCGGCTTTTGGTGGAGTGGTTGCAGCAAATCGCACAGTGAGCGAGGCAATGGCAGAGTCGTTGTCGAATGTATTCACCGAGGTGGTTATTGCACCTGATTTTGACGCTGACGCCTTAAGCATCCTGAAAGAGAAGGCTAATCTTCGGATTCTGGTGGCACCCGGACCTCAAGCCGGTCGAAGGGTGGAAGCACGCACAATCTCTGGGGGACTACTCGTTCAGAGCGTTGATACGGTGGACGACAGTGGTGACAACACGGACGACTGGACACTCGCAAGTGGTGAGCCGGTATCTGAGGCCACTATGCGCGATCTCGAATTTGCATGGAAAGCTTGTCGTTCCGTGAAGTCCAATGCAATTCTGCTTGCAAAAAATCTTGGTGCGGTCGGAATCGGAATGGGTCAGGTCAACCGGGTTGACTCCGCGCACCTAGCAGTGACTCGAGCTGGAGAACGGGCGCTCGGCTCAGTCGCGGCATCTGATGCTTTCTTTCCATTCGCGGACGGACTACAGGTATTACTGGACGCTGGAGTCAGTGCGGTCGTGCAGCCTGGCGGTTCAGTGCGAGATGAAGAAGTTATCGCTGCGGCCCAAGCTGCGGGAGTCAGTATGTATTTCACGGGGACCCGTCATTTCTTTCACTAGCAAGGAACGCGGTGCAGCCAGTGCCAAAGTTTTTCTTCCGATCACGTTTATTGCGGGATCGCTCACAGCTTGGCAAGCCCGGGCAAATGGTGAACTCGCCGAGTTGGTTGGCAGTGGTCTTGAAGCAGCGGTCTGGAGTTTTGGCTCTGGTTTAATCTTGCTGACAATTCTGTTGTTGCTAAATCAGCGCATGCGAGTCGGTGTGATAAAAGTTGTTGCGGGACTGCGCAACCACGATTTCCCACGCTGGTACATATTGGGTGGATTGCTCGGTGGAACATTTGTTGGTGTGCAGGCAAGTGTCGTCCCAATCATTGGTGTTGCACTGTTCACTGTTGCAGTTGTTGCCGGTCAAAGCTCGAATGCGCTCCTTGTTGACCGAATAGGACTGGGCCCTGCGGGTATCACGACGATTAGCCCGCTCAGAGTATTTGCGAGCGTGCTGGCTGTCGGTGGTGTCATCGTCGCTGTATCAAATCGATTGACCGGCGAAATCTCATTGATACCGGTGCTTTTGTCCTTTCTTGTCGGAGCATTAATTGCGGTACAACAGGCTATTAACGGCCGAATCGGTATTACGGCAGGCAATGCGTTCTCCTCGACATGGTTCAACTTCGTTTTTGGCACAAGTGCCCTGGTGGCTGCTTCATTCACCCAGGTTTTCTGGGGTGACATGCAGGTCTCGACCCTCCCCAGTGATTCATGGTGGGTTTACACAGGTGGAATCGTGGGTGTTATTTACATCGCTATGTCGGTCTGGGTTGTTCCTAAAGTGGGAGTTTTGATTTTCGTGTTGATCTCCGTCAGTGGACAACTCACGGGTGCGCTCTTCCTTGATGTGATGCTGCCAACGAGTGGAACGGTGATCACACCCACGCTGTTCATCGGTGTTGGACTCACTTTCGCTGCGGTGGCTTTGTCAGTGTCACCGAGACTATTGTCATCTCGGCGATAGGTGAGCGTTACTAGGTGAGCGTTATGTGTCACAAAATTTAAGGTGAGGCGCAGTCAGGACCTGATAGGAGAGCGGACCCCGCATGGGAGAGACTAAGACCATGATTCTTGATGGCAAGGCAACCGCAGCATTGGTCAAGGCTGAACTCAAGGTCAGAGTCGATGCACTGAGAGCGAGCGGAATCGTGCCTGGTCTAGGCACGGTTCTGGTGGGCGAAGACCCCGGTTCCCACGCGTATGTTGGCGGTAAGCACAAGGACTGCGCCGAAGTTGGGATTTCATCGATTCGAATCGACTTGCCCACCAACTCAACCCAGGCTGACGTGGACGCACACATTGCTGAGTTAAACGCGGATCCAAGTGTCACCGGTTACATAGTTCAGCTTCCACTGCCCAAGCATTTGGATGCTAATCGGGTTCTCGAACTGATGGATCCGGGCAAAGACGCTGACGGCCTGCACCCGATGAACCTAGGCCGACTCGTGTTGGGGATTCCTGCTCCGCTGCCGTGTACTCCGGCTGGAATTGTTGAACTGCTCAGGCGTTATGAAGTGCCGATAAATGGCGCCCACGTGGTCATTGTTGGTCGGGGGGTCACCGTTGGTCGACCACTAGGACTCCTGCTCACCCGAAAAAGTGAAAACGCGACCGTGACCCTGTGTCACACCGGGACGAAGGATCTTTCCGAGCAACTCAGGCGAGCCGACATTATTGTCGCTGCGGCTGGTGTCCCCGGAATAGTCACGGCAGCCGATGTAAAGCCCGGTGCTGCGGTGCTTGATGTGGGCATTACGAGAACAGATGCTGGTCTGGTAGGAGATGTGGCACCCGACGTCATTGATGTTGCGGGTTTCTTGGCACCCATGCCGGGTGGAACCGGCCCCATGACCCGCGCCATGTTGCTGGCCAATGTTGTGGCCCGCGCCGAGGAACTGGCCAAAGGCTGAAAATCTGATGGCAAATTCACGCGAGGAAAATGTGCACCGGCTGCCACGGTCAAGATCTCGCGAATGGCCGATCTCACTCGTACTACTGGGGATCGCAATCTCTCTGGTTTTCGTGGCAACGGACCACTTTCGTCGGGGATCCCTGGTGCTAGCGGTGAGCGTTGTGCTAGCCATCTTTCTTCGGCTTTTCCTGCCGGAGAACCAGGCCGGAATGCTCGCCGTCCGATCCAAAAGCGTTGATGTCGCCATTTTGACCGTTTTGGGTGTGGGATTGGCCATATTTGCTCTATGGGTACCTGCCCCGAACTAAAAATGGAAGGCGCGAGGCGGTATCTTGACGTCAAGATAATTTTGATTCCATCCCGTACATCCACGAAGGAGATAACACATGGCTCGCTCTGGCAAGGTTTCAGTAATTGGCGCAGGTTTCTATGGTTCAACGACCGCTTTGCGTCTGGCTGAATACGACATCTTTGAAACAGT
>JBBARV010000006.1:0-12290 GCA_040399625.1 Candidatus Nanopelagicales bacterium | reverse complement strand
TTAATCCGGTCGTCGAACTAGATGGCGACGAAATGACGCGAATCATCTGGCACTTCATTAAGGCTGAACTGATTGAAAAATACCTTGATGTTGACCTAAAGTATTACGACTTGAGCATGGAAAACCGAGATGCAACTGATGACCAGGTCACGATTGATTCAGCACATGCAATTCAAAAATATGGTGTCGGTGTCAAGTGCGCAACGATCACTCCTGATGAAGCACGTGTTGAAGAATTTGGTTTGAAGAAAATGTGGAAGTCACCCAATGGCACGATCCGCAACATTCTTGGTGGCGTTATTTTCCGTGAGCCAATTATTATTTCAAATATTCCTCGACTCGTTCCCGGTTGGACACAGCCAATAATTATTGGTCGTCATGCATTCGGTGACCAATACAAAGCGACAGATTTTAAGGTTCCCACCGCGGGCACGCTGACCATGACTTTCACTCCCACTGATGGTTCTGAACCGATGGAATTCAATGTCTTTGACTTCCCAGCCGGTGGCGTTGCCATGGGTATGTACAACCTGGACGAGTCAATCCGTGACTTCGCCCGCGCTTCGATGCGTTATGGCCTCACTCGTGGTTACCCCGTTTACCTCTCCACCAAAAACACAATTCTGAAGGCATATGACGGTCAGTTCAAAGATATTTTTGCTGACATTTTTGAGACTGAATTCAAACCTGAATTTGAGGCAGCAGGAATTACCTATGAACACCGGTTAATCGACGACATGGTGGCTGCTGCCATGAAGTGGGAGGGTGGCTACGTCTGGGCCTGCAAGAACTACGACGGTGACGTTCAGTCCGACACCATCGCTCAGGGTTTTGGTTCACTGGGCTTAATGACCAGTGTTCTTATGACACCGGATGGCAAGACGGTTGAAGCAGAAGCGGCCCACGGCACGGTTACCCGCCACTACCGCCAGCACCAGCAAGGGAAGCCAACGTCTACAAACCCGATTGCATCAATTTTTGCGTGGACACGCGGACTTGAGCACCGAGGCGTGCTCGACAGCACACCAGAGGTGAGTGAGTTTGCTCGCACACTTGAGCGGGTTTGCATTGAAACTGTCGAAGCGGGTGACATGACCAAGGATTTGGCCATGTTGGTTGGTCCGGAACAAAAATGGCTCACCACCCAAGATTTCCTGGGCGCAATTGACACCCGCCTGCAGGGGACGATGCGCTCCTAACGTGAATAAAGTTCTAAGGTTGAGCCTGTGAGTGACATCTTGGTCAACTTTGGCGTGATCTTAATTTTTGTCCTGATCGGTGGTTTCTTTGCTGCGGCCGAACTCGCATTAGTTTCCGTTCGCGAAAGCCAAGTCACACGGTTGGCGGAGACTTCCAAGCGTGGACGCATTCTTGCTGGTTTGACCGCTGACCCGGGACGATTCCTTGCGGCCGTTCAGGTTGGAGTGACCCTTGCTGGGTTCATTTCGGCTGGTTTTGGCGCGGCGACTATTGCACCTAAATTGGCCGTCCCACTTGAAGACTGGGGTCTTAGTACCGCGACAGCCAGTACTGTTTCATTTATTTTGACCACGGTCGTGATTGTTTACATTTCGTTAGTTGTTGGCGAATTGGTCCCCAAGCGAATTGCACTGCAGCGGGTGGAACAGGTCGCCTTATTTGTTGCCGGTCCCATTGAACTCACTGCAAGGCTCACGCGGCCCTTCATCGCTGCATTGGGTGTGTCTACGAATCTGCTGGTCCGTCTGTTTGGAATTGACCCCAATGCGGCCAAGGAACAGATGAGTGGCGAGGAACTCCGGGACCTTGTAGCGGCACATGAAGACCTCAGTGTTGAAGAGCGGGAAATGATTGACGACATTTTTGCCGCGGGGGAGCGCGAACTCAGAGAAGTCATGATGCCTCGCACAGAGGTCTCCTTCCTGGATGCGTCGCTGTCGGTGTCCAAGGCGATTCGTCTCATTTCGGACCAACCGCATTCACGCTATCCGGTCATTCGCGGTAGCGCTGATGAAGTGGTCGGATTCGTCCATATCCGCGATCTACTCGACCCAGACCTTGATGACCCCAGCATTCTTGTTGGCAGATTGGCACGGGAAGTACTAACTTTCCCAGCGAGCAAGGAAGTGATCAGCACGCTGACTGAAATGCGTCGAATGAGGGCACATTTAGCCATGGTCCAAGATGAATACGGCGGCACGGCCGGCCTGGTCACCATGGAGGATCTGGTGGAGGAACTGATCGGCGACATCAAGGATGAATATGACGTCGAGTCCCCAGCCCACGAACTGGGCGCACTGGGTGAAATAAGCGTTGATGGACTTCTCAATCGTGATGACTTTGAGGACCGAACCTCAATTGTGCTGCCTGAGGGACCATTTGAAACGATTGCCGGTTTCATCATTTCCCGATTAGGGCAGTTGCCTCAGATTGGTGACAAAGTTGAGATCGACAATCACGAACTTATTGTGACCGAACTCGATGGTCGCCGAGTATCACGAGTACGCGTTGTGACCCACGAAATTGAAAGTAAGGAACAATACGACGGTGATAACTAGTAACCAGAAACCACGGGTATTCTCGGGCATCCAGCCAACAGCTGATTCCTTTCATATCGGCAACCTCCTGGGTGCGCTACAAGCGTGGGTCAAACTCCAGGAGAGTCATGATTCTTTTTTTTGTGTGGTAGACCAACACGCGATCACTGTTGACCACGATCCCGAACTGCTGCGCAAACGCACACTCGTTTCGTTTGCCCAGTTGCTTGCAATCGGATTAGACCCAGAGAAGTGCACGGTTTTTGCCCAAAGTCAGGTTGCGGCCCACAGTCAACTTTCGTGGGTCCTGCAATGCCAGACTGGTTTTGGTGAAGCGAGCCGGATGACCCAATTCAAAGATAAAAGCTCGAAGGCAGGTAATGACCGTTCAACGGTTGGTTTGTTTACCTACCCAATTTTGCAGGCCGCTGATATTTTGCTGTATCAAGCCAATGGTGTCCCGGTGGGGGAGGACCAACGCCAACACCTTGAATTGACTCGTGATTTAGCGCAACGGTTTAATGCGAAATTTGGTGAAACATTTGCGGTACCTGAAGTGATGGTGGTGAAAGAAACCGGTCGAATCGTTGACTTACAAGACCCAACATCGAAAATGAGCAAATCAAGTCCCAGCGGTTGCGTGTTCCTACTCGATGAAAACAAAGTGGCCGAAAAAAAAATCAAGAGCGCGGTCACCGATTCAGAGGCTGAAGTTCGTTTTAACGAAGGAACGAAACTTGGAGTTTCTAACTTATTGACCCTGCAGAAAGCCATCACGGGAAAGTCAATTGATGTATTGGAATCGGAATATGCCGGACGAGGTTACGGGGACTTAAAAAAGGAAACTGCTGAAATTGTGCTGGGAGTAATTGAACCGATCCGCACAAAAGCCAATGAACTGTTAAGGGACCCGGCAGAGCTTCAGTCCTTGATGAACAGGGGAGCTGCGAAAGCGCGAGAAGCTGCCGCACCAACCTTGGATCTGGTGTACGAGCGGGTGGGATTTCCGGCTAACCCTCGAGGGTAATTTTCCCTTTTCCGGTGACCCGTCCTCGGTTTTTTCGTTGGGTGAAAGCCGACCGGACCCCGTAAAGAATGAATGCGACTATGGCCGCGAAAAGGATCATCCAACCGATTGCCAAACCGTCCAGCCCTGAGCCAGCGGTCGTGGTGCTCGTTGGTTGTGCATCAAAATTAGCATCAGCCAAACCTTTCGTATTTGACTGGGATGCTAAATCCAGACTAGCGGCGGGCAAAGTATTTTGACCAAGAACACCAATGGGTGTGACCTTGTTCCCGTTGGCGAAAGCCCAGGTGAGAAGTTTCTCCGCGGCGGTTGAACTCGTTTCCTTAATGCCCATCAAGGCAACAATGTAAGTCGTTCCTTTGCGTTCCGCTGCCCCAATAAAGGTTCGCCCGGCATTTGTGGTGTAGCCAGTCTTGAGACCGATGGTGCCTTTGAAGTTACCCAGCAACATTCTATTTTGCGTGTAAATGGTTTTTGATTTTTTCTTGTTTGCAAACTCGTGCTTGGTGGTGGCGACAACTTCTCTGAAATAGGGCAAAGCCAATGCCGAGCGCCCTAATGTGGCAAGGTCATAAGCGCTGGAAACTTGGCCGGGTGCATCAAGACCGCTCGGGTTTTTTGCGACGGTATCCAGCGCGCCGACTGAGTCAGCAATCTGATTCATTTGTGCCAAAGTTGTTTTCACCGTGCCGGCGCCCTGGGCTAAAGCCATCGCAGCGTCATTAGCGCTGGGAAGAAGGAGTGCATAGAAAAGATCATTGACGCTGTAGTCACGACCACGGACTAAACCAACCCTCGTGCCGTCGGAATTGACCGCGCGCTTTTTTGCTTTAATCATGGTGGAAGGGTCTAGTTGGGGGATCAACGTGAGGGCGGTCAGAGTTTTTAAGGTACTGGCGGGTGCCCGTAAAACATGTGGGCCTTTCGCGGCGAGGATCTCTCCGGTGTCTGCATTAGCAACCACCCAAGTCTTTGCCCACACTTCCGGTAATTGATCTGCCCCCTCACCCAGTGTGACGATCTTTCCCTTGCCGGACAGTTGTTCCCCTCCTACGGGGTTGCTGCCAGGAATTGCGCCTGCTGGGGTCGCACCAATAACCAGCCCCAGAATGAGCGCTGTACAACTCGCCAAAGCCATGGATGCCAGCAACCTGGGCCGCTGGGAATGTCGTAGACGCATAACTTCTCAATGCTAACCCCCAAGCCTGAATTGGCAGTGCGGCACCGCCGGCTGTGGATTGAGTCACACCCTAAACACGGGCGCGATCCCCGGAGTAGGTTTGGGTGCAACCTGCCCCGATGAAAGGCTCCACATGAGCACAACAGCCCTGTCAGACGCTTTGCCCGCCAACACACCGACCCGCCTGCTGATTGGGGGCGAGTGGATTTCGACCGCTGCCGGGCTCAATGTGGTGAATCCTGCCTCTTACGCAACCTTGGCGACCATTGGCGACGCCGGTGTCGCCGAGGGCATTCAG
The DNA here is from genome assembly GCA_040399625.1 of Candidatus Nanopelagicales bacterium. Taxonomy (GTDB): domain Bacteria; phylum Actinomycetota; class Actinomycetes; order S36-B12; family S36-B12; genus UBA4592. The sequence continues at coordinate 7,269 of JBBARV010000006.1, read as the reverse complement.
GCGGTTGACGCAGCCCATGCGGCATTTCAAACGTGGTCGGTCACCCCAGCTCGAGTTCGCGCCGAGATTTTACGTAAAGCATTTGACATTATGGTCTCAGAAATTGATGACTGCGCTCGACTCATTGCCCTGGAGAACGGCAAAGCTTGGCGTGATGCCATGGGTGAATCGCTCTACGCCGCCGAATTCTTCCGCTGGTTCTCCGAGGAAGCATCCCGGGTTGAGGGTGGATTCCGTTATGCGCCCAACCGCGACAAGACAATCATTACCGACTACAAGCCTATGGGTGTTGCTTACATGATCACTCCGTGGAATTTCCCGGCAGCCATGATCACCCGCAAGTTGGGTCCGGCACTGGCTGCCGGCTGCACGGCCGTTGTCAAACCACCCGCTGAAACCCCACTGACCGCACTGTGGATTGGAAATATTCTGGAGCGTGCCGGCGTACCTGCCGGTGTCGTCAACATCGTGACCACCTCGCGATCGGGTGAAGTATCTTCCGCGATTCTGGCGGATCCACGTGTTGCCACCCTGTCTTTCACCGGATCAACCTTTGTTGGCAAGATGCTGCTCAAGCAGACGGCCGATCGAGTACTCCCAAGCTCAATGGAGCTTGGCGGGAATGCGCCGTTCCTTGTTCTTGAAGGATCCAGTGTTGATCACGCCGTTGAAGGCGCCATGATTGCAAAAATGCGCAATGGCGGTTCGGCCTGTACTGCAGCCAACAGGTTTTACGTTCACGAATCAATCAGTGACGAGTTCGCCGACAAGTTTGAGGCGGCATTGCGCGGAATCAAAATAGGACCGGGTACTGACCCGATCAACGAACTGGGCGCAATGGTGAGTGACAAGGAACGCGACAAGATTTTGGAGCTGATCGGCGAAGCCGAAAATGAGGGAGCGCAGGTGACCCAGGCCGGTACCGCACCCGATACTGGCGCATTCGTTGCACCGAGAATCGTTCGTGGAATTGAGCATGGATCAGTTTTGACCCGTAATGAAATATTTGGACCAGTAGCACCGATTGTGACGGTTTCGAGCACCGACGAGGCTGTTTGCATGGCAAATGACACGGAATACGGGCTGATTTCCTATGTATTTGCTAAAGACAATGGCGAGGGGATCAAAGTTGCCCGCCGAATGGAGTCCGGCATGGTTGCGATCAACCGCGGAATAGCTTCTGACCCGGCCGCACCATTTGGTGGTATGAAGGAATCAGGGTTGGGCCGCGAGGGTGGCTTCGCCGGAATACACGAGTTTTTGGAGACCCAGTACTTCGCTGTTGACGTCTAATACTGTGTGATGCCGGTTAGATCCGGCGGAAAATTAGTGCTTGCTTTACTTCAGCGATTGCCTTTGTTATCTCAATGCCACGGGGGCAGGCATCGGTGCAGTTAAAGGTGGTGCGGCAGCGCCATACACCCTCTTTGTCGTTGAGGACCTCTAGGCGAGCGTTTGCACCGGCATCACGGCTGTCGAAGATGAACCTGTGAGCGGCGACAATTGCAGCCGGGCCGAAATACTGTTCATTGGTCCAAAAAACCGGGCATGAAGTAGTGCAGGCGGCACACAGAATGCACTTGGTGGTGTCGTCAAACCGAGCGCGCTCTTCAGCCGATTGGATACGCTCCTTGGTGGGCTCGTGACCCTCAGGCATTAAGAAGGGGAGAACCTGGCGGTAAGCGGCAAAGAAAGGCTCCATGTCGACCACGAGGTCTTTTTCCAAGGGAAGTCCCTTGATCGCTTCAACTGTAATGGGCTTACTGATGTCGATGTCTTTGACTAGTGTTTTGCAGGCAAGGCGGTTGCGACCGTTGATTCGCATTGCATCGGATCCACAAACCCCGTGGGCGCAGGAACGGCGAAATGTGAGAGAACCGTCGTGTTCGGCTTTGATTTTCTCCAAGGCGGTGAGAACCCGGTCGGTGGGATACAACGCAACCGTGTAGTCAACCCAATGGGGTTCCTCGTCAAAGTCCGGTTGGTAACGACGGACGCGGAATGTGACATCTGTTGCAACCGGGACGGGAGTTGCAGGCATAACGACTGGGGTGACGTTACTTGCTGGCTCCGCAATTACTTCAGCGACGAGGGTTGTGCCCATTAGTATTTGCGCTCCATTGGCTGATAGTTGGTGACACTGACCGGCTTGTATTCCACGTGGACGTATTCCTCACCCTGAGCGTCTATCTTGCGGCTAGCCATTGTGTGACGCATGAAGTTAACGTCGTCACGAGCTGGGTAATCCTCGCGCGCGTGGCCGCCACGACTTTCCTTGCGCTCAAGTGCGCTCACCACGAGTACCTCGGCGAGGTCAAGCAGGAAGCCAAGTTCAATCGCCTCAAGGAGATCGGTGTTGTAACGGGTGCCCTTGTCCTGGATAGACACGTTCTTGTAGCGCTCGCGCAAACCTTGAACGTCGATGAGTGCCTGCTTGAGGGTCACTTCGGTGCGGTACACCTGGGCGTTCATGTCCATAGTTTCCTGGAGTGCGCGTCGCAGTGGCGCAACCCGCTCGCCACCAGTTGAGGAACGAAGCTGCTCAACCAATGCAATTGTCTGTGCCTGTGGGTCATTAGGCAGTTCGACATGGGAGACGCTGTTTGCGTAATTTGCAGCAGCTATGCCAGCGCGCTTGCCGAACACGTTGATGTCCAGAAGCGAGTTGGTGCCCAGGCGGTTGGCGCCGTGCACGGACACACATGCCACCTCACCGGCAGCATAGAGACCAGGCACGATGTTCACGTTGTCACGCAGTACCTCGGTCTCCACGTTCGTGGGGATCCCGCCCATGGCGTAGTGGGCTGTTGGGAACACGGGAACAAGTTCGGTCACCGGATCTACACCGAGGTAGGTGCGAGAGAACTCGGTGATGTCGGGGAGCTTTGACTCGATCTGTTCTTTCGGCAAATGGGTGAGGTCGAGGTAGACGTAGTCCTTGTGTGGACCGGCTCCGCGACCTTCACGAACTTCCTGCACCATGGCGCGAGCGATCATGTCGCGAGGTGCCAGATCCTTAATCGTGGGTGCAACCCGCTCCATGAAGCGCTCACCAGCGGCGTTGCGCAGGATTCCACCTTCGCCGCGGGCACCCTCTGTGAGGAGAACACCGAGCCCGGCCAAACCGGTTGGGTGGAACTGGTAGAACTCCATGTCTTCCAAGGGAAGGCCCTTACGCCAGATGATTCCCATTCCGTCACCGGTGAGGGTGTGAGCATTAGAGGTGGTTTTGAACACCTTGCCGAAGCCACCGGTCGCAAAAATAATTGACTTTGCTTTGAAGAGGTGAATCTCACCGGTTGCTAATTCATAGGCAACGACTCCGGCCGCTACTGGCTCACCGGTTTCTTCATTGAGCAAAATGTCGAGGACGTAGAACTCGTTGTAAAACTCAACACCTTCTTTGATGCAGCTCTGATAGAGGGTCTGCAAAATCATGTGACCGGTGCGGTCAGCGGCGTAGCAGGACCTGCGGACAGCGGCTTCACCGTGATTACGGGTGTGACCGCCAAATCGACGCTGGTCAATGCGTCCTTCAGGTGTGCGGTTGAATGGAAGTCCCATTTTCTCGAGGTCCAAAACGGCGTCAATGGCTTCTTTACACATGATTTCAGCGGCGTCTTGGTCAACGAGGTAGTCGCCACCCTTGACGGTGTCAAATGTGTGCCATTCCCAGTTGTCCTCTTCGACATTGGCCAATGCTGCGCACATCCCGCCTTGGGCAGCACCCGTGTGTGAACGGGTTGGGTACAACTTGGTGAGGACAGCGGTGCGAGCCCGAGTACTTGACTCTAGGGCTGCGCGCATTCCGGCTCCACCGGCTCCAACGATGATCACGTCGAATTCATGGGTCTGCATGGGTATCTCCTTAGTCCTTTAGATCAGCCGATGGAAACATCAAAAGTGAAAATTACTAGCGTGCCGAGCACAATAATGAAGGTGGTTGAGACATACAGCAACATCTTGAGCCAGAACCGGGTCTGATCCCGCTCGGCATAGTCGTTGATAATCGTGCGCATACCGTTTCCACCGTGGGTTAAAGCCAGCCAGAGCATCGACAAATCCCAGACTTGCCAGAAGGGGCTTGCCCATCGACCAGCCACAAATGCGAAGTTAATCCGTTGCACTCCGCCGTCAAGAATATTCATGATGACAAGGTGGCCAAGGACCAGGAAAACCAGGATCAGTCCGGAAATCCGCATGAACAACCAGCCATAGAGTTCGAAGTTACTCCGTTGCTTGTTACGTGAATCCGAGCGCGGGGCCAATACGGCAGTACTCATGATGTGCTCCCAAAGATTGCGTCAATTGTGTGAATCGTCATGAAATAGAACCCGGGGATCATGATCAGGAGCCAAACTGCAGCAATCCCCCAGGTCATCTGGCGCTGATAACGAGGCCCTTTTGCCCAAAAATCAATCAGGATGATTCGGATGCCGTTGAAAGCGTGAAAAAGCACCGCACCAACCAGGCCTACCTCAAGAAGGTTGACAATCGGGGTTTTGTAGGTGGCGATGATTTCGTCGTAGGCCGCGGGGGAAACCCGGACCAATGCGGTGTCCAGAACGTGGACAAAAAGGAAAAAGAAGAGGGAAACTCCGGTAATTCGGTGCAGAACCCACGTCCACATGCCTTCGCCACCCCGGTACAGGGTGCCAATGGGGGTAGCTCGTAGCGAGAACCCCTGCGTATTTACTGACACGTTTGCCATCCCGTCCGGTTGAATATGGTCCCTTCGTGCACCGAAACAGCTGGGGCACGTCCTCGGGTAGAAGAATAGTCCTTCCCCCCACAATCAGCCAGACGGATTCACAAACCAACAATGTGATCTTGGCCTCGCGAAATAAGGCAAGCGTTTGGGCGGGTGACAAGGCCGAGCCGAAAAATTAGATGGTCGTAGGCTACGCCCATGCCAGAACAGCGAATGAGTGAATCAGGGTTCAAGATTAAGAAGGTCTACGACGCCTCGGATCTAGGGGATTTTGAGGTTGCCACCGAATTAGCGGAGCCGGGTGAATTCCCCTACACGCGCGGGGTTTACCCCAGCATGTACACCGGACGCCCATGGACAATGCGGCAATACGCGGGTTTTGGCACCGCGGCCGAGTCAAATGAGCGTTACCGCCAGCTTTTAGCTGCGGGCACAACCGGTCTTTCCGTTGCATTTGATCTGCCTACCCAAATGGGCATGGACTCCGACACCACCCTTGCTCATGGCGAGGTGGGCAAAGTCGGTGTGGCAATCGACTCGATCGAGGATATGCACACTCTTTTTAAAGATATTCCCCTTGACTCGGTGTCTACGTCGATGACAATTAACGCGCCGGCAGCGATTTTGTTACTGATGTACCAGTTGGTTGCCGAAGAAAATGGGCTTGATTCAAGCCAACTCAATGGCACAATTCAAAATGATATTTTGAAGGAATACATTGCTCGCGGCACCTATATCTACCCGCCGCAAGAGTCACTACGTTTGATCACGGACATTTTCGCCTACTGCAAAAACGAACTTCCCAATTGGAACACGATCTCGATATCGGGTTACCACATGGCTGAAGCCGGGGCCAACCCCGCGCAGGAGATTGCATTCACCCTCTCTAACGGCAAGGCCTACGTCCAGGCGGCAATTGATGCCGGCCTCGATGTTGACGACTTCGCCCCACGCCTCGCATTTTTCTTCGTCTCGCGAACAAGTTTTCTGGAAGAGATTGCCAAGTTCCGCGCGGCACGGCGCATGTGGGCGCGAATTATGCGAGATGAATTCGGGGCTAAAAATCCGAAGTCACTCATGTTGCGCTTTCACACCCAAACCGCGGGTGTGCAACTCACCGCCCAGCAGCCGGAGGTGAATTTGGTGCGCGTTGCAGTGCAGGGACTCGCGGCGGTTCTTGGTGGAACCCAATCACTGCACACGAACTCTTACGACGAAGCAATTGCTTTACCAACTGAGAAGGCTGCGCGCTTGGCACTGCGTACCCAACAGGTGCTCGCATTTGAAACAGATGTCACCGCAACCGTTGATCCATTTGCCGGTTCATATGTTGTTGAGAGCATGACTGACGAAGTTGAAGCAAAAGCCCTCGAGCTGATTGAACAAATTGAGGAGCGAGGCGGAGCTGTTTCCGCGATCGAGCAAGGTTTCCAGAAAATGGAAATTGAGAACACGGCGTATTCAATTGCTCAACAAATCGATTCGGGTGAGCGAATTATCGTCGGCGTCAATAAATACACGGTCAGTGAAGAAGATCATTACGAGCCACTTCGCGTTAACCCTCTCATCGAGGCCGAGCAATGCGAACGTCTCGCCACACTTCGCACCAATCGCGACAATGCCGAGGTGGAGAGGTGCCTGGCGGCGATCACCGAGGCGGCCCAAGGCGATGCCAATTTGCTATACCCGATGAAGGAAGCACTCAAAGCCAGAGCAACGGTGGGTGAGGTCTCCGATGCCTTGCGAGCGGTGTGGGGCAAATACCAACCGAGAGTCTTTTTTTAAAGGAAACAACGCGTGATAATTTTGCACAACGCTCGCTTTATCGTGACGTGCGATCCACTCGATTCGGTGCTCGAGAATGCATCACTGGTGGTTCAAGACTCAAAAATTATTGACCTCGGCCCCGCACAAAAAATGAAAGAGCGGTACCCCCAAGCTCGAGTCATTGATCTTACCGATCAATTGATTATGCCCGGCTTGATTAATCTGCATACGCATTTACCGATGACCCTTTTGCGTGGTGTCGCTGAAAATGTTGACCTTCAGGGTTTCCTGGAATTGGTGTGGGCCGAGGAAGCCCGGATTATGGACGCCGAGGGAACGTATATTGGCGCTCGTCTCGGCGCACTTGAATCACTTCTAGCAGGGACTACAACAGCATTAGATATGTATTTACACCCGGCTGCGAATCACCGTGGAGCGGTTGAGGCTGGCCTGCGACATGTAACGGGTCCCGTATTTTTCTCATTTCCCGGTCCAGACAATCTGACGTGGAACGAGCGGATGGAATTAGCGCGCGAGTGGCCGCAAACCCTTGAGGAGATCGGTGGTCCCTACGTGCCGCGAACTTTGATGCCGCATGCGCCGTTAACGGTATCTCCAGAAAATTTGGGCGAAATTGCTGACTTGGCTCGCGAGCAAGGGGCAATCATCACCGTTCACGCTGCAGAAAATGTGGCTGAAAACGAAGACACGGTGCAAGCCCACGGCGAGCGTCCGATACACCTGTTGGATGTAACCGGTATTCTCGATCTCAGACCTGTTATTGCGCACGG
>JBBARV010000005.1:10927-120160 GCA_040399625.1 Candidatus Nanopelagicales bacterium | reverse complement strand
ACGTTGGTGAGAACCCACGCTTTGATTTCGGCAGCTTCTTCAGCAGTCGGCTCACGGTCTTCTCGCTCACGGAAGGCGTCAAGACGTTGATCGATTGCCGTGTTCATGAACATGGCAAGAATCGTGGGAGCTGGGCCGTTGATTGTCATTGAGACCGAGGTCATCTGGTCACACAGGTCAAAGCCGGAGTACAGAACTTTCATGTCATCCAGGGTCGCGATTGATACGCCGGAGGTTCCGACCTTGCCGTACACATCCGGTTCTTCATTGGGGTCGCGGCCGTACAGCGTGACCGAGTCGAATGCCGTTGAGAGTCGCGTGGCCGGCTGGCCGGAGGAGAGCAGGTGGAATCGGCGGTTGGTACGGAATGCGTCACCTTCACCGGCGAACATTCGGGCGGGGGCTTCACCATCACGTTTAAACGGGAAAACACCCGAAGTGAACGGGTAACTGCCGGGCAGGTTCTCCTCGCGCAGGTAGCGCACGAGTTCACCGGAATCTTCCGTCTGGGGTAGAGCAACGCGCGGAATGCGGGAACCTGAAAGTGTGTCTTTCCAAAGGTTTGTGTGTAGTTCCTTGTCCCGAATCGTGACAACGAGCTCTTCTTGTGAGTACTGCTCGCGCACTTCTGGCCATGATGTCAGAAGTGAAACTACGTCCCGCTGCATTTCGCCTTCTTGCGTTTCACGTAATGCGAGGACCTGCGTGGCGTCTGCTCCTTGTGCTGCGAGCATGTCGGCGGCCGTACCAAGATGTTGCACGCGCCTAGCAATATCGGCTTGATTAGTGGTGGTTGCGTGGTAGGTGCGCACGGTGTCGGCGATTTCTGCGAGGTAGCGCACACGGGCGGGCGGCACGATAGTCGTGAGACCGGTTGGTTCCATTCCGTCAAGGCGGTTGAGTACACCCGGATTGTTGACCAGACCCTCAGTCACCAGTAGGTCATATAGGTAGTGGTAAAGGTGGGTGACGCCGTCGTCTGCGAAGCGGGCGGCTGAAGTACCGAAGACCGGCATATCCTCCCAAGTGGAACTAAATGCTTGGCGGTTGCGTACCAGTTGGCGGGCAACATCACGGCGGGCGTCTTCGGCGCCACGGCGCTCGAACTTATTGATTGCCACCGCGTCTGCGTAGTCGAGCATGTCGATTTTTTCTAGTTGGGAAGCTGCACCAAACTCTGGTGTCATGACGTACAGGGATGTGTCAACAAAAGGAACAATTCCCGAATCACCCTGGCCGATCCCGGGTGTTTCGACAACCACCAAGTCGTGGGTAGCCCGATACAAAGTGATTACGTCAGCAAGATTTTCGGGAATGACTGAGCCGGCGCCCCGGGTTGCAAGGGAACGGAAGGTAACGGATCCAAGATCAATGGTGTTCATGCGGATTCGATCACCGAGAAGTGCGCCACCACCCTTGCGTCGGGTTGGGTCAACCGCGATTACTGCAATTCGAATTTTGCCTTCTTGATCGGTGCGAAAACGCCGTAATAGTTCATCGGTGAGGGTGGATTTTCCGGAGCCACCGGTTCCGGTGATACCGAGTACCGGAGTAGAAACCTGTGCTGCAGCAGCCTGAATTTGTTCGAGCCAGCCGGCCGGAGCATTACCTTCTTCGAGGAGGGTTACCGCCCGAGCAAGTTCGCGCTCGTGGCCTGCGAGTACTGCATCAAGTGCGGGGATGTTTTCGGTTAGGTCAACATCGCATTCTTCGACCATCGAGGCGATCATGCCGACAAGTCCGAGACGCTGACCGTCCTCGGGGGAGAAAATACGGACCCGTTTTTTTGCAAGAATGGCGATTTCTTCAGGAACAATAACGCCACCGCCACCACCGTAGATACGAATGTGTTCGGCGCCTCTACTGTCTAACAGGTCACGTAGGTAGCTGAAGTACTCAACGTGTCCGCCCTGGTAGGAAGAGATAGCAATACCTTGTACATCTTCTTGGATAGCTGCCCGAACAATCGTCTCAACGCTGCGGTCGTGACCGAGGTGAATAACTTCGCATCCTTGCGATTGCAGGATCCGACGCATAATGTTGATTGCTGCGTCATGCCCGTCGAACAGGCTGGCGGCTGTCACAAATCGAACAGGATTTGTGGGAAGACGGTTTACGTCGACGGTGCTCACGGGGCTCATTTCGGCTCTCCTCAAGTGGACGCCGGAACCACACCGGATTGTCCTATGGACTTCAGATTATAGGACATCAATGTATTTTGCTTCCTAAAGTCTTGGAATGACGTAATCCTAGGGCAGGCCGAGCGTGGGAGGGGCGTGATTAGGGGAGTTTTACCGCCCGAGGACGCTTGAGCTCCCAGCGCGCGATCGAGCGGAGGTGCACCTGATCGGGTCCGTCAAAAATCTTGAGGGATCGCTGCCAGCCGTACATTCTCGCGAGCAAAATGTCATCACTGACCCCGAGTCCACCGTGAACCTGGATTGCTCGGTCAATCACATTACATGCAATTCGCGGAGCAATTACTTTGATGGCGGCGATTTCGGTCTTGGCCGACTTTGCTCCACCTTGGTCAATCATCCATGCGGCCTTGAGGGTCATCAGGCGCGCTTGCTCAATTTCGATTCGAGACTCGGCGATCCATTCTTGGATGGAACCCTGGTCGGCGAGGGGACCACCGAATGCCACCCGTGAGTTGGCTCGTTCAACCATCATTTGCAATGCGCGCTCGGCCTGACCGATTGAACGCATGCAGTGATGGATGCGACCGGGTCCCAGTCGGGCTTGGGCGATCATGAACCCGTCACCTTCGGTTGCCAGGATGTTACTGACAGGCACCCGAACATTCTCAAACTCGATCCACGCATGGCCATGCTGATCTTGCCGACCGAAAACGGTGAGCGAACGCACGATCCGAACACCCGGAGTATCTGTGGGAACAAGAACCATTGATTGTTGCCGGTGAGCTGGACCGTCCGGGTCGGTCTTTCCCATCAGGATCAGAATCTTGCAACGAGGATCCATTGCCCCGCTGGTCCACCATTTGGTTCCGTTAATCACGTATTCGTCGCCATCACGAATGATCGTGCACTCAATATTTGTGGCATCGCTGCTGGCAACATGGGGCTCGGTCATGGCAAAGCCAGAGCGGATGGTGCCGTCGAGGAGGGGCTCAAGCCATTGCTCTTTTTGCTCATCGGTACCAAAAAGGTGAATGGTTTCCATGTTGCCGGTGTCCGGGGCCTGGCAGTTGATCGCCTCGGGGTAGATGTCAACGCTCCACCCGGAGATCTCGGCGAGTTGCGCGTATTCAACGTTGGTGAGTCCACTGAATTCTGGCAGGAACAGGTTCCACAAACCCAGTTCGCGGGCTTGGGTTTTCAATTCCTCAACAATGGGAGGGAGATTGAAGTCATCGGGGCCAACGGATGCGCGGTATTCGTCGTATTTGGCTTCGGCGGGTAACACCCGATCGTTGAGGAAAGCCCACATCACCTCCGAGAGCTTTTGAGCTTTTTCGCTAGGCTGGAAGTCCATGTTTACTCCAATTACTCCGTGATTTTTGGTGGGACAGTTTTCGGACACTATCAGAGGGAGTAACCTCCCGCCTGTGCTCTTAATGGAACTACCGGTGCGTTCAACCTGTCCCGATCAGAGTGCTTGCCGTGGCTGATTTAAATCTTGGGCCGATCGCCGAGATCGCTGCGACGCAACCCTTGGGGCTTGCCCTCGTTGACGCATTATCAAGCCGCACCTGGGCAGATACGGCGCTCGAACTGCGCCGCGTGGCCTCAGCGATGCTGGCCGGCGCACCCGATCCGCAACAGAGGTGGGGAATTCTCGGCGACAACGCCTCGCCAACGCTGCTGGCCCATGCGGCAGGGCTGATGGCCGGAGTCGGCACGGTCGCCGTGTCACGTCAACTGACTCTCCCAGAACTTCGCGATCAAATTGAAGATGCACATATGGTTGGCCTGATTACTGGCCTCGGAGGTGCTGCGACTGCGGTTTCGGCATTAGAAGCGGGACTGGTCAACACGGTCGTACTGCATTCGGGTGCGACGACTTCATCAGAGCATTTAGGTTTGATCAACTGGGATGAATGGCTTGCCGCTGCTCCGACCGATGTTGAATTTGTCGAACGCCCGGCCGCTCCCACCATGGTTTACACGTCGGGTACAACCGGACGGGCTCGCGGTACTTCTACTCGATGGGTGCTCGCCCAGGTTTCCAACCACTTGCAATATCTGGATAAATTGCGGGAGCGCGCACAGTTCCCTGAAGGTGCACACATTGTTGTTGGACCACTTCAGCACAACGGTCCACTCACCGCGGTGCGTCACCTGTTACTCGGACGCCCGGTCGTTGTTGTTGGGAAATTCGACGCCGAGAACGTCTTGGGTTTGATCGATACTTACCGTGTGAGTTCATCCGTGATGGTGCCGACACATTTTCAAAGACTATTGGCCGTTGACCCAGCGGTGCGCGCATCATTTGATGTGGGTTGCGTGCAACTCATCGCGCATACCGGCTCTGCCTGTCCACCCGATGTTAAGCGGGCGATGATCAACTGGTTTGGCCCCGTGCTGCTGGAGTCCTACGGTGGCAGTGAGACCGGAACCCTGTGTCGCATTACTTCGCCCGAATGGCTCGAACACCCGGGCTCTGTTGGCCGCGCCGTGGAACCGTTTGCCGTAATTGTTGTTGACGAAGACGGGAATGAACTGGGAATTGGTGAAACCGGGATCCTTGCCTTCCAAGCCCCCAAAGGATTTGGTCCAAGTTACCACCAAGACCCGGAAAAAACAGCAAAGGCCTATGTTCGACCGGGTGCATTCACGCTGGGGGACATGGGCCATGTTGATGCAAATGGTTTCATTTTTATTACCGACCGCCTCTCGGACATGGTCGTGTCAGGTGGAGTAAATCTTTACCCCTCTGAAAGTGAGAACGCACTACTGGATCACCCCGAGGTTGCAGAGGTCGCAATTGTCGGGATTCCTTCTGCTGATTTGGGTGAGCAACTTCTCGCATTTGTAGTCCCCGCGAATCCACTAGACCCACCCAGCGCAGAGGACCTGCAGTCCTTTTGTCGTGAACGGCTCGCCGCCTACAAAATCCCGCGTCAATACGAGTTCATTGCTGAGTTGCCGCGCAATGAGATGCAAAAGGTTGACAAGAAATCACTGCGGCGCCCCTATTGGGATGGGGATCGAAATATCGCTGGCTAAATTCTGGGTGAACGGGTTTCACGTCGAGTGAAGTTCAGCACACTGTTTTTATCTGACAAGTTTTAACTGACAAGAACGCACACGGCCGGTAAATTAATGCCCGTTATGCAGTAACACCACCAAGGAGGATTGATGTTAAAAGGAATTTCAGGAAATACCGCGATAGTGACCGGAGCCGCTGGTGGGATCGGTGCGGCTGCCGTGCGACGACTACACGCTGAAGGAGCAAACGTTGTTGCCGTTGACATCAACCAAGCTGGTGTAGACGCACTTGCAACCGAACTGGGGGATCGAGTTCTCGCAATCGGCGCCGACGTCACCAGTCCTGAAGACACTGCAAAATTCTTCGCAACCACGGTGGAAAAATTCGGTAGCGTCGACATGTTTCTTGCCAACGCAGGAGTTGAAAGTCGAGTGCTGACCGTGGCTGATTTTGACATTAACGACTTCCAGAAAGTTTTTGCAGTCAACGTTCTCAGCGCGTTCCTCGGGTCTTCCGCGGCCATGCGACAGATGGCAACCCAACCTAATCGCGGCAAAATCGTTTTCACTGCTTCCATTGCAGGGCTCAAGGGCGATGGTGGCGTTGCTGTATACGTTGCGAGCAAGCACGCAGTGGTCGGAATGTCGAAGTCATTGATGAAAGAGGCGGGCCCACAAGGAATTCGCGTCAACGTTGTTGCACCGGGTGTGGTCGAGACTCGCATGATGCGTCCACTAGAAGAAGGTCTTGCAGCTCTGGCGGGCATTGATGTCGAGACATTCAAGGGTGCGATGAGGGCGGCAGTTCCCATGGGTCGGTACGCAGAGCCAGAAGAAATCGCCGCAACGGCCGCTTGGCTGCTCAGCGACGAAGTTCCTTACATGCATGGTGAAGTCGTTACCGTTGGTGGCGGTCTTTGGCCGTGAGTGATCGCATGCGCGTTGGTCTGGCGCTTCCCCAGCTGGGCTCCCATGTTGACGCTAAGGCGGTGCGCGGCTTTGCCGAGCGAACCGAGGAACTCGGATTTGGGCACCTATTCGTTCAACAGCATCTGTTCTACCCGCATGAAGTCGTCTCGGGTTACTCAGCGCGACCGGGTCTTGCGGTACCGCAGGCGTATCGCTCGGTTTTGCAGCCACTTGAATTGTTATCGGTTGTCGCGGGTTGGACAACTGAGATTATCTTGGGGACAAGCATTCTCGTGGCCGGCTACAACCGTCCGGTTGACCTGGCCCAGCGCATTACAACGCTAGACGTGCTTTCGGGTGGTCGAACTGTTTTCGGTTTCAGTGTTGGTTGGTCCGATGAAGAGCACGCGCAATATGACGTTGACCCGCGAACTCGGGGTCGTCGCGCTGGTGAACTCATTGACGCGATGAAAGCGTGTTGGGGCCCGGATCCGGTAAGTCATCAAGGCGAGTTTTTTTCCATTCCCGCATCTGATATCTCCCCCAAACCAATTCAGCGGCCGCACCCACCACTGATGGCGGGCATGCGTTCAGAGAGTGGTCTTAACCGGACCGCCGAACAATTCGACTGGTGGAATCCGGCGTCGGGGACACTGGAACAGCACTTGGAAACGATGAACCTACTTGCAACAATGCGTCCGGCCAATCTAGCTCCACTCAAAATGTGTTGGAATCTTTTCACCGATCCACCCGTGGTCGTGGCCAATCTGCGCCCGCTCAGTGTTGACGAGTTGTGCGTTGAGGTGGCCGCCGCGGCTGCTGCAGGAGTTGATGCAGTGTCAATCGATGCAAACTTTGATCCGACAATTACTTCTCCGCAGGATTGGATCGGTATACCTGATCGCCTTGCTCCATTACTTGACGCTGCTGTTCGCTAGCCGGGGATCAACCAGCTAAGTCCGGTAACAGCACCTTTCTTAGCTCTGCAACGTTTGCTACCCGGTGGGTGGCGTCGCAGTCATCGAGTTCACCCAGTGGTGCATAACCCCAGTAGGCCGCGATGCTGTCGACTCCGTGGTCGTGGGCGGCATGTAGATCAAGAGCGCGATCACCCACCATCACAATTCGATGCGTCGCAGCACTTGCTTGCATCTGAGTGAAGGCATGTGCGAGTACATCGGTTTTGTTTTGACCCGAACCGTCGGAGGATGAACCTGCGATGAAAGTGAAGCGATGATCAATGTTCGCGTGCTGCAAGATTCGCTCCGCGGATTCCGCGGGCTTGGATGTTGCTAATGCAATTGAGACCCCGGCGTCAAATAGGTCATTGACCAGATCGAGCATGCCCGGGTACAGATCAAAGTCGTACTCCATGCCATGGAAGTAAACCGCACAAAACAACTCGAAGAAGAGTTTTTCATCGGCTGGATCATTGAGTCCAAAAATTCGCGGTAGAACCTCGGCGAGTGGTGGTCCCATAAACTCTTCGAGTTCGTCTTTGGTCGGTGTTATTCCAAAACCAGTGACGAGTGCATGCCGCACTGCAGCCTGCACGCCAGGTTCGGAATCAATCACGGTTCCGTCGAGATCAAGCAGCACGAGGTTGTATGGCAGGTTGTTATGCGCTTTGAGTGCATCACTCACGGACGCGCCCAGCCAACACGGGAGTCGGCATGAAGATCCGCTGTGATGCGTTTGTCCTGGATGTAACCAACGCCGTCGATGACCTGGATGCGATCGGTGTAATTCCCCCAACCAATGGTGGAGGTGTCTTCGCCGGAGAATGTGTATAAAAAGTAGGACTCCAGTAACACCACATCAGGACCCAGCGTGGTGAGCGACTGATTTACCAAAAAGTGCTTTCGTTTTACCGGTCCAATGAGCGCGGTGGCGTAATAGTCGAGTACTTGATCGCGGCCAGTGCGTGTGCCTTTACTCGTTGTTAGGACGGCGTCTTCGGTGAAGACACTTTCTAACAATTCGAAGTCTGGGGTGTCAACAGCGTTCGCGTAGCGCCATGAAACAGCGCGGGCCAGTTCGGCATTTTCAGTGTGCTCTAACCGTGTAGCAAGACTTGCGACACTTCCCGGCAAATGCACCGCCGGCGTGAAAACTGTGCGCGTGATTACGCCGACCCCGTCGGTGACAGTGATCTCGTCGGTGTAATCACCCCAGCCGGTTGCCTCACGGCTAGCGCCCTCGTGGGCGTAGTAAACGGTTGCGCGAACAGTGGCCCGACCGGGTGCCGTCCACGTTACTTGCGGGTTCACAATCAAGTGCCGGGTAATGAATTCGGTGGGCAGCATGCCCTGCATGGCTTCGACGATCGCGGTGCGACCGGTTACGAGCAGACCGGGCATTTCACAGACGGCGTCTTCGCTGAAAACTTCACCGAGCATTGACCAATTTCGGGTGTCGACGGCCTGCGCGTAGGCAAACAGGGTTGATCGGGCGGCTTCGTTTGTCTCGAGCCGTTCGAGTCGTTGGGCTAGTGCCGCAAGGTCGGTTGATTCGCTCATTTCTCACGCACTCTCTTTAAAGTTCCCCATTGAGGCGAACGCCGCGCTTGGTCAAGGTCACCGGACCTGTGACTATCAAGCGACAGGCGAGTCGCCGGGATGAATCAATCATGCCCATCGTTCGCTCTAGTGTTTCCCGTTCTTCATCAAGCATCGGAGCGCAGTTCTCGGTGCCTTCACGAATGATGCTCACACAGAGGCCGCAGGAAGCCTGTCCCTGACATTCGGTGGGCCAGATATAACCTGCCTGATGCGCCGCTTCCATGACCGACTGATCTTCTGCTACTTCCAGCTCGAGGCCGAGCGGGAGTACCGTCACGTGATTCATGAGCGCCTCCGGTGAAATTGTGCAATGGTGAAATTGTGAATGGGGAAATGACGTCAAGTAGTGAGATGAAACACGATACGAGTTGGGAAAGAAGTTTATGTCGTCACGCTGATCCGATAACATGGACATCTTAGCTTCGGCACGAAAAGTGTCTAACACCCCAAAGAATGGAACATCATGGATCTTGGTCTTACTGGAAAACGTGCTCTTGTCACCGGCGGTACCCGCGGTATTGGTCGCGCCACCATCGAACTCTTGGCAGCCGAAGGGGCATCCGTCGCATTTTGCGCCCGCAACGAAGAAGCCGTTGATGCTTTTGCCGCTGAACTGCGCGGCGCTGGAGTTACGGTGTTCGCTCGCGCAATTGACGTGAGCAAGGAAGACCAACTCAAAGGCTTCATCCGTGATGCGGCTGAGAACCTTGGTGGACTGGACATTTTGGTTTCCAATGTCACCGGTGGCTCACTCAAAGGCCCTGAGCAGTGGCAGCAGAGCCTGGAACTTGACCTTTTGCCGTTGGTCCACCTGATCGATGAAGCAACCCCCATCTTGGAAGCTGCTGGCGGTGGTTCGATCATCGCGCTGTCCTCAACTTTTGGTTTTGACAACGTGTGGCCGAGTTCCCCCAACTCTTACGGCGCCTTCAAAGCGGCAATTGTTCGCCATGCTTCCGCTGCCGCACACGCCCTTGCTCCTAAGGGAATTCGAGTGAACACTGTTTCACCCGGACCCGTCTACTTCGAAGAGGGTGACTGGAGCAAAATCAAGTCCGGTCGTCCCGAGGTATACGAAAAAGTTCTTGCATCAATTCCACTAGGACACATGGGCAAGCCCAGCGAGATTGCCGCGGTAATCGTGGGTCTGGCCAGTCCGGTCATGGGTTACTGCGTGGGCACCAATGTTGTGTGCGACGGCGGCATGACCGTTCGAACCCAGTTCTAATAACAATTCGTCGGTGACGAAGGGGGTGGTCAATCGCATGCCACATGTGATGTATGGCGCCACCCCCCAAGTCAACGCAGCTCTGCCAGTCAAGGTTGCACTTGTTGTCGGTGGGCGTTGGCACGACGAGGACTATGCCCGGCTCGAATTACTCACATTGCTCAACAAATACGATCGCGTTCGATGCTCGGTGCATTCCGACTACTCCGATATTGACGTACTTGGACAAGCAGATGCAGTTATCGCCTACACGTGTGATGTGCGACCATCTCGCGAGGAAGCGATCGCCCTCACCGAAGCAGTTCGCGGTGGAACGCGCTTACTCGCCCTACACGCCACCAACTCGGCGATTGACCCGCCGGTTGCTGGAGGATTGAAAGTATTTCGTACCCCGGACGCGATGCCCGAGTTCAGCGCACTACTGGGAAACCGGTTTCTGGCGCACCCAAAAATTTCACCCTGGCGCGTAGATGTTGTGCAACCCGAGCATGCGCTCGTGGCAGGAGTTTCATCTTTTGTCACCACCGACGAGTTGTACGTGATGGATGTGCGCGAGGATCTTGACGTCATCCTTGACACCGAGTTCACGGGGGACTGTCCCGGCTTTGAGGTTTCACACTCTGGATCACGCACGCGACACCCGGTGCTGTTTACTCGCGCGGAGGGAAAGGGTGAAGTTGTGTATTTCACCCTCGGTCACTGCCGAGGGCGATTTGACATTACTGACCTTGGGATTGCTGACACTGGAACGGTGGACCGAATCGCGTGGGAGTCTCCGCAATACCGCGAGGTCTTACGGCGATGTGTAGCGTGGGCGGTGCACGGTGAAACCGATGAGGAGAGCACATGAGTAACGATGGAACAGCGGTTGTCACCGGAGCGGGTCAAGGTATCGGTCGGGCAATTGTTCAACGACTTGTCACTGACGGTTATGACGTTCTTGCCATAGACGTTGCAGAAGGTCCACTCACTGATGTGCGTGAGTCACTCGGTGTTCGCACCGCGATCGTGGACGTCTGCGATAGTGAAGCGGTGGCTTCTGTTGCTGCTCTAGCACCCAACTGCCGGGTGCTTGTCAACAACGCTGCGATCCAGCGTTACCAAGATCTGCTACACACAACACACGAGGAAATGCGCGCCATCCTTGACGTCAATGTGATTGGTCCGGTCCTCATGGCTCAAGCGCTCGTCCCCATCATGGCGACGAATGGCGGTGGAGTAGTCATCAATCTTTCGTCAATCACATCTAGGGCTCACGCAGCCGGAACATCGCTGTATCCGGCTTCAAAGGCGGCGGTAAACCAACTCACCGAAGCCATGGCGTTGGAGTTCGCTCCTTTGCGTGTGCGCTGTAATGCGGTCGGACCTGGAACGGTGCTCACCGAGGGGACCGCCGGCCATTACGGTGATGAGAGTGCACAGGCGGCCATTGCCGGAGTCCTTCCCATTAGTCGGATGGGTGTGTCGCAGGACATCGCTAATGCGGTCAGTTTTCTTTGTTCTGAACAGGCGTCGTGGATTACCGGACAAACTCTTTTTGTTGACGGTGGGTTCACGGCCGCGCACGGATCTTTCTTCCGGTCGGCCCGAAAGGCACGCACATGAAACGCCCATTTCGTTTTGCAATCCAGGCTTTTAGTTCGACTTCACTGAAGGAATGGGTTGACCTTGCTCGCAAAGTAGAAGACAGCGGGTACTCCACCCTGCACGTCGCCGACCACCTGCTTGGCCCTGGAAGCAAAATTGAAGGGACTGGGCACCGGGTTCAAACCCTTGCGATCATCCCAGCAATGACCGCGGCCGCAATGGCCACGACCTCACTTCGAATCGGTTCACGCATGGCGTGCGTGAGCTACCACATACCGACCGTCCTCACTAAGGAAATGGCTTCAATTGACGTTCTCTCCGAAGGTCGACTTGAAATCGGGTTGGGCGCAGGCTGGTTGGTTAATGAGTACGAAGCCCTCGGGATTCCATGGGAATCCGCGGGCCGGCGCATTCAATTACTGCGCGAAACTGCCGAGTTCATGCGCATGGCATACGCCGACGAAGGTGAAGTCGACTACCACGGTGAATTCATCGAGTCATTCGGTTACCGTGCGGTACCACAACCGATCCAGCGTCCGTGGCCACCACTAATGATTGGTGGCGGTGCACCTAAAGTTTTGGGCTTAGCCGGTGAACTTGCTGACATTGTCAGTGTCAATTTCAATAACAGTAGCGGAACTGTGGGAGCGGGAAGTATCGCTTCTTCAACAGAAGATGAGACGTACAAAAAAATTGAGTGGATCAAAGCGGGTGCGGGTGAGCGTTTTGACGACATTGAATTAGAAGCAGCCACCTACTTCATCTCGGTACAGGGGCGCTCGGAAATCACGGCAGAGTCGGTTATGGCTCGAACCGGCATGGAATTAGCTGAACTAAAACGCTTCCCACATGCAGCTGTCGGTAGTGTCGATGAAATCTGCGAGGAGTTAGAACGTCGGCGCGAAGAGTACGGCTTCTCCTACATCACCGTTGGTGACGCACACCTGGATGCGTATCTTCCGATCGTCGAGCGATTGGCGGGTACGTAAATTGTCGCGGGCTTTTGGACTTGCGCACCTTTCCATGATGACTGTTCCACCTGCCAGACTTGCAGCCGTTGCCGCCCAAGCCGGGTTTGACTTCACCGGTTTCCGGCTGACTCCGAGCCCTTCAACCGGGATCGACCATGCAGTTTTAGGAAACGACCGGGCACTTGAAGCGCTGCGACGCGCAGTTGAAAGCGAAGACATCAACATTTTGGACGTTGAAGTAATCCGCATGATCGACCCGTCCGCCGTCGCGGGAGCCCGCCCGCTTCTGGAGGCAGCCCAGGCGCTGGGTGCCCGGTATGTAATTGCCACGGTGGAAGACGAAGATCCCATACGCAGGGTGGAAACACTCTCGCAGATCGCCGAATTGGCAGCCGAGCACGGTACGTCAATCGCGGTTGAATTCATGTTGTTTTCGGCAGCGAAGGATCTTGATACGTGTGTCCAGATTGTCACGCAGTGTGGTGCACCCAACGTTGTTGTACTCGCTGACTCATTGCATTTGGCGCGCTCCGGCGGACACCCGAGTGAACTACGTCTGTACCCACCAGAACTTTTTGCGTACGCCCAGATCTGTAGCGCTCCGGGGGCAGGAGCCGCGCTCGATGCGGAAGCTGCACGCAGTGAAGGTGCCCACGGTCGCCTAATGCCCGATCAAGGTGACCTCCCGGTTCGCGAGTTCATCGCGGCACTCCCCAAAGAAACCATCCTCACCGTCGAGTCGCCCCTAATAGGTCAATCCGATCCCACTGATCCCGTTGCCTTGGCCCGCGAAATGCTGGCATCGGCTCACCGAGTTGCAGGTGTAAAGGAATGAGTGAATCTTGGGCGGAAGAACTGCGAATTGATGGTCTGGTTAATGTTCGCGATCTTGGTGGGCTACAGACACTTGATGGTCGAGTGATCCAATCGCGTCAAGTAATTCGCAGTGACAACCCGCGAAAGCTAACCGAGCAGGGGCAGTTGGACTTGTCAAACGTAATCGCACCATCAGTTGTAATAGACCTTCGGATGTCATTTGAGGTTACGCACGAGGGTTATGTAATTGAACATGAATCTGCACGTTTGGTTCACCACCCGATGATTCCCCAGTCGGGAATTACCCCCGAACAAATTGCGGCCGGTGGCACCGACAATTTGGTTGACGATTACCTGCGACAGTTGGAAATAAATTCTTCCTCGATCGTTGAGGTGCTGCGCCTAATGGCAGATCCCGAGAACCGCCCCGTGGTGGTCCACTGTTCTGCGGGGAAAGACCGCACCGGGATTGTGATCGCGATGCTCCTCGACATTCTCGGTGTCGCACACGAAGACATTGTTGCCGACTATCACGTCACCACCACCAATATGGCGCCGATTATCGAACGAATTCGTAGCTCACAGGTGTACCAAGACAATGGTCTGGCCGGTGCCCCTGATTGGATCTTTGGTTCTGAGCCGGAGACCATGCGCACATTTCTTGAAACCATGACACAGACCTACGGCAATGCCGAGCAATGGGCTCGCGCAAAAGGTTTAGACGCAAGAGAAATCGCCCGGTTGCGCGAAACTATGTTGAATTAACTGTGAACTAACAACCTGACGGTCAACCCCCGTCGGAAAATGTTAGGCCAGAGCAGTTTTTAATGCGGCAACGCGCGCGGCCCAGATCTTTTGACTGAGCTCAGCGGCTGGGGCGAAGACCTCGGATGCGTGGTACGCGCCGGGGTAAACGTGTAGTTCAACCGGTACCTGTGCATCTTTTAGCCGGCCTGCGAATTCCAGGTCTTCATCCATGAACATGTCTTGGTCGCCGACATCGATAAATGTCGGTGGCAGTCCGGTGAGGTTAGTCGCCCGAGTGGGGGCCGAGTATTGGTCAGCGGCTTGGCCGCCGAGGTACCACTCCCAGGCTTCGATATTGCCCGAGCGATCCCAGATACCGATATCGAGGATTGCCTTACTCGAATCCGTCACGTTGCGGTCGTCGAGCATCGGGTACGGAGCCATCAAGAAACCAATGGAAGGCCCGCCGCGATCGCGGGACACGAGAGCTGTTGCAATCGTCAGACCGCCACCCGCGCTTCCACCATAAATGGCAAGGCGATCCACGGGACCGTAACCGAGTTCGCTGGCATTGGCGGTCATCCATTGCAGAGCGGCATAGCAGTCCTCGATTGCAGCCGGCGCTGGGTGTTCGGGTGCGAGTCGGTAATTGACGGAAACAATGAGCGCACCGATTGTTTCGCACAGCATGACCGCGGTGAGGTGATCGGTGTCCAGGGTGCCCAGCACCATCCCGCCACCATGTATGAACAGAATGCCCGGCAGTGGGCCACTCGACTTAGCCGGACGGTAGATCCGCACCATGAGGTCGGGGTTGCCTTCGGGCCCAGGAATGACCCGGTCTTCGAGGAGCACGTTTTCATTGGGTGGCAGATCCGCTGTCATCGCTTCCAACATGGCGTTGAGGGTTGCCCGGCGCGCATTGATATCAGGAATGGCATTGAAACCACCGGGAAGCGCCGAGTAGAGCGCCACCAATGGTTCCAGGGATTGCGGATCAATGTTCTCGTGCTGCGGCATGTTTCCTCCGGTAGTGAAGTGAATTCAACTCTGTGAATTTAGTGACAGGAGTATTGCATGAATTGTGCGAATTCGAAGTGGAATTCTCGTTATGCGAGTGTCTCCCCACCATCCACGAGCAGGGTCTGTCCCGTGATGAAGGAAGCTTCGTCGCTGAGGAAGAAGCAAATTACGCCTGCCAGTTCATTGGCCCTAGCCATGCGCTTCATGGGAACCGCCGCGCCAAATACTTCTTCACCCTTTGCCATGTCGCCACCGCGGGCCAACATGAGTGGGGTTGTCATCCCGGTGATTGTGCGACCGGGTGCAACGCAGTTGATCCGAACCTCGGGGAGTGCCTCGAGAGTGAACTGTCGAGTGAGTCCCGCGATTGCTGCCTTGGCCGCTCCGTAGGGAACATTGTTGTTATTGGCCTTGAATGCAGCAACAGATGCGATTGTCACGATTGAGCCACCGCCCCGTGCTTTCATTACGGGAGTCGTGTACTTGCACACATTGAAAGTGCCACCAACGTGAACTTCCATCATCTTGTTGAAGCGGGCCATGTCCCATTCTGCAAGTGGACCGAACTCTGCGTGTCCCGCGCCTGCAAGGACCAGGTCAATTCCACCGAATGCTGCAACTGTTGCTTCGACGGCAGCCTTTACCTGTGCTTCGTCTGCAACGTTTGCTTCCAAACCAATGCAACCGCCGCCAATTTCTGCTGCGACAGCCTGAGCTTTCGCAAGGTCAAGGTCGACCAATGCGGCACGCCCACCTTCGGCTACTACCCGCTCGGCGGTGGCGCGACCGATGCCGCTTGAGCCTCCGGTGACAAAAAGTACTTTGTTTTCAAAGCGCATGGTGTTCCCTTCAGCTCGTGGGTGTTAGTTAGTGAGTAGGTGCGGAGGGTGAGTCACTTGGACGAGCGTCTTCGGAGGCTTTCCACATTTTGGCGCTGTCGAAACCAATCCGAGTTTCTGGAATCAGTTCGAAGACAACCCGGCCGGGGGAGTCGATCATCAGTCGGAAAGCTTCGGCCTTTTCTGGTTCACCCGGACGCATGGCGTTGGCGAATTCAGGAAGTACCCAGTTGAGGGTTTCGCGATCCGTGTGAACGATCGCGCGGCACTTGTAGGTTAGTGAGCGACGCTCAATCACTCGCGAACCTTTAGAAGTGATGGCGATACTGACTCGTGGGTCTTTGCGGATTGAGTTAACGCGCGGACGCTCTTCGCTGGCGGTCAACCAGAAACGGCCATCACGGTGAATGTAATTCACGATCACTCCCATGGGCCACCCTTCTTTACCGGCCCAGATCAAGGTGCATTCAATTTGAGCATCGAACATTTCTTGCTCGTCTGCCTCATCGAGGGAATAGGACTTAACGTCTTCCCAGTTTTTTGCCTTTTCGGTCATGGGATGCTCCTTGATCGCGGAAATTGTTTATCGTCTGGTGCGGACTTTATTGGAAGTCCTTGCATTAAGTGAAGCCACGGTCTATTTTCCTCATTATGACCATGAATCTTGCGCAAATAGTAGATCGTATTGAGATCGAGGAACTGCTTGTTCGCTATGCGCGGGCAATTGATGCCAAGGACTTTGACACGCTCGAGACCCTGTTTACCCCCGATGCCACTTTTGACGGGGGAAGCCTTGGCTGCCCAACGGGAGCCCCGCAAATCCGAGCCATGATTGAAGGCACCCTGACCGGATTGGACTCAACCCAGCACCTGATTGGAAAAAGTCTCATTGAGCTCGACGGTGACCAGGCTGAAGTAAAGACGTATTTGATTTCCCAGCACATTAGGGAATCAACTCCCGGTCCGGTGAAGCACTACGCTTTGGGTGGCGAATACGCCGACCGAGTTATTCGTACCCCCGAAGGTTGGCGGATCGATTACCGCCGGTTGGATCGGCTATGGAAAGAGGGTGACCGCGAGGTCATCTCGGGCGCATCCTGACCAATGTGTTTGCCGTACAGGCTTAATTTATAGATGAACTAATCAATGGAGGAACAATGAAGACTTGGATTTCCGACACTGAGCCCAGTGAGCGTTTTCCTATTTACACGCGCGCCAATGCTGACGAAGTTGGCCCTGAGCCATTCACTCCGTTGAACTGGACGCTGACGTGGGAACAAGGGATGGCGCCGGGTACAGCGGATGCTTGGATCGCGCTCGGGACCTTTGAACCCGATGAGTTTTTGTGGACGCAGCCAGAAACCTACGGATCATGGGGTGGCTATTTCTACAACCAGGTTTCCCTTGGTCGGGTCTTCGGACATCGCATGCCGGGCGCGACCCCCGAGGTGATTGATATTTCTTTCTTCGGTCAAAACTCGACTGTTCCACCTTACGTTCATGATCCACGTGATGACAACGAAGCATGCTCGGCGAAGTTGGGTGAATCTTTCGGCGCAATTCTGGGTGGGGCTCAGGAAGCGTTAGCTGCCAAATATTTGGCAGATGCCGCAAAGTGGCGAGCCAGTCGGCCAGACCTGTCAACTATTTCTGACACGGAACTAGTTGAGTACGGTCGCACTTCGGCCCGGTGGCAGCGTCCAGGTTGGGATGCTTACGCACAGGTTGTTATTGGCGCAACCGTTGGACCGCAGATTGTGCAAGGGGTAGCCGACGCGGTCGGTAAATCCGAGTTGGCAATTCAAATCTTTGGCGCATTGGGTGACGTCGCTTCAGCAGGAATGCCCGAGCGGGTCTGGGATCTTTCCCGTCTGGTCCGCGGATCAACTGAGTTAACGGCCTGCTTCGACGCTGGCGTCGATGGCCTCGCTGATCGCCTTAGTTCCGAACCGGCCGCCGCTGAATTCAATTCGGAATTTGATGAATTAATTGTCATGTTTGGCCATCGCGGTGTCAACGAATGGGAAATCAGTGCGCAGACGTGGCTGATCAACCCGACTTTGGCCTATCAAATGATTGATCGTGTTCGCCGACAGGAAGACGCAATGTCGCCAACTCTGCGGGCTGGTGAATCAGCCAAGCGCCGTCTCGCCGCGGTGGAGGAACTCACTGCCGCTGTTGCTGGCGATGAAGCCACGGCAGGGTTGTTGGCTGCAGGAATTGCTTCGGGTCAATCCGCGTATCGACTGCGTGAGGCCGGCAAAAACGCGACCGTCATGTTGATGCAGGAACCCAAACTGGCTTTCCGCGAGCTTGGTCGCCGGATGCACGCGGCAGGTCATTTAGGTGACCCAATGCATGTATTCCAATTACTAGAGAGCGAGCTGGATTCATTTATTGCAGATCCAGCATCCTTCACCGAGATTACGGCAGCACGGCACGCGCAGTGGTTAACCCTCGCTGAACTCGAGCCGCCCTACTTGGTAATCCGTGACCGTCCAATTCCCCCGATTAGTGAGTGGCCCAAGCGCCGTCGGATCGCGGAGGGTGTCGGCGCCGAAGCGGGAACGCAGATGAAAGGCATCCCCGGTTCACAAGGAGCGGTGACCGCTCGCACCCGGGTGATCTTGGACCTCGCCGACGCTGACTCATTGGAGCCCGGTGAAATTCTGGTCTGCACCACCACCGACCCATCGTGGGTTCCACTGTTCATGATCGCCAGCGCGGTGATCTGTGAAATCGGTGCTCAAGCCAGCCACGCGGTGATCGTCAGTCGAGAACTCGGAGTCCCCTGTGTTGTTTCACTGGCGGGTGCGAGTACATCACTGCCAAGCGGAACACTTGTTGAACTCGATGGATCCACGGGGACCGTCACGGTGATCGAATCAACAGCAACTGAGTCTGCATGAAGGTAGTTCTTCCTCCGTTATCACCTGAACCACCGTTTTCCGTTCGGATCCCGTTTCTCCTACTAGAAGATGGTGTCACCCGACTGACGTTGGTTCGCCATGCCCAGCAGGTTTTCCCAACCGAAGACGAGTTTGACCACACCGCATGGGATGACCCAAAATTGAGTGATCTGGGTCGGGTGCAGGCAGCTGCACTTGCAGGGGTTCTCACGGAGCAGGATGTTGATGCTGTGGTGTGCAGTTCAATGCATCGGGCAAAGGAAACAGCCGAGATAATTGCATTCCCGCTCGGGCTGACACCAGAAGTGCGTCCTGAGTTTGTAGAGATTGCGTCTTACCGCGAGCTCGAACCAGGGGTTAACCCGCAGACTCTCGTTGACCCCGAAGAATGGGCCGCGCGTGAGCAGGCCTTTTATCGCCAGGTCATGTGGGACCACATGTTTTTTGGTGAAGGTTCAGCAGAGTTTCGCGCCCGCATCATGGGAGCCGTCAAAAAATTGATTGCAGACTACGAAGGACAGCACATTGTTCTGGTGAGCCACGGCGGTGTCATCAATGCGGTCATCAGCGAGATTTTGGGGATCAAAGAAGACATGTTCTTCCTGCCATCACACTGTTCGGTGAGCCGGGTGTGGATCAAGGGAGAAATTCGTCGGGTGCACTCAATCAATGAGAGCCAGCATTTGCATGACGGCATCCGGACAAACTGATCACTGACTTGCTACCGAGGGGTATTATTTTTCTATGACCGAGACATTGCCTCAATACACATCGGGTAAACACACCGCGTTGAGCCGTGAAGAAGCAGTGTCCATTCTTGATCGACTCGTTTCGCATTTGCGTAACCAGACCACCGACATGGCACCTGAGCAACTGAAAGTTCCCATTGCGGAATACCTGGATCAAGATCTGTGGGAACGGGAAATCAAAGAAATTTTTCAGGCCATTCCCTTGCCGGTAGGTACTTCGGCCGAACTCGCAAATGTCGGTGATTTTAAAACAATGCGAGTAGTTGGCAAAGAGATTATTCTGATTCGCGGCAAGGACGGCACGATGCGCGCAATGCTCAATGTGTGTCGTCACCGCGCAATGAAATTATTACCCGATGGCTGCGGCAGTGCGCGTCGATTCACCTGCGGCTACCACTCGTGGACCTATGACACCGACGGAAAACTTACGGGTGTTCCCGGTGAAGATACTTTCGGTGAAGTTAACAAAGAAGATTTCAGTTTGGTGCAACTGCCGTGTGAAGAGCGGGCCGGTTTTATTTTCATTGGGCTTACCCCCGACATGGACTTGGGGATCGACGCGTGGCTCGGTGAGGTATTGCCGCACCTCGAGGCGCTCGAGCTCGATAAGTGCACACACTTCACCACAAAAACATTGCCCGGCCCCAACTGGAAAGTGACTCTGGACGGGTACCTCGAGGGTTATCACTTCAGTTCACTGCACGCAAAAACCGTTGCCCTCACCAACCACACCAACCGCATGACGTTAGATTCATTTGGGCCGCACGTGCGTAATGTGTTCGCATTGAAAACTCTTGACGCCATGATGGAAAAACCGCGTGATGAATGGGATCCCGCGGAGGCCATGGGCCTTGTGTACTGGGTCTTTCCCGGGATGGCAATCGCGGGCGGATTGCGCGAGCGCACCGTAATCTCGATCATGCTTCCGGGTGACTCATGGGGTGAGTCAATGACCTGGCAGACAACGCTGCTGCGAACGGCGCCGCAGACCCCCGAAGAGTTCTTAGAGGCAGAGAAAACGGCCGAATGGTTTTTTGCTGCATTCCGTGATGAGGACTACACGGCGCAGACCGACGTGCAAAATGGCCTCGCGTCCCTCGCTGATAAGTACATGACCATCGGTCGTAATGAGATTGCCGTTCAGCACGCCCATGAAACGATTCGCCGACTGTTAGCCCAAGAGCCGGTTCACGGCCCTCGATAGTGTGAATCCACAGGTAGTCCTAGTTTGACAGTGGTAATGTGCGGCCACAGTTGCACACTGGCGTGGATTGCGCCCCGATCACGAAATGGACGTTCACATGTCAGAAAAGGCGTGGCTCACTGATACCGAGCCCAGCGTAAGGTTCCCGATTTATACCCGCCTCAATGCCGCAGACGTGATGGCTGATCCGATAACACCACTTGGTGCAACCATGTGTTGGATCCCCAACGTTCTTCCCGGTTGGGCATCCGGTTATGTCGAAGACGTTTGTTTCACAGCAGACGAACTCACCGAAGAATCCGCCGTCGCTGGATTCTTTTACGGATACCTCTATATAAATCAGAGCAACGTCCGAGTTTTGGGAATCCGCAAGGGCATGACCGCGGACATCATCGACTCAATCTTCTTCAATTCCCCTGGAGCACCACCGCACATTGCATCACCAACCGATGCCAATGAATCACTCACTGCACTCGGGGGTGCGCGTGCTGGCTGGGTACTCAACACGTCAAAGTTTGAGGGCGCCGACGAAGACTCCGCAATCGCTGATGATCTACGTCGTAATCGCCCTAACCTCAAGGCTATGAGCAACCGCGCACTGATTGCACGAGCACGCTCCGTGATGCCATATGAACGTCTGGCTTGGCGCTCGGAACAGATTGGCGCCTCAAACGCGGCGGTTGGCCCAGCGGTTGCCGGTCAAATTCTTGGCGCTGACAAGGCCCATCTGCTGATCACTATCCTCGGCTACGCCGGTGACGTTGAATCCGCGGCACCAACCTATTCACTGTGGTCGCTCTCGCGCACAGTGAGGAACAGCCCCGAGATGACCAAGTTGTTTAACAGCGGCATGGACAAGGTTGAAGCCCAACTCCCGACCGCCACCGGTGGTTTCTGGAATGAGTTCGCTGCATTCATCGCAGAGTTCGGTTACCGCGGTCCATCTGAATGGGATCTGGGAACCGAGTCGTGGGAGTCCAAGCCTTCACTCGCACTCGCACTCGTTGACAAGATGCGTTTACTCGAAGACTCCGAATCACCTTCGGCAAAGCAGGCGTTACATGCCGCGGCCACCGATCAGGCGATGCTCGAGGCCACAGCAGGTATGGACGCCGCAACAGAAGCAATGTTCCGTGGAGCTATTGGTTCAGCTCGACGTTTCGCCGGTTGGCGTGAAAGTGGAAAGTCATCCTGTATCAAGATTATGAACGAAGCCCGGATGGCCTTGATTGAATTGGGTAGCCGCCTTGCAGCACAGGGTGTCCTTGATGATTCGCGACAGATTTTCATCGCACTCGACAACGAGTTGGACGCCCTCGCACTCGGCAACGGCGCACTGCTACCGAGTATTCGCGAACGCCAAACCCAGTGGTTGGCGCTCAAAGACCTCGAAGTTCCCACTTTCTTGGACAGTGGAAAGTCAATCCCACCAGTATCGGAAATACCTCGCAAGGGTTCAGTTGCTGTTGATCGCGCAAAGGTCGGTGATACTTTCAACGGGGCAGCCGCATCGCAGGGTGTGGTCGAGGGACGTGCGCGTATTGTTTTGGGCACCGATGCAATTGGGGAGTTTGAACCGGGTGAAATCTTGGTCGCACCCCAGACCGACCCGTCATGGACACCGTTATTTATGTTGGCCACGGCTGTCGTGGTGAACACCGGTTCAATGGCTTCGCACGCAATGATCGTTGCTCGCGAACTCGGCATTCCTTGTGTTGCCGGACTGCCAGGTGCCACCAAGATGTTTAAAACAGGTGACCTGCTTCGAGTTGACGGCGCCAAGGGCACCATCGAAGTACTCGAGACCGCTTAATCATTCATTAGTCATTCGTGTAACTGGCCCGGCTACAGCAGCTGGGCCAGTTCGAATGCCTGCTTGGTCGCGAATGTCATCCGTCGCGGAGCCCATGCGTCCCCGAGTAGGTGGGTTCGTGGGTGGTGCATAGACACCGACCGGTAAAGGGCGTCGTTGCCTACCCCACCGGTGACGAGAACCACCGAGTCAATTCCACCGACCGTGAATCTGCGACGACTGTATGCATTGGCGAACTCAACTTCATTGGCTCGAATCTCGGTTGCCACAGCCATCTGCAAAATCTCAACACCGGCCTCATCCAAACTTTCAAACATCGCGCCCGCGGAGTACTTGCCCACAAGGGGTGAAGGTCCGGGTGTTTCAAATGCCAAAACAACTTCGTGTCCTAAATGCGCGAGGTGGTCGGACACGGTGAGGGGAGATGGCCCGTCGTCGGCTGCGATCACAAGCACTCGGTGCCCTAAGGGTTGAGTGACTCCGCGAATAACCGCGTCTGCACCAAACACGTGCGGAAGATACTCCCCAGGAATCCCCGGGCGCCTGGCGTGCGAACCTGTAGCAAATGCGACGACGTCGAAGTTGCCGTCAAGAATTGAGCGCACCGAAGCACGCCGGCCAAGATAGGTATTGACTCCTAATCGAGGCAGTCGGGCCGCCGCCCAATTAATCCAGTCCTGGTAGGTCGGGTTGGCCCGTAGTTGGGCCGCAATTGCGAAGCGACCACCGAGTTCATTTTTTTCTTCCCACAACTCAACAACGTGCCCGCGCTCTGCGGCGTTGGCAGCGAGTTCCATCCCGGCCGGACCACCACCGACGACGAGTAAGCGCACTTTTTTCTCGCTAACACCAATGGGTGGAAGTGATTCACGTCCAGCATGTGGGTTAACGCCACAGCCAA
The DNA here is from genome assembly GCA_040399625.1 of Candidatus Nanopelagicales bacterium. Taxonomy (GTDB): domain Bacteria; phylum Actinomycetota; class Actinomycetes; order S36-B12; family S36-B12; genus UBA4592. The sequence goes on along the minus strand of JBBARV010000005.1, from coordinate 96,732 downwards.
AACTCAGACCTTCCAATGTGTATCGGTGGATGCAGTCGTTGAGTGCAATACATGGACGCACTTCTTCGGGCCGTCCGTCGAGTGTTTTGCGCAACCACTCGCGGTCTGCGATCAACGCACGAACCATTCCCACCATGTCGGCGTTGCCGTCCGCGATCACCTTCTCAGCCGTCTCCGCGTGCACAACTCGACCCACATAAAGCACGGGTAATTTTGTGACCGCTTTTGCTTCGCCGCACATGTGTGCCCACGCAGCTTCCGGGTAAATGCCGTGTTGCAGGTAACTGATTGCTCCCCAGTTCCCTCCCATATCAAGATTGAAATAGTCGACAGTTCCATCGGCCTCGAAGCCTTGCATTAAACGCAAGCATTCATCGAGTCCGTAACCACCATCCATGTCCTGATCGAGTGCGAGTCGCAGACCAAATGTGATTGGCCGATCAACACGTGCACGAACACCGTCGGTGATCTCTTGTAAGAAGCGTCGCCGGTTGGCATACGAGCCGCCGTATTCATCGGTCCGTGTATTTGTCAGCGGCGAAAGAAACCACTCAATAATGTCATCGTGATTACTGTGAAGTTCAATTGAATCCGCACCGGTTCGTGCTGCAATTACGGCTGATTCAATGTATTCATTAATGACCCATTTCACTTCGTCGCGATTCATAACGTGGACACCGCGGTGGTCGAGGAATCCGGAGAAGGTGGGCGAGGGAGCACTGGGCATGCCGCCCTGCTGGAGAAGTTGAATGCCCATGTAGCCGCCGGCAGAGTGAACACGGTCAACAAAGTGCGACATCCGGTCGTGGAAGAGCGGGTGACGGAAGTTTCCATCTTGCTTTCCAAGCGCCCCGATACCGGTGGCTTCAAAGCCAGGAATCTGCAGATGCTGTACGTGACATGGTGGACCACCGATCCATTGGAAACCGTCTTCAACGCGGGAGAGCCAGTAGTCGAGCATGGCTTGGAAGCGGGAGTCGTCACCGGTGAGAGAACCGGCGCCCCCACCGTGGGTCGGCACGAATAATCGGTGCGAAAGGTTCATGGTGCCAACCGTGATTGGTTGGAGGGCGGCCTGAAGTGGGCTGGCGGCGGTAATGGTCACGGCAAACTATGTCACAGGGTAGGGCGTAGGTGGCGGGACCCGGGAGTTGCAGAGTTTGTGCATTCCTATATAAATAGTGACGAGTTATGCAATAGTAGGACTTCCTATAAATCGGCCAGCCGCTCAAACGGCGGCCCTGTGGTGCGGAGAAGCGAAAAATGAGCGACGTGGTTTTGGCAGAAGGGGAGCATGATGCTCTCGTGGCCTTGGTTATTCGGGGAATGGCCCGGGGCGAGGTCTCAGCGCAGCAGCAGGCTCTGGCCGACGCTGGTTTGATTCTGATCAAGGGCCCCATCATGATGCCGACTCCGGTCGGCACCGCATTCGTTGCCGAGTCACTTCGGTTGCCCGAGCAGGCTCCCGAGCGCGAACGCGTCATGGCCACTTTCCACCGTTTTCTTCCGGTAAACCGTGCGCTGCGTGATCTGTGTACCGCGTGGCAGGTTCGCCCCGATGGCAGTGTTAATGACCACTCCGATGAAAACTATGACGCCGATATCCGGGACCGCCTCGACGACATTGATGATTCGGTTGCGCCACTTCTCAAGCGATTCAGCGAAGACCTTCCTCGTATGGCCGGTTACCGCGAAAAACTCACCGAGGCGCTCGCCAAACTCGACGAAGGTGATGACACTTGGCTCGCATCTCCGCTTATTGACTCGTACCACACGGTCTGGATGCACCTGCACCAGGAACTTATCTTGACTATCGGGATGACACGCAAAGAAGATGAGGAACTTGAAGAGCGCCTTGTTGCGGAGAGCGGGGCGTGAGTCCAACATCTCGTACCGGACCAATTGATGATGTTGGTCTTGTCCCATTCGGTAGTGGATTACAGCGCGGACTTGATGCGCGCTCACTGTGTACCCGTGGAGTAGAACGAGAAACCCTTGCTGGCCTTGGCCTACCGGTTGGCGCAGGGCTGACCATTCCTGTCCCCAATGTTCCTGGCTTTACTTCACCGGACCGGGCTAAAGCGGCCATGAACTTGGTGGAAGACATCGCTGGCCGCGAGATCAGTTCAACGACCGAGACTGGTGGTCTCGTACTTTTGCGATTGAGTGCGAGTGCACCCGTTGCTGCTGCCGGCCTGCCGCCTGACCTCACCTGCCTTGGACTCAAGCGAAGTGTTATCCCTGAAGGACTAGGGCCAAAGGCGCGAGGTGAGTTGGGTGCTGCCTGGTGGAAAACCGCAGCCTTTATTGCCGAGCACGCATTGGGTGTTCCCATTGAAGACTTGGGTTCACTTGATTTTGACTACCCAGATCTTGTGGAACGGGTTGAACCGTTCCGGCGTTTGTGCGAGGAAAAAGGCTCGTCACCATTTCCTACAAAGAGAAGTGAGCAGGTCGCCGCTGCCGCTCAGGCCATGTTGGCGCGCTGGAATTCACCGCGCGCAGCGCGTGCCCGACGCAAACAAAATCTTCCCGCTGATCTCCCATTAGCCCTCCACTTGGAAACAATCGTTGTTACCGAACATGATGCCGAGGGTCACGGTTTTGCAATGTCGCGTGACATGGACTCCGGGCAATTTGCCCCCAATGGTTTATTCCGACATGGATTTCGTGCCGGTGGCGAGCGCCAGCAGATTGGTCATCCGTTAAGTAAGTTGCCCAACGGAGTGGAAATGCTGACCGGCGTATTGGCCGAGCTCGAGGGTCGGCTTTGCAGTTCGGTGATTGTCGACTTTGAATTTGGTCCAGAAGGCCTCGCGCTCGTTGGGTTGGAGCAGATGCGCAAACCTAATGCACGAGTTGCAACGAGCCTTGTCGTTGACCTAGTCACACGTGGAATAAGTAGTGAAATCGACGCGGTGCGCGCTGTCGAATCCACGCACGTACTCGAGTTACTCCACCCGCAGCCAAAACTCACGGGCGCAGACGTTCCTTTTGTTTCCGGTCTAGCCGCATCACCGGGAGCAGCTGTCGGCCGTATTGCAATCACCAGCGAGAGCGCTGTTGACATGGCAGAGTCGGGAGACTCCGTTCTCCTGGTCATGAGCGAGACAACCCCGGGCGATCTACCCGGCATGATGGCAGCAACGGGAATCATGACTATTAATGGTGGCTCGGCCTCGCACGCAGCAGTTGTTGCTCGTGGAATGGGTCGGCCGGCGATCTGCGGAGCGGGTGATCTGCGCATTGATCATGAAGCGCAAACACTCACCGCGGGTGCGCATGTGTTGCACGCAGGTGACGTTATCTCAATCGACGGTGCTTCTGGCGTTGCTTATGTTGGCGAATTAATTATTGAGCCTCCCACCCCGTCACCGAGTTTGACCGCTCTGCTGGGTTGGGCCGACGACCTGCGAAGGATGGGTGTTCGGGCTAATGCCGACAACGGCGCTGACGCGGCTATTGCAATGGATAGTGGTGCTGAGGGAATTGGTTTGTGTCGCACCGAGCACCAGTTCATGGGTGATCGTTTGCCGCTTGTGCGTCGGGTGATCCTTTCCCACGACTTTGATGCGGAAGCGGCTGCCCTCGCCGCCCTTGCTGATGCCCAACGCGAAGACTTCCGTGATTTATTGCGCGCCGTCGGTGACCGGCCGGTCACCGTTCGATTGCTCGATGCACCGATGCACGAATTCCTCCCGGCCAGTGCGGAATTAGCAGAAGATGCGAACCAGGCCCGAATGCTGGAACACATGCATGAAGAAAACCCGATGCTGGGAGTTCGCGGTGTTCGGCTCGCGTTGATGCACGAGGGCTTGTACCCGGCGCAGGTTGAAGGACTTTTCAATGCATGGGTCGACGTGGTCTCTGCCGGTGATGCCCACCCCGAACTTGAAGTAATGATTCCCTTAGTGTCGATCCCCGATGAATTACTCATGATGCTCCGATTGATCCGTCGGGTGAACCAAGAAGTTTCATCACGCAGCGGAATGGTGATCCCCTTCAAAATCGGCACCATGGTCGAGACCCCGAGGGCGGCCCTGTTAGCCGATCAACTAGCCCAATGGGCCGAATTCATCTCATTTGGTACCAATGATTTAACCCAGCTCACGTACGGTTTCTCCCGAGATGATGTTGAACGGCGCATGCTGGGTACCTATCTCTCCAAAGGGCTGATGACCGCTAGCCCATTTGCTGAGCTAGACGAATCCGGTGTCGGAGCATTGATGTCCTATGCGGTTGACAAGGCTCGATCGGTACGACCCGATATCAAGTTAGGGATATGCGGCGAACACGGTGGCGATCCGTCGTCGATTGAGATCTGTGAACGACTGGGGCTGGACTATGTTTCTTGTTCGCCGTCGCGCATTCCGGTGGCCCGGCTAGCCGCAGCTCACGCCCGAGTTGGGTCAGTGAATTCAGTAAATTCAGTAAATATTGCACCCGGTGCTGTTGAAAGAAGCGGTAGCGGATCGTGATCGGAAAATACTTGGAAAGCCTTGCATCTCCGAAATTTGTCGGTAACCTTGGCCAGACTGTTAGGGAGGCTTCATGACATCGGCAACAATCGCGACATCCGCACTCAGCGTGCGCAACGCCACGAAGATTTTTGGGGCACAAGTCGCGTTGGACAATGTCAGCATTGATGTCGCTCCGGGGGAAGTCCGCGCGCTGGTCGGGCAAAACGGCTGCGGCAAATCCACTTTGATCAAGATTCTGGCGGGCTTTCACGAACCTGAGCCGGGCATAGAAGTCCTCGTCGGTGGGAGTGAACTGTCGCTGGGAGACCCGATAGCCAGTGAGGCGGCCGGTCTGCGTTTTGTGCATCAAGACCTCGGTCTTGTTGGCAATCTCGACACTGTTGACAACTTGGCTTTGGGCCAGGGCTACATCACGAACGTAATCAAAACAATTAGTTGGCGCAAGGAGCGGTCAAAGGCCCGCGAAGCGCTTGCCGCGTTGGGTTATGACATCAATGTGAGCATTCCGGTAGCGGGACTCCAAATGTCAGAGCGAACAGCGGTTGCAATCGCTCGGGCAATGTCTGAACGTGGAACACCACCGAAAATGCTGATCCTCGATGAACCCACGGCCAATCTCCCCGGTCCCGAAGCGCAACGGCTGTACCAACTCGTTCGCCGGGTAGCAGATTCCGGAGTCGCCGTCTTGTTCGTATCGCACCACTTCGATGAAGTTTTCGAGATGGCCGAATCCGTGACGGTTCTGCGCGACGGAAAGTTGATAGACACGCGTCCGGTCGCTGGGTTGAGCGAAGATCAACTTATTGAGCTCGTTGTCGGGCGCAAACTTGAAGAACATGACAAAGGTCAGGCCGATAACCGCGAGCACGCGACCCAGGTCCTGCAACTGTCGGGCGTCGGTGGGCGCAATGTTTCCGGTATGGATCTCACCGTGCACAAAGGTGAAGTAGTGGGAGTTGCTGGCATCACCGGTTCGGGCCGAGAGGAAGTGGCCGCATTAGTTTTCGGTGGCCACGAAAGATCGGGCGAGATTCTCGTTGATGGAAAAGCTCTTCCGCAGAATCGACCTGATATCTCCATTGAGCGAGGAGTTGCACTCGTCCCTGCCGAGCGGCATGCCAATGCCTCACTACTTGATCAGACATTGCGCGAGAACATCACTCTTGTTGATCCCGGTCGACACATGTCCCTGGGTGTCTTGCGCCGTAATCCCGAGAAAGCCGATGTTCGCGTGTGGTTGGACCGTCTGTCTGTGAAGCCAAGTGGGAAAACCGAATACAAGATGAATCAGTTGTCCGGTGGCAACCAGCAGAAGGTGATCTTGGCTCGCTGGCTTCGACAAGAACCATCTGTACTCGTCCTGGACGAGCCCACCCAGGGTGTCGACGTCGGAGCAAAAGCCGATATTCACACTCTCGTTGATGAAGCTGCGGCCCAAGGAGCCGCAGTTCTCGTGTGTTCAACCGACCATGAAGAACTTGTCCGTGTCTGCGACCGCGTCGTGATCATGCGCCGTGGCCGGGCAGCCGAGATTCTTCGCGGGGACAAAGTCACCGCGGAAAACATCACGGCGGCAACAATTGGTCGCGACCGAGCAGAACCTGCGGCTTAGTAAAAACGTTTAAATAAAAAAGAACCCACCAATCGACACAACGTCGCCGAGACCTAGAGCGGATCCCATGTCTGAGATACAAGAAGTAGCAGCCCCTCGCCGCCGCATCAATTTTGGTTTTGATAAGTACAGCGGAATTTATGTGTGGGCGCTACTGGTACTGGTTTTCGCCTTGTGGATCCCGGACCTATTCCTGACAGCTGACACATTCAAGCAGGTTTTGACCTTCCAAGCCATCAGTGCGATTGTCGCGTTGGGTCTGATCTTGCCCGTGGCCGCGGGAGCCTTCGACCTTACAATCGCTGGAACGTTGACGGTATCGGTCTGTTTCACTGCGTGGGCTCTAACAAGTGGCTACGGAATTGTTGTTGCAGCCGGTGGATCCATCCTGATCGGTATCATCATCGGGCTTGCTAACTCGTTAGTGGTGGTCAAACTAAAGGTCGACTCGTTTATTGGCACCCTTGGCATGAGCAGCATTCTGATTGCGATCGCCTACCGGATCACGGACAGTTCCCAGATTGTGTTGAGCACCGCGGGTTACGCGCCATTCTTTGAGTTCGCCCGGACCGAACTATTTGGCTTGCCACGTTCGGTTTATTACGCCGCGATTATTGCCCTATTTTTCTGGTGGATCTTGGAATACACCCCGGGTGGTCGTTACCTCTACGCAGTGGGCGGAAACCCGGTCGCCTCCCGACTCGCTGGAGTTCGCGTCGGCCGCGTAACCATGGTCGCATTCATCTCTTCCGGTATAACTTCCGCTTTCGCTGGAATCGTTTACCTGGCCACTATCGGCACGGCCACGCCGGACAGTGGCAGCGGATACCTACTCCCCGCGTTCTCGGCGGTTTTCCTTGGTGCAACCCAAATTCGACCCGGACGGGTGAACGTACCCGGAACACTTGTTGCGATCTTCCTACTAGCTACCGGTGTAACCGGTTTGCAATTGGCGGGTGCACCTTCGTATGTAACCCAACTGTTCAACGGTGCTGCACTCATTATTGCTGTTGCATTGGCTTCACGGACAGCTCGACGCCAAGGCTAACCCCACGTCCTCGCGCCCCCGTGCCCTACTTACGGCAGTGGGATTGTAAAGGGATTGTCGCGGGCGGCCTTGTGCGCTTCATCACTCGCGACCCACTCGAGTGCGTTGCCGAGCAATCTGCGAAACATTGGGTTTGCGAAAGTAGAGGGCCCATCGCCCATTAGGAGTGTCGCGATTGGGCTCTTGCCAGCGCTCGTCGTCCAACCCATGTGTCGACTGCCCCCGTGCAGCCCCCCGTCTTGCCCGCGCCCCGCGCAGGTGATTCCAGTTGAAGCGCCGTTACTCACTACATCAAATGTGTCTTGAAACAGTGCGCCATCCATGTCGGCGTCGTTGTCGAGGAAGGGCGTCAATCGGTTAGTGAGAAATGGTGCAAAATAAAGTTCATCATCGATTTCGAAATCGCTGATACCTCGCGTGATCGGGTGGTTCGGGTCGGTGACGCGCACTGTGAAGGTGCCCATGCGGTAGCCGGAGGATGGAAGGTTTTCCCCGCGAAGTTGACCTGGGCGGTAAAGGAATCGGGCTCCGGTTACCTCGGCCCAACCTTGCCAGCCCGGCCACGCTGAAATGGCGTGGTGCAAAACCACCATTCCCTGACCGGTATCTAGAAGGTTGACAACATCTTGTGCGGTCTGGGTATCTGGCCCGATCACCGTTGGTTCTTCTCCCCGCTTAAGCGCCAAACCCGGGATGTCATGGAGCAGAATCGCATCCCATGATCCGGCAAGTTCAGCAGTTAGCCAACGTTGGGCACTTGGCTGGGTGCAATGGGCCCAAACCCAGCCTCGTTCTGTGCAGATACCCGCAATTGCACCCAGAAAATCGTCGATTGCAACCCGGTGTCCGCCGGTCACAACCAGAATACGACGGGGCACGCTACCTCCTGGTGCAATTTACTTGGATGTCCTAGTTCAGCATTTTCGCTTAGTGTAGTCTGCGCTGGACATTAACAGCCTCATTCAATTGAACCGGGAGACCTTGATGGCCACACCCACGGAAGCCCTCGAAACGGTCATGCCGGCCACCCGCGAATTGGTCCTGGATCTGCACCGCCGCATGGTGCGAATTCGACGCTTTGAAGAGCGGGCCGGCAAGCTGGTCGAGTCGGGAGACATGCCAGGGTTTTTGCATCTTTATGTTGGCCAAGAAGCGGTTGCCGCGGGTGTTTGCTCGGCGCTCACCGATGCAGATCAAATCACTTCCACGCACCGTGGCCACGGTCATGCGATTGCCAAGGGTGCTGATTTTCGCCCAATGTTCGCAGAGCTCTACGGCAAGACCACCGGGTATTGCAAAGGCCGCGGCGGCTCGATGCACATTGTTGACATGAACCGCGGCATGCTCGGTGCAAATGCGATTGTCGGTGGTGGCATCCCGATTGCGGTCGGTGCTGCATTCGCCTCGCAGTATCGCGGGGACGGAACTGTTGCAGTTTCATTTTTCGGTGACGGAGCTACCAATATTGGTGCATTCCATGAGTCCGTGAACATGGCTGCGGTTTTGAATTTGCCCGTCGTTTTTGTGATCGAGAACAACGGTTATGCCGAGTTCACGCCACAGGATCGGCACATGAAATTAACGGACATTGCCGAGCGGGCAAGTTCATACGGAATTCCTGGCGTGATCGTTGACGGAATGGATGTACTGGCCGTTCGCAGCGTCGCACTGGAAGCGATCGAGCGGGCCAAGCGAGGCGAAGGTCCCACCCTCATCGAAGCCAAAACGTATCGCTACTTTGACCATCAAGGTATTAAGGGAATGCGAATCCTCTACCGCGACCCGGCTGAAGTCGAAGCGTGGAAAACCCGTGATGCCATCAACCTCATTGAAGCTATTGGTGTTGAGCGTGGCTTGGTAAGCGCAGAAGAGTTCGCGGATATTTGGGCGCAAACCGAAGCCGACATCGAAGACGGAATCGAATTTGCGCGCACGAGCCCAGACCCAGACCCCGCAGATATTCTCGACGACGTTTACACCGTTTAAAACATATTGATCTCAACCTAAGCCCACAATGCATGCCCGATGAAATCCCGGAGGGACTCCCAGTGACAACGCGTGAACTTACTTACGTCAAGGCCTTCAACGAAGGCATGCACCAGGTTATGGCCGAAGACCCCGATGTCTTTCTCATCGGTGAAGACGTTGCGGGCTACGGTGGGGTATTCCATATGTTCGACGGTCTCCTGACTGAGTTTGGCGGGAAGCGTGTTGTTGACACTCCCATTTCTGAACAAGCGATCATAGGTCTGGGTGTGGGTGCGGCAGCGCGAGGTCTGCGCCCCGTGTGCGACTTGATGTTCATGGACTTCGTTGGTGTTGCAATGGATCAGATTTTCAATCAAGCTGCAAAAATGAAATACATGTTCGGTGGCAATGTTTCCGTGCCACTGACGATCACAACTGCTGGCGGCGCCGGAATGTCAGCGGCTGCCCAGCACAGCCAAAGCCTTGAGGCTTGGCTCGCACATATTCCCGGACTCAAAGTCGCAATGCCGGCCAGCCCGTACGACGCCAAAGGATTAATCGTCGGCGCCATCCGTGACGACAACCCCACCATCGTGGTTCTCAATAAGAAGATGCTCGGAATCAAGGGACCCGTACCCGAAGAGTTGTACTCAATTCCATTCGGCGTGGCCAATATTGTTCGCGAAGGGAGCAACGCAACAATCGTTGCTATCGGACGAATGGTTGTTGAGGCAGAAAAAGCCGCGGCTAATTTGGAAAAAGACGGCATCTCGGTGGAGATCATTGACCCACGAACCGTTCAGCCCCTCGACATCAACACGATCATCACTTCGGTGAAAAAAACGCACCGGGTTCTCGTTGTCCATGAAGCGGTTGAGTTTGGTGGAATCGGTGCCGAGATTTCGTCGCAAATACAAGAGTCCGCATTTGATTACCTTGATGCACCGGTGACCCGGCTCGCGGCCCCGTTTGCACCCGTTCCTTTCGCTCCGATTTTGGAGAATGCTTATGTGCCTGATGCTCCACGCATTGAAGCTGACGTGCGCCGACTCCTTGAGCGGAAGTAGCACATGGCTATTGAGATCCTCCTTCCCAAACTTGGTTTGACCATGGAAGAGGGAACAGTAGAAGAATGGCTCGTTGCTGACGGCGCTGTGATCACCGTTGGCATGCCTCTTCTACGACTTGCAACAGATAAAATCGACGTTGATGTAGAGGCAGAGGCCGACGGAATCTTGGCTCGGGCAGTACCTGATGGAGCGACCCTAGAACCTGGATCGGTGCTCGGCTGGCTGCTTGAGAGTGGTGAGTCGGCACCCAACGGTGTTGCGCCCAGTGCCCCCACTTCGGATTCAAGTGAGCCTGACGCGGTTCGCATCACGACAATGCAGGGCTCCGATCAAGACGAAGTTGCGCAGACGGGTGGGCGCGCATTCGTCAGTCCAAATGCTCGTCGGGTTGCGCAAGAATTGCAGGTGGATCTCACACGTGTTTCGGGAACGGGACCCGGTGGTCGAATCGTGTCGGAGGATGTGATTGAAGCATCAGCCCTCACTGTTAACGACTCCGGAAATTCTCGTCCCGGCAAGGTCATCTCTCCCTTAGCCCGACGCGATGCCCGTGATGCAGGAATTGATCCCACCGGAATTTCAACTGACGACGGCGTTGTCCGTCGCAGTGATGTGCGTGGCGCCGCCGCCTCGACACCACAGAACAATGCGTCTGCAGCGCTAGCCACAACGCCAGCTCACCAATCGGGAAATGCGGTTGCACACTCGGAAACAACTTCAATAATCCCGATGAAAGGGATGCGAGGAACAATCGCTGCTCGGATGCTGCAGAGCCTGACCGAAATGGCGCAGCTCACCCACGGATTTGAAGTCTCGATGGACGCCGTGGTGCAACTGCGCGCTGAAATGAAGGATCAATACGTTGCTCTCGGCGTTGCGGTCCCCAGTCTTAACGACTTTGTTGTCCGGGCTGCGGCACTTGCTCTGCGCCAACATCCAATTCTTAACGCAACAATTATTGACAAGGAGATCCACCTTCTGGGTCGGATCCACATGGGTCTTGCGGTCGCTGTTCCTGGCGGGCTCATGGTCCCCGTTATCCAAGATGCAGATCAACTCTCACTTCCCGAGTTGGCTCGGGCAACGCGCGATGTTGCAGATCGTTGTCGTACCGGATCAATTAGCCTGGACGAACTTGAGGGTGCAACATTTGCCGTCACTTCCCTTGGTACGTACGGCGTGGACTTTTTCACACCTGTTATTAATCCGGGTAACGTCGGTATTCTCGGTGTTGGTCGACTACGTGACTCTGGCAAGTGGGAGGGCGAAACATTTGTCCGCACACAGGTACTCACTCTTAGCCTGACATTTGATCACCGCGCTGTTGACGGTGCCCCTGCAGCGGAGTACCTCCAAACAATCGCCCAACTGCTGGCGCGACCACTCGTCCTGGTTTCGTAGAACCTCATGCCTGTCATCTACCTCCTGCGGCACGGCCAAGCTAGTTACGGCATGGACGACTATGACGTCTTGTCAGAAATGGGCCGCCGACAGGCTGATATTGCCGGTCAAGAGTTGGCGCGTCGAGGCGTACGTTCGCCCGTCTTAGTGAGTGGAAGTTTGCGAAGACAGATTGACACCGCTGCCATTGCAGGGAAAGCCATGAACGTGAGCCCAACAGGCATCGATTCTCGTTTTAACGAATTTGATGCACATGCGGCAGTGAAAGCCCACCTGGGTGACAGCGCGGCAACTCAAGGAATGCCATCAAAGGAGTTTCAGGAGCATCTCGACGTGGTTATGACCGAGTGGATGGATAGTGGAAATAGTCAGTGGCGCGCGTTCTCTGACGAAGCATTCGCGGCGCTCACGGAATTGGCGCAGAGTTTGCCCAGCGGATCTGATGCAATTGTTGCCACTTCAGCGGGAGTGAGTGCGGTACTGGCCGGTCGACTGTTAGGTGCGGACACTCAAGGTGTGATCTCGATGAACAGGGTGAGTATCAACGCGTCAATCACAACCGTTGTAGCGGGTTCTCGAGGATTATCACTCGTCTCCTTCAATGATCACGCGCACGTGCTGGGTGACCGAAGCCTGCTGACTAACCGCTGAACGGATTCACGCGCAGTTAGTTAGTTGATATAGCGAATTACGTCAGAGCCATCCCAGCCATCGGCGAGCGCTGCGACCTTGTCGTAGAAGCCGAGCAGGTGAACGTTGCCGACATAAAGTTCAAGAACCCCACCAAGTAGGTCGCGGGCATCGTGGAAATTAACCTCCATGCCCGAAGATGAAGTGAGTGACATCGTGAGTGGGATTCCTTGGCTGATCAGCGCGGCGCTGGCGGAATCGAGATCCTCAACGAAACATGCGTAGTGGTTGACCTGGCCGGGCTGCTCATGGCAGAGGACTTCACGCATGCTGGCCGGTTCACACTCGTGGAGCTGGATGATCTCGAGCATTACCGGACCCCATTGTCCGAACGCTGCACTGTGGTCGTAGATGGCGGGCTCACCATTGTGGGTTGCGTTCACGGGTAAATGGCTACGCACGAGGAAAGGGCCGGCACCCACTTTTTGGGCCCACTCATGGCACGCGGCTTCTAGGTCATCGACCCGGTAGGCAATTTGTACGAGCTGGGAAGGAAGGCTGGCCTGGCGTGGGTTCGCTGGATTGGACATGTGTTATTCCTAACGTCAAAGAGTGAGGCATCGTCACTTTACCGCGGTGCAACTTGTGTAGTCTGTGAACCTATCTCGCAGTGAGCGCGTTCATGGATTCATGTCAAGGAGTCGGAATGTCAAAGGTATACAAACACCCCATCAGCGGGTACATCTACTCGGTTAACGCGGTTGGCTTAGTTGAAGTCCACGACCCTGCTACTGACCGTATTGGAATTTTTGACGACAACGGTGTCTGGTTTGAGGGTGAGAAGCTGACCGTTGACTTACAAGCTACCGGTTGGGTCGGCCGCACCCCTGAGGCTCGCGCCCTTCGCGAGGCGAACGCGTGAAGCAAACAACGGCCGTCATTCTTGCCGCTCGTCCAAGTCGAACGTTTGTCGCCAGTGATCTCACTCTGGGGAACATTGACCTGCCCGAGCTCACACCGGGCACCGCGCTGGTGCGCAATCAATACATGAGTCTGGATCCATCAACTCGTGGGCGCATGGATCCGGGTGAGAAGCAGTACACCACCAATTTTGAGATCGGGGGTCCACTTGATGGTTCTGCAATCGGAATAGTGGAGGAGTCCGCTTCGGAGCTCCTCCCCGTCGGATCCACTGTTCGTCACCGACTCGGCTGGCGCGAGTACGCGGTCGTTGACGACGCAACCGCAACAATTTGTGATCTGTCGTTGGCCCCAACAATCTCTTGGTTGAGTTCAATGGGGCAGACCGGGTTTACCGCCTACGCAGGACTTCTTCCCGTGGGTCAGCTGGCGGCGGGTGAGACGGTACTTGTGACCGGCGCCGGTGGAGCCGTGGGCAGCATGGTTGGACAGTTCGCACGGTTACTTGGCGCAGGACGGGTTATCGGTAGCGCCGGTGGTGCAGAAAAGTGCGCGTGGCTAACAACCGAGTGCGGCTTCGATGAAGTAATCAATTACCGCGATGAGGATTTTGCCGTGGAGTTATCCAAGCTTGCACCTGAAGGAATCGACTTATTTTTTGACAATGTGGGCGGTGGGCAATTCGCATCGGCCCTGCATAACATGAAGATTCGCGGTCGCATCAGCATGTGTGGTGCAGTTTCCAACTTTGGAACTCAGGAGCAGCCATCCATCGCGGTTCTCATCGAAGCGGTACTCCGACGACTCACCATCACGGGTTTTATTGTCCGCGACTACGAGGATCTGCGTCCGGAGTTTGAAGCCAAAGTCAGCGGTTGGCTGGCGAGCGGTCAATTGGTCGACCGAGCAACGGTTGTTGAAGGTATTGGCGCCGCGGGGGCGGGCCTTGAGGGTTTACTGTCCGGGGCGAACTTTGGCAAGGCGCTCGTGCGCCTTTCGGCCTAATCCCGAAGGAATACATATATATGAGTATCCCTGTGGGCATTGAGGTTGTTGACCCGACGTTATTTACATCGGTGGCTCCGGTTGTATTGGCGGGATCTATGTGCGGAGCATGTGGTGCGCACGTTTTCCCAGCCATGGATTCCTGTCCGACATGTTCGAGTCAGGACGTCACGAAAGTGGGACTACCCACAGAGGGAACCGTGTGGTCGTGGACAACCCAACACTTCGCACCGAAGCCACCATTTCGGACCGATGAATTCGCACCTTTTTCTATCGGGTATGTAGACCTTGGCCCCGTAATTGTCGAAGGCTGGCTCGTGGGGAAAACCCAATGGACGATTGGGGAAAAGGTCAATTTGGTGCTCGCTAAAGCCTGGACGCATGAAGGTGCACCCGTCTTTACATTTGGTTTCGAGGCTACGACATGAGCGTGAACACAAACGACATTTTTATAGTCGGTGCAGCTCGAACAGAGTTCGGCAGATTTGATGGCGAAGACAACGAACTTGCAGAGACTGCGGTGCGCGGTGCGCTCGCCGACTGTGGCCTTGCCTGGTCTGACATTGAGTTCGCGGTTGGTGGCACAAATGGTGAGACAAAACCGGACAATCTAGTTTCACGATTGGGACTTACCGGGCTTCCGTTCGTCACGGTAAAGAACGGTTGCGCGACTGGTGCTGTGGCTTTAATGACCGCGCGTAACGGGTTAATAGCTGAGGGTCTCGATGTTGCTTGCGTTGTCGGCTATGACAATCACGCTCGGGGAGCTTTCAATGTTTCACCCGCGCGTTATGGACTGGGTGATTGGTATGGCGCCACAGGCATGATGGTTACCACTTCATATTTTGCATTGAAGATTGCGCGCTATCTCCACGAATTCGGAATTAGCCAGCGTACCCTCGGTTATGCCTCCGCAAAAGCATTTGATTACGCACAAGAACATCCGTATGCGTGGCGGCGTAAACCGGTTTCTGTCGATGAAGCAATGGATGCCGACATGATCAATGACCCCCTGACTCGTTTCATGTTTTGTGCACCTGATGCAGGTGCGGTTTCCCTTGTTTTGGCTCGCGGCTCACGTGCCTATGACCTGTGCGAGACCCCCATCCGATTAGCATCGGTGGCGCTTCGTGGTCGCCGACCCGGATCATTTGAAGTTTTCTCGCCCTGGCTCTCACCGGGTGATCGCACCAGTCCTTCAATTGATGCAGCGAAGGCAGCCTTTGACCTTGCTGGCATTACGCCAGCGGACGTACAGGTAGCCCAACTCCAGGACACTGACAGTGGAGCCGAAGTAATTCACCTCGGTGAGACCGGCCTCGTTGCACATGGGGATCAGGAAGCCGCCTACCGCAACGGTGAATTCGATATTAATGGTCGGCTTCCTCTCAACACTGACGGTGGATTACTGGCCAACGGAGAGCCGGTGGGCGCTTCTGGGTTGCGCCAAGTACATGAGATCGTGGCACAATTGCAGGGCCGCGCTGACGGTAAACAAGTTCCGGGAGCCCCGCGGATTGGTTTCACCCACGTCTATGGAGCGCCCGGCATTAGTGCCTGTACGGTCCTGATCAACGAAGGAGCACAATCGTGAGTGAAATAGACCAGCAGCATCTAGATGCTTGGCGTGGCGAAGTGCGCACCTGGCTTGCCTCGGTCGCAGAACCGGCCCAAGAAGAAGTTTTTGTCTGGGGTGAAGGTGACCCGCGCCTGCAAATTTTCTTAGCATTGAGCCACGACGAAGAAGTCGCATTCCTCACGCGCGTTAGGCAATACCGACGTCAAAGATTCGAAGCGGGTTACGGTGCTATTTCACTCCCCGTTGAGTTCGGTGGCACGGGCCTTCCCAGTGTTTACTCTGTTGCATTTGCCCAAGAAGAACGCAAATTCGCCGTTCCGCCATCTTCGGAAATTATCTCGGTCACCACGGGTCTGGTCGGCTCTGCCGTGAGTATCTTCGGCACACCCGAACAACGTGAGCAATTTGCAAAAGCATTCTTGAGCACTGAATTGCTGTGTTGCCAACTTTTCAGCGAGCCCGGTGCGGGATCCGATCTTGCGGGCCTGTCAACCAAAGCGGTTCGTGACGGGGACGACTGGTTGATCACCGGTCAAAAGATTTGGAGTTCCAACGCACAATTCTCCGAATACGGTTTCATCCTTGCTCGCACCAATTCTGATGCAGTGAAACAGGGCGGTATCACCGCATTTTTAGTCCCCATGGATGCGCCCGGCGTTGAGATTCGACCCATCCGTCAAATGAGTGGCCCGGCTTCTTTCAACGAAGTGTGGTTTGACGCAGCCCGTATCCCCGACTCCATGCGCATCGGTGATATCGATGCAGGCTGGAAGGTTGCGCAAACCACCCTTGGCTTTGAACGGACGTCATCAGGATCGGGGCATCGACGAAAAGGTGGCACCGCATCGGATCTTGTTGCCCTTGCCCAGCACTTGGGGTTGAGTTCGGACCCGGTGACGCGTCAGGAACTGGCAGACATCACGATCCGCACCCGGTTGCAAGCAGCGATGGTGAGCAAAGTTGCTCGGGCCAGTGCATCGGGTGGGGACCCTGGTCCAGCTGGATCTCTAGGAAAACTTTTGGCATCGGACAATCTCGTGCGCATCGGAAACACTGCTGCGAACATGCTCGGATCCGCATTGGTCGCGGACACCGGAGCGTGGGGAGAGTTTGCCTGGGGGGAGCATGTACTTGGCGCTCCCGGTTACCGACTGGCAGGCGGTACTGATGAAGTGCAACGCAATATTGTCGCCGAACGTGTACTTGGACTCCCCGCGGAGCACCGAACCGACAAGGCACCATTCTCGCAACTCGCCAAGTCTTGATTGGGCTACCAACCAACAGTTGGGCTCTTACCAGTCGAGCAATGTGGCAAGGCGCTCGCGCTGGAATGAACCATCACCTAAAAACGCTGCGTCGTAACGCGCCCTTCGGAAATACAGGTGCGTGGTGTGTTCCCAGGTGAATCCGATACCACCGTGTAACTGAATTGCCTCGGCGGTCATCGCGATATAGGAGTCAGATCCCCAGGACTTGTTCATTGCGGCATCCGCGGCAAGATCCTGCGTGCCACCTGATGTCACTTTTTCCAGCCCGGAGCGCAACATTTCAACGAGCATTAGGGCATCGGCCATTCGGTGTTTGATGGCCTGGAAGCTACCAATCTCACGGTTGAATTGGCGACGGACCTTTATGTAATCGAGTGTCATATCAAAACACGCCTGCGATCCGCCAAGTTGATCAGCGGCAACGGCCATCAGAGTGATGTCGACGGCCTGTGCAATGACGCTCTCGCCATTTCCACCGGTGGTGAGTCGCACTGCTGGGGAGCTGTCGAAAGTGACGGTGGCAGATGGACGCGAGAAATCCAGTGAAGGCAAAGCGCTGACATGCGCGTTGGTTGCTTCAACAACAAACACATCAATGCCCGAATCTGTGCGGGCGGCGACGATAAAAAAAGTTGCACTAACACCAAATGGCGCGAATCGGACCGTTCCCGAAACTTTTTCACCGTCACTTGTGCAGGCGATATCACCTGCAGACCACAATCCACGCGCATTGGTCAAGGCCGGAGCGGCAATCTCACCTGCAGCAATTCGCTCAAGATAGGGAGCCGCACTTTCATCGCACGCGGCCAAAATTTGGCCACAGAGAACAGTGCTTGTAATAAAAGGAACGGGCGCCAAAGTCGCACCTAGTTCTTCTGCCACCGCCAAAATTTCGGCAAGACCACCCAAGCCGCCCGCGGACTCAGGTAGTCCGACCGCAGAGAGCCCGATGTCCTGTGCGAGCAGTGACCACAGCGCTAGGTCTAGGCCAGTCTCTGATTTTTCAAGTTCAAGCACTGCGGTGGGATAACCCGACTCGGTGGCAGCCGATCGCACTGTGGTGCGCAAATCGACGATCTCTTCCGGGTCAAGGGCTGCCAGGGGTAGTTCGAAGGACATTGCGCTCCAGAGGTGGGCCGGGATGAAGATGGATGAGCCGCAACAATAGCAAGTGATGCACGGGCCGCTCGCTGTGCTTGCTGTACTTACTCTGCTTACTGTGATCAAGTTGAAACCGAGTCGCCGAGACTTTTTATTGGACGTGCATGTAGTTTTGGGCTTTCAATCGTTCATATCTTTGAAAGAGAGTCACATGCGTCGGTCACTGCTTTCGGTTGTCGTTGCCCTTTCCACCACTCTGGTTCTGGCGTCATGTGCAATGCCAGCCGATGACCCCAATTTTGTTGAGGGTGAAGCCGTGGTCGGTGAGGAAACCGTTGCGGATCCCGCGGTTGACCCTGAGCTTCTCGCCTCGGCATTTCTTGCACCGACCAGCATTGGCGTGGACGTCCCGTTGACGGCGCCACCGGCCGCGGGTTCACTCATTGTCAGTCTCTCCGACGGTTCCGAATTTGATACCTTGCTGAATACCTCGATGGCAGAGGCGGCGGCGGCGATCGGTTGGGAGTTCACCGAGGTCCCCGGAGCGGAAACAGTGGAATCAGCGCCCGCAGCATTCGAAGAGGCCCTTGCCCTTAACCCGGCGGGTATTCGGATTTCTGGTGCGTACGTTGACGTTTTAGCCACCCAACTCGCTGACGCCGAGGCCGCAGGCGTGGCCGTGATTTGCACCGGATGCTCGGGTGAGCCAACGGGCGCTATCAAAGACACCAGCATTGATGGCGATGCACAAAATGCCCTGTGGGGTCAGGTGCTTGCCAGTTACGTAGTCGCCAACCAGGGGGCAGAAGAGGTTGCGGGTATTGAGATCTTCACACTTCCCGTGCCGGCGCTGGTAACTTTCAATGCTGAATTCACAAACACTCTGGCAAGCCTGTGCCGGGATTGCTCAGCGATTGAGTCAGTGGTTGACACGACCGATCTGAGTCTGGTCCCCACATTCGTTGCGGACACCATGAGCACGAGTCTGGGCCGCTGGGCACTCCTTGATTCAGGGGAGCTTTCCGCCGATGTCCCCGCGGCATTGGCAGATGCACTTGTGTTGGATCCAACGGTTCTCATTGGACGTGGTGCAAACGCTCGTGACATCACGTCCTTGGTTGACCTCGCTGCATCGGGTGCGCTTCCACCGGAGAGCGGATCAACGGATGTGACCCCAGAGGCTGCAGCAGCCTTGCAGGCGTGGACGGCTCTGCCCGTGCCAGTAATGGCGTGGCGGGTTATTGACCAGTTCGCGCGCGTACTCGCGGGGGAGGCACCAGCTGATGGACTCCTACCCAGCCAACTTCTCAATGTCACTAACGTTGCCGATGCAGTACTCGACGAGAACGGCAATTACTTGGGCATTGCCAACTACCGCGAACTTTTCACCGTTTTGTGGGGTGTGAAGTAATTCCTGGGTACCCTCCCGGCCGTTAAGCGGTTCAATTGTCCGCTAACCGGCTGAATTGTCCGTTTTTTACAAGGAAATCCTTATATTTATAACAAAATGAATAATTGACTACCCATAAATGAATTTTGTGGGTAGTCTTCCGGTCGAACGGGGTTCAAGTCCCTCTAATGGAAGAGAGTGTCAATGCGTAAGTTAACCACCGCGGTTGCCTTTATAGGAGCCGCTTTCCTCTTGGTTTCGGGTATTGCACCCGCAGCCTTTGCTGCACCATCCGCTGATAAAGGTGTGACTCTTGCGACGGCGATTGTGGCCAAGTACAACAAGACCCCAACAAGCATTGGGATCACAACTCCCTTGAAGTCTGTTCCACCAAAGGGCAAGTTTGTTGTCGCGCTTTCAAACGGTGGCGATGAGAACAAGGTGCTCGATCAAGGAATCGATGCAGCTGCCAAGTCACTCGGCTGGAAGTACCGCGAACTCGTTGGTGCAGTAAGCCCTGAAACCCAGCGCTCACTCTTTAGCCAGGCACTGTCACTCAACCCGGACTACATCCACATCTCCGGTATTGAGCCTTCAACCTTGTCAGACCTGCTGACCAAGGCTGACAAAGCCGGCGTTGTCGTCGTCTGCTCTGCCTGCATGAGCAAGCCAACTTCAGCACTGAAGGACACCCACATTGCCGGTCCGAAGACAATTGATCTTTGGGGCCAGATGATCGCTGCGTACTCGGTTGCAGCAACAAAGGGCAACGTGAAGGCACAGGGAATCACGGTTCCTTTGTACCCAATCCTTCGTCGCTTCGACGTTTCTTACGCCAAGAACCTGAAGAAGCTGTGCCCAACCAAGTGCACATACGAAGAAAATGATCAGCAATTGACCGACATCTTCGCAGGTAAGGTTCCCCAAGCTGCTGTCAACATCATTGCATCAAACCCAGGTACCAACTGGCTCGTCTCCGACCTCGGTGGCTGGGTCACCGGTGTCTCTGCTGCTCTGAAGAACCCTGCAATTGCAATCGGTGGCTTGACCGCTGGTAAGGCAAACATTCAGGGACTCAAGGACGGCACCGAATCAGCATGGACCGGCTACTCACTGCCCATCGTTGGATGGACCGTTGTGGACAGCATGGCTCGTGACTCGATCGGTATGCCATTCTCAACAGCCGAATTGCCTACTCAGATCTTGACAAAGCAAAATGCTTCCTCATTGGTCCTCACCGCAGAAGGTGACTACCTGGGCGTCAAGGACTACGTAAAGCAGTTCAAGACGCTTTGGGGCGTAAAGTAAGTCTCAAGCATTCGCTGTAAAGGGAAGGGTCCGGCCAATTTGGTCGGGCCCTTTTCTTGTTGGATAAGCATCTTTATTTGACGTCCTATAACATCGGGGACATAATTCTGATACCCGTATATAAGGAGTAATTCAGCTATGACCGAACTCGCATCTCCCCAGCGTGAATCAACTGAGCCACCAAGTCCGCGATCCCCTGGAACCAGCGTTCAGTCGTATCTCGATGAAGATTCACGTCCGGTCCCGGCGTCACTCCGCTATGACATCAATGAGGACCTTGGGACTGCCCCCATGGACATTGATCGGTATATCTCTCGCGAATTCCATGATCGTGAAGTCGACAAAGTGTGGCGCAAGGTGTGGCAGTTTGTGTGCCGCGAGGATCACATTCCCAACGCTGGCGATCACATCACCTACGACATCGTTGACGACAAGCTCATCATTATGCGCCAACCTGACGGCAGCATTAAGGCGCTCTACAACGTGTGTTTGCACCGTGGTCGGGCCCTGCGCCAAGAAGGTGGTCGGGTAAGTGAACTGCGCTGCCCATTTCATGGCTTCAGTTGGAATATTGATGGAACGCTCAAGAACCTGCCATGTGCGTGGGATTTCCCAGAAATAGACCCAACGAATCTCCCGTTGCCCGAAGCCAAGGTTGCGGTGTGGAACGGTTTTGTCTTCATCAACCAAGATCCTGATGCTGAACCACTTGAGAGCTTCATGGGTTCAATGCTCAACGACTGGGATCGTTGGAATTATGACGACCGGGTTGTGTACTCGCATTTCGGTGGCGTGATCGATTGCAACTGGAAAGTAGCTGGCGAAGCGTTCATTGAAGGCTTCCACTCTTTGGCCACGCACCCACAAATGATGGAATGGTTAGGTGATGAAAACACCCAGTATGACGTGATCAAGGGTGAGAACTGGAGTCGCCAGATTGTGCCGCAGGGAGTACCCAGCCCAACGATTGCAAACCACATCAGCGAACAAGAAGTACTTGACTCCTACTACGAAACACGCGCTTTTTACACGCAGGGCAAAGGCCGCGACCTGGCTGTGGGAGACGAGGGCACACCGCGTGTTCCTTTGGACTCAACCGCCCGTCGCGAGCTGGCCGCCGCAATGCGCACGGCCCTTGCAGCGCAGTTCGGCAGCGAACAGGATCATTGGACAGATTCAGAACTCCTCGACGGAATTCAGTACTTCGTGTTCCCCAACTTCTATGTTTTTGCCGGACCCCGGACCAACGCCGTGTACCGTTTCCGCCCGCACGGTAACGACCCGGACAAGTGCCTTGCCGAGGTCTTCCTACTTGCACAAAAACCGGCTGACGGTTCACACCCCAAGCCTGCAGAGCCACGCTGGCTAAAACCGGGGGAGACTTTCTCTGACATCACGGAGATCGGCTTACTGGGACCGGTCTTTGATCAAGATATGGCCAATATGCCATTCATCCAAGAGGGCTTGAAGTCAATGCGCGGCCCAGGTGTGCGGCTCACCCGTTACCAAGAAAACCGGATTCGTCACTATCACCAAATTTTAGACGAATGGATGGCCCGCTAGCTCGGTCAGTCTTGGTCGTATCTCAGTACATAGCTCACTCGGTCCATGCGTGCCCGGCGAGATACTCGAAGCATCGGCTCACCGTTTTTACCTGCGGTGAGACCGTCGCGCACGAGCACGGGTGAGCTGGCTCGGATACCGAGGATTTCCGCGTCCTCAAGGGTTGCAGCATCCGCCGAGATTGCCCGCCACACGGGTCGTGGCTCGCCCATCACTGCATTGAGTTGGCCGTACAGTCCAGTGACTTGGTCCCAGTTTCCAGCGGGATCTTGAAGGAGTTCCTGCGGGAACCACGAACTCGACCACATCCAGGTAGCTCCATTGACAACCAGCGCATTATCTACCCGCCACAGCGGACCCAAAGGAAGTTCAAGGGTCGAATTTAGGTGCGAGCTTTTCAACTTAATCGCCCGAAGAAGGATGTCTTCGTAGGTGAGGCCCTGTTCGGCAATCTGGCTGGTCAGCCTGGACACGAGTGAGTCGGTTGAGAGCTGCTGGGAAAGTGGAAGCCGGATAATTCTTGGGCTCACAAATGTGCCCGAGCCCTGGCGAGACTCCACCGCACCGGCGCGGGCAAGTTCCTCAATTGCCCGCCGGACGGTGAGCCGATTGACACCGAATTCTTCGGCCAACCGCGACTCACTGGGAAGTTTGTCGCCGGGCGAGAGCGTGCCATCGGTGAGTGTCTGCGCAATCGACTGGCGCACACGCTCGTACAGTGGAACTTCACCCATGGCGAGACGCTATCGGGGCGAATACTGAAGTGGGTGCGCAGGGACGCTTCAGGACTATGCCGGCCAATATTTCCGGCAAGTTGTTTGCAGTACGCTCCACAGGTGATACCCACATTGGAACAGCGGATTTCGCGGCTGGAAGATCGATTCGCTATTAATGACCTGGTTGTTTCCTACGCAACTTTGCTCGATGACGCACAGTGGGATGCTTTGGGTGAACTATTTACCCGAGACGCTGTATTTGGTTCCGCAAACAGCACCACGACTGGCCGGGCCGCCATAATTGACAACTTCAAACTTAAGCACGCACCGTTCACTGCCACCTGGCATGACCCGCACGGCATTGTCGTCAACCTCGTCGACGAGGACCATGCAACCGGCACCGTGATCGCTTATGCCGAGTTGGGAAGTTCGGACCTGACCCTGTCCACTTCAATTCGTTACCAAGATGACTACCTGCGTGATGAAGGCAGGTGGAGATTCGCCAAACGTCATGTTTTGAGTTTGTATTCGATGCCACTTTCGGATCTGGCCGCAGGTGCTCTCGGTGATCAAGATCGCAAGCGCTGGCCAGGGCGTCCTGCGGGGCCGGCTGAGTTACCAGATTACGAGCGGGCCTTCCCGGGGTTCCCCGGATGATCGACAAAACAATTGATCGAAGTGTGGAACTTGGCGGCGTGTACAACGTTCGCGACCTCGGTGGACTGAAGACACAAGACGGTCGAGTCGTACGTCCCGGGATGCTGTTTCGCGCATCCAGTTTACATCGACTCACCGATGAACAGGCGTGGAATGAATTCGGCGCCACCACGGTTTTTGACCTGCGCTACCGCACTGAGCTTGACGCTTTTCCACTTCCAGCTTTCATTGATAGCCCAATTCATGCCCCGATACTTCCGCAGCAGTGGCAACGGGCCAAGGGAGAAACTAGCCCCGACCCCGAGGAGCATCTCGCCGATATCTACAAGATCATGCTTGAACTCGGTGCAACCACAATGCGAGACATAGTTGAGCGTTTGGCACAGGGCGAGGCTTTTCCGGCAATTTTTTTCTGTATGGCTGGCAAGGATCGCACCGGCTTTGTTGCTGCCGTCTTGCTATCGCTTCTGGGCGTAAGTGACGACGACATCGCCGATGATTTTGCATTGAGCGGTGACGAAGTTGTTGCCCTTGTCCGCTGGTTAAGAACCCGTGAAGATTTTGAGAACCACCCCATGATGAACCAGACAGATGATCTCTTGCGCTCACCTCGAGGCGCCATGGAACTCTTCTTGTCCCGCACTCTTGTTGACCATGGTGGACTACATGAGTGGGTTCTTACCCTTGATGTTCCCACTGAGAGTATCGACTCTCTGCGGGCTCAACTACTCGACTAACCTACGCACCTAACGCCCCGAACCCTGCAATTCAATCGAATGGAGAAACCGTGATCGAGCGGAACACGTTGTACATCGACGGCGAATGGGTGGCGCCCTGCGGAGGCGAAGCCATCACGGTGATTGAAGCTGCCACCGGTGAAGTTATCGGGACGGTCCCTTCGGGTAATGCCGATGACGCGGAGCGCGCGATTGCTGCCGCCCGACGCGCATTTGACGGATGGTCCCAGGTCCCGATCGCGGAGCGCGCTGATGTTGTTTCGGCAATTGCTGCGGGACTGCGCGAGCGAGAAGATGAACTTGCCCGAATCATGTCGCAGGAAGTGGGAACGCCCCTGGCCATTTCGATTCGGGTGCAAGTGGGTCTTGCAGCTTCGGTGTTTGAAACGATTGCGCAGGCGGCTCGTGAATTACCCGCCGAGGAACGTATTGGCAACTCGATTGTTATCCGGGTTCCGGTAGGCGTTGTTGGTGCGATCACTCCCTGGAACTATCCGTTGTACCAACTCGCCGCCAAGGTCGGCCCCGCGCTAGCTGCCGGTTGCACCGTGGTCGTGAAACCAAGTTCGGTTGCCCCGCTCTCCAATTTCATCCTCGCTGAAATCATTGACGGCCTTGGTTTGCCCAAGGGTGTCTTTAATCTTGTTTCCGGTCCTGGTGCCCTCATCGGTGAAATTCTTTCCTCCCACCCCGAGGTTGACATGGTGAGTATCACCGGTTCTACCGGTGCGGGTGTGCGCGTTTCGGAGGCTGCAGCTCCCACCGTCAAAAAAGTTGCACTGGAACTTGGTGGCAAATCTGCTTTCCTCATCGTTAAAGGCGCGGATCTCGACGTCGCTATTGCGAATGCGGTTCGCGGTTGCTTTGTCAACAACGGGCAGACCTGTTCAGCGACTACTCGTCTGATTGTTCCCAATGAAATAATCGATGAAGTTGAGGAGCGCGTTGCGGCACTCGTGAATGCATTTACTGTTGGAAATCCGCTGGATGCCGCGGTTGACTTGGGCCCGGTTGCTTCGGCGGGCCAGCACAAGGTCGTCGCGGATTACATCGAGATCGGCATGACAGAGGGCACGTTGATTGCTGGTGGGCCCGGCCACCCCGATGGTCTTGATAAGGGTTACTTCATTAAGCCAACGGTTTTTAGTCGCCTCAGTCCAAAGGCGCGCATTGCCCAAGAAGAAATCTTTGGACCGGTTCTCGCGATTATCGGCTACGACGGTCTTGAGCAAGGAATTGAATTCGCCAATGACAGTGAATTCGGGCTTTCCGGCGCCGTGTTCGCTGCGGATATTCCCACCGCGGTCAGCGTTGCCAAACGTTTGCGCACGGGTCAGGTCGCTGTCAACGGTGGTCGATTTAATGCCAATGCACCTTTCGGTGGATTCAAAACATCCGGCATTGGTCGCGAATTGGGTCACCATGGATTAATGGAATACTTCGAGATGCTCAGTCTGCAATTCCCGTCATCTGAAGACTTCCCAACATCCGGTGACTTCGGTTCAACCGTTTGATGAGTGTCCGCATTAATGAGTGACTCTTGTGAAGTACTACTTGTTCGCCACGCACTCCCGGAGCCGGACGGCACAAAGGACCCGGGACTGGGTGAAGTGGGTCGTGAACAGGCGGAGCTGGTTGGCGCTCACCTAGCGGACAAAGGAATTACGGCAATTTATTCAAGCCAACTTAAGCGCGCTGTTGAAACAGCAGGCCCACTTGCAAAAATGCTCGGTCATGGTGTTGTCATTGATGAGCGGCTTCAAGAATGGAAATCCAGCGCGACCCACTACGCGGGGATAGAGAACCTTCCAGACCCTGAACGCGTCCGTTCATTTCATGAGGGGCGTTTCGAGGAAGGTTTTATGCCGGAGCACAACCATGAAGAACTGCAATCGAATATGTTGGCGGTTGTTCGCGACATTGGACTGGCGCATCAAGGTGAGCGAATTGTGGCAGTTAGCCACGGCGGCGCCTCAAATAGTTTCTTGGCCGGGGTGCTCGAAAGCCCCCGCCGCTTCTTTTTCAATCCGGGGTACACCTCCATTTCTCGGGTTCAGGTGTGGCCGGACGGCCGTTTTGTGCTGGTCAGCATCAATGAAACATCGCACTTGGAGCAGCCCTAGTATTTGTCTAGACAAGTTGATACACTCTCCTCAGTCGCTGCGAAGGAGCCCCCCATGACCCAGATTATTGAGACCGAAGCTGTAGAAACCCCGGCAGCCACTCCCGCTTATCTCCCCAGCAAGATCCTCGATGGGGCAGCGCGCGAAGACGCCTTGGCCATGATGGCCCGACTAATTTCCCACACCAAGAACAAGACAACCGACCAAGCCGAAGCCACTTTCCAAGAGCCGGTCGAGAATTATCTGGATGAAGAACTCTTCGCCAGTGAGATCGAGTTGATTTTCAAGCGGATCCCGCTTCCGTTGGCGCTCTCATGTGAATTGCCAGAAAAAAATAACCACAAAGCTATCGAGGTCGTGGGCGTTCCCGTTGTCATTACCCGGGATTCACAGGGCGCCGTGCACGCCATGCTCAACGTCTGTCGCCACCGCGGCGCATTGATTTGTTCGGCTGGTCTAGGAACCTCGCGAGCGCTTACCTGTCCGTATCACAACTGGAGTTATGGCATGGACGGTCAACTTAAAGGGCTTTACGGTGAGAGTACTTTCGGTGACTTTGACAAGTCTGAGCGCAACATGATCAAACTTCCCTGTGTTGAAAAACACGGTGTGATTTTTGTGTGCCTGACCCCCGAACTCGAAATTGATATCGACTCTTGGCTCGGCGACTTCGCTCCTATTTTGGAGAGCCTCAAACTTGCCGAGTGTCATCTGTTTTCCACCCGCATGATGCCCGGTCCCAATTGGAAAGTTGCGATCGAAGGCTATTTAGAGGGCTACCATTTCGCCGCCCTTCACAAAGACACGGTCTTCAAAACTAATCTCAGCAATACCGCAACATTTGATGGCCACGGCGCGCACGAGCGCGTTGCCTTCGCGTTGCGCGAAATTGAGAATCACCTTGATGACCCCGAGGATACGTGGGATCCAACAGCAAATGTGGGAACCATCAACTGGCTGTTCCCAGGTTTTTCAATTGCTGGCGGTTGGCGTCAACGAATGGCGGTTGCTTTCCCACTCCCGACAACCAAAGTGACCGAGTCCATGACCGAGCAGCGGATTTTGGTTCGCACACCCATCACAAATGATGAACGCGAGCAGCATGAACTCGCGGTTATGCGCGACTGGTTCTACGACGTCACCTACGACGAGGACTACATCACCGGTTTCGGGGTGCAAAAAGGAGTCGCCGTTACCGGCGGCAAAACCCAGATCTTCGGCCGCAATGAACCGGGTGTGCAATACGTTCACCGGACCATCAATCGACTTATGCATGAAGGAGCCGAGGCGGTCCACGGTAGCGATCTGAGTAAGGCCGTTCTTCCCCGCGTTATCACCAAATAGTCAGATATCGGTTACATCTCGACTTCCCCAGTTACGTTGACAGGCTCTGGTAACTGGTGTGAGATGGTGCCCCGTTAACTGGGAAATAAAATAGTGGCAGCCGACCGGCTGCCCACGAGAATCAGGAGAATTTCATGGGTGGCAGTCTTGAAGGCCGCGTAGCGGTAATCACCGCCGGAAGCACCGGCATTGGATTTGGAATCGCGGAAGCATTCATTGCTGAGGGCGCATCCGTCGTTTTAGGTAACCGCTCCGAAGAAAAGGGCGCTCACGCACTGGATCGCTTGAAAGCTGGTGATCGTGCGCTTTTCAAAAAATGCGATGCACTCGTGCGCACTGAGGTTGACGAACTAGTGGACTACGCGGTTGAGAAGTTTGGCAAACTTGACATCATGGTCAACTGCGCCGGTGGCTCCGACGGTTGGGCGCTCATTGGGGATCTCAGCGATGAAGCGTGGCTCAAAGGCCTTGAGTGGAACGCCAGCACTGCATTTTGGGGTACCCGTCGCGCACTGAAGTACATGTTGCCTGCCGGTTACGGCCGGATCATCAACATCGCTTCAATCGAAGGCAAGGTCGCTTCAAAGGTTGCCGTCAGTCACTACATCGCCGGCAAGCACGCCATGATCGGCCTCTCAAAGGCAACCGCCGTGGAGTACGGCACAAGTGGTGTTACGTGCAACGCAATCTGTCCTGGCCCAATTGAGACTGAACTGATGAAGGATGCGGGTGCACAGGTTGCCGAAGCATCGGGTATCACTTACGAAGCCTTCCTTGAGGACTTCGCAAATGATTGCCTCACCAAGGAATTGCAAACGGTCGAGCAGGTTGCCGGCATGGCGGTTCTCCTCGCTGGTCCATTGGGTAATGGCATGACCGGCGCCACCTACAACGTTGACGGTGGTTCGGCTGCGTTCTAATAATTAATTAACAACATCGCCCGCACTTTGTTTTGAGTGCGGGCGATCTTGTGTTTCTAAGCACAGGTTTGGCCGGCACCAGCGTTGACGGTAATTGTTGCGTGGTTCGTGGGCTCCGATACCCTGACGTCATGTCTTATGTTTACGAGGATTACCGGGATCTGGTTGTGATCGAGCGGGTTGAAGAAGCCGACGGCGTTGTCACCATCCGGGTGGGTGCTCCCACCGGTGAAAACCTTCCCAGTTGGGAACCAGGTGCCCACATCGATGTCCAACTCGGTAACGGGATTGAACGTCAGTACTCGCTGTGTAGTCACTTTGGCGCCGACACGTGGCGAATTGCGGTACTGCGTGAGCCTGATGGCCGCGGCGGATCATCCTTTGTCCATGACAACATCAATGTTGGAGACCACGTTCGCACGCGTGGACCGCGCAATCATTTTCCATTGGTCGATGCGCCGTCCTATCTTTTCATTGCAGGCGGTGTTGGAGTAACACCAATGGTCCCGATGCTCGGCCAGGTTATTTTCGACAAAGATGCGCCCTGGACGTTTTATTACGGCGGTCGCACCCGAAATTCAATGGCATTTCGTGATCGCCTTGAAGCCCTCGGTGTTGTTCTATGGCCGCAAGATGAGAAGGGGTTACTGCCCCTTGAAGAGATATTGAGCAAAGCCGCACCCGATACCGCGGTGTACTGCTGTGGCCCGGAGCCACTGATCTCAGCGGTTGAGCAAACCTGCGAACGACTTGGCCGGCCGACTCCATACGTTGAGCGCTTTGCCGCCAAACCGATCGACACCACTGGCGATTCGGGTGACCACGAATTCACCGTCGTGTTGAACAGTTCTGGGGCAGAATTTGTGATTCCTCGAGACCGGAGCATTGTCGAGGTGCTCATTGATAATGGGGTTCCCGTGATGACCTCGTGCACCGAGGGTGTCTGTGGAACCTGTGAGACCAAGGTGATCTCGGGGGATATTGCCCACCGTGACTCGATCCTCTCGGAAGAGGATCGTGCCGAAGGCGTCTACATGATGCCCTGCGTCTCACGCTGCAAGGGTGACCGGCTGGTCCTCGATATTTAGTTCGAATTCCGGGAAGTTGATTTCCCTAAACCCTTGTGGAAGTTGTCTAGACAAGTGTAGGGTTGGGTCTTCGCCTGCTGTGAAAGGAACGGCTCATGACCATCTTCAC
This sequence comes from Candidatus Nanopelagicales bacterium, assembly GCA_040399625.1. Lineage (GTDB taxonomy): Bacteria > Actinomycetota > Actinomycetes > S36-B12 > S36-B12 > UBA4592. The sequence goes on along the minus strand of JBBARV010000005.1, from coordinate 66,693 downwards.
CCCACCCACCCGCGGTGATGCCCCAATTCGATTTGCACCGGAGCTCCCCAATACTCCAGGAAAGTCCGAGACCATTCCCGCCGATTGGTACACCGATCCGTATCGATATGAACTCGAGCGCAAATACGTTCTGAACAACAACTGGCAAATTCTCTGCAGGTCTGAAGAACTCGTGAACACCGGCGACCACGTCGTCTGGGAGGGACAGGGTGAGACGGTTGTTATTACCCGTAAAAGTGACGGCTCGGTAACCGGTTTTCATAATGTGTGTCAGCATCGGGGTGCTCGCATTGTGCGCGAATCGGGCGAGTGTGCACGTCGATTTAAGTGTGCTTGGCATGGCTGGGCTTATGACTTTGATGGCAAGGTAATCGGCGTCCCCGACAGTGAAGATTTTGACCCCGAAGAACTTCGCGACTTGGCAGCTCCCAAGATCGAAGTTGCTGAATGGGCCGGTTGGGTGTGGGGTGTGCTCGCTGGCCCCGGAGTTGCGCCACCACTGATGGAGTACCTCGGCGAAGACATCGTCGCGGACCTTGGTGCGTACAAAATGGAAGACATGTACCTTAATGAGAAAATCACCTGGGATGTCGATGTCAACTGGAAGGTGGTCGTCGACGCATTCAACGAGTTTTATCACGCGCAAGCACTGCACCATATTCCACCGCAAGATGTAAAAGATGGCCGTGAGATGCGCATTTTCGAGTTCGAACGACACTCCATGATGGTCATTCCACTCAAGGGCACGCTATCTCGTCTTCAAGAAACGCAGGATCACCAATCACTTGCGATCTGCCACTACACGATCTTCCCGACATCGGTGTTCAACAACAACCCCGAGCATCTGCAACTTTTCCGCGCGGTTCCCATCACGCACAACAAGACTCGTTTTGAAACCTGGGACCTCTGGTACAAAACCGATGATCAGGATTACATTGATCGCACGCAGCGACACTGGGACCACCTCAAAATTGTTGTCGGTGAAGATGTTTGGACGTGGGAAGATATCGCCGCAACTTCACGCTCATCGTTTTATAAGCGGAACCTCTTCAATGACCGCGAATGCAAAATCCCAGCCTTTCACCACCAAATTCAAAGATTGATCGACGAGGGTATTGCTCGTGACCTCGCCGGTAACTAGTTCACTGAGTAGCGCACCGGGCGTCGCCGACTTCACATTCTCGTTCAACTGCATTCCCGAAGTACCAATGGAAACGCGTCTCGAGGTAGCCCGTGATGCTGGTTTCGTCGATGTTGGATTAAGTGTTCGTTGGATGAAACAGTGGCTAGAGAGCCATGACCTTGCTGAGCTGGATCAAAAACTCGATCAGTTCGGCGTGCGTGTTGCCGAACTCGAGGCAATTCGCGTTATGGGCGAGGAAATTGACCCGCTCGAAGACCTTGCAGCCTTGCTGGCCGAACATTTGCGACCAGATCGATTGCAGGCTGTGGGGCCTTACAGCGAAACGGAGCTACAGGCTGCCCATCGAGCCGGTCGGGTCGCTGACCGTTTTGCGCAATGGGATGTTGAGGTTGTTCTGGAACCATTGCCATTCACAAACATGAAAACCCCCGCAGACGCTGCATCGATAATCCGCTTGGCAGATCGACCCAATCTCTCGATGTGCCTAGATATCTGGCACTTGTATCGCAATAATTTGCCGCTGTCACATCTGGATGACCTTTGGCCATTTATTTCAACACTACAGATCAACGACGGAACACTCCTCTGTGAATACCCCGAAGACCTTCGCGAGGATTGTTTGCGTAATCGAAGAATTCCAGGTCTAGGGGAGTTTGACCTGGTCGGACTTTTCAGAGAGCGAAATGTGCACCGTGCCGACACCACTTTCTCCATTGAGGTTATTTCAACCGAGCTGAAGGCGCAGGATCCATTTCTCACCGCCCGTCAAATCGCCGAGGGTCTGGACGTTGTGCTCAAAGCCAGTCGCCCAGACTAAAACTCGACCCGACCACTGAAAGAAGGAAATATGAGCGGCGCCCGCCTAGATGGACTGAGAATCCCCGATCGCTTCGATATCGAGCAACTGATGTACCGCTACGCCAAAGCGGCTGACATGGCTGACATTGAAACACAATTGACCGTGTTCCATTCTGATTGTCGGGTGAACTTCAGTGGGGGTGTTTGGCTTGAAGGTCATGACGCGTTACGTGCGGCGTGGGAGAGCGCGTACCAGCGATATGTGCAGACCTCCCATGCCGTGACAAATATCTCCATCACTTTCACCAGTACCGACAATGCAAACACGGAAAGTGTGGTCACAGCGTGGCATCGCGATCCCCAAGGTAAGGAATGGACGCTGCACGGGAGATATGTGGACACTTGGTACAAAAGTCCTGAGGGTTGGAAGATGAAAACCCGACAGATTATTGCGGCTGGTGCCGTAGGTCGCGACGAATCAACGTTGACCATGCTGGATCGGCTCACCATCAGTGATGGCCACTGATGAATCGACTTACCGGCAAGACCGCGGTCGTGACGGGTGGAGCGCGTGGAATTGGCGAGGGAATCGTTCGCCGATTTGTTACTGAGGGTGCCCGTGTCGTCATCGCTGATATTGATGTAATCGCTGGAGAAAAACTGGTTGCTGAACTGGGCGACTCCGTCGTCTTCGCTCGAACCGACGTGGCACTTGAAAGTGACATCGTTTCGGCGATTGACACGTGTATCACTCAATTCGGATCCCTTGACGTGATGGTGAACAACGCTGGTGTCATAGGAGTCACCGGCTCAATTGAGTCAACCGACTTAGCTGATTGGGATCGCACAATCGCGATCCTGCAGACCGGTGTTTTCTTGGGAACCAAACATGCGTTTCCCGTAATGCGGAAGCAGCGATCGGGATCAATCATTAACATCTCGAGCACTGCTGGCGTCCAAGGCGGTCTTGGGGCTCATGCGTACACCACAGCAAAGCACGGGGTAATCGGACTCACGAAGTCGGTTGCGGTAGAAGCCGCACCACACCGGGTCCGGGTGAACGCACTATGCCCGGGCGCCACGCTGTCTTCCCTTACCGCTGGCGTAGTGACCGGTGACCCTGACAATCTCGAAGGAGCCTATGAGCGGCTGTCGTCGAAATATGTTGGTGGCCGGGCACCAAAACCTGAAGATATGGCTAATGCCGCACTTTTTATGGCCAGTGACGAATCAGAGTTCATGAACGGCGCTGTACTCGTGGTTGACGCGGGCAAAGAAACCCTCTCTGACCGAGCCCAAAAGTTTTACCCGATCGAAGCGTAAATCCCAGCGCAATAACCAGTGCGTGAATTAGTTCATGCTTCGTGCGGGTGATAGCTGAGGTCACTGCTGTCCCGGGTACCGCGCACGGTTTGGGGGCGCGAGGTGAAGTAGTTCTCGGCGGTTGGTTCGGTCCGGGTCCAGTCAACAACTTCGGTACGGTGGGTGATTAACCAGGAGCCATCTTGGCGCGCGTATCGATCGATATAACGTCCGCAGATAAATCGGTCAAAGTTTTCCGTGGCGTGCTGATGAAATGCTTGGAAGTAGACCTCACCGGTGGCTGCGTCCCCATCAATTGACAGGTTGATCTGTCCTAGAAAATGTTGGGTTGTGCGGTATGCACTCAAGGCATTTATCGCCATTGCCACCATCTCATCGGGGCCTCCAGTGAAAGCGCCGTAGTGGGTGGTGGCGCTATCGGCAAAAACTGCGCGTAGAAGTCTCAAATCAAGTCGATCCAGTCCGCGCATGTAGGTGGCCGCTACAGCCCGAAGATTGCTTTCATCAATCAGTCGCGCAACCTCTTGGTTACTCACGGCGCGAGGACGCATTCGAGGTGTCCGAATCCACGATCGGTGGGGTCATCCAGGTTGACGCAGGTCGCAAATTGTTCAGCCCACGCATCTGGCCGTTGTCGGAACCAGCCGCCTGGATCACCAACATCGATTGGGTGGGTCACATCCCAGACCTCACCTTCGTGGTGGTCTTCACCCCGGTACACGCCGCGACCCAATCGATCAGTGAAACCGTCGTGGTAACCACCGCCTTGCAAGTACACGGGTGAGCTCACCGAGTTGAGTTCAAACCGATCAACCTTTCCATCGGGACGGGTGAGGTATACCTGGGCCACTTCGGCACGTGGCAACCCTTGGACTCGCATTGCGCTCGCTTCAGCATCCACATAGGACCATTGAGGTTGACTTGGATCTAATGGAATCACGACAGCCTCCAATGGATTAAAACTTCCGTCGGCTTGTAAGTGAAACTGCCAGAACATAATGCGATCGGGCATTCGGACCATGGTCCACTGACGCATCGCGAACCCGCGGCGAGGGTCGCGCGAATGTTCGGGAGCGATTGCATTGGATGGGGCACCACCGGTGCGGCCCATGCCCCACGAATGGTCGCGCACCCCAACCCACGTGTCGGCATTAACGTTGAAAGTGTGACCTGGAATCGAAATGGCGCCGGTGACAGTGCAGCACTGATCAAAGTTCGTGCGGTCATAAACTTTGCGGCCGGCGACATATCGAACGATTCGATCTTCGAGGTAGGGCTCGTGTAGACCCTCCCACACAAGGTCGAATGTAATTCCATATTCGTTGTCCGTGCACTCCAGTTTCAAGGTTTGGAGTGGTTCAATGATGGTCAGTGATAACGGGCCAACGCTGATGTCGTCGATTCGCGGACGTAGGCGGCGTGAGACACGCATATTGTGCTGGCGTCCGTCAAAAGTCACGCAGGCAAAGCCATCCATCACGTCAGTGTTGGGGTAGAGCCGGATCGCTGCGAAAAGCGTCGCACCGGTCGCTTCGTCACCAAGGGTGAAGTAGAAGCCATCATTCCAATGAACCGAGTCGCTTTGGACACTGTCAAAGGTGCCACCAATCTGATGTCGCGGGTATTCATCCATCTTCGTCAGTGGGCCGGAATTAGTCATAACAGGATGATATCGCACACCGCATGACTGTGAGACAAAATGTCCTGTAAGGTCGGAGGTATGAAAATTCTTGTCTTGGGTGGCGGCACCTTTGTCGGGCGCCGGATGGTGGATTTACTCATTCGGGAAGGGCATCAGACCACGGTGTTAAACCGTGGGAAGACAGCGAGTGCTTTACCTCCCGGTGTAGAGCGGTTGGTGGGTGACCGAACAAGCACGGATTCCATGCGAGCAGCACTAGATGGGACCCAGTGGGATGCGGTCATCGATGTATCCGGGTTCGTCATGGCTGCTGGTGGCGGTGAGTTCGAGGAACTTCTTGCCATGCTTGATGGCAGCGTTGGAGCATATGTATTCGTTTCATCGATTATGGCCTATGAACCTACTGGTGTAATGCCATGGGACGAAACTAACCCGCAAACAGGTGATCCGATCACGACCTACGGTGGATTCAAAGCACACGCTGAGCGTGCGATTCTCGAGAGATTCTCGCGGACGGGTTTCCCCGGCTCAATTGCGCGACCGGCCGCGATCTACGGACCGGAAAATAACATCCACGACATGGAGACCGCAATGTTTCTTCGGCTTCGCCGGGGACTTCCTGTGCTCTTGCCGCACGAGGGGCTGGTCACAACAAGTTATGGTCACGTCGATGACCTATGCCGAAACTTGCTAGAGATGGCTCAGCTCCCTGGGGTGCGTGGCGAGATTATTAACATCACCGGCGAAGGTGCATCGGCACGAGCATTTACCGAGACCCTCGCCCAGATCGTTGGTGTTGAGCCAAACATTGTGCTCCTCCCGACCGACTTCACCCAAGAAAAACCCATTTACGGTCATCTTTTCGGGGTGAAGCACCATGGCATTCTTTCGATCGCCAAAGCCGCATCACTCGGCCTCACAACAGAGCGTGGATTCCGTGATGGGTACACGCAAACGTATGACTGGTTCTGCACAACACCGTTAGTTGATGCACCGGATCAACTCTCAGATCCAGTATGGGGAGCCGGCTATGACTTTGCACTTGAGGCACAGATCGCAGATGCGGTGCGAGGACGCTGATGCAGGACTGGGTCGAGGAAGCACTCATTCGGCAGGCAATCACTGACGCAGAATCAGATTCCGCACTGGGTTCGCCAGCGCAATGGGCAGCGGTCACCGAATACATAAATAACCGAGGCCAAGATCCGTGGCCGGTGAGACGATTGCGGTTGGCTTCGAATGCCGTTTCGGTGACAGAACTTAACGAATGGTTAGCGAGCGACGTTGTTGCAGCGGCACCCCTGATGGGTGCATTTACCAGCCATGACACCAGCATCGTGCATGCGGTTGTGCCTGTCCCACTGGCTGAAGTTGGTGCGGTGGCTGCCTGGTTTGCACAAAGCAGCGGCTCAGATGTGAGCGTCGTGGATGCCGAAGTAATCGGTGGCGGCTTCTCGCGCCGCATGTGGCGGGTAAACCTTATCCTCGACGGTACCCCAAATTCTGTAATCGTGAGAATCGAACAAGGTGGGATGTTTGGCACTGACACCGTCACCGAAGTGAAGGCGATGCGTGCACTCCATTCGGTTGGGCACGCTGTTCCTGAAGTCCTTGCGGTCGAAGAAAGTGGCGCAGTTTTAGGCGAACCATTCTTCATCATGGGGGCGGTCCCAGGTGTTGTCCGACTTGATGACCAGGGCCTTGACGACATCATCACATCTGTTGCCGAACTACACCAGGTTCGCGTTGGCGTACTCGATGCTTCGAATAGAAGTGCGGAGAGTGTTGTCCACGACAACATTGAGTATTGGCGGTTGATGTATCGCAAGTACGTGCCCGAGTCCCCGCTAATTGAACATGGCGCAGATTGGTTACATGAGCACCTGAAACCCACAGGACCTTCAGTAATTGTGCATGGGGATGCTGGGCCGGGCAATGCGTTATTTGACCCTGAGCGAGGGCTAACAACAATCGACTGGGAGTTCGCCCACGCAGGAGACGCAGCAGAAGACTGGGCATATCTCGCACTCATTCGCGGGCGCCGAATCATGGATGCGGACTCGTGGAAAGCTCGCTTGGCACAAGTTGCTGGAATCCAATACACAGAACAGCAGTGGCAGCAGTGGTTGGCTTTCAATCACTATCGCGGTGCGTGTGTGAACTTGAGTGCGCGGTCGGTCTTTGAGCAAGGCCCGCGTCGCTCGACGGATCACTTATCAATTGGAGTAGCAGTGCACCTGCGATTCCTCACGCAGCTAACCGAGATTACCTGCGCATGACCGATGCACGATTTGAGCGAACGCGAACGATTGTGTACCAGGCTGTCAGCCAAGTCTTGGTCTCAGAGGGGCTAGTTGGCTTGACCGTCGACCGAATTGCTGCCGAGTCAGGTATCGCTCGGAGCACCATTTATCGCAACTGGCCCGATTTAGCCGCATTAGCTTGCGAGGCATTTGATGAGTTGATGCACCAGGAGTCACTTGACCTTGGTGCAGACCCACGTACAGGATTGCACGACTATCTTGTCGACTACGCGCGTCGACTCAATGACCCGACCTATACCGCGATGCTGGTGGCTTTAATTGAAGGGTCTTGGCGCGACGAAGCTTTTGCGGAAGTGCACCGCCGAGCATTTTCACAAACTCGTTCGCGCGCGGCTTCCATTATTCGCGCAGCTCAGAAAGAAGGTTTAATTGATGCCCACCTTGATGTTCAACAATGTGTGGAGGACCTTGTCGCACCATTCCTATACCGACGGGTCGTAACACAAAATCGCATATCATCCCGACAGGTCGAAGAACTGTATTCACGACTGTTAGAACGTTGGACCCCTACCAATAAATAGCGCGCTCAGTCATTTTCGAGTGAACGTTGACGCGCACCTTTGTCGTGGTAGTCATACTCGGATGCAACTTTGAGACCGTCGAAAACAAGGAATGACAGGCCAGGAGCAGTCCACTTTTTACCGATGTGCTCGCTACCAAGGCTGTCATCGACAACGCTGGCACTTAATGTCCATTGCATTGCAAGTCCGTCTGGGCGTGACCAGAACTCACCCGTGGGCACGAGGCTCAGGTCCGGATACCGCTGGAGGCCCTGTCCGAAATATTCGCGAATCGCATCCCATCCTTCTTTGAGTCCACCAATGCTGTCCCACAGCACCGGAGTGTCGGTGAGGAATGCGCGTGGGGCATCTGCGTCGCCACTTGACCAGGCAGCGAATAGGGCCTTAGCCACTTCGATTCGAGCAAGATCTGTTTCATCAAAAGCACTCATGCCACTCCTTGTGTTGTCGAGACGTTACCTCTTCGGGTCAATTCGCTTCTTGAGTTTAGTCAATTATCGGAAACATTTATCCCGAAAGGTAGGTTCCACCGTTAGCCGTAATGAGTTCACCATTGATGAATCCGGCCAGCGGTGATGCCAGATAACCAACAAGGCTGGCTATTTCCTCGGGGGTTCCCGGTCGGCGTGCGGAGATGCTCGTCAGAAGCCGCTCCCTGCGTTCGGGAGAGATGCGGCCGGCCAGCAGTTCGGTCCCGTCGGTGAACCCAGGGGCTACCACGTTTGCCGTGATGCCTTCTGCGCCAAGCTCACGCATTAGTGAGATTGCATAAGCCTGAAGTGCTCCTTTGGCTGAGGCGTAGGCCGGGCTACCGGTGCCGAGCTCAGCTGCGAATGAACCAATCATGATGATGCGTCCACCGGGTCGGGCAAGAAGGTCCTTCAGACCCTCGGTGACCAGGACCGAGCTCAATGTGTTGGCGCGCCACGTTGCCTCCCAGGCCGAGGCGACGGACGTGAGCCCCGCTTCGATGGGTGGTTGGGCCGCACCGGCGTTATTGACCACGACGTTAACGTGCGGCAGTTCTCGGTGCGCCCATTCGATAAATGTGGTTACCGAGTCAAGATCCGTCAGATCCACACTTCGGCCGTGGACGGTGATCCCGGGGTGTGAAGTCTTAAGTTCGCTGGCCATTGCGTCAAGTCGATCCTGTCGGCGACCAACGAGAACTATCACGGAGTTAGACGCGGCAAGTGTGTGTGCAACGGCCGCGCCGATACCGGTTCCGCCTCCAGTGATAACCGCAATGTTCGGAGATGTCATGGTGAAGCCTTCCCAGTCGGTGTTGGTGAATAACCGGTAACTTGGCCAAGTTCGTCGAATCCGAAGAAACTCACACCCTGATCATTTTTGGGAAGCGCATCTGCTCCATCAGTTCCAAGCGCCACATGGATCTTTTGCGTGCTCCATTTTGTTATGTCCAGACAAAGTTCGGCGAGTTGGGCAGGTGCGTAGCGGGCGCGAGCCGCAACGACTGTTTCCGCAGTGAGAGTGTCGGGTCGAGTTATGAAAGCATCAGTGATTCGAAGCACAATTTTGTGTGGTTCATCAAGATCGCTCAGCTCATAGAAATCCACTTTTTGGGTCATCGTGTCGTCGGCTCCCGCCGCACGAGCATCGGAAAGCCGTAGTGTTTGGCAGATCCGGCAATTGTGGGTTCGCGCGCAACGCAGCCGAACAAGTTCTGTAGTCACCGGGTCGAGGTCTGTCCCGCGGACAACTGAATCCTGGTAATCCTTGAGCGCATGTCGAATGCTTGGCTGTCCGTTTGAGTTTGGTGTATTTATCTCGAAAGCAGCCGTGTCTGCATGAACGGAATCATCAGTGAGCAGCATTCCCGAAACGAGTGATAACCGGTAAGTGCATTCGAGAATATACAGAGCAGTGATGAACTCACGCATTTCTTCACCAAGAAAATACTCGGCAAGGCCCTCGCGGTCGGCGTCGGTGATTCCACTTACATCGATTATGAACTGTTCGGCGAATGAAACAGCAATCTGTTGTGAAGCAGTGAGATCACTACCACCTTCGGAGAATGTGTTCCGCATTAGAGTTCCGTTGCCGATCAAGGTGTCTATGCGCACCCGAAGAAGATTCAGCAGGCCAGGATCAATGGCGTTTTGAGCACAATTGTTAGCCAAGACGAGAAGTGCAACAGCTTCGGGGCGGAGTTGACTCAATACGGTTGGTAGTGGTGAAGCAAAGAACATGACTCTACCTTAAACGGTCACCTACATGCACTCATCCAAACAGCCATGGTGGGAAAGGCGTGCTGACTCGCGCACACGAATATACTGCTGGTGTCATGGGAATCCAACAACTGAACCACGCGGTGCTGTACGTGCGTGATGCTGAAATTAGCTCCGAGTTCTATTGCGCGATTCTTGGTTTTCGCGAAATAGTTAACATGGGCGGCAAGGCAATCTTTCTGCAGGCCGCCGACAGCACCAATGATCATGATCTCGGGCTATTTCGCATGGGTGAAAAGGCCGCAAACAGTGCGGCGGGGCAGACCACGGTGGGTCTTTACCACCTTGCGTGGGAAGTCGACACTCTCAGTGAGTTACAAAGGATTGGCGACCTGCTGCGTGGGGTTGGTGCATTAACGGGTGCATCAGATCACGGAACAACAAAAGCGCTATACGCGCGCGACCCTGACGGGATTGAATTTGAAGTGAGCTGGCTGGTGCCCGCAGACCTTTTGCACTTGGAACTGGACGGGATGAAAATTGAAACCTTGGATCTGGAAGCCACCATTGCCAAATACGGTGCCCAGACTCGTGGCGGATTTGGTATTTCGCACTGATTAAGCGGCTGACACCCTGGTGACGCGAGCAGCTATGTGGTTGTAAAACTGATCGCCTGCATGGGGCAAGCATCTACTGCGCTCTCAACGTCCTCGAGGCGGTCGTCAGGGACTTCCTTGGTGTATTGGATGTTGCCATCGTCATCGAGCTGGAAAATATCTTCGGCCTCAAATACACACTGTCCGTAATTCTGGCAACTGTCCATATCAATATTGATTGTGATCATCAGTTCTCCTTCTCAACGTATTTTATCTTAGGAAGTGATGTCCTTGCGATCAAAACGCCAATAAGCAATTGTGGTGAAGACGATGAAGCTCACCACGGAGTAGGCAACACCACGAGACATTCCCGTCCAGTCAATTTCACGGTTGAGGGCGCCAATCCAGGCGGAACCGTAATCGGTGGGAAGCCACTGACGCAGGTCTCCGAGTGCATCAATTGCATCGAGAATATTGCAAACGATCACGATAACAACTGCACCACCTACCGCTCCCAGTGGAACGTCTGTGAGAACACTCAAAAGGAACGCTATTCCTGCGGCGAACAACAGAGTAATAAAGATGTACACCGAAATAATCGACATCCGCCATAGTGCCTCAGAATTACTGAAGACACCGGCTGTTGGAGTGGAAAGATTTCCGCTGCCAAAGGCGATCAGTCCCACAAGATAGGAGAACCCGACTAACACCACAATTGAAATAAATGACAACAGCAAAGCCACAGCCAACTTGACGCTCAGTAATCGTCGACGTGGAACTGGCGCGATCAACAGATAACGCAATGTTGACCAGGAAGCTTCACTTGCAACCGTGTCACCGGTAAACATTGCTACCAGGATGAGAAGTAGAAAACCTGATGCAAAAAACATCATGGTCAGAGCGAAGTTCCACCCACCCGAGGTAGCTAAGCCAACCAAGTCAAGGTCGCCGTCACCGAATCCGCCGCCACCATTGTTGTTGTCAGAAGACGGGCCAAACTTTGCGGCCGTTACCACGATCAGGGGAAGCGCGATCAGGAGAATCAATGCAACGAGGGTCCGCTTGCGCTTGATTTGACGAATCAATTCAACCCGGAAAGGAAGGGCTCTCTTGGTTTTCATGATTGACCCACCGTCAAGTCCTCGCCGATCATGTCAAGGAAAACGTCTTCTAGTCGGCCACCCGAGCGACCGGCGAGTAGGTCAGCGACCTTGCCAGTTGCAATGAGCTGACCTCGATGCATGACCACTACGTGCGAACACGTTTGCTCGACCTCGCTGAGCATGTGACTAGAAACAATGACCGTGCGTCCGGTTTCCGCGTAACTCTTCATGACCTCTCGCATCGATTTGATTTGGGGTGGATCAAGTCCGTTGGTCGGTTCATCGAGGACGAGCAGATCAGGTTTGCCCAACATGGCTTGGGCGATCCCTAAACGCTGACGCATTCCCTGGCTATAAGCCTTTACCTTGCGGTCAATTGCGGTACCAAGATCAGCAATCTCCAGAACTTCCTCGAAGTAAGGTTCGCCAACCCGACCAGATGCTTTCCAGTAAATCTCCAGGTTCTCGCGGCCACTGAGGTGCGGCAGGAATCCAGCACCCTCAACGAGTGCACCTACACGTGAAAGAACGGGAGAGCCAAAAAATACTGGGTGTCCAAATAGGGTGATCTCGCCCTGGGTGGGAGCGATCAGGCCCATCATCATTCGCATCGTTGTGGTTTTTCCAGCACCGTTAGGACCGAGCAGGCCCAAGACAACACCGCGTGGAACTTCAAAGCTGACCCCCTTGACCGCTTGGTAGCCGCCTTTATAGGTCTTGTACAGATCTTCGATTACCACGGGTGGATCACTCATCGAGTCGGCGTATGCATTCTCGTGCAAGGGTTTTGGTTCCCGCGGACGCAGCACAAACAGAATCACACCCGCAATTACCAGCACGGGAATAATTATTAGGAGCCACGCGAACGTTGCATCCTCGCCGCCAACGGGGGTTAAACCTGTAACCAGTGGAACAATGATTGCGTTCTGGGTCATTGCAACGGTGTAAAGGCGTTCGTCAAGTGGCATCCGATAGGCCAGGTCCGTGGTACTCACAACGAGGCGAAGGGAATCACCCGCATTTGCGGTCAGTGCAATAGCGGGTAGATCCACGGTCACGACTTGTGGAGTGGGTCCGAGTGCATCGAATCTCACCGGCGCGACGAGTCCTTGGGGCAAACTTGCGCGGCCATTTGCACCGACAACCTGCAGGCTCAAAAAGAAGACGGCGTCGTTGACCGCACCATCGGATGCAAACGCAATTTCGACCTGACTTGAACCAATTATTTCGGTGGCAGCATCAAGTGGTTGCGACTGAAAAAATGCACTCTGACCGGGGAAGGAATTGGAGAGAAAGGAGCCAAGGTTTCCGGCGAGTGAGCCGCCAAATCCTGGAATTGAACTTATCGCGGCCGGGCTGGCACCTGCGGGTGACAGGATCTGTTGCGGCGGTCCCAGTACCGGGACTGACTGCTGTTCGCTTCCGAAAATTCCGGGATAGTTGGCCCCTGCAATAACGGTCGGCTTGGGTTGGTTGTTTTGAACTGAGATTTCACCGGAAGTAAGTGTCACCTCAAAGGGTTCGGTTACGGCTGGACTCTCGGGATCTTCCTGCAAGTATTTTTTGAACCAATTAATTATCGATGTTTCCAGTCGATCACGTTCATTCGTGCCACCGTCGTGGCCCATACCGTGCCATAGCACTGACACGGGTGTTTGTGGTGATGCCGCCATGATTTGTTCCGCATTGGCATTTGTTTGTGCAAGTGGGAAAAGTGAGTCGGCCTGTCCACCACTTATCAGCGATGGTGCCGTGATTTTGTCGGTGATACTGATGGGTGAGGATTCGCGCATCAATGCGCGGTTCCCTTCGGTGATCTGGGCGGTTGTTGCCGACTGCGTGTACGCGTTACACCACTGCGGACTAAATCTTCCGCAGCGCGTCACTTTTCCGTCGGTATTACGAAGGCCCACACTAAAAAAGAAGCCGGTCCACAAGTTTTTGTACACACCTAGTTGGGTTGAACCTTGAATACTCTGACCAAAGAGCGAAGACTCCAAGTCATTCCACGTGATGTCCGATGCGAGCGCGTCTACCCGCTTGTCGTAGCCCGCAACAAGTAGTGCAAGTGCGCCGCCGTAGGACCCACCGGCAAACCCAACTCGGGGGTCATTGGCGCCGTCTTGAGTCACTTCACTGCGCTGTGCCAAAAAGTCAATTAACCGGGAAGCATCCGCGACTTCAAAGTCGGGTGAATTCATCGAGATTAGTCCGGTCGATTCACCGAATCCGCGGGCCGAGTAGGAAAGGACAACAAACCCAGCCTGCGCCAGTTTGACTGCTTGGGCGGCGCTGCCGGACTTGTCTCCGCCGAAACCGTGGGCCAGAACAACGGCTGGTGCCGGTATTTTCTCGGGCAGGTATAAATCCGCGTCGAGTTCAACGGGGCTCTGGTCTAAAGCCGAAGTGGGCCCACCGGAGATACGGAGGGATTCGGGCCCACCCGCGGCTTGGGCGGCCGGGGTGATGACTAATCCAGAAAGCAAGAGCGCTGACCCGATTGCGAATAGGCGCCGGGCTATTACCACGAGCCCACTCTAAGTCGGATCAATAATCGATGCTCACCCTGTCGACCTTTCACCAGATGTTCGGGTTGGTCGATCCGTAACGGGTGCGCCATCTGTGACCTGCGAGGATGCGGAGGTGGAATTAGTGAATTCAATCCTTGGCCCGAGCCAGCGCAAAGTCGCCCTGACAACGTTAGTCGGCCAAGAATTTGATGTGTTGGTCATTGGTGGTGGTGTTACCGGAGCGGGGACCGCCCTTGATGCAGCATCCCGTGGGTTGAGTGTTGCGCTGATTGAAATGCGCGATTGGGCAGCCGGGACATCGAGTCGTTCTGGCAAGCTTTTCCATGGTGGATTGCGGTACCTGGAGCAGTTCAACTTTGGTTTAGTCCGTGAGGCACTAAAGGAACGCAGTCTTATGCTGGAAAAATTGTGCCCACACCTGGTTCGCCCAATTGAATTCATTTACCCGATAGAGCATCGTATTTGGGAGCGCGCGTATATGGGCGCCGGACTTTTTCTCTATGACACGATCGGCGGAGCGGGCGCGGTCCCACGTCACAAGCATTTGAGTCGTAAGCAGGTACTTGAACGAGCTCCCGGGTTGTCCCAGAAAAGTCTGGTTGGAGGTATCTCATTTTTTGATGCTCAGGTAGACGACTCGCGTCACACGCTTGAACTAGTCCGCACGGCGGCAGCATACGGCGCAGTAGCAGCGGCAGCGCTCAAAGTAATTGGCATCACACATGACCAAACTGGAGCGGTCACCGGCGCTGACGTGAAGGATCTAGAAAACGGAAACGAATTTCACATCACGGCCAAGACGGTCATTAATGCAACCGGAGTGTGGACCGACTCACTTCAAAAAATGGCTGGTGGTAACCCTGACTTCTCGGTGCAAGCGTCTAAGGGTGTTCACATTCTGGTTCCGCGTGACCGAATTGACTCGAAAGTCTCGGTATTTGTCAGGGCCGAGGACAGTGTGTTGTTTATCCGCACGTGGGGTGCGCATTGGCTAATTGGAACGACGGACACTCCTTGGGATCAGGGGCTTGATCACCCGGCCGCGAGCGCCACCGACATTGACTACCTGCTACGAAATGTGAACCGTGTTCTCAATGTTGGGCTCACCGCCACCGACATCGATGGCGTCTATGCCGGTCTGCGTCCGCTGATCAAGGGCAAAGAGGGTGCTACCAGTGACCTGAGCCGGGAGCACGCCGTTGAAACGATCGTTCCCGGTTTCACCACAATTGCAGGTGGCAAATACACCACCTATCGGGTTATGGCCGAAGACGCGGTTAATGCGGCAATCGTCGATCTCGAAAGTCGTGGTCTAGTGCAAGGTGTTCCCCAATCCGAAACGGAAGATATTCTGTTGATAGGTGCCGTGAATTTTAATGAGGCCGAAAGCGATTTGAGGGCATCGGGAAAAAACTTTGGGCTCAACACCAATGGAATTGATCACCTGCTCGGTCGATACGGATCGATGGTGGGGGACCTTTATTCGATCTTGAAATACCGGCCCGAGCTTGCCCAGCCGATAGCCGGTGGAGCAGGGTACCTGCGGGTTGAGGCGTTGTATGCAGTAACCCATGAGGGTGCACTGCACATTGATGACATTTTGACCCGACGAACCCACCTTTCAATTGAGACCCCCGACCAAGGCCTGGAAGCGGCAGTAGAGGTGGCTCAAATCATGGGTGCCGAACTGGGTTGGAGTCAGGAGCGAACCGAGGCAGAACTCACGCATTACCAGGATCGGGTTGCTGCTGAACGTGCGGCGCATTTAGCCGTCGATGATGCTGGCGCAATGGCAGCCCGCAATCACGTGCGTGATGTGCGTCTTACTAAAGTTTGACCCTCAAGTAGTCGAGTGGAATGAAAGTGAGAATCGTGGAAAACGAAATTGTAGATCCAAATGAAATCGAAGTCGGTGACGACTTGTCAATCAATATTGTCCTCGACGAAAATAGTGAAGTTGTTGGCGCCGTCGCAGACGAAATTATCGTTGCCACCGGCCCACAGGGTTCAATAGTCGACGAAATAATTGATGTACTTGATGCTGACGGTGACTTGGTGATCGAAGACGAAATAGTCAGTATTTATGATGCTGACGGAAACTTAATCGCGCGTGACGAAGAAATTCGAATTCCTCTCGAAAGTTAATGCCTGGTGACCCCCTTGTTATAGTTCGTAGCAAGGGGGTTACATGTTTGCGTTCCTAGCCCGGAAGACTTTTCTCCAGCAACTTGTCATGCTGGCACTGATTGTTGCGATCTCACTTGGATTCGCGCCGACCGCCACAGCCGCCACCAGGGTTGACCCTGTCCGCATTTTGAACTCTCTCCCAGTGTCAGGTGAAGTGACTTCTGGCTATAACCGTGATTTATTCCGGCATTGGTCAGATCTTGATTCTGATGGTTGTGATACGCGCGAGGAGGTACTTATCGATGAAAGAGTGGCTGGGAGCCTTATTGGCTGCAAGGTTGTGAATGGCAGGTGGGTATCCCAATATGACGGTGCCATTACAACTAATTCGAGCACATTCGACATTGATCATTTTATCCCCTTAAAAGAGTCCTGGGACTCGGGTGCTTGGCGCTGGGACAGTGCAACGAGAGAGCGTTTTGCAAATGATCAGGGTTACCCCTTGTCCCTGATCGCTGTGAGTGCCAGCTCCAATCGTTCAAAAAGTGATCGCGATCCCAGTGACTGGTTACCGAGTGAAAATCTTTGTCTGTACGCAAAGAGTTGGGTCGGCGTCAAGTTTCGCTGGCGGTTGTCAGTGGACAGTCGGGAGAAAATAAAGTTGCGTCAATTGCTCTCCAATTGCAAGGGAACTATGAAGATTCCGCCGAGAGCCCAAATTGCGACAGCTACTAATACTGCTCCATCGAGCTCAAACAGCGCCGGTTCGAGACCATCAAATTCCGCGACCGACCCACGTTTTGAGACTTGCGGGCAAGCAATCGCATCGGGCTTCGGTCCGTATTTGAAAAATAGTGATGTGGAGTACTTCTGGTACGTCGATCGTGACAAAGACGGATCCGTGTGCGAGTAATTCTTAGTTGGGAAGCGGCAGAAAAGCAACCGTTTCCCCTTGGTTCACCGTAGAGTCAAGAACGGCAAACCCGGTTGACGCACTCAGCCCGCGTAACATGGCCGATCCACTAAATTCGGCTGGAGTGAACTCTGCACCAGTGACCCAACCTGGTGCAAGTTTTGTCCCTGACTTGCCACCCTCCAGTAAACGTGATGTGGTGACGGGAATCAAAGGCTGCAATTGCTGACCCTGGAGCTTGTTCAGCATTGGTTGAACAAGGGTTGCGAGGGCAACAATGGCGGCCAGCGGGTTTCCAGGCAGACCCACAACCGGAATTTGTTTTCCGGCGGGGTGACGCACCACTGCAAATTTCATGGGATGTCCTGGGCGTACTGCAACGCTGTCAAAATGGACTTCACCGCGTGCAATTGAAATAGCGTTGACGAAGTGATCTTTTGCGCTGGCCGCGGTACCACCGGTTGTGAGAACAATGTCGGCTTCTGAAGCAGCTAGTGCTGCCGATATTTCCTCGGCTTGGTCTTCCAAGTAGAGAACCGGTGGTACATGCGCTCCCATGCGTTTAAGCCACATGGGGATTTGAATCCCAAGTGAGTCACGAACATGTTCTCGAGTTGGCAGTCCACTTGTCCGAAGTTCGTCCCCGGTAATAATTATTTGGACACAGGGCTCTGCGATGACCTGTATCTGATCATGCCCGGTTGCAGCAAGTAAGCCAATCAGTGCCGGATTGAGGGTTACTCCAGGGGCACACAGGGTTTGACCCATTTCACACTCTTCACCCGAAATGCGAATATCTTTTGGATCGGCACAGGTGTCGGCACTGGCTGTTAGTTGATCACCGACAAGGACCGCGTTCTCGGTTCTGAGAATTGCGTGTGTGCCCAAGGGGAGCACCGCACCAGTTGTGACAATGCTGGCTTGCCCACTTTCAAGCTGTGCTGCTGAGGTTATTTTCCATGGGCCGTTGCCGTTAACCGCCCAACCATCCATTGAACTTGAATTAGCGAATGGAAGGTTTGTTAAAGCAAATTTATGTTCCGCGCATATTCTTTTGTCGGCTGAAACAAGTGTGACGACTTCTATTCGAGGTCCATCAGCAAATGAGTAGGCAAATTCGCGCGCTCGTTCCCAGGATTTTTCGGCGTGAGTAGTGCTGTAATCTGGTGCCACGTGTTTAGTTGTCCTTCTGCGCCCAGGTTTTTGCCAGGGCTTCGATCGTATGTGAGATTTCCTGTATGTCACCACCGTGAGCCACCGCCATCCCCATGAGATAGGTGGTCACCGGTGCCGCGGGACGTTCAACCTGGTGGGCCGCGTGGCGTGCTCCGTCGAGGATCGCTTTGAGGTCTGATTCGCTTACATTTTCCGCGACTTCGCCGAGGTTGAGTACCTTGATCACTTCCTGCACCCATTCATTCATGGGTTCACTCTAGGGTGAGTGCGGAGATACTCCCGTGCGGTTATCAAATCTTGCGGAGTATCAATATCCATGAAATCAAGGGCTACCTCCGGACCCAATTCGAGGTAATCAATTGATTGCAGATGAGCTGTGAGTTTGCGCATACTTCTATTTATGGGCGACCCCAACTGCTCGAGTGCGTGCCGAAGTGATTCACTGCGATACAGGCCGGCCAGGTACTGAACTTTGCCGCCGTGTTCGCGCGGGATCAATGCAGGTGAATTCGGCCCGAGTTCCTGCCGGAGCAGGTGTGGTAGCGCAAATGGTGTATCGACTGCGAGTAACACAATCGCAGGCGTATTGACAAGTTGTAATCCAGATGCGAGCGCCGCGACTGGCCCCCCTCCGGGTGGATCCTCACGAGTGCAGGTGACCCTAGGGCCGGCATAGATGGTTTCACCTACCACCACCACATTGTAATCATTAGGGATTTGTTCTAATTGGAAATTCAGTATGGTGCCGCCGCCAAACGCTGTCTTGGATTTATCGCTGCCCATTCGCCGGCTGGACCCACCAGCGAGCACAACCACACTGAGCCCACCGCTATCCACAGCTTCAAGAGTAGTCGGGTTTCTGTACACAAGGTTTGTAATAAATGTGGCGGGCTACAAACTTTTCGGGCACAATACCGTTGTCTCTCGAGTTTCTCGAGCTGATCGAAAACCCGCGTAACACCCCCCCCGTTACGCGGGTTTTCCTATGCAACAAAGAGGGGTTAAGCCCGCGACTCAAACATTCCTAGTAGTGCTGCAACTCCAAGGACTGATCGGGGTGCATAAGCCGTGCGCCAAAGCCCACCATGATTAGCGCCAACAACAAATAGGTCCATCGGGTTGTTCAGTGTTGTACTCGGATTTGCTGTTGAGAGTGGATTGCGTAAATCGTGGACCAGTAGTGCTGCCATTAGGGCCGTTGAGGTGGCCGGTTCGAACACTTCAACGCCGAACCTTCCGGCGCCAGCATAAGCAGCTGCGAGTGCTCGGTTCTTGATAACTGATTGGGTACGGGTTGCCGGGGCAAGATTGAGGGAAACGGGGATGCCATCGGCGCGTGCGGCAAGTGCGCGCCAACGTTGAATTCTTTTCGCGAGTAAATAGTTCGGACCTTGTTGAGGGACAAGTGAGTCATTGAGTCCGACTTCCATCCCACTTCTCGTTTGATAAGTGCGGGGATAATTCGGTTCAAATTGACCGAATGCGCGAAGTGGTGTTTGAAAGAATCCGCTGAAACCCCGGGCGCTCCAACGTTCGCGTGATTCTTCAACGCAAGACATGGGGACCATGAAGACATCTGTTGGAGTGGCTAAAAATGCGAGGGTGATGTCCTTGCGTTGGGCATTTAGTTTTTTAAAGATCGCGTCAACACTCATACTCAATGTTGCATGTGTGGGGCCGTCGGCGTAGGTGTAGTTGCCGAGTACAAATGGATTCTCAATTTCATTTAGCCAGTTGGCAATCGCACCCGGCTGCTCAAGGAGGTCAACCCCACTTGCAGCTGCGACAACCTGGTCATCTTCAGTGTGTACGACTCCACCAGTGACAAACGGCATTGCTCCCGAAGCGCCTTGGCTGACGGGAATTCGGATTGAGCCAGAAGTATTTCGTGCAATGTCAATGAGTCGTTGCCAGATCTCAGGCCGTGGTAAATCCAATGCATGGATACGAGCACCCCACCGAAGCAGAGATCGAGTTGGAGCCATTTCTGCGCCAGCACCCAGAACTGCTATGTCGGTACCGGACAGGTCGAGCCAGTCTGGGTTATCCATGAGCAGATGAAGTGCAGCACCGAAACTTGGCTCGGCAATACCATCACCGACCCATTTATCAATCTGTCTGCGCAGGTCACTCCCGAAGATTCTCTGTCCCTGATAAGTGATCGAAAGGGTTTCCTCACGGGAAGCACGCCCTGATACCGATACGGATTCAATGGGCGGGGCCGGTGCGTTCATAGCCGAGTCAAGGGGAATATCACTCTTCGGTTGAGCAAAAACGAATCGTCGGTGAGCCGTTTCAAGGCCAGCACGCGAGATCTCAATTGCTGCGTCAGGGGTTTGAGAGGCTGCGATCACGATTTCGCGGAGCGGTTCAATGTAGCCCTTGCGCCAATCCTTTGTATGTTCAATGCGAGCTGCGAGTGCAGGGTCAATTGCACGGACCGAGTCGGCAAAAATCGCCCGACCAGTTGCGGTTGTGCTGCGTTTATGGTCTCCGCCCTGCGGAAAGTTCACTCCCATTGGCTCATTATGGCCTAGCCATTTGCTATTGAATTACTTACTTCCCGGATTACATCAAAAGCGACTTGAACATCTGCGCTTGTGGTTCGAAAATTGATGAAACATGGACGCAACCACGTATTGCCATCAATTTGCGCAGGGGAAATATAGATCCGGCCGTCCGCCACGAGAGCCAAATGCAATTCGGCCGTGTGATCATTAATACGGGATTGACTCGCTGTTGCAAGTGCGACCGGGATATGTCGAAGTGGGACGGTCGAGAGTTGTGGCCTTGATTCAAGGACCTCGAAGTCTGTTGCCTTATTTGCCAGTGAGTAAAGCATTTGGGCTTGGGCCAGATTTTCTTCGAGGGCATCGCGGATGCTTTGGGCGCCGTGAACTTTGAAAGCGAGCCACAATTTAAGGGCGCGCAGCGGACGGGAGTACTCAAGTGTGATGTCAACAGCATTTGTATCACCGTGCTCGTGTGGGATGTACGCCTCATTGTGGGAAAACGCATGTGCCAGTAGAGCTGGATTTTTCACCAAGAGTGCACTGCAGGCCTTGGGTACGAATAGCCACTTATGGGCATCGACACTCATTGAATCCGCCCGGTCAAGCCCAGCAAAAAGTGGACCTGCTGTCTGCGTTCCTGCGGCCGGGAGTCCGTATGCGCCATCAACATGAAGCCAGACATCAGCGCAGACTTCAGCGATCTGATCTATTGAGTCAACCGCTCCGGTGAGAGTGGTGCCAGCGGTAGCGACAACAGCCATTGGAATAACGCCGGCTTCGCGGTCGTGCGCAATTGCTTGCGCGAGTGCTAGAGGATTCATGCGGCGCTGGGAATCAATCTCGATTGAGCGAACGTTGTTGCCACCGATTCCAAGAACCTCGGCCGCACGCCTGACCGAGTAGTGGGCCTCGGCTGAGCAATACAGGGCAAGGGTATTTGTTCCCAATCCGGTACGGCGGCTATCGGGGAGCGCTTGTTCACGAGCAGCTGCAAGCGCCGTGAGGTTGCTGACTGTTCCACCGGAAGTGAAAAACCCCTGCGCATTGCGATAGCCGAGAAATTCACCGAGCCACGCGATTGCCTGACGTTCAATGTCGGTGGCTGTTCCAGCGTTGAGCGCAAGATTCGGGTCATGTGAGTGGGCAAGCAGATCACCGAGGGCGCCAATCTCAAGGCCACTTGACCCTATGTAGGCCAAATAGCGCGGCCTGGCCTGGGTCAAACTCGAATCAAGTGCTTCGGCGGCAATGTCCAGTGCGGCGATTGGATCTGATGGTTCCTGTGGCAACCCTTGCTCGAGTAATTTTTTAAGTTCGGGGGAGGTTTGCGGGTTTGTGTCGCGGGCAGCGTCAAAGCCGGCCCAAGTTCGGGAAACTATTTCCGCAGCATGACTTAGTACTCGATCCCGATCTGGCCCTAGCGAGAGTGAGCTCACTCGTTATTTCATCTCCATAAATTGCTTGCGGTAGGGCATAAGTTCTTTGACCGTGTCGATTCCGATTACGCCGCAGAGTTTTTTATCGCTGTCGAAGTATTCAACTATGCAGGGTCCATCAAGATCACCGCTGACAACTTTGCTACTGCTGCCGGCTCCTGGCAGGCCGTAAGACTGCAATTGGAATTCGTACTGGTCAGACCAGAAAGCTGGGAGAGCGAAGAATTCATCCGTTGGTAGTTCGGATCCGGCGAGTTCAGCGGCGAGTGAGGCGCCAGCACGCTTCCCCGTTTCTGTTGGCATATTCCAATGTTCAATGCGACGAGTTTGATCACCATAAAACTTATTGGGGTGATTGGATGCGTCTCCAACGGCGTAGATGGGCAGAGTGGATCCAACTGCACGCATGTGGGAATCAACGAGAACACCATTATCAAGATTGAGGCCGTTGTCCATTAACCATTCGGTGTTGGGAACTGAACCGATTGCTTCTACAACTACGTCGGCTGGGAGTGTCTCACCAGAGTCAAGGGTCACACTGTCAATGCGGGTATCACCATTGAATTGCGAAACGGTGCGGCCGAGGTGAAAGGTAACCCCTTTGCCTTCATGGCGCCTACGCATTGCTGCGCCAAGGTCAGCGCCCATGGGCATGATCATTGGTTGGTCATCGAGTGAAACCACGTGCACCGTGGCGCCAAGCTTGGTTGCCGTTGCCGCGAGTTCGCAGCCGATAAACCCACTTCCGATGATAACTACGTTACAACCTGGTTTGATCGCTTCTCTCAACGATTGAGCATCGTTAAGAGTCCGCAAAGTGTGAAGTCCCTGCGTTGGACCAGGAATTGGAAGTAACCGTGGACGGATACCGGTTGCAACTACGAGTGCATCAAATTTTTCAGTGGTTCCGTCAGCCAGGGTTACCTCTCGTGCATCGGTATTCAATTTCTCGACCGCGCTACCAAGAATCCACGTGACGTCAGCGACTGAATCACGTTGCCGGAATTTGAGTTCGTCGTGCGAGACCCCAGAGCTAAGCGCCTCTTTTGAAAGTGGTGGCCGGTTATAGGGCTGGTACTTCTCGTCGCCCACAATTGCAATTTCGCCGATGAAGCCCCGTGCCCGTAATGTTTCAGCAGTTCGAAGGCCTCCAAGTCCACCACCAACAATTAGTACTCGCTGCTCGCTCATTCCTGCATTATGACACTTGGAGTTGTTCACTTACCGAGGCGAATAAACAATTAGGTAGTAAGTCGGGCCCGCTCGGCGATAAAAACACCCAGCAGTATCAGGGCACCACCGACTATTTGGGTTGCCGAGAGAGCCTCATTGAGAAGAATCCAAGCAATCAGGGTGGCAAAAAGCGGTTCCGTGAGTCCAACGGTTGATGCCTGGGAAGCGCGAAGGTGCTTCATTGACGCGAGCACCAGTGAGAAAGGGATTACTGTCCCCAACAGGATCATCCAACTGGTCATAACCCAAATGGGGAGGGAGATATTCGCATCGCTGAGTGGTTCGGAATTTCCGGAGAGCGCCTCCCACGGGAAGGTCCACCAGGGTTGGGTCAACAGCCAGAACAGCGAAGCAGCGGCGAATCCCCACATGGTCAGAGAAATTGGATCACGCGGATTCGGCACGCGCAATTGCTTGTCACCCAAAATATAGAAAATTGACAGTGACACGGCTGCAGCGAGGGCTGCCAAGACTCCAATCGCATTCAACGCAAAACCGAGCCAGACTTGGGCTACCAGCGCCAAACCGGCTATTGCCATACTGAGAGCAACCCAAACGCTTTTTTTCGTGGGTTCCTTCCACGCAAAACGAAACCACAAAGCGATGATGACGGGTGCGGTGAATTCAATGAGCAGAGCAATACTCACCGGCAGATAGGTGAGCGCAACGAAATACAGGTATTGCGTCCCGGCCACACCAAGAATTCCATAGGCGATCAAAATTGGGATTTCTTTTTTGGTCAGACGCAAGGCTGTTGGGTTTCGAATTGCGACATAGACCAGTAACACGAGAAATGCACCGGTCACCCGCAACTGGGAAAGTCGAGCAGGATCAATTCCGGTGAGCAATATGGATTTTGCGACGGTTCCATTGAGCGCGAAAAGGAGTGCTGCGGAAAGGTAGAGGACATATCCGGTAAATGGATGTGGTGATTTGTCGAGCGGGATACCGGGAATTGGTTCAGCTATGTCGCTCAACTGATAACTGACCGATAAACATCAATAGTTGACGCAGCAATCGAATCCCAAGCAAAATTTTGGATCACTCGCTGGCGCCCGGCAACTCCAAATCGCTTTGCCATTTCACTGTCGGCGACAACTCGATTTACCACTTTGGCAAAATTCACTTCGAATGATTCGGGGTCGAATTGGTCGTAATGTACGAGAATGCCCGTCTCACCATCCTGGACGACTTCAGGAATACCTCCAACATCACTTGCAACCACAGTGGTTTCGCACGCCATGGCTTCCAGGTTAACTATTCCTTGGGGTTCATAAATGGATGGGCAGGTAAAAACACTTGCATGAGTAAGTAATGCAATGAGCTCCGAACGTGGGACCTGTTCCTGAATCCAGATGACATTGGCAGTGCCACGCATTTTTTTGAGTTCTCCAACAAGCTCATCTACTTCGACCGCAATTTCAGGAGTGTCAGGGGATGACGCGCACAGGACTAGTTGGATATCTGGATCAAAACCCTTTGCAGCCTGTAACAGGTGAATTAAACCTTTCTGCCGAGTGATTCGGCCAACGAAAAGTGAGTACGGCTTTTGCGCATCGATTCCGTACTTGTTGACCGCCTCAAATGAGGGATCAGGTCGGTAAATCTCTGAGTTGATTCCATTGTGTATTACATGAACTTTCTTCGGGTCGATATTGGGATAGCAAGCTAGGACATCAGCTTTCATTCCGGTTGAAACCGCAATAATTGCTGCAGCATTCTCGTAAGCACTTTTCTCAACCCACGAGGAGATTGCATAACCACCCCCGAGCTGCTCTTGTTTCCATGGCCTTAGTGGTTCAAGTGAGTGGGCGGTGATCACCAGCGGGATGTCGAGCAGCAATGCGGCGCACTGGCCGGCCAAGTTCGTGTACCACGTGTGTGAGTGGACCAGGTCAACCTGATTCTGGGAAATCGTGTTCACCATGTCAAGGTTCACCCCGAGTGCCTGCATGGCGGGATTGGCGCTCCTAAGAAACTCTGGTGTCGGGTGGGCCGTTGCGTCGGGGAAGCTTTCACCGAATGCATGCACGTCCACCGAGATATGCGCGGTCAAGGCCGGGACTAAAAAGTCCACGTGAACACCCGCACCACCATAAATCTGCGGGGACCACTCCTTCGTCAATAGGGAAATTCGCACAGTGGCAGCCTAGGCCGGTCACGCTGCCCGTGTAATTCAGGAGCCTCCAGGTGGAGCTGCGCGGTACGCCCGGTTGAGCCCATAGGCTCTAGACATGGCGGGTGTCCCACGAGTTTTATGCATGGTGCTCGCAGGTGGCGAGGGAAAACGACTCATGCCACTGACCGCTGACCGGGCCAAGCCGGCCGTTCCCTTCGGTGGCTCCTATCGACTTATTGACTTCGTGCTTTCTAATCTGATCAATGCAGGGCTACGCCGTGTCTGCGTTTTGACCCAGTACAAGTCACACTCCCTTGACCGGCACATCACTCAAACGTGGCGGATGCCAACCTTGCTGGGTGACTACGTGACACCGGTTCCAGCACAGCAGCGCCTTGGTCCACGGTGGTTTACGGGAAGCGCAGATGCGATTTACCAAAGTTTGAACTTGGTATATGACGAAAATCCTGATTACGTCGTTGTCTTCGGTGCAGACCACGTCTATCGCATGGATCCCATGCAAATGGTTGAAGCGCACATAGACAGCGGCGCAGGTGTCACCGTTGCAGGGTTGCGTCGTTCGCGGGTAACTGCAAGTGAATTTGGTGTCATTGAAGTCGGCCCCGATGGACATAAAATTGCCAACTTCTTGGAAAAGCCCATTGAGCCACCTGGGATTCCTGGCTCGCCCGAGGAAAGTTTCGTTTCAATGGGCAATTATGTTTTCAATACAGATGTTTTGCTTGATGCACTGAAAGCAGATGCCGCTGATGCAAGTTCGGTACACGATATGGGTGGCAATATCATCCCAATGTTGACCGATCAGGGTCGCGCATTTGTTTATGATTTTTCTGAGAACATAATCCCTGGGGCTACGGCGCGCGACTCAGGTTATTGGCGCGATGTTGGCTCCCTTGACAGTTATCACGATGCACACATGGACTTGGTCTCAGTTCACCCCGTCTTTAACCTTTACAACAGACGTTGGCCAATCCTGTCAAATATCCCTTCATTACCTCCAGCCAAATTTGTTGAGGGTGGCAATGCTCACGAGTCCATGGTGGGCGCCGGCAGCATTATTTCAGGTGGTCATGTTCGTACCTCGGTCATCTCATCCAGTGTGACAATCGAATCGGGTTCCTACATTGAAGGAAGTGTGATCATGCCTGGGGTTCGAATTGGCTCGAACGCGATCATCCGCAATGCGATCCTGGACAAGAACGTAGTGATCCCTGCTAATGCGCATATTGGTGTGGACATGGAGTACGACAGGTCTCGCTACACAGTGAGTCCGGGTGGAATTGTGGTGCTTGGTAAAGGGGTTATCGCAGACTGATGGGAGCGCCCCGACTGCATTTACTCACGGCGGTAATCCGGATAATTTGGGTGCAGGCATAATTACACGGTGCGCAAAAAATGTATTGCTCCACTCGCTCTCTGGGCCGCATTAATCGTTGCTGTTGGCCTGAGCACTCCAGTTCAGGGAGTCTCTCCACGAATTGTTGGTGGCGCATCGATCACAATTTCAACAACGCCGTGGCAGGTGAGTCTTGCAATTCGAAATTCAAGGAACTCGACCCAGTGTGGCGCTTCTATTATTGGTTTTTCCTGGCTGGTGACCGCTGCCCATTGCGTGGTGGGGGCAGCAGCAGGTGACATCTCGGCATTTGTGGGAATCACGAATCTGAGTGAGCGTACAAATCAAAATGCCTTGGCAGTCTCAGGAATTACAATTAACCCGTCTTGGAATCCCACAACATTTAACGGCGATATTGCTCTACTTCAATTAGCGTCTCCGCTCACTTTCTCAACTAACGTGCAGCCTATTGCGCTGCCTTTGACCCAAGACGCCACATCGTGGCCGGCTGCGGGAACTGTGGCTCAAATTTCAGGCTGGGGAAGTAGAAGTTTCGGCGGCGGATTCAGTGACCCGTTATTAGCAGCCAATGTTTCGATACTGGGTGGACCAAATGAGAATTCGTGCGGTTCCTACGGCAGTTCGTTCACAAGTCTTGACAAGATCTGCGCTGGCATAATCGGTGGGGGTGTTGATACCTGTCAGGGTGACAGTGGGGGCCCGCTCGTCGTGAGCACGGCGGTAGGTGTGGTTTTGGCTGGACTAACGAGTGTCGGAAATAATTGTGCTCTTGCAAACTTTCCGGGAATCTACACGCGAATAACGACATTCTTGCCTTGGATAAATCAATACGTTCCACCACCAACATCAGTCCCGAATCCACCGATAAAAGTCACTGCCACGTCTCGCGCAAACGAGCGGGTTTCGGTGAGTTGGAACCCTCCAGCGTACAACGGTGGTCTTGCCATTAGTGGCTATCAAGTTTCCCTGCTCAGACAGACGGGCGAGTTGACCCCGGTCTGCGCAGCGACCGAATCACCGTGCGTTGTGACGGATCAGCGGGCTGGGACCGTGTTATCTGTCGTTGTGCAAGCAGTAAATAGTTTGGGTTTGAGCGCTGCATCAACGCCTGTGGAAGCAATCGTTGTCAACGGGGTACGAACTGCACCAGCAAAACTCTCGCAGCAACTTGTTGCACGGTGGGCTGGCGTTTCAACTCAATCCGGGGTGAAACCTCGCGTCCGAATAGCCCCCTCATCCCGCGGGATTTGCACTATCAAAGGTTCTCAGGTGGCTCTGGTACGCAGTGGTCTGTGCACCCTGCGCGTGACCGGTGCCAATTCACAAAAAGGCACCGGATACTTACTCGGCAATTAACTCGTCACTGATTTGGGTCAATTTCGAACACGTTATCAGGCGTTGAAGACTCAATTGGTGAACCAAAGTCGGAGAGTTGGGTAACACTCACCCGCTCATTGCCCGTGCAATTAAAAGATTTAATTATGGAGTTGATTAATCCTGTTGAATTGAGCGTAATCTCGACTTCCAGATTCATTGCACAGACCTTGGTGAGTTCAATCAGTTCTTCGTCAGAGAAGTTCATCCCAGAATCAATTGTTAACGCGAGGGTTCCCGTGAGCCCATCACCAGTTCGGGAAGTGAGGCTGCCCAAATGTGAGAGTTGAGTGATATTGCCTGAAGTGGGTGTCTGAGTGCCACCGGGTGCTAGGAACCAAGACCCGTCTATCAGAGAGTACGTACCCTCTGAATTAATTAAATCGCTCCACGATTCATTCGATTCCTGGTCAACCCATGCAATCTCTCCGCGGTTGTTACCCAGAGAAGTACTTCCAGTTCCTGTAACTTGCGTATCATTCGAATCAATCATGATGCGCAAGACAGCGGTGCCGCGGGAGAGTGTTGCCTCAATGGCACTGTCTAATACATTGGCTGACGGGCTGGTGCTGGGCGCAACAAGTGTTGAAATTTTCGAGCTTGAAGAACTTTCTGCTGAACAACCGGCTAGGGCCAAACTTGTAGCAATTACTGCGGACATGGCTACCGCGGTTATTCGCATGTAACTAAAGTTACCCGAACCGACCAGAGATGTAATCCTCGGTGCGGGAGTCGCCGGGAGAACTGAAGAGCTCCCGTGTGCGACCAAACTCGATTAATCGCCCGTGACGAACCTCATTTTCATCAAGTTCAGCAGTAAAAAACGCAGTTCGGTCCGAAACGCGAGCCGCCTGTTGCATATTGTGGGTAACAATCACGATCGTGTAGTCATTAGCCAACTCCACCATGAGGTCTTCGATTTTTGCCGTGGCTATTGGATCCAGGGAAGCGCAGGGCTCATCCATCAGGATCACTTCTGGTTTAACCGCAATGCAACGTGCAATTACGAGGCGTTGCTGCTGACCGCCCGAGAGAGCGTAGGCACTTTTCTTCAGATCGTCTTTGACCTCGCCCCACAAAGCTGCCCTGGTAAGGCACTCTTCAACTACATCATCGAGATTTCCCTTGACCCCATTGACTTTTGGTCCGTAGGCAACATTTTCATAAATTGATTTTGGGAAGACATTGGGCTTTTGAAACACCATGCCAACCTTGCGGCGAACCTCGATTGGGTCAACATCTGGACCATAAATATCTGTTCCGTGGTAGGCCACCACACCCTTGAGGTGTGAGCCAAGAATGAGGTCGTTCATTCGATTAAAGCTGCGTAGCAAAGTTGATTTACCGCAACCACTCGGACCGATAAATGCCGTGATTTCATTTTTGCCTATCGGCAAAGTGACATTACGAATCGCTTCGTAGTCGCCATAGAAAATGCTGACGTCATCGAGGGTAAACACGGGATTACTGACCTCTAAAGGAATTACTGCCCCTCGAGATGAGAGTGAGTGATCAAGGTGCATTGCAATTTCAGCGTCTTTATTCATGTGTGCCTTTCACTGCCTGAGTTACCAGCGCTTCTGGGTTCGGTTGCGGATCCAAATCGCCACGAAGTTCATGGCGAGTAAAAGGAGAAGGAGCACCACAATTGTTGCGGCTGCCAGCACTTGGAATTCCTCTCGGGACTCCTTCGTCCAGTTAAAAATTTGGATTGGCAAAGTTGTATAGCCGGAAAGCACTCCATCGGGATTAAAAGTGATGAAGGAGACGGCGCCTAAGAGCAGCAACGGGGCCGCCTCACCTATTGCTCGGGAGAGCGCCAAAATAGTTCCGGTTGCAATTCCCGGAATTGCAGCAGGCAATGTTTGACGGTAGGCCGTTTGCCATTCGGTTGCACCGAGTGCGAGTGATCCATCGCGAATATTTCGTGGGACAGCCCGTAAGGCTTCCCGTGTAGAAATAATGATCACGGGCAGCACGAGCAAAGCCAGGGTAAGGGAAGCGGTGATCACACTTTGACCCAAAGCCAAAGCTCGGGCGAAAACCGCAAGACCCAGAATTCCATACACGATGGAAGGAACCGCTGCCAGATTCTGAATGTTGATTTCGATGAAACGCTGGAAGCGGCTACCAGGCTTGGCGAACTCTTCCAGGTGAAGGGCGGCCAAGACCCCGGTGGGCAGCGCGATTAGCGCGGTGAAAGAGATGACCCAGATGGTGCCGGTTATCGCTGATTGAGCACCCGCATTTTCGGCATCACGCACTGATGGCATGTTGGTGAACAGTCGAATATCTAGTCGTGGCCAACCTTTGACGGTCACGTAAATTAGCAGGATCGCCAGTGTTAGCACTCCAATAGCGAGGGAGAGAAAAAGTAACCACATGAAAACACGGTCTCGAAGTAGGGTCCCCCGACCGGCAAGTTGATTTTCCATGTGAATGTGACTCACTGGTACGCCTGCCTAAATCGACGAACCAAACGAATACTGAAAATATTCATCATGAAAGTGAGCACAAATAGCAGCATTCCAACAGCGAAGATCGATTTGTATTCGATAGAACCAGTAGCTAGGTCACCAGATCCCGCGGCAGCGATATAAGAAGTCATGGTCTGCATGCCGATTAGTGGATTGAAACTCAATTGCGGTTGCAATCCGGCGGCGATCGTCACAATCATGGTTTCCCCGATTGCACGTGAGATACCAAGAACGAACGCGGCCACGATTCCTGAGAGTGCGGCAGGAATAACAACTTTCAAAGCCGTTTGGCGTTTAGTGGACCCCAGCGCGTAGGCGCCATCACGCAAACCTGAAGGAACGGCTGCCATTGCATCTTCGGAGAGTGATGCAATCGTCGGAATAATCATGATTCCCATGATTAATCCTGCGGAAAGAGCGTTAAACACTTCGATGCCAGGAAAAATTTTGATCAGAACTAACTGGGTGAGGAATTCCAGTGCGAAGAATCCAAATACAACGGTGGGAATGCCGGCGAGTACTTCAAGGGTCGGCTTGAGCACTTTGCGCACTCGGCTCGATGCGTACTCCGACAGGTAGATCGCAGCACCAAGTCCAAGTGGAATTGCGACAGCAATTGCAATCACGGTGATAACAATCGTGCCACTCAATAGAGGGAGAACCCCAAACTCGCCATCGTTAAACAGAGGGGTCCAAGTGGTACCAAACAGAAAGTCGGTGATGGGGACTTCGAGGAAGAATTCAATTGAGGGAATAAGTAACGAAATCAGAATGCCAAAAGTGGTAAAAATTGAGACGTATGCTGCGATAGCCAGCACCACGCGAATGACTTTTTCGCCATAGCGAGGACGAGACTGCCGAAGGGATAACCCTTCGGCAGTCTCATTCACATTATTGATTGCCATCAATTATTCGTCACTTTGTCGATTGCTGAGTTCCTGCTTGCGTCATGAGAGCTGTGAAATCAGTGACCAACTTTGCTTGATCTGCATCACTGAGAGGAATGTATAGGGCTGCCTTCGCAATTACAGCGTCATTATCAACGAAGTACTGGAAGAAATCGGCTACGGCTGGGTTCGCCAGGGCCTGTACTGAGGGATAAACATAAAGTGGGCGTGAAAGCGGTGCGTAAGAACCATCACGCGCGCTTGCCTCACTTGGTGCAACACACCCTGCGC
The DNA here is from genome assembly GCA_040399625.1 of Candidatus Nanopelagicales bacterium. GTDB lineage: Bacteria > Actinomycetota > Actinomycetes > S36-B12 > S36-B12 > UBA4592. Next base: position 34,598 of record JBBARV010000005.1, on the reverse strand, counting down.
CTGAATCAATTTCAAGTGCCTTAAGTTTGTCTGAGTTCTCTTCAAAGTACGTGTAGCCAAAGTATCCAAGGCCACCCTTACTGCCAGCGACACCTTGAACAACCACGTTGTCATCTTCGCTCGGGGTGAAATCGGTTCGACTTGAGCCTTCTGCGCCATTAATCACACCGGTGAAGTAGTCAAATGTTCCCGAATCGGTTCCTGGCCCAAAAAGTGGCAACGGTTCGTCCGGGAAGGAGGGGTCCACTTGATTCCAGTTGGAGATTGTGGAGTCGGGTCCCCAGATCGCCGCTAGTTGATCGACGGTGAGGCAGTTAGCGAATTCATTGTCTTTGTTGACAACCACGGTGAGTGCGTCAATGGCGACGGTTAGTTGGCCGTATTCGATTCCATTGTCGGCGCAGGATTGCATTTCTGAATCCTTGATAGGTCGTGACGCGTTATTTGCATCAGTTTCGCCCCGGCAGAATTTTTCGAATCCGCCACCGGTTCCTGAGTTTCCAACAGTGACCTGAACGCCGGTGTTCGCATTTTGGAAGTCTTCAGCTGCGATCGCGCTCAGTGGGTAGACCGTTGAGGAGCCATCAATTCGGACTGAGCCGCTTGCGCCGGATTCTCCGCTGGCATTGTTCGACCCTCCGCAGGCACTCAGTAGAAGGACGGCTGCGAAAATTGGTGCTGAGAGAAGAAGTCTCCGATTGTTCTGGGCCGTAAAAAACTCCAATTCGTTTTCTATTCGTTCACTTTGAGGGTCATTTTTGTCCCTCATGTAACAAATCAGGATCTTTACTTTTATACAATGAACCCTTAAAGTGAACGATAGATGGACAACTGAAAAACTTGAGGCAAATGAATCAGGTTTCTTGACTCCCTGGAACGGTATGGTGCTCAGCCGCCACAATTTTCACTGTGCTTGCCGTGCCTTCGAGCTGAAATGCCCGGTGCGCCACGACGCATGAACCTGGGGAGAGCTTGGTGGACCAAATCCCCTTCTTACGCTCTGTTTTTGAAATTCCACCCAACCGGGCAACCGTGTCCAAAATCGCATCAAGGACGGGACGGTGTGAGCAGAGAACGGTGGGTGCCGGGTTATTCATGGCTAATTCGATAGCGGGATCAAGGTCCTCGGGATTTTGTTCATATCCCCATTCGCTGATCGCATCAACCAAAGTGGGAGTCGCAGCAAGTTGCTTTACATATTTTTTAACGGTCTCTTGGCATCGCTGCATGGGTGAACTAATCACATGCTCTACCCCAAAGCCTTCAAGTACTTCAGTAATTATTTTTGATTGACGCCGGCCGCGCCCGGACAGGGGTCGGTCACTGTCATCTTTACCGGTGAAGTCTGAACGCTTCACTGCTTTCGCGTGTCGAAGAATGATTAGCGGTGAGGTGGGGGGCAAAGCGATCGCGCGATCCAAGAATTCCAGGTCCTGCGCATACGTTAGATGATGTGAAACTTGGTCAATCGGAATCCAGGCAACTTTGTCGACTTCTTCGTCGGGGGCAAAGCCAAGATCCTCCAGAACATGTGCGCGCCAGTAGTGAACTTCCTTCTCACCTTGTTCAATCTCATATCTATCGATGCCAAGATAGGGGCCAAGCATTGCCAGAAAACCGGTCTCCTCGTCACACTCCCGAATTGCGGCGAGGGGAAGTAGTTCGGCGCCGTCAACTTTACCTTTGGGAAATGACCAGTCGTCATAGCGCGGACGGTGAACGAGCAGTACCTCACTATTGCGAATTAAGATGACACCCGCTGCCGAAATAACGATGCCCATTTTTTTACTGTACCGCTAGTGCGAGGCCCAGCGCAAAGATTGCGGCAGGATCGTTCTTCCCGGACAGGGCGATTGCCCGCATAAGCTCGCCGATATTCGTATCTGGGGCACCGTTATTCGCGCTTTTGAGGTTCTTGACTATTTTTTCACTTTTCTTTTTAAAGATGTCCTTAAAGTGGCGGGCAATGGTGATCTGGTCACGTGGGTCTGGAGAAATGCGGTCCCAAATACTATTTACTGCATAAGCCTCGGGAGTTACAGCTGGTACGCGGGCCAGGTTAACCAGATCACTAAAAAGGAACAGGTAACGGTCACTGCGACGGGCCGCTTGCAAGCTGGATCTAGCCGCTTCACTTTTGCCCGCAAAGTACCGTTCTACCGCCACTTCGGCCTCGTGGCGGTCGTGAGGGTCAGAAAGTTGCTCAATGACAGCTTTAGCCTGTTCATGTTGCATTGCCAACTCTGCGTCGACGCTCAATTCACGGATCAGCCACGCGAGATCCTCTCGCAAATATTCTTGCTCTTCGGCATTGAGCCATCCCCGTAGTGCAATGAGCAATTCTTCCAAGCTGGCTAGTTCGGCGGTTAGAGTCAGTGTTTCACTGGTGATTTTGCTGGACAGTTCGGCCGAAAAAATCCTGCGCACTTGACGAGAGAGTGCCCACCGGATGAGGTCACATGGCAAATCACCCTTTCCCGGTTGGGGAAGAAGGGGAATATCTGGCTGTTTTTGGGCGGCAGTCCCAAATGCGCTGGCAGCTTTGCTGACCGAACTGGGCAGGGCGCCAGCATTGGTCAGAATCTCACCGATCACAAGGGCATCCGACATCGCGGTGTCCTTGATTAATTCAATTTCGATCTCACGAAATTCATCAAGTATGTGTGCACCGCGGGACAGGGTGACCAGGTCGTCCACTAATTCAATGATCGCATCACGCGAATCGATAAGAATTTGGGGTTTGCGTTCGGTGTGGACGTGCGCAATGGGAATGACCTCAACTCCCTGCAAAATTGCGGAGAGCAATTCGAGGAACTCAACGGGGGGAGTTGGGCTCGAGCCGTCTCGGTGAAGTTCGGTTCGCACACTCACACCATTGATCGACTCCATTTCAGACATTGGAATCTTCAGGTGCCAGCCGTCATCTCCACCCCCGGTGCGAATACGCATAGTGATTCCCCAACGTAACAAGGTTGCATCAGCCGTATCCCAATACGTAGCGTCCATGTTTCGAACTGACTCGATTGTCCAATCACCTAGTGACCGGGGAAAGCTGGGAAAATCAAATTGCATCGGGACCCGGAACTTGAATTCCGTCTCCACGTGCGCTGTGCTGGCGGGGGGTTTCATTGCGTGAACGTCGCCCGAGCGCACGACTTAGGAAACTTCACCGGTGAGAACCCCCGACTCCAGCGCACTGGAGCGCTTGCTCTTGATAGCAATCAAGAGCTCTTGAATATCGGTGAGCCGTTCACCCGATTCATCGAATAACCGTCGGATCCAACCCCCATCCGAATTCAAATCCCATGCCGCTGTACCTGGAGCAAAACCTAAGTTGAGTAAATCCTCGATCTCAGCAATTTGCTCAGGGTCAAGGATGCTCACCAACGTTTCAACCCGGCGATCGAGATTACGATGCATCAGGTCGGCTGAACCGATCCACACAGACCGGTTACCGCCATTGGTAAAGGTGAAAACCCGGCTGTGCTCAAGGAAACGCCCCATTATGCTGACAACCCGGATCGTTTCACTGAGCCCGGGAACGCCGGGGCGCAAGGCACAAATCCCACGAACCCAAATATCAATAGGTACGCCCACAATTGACGCCCGGTATAGCGAATCGATGATCGCCTCGTCAACGAGTGAGTTGCATTTGAAACGAATGCCGGAGGGGCGACCGGCAAGGTGGTTCGTAATCTCCCGGTCAATGCGGGCTATTAATCCAGTTCGAACTGAGTGGGGGGCCACGAGAAGACGGTTGTAATTGGTATTCATTGAATAACCTGACAAAACATTGAACAGATTTGACACGTCCTCGCCCACTTGCGGGTTACTCGTTAGCAGCCCGAAATCTTCATAAAGGCGCGCTGTCTTTGGGTGGTAATTTCCGGTACCAATATGGCAGTACCTGCGAAGTTGGTCACCGTCATTGCGGACCACCATGGACAACTTGCTGTGGGTTTTTAATCCAACGAGTCCGTAGACAACGTGTACCCCAGCTTGTTCAAGCTTGCGGGCCCAAGCAATATTATTTTGTTCGTCAAAGCGTGCCTTGATCTCGACAATTGCAAGTACTTGTTTACCTTCTTCTGCCGCGAGGATAAGTGCGTCAACTATTGGTGAATCGCCAGAAGTCCGGTAAAGGGTTTGCTTGATGGCCAAAACGTGCGGGTCAACGGCGGCCTGTTCCAGAAAAAGTTGAACACTGGTTGAGAAGGAGTCATACGGGTGATGCAGAAGGACATCTTTTTCACGAACGATACTCAAAATGTCAGGAGCACTAGAACTTTCAACATCGGACAAAGCTCGTGACGTTTTAGGAACGAACTTGCGTTGCTTAAGATCATCGCGATCAAGACTCACAATTGTCCACAAACCGGTCAAGTCCAAAGGTCCAGGTAGTCGGAAAACTTCCAGATCGCTAACATCTAGTTCGCTCACCAACAGGTCAAGGACATAGGGATCGATGTTCTCTTCGACTTCAAGTCGCACGGGCGGTCCAAATCGTCGACGCACCAATTCACGCTCGAGTGCAAGGAGCAGATTTTCTGCATCGTCTTCTTCGACTTCGACGTCTTCATTGCGGGTAACCCGGAAGGCATGATGCTCTCGGATCTCCATTCCAGGAAATAGATCGCTCAAGTGTGCGGCAATGATGTCCTCAAGTGGCACGTAGCGCGCTGGACCTACTTCGATAAAACGTGGAAGCAACGGAGGAACTTTGACACGAGCAAAAAGTTGATTTCCCGTAGTTGGATTTTGCACCACGACTGCAAGATTGAGTGATAGTCCACTGATATAAGGGAAAGGGTGTGAAGGATCAACGGCTAGCGGAGTCAAGATGGGAAAAAGCTGAGCGTCAAAGAAAAGGTCCATTTCGGTTTTTTCAACCGATGTGAGTTGATCCCAGCGCAGGATACGAATGCCCGCTTGTGTGAGCTCGGGTTCAATGAGGTTCACGAAGTAATCTGCCTGTTGCCGTTGCAATGCGAATGCGCGTTCCCAGATATTTTCCAGAACTTCCTTGGGCGTGAATCCGCTGGCAGCTCGCACAGCGATCCCGGTGGCTATCCGGCGTTTGAGGCCTGCCACCCTGACCATAAAGAACTCGTCAAGGTTGCTGGCAAAAATTGCGAGGAACTTGGTTCGCTCAAGAAGTGGCAGTCCGGTGTCCTCGGCTAGGTCAAGGACCCGCTTATTAAATGCGAGCCAAGACAGTTCTCGATCAAGGAATCGATCAGCTGGTAAGTCGCTGGCGTATTCATCTTTGAGGATAATCGCCGCAAATTCACCCGTTGGGGGGCCGTCAGCCGAATAATCCGAGATGCTCATGCTCGTATCGTGCCATGTGGAGTAACTCGAAGGTGAACCCCAGGCGATCAAAGAGCCAAGCACCGTTGAATTTCGAACTTTTCTATTGAACGGGCCGCCGGTACATCACGTCGGTGTCCCAATGCACGAAATTCAGGCTCTCGTAGAGGGCAATTGCCCGCTCATTGGAAAAATCGACGTACAGCATTGCCTGCCGAAGCCCGAGGCTGCGTAGATACGTCAGCCCCAAGGCGCTTAAGGCTCGTCCTAGCCCTGACACTCGGTTTTCTGGATCAACGGCGAGGACGTACACCTCGCCAATTGCTTCATGACTGTGGTCTGACCCGTGTCCACCAGATCCATGGACTTTGGTCCAGTGAAAACCGATGATCGCACCGGTTTGTGAATCAACGGCGATAAAGAATCCGGCTGGGCTAAACCACGATTCTTTCAACCGTGTCAAAATATCGTCTTTTGTCCAGTTGCCTTGATCCGGTAGGTCGGCGAAGGCGCGAGCATTAACGGCTAACACTCCATCAACATCGGTCGCGGGGTCAAATGCCCGGATGGTTACTCCGGCTGGAATCTGTGCCGGTGGAAGTGGCGCGAATAGTGAGCGGCGCATTTGCCAGAGTGAGCGACTCAGCACGAAGCCGAGGGAGTCGGCGAGAGACTGCGCACCACTCGTGAGTCCATGCGCCCACAAGCGCAGCCGCCCGTCGGGGGACAGTTTCAATGCCTGCTCTACCAGTGCGTGGCCCACCCCGCTATTTCGCGATCCTGGAGCAACAACCAACTCTGCACTTGTACCTTCAACGAGATCGGTGACGTCTACGTGCGCGTAACCAACAATGTGTGAATGCTCGTTTCCGTGATCGTCAGAAAGTCCAAGTATGTGCAGTCCGCTTTCACCGGAGTGAAGGTGTAACCAGGCATGCTCACTCAATGGACGAACACCATCAAAATCTGTCGCATCGTTGAGAAGTTGAGTGATGCCTTCTACTTGCGTGGCATCGAGATTGCTGAGAATTACCGTTGAAATAACTGTGGGCTGATCAGACACGATGCGCTACGACTGCAGTTGATCGATACGCCCGCTAGCAGATTCGGGGGTTTCGAGAACAAATCGGTAACCAACATTTCGTACAGTACCGATAAGCGCTTCATTTTCTGATCCAAGTTTCGCGCGAAGTCGTCGGACGTGCACGTCAACGGTGCGGGTTCCACCGAAGTAGTCGTAACCCCACACTTCTTGCAATAAAACTGCGCGAGTGAAAACGCGACCAGGGTGTTGAGCAAGATGTTTCAACAACTCAAATTCTTTAAATGTTAGGTCCAGTGGACGACCATTTAGGCGAACGCTGTAGCTGACCTCGTCAATGTGCAGAGCCCCAAGATTGATTTCTTCAGGGCTGCGATTAGCGTCAATTCCCAAACTTATGTTGTAGCGAGCAACAGCAACCCGGAGCCGTGCTTCAAGTTCAGCGGGAGAAGTCGTGTTCAACATGAAGTCGTCAATTCCCCAGTCACCTTGAACCGCGGTGAGATTGCCTTCGGTAGTGATCAGCAAGATGGGCGCTCCGGCGCCGGTGTCGCACAGCAATCGGGTAAAACTTCGAACGGCTGCTAGATCTATCCGTCCGTCTACGAGGACGACGTCGGAATTATCGACCGCTAATAAGGAAGATGGTTCAGCGCCCAGAACCCGAACGCTGTGATTGAGCAGTGCTAACGCTGGAAGGACTTCAGCGGAAGAGTGCATGGCTCGGGTCAAAAGAACTATTCGCATGCAGCCTCCTAAATCACTTCTAAGACTACCGACTGCAGATTCCACGCGGATATAGGTGCCGACTAAGTCAGCCGGGCCAACCGGCAAAATAGGGGGTATGCACTCTGAATTCACCCTGTATACGCGTGATGAAGTGCGCATTGCCGGAACCCATTCAACGTGGACTCACGCAAAGGGTGATCCGGATCCACTTGCACTCGGGATAGTTCTGGCCCATGGCTTCACGGGGAACCGCCAGCAGGACCATGTCAAAAAAGTGGTCGCGGCTTTAAGGGAATTTGGCGGTGTACTCGCGCTCGATCTTCGTGGGCACGGGGATTCTGGCGGTGAAGGCACGATGGGCATGGATGAAATATTTGACGTTGATGCGGCTGTCGCCCATGCCCGGGACTTCGGATACCGCAATGTGGCAACGGTTGGTTTTTCCATGGGCGGTTCAGTTGTATTGCGTCAGGCCGCGCTGGCTCAAGATGCGGCATTGCCGAATCTCGTCGTGAGCGTGAGCGCCCCCGCATTTTGGTTTTATCGGGGAACGCCGATCATGCGGGTGGTCCATCGACTGATTGAAACCCAAGCTGGTCGCCTCGTCTTGCGTGGTAAAGGCGTCCATATTTCCAGCACACCGTGGCCAGATCCACCCCCGATTTCACCTGAAACGGCGGTTGCGCGCCTCTCACAAATGCCGCTGTTAATCGTGCACGGTGACGTGGACAAGTACTTTCCGGTTGAGCATGCTTATGCCTTGGAAAATGCGGTTGAGCGCGCCGGCAATGCAAATGCCACGGTCATGGTGGTTGAAGGGTTCGGGCACGCCGAGACGGCTATCAGTGCGGAAACTCTGAAGGGGATCGGCGAATGGCTGAGGTCACATGTCCCATATGAACACAATGGCGTTAAAGGGTAGAGTTCATGCATGTTGGAAATCTTTTACACATCACTCCTAGTCATTGCAATCGGTGCCGCCGGTGTTTTCGCCTTCTACGTCGTGGCCAAACTTTTTAAGGGCCAAGGCTGATCCATGGACAAGCTTCCTGTTGAAGTCATGCCACTTTCGTGGCTGATCGGAAGCTGGGTGGGAGTCGGATTAGGCACGTATCCGACGATCGAGAACTTTCGATTCGGGCAGGAAGTTGTATTTTCCTGCGACGGTCGACCATTTATTAATTATGTCTCCCGCAGTTGGCTCCTCGACGAAGCCGGTGAGCGCATTAAGCCACTGGCAACCGAGTCGGGGTATTGGCGTCCACGACCTGACAATCAGTTTGAATTAGTTATGTCACACCCGACGGGTTTTGCCGAGATCTATATTGGAACAACCGAGGTACTTGGTCTGGATAACGCGAAAATTACGAGTGCACGAGCAACACTAAAAACTGACGTTGTGGTCCGTACCGAAAGTGCAAAACCGTATACCCATGGCGAACGACTTTACGGACTCTTTGATTCACAACTCATGTGGACTTTTGACATGGCCGCGATGGAGCAGCCCATGCAGAATCATCTTTCGGCGAAATTGCGCCCAACAGTTGAAGACCTGTAGTTCCTATGGAATCAACGCCTTGGGAGGATCGGCTCCGCGAGCAGGGTTTTCGCATTACTCCACAAAGACAGTTAGTACTGGAGTCGGTCAATCAACTGGGACACGGAACACCAGAGGAAATACTGTCCTCGGTTCAAAAGACGGCGTCGGGAGTAAATCTCTCAACGATCTACCGGACCCTGGAAGTACTGGAAAGCGTTGGCTTGATCACGCATACACACATTGGGCACGGCGCACCTGTTTATCATTCACAAGATGAATCACCACACATTCATCTGGTGTGCGACGAATGCGCAGAGGTGACCAGCATCCCCGCCGCTTCTGCTGCGGAATTTTCACTTGACCTACAAGAGACTTACGGCTTTACCGCCCACATGACCCACATGGCGGTCACTGGTTTGTGTAAATTTTGCGTGAATAAAGTGGAGTTGAAAGCAAATGGGTGAAGTTGGCGTCACTCCGATCCCCGCACCAGAGTCGGATCTTGATTTTGGTGTCCCCTGGCATTACGGCGACCCGCACCGCGAACAGCGTTTGCTCGTTGCCGGTGAGGCGAGTGTTGACCTTTCCCATTGGGGTGTCGTCACGGTCACGGGAGTGGATCGACGCTCTTGGTTGCACAGTCTGACTACCGCCTTCCTGGAAAACTTGGAACCACATGTCTCCCGGATCGCTTTGATCCTCAGCCCACATGGACACGTTGAACAAGAGTTGCATGTGGTCGATGATGGAGAAACGACCTGGCTCATCACCCCACCAAATACGGCGACCGCGTTGACCGCGTACCTCAATTCAATGCGGTTTATGTTGCGCGTTGAAGTAGCTGACGTGAGTCCGGAATTCGCCGTGGTCTGGGAACCGGTGCACGCCCTTGATCCCAGTGTCACCACATGGCTCACCCCGGACGAGTTCGCTGGAGTGGGTATTGCGGGTCAGGTGAGCGCGGACAAGTACGTCGCCGCCCGTCCCGAACTATTCCTGGGTCGTCAGGTAATTGTTCCTCGACCACTGCTGGCGCAGCGACTTGATCAATACCCCAATCGAGCAGGCACTTGGGCTTACAACGCGATTCGGGCGGCCGCAGCCGTTCCTCAATTGGCTCGCGAGACCGACCATAAATCATTGCCCCACGAACTCGGCTGGATTGGTTCCGGCGTCCACTTACAAAAGGGTTGCTACCGCGGTCAAGAAACCGTTGCCCGTGTCTACAACCTGGGTAAGCCACCACGTCGCCTTGTGCTACTTCACCTTGACGGCAGCGACAGTGACTTACCGTCCCACGGAGACGAGGTCACAACGGCAGCCGGGAAAGTAATCGGTTACATCGCGACCCCCGCAAGGCACTACGAACTTGGACCAATCGCAACAGCGGTCATTAAGCGTTCAACACCCGTAGACGAAACATTGCACGTGTTACATGACGGCAACGTGATTACGGCAAATCAAGAACTTGTTGTCACTGACGTTTAAGCAACTTCAATTAATCAACGTCAACGATCAATGTCATGGGCCCCGCATTTGTTAGCGTCACATTCATGTCCGCACCAAATTTCCCCTGGGAAACCTGTGTTCCCAACTGACGCAACTTCTGCGCGACGGCTTCAACCAGTGGCTCAGCAATGTCACCTGGTGCTGCGGCATCCCAGGTGGGACGTCGACCCTTGTTGGTTGATGCATAAAGTGTGAATTGACTGATCACCAACATGGGTAGTCCTAGTTCCCCAGCGCTAAGTTCACGGGAGGAGTCTGGGGGGATACTAATGTGATCAAATTGCGACATAAATTCTTGATCAAAAATCCGTATTCCATATATTTTTTCCGCCAATTTGTTGGCCGACGAGACAGTATCGGCGTGGGTTACCCCCACCAAAATGACTAGTCCAGGACCTGTAAATGAGCCAATGACTTTGTGATCAACAATCACACTGGCATCAATTGCCCGTTGCAGTATGGCTCGCACTACCCAAGCGTGTCATGATCCGTTCATGGGCATTGATGCGGGACCTTCGGCTGTAACGCTTCGCAACTCGGCCGTTCCCCTGGCCGCGTACTCGCGGAACGGGCATACCGAGGGTGTTTTCTATGGTCACGCGGTGGTTCTCAATCCTGATGGAAGTGTGGCCCACAGTTGGGGAAGCACAACCCAAGAATTCTTCCCTCGATCTTCGAACAAGATTGGCCAAGCGAGCGCTATGGCCGAAGCTGGTTTGAACCTGCCCCAGCACTTGCAGGCACTCACGGCAGCGTCACACTCGGGCGAAGAATTTCACATTGACGCAGTCCGCGAGATTCTCGCCAGTGTGAACCTTCCCCCTTCCGCGCTGCAAACGCCGGAGGATTATCCACTTGATTCCGTTGACCGAGACGCCTGCATTGCCCGAGGTGAAGATCGATCACCCATCTTGATGAATTGTTCGGGGAAACACGCGGGAATGTTAGCAACGTGCGTCACTAATGGTTGGGATATAGAAACGTATTTAGCACCGGAGCATCCGTTACAAGTAGCAATTAAGGCAAAACTGGAAGACATGTCGGGTGAAGCTATCGCTTTCCAGGGTGTTGATGGATGCGGTGCTCCGGTACACGCATTAACACTTCCAGGACTGGCCCGTCTTTCACAGACTGCTGTCCTTGCGACTCCGGGAAGTCCAGAGCGGATGGTCGCTGATGCGATGCGAGCACACCCGCAATACGTTGGCGGGACGAGGCGTGATGTCACCCATTTTATGCAGGCAGTGCCCGGCCTTTTGGCAAAAGACGGTGCCCTTGGGGTGTACACGGCGTCATTTGATGACGGGCGAGCTCTCGCACTTAAACTCGAGAGTGGAGCCGAATCCGGGCGCAATGCGGTGATGGCCGGTCTCCTCATGTACCTGGGGGTACCCGAATCCGCGGTGGAGAAATATTCCGCACAGCCGGTTCTCGGTGGTGGAATGCTCGTCGGAACTATTCACCCCACGCTTGTGTGAGTTCGATGATTCGCACACTGGGAATTCCCGGCGCAGTCCTGATTGGGCTTGCATCCATGATTGGCACTGGTGTTTTTGCAGCCTGGTCACCTGCATATTCCCTCGCGGGATCGACACTTCTCCTTTCATTGATTATTGCCGCATCAATCGCCACGATAAACGCCATTTCAAATGCGCGGATGGCACGTATTTTTCCACAGTCCGGCGGCGGATACGTGTATGGAAAAAACTGCATTGGCTCACCCGCAGCCCTCATTGCCGGGTTTTCATTTGTCATCGGCAAAACTGCTTCGGCGTCTGCCGCGGCTCTTGTGATTGGCGCTTATCTTGCCCCCGATCATTCACGAATCGTTGCGGTTCTCGCCGTCCTGATTGTTTTAGCCCTAAATTTACGGGGCCTTAAATTATCCATGGCTGCAATGGCGCTGAGTGTTTCAATAGTTGTCGCAGTAATCGTGTCCTTGATCGTTTTATCCCAAGTGCGCGTGGTTCTCCCGGTAACCGCGGTAGTTCCGCCAGAGCCAACGGCGATGTCAATTTTTGCCGCTGCCGGAATTCTTTTCGTGGCTTTCGCAGGTTATGCGAGGATTTCGGTGATTGCAGATGAAGTTAAACGCCCGGCTTTTGTCATTCCTTGGGCCATCGGAATCAGCCTGTTGCTTGTTCTTGCCCTCTATTTCTGTGTCGCCAGAGTCCTACTGAGCTTTCCTCAATCCCTGGAGTCCCCTTCGCCACTGCAAGGGCTGGCCACAATTTTTGATTACCCAGCCTGGCTGATTCAAGTAGCTGCGGTGCTCGCTGCGGGCTCGGCCCTCTTTGCTCTCAACATCGGTATCGGCCGCATGATTTTTGCGATGGCGAAGGATGGACCTCTTCCTTCGAGACTCGCGGTCGTATCCGGCTCCCGTGCGGTGCCAGTGCGGGCGGAGGTCCTGACCGGTGTTGTGGTGCTGATCCTCGTTATCTTCGGTGGGATCGGGCTCAACTTGGCAATCTCTGGATTATTTGTCCTGTGTTACTACGCGGTGGTGCAGTTTTCCAGCATGACCAGGAAGGGAAATCCGTTGATCCGGTGGGTTCTTCCGATCCTCGGACTGTGTGTGATGACCTCGGTTATTGGCTCCTTGGTATTGAGTGTGCAGATGTAACAGACTTCGTAAGCTGTCAAGCACCCAGATCGCGTTTTGCCCTCATAAATTCCGCATAGCTGACCAACAGCGCTGATAACCAACAGCGCTGATGCAGCTCGTCCGGAAGGGCCGCCTGGGTACCGCGCTAGCGAGAGCAAGCACCTGCGTTTGCAATTGCAAGCACTCGGGTGCATACTGGTGTTATGGCTGGAATAGACGTCAGCGGACTCGGAACTTTTATCCGGGATCAGCGTGACCAAGCTCAAATGTCACTTCGTCAGCTCGCGAAAGCTGCCGAGGTGTCAAACCCATATCTCAGCCAAGTTGAGCGCGGATTGCGTAAACCTAGTGCTGAAATCCTCAACCGCATTGCCCAAGGACTCCGGATCTCTGCAGAGAGCCTTTATGTCCAAGCTGGCATTCTCAGTGATCGTGCCGGTGATGAAGTTGTGACCACTTCCATTGCGTCAGATCGAACATTGACCGAGCGCCAGCGGACGACACTGCTTCAGATTTATGCAGCATTCCAAGCCGAAAACGCTTCGAGTGTGGAGTCGAAGATGAAGGCACAAGCCGAACCTCAGGACGATACCCAAGCAAACGAATAAGAAAACAAATAAGAAAATGAAAGAGGACGAAATGACGGAAGAAATGAATACACCAAATAAATTCAACTTTTTTGGTGTTGAGTTGCCCAAAATTGATATTCCCAAGGTGGATTTCCCAACAATAGACATGTCCGCTGTAAACATTGATGGTGTCGGAACCGCCATTGACGCGGTTAAGTCTGCGGCGAAGGACGGTTATGCAACCGTCACTGAAGCAGTGGCAAAAGTTCGGCACAGCGCGGGCGAAACAGTGACGCTGGTGCGTGAAGCCATCGGAGTCTAAAACCGATAAGATTAGATGGTAATTCGAAATAGTTGTCCGCAAATCCCGCTGGGAAACTGGCGGGATTCTGCATATGCCGGAGATGTCGCGCGCTGGGGTTGTCGGTTACCATGATTCCATGGGATTTGAAACACTCGTAATTTACGCACTATGGGCGATCCTGCTGGCGGTGAAGGTTTTTGCCTTAGTTGATGCAATTCGCCGGCCCGCCGAATACTTCTCGTTCATCGGGCGGCAAACAAAACTGCTGTGGGTGGCACTCACCGGGGTATCCGTGCTCGCCGGGCTAGCACCGTCTCTGGCACTGTCCATATTTGGTATCGCCGGAACTGTCATTGCCCTGATCTATCTCTTTGACATTCGTCCGAAGATGATTGAAATCACCGGCCGCAAATACTAAGTAAAAACTAAGTAGGCCCGAGGTCACTTGTGAGAATGACAAAGTTGTGAGAATATCAAGTGGATCAAGGGGAGTATCCCTTCGCCGAAAGTTCGTCAATACGGTCCTCCATGGGGACCCGGGCTTCGGGCCGGTTCTACATCGGTGGAGAGACTTTGTGAAGCGCGGCCTTTGCTGCCTTAAACAAGGAGTTAACGAGTGCCAAAACCCCAATGGGCCCAGCGCTGGATCGACTCCTGGGCATCGCTGCCGACTCCGATCAGGAGAATCCTCGCTGCCTCGGTAGGAATGGTCACACTCATAACTGGAGTGGCCCTTCTTGTTCTGCCCGGGCCTGGGCTAGTCGTGATGCTTTTGGGTCTGGCAATTCTGGGAACCGAATTCGCATGGGCTAGGCGCAGCATGCACAACGTTAAGCACCACGGAAATCGAGTTACGCGAGGAATCCTCCGCAAGAAAAATCCGAATACGAATCAGGACGGGACAACATCAAATGATGAAGCATCAGAAAAATAAGCAGAGAAATAGGTTGATCGTTGCAACCGCAGGAATGTTCGGAGCCGGGTTGATACTGACAGGTTGCGGGCAAGCTCAAGATGCGATTGATCAGGCACAGTCGCTGGTATCGACCGTGCAGGTGCTCGCCCAGGCATGCTCAGAGGCATCCGTCGCGTGGGAACCTGGTGCATCAATTGACTCGGCAACATCTGGCTTGGAATCAGCAGTGGGAAATGTGAATGAGGCACTGACCGCTGACCCAACATTGCCTGGGGCAGCCACCTTGCTTTCACAATTGGAGAGTGCACTGGGTGACCTACAGGGAGCCCAAGACACCGCAGCAGCGGCTGCATCAACTGCTGCTGTTGAGACAGCCTGCTCACTAATCGGCGGCTGATCGGCTGGGTGCTCGTTACTTCTTGTTGCCCTGAGCAGCGACGGCTGCGGCAGCCGTGGTGGCCGCAGCCGGGTCGAGGTACTCACCACCGGGAACAATTGGCTTCAAGTCTTTATCGAGTTTGTACACAAGGGGGATTCCCGTTGGGATATTTAGGGCCGCAATATCTTCATCGGAAATTCCGTCAAGGTGCTTAACCAATGCGCGCAGTGAATTGCCGTGGGCAACAACCAGAACGGTTTCATTGCGACGAAGATGTTCGGCAACAATCACATCCTCCCAAAAGGGAATAAGGCGATCCACGACGTCGGCGAGGCACTCAGTATTGGGCACTGCCTCTGGCGGAAGTGAGAAGTAACGCGGATCAAAATTCTGAGCAAACTCACTGCCGGAATCAATGGGGGGTGGTGGAGTGTCATAGGAACGACGCCACAACATGAACTGATCTTCACCGAATTCAGCCAGCGTCTGTGCCTTATCTTTTCCTTGGAGCGCACCATAGTGACGTTCATTGAGTCGCCAGTTTCGCACGACCGGAATCCACAGTCGTTCGCAAGCTTCTAGGGCAATTTGTGAAGTCTTTATTGCTCGCCGAAGCAGTGATGTGATTACCACGTCCGGGTAAAGCCCGGATTCGGCCAGGAGAACGCCACCCTTGTGCGCCTCGGCGCGACCCTTGTCATTGAGGTCCACGTCAACCCACCCGGTGAATAGGTTCTTGGCATTCCACTCGGATTCACCGTGACGCAGCAGAATCAACGTATATGAAGTTTCACTCATGTGAGTATCTTGCCGGATCTCCGGAGAAGATCAAGCTTGCGGTTCAATCACCTGCGATTCAATGAGGTGGGCGAATGCATCAAGATTTTCCGTTGATATACCGCGGCTCACGCGCCACTTCCACTCTTTTCTAATGGCAGTGGCAAATCCAAGTTCAAGTATCGTGTTAAACGCGCCGTCGGAGTACTGCGATACGCACCCGATCAGTCGATCGAGTTCCGCCTCATCAACGCAATGCAGGGGGACTCTGCCGGCAAGGTAAATGTCGCCGAGGCTATCGACCGCGAAATAAACCCCGTACATTCTTAGGTTGCGTTCAAGTAACCATCGATAAACTTCTTCGTGGTTCTCATCTGGCCTGCGCGAAACGAATGCATTCAACGTAAGGGCAGATGTCCCGATACTAATTGAGCAGGTCGTGCTTAATTTATGTGTTCCAGGAATCGTGACGGTGACTACGTTTTCGGTTCGGGTGAATGAAAGTTGTGAGTCAGTGAGAAATTTTTCAATTTCATTTGTTACGTTCACAAAGAAACCCGTGATGTACTCAGGGCCCGGTTGTAGGAATCAATCAAGCCTGCTGTCGTGTTTTCCCAACCAAATGCTGCCGCGTGCATTCGGGCCCCTTTACTGAGTTCCTCGCGAGCAACTGGATTCATGAGTAATTGGTTCATGACGTGTGCATATGCGATGGGGTTGTGGCCGTCAATAAGTCGGCCACTGACGTTGTCGGCTACCGCAGTTTTCAGACCGCCCACGGCAGATGCGACAACTGGGGTTCCGCAGGCTTGGGACTCAACGGCAACTAGGCCAAATGATTCAGAGTAAGAAGGAACAATTGTGAGATCAGCCGCGCGGTACCAAGAAACTAGTTTTTCCCGGCTACTCGGCGGTTCAAATCGAACTAAATCAAGGATTCCTAATTCATTAGCGAGATCTCGAAGGGCTTCGGGGTGGTCGACCCCCGAACCGGACACGCCACCGCAAATCACGACAAGAAGGGAACTGCGCAATTCGGGTCGCATAGCAATAAGTTCTGCCGCAGCTCGAATCAAAATGTCGGGTGCTTTCAGTGGTTGAATTCGACCGACAAATAGCAGCATGCTGGCATCGAGTGGGATATCGAGTTCTTTGCGAGCGTCGGCTTGTGATCCGACTGAAAACAGTGCTAGATCAACACCAGGATTTACCACATCAATTTTTGCTGGGTCGGCTCCATAATGTTCAATGAGTTCAGTTGCTTCAAGTTCGGTATTTGCAATCAGACGTTGGGCCGCGTCGACGACCTGCTGCTCACCAATAATCCGCATGTCTGGCTCGGCCTTGTCACCGGCCGCGAGGCCCAAGTTTTTTACCCGGCCCATTGTGTGCATTGTGTGAAGCAATGGCACGCGCCAGCGCTCGGAAGCGAGCCACCCTACTTGGCCGGAGAGCCAGTAATGGGAATGGATTAGGTCGTAATAGCCCTCAGGTTGGGCGGCTTCGGTGCGAAGCACTCCCGCAGTCACGGCACATAACTGACCGGGAAGGTCATTTTTGAGAAGCCCTTCAAAAGGACCAGCCGTAATGTGAATTACTTTGACACCGGATGCGAGCTCAACTGATGGAACCAAACGAGATGCTGTTGCCCGAGTGAAAATATCGATTTCAATCCCGCTCTGAGCCAAGCGTTTTGCGGTCTCCACAATGTAAACATTCATGCCACCAGCGTCTCCCGTACCCGGTTGATCAAGTGGTGATGTGTGAATGGAGAGAAGTGCAACGCGCATATTTGAAAACCTAATTCGTGAGTGAAACGGCGACGTAGGGCTCACCGGTCACGATGGTTACCACGCGCTTTGACACGGAAACTGCGTGATCTGCATAACGCTCGTAGAAACGAGACAGCAAAGTTACATCGATCGCTTCCTCAACACCGTACTTCCACGTGGGAGAAAGAACGATGGTGAAAAGTTCTCGGTGAAGCCGACCCATCTCTTCATCGTGGCGGGCGATGTCAACACAAAGGCTGACATCCTTTGTGGCAATAACTGACCCGGTCTTTGAAACAATTGCTTCAGCAAGACCACCCATCTCAGCAAATGTTCCGCGGACGGATTGGGGAGCGGCAACCTTGGGGTGACGCATTCGGGCCTGCTTGGCAACGTGCTCGGCGAGATCGCCCATGCGTTCAAGTGAGCTGGAGATTCGAATGGCGCCAAGGAGAATCCGAAGATCTGTGGCGACGGGGGCCTGAAGTGCGATGAGTTCAAAGCACCTCTCGTCAATGCTGGAAGTCAAGATGTCAACTTTGGCATCAAAATCAATAACGGCCTCGGCTAATTGAAGGTCCGCGTCAAGCAGCGCTTGGGTTGCCCTGTTCATTGCTGATCCGACAAGTCGAGTTACCTCTACAAGGTCGGCAGTTATATTTTCAACCTGCTCGTAATATGCCTCACGCATGGTGGCCCCACCTCCTCTCAGGGACTAAGCCTACGCCCAATATTTGGATGCGCGAACACGGAAAGTGAATGGTCAGTAAATGCAGGGTAAATTCTAAGTTCACTTGGTGAAACCTTGGCCTAACTTTCACGTGTCTGACCACTTTTCAAGGAGTGGGGCTTACCCAAGCCCCTAAGGTAAGGCCCGTGGCACTGAGAAAAAAAGGCAAACTAGGGGATGAGGTCCCTCGCTCTGCTGCGATCTACCCCGCTGTCTCCGAGGAGATTGTGCGACTCCTCTCGATTATCCCTTCAGCCTCACTTGTGGTGGCTCCTGACGGCACCGTTTTGCGGGCCAGTTCTCGTGCGCTGACTTTAGGCATTGTGAACCGCAGTTCGGTCGCCGTACCCGATATTGCTGAAATTGTTTCACAGGTGGCCAATGACGGATCACCGCGTGAGCAAGTGTTACGCGTTCGCCGCCCGCCTCTCGGGCGCGAGTTACTGGAAGTAAAGGTGCGGATCGCACCTCTTAATTCTGGAGCAATTTTGGTTTTGATTGATGACTTGGCCGAAGAACGTAAGGTCGACGCCGTTCGACGTGATTTTGTTGCCAACGTCAGTCACGAATTGAAGACTCCAGTGGGCGCGTTATCACTTCTTGCCGAGGCTGTGTTGTCCGCGGCTGACGACAAGGACCAGGTAGAACACTTCGCTGAAAAAATGCAGGCTGAAGCAAAACGACTTGGGAACCTGATCCAGGACGTAATAGATCTCTCCCGACTGCAAAGTGAAGACTCGATGGACCGTGCAGAATTAGTTGAGACTGATCAATTGATTAACCGGGCGATTGAGGAAGTCAGAACCCTTGCCGGCGGTTTAGGTATCGAGATTATCCGGGGCGAGCCCGAGGCACTCGTGATTTTGGGGGATCGCGGACAACTCCTAACTGCCCTGCGCAATTTGCTGACCAATGCGATTAGTTACTCGGCTGAAAACACACGGGTGTCGGTGACTGCCCGCGAGATTGACGGAATCGTCGAAATCTCAGTTAAAGATGCCGGCATTGGAATTCCGTCTAATGAATTGGATCGAATTTTTGAACGCTTTTATCGGGTTGATCCGGCTCGCTCTCGCGGAACGGGTGGAACCGGCCTTGGCTTGGCCATCGTGAAACATGTGTGCCAAAACCATGGAGGGGAAGTAGTCGTGTGGTCGGAAATGGGAACGGGCTCAACATTTACCCTACGAATCCCCTCCTACAATCCGATGCTCGACGACTCACGTGATTCACATGAGTTCACGGTCGATACCCTTTCCGTGGTGAGAGGTAAAAATTCGTGACGCGAATCCTGATCGTTGAAGACGAAGACTCGTTCTCTGACGCACTCTCGTTCATGTTGCGCCGCGAGGGCTACGAAGTCTTTATCGCTGCTGATGGAAATACGGCACTCACAGAATTCGACAAACACGGCCCGGACTTAGTGCTCCTTGATTTGATGTTACCGGGAATTTCTGGAACGGAAGTGTGCCGCATCATTCGCAGCAAATCAACGGTCCCTGTCATTATGCTTACGGCAAAAGACGGTGAAGTAGACAAAGTTGTTGGCTTGGAACTTGGCGCGGATGACTACATAACGAAGCCATTTTCATCGCGTGAACTCCTAGCGCGAGTGCGCGCCGTTCTGCGTCGCAATGGTGAACAGGATGAGCTGCTTCCGCCAACAATTGAAGCTGGAACGGTTCGCATTGATATTGAACGACATGTCGTCTCCGTTCGTGGAGAGCACGTCACGATGCCTCTAAAGGAATTTGACCTCTTGGAATTCTTAGTACGCAATTCAGGCAGAGTACTGACTAGAAACCAACTCATTGATCGAGTGTGGGGGGCGGATTACGTCGGTGACACCAAAACACTGGACGTTCACATCAAGCGCTTGCGAGGGAAAATCGAGATTGACCCCTCGAACCCGATTCATATCCACACCGTCCGCGGATTGGGATATAAGTTCGATATCTAGTTTGATAACCTCTCGCTTGTGATTCCCCAGTGGTAGGCCTTGGCACTTTAATCAACGTTGCCGCAATTGTTATTGGCTCACTCATCGGTGTCGGTTTGGGTCACCGCCTTCCTGAACGAACCCGCGCTGTCGTCACAGATTCCCTTGGCATGTTGGTGCTCGTAATCGCAGCACTGAATATTGTGGCCCTGCGGGATCAGGATTGGATTGATGAAGTGGGTGGCTCAGCCACGCTACTAATTGTTTTGGGCGCACTCATTATCGGTGGAATCCTTGGGTCGTTTCTTCGCATTGAGTCGCGCCTTGAATCAGTTGGTGGTTGGCTTCAAACCAAATTTTCACGGGGTGGGAGTTCGGCTGGTCGCGCTCGATTCATCGAAGGTTTTGTTGACGCGAGTTTAATTTTCTGTATCGGGCCACTCGCGATTCTGGGGGCTCTCTCGGACGGTCTCGGTACAGGCATTGACCAGCTGGCACTGAAGGCGTCACTAGACGGTTTCGCGTCTATTGCCTTTGCAGCCTCACTGGGCTGGGGGGTAATCGCCTCGGCAATCTCCGTTGGAGTCGTTCAAGGATTTTTCACAATTCTCGCAGTATTTGTTGGCCCATTCCTGTCGAGCGCGATGATTGCTTCGGTAACTGCAACTGGTGGAGTGCTGTTGATTGGTGTGGGCTTGCGCGTGCTGCGCATTAAGTCAGTGGCAGTTGGTGACCTGTTACCCGCGCTGATTATCGCGCCGATTTTGACCGTGATTGTTGCTGCGTACGTCTGACCAACATGCAAGTCAACCGCTAACTCGGGGGCTTGCTAGGGCTTGATGTCCGCATAAATGCCGGTTGGTGGAACGACCAAGATATCAGTCTCGGTGATGCCGGCTTTGGCAAACTGAAGCCCAAATGGGATATATGAACTCATGGTTGCATTTAGACCCTGGAGATTTACGAAATGTGTAGCGTCCCAGGCAAATGAAATTGACTCACCCGGTGCAATCTCCACTGGCCCAGGGGTAATCGTTGCCGGCCGCTCACCCAGCACGGCGGCGACCAATGTGTCCGACTCGAGGCCTTGATTGGTGATTCGCATGAGGACCGTGGCATTGCCGGCTTCATCTTGAACGGCAGTTGTGTTATCAATGGTGATTTGGCCGGCCCGCAGGGTATTGCCGTTGCCCGAGGGTTGGGTTGCCTGAACATTTGTGGTGGCCTGTTGGCCGTTGTAGCACCCCGTGAGGGCTAGGGAAAGCAAGGCGATTCCGGCAGAAGCCGCATAAATGGTTCGGAGTCTGACTGGGCGGGAAATTTCGGCGGGTTGCTTCACGGTGTCAGGATACAAGGATGGCGACCGCGCACTCCATTCGCGCCGGGGATTCCCTCATAGACATAGGGGAGCCTCTCACTGCCGAAGGAGGGCGTGGGCCACCATGGTAAAGTTGGGGTCTCTGAAAGGGGCCCATCCATATGGCTTTTAAGGTCGGCGAGACTGTCGTTTATCCCCATCATGGGGCCGCACTCATCGAAGCGGTCGAAATGCGGACAATCAAGGGTGAGGATCGCGAGTACCTGGTGCTTCGTGTGGCCCAGGGGGATCTAACGGTTCGAGTCCCCTCCGACAATGTCGACCTAGTGGGCGTTCGTGATGTTGTTGACGCAGCAGGACTTGATCGGGTATTCAGCGTGCTTCGTCAGCCATACACGGAGGAACCCACCAACTGGAGCCGTCGCTACAAAGCCAACCTCGAAAAACTTTCATCAGGTGATGTCATCAAGGTGGCCGAGGTCGTTCGCGACCTGTGGCGTCGCGAGCAGGATCGTGGACTTTCCGCAGGCGAGAAGCGCATGTTGGCCAAAGCCCGTCAAATCCTCGTGAGTGAACTTGCTTTGGCTGAAAAAACCAATGAAGTGAAAGCTGAAGAAATACTCGATGAGGTCTTAGCTTCCTAAGAAAGTTGGGAAAGTGAATCGCACCGCGGCACTTGTCCCGGCGGCTGGTCGTGGTGAACGACTTGGTCCAGGGGAACCTAAAGCCTTACGCGAGATCTCCGGCGTTCCCATTCTTATCTATGCAGTCAGTGTGCTGGCGTCCGCCCGAAGTGTTGATCTAGTTGTCGTGGCCGCCCCGCCCGGTGACGTTGAATCAGTAACAGCACTTCTTGCCCAGCAAAGTTTCTCTGACAAGGTCAGCGTTGTTGCCGGTGGTGAGAGCCGCCAAGAATCCGTTGCCCGGGCACTCATTGCACTACCAGCAGATGTTGATGTAGTCCTCGTTCATGACGCTGCCCGTCCACTGGTCCCCGTTGAATTGGTAACTGCCATAGTCGCCTCGGTTCGAGAGGGAAACCCAGCAGTGGTTCCTGGGCTAGCGGTCACCGACACCGTCAAAGTAGTTAATGGTGATGGTGACGTACTTTCAACAATTGATCGCAATTCGCTGCGAGCAATTCAAACCCCGCAAGGATTTGATCGCGAACTATTGCAGCGTGCTCACGCGCAGCTCGATGAATCCCAAGGGATATTCACCGATGACGCCGGACTCGTTGAATCAATGGGAATCACGGTGAAAGTAATTGAAGGTCATATTGAGGCCATGAAAATAACTCGACCATTTGATCTTGCAATCGCCGAAGCAATTATTGCCAAAAGAAGGGCAAGCGGTGTCATCACCTAAACATCCGTTCGTCGGAATCGGTACGGACGTGCATGCGTTCGCTCCCGGTCGACCGTTGTGGATAGCCGGCTTACTTTGGCCTGGTGAGCCAGGGCTCGAAGGTCACTCAGACGCCGACGTTGCATCCCACGCCATCTGTGATGCCCTGCTGTCAGCCGCTGGACTTGGCGATCTTGGCTCAGTCTTTGGAACGGGGGATCCCCAGTGGGCCGACGCCTCTGGTGTGAGTCTGGTTTCCCATGTCGCTCGAATGGTCACTGGGCTTCAATTCTCCATCGTGAACGTCTCAGTCCAAGTAATTGGTAATTCACCAAAAATAGGAACTCGAAGGCAGGAAGCCCAGGACGTGCTGAGCGCAGCAATTGGTGCTCCCGTTCGAGTTTCGGGGACCACGACCGATGGACTGGGACTCACCGGCCGGGGTGAGGGAATCGCGGCAATTGCTGTCGCCAGTGTCATCGGAAAATAAGCGTTTACCAGTGCAAATTCTCTCACTAGTAATGTTCGCACAGTGAGTTTACGCATTTATGACACTTCTACGCGCACCGTGCGGGACTTCGTCCCTCTTGAGATTGGCAAAGTCGGGATATACCTGTGTGGCGCGACAGTTCAGGCTCCGCCTCACGTTGGTCATATTCGTAGCGGGATTGCATTTGACGTTATTCGGCGCTGGTTCATCGCTGCCGGCTATAACGTCACATTCGTTCGAAATGTGACCGACATTGACGACAAAATTATTCATAATGCTGGGCACGACGATGTTCCTTATTGGGTTGTTGCCTTTAAAAATGAACGTGCATTTACGGCTGCATACGATGCGCTCGGGTGCCTTCCACCAACGGCTGAGCCACGCGCAACCGG
>JBBARV010000005.1:0-10827 GCA_040399625.1 Candidatus Nanopelagicales bacterium | reverse complement strand
CTGCATACGATGCGCTCGGGTGCCTTCCACCAACGGCTGAGCCACGCGCAACCGGGCACATTCCCGAGATGATCGACATGATGCAGGAAATTATTGATGCGAATCACGGATACGCACAAGCAGGTGATGTTTATTTTGATGTTCGCTCAGATTCTTCTTATGGATCTTTGAGCGGCCAAAAAATTGATGACATGTTGGCGGCCAGTGACGCGGTAGCACTCGGTAAACGTGATCCACGCGATTTCGCAATGTGGAAAGCCGCAAAACCGGATGAACCACACTGGGACACTCCATGGGGCCCAGGACGTCCCGGTTGGCACATCGAATGTTCGGCGATGGCTCGTAAATATTTAGGTACGTCATTTGATATTCACGGTGGTGGGATCGATTTGATTTTCCCGCATCACGAGAACGAGATTGCTCAATCAAAAGCGGCAGGTGACTCGTTTGCCCAGTACTGGATGCATAACGCCTGGGTAACGACCGCGGGTGAAAAAATGAGCAAGTCTCTGGGTAATTCACTGTTGGTGAGTGAAGTGCTCACTCGCATCCCGGCACTTCACCTGCGCTATTACTTGGCGGGCTCGCATTACCGCTCCATGTTGGAGTTCTCTGACGCAGCGGTTCAAGAAGCGGGAATTGGTTTCGAAAGAATTCGTGGATTCATTACCCGAGCGATGGAAGCGCTGAATCTTTCTGAAGTCGAGGTTGACGGGACCGCGCGCGCTGAGAAGTTTGACGCGGAAATGAATAACGATTTCGGTGTCCCCAACGCTATTGCAGTAATTCATGAGGTTGTGCGAGCAGCAAATACCAAACTGGCAGCAGGCAATACTGAGGCGGTCAGAGGGGATCTGATCTGCGTTGTCAGCATGCTCGACGTTCTGGGTATGAACCCGTTAGACCCGCAGTGGAAACAAGAGCAGTCAGGGAACCAGGAAGTAATCGGGCAACTCGTTCAGGTGGCAATTGATCAACGGGCCGATGCCCGCGCGCGAAAAGACTTTGAAGCAGCAGATGCGATTCGTAATGAATTGGATCGAATTGGCATTGCTCTTGAAGACACAAAAGAGGGCGTGCGATTTAGTATTCGCGCCCCGCAATCTAAGGAATCGAACTAATGGCTGGTAACTCCCAACGTCGCGGTGCAATGCGTAACCCTGGGTCCAAGAAGGGTGCGAGCACGGGCTCTGGCGGAAACCGTAAAGACAAACTTGGTGGCCGCGGGCCGACCCCAAAAGCGGTTGATCGCCCGCATCACCCCAAAGCTAAGTTAAAAAAGGCGGCTGAACGGCGCGCGGCAACTAATCCTGAGGGAAGTGGTGGTCGCAGGGTTGAGCGGACCAAGGCCCGGGTCGCCAGTTTGCTCATGGGACGCAACTCTGTTGTTGAAGCTTTGCGGGCTAAAGTCCCGGCTAATGCGCTCTATGTTCAGTCAAAAGCGGACACTGATGATCGCTGGCGCGAGGCGATGAAAACTGCAGTTTCATTGGGCATCCCGCTCATGGAAGTCCCGCGCGCAGAATTGGATCGCATGACCGACGGCGGAGTGCACCAAGGCCTGGTGCTCACGGTCCCCGAATACAAGTACGCCGACCTCAAATCAATTGAATCCTCGCGCTGCATCATCGCCTGTGATGGTTTGACCGACCCACGTAACCTTGGCGCGATCTCTCGATCTGCTGCAGCATTTGGCGCCGAAGCAATTCTGCTGCCCGAAAGACGCAGCGTTGGCGTAACGGCAACGGCCTGGAAGTCCTCGGCCGGTGCACTCACCCGAATCAAGGTTGCCCAAGTCACCAACTTGAACCGATCACTGATCTCACTTCAAAAAGTTGGCTTCACCGTGATCGGACTTGCAGCTGAGGGTGCAACAGCGCTGCAGGAGATCAAAGCCGACGCGTGGAGAGACCCGGTAGTAATCGTGATTGGTGCCGAAGGGGCCGGCCTGTCCCGTTTGGTCAAGGAGAGCTGTGACTGGTTGGTCAACATCCCCATGGCGAAGGGCAATGAATCACTGAATGCATCTGTTGCCGCATCCGTTGTTTTACAGGACATGTTCCGCGCGCGTAATTTTCAGTGAGATTCTCGTTGCGATCATTGCTATCTCTGTAGTGGCGAGCCTGCTCGCCACTCGTGGGGCAGATGAACAAAAGGAAGTTGATGAATTAAAGGAATAGGGCCTCCGGTCAGGATTGAACTGACGACCTACCGCTTACAAGGCGGTTGCTCTACCACTGAGCTACAGAGGCTTGTTCTGAGCGGGCTCAAGAACGATCGCAACTTTACTGGGCGTCTCGTCCCCGAGGTATTTCGGTCTGGAGATTGCCAAAAGTCCACAAGGGATGTGCTGATACAGAGTTGAACCATGTTGGCGGGCTGGGTAAATCAGAAGCGGACTCACTACAGTCGGTGACGTCAACTACGCCGATTAAGGGAGGTCATAGATAAATGGACGCCTTCCTGTTAAGTTTCGCCGTAATCTTTGTCGCTGAATTGGGTGACAAGTCTCAGCTAATGGCGATGACTTTTGCAACCCGGTACAAGTTTTGGACCGTGGTCGCTGCGATCACAGTGGCCACCGCCGTCGTTCACTTGTTCTCCGTTGCTGTGGGCAACGTTATTGGACTTGCCCTGCCAATCGGTCCCATCAACATTGCGGCCGGATTAGCTTTCGTCTTCTTTGGCCTATGGACTTTGCGTGGTGACAAACTCAGTGAAGACGATGAGTTAAAGGCTGCCCGCTCAAACCGACCCGCATTTTTTGCTGTCGCGATTGCCTTCTTTTTGGCTGAACTTGGTGACAAGACAATGCTTGCAACCGTGACCCTTGCATCCACTGAAGGTTGGTTTGGTACTTGGGTTGGTTCAACGCTAGGCATGGTTGCTGCGGACGTTTTAGCAATCGGTGTTGGCGTACTCCTTGGAAAGGCATTGCCGGAAAAGGTCATCAAGATCGGCGCAGCAGTCCTGTTCTTCATTTTTGGTGCAATACTGATTTACACGGGTGTTACTTCTTAGAGACCTCGGAGCGTTCACCCCGGTCTGAACTTTGTGTTTCATGTCACTTTTCATACGGATTCCCCACGAAATTCGACTTTAATTGTGACCATTTGGTGAACTTTCAGTAACCGGCCATGTTTGAGTTTGCCGAATTTCAATTTGTTGCTTAATATCAAAGTTCATTAAAAAACATTAAATACCTAATTCTAGGAGAAACAATGCGAGTTATGCGTCGCACCGCAATTGCGGTAGTAGCAGTTGCAGCAGCACTGACTTTGTCAGCATGCAGCAGCTCATCGGATGAAGCAACAACTGAGACAAGCGCTGCAATGGAAGAGTCCGCCATGGCTGAGGGTGATGCAATGGTCGACGAGGCCAGTGTTGGCACCATTGTTGACGTTGCTTCAGCAAACCCAGATTTCAGCACATTGGTAACTGCACTTAGTGCAGCTGGCTTGGTTGAGACACTGAGTGGCGAAGGCCCCTTCACCGTGTTCGCACCAACAAATGCGGCTTTCGCAGCGCTCCCAGCAGGCGTCCTTGACGCACTGTTGCTTCCAGAGAACAAAGATGCACTCGTCAAGATCCTGACCTACCACGTTGTTCCCGGTACGGTTCTTGCTGCCGACATTGCAGACGGTGACGTCGCAACAGTTGAAGGACAGAGTGTAACTCTCTCGACAGCAAGTGGTGTCACTGTTAATGGAGCCAACGTTGTTACCGCCGATGTCCTCGCAGACAACGGTGTTATCCACGTAATCGACGCTGTGCTCGTCCCAGCAGATGTCGATGTTGCTGCACTAACAATGCCGTAAGGAATTATCTAAGTAATATCGAAACCCGGTTATCTCTTCACGGAGGTAACCGGGTTTCATCTATGTACGGCAAAGTTAAGCCCGATGCACCGTTAAAGGTGACCGGGCCCAACCTTTATGTCTGACTCAGTTTTTGGTTCAGCCTGAAGCGCACGCGAGAGTGAATAGGGCCTCGGGAACCTGCGCATCAGCGGAGTAGCTGGCGCCACCCGTGCCGCATACCTGCTCAGGGTTCTTCGGGACCCAGAATTGACCTTCGGCTTGGAAGATAAATGAGTTGGGAGCACCCTGAGGCCCATCGGCGGGTGGATCCTTTGGCCCGAGGATGCCAGCTGCTACTGCCCAACCGTCGGCACACTGAAGGTCATCAATTGGCATCGCGTTATCGGTTGACCCATCAGTGGCTAGGGCCAGAACGGCTTCGTCAACAAATGGTTGCACGGCCTCTTTGGTGCATTCGGTCATGCCGCCAACCATTGGGGATTCGGTGGCTGCGGTTTCGGAATTATTACTCGAGCACCCAGCAAGGGATAGCCCGGCAATGATGAGTGCTGTTGACAGGGTGAGAGCCTTACGCATTTGTTGCCTTTCGTTGTGGTGGGAATATGTAACGATTGACATATGTATGTTCCCACGAATCGCGTGGGTAAGTCCTCAAGGAGAAGGGCGAGTCCGGCCATAAGGTAATGCCATGCCCTCCAAACGCCCGCTCCCCGCGATGCTCATAGCTGCCGGTGTCAGCCTGGTTCTCGGTTACTTCGTACTCGAAATGGTTAATGCTGGTATTTCGCTGGTCTGGGAAACCATCCCGCAAACATGGGAGAGAACTCCTGCTTGGTATGTGATCGGGGTTTTGCTGATTGCGGCGGTGCTCGTTTACGTTATTCGACGATTCATTGGAGATACGGGCCATTCGCCGCTGGGTGGGATCAAGGTCAGTCCGCTCACACCCAAGGAATACCTCGCGGCAATCCTGGCGATTCTGGCTTCGCTGTGGGGTGGAGTGGTGCTCGGACCTGAAGTGGCCCTGGTCGCAACCGGGTCAGTGATTGGTGGGTTGGCAGCTAAAACATTGAAGGTGACCGACGCTAAAGATGTAAAAAAAGTGGTTGGATTTGGCGCACTGGGGGCGCTCCTTGCTCTATTCGTTGGGCCAGTACTTTCCGGTGACTTGAAACTCGGCAGCACTCCGAACGCGATCGAGGTAGATCAACTCGCCTGGGCGATTCCGGTCACAATTATTACGACCGTGGCGATCACTTTGGCCCGCGTTGTCGCTGCACTCCTTGCACGCGCGACTAGTGCCGGCCCGCACTTACCGATTTTGATTGTCGCTGCCCTTGTTATTGCTGCAACGGCGTTACTCATGCAGGCGTGGACGGGTGAAGGCGTCATCTATATTGCGACATCGGGTGAGGAACTGATCACCGAACTTCCCAAACTCACCTCGGCGAGCACCGTTGCCGC
Source organism: Candidatus Nanopelagicales bacterium (assembly GCA_040399625.1). Taxonomy (GTDB): domain Bacteria; phylum Actinomycetota; class Actinomycetes; order S36-B12; family S36-B12; genus UBA4592. The sequence continues at coordinate 5,542 of JBBARV010000005.1, read as the reverse complement.
CATCGTTGTGTTAAAAACAATTGCTTATGCAGTTTCATTGGGCTCAGGTTTTCGTGGTGGCCCGTTCTTCCCGGCAATGTTTATTGGTGCATCAACCGGTTTGCTGATGTCACTCGTTATTCCGAACGGCCCATCTGTTTCCGCAGGAATCGTCGTCGGTGTTATCGCATCTTTGGTGGCAACCACCCCGCTGAAGTGGCCAATCGCAATTGTTTTGGGAGTAGTTCTCGGTTTCCTCATAGGTTCTTGGACGCTCATCCCGGCCGCGCTGATCGGTGCGATCGTTGCTCGACTTATTCCACGTTGGGGTGATCGATTTTCCATTCCAGCCCACTCAGGCTGACTAACGCTGAAGGTGTGCGCTTAACTAGGCGCATGCGCGCTGCCTTCTATGAAAAAACCGGCCCGGCCTCCGAGGTTTTCCAGGTGAGCGAGGTTGACCTACCCGAACCGGGCCCCGGTCAGGTTCGAGTCGCAATCTCGTTTTCTGGGATCAACCCCACCGATGTCAAAACTCGTGGCAGAGGTCTCGCGAGTATCGATGAATTTCAAATCCCCCATCAAGATGGCAGCGGAGTAATTGACGCGGTTTGCGCAGGAGTTGACTCGAATCGAATTGGTGAACGTGTGTGGGTCATGCTGGCGGCGAATGGCAATCGGTATGGCACCGCAGCGCAGTACTGCATTGTTAACAGCGAACTAGCCCGGCGCCTTCCTGACTCGGCTTCACTTGAACTAGGCGCAACCTTGGGTGTTCCGGCGGTCACCGCCGCCTACTGTTTATTTGCCGATGGACCAATAGCTGGCGAAAGTGTCTTAGTCACTGGGGGCGCCGGTGCTGTTGGCCGCGCGGCCGTGCAATTGGCCAAATGGGCGGGTGCTCGCGTTTTCACAACAGTGAGCAGTGAGCATAAAGCGCAGATTGCAATCGAGGCTGGTGCAGACGTGGTTGTTAACTACACGGAACCTGGTGCGATCGATCAACTCAAAGACCAGGGAATCTCACGAATCGTTGAAGTGAACCTTGGGGGCAACTTCGAATTAGATTTGGCAATCTCCCAACAGGGCATGAAGATCGTCACCTACGCAGCCGACGGCGACGACCCGGTCCTCCCGCGTCGGGCGCTCATGACCGCTGGGATCACGATTGAATTCATGCTGCTCTACAACATCCCGGAACACAAACTCTGGAAGGCTGTTGAATTCGTCGAAGCGGCACTTGCACAGGGCGCACTCACCGCGCCACCGATCACCCTCATGCCATTGGCCGAGATTGCTGCTGCACATATCCAGATTGAGGCCGCAAGCATCAACCGGGTTTTAGTCACTCCGCAATAAGTAGCTAGCCCTTAATTTCAGCAAAGAGCGCGGTCACCGCGCGCCACACATCGTGGAACGTGTTGTACATGGGAGCTGGTGCAAGCCGAATGATGTCGGGATTGCGGGCGTCACCGAGCACTCCATGATTTTCATACATACGCTCAATGAGTGCAAAAGGTTCGATGGGTACTCGGATAGAAAGTTGGGCACCGTGTCGATCTGAATCACTCGGAGTAATTATGTGTACGCGATTCTCAGTACCTGGCCCTGCTGGATCCAGAATAGAAATAAGTTCGCGCATGTAGGACGTGAGTTGCAAGCTGCGCGCACGCAGTGCCGGCATTCCAACTGCGGTAAAAACTTTGAGTGCGCTCAGGGCCGGCGCCATGATGAACAAGGGCGGGTGTGAAACCGCCCAGGCATCAGCAGTTTCGATTGGGTCAACAATCGGATTCATCAGAAATCGGGTTTCGGGTTTATTAGACCACCAACCTTCAAGCCGTGGGATTGTGCCAGCGTGGTGCTTTTCGTGAATGAATGCTCCGGCAACGGACCCCGGGCCAGCGTTGAGGTACTTATATGAGCACCAAATAGCGAAGTCAACATCCCAATCATGAAGGTGCATGGGAATATTTCCGGCGGCATGTGCGAGATCCCAACCGGCATAAGCACCAACGTCGTGCGTAACGGCGGTGATCGCGGGGATGTCCATGAATTCGCCGGTGTAGTAGTTAACTGCCCCAAATAAAGTCATGGCGATCTCATCACCGCGTTCGCGCAGGACAGCAATGACATCTTCGGTTCTTAAATTGTCCTCACCTTCCCGAGGCTTTAATCGGATCACATCCTTGTCAGGGTGACCCCCACGAAAAGCAATATGCGAACGAATCGCATATGAATCTGATGAGAACGCGTGATCCTCCATGATTATTTTGCGTCGACGATCGTGCGGTTGATAAAAGCTGGCCAGCATAAGGTGAATGTTGACGGTGAGGCTATTCATCATGACAATCTCGTCTGGTTTGGCACCAACAATTGCGGCGGATTCTTGGGCTAACAGCGACGGGAAAACCATCCAAGGGTTCGCGCCATGTGAGTGACCGCGGACGGCGAGGGTTGCCCATGAGTCAAGTTCCTGATCCATCGCGGCCCTGGTGGATTTGGGCTGCAGGCCCAAGGAGTTTCCCGCCAGGTAGGAAATTGGGTTACCGCTTGAATCGGTGGGGATCAGGTACTGATCCCGGGCAAGTGGATGGTCAAGTTCACGATCTCGGTGGAGGGCGTATTCCTCGGTTGCAAATTCAGGCTGGCTGGTCATCTTCCTAGTCTCTCGCAGTCGCCCCACCCCGCATCTCCAACGTAGACTCCAACCCATGAGCACCGGGTCTGGCGGGGGGAGTGCCTCATGGATTTAATTTTTCCGGGGGCCGTCTACCCCCAACAGGTTGAAGGTCTTGCGTGGTGGCCACTGCTGCTCGTGGCCGTCACTTTAATTGTGTTCAACATCGTGAATAACCGCTTTGCGCCGCAAGCACACTACCTTCTCTGGGCTTTTGTCGGCTCGGTTGTTCTTTTAGCCATCGGGTTGCTCGACGGCAATGACTTCACCGATATGGGTTTGGGATTCGCTTATCTTTTGCCCGGGTTGATTTGGGCTGGAATTTCCATTGCGGCCGTTACAGCGGTGTACTTAATCGGGTCAATTTTTAAGAAAACCCGCGAGGCTTTCGCCGACGAACGAATCGGAGCGCTTTCCGGAGGTCGGCTACTTTTTCAATCACTGGTAGAAGTTCCGTTGGGAACGGTTTTTTTCGAGGAGATCGCATTTCGTGCGGTTTTGTTTTCGATGCTCGCCCGGCGCCTTGACCTGTCCACCGCAATCGTTATTTCGGCGATCTTGTTCGGGCTCTGGCATATTTTGCCGAGCATCGGCACCCACGAGAACAATCCGGCTTTGGGTGGGGTAGTTGGCTCAGGGCGTCGGGGAAATATCTTGGCGGTCTTGGCCAGCGTTCTCACAACGACGCTAGCGGGTGTTTTGTTCACCCTGATGAGGATTTTCTCCGGCAGTGTGCTCGCCCCGATGGGGTTCCATTGGGCCACCAATGGTTTGGGTTACGCTTTTTCTTGGATCCTGCTCCGGTTCCGTCGGCGTACCGCTCAGAACATTCCAAAGTCCAATCTCGGGGGTGAATGACAACCATGTCATTTAAGGAATACGATAGGCACCCCGAACAGGAAATCTTCGAAGAAATTCTTGAGGGCCGCGAAAATGCCATTTTTTTGGAGGAAGAATTCATGTATCAAGCCGCAAGTGCGAGTCCCCATTCAGGGCTCTCGGGTGCCGGGTCTTCACAGTTGTCTGAGCGCGATCAGGCGATTCTGGGATTTGAGCGTCAGTGGTGGAAGTACTCCGGGGCGAAGGAAGCTGCAATTCGCGAACTGTTCGACATGAGTTCAACCCGCTATTACCAGTTGATCAACACTTTGATCGACACCCCGGAAGCCTTGGAATTTGACCCAATGTTGGTCAAGCGTCTCCGTCGGATGCGTTCAAGCCGTCAGGCCGCCCGCACGGCAAATCGCGCAAGTATTCGTTAATTTCCCTCACTTTTTCATCACATTCGACACTTTGATCACGGGAAACACGCGTTCAGAGGTCTAGCATTTTGATTCATAGGAAATTCGACTTACGATGTTCATCAGCGAACTATTTGTCTTTCTAGGGGAGTGAATCATTGTGCGCCATCATTTATTAGATGTGTTCTGTTTCTTGAACAAGGGGCGCACCAACAAGGGTCACGTGATCAAAGGGTTTTCCATATTCGCGATCGCCGCCGCTGTGGTTGCCGGTTCCTTGTTGGCAGCACCTGCCCAGGCCGCACCACGCGCGATCGTTGTCTGGGTTGACGCACAATATAAAGATGCGGCGACGGCGCTGTTCGCCAAAGGCTACAAAAATCGAGCGATCACGGTCACTGCGCGAGATATGTCAACAATCACCCTCGACCTGCAAAACGTTGACCCCAATAAAGCCCCTGACATTGTGTTAGTTGACGGAGAGCAGGTAGGGGAACTCGCGGCGAACGCACTCATAACTCCAGTTGAAATTTCTTCCGACACCTCGCGCGCACTTTCAAGTGTGGCGATTAACACTTTCAAGGTAGGCACCTCTCTTTTTGGCACCCCAATCCAGCGTCAAAACCTCGCACTCGTAACCAATGCGGAGTTGATTCCTACCGCCCCGACCACGTTCAAAAAGTTGTCCAATCTGGCATTGCAGCAAGTTGCGGCTGGCCGCGCTGATATCGGTTTTGCGGTCGCGCAAGGCATTGATGGCAACGCTTATTCAACGTACCCACTTTTCTCTGGCCTCGGTGGATTCGCTTTTGGAACAACCCCGGCAGGGAGTTACAACCCCGCCAGGGTCGGAATAAACAATAAGAAGTTCGTGAAAAACCAGGCCCAAATTGATACGTGGAATACAAGCGGGTTGATCAATTCCAGTCTGAGCGAAGAGCAAGCACGCGTCGCGTTCACTTCGGGTCGGGCCCCGTTCTGGCTAACCGGTCCGGAAGAAATCGTAAACCTTAAAAAAGTCACATTCCGCTACCGAATCACCCAGATCCCCACCATCGTTAAAGGAACAAGTGCGGCACCGTTTATGAAATCAATTGGTTTCGCGGTCACCTCCTACGCTTCGGCACACAAGGTTTTGCCAGCCTCGAGAGACATCGTCACTAATCAAATCACGACAACAAAAGCCCAAACAGCTTTCTATGAGCTATCTCCCTATGTCGGCCTGCCCGCAAATTCAGCGGCGGCGGCTGCAACACCGGACCGCGTGCTTCTTGCATTCGGTTCCGCGGCACTAGGTGCCGCGCCCTACCCCAATATCCCCGAGTGGGGTCAGGTTTCCCTCGCACTCGGTAGCGCATGGCGCGATAGCACCCGTGGGCGCGACGCCGTCAAAGCCGCGAAAGCATTTGCCGCTGCCCGGGCCCAAGCCGTAACCGCGCTCACCCCCGTTCCTGCACCAACCGTTGCGCCGACAATCCCGTAGGGACGCGTATTTGACGGCCACGTGGCGTCTAGGCGTCCAGACGCGCCCACGATCACCCAGAAGGGTTGATTTACCTGCTGGCCCGAAATCTAGACTTTTGGTAGATTCATAGGGGGATTGGGCCCAAATTTCCCGGCGGATTTGCACTCTCACCCCGAG
>JBBARV010000004.1:71897-121714 GCA_040399625.1 Candidatus Nanopelagicales bacterium | reverse complement strand
GAAAGGCAAGAAATGATTGCAATAGGCGATGTTGTTCCTGATGTGGAGTTACGCATGATGGCGGAAGACGGGCCTATCCTCGTCTCAAGTTCCGAAATTCTTGGTGCCGGTCGCGTCGTTCTGTTTGCTGTTCCCGGCGCCTTCACTACCGGTTGTTCACAGCGACACTTCCCCGGTTACGTTGAACAGGCTGCCAACTTGTCTGCAGCCGGCGTAGATTCCATTGCCTGCATTTCAGTTAATGACGCATTTGTCATGGACGCTTGGGGCAAGGCCCAAGGTGCGGGAGATATTTTAATGCTTGCTGATCCAGATGCTACGTTCGCGCATGCTGTTGGCATGACTGTTGATGCTTCTCGATTTGGGCTTGGTTTGCGCTCTAAGCGGTACGCAATTGTCTTTCAAGACGGAGTGGTTGAAGAATTCCTACCCGAGGAAAACGGCTTCAGTATTGAAGCCAGCACAGCCGCTTGCGTCCTAGCCAAGCTGTAGTGACCCCGAAAAACACTGTTGCAACAATCCTAATCTCGGTCAATAGGTGACCCCGAAATTTCCGCTGCAGGTTGTTGTCAGCAGTTAGTGCGCGTGCACCCGAGCAGCGGGTTTGCTCGTCGCTGTAATGGTCCTTGCAGGCTTATTGGTTTTCTTTGCCACCACTGAAACTTCAGCTAACGGAGTCAACGGGGGCGAAGTCAACGACGCGGTAGCCGGTGTGTACTTGTCATTCCAGTAATAAGAGGATCCTGGACATAACTGCAACGCGCTCATGCCATAAACGCCTGGTTTCTTGGGCCAGGACACTGTGATGGGAAAGAAGGTTGCAGTTCCAAAAGGAATAGGGGTGCCCTGATTGACCCACGTGATGTGCCAACCACCATTGGCCTGTTTAGCCACACTCGAAGTCCAACCCGCTATCGGTTCGGGCTTGACTGCACGCCAGGGCGCACCGACAAAGGCCTCAACCTGAACTGTGGGTTCCGCAGGCAAACATCCGTGCTGAATGTCAAGTGTCATTGCACTCCTCTCACCTGCTACAGCACTAACACCGTTCAACCCGATGATCGAGTGAGCAGATGCAATCGCGAGAAGCGGTGAGCTCGGGGCAACCGTGCCAAAAGCAAATAAGCCTAGCGTGGCTGCGACGATTGCTGAACGAGTGTGGGTGAGCATGCGCGGGAGGCTACCACCGGCGGGTTATTCGCGCAGGGCAGTTCGCAAGACGTAAAATCAGGATAGCCGCGATGCTTCCCCGTGTCCTGGCTACTTGGTTGGCTCAGGGATGACAGCAGATGGCACCTGGCAGGTCAGGCCTGCGCAGTCCTTAAGCACGTTCCACTCAGCCCAGAGTGCAGCCTTGACCTGTGCGTACTTGGGGTCGTTAGCCACTGATTCCATCTCATAGGGGTCGATGGAACGGTCGTACAGTTCCTCGAATCCGTCTTGGTACTTCCAGTACGAGTAGCGTGCGTTGCGCACACCGTCGAAGAGCGGAAGAGGCTGACCACTCGGTGCGTTCTGCGGGCCACTGGAGAGCAACAGCGTTCGGTTCACGATCGGCGTCCCGTTGAACAGCGCGTCCTTCAGAGAAATACCGTCCGGCACTCGTCCCGTTGGCTTCACATTGGCGAGGTCGAGAATCGTTGGCGTGATATCCATCAGCGTGACCATCTGGTTGATGGTTGCTCCCTGCTTGATGCCGGGGCCAGCCATCATGAACGGGATGTTAAGGGCGAGCTCATAAGGAAAGTACTTGCCCTTGCTAATCCGGTGCTGGCCGAGCACGTATCCGTTGTCACCGACAAAGACGATGTACGTGTTGTCGAGCTGGCCGGTTTTGGCGAGGGTCTTGACGATTCCGTTCACTACCTCGTCGACAGCGAGTAGTGACTGACGACGCTGGCGGTTGTCATCTATGAGGTCCTGAGTCTTCTCATCGGTAATCAGCGGAAGGGCCTGAATGAAGGGGTGCTTGTCGCTCACGTCAAGTTCGTTATAGCTGGGATCCATTTCCAACTTCATGTCCTTGAGGAGTTTTTCGTGACGAGGAGCTGGCCGCGGCGGCATGCTCTGAATTGGGCTTGAGGCATCCGGATCGTCGACATCTGCAAGGGCCAAGGCAGCCTGCTTCGAGAGTGTCATCTTCAACGGCTTGGTCTCAATATGCGGGGCAAGGAAGGCGACCTGCAAATAGAAGGGCTCGTCCTTGTCTGCCTGGTCGGTGATGATTTTCTGCGCGATGCTGCGGTACACGTCAGTCGAGTAGTACTTCGGGTTCTTCACGTTGAAATTTCCATACTTCTTACTGCCGGTCGGCTCGTTCAGACGGTAGCCCCACATCTGGTAGGTGGAGAGATCCGTTGAACCGTGCCACTCAGACCATCCCTGCGGGTCTTCGCCTTCGGGTTGTTCATGTAGCCGTAGCCGTTGATGTACTTGCCGATATGCGCTGTGTGGTAGCCGGCGTTCTTCAACCAAGAGCCCACGAACTTCGTACCGTTGTACTTCTCCCATACGCCATAGCCGCCATCGGGCGGGAAGTTCGCGTTCACCTTGTTGTTGTGCGGGTAGCAGGCCGACATCATCGCGGCGCGTGATGGGCAGCAGATTGCGAAGGGTGTCATCATCTGCGTGAAGTTTGTGCCCCGCTCCGCAAGGAGCTTTTTGACAGCCGGCATAACTACTAGGTCCTGAACCGTCTGGTCGTCGGTCTGGATCACAACGAAGTTGGGGCGAGCGCTCTCCTTGGAAAGTGGTGCACGCACGGGCTCGGCGGCCGAAGCACTTGCAAACGAAAGGCCGATGGCCAGTGAGGCAATGACGGCGACGATGGCATGCGTGCGTGATGTTTTCCGAGAACTCCCTGCAGACCGATGACGAGAATCATCAGCCTATGGGGTTCCCTTCACATCCGGTACTAGGGCGTGTAACTCAGCGTCACCACGGCCTTACGGGCCGTGTCCTTCAAGTCCAAGACCCCATTGCCGCGGGTTATCAGTGTTGCCGTTATCCCCTGGCGCTTCAGGAACTTCGCGACCACCTGAGCCCGCTGCACAGACAACCTCTGATTCTTCGCGTAGTTACCGCCGCGCTGTGCGTATCCCAGAACCATTCCCGCGGAAGTCTTGGGACCCACCTTCTTGGCAAGTGCCAATAGTGTGGCCTTCGCCTTTGCACCCAGCACAGCAGAGTAAGGGGAGAACATCACAGTTGCCTTGGCTACCTTTTGGGCCGTCACCTTGGGTGCCTGAAGCACGACACCCAGCGACAGCGATCGCACTGCACCGTCAGGACCAACTGCATTTACCTGCAATGTGTGCTGACCGAGTTCAATATCCTTCGGGACGGTCACCAGGCCCTTGAAGGACCCGCTCGAGTCGGAGCGCACCGTTCCCAACAGACGCGGCGTCGAGAACAGATACACAGGTACATCACTATTCGGCGCAACACCCGATCCCTCCACCGACAGCGAATTATCTGGCTGCAACACCAAGGCGGCCTGGGTGGAAACACCCAGCGGCTCACCAACTCTGTCCAGACCTGCGAACCGCATCGACACACCCCCACCTGATGCAAGCAGAGCTGTTGGACGCACTGGTGAGTCAGGAACGACAGTCACCGTTTGAGGCGCACCATTTACCAAGAACACGGATGCACCCGGCGTCACACCCGAGGACGGAAGACTTGACGCCGACCCCAACAAGACCGGCGCCAACACCGCAGGCGCCACTACAGCGGCGCCCGACCCTGTTGATGGAGAGGACGAAGAGCCACCCGAACCACCACCGCCGCTGCCACCTGGAATGCCACCACTGCCACCGACAGGGAGCCCACCCCCGTAGAACTTGTACAAGTTTCTCGTAGTCGCCGTTCCGACAGCCGGTGCGAGGCATTCACACCCGACAACAACTCCTCCGTCGCTGGTGAAGACAGTCGTGAAAGCCTCGTAGTCCAGAATATTCGAGACATTCGTGTTAAAGGTCGCCGAATCTCCCGTAACCGTGCCGTCAGCGTTCACCCGCTTCACGTAATCGGTGATGTCTCCGACCGTAACTATGGAGTTATCACTGGAGACGGACAGGTTAAAAACACGGGATATACCGGAAATCGTTGAGGTATTGCTGTTGAAAGCAGCAGCCGCACCCGTCGTCGTGCCATCAGCATTGAACATCTTCAGCTTGCCGGTGAAAGTTCCTCCCACCACCAAAGATCCGCCGCTGGTTAGACCTAGCGTGTAAACATCATTATCGATATTGCTGCCCACATTCGCGTTGAAAGTGCCTGCGACTCCGGTCGTTGTCCCAGTCGCGTTCAACGCCATCAGGTGCTCTGAGAAGAGGCCCCCCACCACCACCGTGCCGTCGGCCAACTCCGCGATAGCTTTTACTGCCCTGTTCAAAGTGGGCGCCGGAAGCGCCACATTGGCATTGAACGTGGCCGCGACTCCCGTCGTCGTACCGTTCGCATTAAACATCTTCAGCTTGTTGGTGAAGTCGCCTCCCACCACCACCGAGCCGTCGGCCAGCTCTTCGACCGCGTTGACTTCCCCGTTAAGAGCGCTCGCCACATTCATGTTGAACGTGGCCGCCGATCCCGTGGACGTGCCATCCGCATTGAACATCTTCACGTAGCCGGAGAAACCACCACCCACCAGAACCTTCCCAGAAGCCAGCACCTGGATCGCCTTGACCTGGCCGCCCACAGCGCCGCCGACGTTGGTGTTGAAGCTGGCTGCGGCCCCCGTATAACTGCCATCTTCATTGATCATGCGAAAGTTGCCGTCGAAGTCTCCACCCAGCAAGATTCCACCTTGGAATGAAACCGCAGCGTCAACTTTTCTATCGATAAGCCCATTAACGTTCAGATTGAATGTGCCGGCAGCCCCTGTCGTGGATCCGTCAGTATTGAGTCGCCCGACACCGGAGTAAATGCCGCCACCCAGCAGATATCCACCGCCCGGAACACTCACCATGGACATCACGCGCCTCGTGGAGGGAATATTGGTGTTGAACGTGGCCGCGTCTCCGGTCAGCGAGCCATCGAGGTTGAACTCCTGCGCATAGACGTCACCACCGGCGATGATCACGGATCCATCACTGTTTGCGAACAGGGAATAGGGGGGATAGCCATCCCACGCCCGCGTAGTCATGGCCGCATTGAATGAAATGGTCGTGGCTCCCGTACTAGTTCCATCCGTATTCAGTCGCTTAACGTTTGCCGGGACGCCGTAACCGCCTACGGTGATGGCGCTGTTGGTTTCATCCAAAGCAATAACTATGACGTTATCGCCCACGCTCGAACCGACGGCTGTATTGAAGCTGCCTGCTGCACCTGTGGTCGTTCCATCGGCGTTGATCTTCTTCAGGCCGTTTGTGAAATTACCACCCACGATGATCGAGCCATCAATGGTGGCGACTATGTCCCTCACATCGCCGTCCAGCGTGCTACCCACGTTGGTGTTGAACGTGCCTGCGGCACCCGTTGTTGTTCCGTTGGAATTGACCATCTTCAACTCGCCTGTGAAGGCTCCACCCACCATCAAATTGTCACCTGCAATTGTCAGTAGACTTTGCACCGCAGAGCTAAGAAGCCCGGTCACATTCGAGTTGAATGTAGCCGCGGTTCCGGTTGTCGTTCCGTCTGGGTTGAACATCTTCAAGTAGCCGGTGAAGTCTCCACCCACCACAATCTGCCCGTTGCTCTGGACAGCGATCGCGTTGACGGTCCCATCTAGAGCACTGCGGACGTTCGTGTTGAAGGTGGCGACCGAACCAGTACTGGTCCCATCACTATTGAGTTTCGTGAGATTGGCAGACCCTGGCCCGCCGTACCCAGCCACGAGGAAACCCCCATCACCTGCGACGGCTACCGCATTCACCCCGGCCGGAATGGAAGGGAAACCGAAATATGAATTGAAAGATGCGTCACCCATTCCAGGGGTGCCGACCGACTGTGCCGGCTGGGCCAAGCCCACGGTCATGAGACTCAATAGGCCTGAGGTGATCAGGGCGATGAGACGAACGGGGCGGCGGTGCGATGCGCTGTAACTATTCATTTTTAAATTGTTGCCCGATATCTAGAATCGGCAAACCGGCCGACACGAAAAATGACGGGTTCCCGTCATTTCCGGTACTGGGGCGTTAATTTCATGGTTACCACAGCCTTACGGGCCGTGTCCGTCAGGTTCAAGCCATGGCTCGACACCACATGGAGCTCCATCTACAGTTGCCCGACTACACCAATAACGTGGTCCGTCTTGGGTTTAGTGATGATGACTTCCGCGATGGCGGCAGTGACCGCTTGGTTGAGGCCCTTGTCGCTTGGGGTGATGTTGACGTAATAGCCGAGCCGGTTGCGGCCCAGATCGCGACGGGCGCAGATTCGGTCTGCGTGCAGGTATTAAATGGTGGATCATTCGAATTTCCGCGCCAGCGGTACTGTTACTTGTCAAAAGTGTTGTTTTAACTCACTTCCTGTACGTACGGGTGGATTGTCAGGGGTACCAACTAGTCTGGTCGTATGAATGAATCCAGAGGTAATGCCATGAATGGTAAGCGTTGGTTGGCCGGCTCGTTTCTTATCGGGATCTGCATTTTCGCCCTCGTGGAACCCGCTTTCGGAGTTGATGCGGATCCGGCACCCGCATCGAGCCCGAGTGCTAGCAGCACGCCAGCTCCAGAGCCCACCCCGACACCTACCCCGACACCAAGTCCCAGCGCAACGTCGACTACCCCGCTGCCGCACGAGATCTTGATGGCCACGCCGTCAGCAACACCAACTCCTACGACGAATTCTTATGGTGAGGTATGCCCGACCGTTTACGGTTCGGGGACCCGTGGCTGCCCAACCGTGCCAAACCCCGATCCGGGCTGTGTCACCGGTCGCGGCCTATGCCCAGGTGAGCATGCCGGGTGGGCACTTGTTGATGAAAATGGCAACGTCACCGGAGGCGTAATAGTTTGCACTCCGGAAGTTTGCGGGGCGAACAGTCCGCTGGTGCCAGGCAACCCGGGCTATGGCGGAGGCTATTGGGGCGGTCAGCGCCTTGTTCTGCAAACTGTGCAGGATCCCGTCGAGGCGGCCGCCTCCGCAAATGGCGTCGGTAATGTCGCCGGTTACAGCAACGGGGCCCGTTATGACTTCGCAACCGGGCAGTGGACCCTCCAATCTGGCACCGACATCTACAACATGGCAATCGCCTACCCATCGGGAAGCGATCATTTGACTTTAATCTTCGGGGGGTCTGAAGAGACTCCACCTACTTCAACCACTCGGCCCGGTGGAGAACCGCAGGCGCCGAGCTCAACCTGGATCGCACTCAGCCAAAGTTTTGTGCCGCCAACCACATTGCAGGCAGAGTATCCAGTGGTGATCACCGACGCGGCCGCTGAGCGTCGCATTGACCTAGCCGCCCAACTGGTTTCGTCACTCGGCTACGGCCAAATCGGGTCGGCGGTTGACCAGGCCAAGCGCTTACAGTGGATATACATCTGGTCAGGGCTGCGCGCCATGCCTGAGGATGAGCGCGCCGCGGTGCGTGAAGATCTTCGAACCACCGCTATCAGTAGTGGAGCCGAGCGAGACTTGGTGACGATGGCGGCAGGTTTGACTCGGATGGATCTAGCCACCACTGTCGCCCAAGCGGTAACCGATGGCTCATCATCGGCAACCACTCCGGCACTGCAACTCAGTTGCATTAATGCACTGACTGTTGGCCGCGTACGAGCCGCCCGCGCTGCCTGCACTTCATAGCTCAGGCTCTCAACACTCGACTTATTAAGCGGTGACTCGAGCGCCTTGGTTATTGTCTCGACAAATACCTCAAACGGCTGGGCCCCAGAAATCGCAAATCTGCGATCACAAACAAACGACGGTACCCCGGCGAAGCTCGCAAGGACCACGTAGCTGCAGATATGCACCGAATGGTGGCCTGTTGAGTCGCTGGCCGCAAAGAAGCTCGACGATGCGGTTCAAGATGGAAGAGTATGAGAAGCTTAATGAGGCGCACCCTGCAAGAAGCTCCACTGTGAGTAAACAACCGGCGACGACCGAATTATGAGGTCTTAATGAACTCAGCACTGTGCATTCCTACATAAACTTCCGTGCTTTTGGTCAAAGTTTGGACGTCTTCAACAGTGCCGAAACTACCTCAAAGTGAAAGCGCCCCCGGGTACCTCGTAGTAGATCTATGGATCGAGGCAACCAAGCGGCTCAAAACACCGGTCCCTTTTGAGGATTACCACCGCTCACACTTCCGAGCATCTCGTCCGACAACTCGTCATCGGTGCTCACATCAACATTGTCTTGTGGATCATTCGTCACCACTCAAGTAAAGCATGCCAAGTTCGAAAATGATTCCAGAACTAGACATCGAAAAACGGTGGCTCCCCATTTCTGAGGAGCCGCCACCAATCAAACAACCAATCAAAGGAATCCGGGCGCGACAGGCGGAACCCACCATTGTCGAGCCCTTCTAGGTTTTTCTACCCATGTGGGTCGGGTCGGGTCGGGCTCGAACCGACGACGACCGAATTATGAGGTCGGGTAGGCGTGAGCGCTGTGCATCCCTCTAAGAATGTCATCAGTTTTGGTCTAAGTTCGGACGTCTTGAGAAGTGCCACAACTACCTCAAAAGTTAAAGCCTCCCCGAGTAGTAAGCAGATGGCTTCCCTAATTGGTGTGGTGGGATATATCGTGGAAGCAACGTGTAACTATTTGAGGAGAATGCATGGATGCTCAAGGTTTTTTAGCAGCCCTTGCCCCAGCTGTAACCGATGCCCAGGCACGTGAACGTTTCCTTGCTGACCCGAAAGCAGTACTGGCAGTTGCAGGTTTGGATCTACCGGAGTGGTTCACGGTTAGTGCACGTGAAGGTGATGCAGCGGAACTGACCATCACCCTGCCGGCCCTACTCGACCCTGATGCTGACCTCAGCGAGGAAGACCTCGCATTTGTTGCAGGAGGGGGGCTTGCTGGTGGTTGTGGTGGTTGTTCGTATGACGGCCCTAATGTCGTAGGCCCTTGTTCCTGATGCGGATGCGCGGGAACGTTTTCTTGCTGCACCCACGAGTGGCCGCTTGCTGACTCGTGTGTCTCCGGCTGAACGCTTCGCGTCAGCCCACAGGGCGCTTCAGCAGATCCAGGGCACTCGTGAACGGTGACAGATCCACGTCGGCTCCACTGCCCCGGCCCTTGTTGTCTCCGTAACCAAAAGGATTGTCAAGGTCTCTAACAAGGAGCAGCAAATACGTGTAAACGAGCGACAGCGCTCCGCAGACTACCCATTGGGCGACGTCCGACGGGAAGTCCGCGATGACGAGCAGGATCAGGACGACAGCCACGAGGATCGTCATCAATGCGTAACCCGCCTTGATGAACTGCGTGTTGCGGATGGACATAGCACGCTGTATTGCCCCTGCGGCCTCGGTGGCGCGCACGAGCATCTGGACGATGTACGTCGTTGAGCAGCCGGCCTTCTCTACTTCCACGATGGTCTTGAACAGCTCACCCTGCTGCTCGACGACTTGCCCGTCGGTGATCCGCCCGTAGAACCAGTTGTCGATTTCTGTGCCAATCGCGGCAAGGCGTGGTCGCACCCAGCCACTGTCCCTCTCCTGGCTGCTCAGGCCGGCCTCCGCGAGCCGTTCGAAAATGAGCAGCGAGCTTCCGATGACTCCCGGGATCTTCTCGGCCTCCTTGTAGTCGGCAATGACCCCGGCCAACATCAGACCGATAATGAGGGCGATGCCGGTAAGCACCGCGCCTGCGTCGCCGAAGCTCATGATGCCCTCGATGCCCAGAACATCGTGCAGCAAGTACCGCAGCACCATCACGAGGATTGCAACAGGCAGGGCTTTCAGGAGAAGCGTGAGCCCCTCGGTCAGGGCGGTACGTCGGCGAGAAGAAGGCTGTGACGTCATAGTCAAAGTCTTTGATACAGAACAAGGTGGTTTCTGTTACTTCGCCACATTGCGAGCCATCCAGTGAGAGGGCTTCCGGCCGCGCTGCCTGAACACGCTCAGGACGGTTTGCACGGAAGCCGACGAGCCCTAAACCCCGCCACTGGAGAAGCCGTTCCGAAGCGCTTCTTAGCAAAGTGTTGGCAAATCGGCGACAACCTGATTATGAGTTGGCGGCGGCAGGACCAGAAGGTGTCATGGGGAAACCTCGATGGACTACAGCCCGCCCGTCAGCCCTCACATGGACCGCTTCGTTACAACACGGGGCGTTGCTGGGCATTTCCGTGCGTGGCAGAAATAGTCCTGATAGACGTGGCGCTGGCTTCATAGTGAAATGCGGAAAGTAGCTTGCTCACTGACGGAATTCCGACGAGTAACTCGTTCATCTGATAGCCAGATCCTGTGCCTTAGACGAAGAGTGCTGCGCCGCAAGCGACTGCCGCACCGATCAGTCGGAATGTGTCTGCACGCCGAAGGTCGCGGATGAGTTTCTGAGTTGGACCGTCCACCGACAACAGATGATGGATCGGTGCTGCCACGAGAGCCGTGGTCACCCCAACGATCAGTACTGCTCCGGTCGTAACGATTAACGCCGGAGAGCAACACACAGTTGCGAGTGCCCAACCAAGGGTTATGACCACAGCGGCGTACACCGGGATAACGACCATGATCATGCGACGGGTGTGAGCGGCGTGCCCACGCTCCCAATCATCGGGCGCTAAATTCAGTAGTGCTGGGTAAACCACGATCGTGACAACGACTTGGAAGCCGAGGTGCACTCCCGTGGCAATCAACAAGAACTGCTCAGCCGACACACGTCCTCCTCAATTCGTCCACGACCTTTTCGGCTGTGCTGCTCCAGAAGGACAACGCCGTGGCAATGGTTAAGCACATGAAGATAAGCCCTGGTGAGGGAACACAAAGTCACGACACGCTTTAGTAGAGACCCACCACTTTTCCGTTTACATAGTCAATTCGTTCGGCCGCTGGATTTTTGGGTAGACCAGGCATCGTCATGACATCTCCGCAGATTATTAATATGAACTCAGCACCAGCGGAGAGTTTTACCTCCCGGATGTGAATCGTGTGATCAATGGGTGCCCCTCGAAGACCAGCATCGGTTGAGAAGGAATATTGGGTCTTCGCTACACAGATCGGGAAGTGACCGTAACCAGAGGCCTCGAACTCTTTTAATATGTTGATTACTTCGGCATCAGCGGTAACCTGCATTGCTCCATAGATCTTTGTCGCTACGGCAGTAACCTTCTCCCACAGGCTTTGACCATCCTCATAAACAAACTTCATTTGAACTGGCTGCTCACAGAGCTCAACCACCGCATGAGCCAGATCGGCTGCACCGACGCCGCCATCGGCCCAATGAGTCGCGAGAACGATCTTGACACCCAGAGCCTCAACACGACTTCGCAAAAGATCAATCTCAGCTTTAGTGTCACTCGTGAAGTGATTGATTGATACGACCAACGGAAGTTTGTATACATCCGTAATATTTTTGACATGGCGCTCTAAATTGACAATGCCGGCCTCGAGTGCCGCTAGGTTTTCGGTCGTGATGCTTTTTAGATCTGCACCACCGTGATATTTGATTGCCCGAACTGTTGCAACGAGTACACAGGCAGATGGACGAAGCCCTGATTTGCGACATTTAATATCAATGAATTTCTCAGCGCCTAGATCGGCCCCAAAGCCAGCCTCAGTTACGACATAATCTGCCAACTTCATAGCTGAAGTTGTTGCAACAACTGAGTTGCAGCCATGTGCGATATTTGCAAAGGGTCCACCATGGATAAAGGCTGGAGTATTTTCTAGGCTTTGAACTAGATTTGGCTGAAAGGCATCTTTTAAAATTACAGTCATCGCACCTTGAGCGTTGAGATCACTTGCCAGAACTGGAGTCTTGTCGCTTCTATATCCAACGACAATTCGTCCGATCTTATCTTTCAAGTCCTCAATTGAGGTCGCAAGACAAAAGATAGCCATGATCTCTGATGCAACAACTATGTCAAAACCATCACTTCGAGGATAACCGTTACTAACGCCCCCGAGAGATTGGATGATTTCACGGAGAGCCCGATCATTCATATCGATTACACGTTTCCATGCCACTCGGCGAATATCGATAGCGAGTTCGTTGCCCTGATAAATATGATTATCAAGTAATGCTGCAAGTAGGTTATGAGCACAGGCTATCGCGCTGAAATCTCCCGTGAAGTGAAGATTGATGTCCTCCATTGGGACAACTTGGGCAAGGCCACCGCCTGTCGCCCCACCCTTCATCCCAAAGACAGGACCTAAAGATGGTTCGCGCAGCGTAATAATGGCGTTTTTACCAATGTGGCGCAGTGCATCACCCAAGCCAACGGTGGTCGTTGTCTTTCCTTCGCCTGCAGGTGTCGGACTGATTGCAGTAACGAGAATTAAATTTGAACCTTCGCGCATGGGTAGGGAGTCAAGGTATTTTAAATTTACCTTGGCCTTGTACTTGCCATAGGCCTCAAGATTCTCAGTATCGATTCCAAGTGTTGCGGCAATATCGTTGATTGGTTTCATTTTCCGTATAGCCTCCAAACTTTTAGACGATGGTGGGGCGGGTCGGGCTCGAACCGACGACGACCGAATTATGAGTTCGGGGCTCTAACCAGCTGAGCTACCGCCCCTAGCGGTGCACAAACTCTATCGAGGGTCCCGTTGCAATCAATACAAGCACTCTTCGCGTTAAGTCAACTGCCTGACTGACTGAACTAAAGTGAAGTAAATTAACTCGTGTTGCGCATGTTACGAATGAGTCATCTAAAAGAAAAAATAAAATAAATATTTTTGAAAAACGCTTGCGCGCCCATTTGCATTGGGTGTAGAAATAATCCACTGAGTCGCAAGGCGAAGGTCAGGTAAGGATTTAACAGCTGGTCCGGGGAAGATCCGGAGACACCACATGCTGGTGGGGTCGGTTGTGAAGAGAGATCTGAAGGTGGAAGAACAACTGGCGAAGTGGCAACACGGAGCGAGCATCGCGAAACAGCAAGGTACGCGAAGGCCCTGGGAAACCGGACAGCAAAGGCGCCACCTAAATGGAAGACCCCTCGAACTCATACTTCGAGGGGTCTTCCTCATTTATAGAGCAAAAACCCGACAAGTGAGCGTTGCCACGCCGAGGCATACCTGGGGTTATGTCACTCAAGCGTGATTTTTGGGAGCACCTTGTTGAGCCACTTTGGTAGATACCAATTGGAACTACCGAGAAGCGTCATCAATGAGGGCACCAAAATGAGCCGAACAATGAAAGCATCAATGAGAACTGCTGCTGTCAGGGCGACACCGAATAGTTTGATTGTGTCAATGGGCGTGGGAACGAATGAGATAAAAACGGCACTCATAATTGAGGCTGCGATCACAACCACCTTGCCGCTACCTGCAAGACCATTGAGAATCGAGAGACGGTTATCCCCCGATTTCTCCCATTCTTCTTTCATCCGCGAGACAAGAAATACTTGATAGTCCATCGATAGGCCAAACAAGATGGCGAACACCATTACCGGCAGGAACGGGAGGATTGGTCCAGTTCCGCTCACTCCAAGAAGCGAATCTGCAACACCCCACTGGAACACAGCAACTGTGACACCCATCGCTGCTGCGAAACTCAACAAACTTGTCACCGCTGCGGTCAGCGGTATGACGAGCGAGTGAAAGAGCAGAATCAAAGCGAGAAAACCTAGACCGACAACGAGCAGCAGGAATAGTGGTAAGACCTTAATGAGAACGTCGGTGAAATCAGTGGATACAGCTTGGCTTCCTCCAACAAATATTTGGGTTCCATCTTTTTCTTCAATCTCCACCGCCGTTGTACTTCGCAGACGCTCCAACGTAGCTGCAGTCGCTTCGTCTTGCGGTGACGTAGTGGGTTGAACCAGAACGGACGTAACATTCCCTCCGGCACCAAATGCATCCTTATTCAATTCAAC
The DNA here is from genome assembly GCA_040399625.1 of Candidatus Nanopelagicales bacterium. Lineage (GTDB taxonomy): Bacteria > Actinomycetota > Actinomycetes > S36-B12 > S36-B12 > UBA4592. Next base: position 107,781 of record JBBARV010000004.1, on the reverse strand, counting down.
AAGTGGCAGCATGTCCAAACTTGGAATCGTACTTGCCACACCTTCAGTTTCATTGAGGGCACGAATAGTCTGTTTAAGTGCCTCGAAATCACCGTTCTTTTTCGTTTCAACGGCAATGAAAAATGGACCGCTGACTCCTCGTCCAAATCCTTGCGACAACAAGTCGTAGCCGGTGCGTAGAGGCGTATTTTTCGCTTGACTTCCGTCATCAGGGAATCCCAATTGAAGTGAGAGCGCGGGGAAAGCAAGGCCACCAATGAGAATCAAACTGAGCAAAACTGGGATGAGCGGTTTTTTCTGAAGTAAGTGACCAAATGCCCGCCAGCGTTTGGGATCCTCGGGAGTGCCTTGTGGATTTTTCCCCCACGGCATCCGGATACCAAATGCTTTCGTGCCCAGCAAACTCAACAGCGCTGGCAGCATGAATAAGGCTGAAGCCATCACCATAAGAACAGCGACCGCTGCGGCAACTGCCAGCCCGTTGAAGAATTGAATTCCCAGCACAAACATTCCCAACAACGCCATAATCACCGTGCTGCCAGCAAAGAGCACGGCGCGACCGGCGGTGCCGACTGATTTAAGGGCTGCGTCCTTAGGTGACATGCCATCCTGTAAACCTTGGCGGTAACGATTGGTAATAAAGAGTGCGTAATCAATACCGACACCAAGACCGATCATTGCCGCGAGTGTTGGCGCAAAACTAGCAACCGTTGTGAATTTGGCAACAACAATTACAAGTAGTTGGCCACCTACTAATCCTGTAACTGCCACAAAGATGGGAAGCCCCGCAGCGATGAGGGATCCAAACCCAATTAGCAAAATAACAATTGCGGCGAGAAGACCAATTGCCTCGCTGTTGGTTTCACCTGCTCCTGCGCCCTCAAGAACTCCCCCGCTAGCACCAACAGTAAGGGTCTCCGAATTCGCTGCCTGAACCAAATCAACTATTCGTGTTGCTTCCGCCGATTTAAGAGTTGCGCTATTAATGGTCACCGTGGCAAAAGCAACCTCACCTCGTGAACCGATCGGACTTAACGCCGAGTCAGTGGCTTTGGCAGCGGCACGAAGTGAATCCACTCCGGTATTGAATTCTTTTTCTAACTTATTGAGTTCAGCAACAGCTTTTGGAAGGGCGCGCGCTACGGCCGCCAGTTCAGCCGGTGAGGTTTTCGCCAACGCTTCACGAATATCCAGGGGAATCTTGGCAAATTCCTGAAGTCCACCAAGTGCTTGGTTCACTTCTTCGAGTTCTTTTTCGGTGAGTCCGGTCGAAGCATCAGCAATGGCTTGATCAATGCTGCGGAGCCCGGCAATTATGTCGGGGGGCAACATCGAAAGTTTGGAGAGCAGTGGGAGTACCTTGGCAATTTTGGCTAGGTCTGCTCCATTGGCCTCTGCAAGTGGTCCAATTCCCGCTAGCACCTTGGCAACTTGATCGATTTCCTTGTTGGTCAGTCCGCTAACTTTGCGCAACTCCTGATGGATCGCGTGCATGAGAGATTCTTCAACGGAGACATTCACCTCTGATTTGCATTGACTGCCCAGGTTCTTTTTATATGGACTCGTTACGCACTGAACTCCATCAAGACCTGCTATTGACTCAAGCAGGGGTTGAATTGCCTTCTGGGTCTTTTCGTCTGTCACCGAACCTTGGGTGGGTGACCAAATGATTTTGATACTCGCGTTACTTGGACCACCCTCGTTGAGTTTCTCAAGCAGTTCCTGGGCCTTTGTGGATTGGGCGCCCGGAAGCGAGAAACTGTCATTGAATTTTGAGCCAAGGCTTGTTGCAAAAGCCCCCAGACCCACGATTAGAAGAGCCCAGATGAGCAGAGAGATGACGGGACGCTTAATTGCAAACTTACTCATGCTGAAAACCTACTCGCCACTCACGGCTGATCACCGTCAAGGAGCCTCTGATTCACCTGGCTAAATGTGTATTGCAAGGAATCAGTGTCGCGCTTTAACACCCACACCAGGTCAAAACGCTCCTCGGGCCATTGACTCGGTAGATCACCCATATTCACAATCGGAAAGTTAGCGATGGTGGCAGGAAGTTCTCCGTGGTGCCACACCACCAACGTGGGGTGAGTTTGCCCAACTATGTGAGTTGCGAGGTGACGTTCATGACCATGTGGGTAATCAACATTGACCGTGATGCTTAGTGCATCAGCGAGTGGTTGCGCGGTGTTGAATTCGCGGGTGCTGTGTGAATCCGAATTTGGGGCGGTCGCATAAATTGCCGCTGGTGTGACTAAGCCTGGATACCCCGACTGCTGCGCCAACTTGAATAACCCGGCTAATGCCCCGGCCCGCTGCCACCCGCGAACCGAGAGGGCGTGGGAATCTTCCTTCCCATGCTGATTTACTCCAAAGGGAGCGCCCGTCTCATTTGGCTTTTCACCATGTCGGATGAACATGATGGTTTCGGGAGAATCACTAGATATTGCCAACGGATCATGAGTCACTCATGAATCTTAATCGGCGCATGAGTTCTGGCCCTCAAATTCAGTAAAGCCTCGCAGGATAAAGTCAAGCCTCGGTTACATCTCGGTTACATAAGGAGCAATGAACCATGAGTCGAGTTTCTATTCCGCGCGATCGTGAGAATGACCACGGCGCTCAGGCCGCTCAAACCCGTCGAGAGTTTCTCACCCGCGACAGTGGGACAGAGCTCAACCACGTAGCTGCATTCAGCTTTGATCCGGAAACCACTCGCGGAAACATCGAGAACTTTATTGGCGCAGCGCAAGTCCCCATTGGAATCGCTGGTCCACTCCTCGTCAACGGTGAGCATGCATCCGGCGAGTACTACGTTCCCCTTGCCACAACTGAAGGCGCCCTCATTGCAAGTTACAACCGCGGAATGCGGGTAATTCACGAGTCCGGTGGTGCAACGGTCACCATCTCCCAAGATCACATGCAACGCTCCCCCGCATTTCTGTTCGCCAGTGCGCGGGATGCACGCGACTTTGGTTTGTGGGTCGATGAAACATTAGAGAAAATTCGCACGGTAGCCGAAAGCACCACCAGTGTTGGTAAACTCGAAGGAATCACGCAATTCTCGGTTGGGCCAAATTTGTATCTTCGTTTTGATTACTCAACGGGTGATGCTGCCGGTCAAAATATGGTGAGTAAAGCCACTCTTGCCGCCTGCACGTGGATCAAGGCAAACTATGCCCCCGACATCGACTTCATCCTTTCCGGAAATATTGACACCGATAAAAAGCATTCACAGATAAATACATTGCTCACCCGCGGCAAACGAGTGATTGCCGAAGTAACCACGTCGGCACAGACCTTGCAAGATCTAGTTGGTGTTTCACCCAAAGACTTGTTCAAGGCGCGACAGATCTCCCAAGCCGGTTCATTTATGGCCGGTTCGGCTAATAACGGCGCCCACGCCGCCAATGGACTCACCGCATTGTTCATCGCAACCGGACAAGACGTTGCCAACATTGCCGAGTCACATAGCGGCCTGCTCTACACACAATTGCTCGATAATGGCGACTATTACTGGTCAATGACTTTGCCCTCGTTGATCCTCGCCACCCACGGTGGCGGTACCGGACTCGCAACCCAACGTGAATGTCTGGAACTTCTTGGTTGCACGGGTGCAGGCTCTGCCAAGAAACTTGCCGAGATCGCAGCAGCAACCGTCCTTGCCGGGGAGATCTCACTCGCCTCTGCAGTGCTCGCTGGGGACTGGGTGAGCGGTCATGAGAATTTAGGCCGTAACCGCTAGAAATTCCATTCCAATTATTGCGATAGCGCTTCGCGTGCACGCTCTCCACGCCTGCGACCCACCACTGCTCCAAGTACGAGCGCGGCAATAGCCACCGTCGGGGCAATTAATTCCCAACCCGAGGGCAACGGGAATACCTGCAAGACGATGATTGCGATCAGAATCCCAATTCCTACTATTGGGATTACCGCCAACCAGCGGTGTGAGCCTGACCAAAGAACTTTCATAGCTGCGACGCAGGCCGTGCCGTAGGCGGCCGCGATAAGGACCCCTGCCATATCACTGACCATCTCAAAAGCAGAGAAAGAATCAAATGCGGTTGTGATGGCAGCAAAGATCACCAAAACAAACGCTGCAGCTCCGACGGTGTAACTCCCTCGCACTGGAGTTCCCTGTGCGGAGAGTTCGCCAAAGCGGCTGGGGAGAACCGAATCGCGACCGAAGGCGAAAAGAATGCGTCCCCCAGCAATCTGAGCACCAACTAAACAGGCGAATGAGGAAACTGCACCACCCAGAGTGATCAAATCTCCCAAGCCGTCCGCGACATACGCATTAGCGATATCACCGGGGAGCGAGCCCGAGGCTGAAAACTTTTCCAACTGATTCGGCGCCGTTCCAAATGCCCACACGGCCATGGTCGTGACAAAAATATAAAACGAACTCGAAAGCACCGTGACGATGATCAGCGCACGGGGAATTGATTTCTTAGGGTTATTGGTTTCTTCGCCGGCGGCCGCAGCCCCTTCAAACCCTGCACTGGAAAGCAATGCAAAGGTGAGCGCGAGGGCAATCGGTCCAACGGCTACACCTTCAAATTTGAAAGCCGACCAATCAACGGTCTGCCCTTGCGGTCCGCCACCATTCATGAGCTTCGACAATGTGATGCCACAGACCACAAGGATCGCAACCATGGTCAGCCCTTCAAGAATAAGCAAAATATGACCAAGCGTCTTAATCGTTCTCCCGGCCAGGAATGAAGTAATAGGCACCATGACTAAAGCGATAACGAGTGAAACGAAGCTGGGCAAGGTTGGTCCGCCCAGTGTCTCAATTAGCGAGCTAAGGAATATGCCGAAAGAGACTGCTGTGAGGGATGCAAACGTGACGTAGGCGGTAATGAGCCACAAACCAGCAACGGTTCCTGTCCGGGGACCAATTTCGACGCCAACCAGCCCAAATAGTGAACCGGCTGAGCCACGTCGTCGAGTCAGGACCACAAATGAATACGCAATGATTCCCAGCGGAATAGCGGCAAGAATAAAGGTGAGAGGAACCGCTGCGCCCACTTGCTCGACAATCGCCTGCGGGTTGAGGGAAACCGCCATGCTCGGTCCCATAACCGCCAGTGAAATAGCCACCAGGCCTAAAAGCCCTAAATTCCTGCGTAGACCAGGCATTCGAAAAACCTTTCAATTTTGGGGAAATATGTTCCTGTTACATTTGCGGTGTCGATCAATATCGGGAAACATTAAGGGTCGCAACGGTATTCCGCTGCGACCCCAACGCTCCCCCATCTGGACTCGAACCAGAAACCCTTCGATTAACAGTCGAATGCTCTGCCAATTGAGCTATGGGGGAATGACCGCCGAACACTATCAAGTGACCAAGTGTTCGCTACACCCCGAGGGTGTTTCGCAGTTGCGCCAAGGCACGGTCCGCACTCGATGCTGTCAATGGGTCACGAGGATCAAGTTCTCCGTGGAATTCAATCAGCCATGAGATTTCAGAGCTAGTGGGTTCACGTCGCCCAATTGCCGTGATGCTGCCACCGGTGTCAAGGGTTAGCGTCTCCCGAAAAAGCACGCTTGCGGTAACCCGATCCCGAACTGTAGGTGGCACTTCCCCACACGGGTCGAGGTAGAGCTTGATCGCCGCGTTCTCGTTGGTCGTCACTTCGAGCCACGGCTCCTCCCAGGTTGCTTTAGCTATCTGGGTCCAAGCAATACGTTGCGGCTCAGTGTTTGTTGCAAAATAGAGCGCCGAATCAGTCGCGATTACAACCGGTGGCTCATAGGACTTTGGGCCCAGGGCTGTGGCCATGATGCGCTCGCTTTTTGGAACGTTCAACAATTTGGCATCGGCTTCGAGCTGTTTTTGGAATTGGTTTCGACCGAACATCAGGCCTCACCAAATGAGATCTCACGTAATGATCGTCGATACGTTTCCAATTCAACGAGTTGATTTAACAATTGGGTTGGTTCTCCACTTTCTTCTGATCTGGTGAGTTGACCTTTTAGCTCGTCAATTTTTTTCGATGAATCCAGTTCAAGTAATCGTGCAATCATGCCGACCGCGTATCGATCTTGTGTTCCTGGTTCGGTTGGCATTGGTTCAACGGTCAGCTCGCGAATAGTGGAACGCACTTCGTCATTCTCCGCGTTTGCGAGCACGGCGTCGATCCAAGCCATACCTTCACATTCTTTTGTTGGCCCGCCTGCTTTTGCGATAGCAACGTGGACGGCTGCGGCCTTGGGGTGAACGAATGTTGATTCGTCAACGGATGCGTACCATTCGCTGACCGCACCGGGCAGTTGTAATGCAGCCTTGAGTGACTCGCGTTCAACACTTGACCCGACGGTGGACTTGCGGGACTGATTTGATGCTGGCGCGCTCCCGCCGATTGCTTTCGCAACGGTTGCTGGATCCATACCGAGCCAACCTGCCAGCCTGCGCGAGTATTCCGGGCGCAATGCCGAGTCCCGAATTTTGCGAATGATCGGGGTGGCTTCATCTAAAGCGGCAATGCGACCTTCACTGGTGTTTAAGTCGTAAGAGGCCAGTGCGGATTTTATGGCGAACTCGAAAAGTGGTACTCGGCTCTCAATCAGGGCACGAACCGCGGCATCCCCTTTCTGCAGTCGAAGATCACAAGGGTCAAGGCCTCCAGGTTCAACTGCCACAAATGTTTGGGAAACAAATTTCTGGTCTTCCTCGAAAGCTCGCAAGGCAGCCTTCTGCCCTGCCGCATCTCCGTCGAAAGTAAAGACGACCTGTCCACGCATGCGGTCATCATCCATGAGAAGTCTGCGCAAGACCCGAATGTGATCCGCGCCAAATGCGGTGCCGCAAGTCGCGACCGCTGTCCCAACACCAGCAAGGTGCGCGGCCATCACGTCGGTGTAACCCTCAACGATGACAGCCTGCTGCTCTTTCGAGATCAGGCGCTTAGCGAGATCGAGTCCGTAGAGCACGTGGCTTTTTTTATATATAGGTGTTTCGGGGGTGTTGAGGTATTTGGGTCCTTCATCATCGTCGTACAACTTTCGGGCCCCAAATCCAATTACTTCACCACCGAGTTCGCGGATCGGCCACACCAGCCGGCCACGAAAGCGGTCATAGATCCCTCGATTGCCTTGGGAAACGAGTCCACCGGCGAGTAGTTCCTGATCGGTGAACCCCGCTTGACGCAGGTGATTAGTGAGGGCGTCCCATCCCTTTGGCGCGTATCCCACACTAAAGGTGGCGCAAATCTCGGATTCGAATCCGCGCTGGGTGAGGAACTCTCTTCCCGTTTGCGCATCGGGAGTGAGAAGTTGAGCCTGGTAGAAGTCTGTCGCCTTTTTATGGGCTTCGACTAACCGTTTGCGCTGACCCTGTTGTTTATTGGGGTTTACTCCCCCATCAACGTATTGCAGTTGGACGCCGGCTTTGTCCGCCAGTTTTTCAACCGCTTCAGCGAAACTCAGATGATCAATTTTTTGGACGAAACTGAGCAGGTCCCCGCCCTCACCACAACCAAAGCAGTACCACATGCCTCGGCTAGGGGTGACATGAAAACTGGGTGAGCGCTCTTCATGGAAGGGGCACAATCCCTTGAGCGAGCCCCCACCGGCGGACTTTAAAGTGACGTATTCGGAGACCACCTGATCGATTCGGGCGCGTTCACGAACGAGAGCAATGTCCTCGTCTCTGATCCGGCCCGCCATGTCTGCAGTCTACGTCCGGTGCAGACCGGTCCGGTGATCCAAGGTTGAATACTCCCATGGCTAATGACGAATCCGGACTCGACGTTGAAAGGCTGCGGGCTGACACCCTCGGGTGCACCGAAGTAGTTCACCTCAATAACGCTGGGAGCGCTTTACCACCGGCAATTGTCGTTAACACGATGGTGGAGCATCTCCGGCTTGAAGAAATGATTGGTGGATACGAGGCACATGCTCGGGCCACCGGGCGCATAGATGCGGTGCGCAATTCCATCGGCGCCCTGCTGGATACCAGTGGTGCAAATATTGCCCTCAGCACCTCCGCCACCGACTCGTGGGATCGGGCTTTTAGTGCGATCACTTTTGCCGGGGATTTTGGACCCGACACAAGAATCCTTGCATCATCTTCGGAGTACGCATCAAATGTTTTGCCGGTAATGCAATTGGCTCGTCACTATGGAGTTCAACTTGAATTTATTCCCGATGACAACAACGGGGTAACCGACGTTGCGGCACTGGAATCCATGTTGGATGACGAAGTTGCGGCTGTTCTCATTAATCACTGCCCAAGTCAAAATGGGCTGATCAACCCGGTCGCTGCGATTGGCCATGCACTTGCGCGCGCGCAATCAAATGCTTGGTATTTGGTTGATGCCTGCCAGTCGGTTGGACAACTTCCCGTTGACGCCATTTCCATTGGCGCTGACTTCTTGAGCGTCACGGGACGAAAGTTTGTTCGCGGTCCACGTGGGACCGGTTTCATGTATTGCTCAGGGCGCGCCCTGACTGAACTTGAGCCCTTCCCCTCTGATTTACACGGAGCAAACTGGGACCCTGACGGTTACAGCATGCGAACCGATGCCCAGCGATTTGAGGCTTGGGAAAAAAGCTATGCAGCACTTTTGGGGTTGGGAGCTGCCATTGACTACTCACTTGAACTTGGTATGGATACCATTCAGATGCGAATTAATTACCTCGCGTCTGAATTGCGCATGCTGCTGGCTGAAATTCCTGGTGCGCGCGTCCTTGACCGTGGCATTGAAAAAAGTGGGATCGTCACTTTCAATCATGAACGAGTTGAGACTGCGGCAATTGTTGCTGGACTGAAAAAATCAGGAATCAACGTTTCTATGGGAACACCCGAATACTCACAGGTCGACTATCTTGCCCACCAAGTGAGTTCACTGGTCCGTGTGTCCCCGCATGTTTTCAATACCCGCGAGGAACTCGAGCGTTGCACCGACACGGTGCGCGGTCTCACCAACTAGAAGTTTCTGGCTAACGACAAAATTGGGTGTGCCACTGCTCGATACTAATATCGGTCAGGCTGGCGACCTGGTCAATCACGACCCGAAAACGCTGCGCATCAGTGGCCGCCTCTTCAAATGTGGGCTTGAGCCAACGCTCGAGATTGCGACCAGCATCTAGTACTAGCGCGTGCACGAGTTCGGCAATGATTTCACGTTGGCGTGCGTATGCACGATCCGCACCGGGGCGGTTCATGACCCATTTGACTGCAACCGATTTCATGATCGCAACTTCATCTCGCACCTCTTGTGGAACAATCAAAGTGGCGTCATAACGGGTTAGTCGTTGATCCCCAAATTGCTGTTGGGTTGCGATTTGGGCTGAAACGCTGAACCGACCGATCAGGTGGCTGGTGAACTTTTTGAGCATAACCATGCTGCGCATCGAGCCATCAAATGAACTCGGGAAGTAGTCGAGGTTGCGAAGTCGCGAAACGGCTTCCTGCAATTGTTCAATTGAAACCTCCGGCAAATACCTTTGCTGGGCAATTAAACAGAGTTCATCGGTAACATTTTTGTCCGCGAATTCAAGGATAGATACCAACCCTGAATGAACGGTGTCCTCAAAATCATGGACCGAATACGCGACGTCATCTGACCAATCCATCACTTGCTCTTCAAGACACGTCTGGGTTCCCGGCGCCCCTTCCCGCAGCCAAGCGAAAACTTCGGCGTCGTCTTCGTAGTAACCAAACTTCGGATTTCCTGGGGTACGCGCCCACGGATATTTGCAGGATGCATCCAATGATCCACGGGAAAGGTTCAGACCGGCAGACTCGTCACTATCGGTGAGGACTTTTGCTTCAAGGCGACTGACGACCCTCAGTGTTTGGGCGTTTCCTTCGAAACCGCCAATGGAATCAGCGATGCGGTTAAGTTCCTCTTCACCATTGTGACCAAATGGTGGGTGACCGAGGTCGTGGGCGAGTCCGGCGACTTCCACCAGGTCGGCGTCACAACCCAAAGCGTCTCCCAATTCCCGGGCAATCTGAGCAACTTCCAGGGTGTGGGTCAGTCTCGTGCGCGGAAAGTCAGCAACACCGGCTAGCTGTACCTGGGTTTTTGCGGCAAGGCGACGCAATGCCGAAGAGTGAAGAACGCGGGCCCGATCACGAGCGAATGCGCTGCGAATATTTTCTTTGAATGGCTCGACTACAGGTCGCGCAACATCATGCTCGTTGTAACCGGGAGGTATCGCCACATGTGTGACTTTACTTGCTGGAAAGAATCTGTGGAACCTGCCATTGGTTGTACAGGTAGTACCTCACCAAGGCGATTGCTTCACGGGCAACGTATTCGGAAGTGAGTGAGGATGCTCCGTCACCTGATGAAGGGGTCATGTGTGCGTCAATTCCATACTTCCCCGCAGTTACCTGCGCTCGGGCTGAGTGAGCTGGGTCGGTCACAATCGTGGCCGAACTCCAACCCAAGTCTTCGAGCAATGTGGCGACCACGGCCAACGTTCCCAAAGTGTCAGTTCCGGTGGGCTGATAAATCACGTCATTGGGTGGAATCCCCAATTTTTCCAATTCTTTTCGGGATCTATCAAATGCGCGTTGCGGTCCAGTCACCATGATTACGGGAGCTACCCCTGAGGCATATAACTGCGCTGCCCGTTCGAGGCGTTCATTTTTAGCGGCATCCTGGTTATTCCACGCACCCGTGGGATCCATCACCACTATTACTTGGGTGGTGGTTTCATCTTCAATCTGCGAAGTAAGCACAATTTGCGCGGCCGCCCCAATCGGGATCAGGAGCAACAAACTGACTCCCACGGTAAGCACTAACGTAAAAATGCGCGCTGGTGAAGTTACCGGTTCCAGAGCCACTGCCCCATGTTCACATGTTTAACCACGAGTTCGGTGGTGCGACACATGTGAACAAGTGATCGGGCAATTACGACAGCGTTGCCCTTCCTGACTCAAGTCTGGCGACTGGAACTCTAAATGGTGAGCAGGAAACGTAGTCCAAGCCAATTGCATTGAAAAAATGAATTGACGCAGGATCCCCACCATGTTCACCGCAAACACCACATGAAATTCCAGGTCGCGCTGCCCGACCCTTGGTGACCGCCTCTTTCACAAGTTCACCAACACCCTCGGTGTCAATTGATTCAAATGGTGAGACCGGGAAGATCCCCAAATCCAGATATCGGCTGAAAAATGCGGCCTCAACATCATCACGACTAAAACCCCACACCGTTTGGGTGAGGTCATTGGTTCCAAACGAGAAAAACTCGGCCAACTCGGCGAGGTCTCCCGCCGTAATCGCTGCGCGTGGAAGCTCAATCATGGTGCCGATTGGAATTTCTAATTCAATTTTTTCATGTGCCAATACTGCCTCGATGACTTTGCCAACTTCGGTCCGAATAATGGAAAACTCCGTGATCGAACCGACCAACGGGATCATTACTTCCGGTCGCGGATTGCCACCGTTTCGTTTCAGGTCGCAGGCTGCAAGGGTGAGCGCTTCAACTTGCATAGCAAAAAGTCCCGGCAGCACTAAGCCCAGTCGCACGCCGCGCAGTCCCAGCATGGGGTTTTCCTCGCTGAGTCGATTCACTGCGGCCAGGAACTTAACGTCAGCCTCATTCACTTCACCGCGCTCAGCGTCAACGGCCACTTTCACCGCCAACTCAACCCGGTCCGGGAGAAATTCGTGCAGCGGTGGATCAATCAAGCGAACCGTTACGGGTAGACCATCCATCGCTTGGAGAATTTCCGTGAAATCACTACGCTGAAGTGGCATGAGCGCTTCTAAAGCGCGTTTATTCTGTTCATCAGACTCGGACAGAATCAAGTCTTCAATTAATTGCCTGCGCTCCCCAAGAAACATGTGCTCGGTGCGCAGTAACCCGATACCTTGGGCGCCCATGCGCCGTGCACGCTCGGCGTCGGGTCCGGTGTCGGCATTTGCCCGAACGCCCATGCGCCGTTTGGCGTCAGCATGAGCCATGATCCGGTCCACTGATTCAATGAGTTCTGCGGTGACAGCATCAACTCCGACCAAGGCATCCGGTTTGCCTTGTTCAAAAAGTTTGACAATTGGGCTCGCCGTTACAGGGACACTTCCCAGGAAAACCTCACCGGTACTTCCATCAATGGAGATAACATCCCCAGCGGTGAGGATCTGGCCTTGAGCTGTTGTAAGTTCACCTTTTTTTGTGTTAATCCGGAGTGATTCCGCTCCGCATACGGCCGTCTTGCCCATCCCTCGAGCAACAACTGCCGCGTGTGAAGTTTTTCCACCGCGGCTGGTCAAAATTCCCGTTGCTGCCACCATGCCAGCAAGATCCTCCGGTGTTGTTTCGCGCCGCACCAGAATCACGTCCACTCCCTGTGCTGCCTTGTCTACTGCGGCCTGTGATGAGAACACGATTTCACCCACCGCCGCTCCAGGGGATGCGTTCGTGCCTTGACCAATCAAAGTTGAAGCGGCGCCTACATCAAAGTGTGGGAATAACAATTGGGCGAGTTGGGCGCCGGTTACCCGCAACAGTGCTTCATCAAGGGTAATTACCCCTTCATCGACCAAGGAGTTTGCAATGCGAAAGGCGGCTGCCGCTGTTCGCTTGCCGACGCGAGTCTGCAACATCCAGAGTTTTCCTCGTTCAACCGTGAATTCAATGTCACACAAATCACGATAGTGGCCCTCAAGTTTTTTCATATTCGACATTAGATCCGAGTATGAATTTGGATCCAATTCATTGAGGTAATCCAAGGGGTGCGCGTTGCGAACACCCGAAACAACGTCTTCGCCTTGGGCGTCGGGGAGGTAGTCACCGTAAACACCCTGCTCACCATTTGCTGGGTCCCGGGTAAATGCCACCCCCGACCCTGACCCCAACCCTGATTCACCCGCGCCGGCGTTGCCGAACACCATTGCCTGCACGTTTACGGCTGTTCCGAGATCGTGCGGGATATGTTCCCTTCGACGGTAGATCTGCGCTCGATCGGTATTCCATGAGTCGAACACCGCGTGGATTGCTCCAGTTAGCTGAGCCATTGGGTCTTGTGGAAACTGCGTGTTGGTTTCCTTGCTAATTATCTCCTTGAACTCGCGCACAAGTTCCACCATGGATGCAACGCTGAGTTCAACGTCTGTACCAACGCCCTCACGGGCTTTGGCAGCGTCAATGCATTCCTCAAATGGTTCACCAGAAATATCAAGCACCGTCTTGCCATACATCTGGACCAGCCTGCGGTATGAATCCCAAGCGAAATGTTCATTGCGTGAGGTACTCGCTAACCCTTGAACACTTGAATCATTGAGGCCAATATTCAATACCGTTTCCATCATGCCGGGCATCGAAAACTTCGCACCAGAGCGCACTGAAACGAGTAATGGATCCGTCCCATCACCTAATTTCTTGCCCATGGACTTTTCTAGTTCGTCTAACGCCGAATCGATTTGCTGCTTTAGTTCGGCAGGTTGGGTGCCACTGTCTAGGTATACCTGGCATGCACTGGTTGTGATGGTGAATCCTGGAGGGACCGGCAATCCGAGCGAGACCATTTCGGCCAGGTTCGCACCCTTACCACCGAGAAGGTCTGACATGCTGCGGTCGCCCTCGGCAAATGCGTAGACATATTTACTCACCCGGGTTTACTCCTTCTGGCCTGCGCGATGGATCACATCTGCCGGCCAGTGTGTCACTCAAGGGATGCCCGCGGGTCGTTTTCGGATAGGTCAGAATGTGAGGTTAACCACCACTGACACTGAGTTCGGCGAGGGAAACATTCACCCGATCCTCAGCGGTTAACTCGCAGCTCTCCAACCAGCGATCAGGCAGGGCGGGGCGGCGTCCACCAGAAGTTCGACCGCGTGGACCAGATCCCACCTCTGAATTGAAGTCTTGATCAGGATTGATCTGGGCCAAGAGAGCGTCAAGTTCGGCGAGGCTCTGCACGGTCCCTAAGGGCTGGCGAACCGTGTGGGGGACACTGAATCCTTTGAGGTACCAGGCCATGTGCTTGCGCATATCGCGGCAACCTTTGTCTTCACCGTAATCAAGGGCAAGTAATTCGGCGTGCCTACGTAAAATCTCAAGAACACGCCCCAGTCGAGGTTCAGTGGGCAACTCTTCACCGGCAAAAGCTGCGGTCAGTTGGGAGAATAACCAGGGGCGTCCCAGACAGCCTCTGCCCACAACTACACCGTCAGCACCGGTGTGTGCCATCATTTCCAAGGCGTCAGCACCGGTCCAGATATCACCGTTGCCGAGCACCGGGGTATTGAATTGACGCAGGTGATCCTTCAAGTTTTTAATTGAGTCCCAGTCGGCGCTTCCGCCATACATTTGGGCCGCTGTTCGACCGTGCAAGGCGACCCAAGCCACCCCGGCTCGGGCAGCGCTCTCCCCCGCCTGCAAGTAAGTCAAGTGCTGGTCGTCGATCCCTTTACGCATTTTCACCGAGACGGGCACTTTCCCACCTGCGGCTTCAACCGCGCGTTCAACAATTTCTTTGAACAGATCTCTTTTCCACGGTAGCGCGCTGCCACCTCCCTTTCGGGTTACCTTTGGGACCGGGCAACCAAAATTCATGTCAATGTGGTCAGCGCGATCTTCGTCAACAATTATTGAGACCGCTTTGGCCATAACGATTGGGTCAACGCCGTAAAGTTGTACCGAGCGCGGGGATTCATCGGCTGCAAAACTCACCAGGTCCATCGTGGCTTCATTGCGTTCAAGAAGCGCACGTGATGTAACCATCTCTGAGACGTAGAGTCCCGCGCCTTCCTCACGACAGAGCCGACGAAAAGCTCGGTTAGTGATTCCTGCCATTGGGGCTAGCACAACGGGTGGATCAACTACATAGGATCCGATTGCAAGCTTGGCAGACTTGGTAGACACTTCCCAAGTTTCGCATGTCTGATTCTCAATTTTTCATCGCATAGGGCAGACTCAAGCGAGGCCTAAGGAGAACAATGACAAATCCCAGCACCCTACCGAATCACAACGTGGTTTTGGAAGGTAAAAAACGATGGATTGCCCTGATTTTCCTCTCACTGGGTGTCGCCATGATTATTCTCGATGCCACGGTGGTGAACGTCGCAATTCCCACCATGGTGACCGATTTAAATTTGACGACCAATGACGCCGAATGGGTTAACGCCGCATACTCACTGACATTTGCATCACTTTTGATCTTCTTCGGTCGACTTGCAGACCGTTTTGGTCGGAAACTGCTTTTCATAGTTGGTGTAATTACTTTCATCCTCGCAAGCGCCCTCGTTGCCGCCTCAGACTCGTCAATAACCCTGATCACGGCTCGCGCACTCCAGGGCATTGGTGGCGCCATGATTTTGCCGGCGTCCCTATCGGTGATTAACGCGGTATTCGTTGGTAAGTCTCGCGCCGTAGCTTTCGCGGTTTGGGGTGGAACTATCGGTGGCGTGGCGGCCCTTGGCCCTCTTGTTGGCGGATACCTCACCACATACGCGTCCTGGCACTGGGCTTTCCTCATCAATGTTCCGATTGGAATCATTGTGATTATCGGTGTGATCGCGGTAGTGCCGGAGACACGCGACATGCACGCACGCAAGGGATTTGATGTTCCAGGAACCTTGTTGATCACGCTGGGATTGGTCGGAATTGTGTTTGCCGTGATTGAAGGGCAACGTTACGGTTGGATCTCGCCAATTGCCGACTTCAAGGTGGGCGGTTGGACGTGGCCCCTTGACTCCATTTCGATCGTGCTGGTTTCGGGAATTCTGGGAATTATCGCCCTCGTCCTCATGGTTTTTATTGAGAGAAAAAGGATTGCATCCGACAAGGTTGTGATTCTCGATTTACGCCTATTCCGCATTAAAAGTTTTGGTGCCGGCAACGGGGTTGCACTTGTTGTCAGCCTCGGTGAATTTGGCCTGCTGTTTGCCATTCCATTATTTCTCCAAGCAACGCGCGGCTATGACGCACTTCAAACTGGTTTTATCTTGACGGCACTGGCCCTCGGTTCATTCGCCGCATCCGGTGCTGGTGCCCCACTGTCGCAACGCGTTGGACCAGTGCGGGTGCTACAGATAGGCATGGCCCTGGAGGTAATTGGAATTGTGGGGCTAGGGGTTATTTTCTCCGAAACCGTCACCGGTTGGAACATGGTGCCATGGTTGTTCATCTACGGATTGGGTGTTGGTTTCGCCACAGCGCAACTGACTGGGGTGATTCTTTCCGAAGTCCCGATTTCTGAGTCGGGGTCAGCCAGTGCCGTGCAGTCAACATCACGCCAGGTGGGTGCCGCGATTGGTACCGCACTCATTGGAACCACCCTGCTCATTGGCCTTGGGTCAACCGCGGGTCACCTCGAAGATCGAGGAATTCCAGCGGCCCAGGCGCAAGAGGTGAGTGACACGGTTGCCAGCAGCGCTGGGCAAGCGATTCCATCACTGGCCGCGCAACCAAATGGTGAAGAACTGGTTGCCGGAGCTTCCGAGGGGTTCGTCACAGCGATCAAGTCAGTGTCCATTGTCGCTGGATTCTTCGTTTTCCTCGGCCTACTCTTAAGCTTCCTTCTTCCCAAGAATGCAGCCCGCATTGAATCTGAAGGCTATAAACCACCTCGAGAGTAAAACAGTTAGATCGGGAGGCGCTCACTCAACCAGCCAGTGAGTGCATCAATGCCAATCCGTTCCTGCTTCATGGTGTCGCGATCACGAATTGTCACTGCCTGATCCTCGAGTGAGTCGAAGTCAACCGTGATGCAGTAGGGCGTGCCGATTTCATCTTGTCTGCGGTAGCGACGACCGATCGCACCTGCATCATCAAAATCAACATTCCAGCGTTTGCGCAACTCTGCGGCGATCGCCTGTGCTTTCGGTCCAAGGTCGGCATTCCGAGACAGTGGCAACACTGCAGCCTTAACCGGTGCTAGGCGTGGGTCAAAACGCAAAACCGTCCTGGTGTCAACGCCACCTTTTGAGTTCGGTGCTTCGTCTTCATCGTAAGCATCCAGCATGAATGCCAAAACTGCACGGGTCAGGCCTGCGGCGGGTTCAATCACGAATGGTGTCCAGCGCTCACCGGATTCCTGATCAAAGTAGCTCAAATCCGTGCCGGAGTGCTCGCTGTGGGTTTTGAGGTCAAAGTCGGTGCGGTTTGCAACGCCCTCGAGTTCTGCCCACTCGCTCCCAGCGAATTTAAATCGGTATTCAATATCAACGGTGCGCTTTGAATAGTGGCTGAGCTTTTCTTTGGGGTGTTCAAAGCGTCGCATGTTTTCGGGGTTCATGCCCAGATCGACGTACCAGTTCCAACGTTGATCCAACCAGTAGTCGTGCCACTCTTCATCGGTTCCGGGCTTGACAAAGAATTCCATTTCCATTTGTTCAAATTCACGGGTGCGGAAAATGAAGTTGCCCGGCGTAATCTCATTGCGGAAACTCTTACCCGTTTGACCTATTCCAAATGGTGGCTTTTTGCGGGCCGCGGTCATCACGTTGAGGAAGTTAACAAAAATTCCTTGGGCTGTTTCTGGACGCAGGTAGTGAACCGCGCCGGCGTCTTCGACAGCCCCAATGGACGTGCGCAACATTCCATTGAAGTCACGGGGTTCGGTGAACTGACCTTTTGTGCCACAGTTCACACAATTAATGTCGTCAAGACCGTTAGCGGCTTCTTTGCCATGTTTCTCTTCATAGGCTTCCAGTAATTGGTCGGCCCGGTAGCGCTTGTGGCAGTTCTTGCATTCGGTCAGCGGGTCAACAAATGCATTGACGTGACCGGAGGCTTCCCAGACTTGCGGAGCCAAAATGACGGAGGAATCAAGCCCCACCACGTCGTCGCGTTGGCGTACGACGGCCTGCCACCACTGCTTGCGCACATTTTCTTTGAGTTCGACGCCATTGGGGCCGTAATCCCATGCGGAGCGACTCCCGCCGTAAATCTCTGAGGATTGAAAAACAAATCCACGGCGCTTGGCAAGGTTTACAACTGCGTCAACACGATCCATGCGGTGAGTCTAATGGTGTGCTTTAAGCACCCATTGCCTTCGATCGCTGATCAAGGAGGGTCACGGCAGACTCAAGGTCAATAACGTCAAAATCTGTGTAGTGCCAGGACAAGGATCGTGCCCCCAAGGGTGACTGCACCGAGACAATACTTGTGAACAGAAACTGCAATTGGTTGACGGCCGTTCGGGGGCAAACCGGAACGGCCAACACCAGTTCAGCAACGTCTAAGGATTTGAGCCACTGGCCACAAATCGTCGCCGCAGTCCCCGTTTCCACACCGTCATCAACCAAGATTATCCGCTTACCCTGGACCGATTTCGCGTCAAAACCGGCGAGAAAATCTGGATCGAGCACCACGGTTTCTCCGGTTCTCGTTAATTGGATACTGAAGAGTTCACGTGCGCCCACCACACTCTCAATTCCAAGGGCAACGGGTACGCCATTGGGCAGGACGCACGCAATCAGTGCATCAGCAATTAAATCTGAGTGTTGTTCTCGTAATAAGGACCCCAGTTCGACCCCAGCGTCAAATAGGTTCTCAAATTTAGCGCTCACCGTGAATACTTCCCCGGTCAAATGTTTGTGCATCAAGCGCAAGTGAACTGGTTCCGTTCTCAACTTGGTCCGATTGTGAATCCATAATAATTTCCACCGTAACCGAGTCCTTGGTAAAGGTAGAGAGAAATGGAATCACTTCTAGTTTTATTTCATAGCGACTCAGGAATTTGCGGTAGGCACCAACGCCGGACCACCTGTGAATCAAAGTGAAGTCTTCGAGTGAATCGGTGGACTGGCCAAGCTCACTCGACAAAAACCCGGGTGACTGCGAACACAGTTCCACCATGCGCTCATAACCTTGCTCGAATTGAGCTTTCGAGCTTGCTGGCACTGCCAATTGCGCAATCACGGCAATGGTGTTGGGTGCGATATTCATAAAATCTGGCAGGCTCATCTGTGAACATTAACGCGCACTAGAGTTTGGCCAGCGACCGGTTTTCACTCGGACACGCTTTCACTAGGAAGGACCAACCGTGGCCAAGAACAAGAAAGAACCAAAAGGTACCGGTGGAGTTCGCGGTCCCAGTGGCCCACAATTCACCCCCGGAAGCGGTCAACCGGTAACGCCACGAACGCCCAAGGCGCCCCAATACTCCTCAAGCCCAAGGCGCGCCGCCTTTGAGCGCAAGAGTTTCCCGGTGCTGGCGCGCGTGACCGCAGCCCCTCGCTGGCTGCTCATCGTTGGCTTGGGTTCCTCATTGCTTCTGGGTTTGGTACTCAGTGATTCGTGGGCTTGGCTAGGCGCGATCTTCTTGCTCATCGTGGCCGCCTTCCTGGGCTGGCTACTCGCTTTGTCCTGGCCCTTGCTGAGCTCGGGTCGTCGCTTCATGCGACTGCTGGTGGTTGGCGCTCTTGTGGGACTGTCGATTCTCAAACTTGGCGGTTCGTTCTAACCACTATTGCATTTGACAATCATTATCATTAAGGTTATGTTGGGCTCATGTCCACCACAAAATTTGCACTTGTGAGCCTCCTTGCCTCCTCAACTCTGATCCTGTCCGCCTGCGCAACATCTACCCCCGCGGACATAACGGACTCTGCAGATGCACAAGCCGCCGGAACCGTTTCGGTCGTGGCAACCACCACCATGCTCGGCGATGTAACCAATGACATCGTTCTCTGCGCCGGTGGAAACGTTGAAGTTCTCATGCCTGCCGGTGTCGACTCGCATGATTTCTCGGCTTCTTCCGATCAGGTCGCATCCATGATTAGCGCAGACTTGGTAGTCGTGAATGGATTAGGCCTTGAAAGTGGATTGACCGACTCGTTAGCTAATGCGACAAGTGACGGCGCCAATGTCTTCGAAGTTGCACCGTTACTTGACCCTATTGAATTGGGAGCAGGATCACATTCTGAAGAGGGCCACACTGCAAACGATGATCACGGGAGATTAGATCCACATTTCTGGTTTGACATGAATCGCATGGCAACAGCCGCTGAACTCATTGGTGCCGAACTCACCACAACAACAGGCGACGAGGCGTACACCACGTGTGCGCAGACAACGGCAACGCAAATCCGCGCAGCCGAAGGTGAGGTGCGCGCGTTACTGGAGTCAGTTCCCACGGACAAGCGAATCCTTGTGACCGACCATGAAGCATTGGGATACCTGGCGGATGTATACGGCTACGAGATCGCAGGAACAGTTATTCCAGCCGGAACCACAATGGCCGAGGCAAGTTCAGCGGATCTAGCCGCACTCGTTGCGACTATTAAAGCCGAGGGAATTACTGCAATTTTCTCAAACACATCTTCGCCAACCGCTTTAGCTGAGGCTGTTGCTGCAGAGTCAGGCACCAACATCAAGGTCATTCCGTTGTATGTGGAAAGTCTTGGGGCGCCAGGTTCACCCGCAGCGACCTACATTGACATGATGCGCACCAATGCGCAGTTGATAGCAGAGGGTCTGCAAGGCTGACGTGGTGGAATGGTTTCTTGACCCGTTTGCTCTCGGGTTTCAACAGCGTGCATTAGCCGGCGGAATTCTGGCGGGACTCATGACGGCAGTTGTCGGGACGTGGTTGGTTCTTCGTGGCATGAGTTTTTTCGGTGACGCTTTTGTTCACGGGATTGTTCCTGGTGTTGCAGCCGCAGTTGTCTTTGATATCAATCCACTTCTCGGTGCTGCCGCCGCCGCACTCGTCATGGTGCTTGCCATTGAGCTGGTAAATCGACAGACGGCGCTGGGTGAAGACACGTCGATCGGTTTGCTTTTCGTCGGAATGTTGGCATTGGGCGTGATTATTATTTCT
Organism: Candidatus Nanopelagicales bacterium; assembly: GCA_040399625.1. Classification (GTDB taxonomy): domain Bacteria; phylum Actinomycetota; class Actinomycetes; order S36-B12; family S36-B12; genus UBA4592. The sequence continues at coordinate 87,047 of JBBARV010000004.1, read as the reverse complement.
CGGGTTGATTCATACTCAGGGAGTCTCACCACGATCTTGTTTGGCGATGCCCTGGGCGTGACCTCCCAAGACTTAATCATTCAGGCCATCTTGGCCGTGGTTGTCATCTCAGCGGCCACCCTGTTTTACCGACCGCTACTCGCCTTGTCGTTTAACGCTGATAAAGCTCAACTATGGGGCCTGAATCCAAAACGGGCACACGCTGCTTTGCTAGTTCTTATTGCTGCCGCCGTGATCGGTAGCTTCCAATCCGTGGGAACACTTCTCGTATTTGGCCTACTCGTTGGACCGCCCGCGACAGCGGCTCTCATCTCACGAACAGTTCCGCGCATGATGCTCACCGCAGCGATTATTTCTGTTTTTTCCGTCTGGATTGGTCTGACCTTGAGCTACCACCTGAATACGGCGGGATCCGCCACCATGGCAATCGTCCCCATCGTGCTCTTCTTTGTCGTTTTGGCGTTCACTCGGTTGCGAACACTTCGGCGGGAGAAGGTGATGTCCAATGTCTAATGTTGTTGTTGGCCACAAGGTCGTTGTTGCTCGCGGATCACAAATTGCAATCGCAGCATCAGATTTCACCATTCCGCAAGGAAAAATCACCGCAATCATCGGGCCCAACGGAAGCGGAAAATCAACTCTGCTCCACGCAATTGCCGGACTGCTCCCTGTCAGTAGTGGCACGCTTACCGTGCTCGATGAAACCCCGGTGGCGAGCCAGTCCCGGATTTCCTATGTCCTGCAGTACACAACGGTGCCCAGCGGTACCCCGCTCACCGTGGCTGAGGCAGTCGCTATGGCTCGATACCCGGGGTTAGGACTCTTTGGCAGAGCCTCAAAAGAGGATAAGAAAAATGTCGCCTCCGCCATGGAGCGGCTAAAAATTACTGATCTTGCAAAACGTCACCTCACTGAACTCTCCGGTGGTCAGCGACAGCGGGTTTATGTTGCCCAAGGAATCGCTCAAGATCACGCAATTCTTTTACTGGACGAACCCCTCACCGGCTTGGATATAACTTCCGCTAAAACAATTGACTCGATCATTCATGAGGAACCAGATCGTGGTTGCTCGGTTGTTCTCACCACGCATGATCTCGAGGAAGCTAGAGCTGCTGACCATGTGATTCTTACGGCCGGACGGGTTGTTGCCTTTGGCAAACCTCAAGACGTCCTGACCACGGAGAACCTGACCAATGCGTATGGGTTGGGATCACTGCATGAGCACAAGGCCACAGACCTCATTTTGCCTACCGAACACCACTTAGGTGATCATTCACATTAAGGTCTCTCACATGGCAACCGTTGGAGTTCGCACCACTAAGCAGCGCACGGCAGTGGCCGAAGCCCTTACTGAATTAGACGACTTTCGTTCAACACAAGAAATCCATGAATACTTGCGTGAGCGTGGCGACAGCGTTGGCCTGGCAACGGTGTATCGCACTTTGCAGTCACTTAGCTCAGCCGGAGACGTCGACGTTATCGTGCGCGAGGATGGCGAATCGGTTTATCGACTTTGCAGTGACGCACATCATCACCATTTAGTCTGCCGCAAATGTGGGTTTACCGTTGAAGTAGAAGGTCCAGCTGTAGAACGTTGGGCTGAAACAGTTTCAACAACCCACGGTTTTACGCAGGTAAGCCACACATTTGAAATCTTTGGACTTTGTCCCAACTGCAGTTAACTGGCCCCGCCGTAACGCCGATTCCGGGAGGCGTAGATCTCACATGCTTCCCACAATTGTCTGCGATCAAAATCAGGCCAGAGCGTGTCGAGGAAAACAAATTCGGCATAGGCCGACTGCCACAACAAAAAATTGCTCATTCGCTGCTCCCCCGAACTGCGCACGAATAGATCTACGTCGGGCATTTCGCGCTCATCCAGATGCGCTGCGATCATGCGCTCTGTGATTTTTCCCGGGTCAATTTTTCCGGCTGCCACCTTGGCGGCAATTTCCTGAACCGCATCAGTGATCTCAGCCCTGCCGCCGTAGTTAACACACATGGTGAGGGTTAACTTATTGTTCTTGGCGGTTAACGCTTCAGCTTCTTCGAGTTCTTTAATCACACTTCGCCACAGTTTGGGTCGGCGGCCCGCCCAACGGATTCGCACTCCTAGGTCATTCAGCTCATCCCGGCGGCGACGAATCACATCTCGGTTGAATCCCATGAGGAACCGCACTTCCTCCGGTGACCTGCGCCAATTCTCAGTAGAAAATGCGTAAGCGGAGAGCCAACCCACTCCCAGTTCAAGTGCGCCATGTACACAATCAAGCAGGCTTGCCTCACCTGCTTCATGCCCAGCCGTTCGCGGTAACCCACGTTCTTGAGCCCAGCGCCCATTGCCATCCATGACGATTGCAATATGTGCGGGAATCACATTTTTGGGCAACTTTGGCGGTTTCACTCCGCTGATATGAGCTGGTGGTGGGGCAAAAGACTTCTTCACGCTATTTCTCCAACGGTTGCAGCTCCCGCAGTCTTTCGGTCAACCAAAGGCAATGACTTCAGTCCTCGATCAAGGTGCCACTGCAGGAATGCCGCGATCAACCCACTTGCTTCTGAGCGTGAGCGTGCCTCACTTGCGTCCACGCGTTCCCATTCACCGGATAACAAGGCTCCGAGTAACTCGATCGTTTCCGGTTTAGGTGCAGCCGAGCCGGGTGGTCGACACACATCACAAACAATCCCACCCGCGGCAATTGCAAAAGCCCGATGCGGTCCCTCACTTCCGCATTGGGCACAGTCATGAAATGAGGGGGACCAACCCGCTACAGCAAGTGATCGAAGTAGGTAGCTATCCAGTATAAGTCGTGGGTCGTGTTCTTTGGCCGTAAGTGATCGGAGCCCAGAGACCAGCAACGCAAATTGTGGAACAGCCGGTTCGCCTTCTTGCGGTGTGAGACGCTCGGCCGTTTCTAGCATTGCCGTACCCGAGGTCCACGCAACGTAATCTGATGAAAGTTGACCGCCCATTGCAGCAATACTTTCGACCTGGGTAACGCTCTCCAGGGACTTTCCCGTGTGCAACAGAATGTCAACGTGGGCAAAAGGTTCTAATCGCCCGCCAATTCGACTCGAGGTTTTGCGCACCCCACGGGCCACAGCTCGAACTCGCCCATGACTGCGGGTCAAAAGAGTGACGATTCGGTCAGACTCGCCTAGTTTTTGAGCGCGAAGGACGACTGCTTCATCACGATAAACTGGCACACTACATTCTAGGCGGCAACGCACCGGATATCCGCGTCATATTTCCAGTCAGGAGTGGCATGTCTGAAGAGCCTAAGCGCAATATTTCATTTATTGCCTTTGAACCGAGATTCTTAAGAAAATCGATTCTCTTGGTTCTGATCGGCGTTCTGATATTTCAGGTCGTGTCGTGGTCGTTCGCACTGCTCGCTGGGTTCCTATTCAACCTGTTGCTCGCCTGGCTGCTGGCAATTTCCATTGATCCGATCGTTACCGGACTCGCCGAACGAGGTATGCGAAGAGGGCTCGCAACCACGATTGTGGCCGTTACTGGAATCGCCTTGATTGGCGGCTTCATTGCACTTTTCGGTGGTGCACTTGCAACCCAGATCGCTGAACTCATTGCCGCGATGCCAGCTTTGATTTTGGACCTGGTCCGATGGCTCAATTCAACATTTGAAGCCAATATCGACCCCGTTGAAATCACCTCGAATCTCAACCTCACGACCGAACAGATCACCACAATCGCTTCATCACTCGCCGGTGGGATTTTCGGGGTCGTATTTAGTGTTCTTGGTGTTGTATTCAGCCTGCTGACCGTGCTGGTGTTCAGTTTTTACTTCGCAGCAGATAGCCCAAGAATTAAGAGATTCATTGCCGGGTGGCTGCCCCACAATCGACAATTAGTTTTTATCAATGTGTGGGACATATCAGTTCAAAAAGCCGGTGGATTCCTGATCTCCAAGCTAGCTCTCGCTTCACTTTCAGCAGCGGCCCATATCGCATTCTTTTATTTGATCGACATCCCGTATTGGCTACCCATGGGAATTTTCGCGGGACTGGTAAGCCAATTCATCCCCACGATCGGAACGTATATCGGTGTTGCACTCCCCGCGCTATTTGCTGCCTTTGAGCAACCCATAGATATCTTGTGGATCACCATATTTGCAACGGTCTACCAACAAATTGAAAACTATGTATTTACCCCGAGAATCTCTACCGCGACAATGGATATCAATTCCGGTGTTGCCCTTGCTTCAGTTTTTGTGGGCGCTGCCCTCTTTGGTCCTATCGGAGCGATAATCGGAATCCCATTGGTAGCAATTGTGACTGCCGTCGTTGAGGCTTACGGCCAACGATATGAACTGCACCCCGAGGTTCAAAGACGAACGCTCACTCGGCGAATGAGAACACCCGTTGACATTATCCGTGATCGAAATGAATCGGAATCAGAACCCGAGGCGTCGTAATTGCTTCGGATCTCGCTGCCAGTCCTTGGCGACCTTTACTCGCAAGTCCAAAAATACAGCGGTGCCCAAGAATTTTTCAATTTCAAGCCGGGCCTCGGTTCCCACACGCTTGAGCCTTGATCCACCCTTGCCAATCACGATAGCTTTTTGGCTATCGCGCTCAACAAACAGGTTGGCATAAATGTCTGTCAGTGGGAAATTTTCCGGACGGTCTTCACGCAATGACATGTCTTCGATGGTCACGGCAATGGAATGCGGTAACTCGTCTTGGACACCTTTGAGTGCTGCTTCACGGATGAGTTCAGCAATAAAAATTTCTTCGGGTTCATCGGTCACTGTGTCTTCAGGGAAGAATTGTGGACCCGGTGGCATGGCATTCATTAACTCATTAACTACTACGTCGACCTGATCGTTTGATTTCGCGGACACCGGAATAATCGAGTTCCAATTGAGCCCAACTTCCTCACCCAGCTTGGCCACTGCCAATAACTGCTTCATCAGTTGTTCGGGGTTTACGAGATCCGTTTTGGTGACGAGCGCAAAGTTGATGCTTTTAGACAATGCCGCTATTGCTGTGGCAATGAATCGATCACCCGGCCCAATCGTTTCATTGGCTGGAATGCACAGGGCAACCGCATCAACCGTGGAGTAGGTGTCTTTGACTTCGTCATTGAGTCTTTGACCCAGCAGGGTTCGAGGACGGTGAATTCCAGGGGTATCAACCAGAATTAACTGGCCATCAGGTCTGGTGATAATCGCCCGAATCACTCGACGGGTTGTTTGAGGGCGATCTGAAGTTATAGCGACCTTGCTGCCCATCGCCGCGTTGAGGAAGGTGGATTTTCCTGCATTGGGACGCCCCACTATCGCCGCGAACCCGCTCTTGAAATCTGCACTCGTCATCCGGTTACTACATCCGATCTCTGCGTGTGTGGTGCCTCTGTTGTGACCGATCGCGAAAGGAGAAGTAGTGCAAGCAGGATCAGGACGCATCCGACAATGCCAATGGCCGATATTGCCTCGCCCAGAATTGTTACTGCCAAGATAGTGGCAACGAGTGGCTCAGCCAAATTCAGTGTTCCGATAATTCCTGCTTGAAGTACGCGCATTCCCCTGCCGAACAACCAATAGGCCGCAGTGGTTCCGATTAACCCTAGCCAGAGAGCTGCCGCGATACCCTCACCGCTCAAAATCCACGAGCCGCTCGTGAGGGCAAATGGCAGCAAAATCAGGGCGCTCAGGCCAAATGAAGCAGCCAACACGGACGTTGAAGAAGTCCCCTCTCCAGTGAGTTGGGTCCCGATATTGGTGAAAACCGCATAACTCGCCGCGGCGATTAAGCCAGCCGCAATTCCGCCTAATTCGATATCGCCCTCAGGTGGTCTGCCCACAAGCAGGACAAGGCCGATTACCCCGATCGCAGTTGCCGCCCACCACGTTCGACTGGGTCGAATCCGATTCCACGCCCAGCCAAGCAGCCCGGTGCACCACGGAGCCGCCGAGACGGTGATCAACGTTCCTACCGCCACCCCCGCTAGCGAAACGCTGAGAAAGAAAAAGAATTGAAATGCGGCAACCCCAAGGCCCATCAGCCAAATCAGTGGAATCCGGTACAGGTGGAAAAAAGTAAACCCCCGAGTTAACACCACCAGCCCAATGGCTCCGAGCAATAGCCTCCAAGCTGCAATCGAGGCTGAACTCGCGTCAGGGATCAAGAGTTGACTTGCCGTACCGGAGGTGCCGAAGAGAACAGCGGCTCCCAAGACGGAGAGAACTCCGGTTCGCGGGCTTATCTGACTAGTTTGAGTCACGAACCAAGTCTGTCGCGTCAAGGTCCGCACCGGTGAGCGGTTCGCTCGGAATTACCCGAACAAAACCAATTCGGTTTCGGCGGTTAGCCCCTACTTCGGCTATTAACACCCAACCCTGAATCTCAATGTGTGATTCGGCGATGGGGACCCGGCCGAGTCTTTTAGCCATCAGGCCCAGAACGGAGTCCACCCCCTCTTCTTCGGGGTCAATATCAATATCAATCAACTCGGCTAAATCACCAATGTTCATCCGTGCCATTACTCGAAATGCGCCATCTTCTAAAACTTCAACTTCAGGAGCTGCCGTGTCGTATTCATCAGCAATCTCGCCAACTATCTCTTCGAGAATGTCTTCAATTGTGACAATGCCTGCGGTACCACCGTACTCGTCTACCACAATTGCCATGTGGACGCGAGCCGCCTGCATGTCGCGCAATAGGTCATCAGCCTGTTTACTGTCGGGCACAAAATAGGGGGGTCGCATAAGGTCTTCCACTTTTTCTGTGTGCTCGGCATCACGGTATTCAAATACTCTTTTGACGATGTCCTTCAGGTAGATCACTCCAACAATGTCGTCGGCGTTCTCACCAATAACGGGGATCCGCGAGAACCAAGAACGTAGCCCAAGTGAGAGGGCCGAGCGAAGCGACTTATGGCGTTCGATAAAAACCATCTCGGTTCGCGGAACCATGACCTCGCGCGCAAATGTGTCGCTGAGTTCAAAGACAGAGTGAATCATCGCTCGTTCATCGTCTTCGATTAGTGAGTCACTTGATGCCAAGTCAACGAGGTCGCGTAACTCAGCCTGAGAGTCAAATGGACCTTGTCGAAATCCTTTACCCGGTGTGAGTGCATTTCCCAAATGGATCAGCAGAGTGGCAATCGGGCCAAGAATCGCTGCGAGGAATCGTGCTGGCCCGGCACTGGCTAACGCAATCTTCTCTGAATGAATTCGACCAAGAGTTCGGGGGGCAACACCCAGTCCAATGTAGGAAACCAAAACCAAAATTGCAGCGACGATTGCAAAAGCCCCTAGTAAAGGCAACTGACCTTGGTCGATCAACCAGTTCACACCGTGGTAGCTCACGAGCACGAAGGCCGTGATGCTTGCAATTGTTGACACGAACAACAATACGTTGACGTATCTCGGACGATCGTCAATGACACTGAGCAGGCGAGCAGACGCCTTACTCTGATCCAAGTCTTCAATTCGTGAACGCGAAATGCGAGTAATTGCGGTTTCCGAACTAATCAAAAGCCCGGCTATCACGAGCAAGATGATTGACGCTGAGAGAATAACGATCATTGATTGTGCCAATCGTTGAGCAACGTGTCGGTCAACGTAAACATAAACCTGTGTTCCTCTTCTTCTTGATGATCCAGACCGAGTAAATGTAAAATACCGTGAGTCACTAAGTATTCACACTCCTGTTGCAAGGTTCGACCAGATTCGATCATTTGAGGTGGTAAATATTCGGGACAAACAACAATGTCCCCAAGAAAGCCACTCTCGCTCACGAGTCCCTCTGCCGGCAGTGTAATTTCATCAATGGGAAATGACAGCACGTCGGTTGCCCCCGGCTCCTGCATCCAGTCTTCATGCAAAGTGGTCATTCGCTCAGAATCGATAAATGTAATGCTCATGCGCGCATCCGGGTGGATCCTTAAGTACGTCAGATGATGAGTCGCAAGTTGACCGATAAACAATAGATCAATTGCGGCACTCGTTTCATTATCAATCTCAATGCATTTGTTGGTCACGAGTCGGCGCTCACGGGGTCGATCGAACTCCTGCGGTCTTACTCAATTGAACCTCGTCGTAACGCTCGTACGCGGCGACAATCTCGCCCACTAGCCGGTGACGAACGACGTCACTCGTTGTGAGGCGGCAAAATTCAACATCTTCGACGTTTTCCAAGATTTCCGAGACAACCCGCAATCCACTGGCAGTTCCTGAAGGCAGATCAACTTGGGTGACGTCACCGGTCACCACCATGGTTGAACCAAAACCCAACCGGGTGAGGAACATCTTCATTTGAGCGGCCGTAGTGTTTTGTGCCTCGTCGAGAATAATGAATGCGTCGTTGAGTGTTCTTCCCCGCATGTAGGCCAGAGGTGCCACTTCAATTGTTCCGCTAGTGATCAGTCGTGGAATCGAATCAGGGTCAATCATGTCCTGCAATGCGTCATAAAGTGGACGCAAGTAAGGATCAATTTTCTCCGACAATGTTCCCGGAAGAAACCCGAGTTTCTCGCCAGCCTCAACGGCAGGTCGGGTCAACACAATTCTGGTAACCTGCTTTGACTGTAAGGCCTGCACTGCTTTTGCAACAGCAAGATAAGTCTTTCCGGTTCCTGCCGGTCCAATTCCAAAAACAACCGTGTTGTTGTCTATCGCCTCGACATAGTTTTTTTGGTTCAAAGTCTTGGGTCTGATCGTTTTCCCACGACTACTGAGAATATTCGCGGTCATTAACTCACTTGGCCGAGTTCCCGACTTCATCAGTGAAATCGATCGGTGAACCGAGTCCGCATTGAGACTCTGACCGGTGCGGATCATGGCGAGCATTTCACCCACCAACGTGTCAATAGTGTCTACCGACTTGTCTTCACCCTCGAGGGCGATCTGGTTTCCGCGCACCAAGATGTCAACCTCGGGGAAAGCACCTTCAATTAATCGAAGATATTCATCTGATGCACCCAGTAAGGCGACCATCGGTTGTGAGGCGGGTACTTCAATTACTGTTCGGCTCATCCGGGTGGCCAGCCTAAATTGCGTCCACCAAGGACATGCGCATGAGCGTGAAAAACACTTTGGCCAGCGTCGGGACCAGTATTAAATACGATTCGATAATCGGTCAAATCTGCTTCTGCGGCTACCTGCTGGGTTGCTGCCAAAACAGCTGCTGCCTGTGCGGGGTTGTTGAGGGCCAAAGCTGCCGCGTTGACGTGGTGTTCCGTGGGGATCACCAAAATATGGGTAGGTGCCTGCGGATTGAGGTCTGTAAAAGCGACCACTTCAGAGGTGCGCAGCACGATTTTGGCGGGGATATCCCCGGAAACTATTGAGCAGAAGATGCAGTCAGGCATTACTTAATCCTTGCACGCTGCCTCCACTTTCGCTATTCCACTCCCCAGACTTCGAGAAAAGGTAGGACACGCCAACAACTGCGGCGGTCTCTGACCGGAAAACATTGGTTCCCAATCGCAGGGACATCGCGCTGGCAAAGAGCTCCCGTTCATGGGAACTCACCCCTCCTTCAGGTCCAACGATGAGTAAGACGGAACCCGAATTAATTTGCGGCGAATGATTTATGCCCGTTTCTTCCAACACCACAACGTGGTCATAATCGGTGAATCTCTCTGACAGCGCATTTGATGTCATTGGTTCGTGAATCACGGGTGTCCATGATCGGCGGGACTGCTCGGTCGCAGCGTTCGTCACATTTTTCCATTTCAACAACTGCTTCACCGATTTTTCCTTTTTCCACTTGACCACACTGTGATCCGCTACCCAGGGAATCAGCCCAGTGACACCGACTTGGGTCAACATGTCGAGTGAGTTTTCAAGCCGATCACCCTTTATGAGCGCCTGGGCAACATCAATTTGCAGGGCTGGCAAGGAATCCAACTGAACGCTACCCACCGCGAAGCCCCCGTCAGGGTTGACCGTCCCACTCATCCTTTTCCCGTGACCATCAACGAGTTCGATCAATTCATTGGATTCAATTCGCATAACCCGAATATGGTGTTGGACCGATGTGGGTAGAGCCACCAGCGACCCAACCCCCGCGTTGTCTAGGAGCTCAGGTTCAACGAGAAAAACGGATGCGCTCACTTGTTGGTGAACGCCTCTTTGAGCCGCGAGAAAACGCCTGTTCCGTCACTGCGGGTCACTACTTCATTTGGTTTCTCATCACGCAGTAGTGCGAGATTCTTAAGAAGGTCTTGCTGTTCAGGCGTGAGTTTGCGTGGGGTTTCAACATTAACGTGCACGAATAAATCTCCACGCGTATTGCTTCGGAGCCGCGATGCTCCCCTATTTTTGACGGTGACAACCGCACCGGACTGCGTTCCCGCTGCGACTGCAATGTCTTCGGGACCGTCGAGGGTTTCAATATTTATTGAAGTGCCTAATGCAGCCGAGGTCATCGGGATCGTGATTACACAATGGAGTTGATCACCCTGCCGTTCGAAGAGCTCATGCCCGCGAACCACGATTTCAATATAGAGATCACCGGCTGGTCCCCCATTGGGACCCGCCTCACCCTGGCTTTGAAGTTGAATCCTTGTTCCCGTGTCAACACCTGCCGGGATCGCAATCGTGAGATTGCGGCGATGACGAACCCGGCCTTGTCCAGAGCACTCGATACAAGGGTGCGGGATGGTTGTGCCGTGGCCCTGACATGCGGAGCAAGGACGCGATGTCATGACCTGACCTAGGAAACTTTGTTGAACCGATTGGAGTTCTCCGAGACCTTTACACATAATGCAGGTGACTGTTTGCGTCCCGGCAGCCAAGCCCGACCCGGTGCATTTTTCGCAAGCAATCGCGGTATCCACCGCAATTTCTTTTTCTTCGCCGAAAACAGCAGCTGGCAAATCAACGGTGATACTGATCAGCGCATCTTGGCCGCGACGAGCACGACCACGTGGTCCACGGCTCTGGCCGCGACCGCCGAAAAATGCGCCCATAACGTCACTGAAATCAAACCCTCCTCCGAAACCCCCGCCACCGCGGTTACTCAACGGATCCCCGCCCAAGTCATACATTTGACGCTTTTCCGGGTCACTTAAAACTTCGTAGGCCGCCGTGACCATCTTGAATCTTTCTTGATGCTCCAAATCGGGGTTAACATCAGGATGAAGCTCGCGCGCCAGTCGACGATAAGCCTTTTTAATCTCCTCGGGCGTGGCCGTTCGGCTCACTTCGAGGAGTTCGTAGTAATCAGTTGCAGCGGTACTCATTTAACTCACTTAAGTTCGTTGTCGGAAAGGAATCGGCTCACATACTGGGCTACTGCTTGTACTGTGCTCATTGAGTTGGCGTAATCCATGTTGGTTGGTCCAATCACACCAAGGGATGCCACTGGTTTACTTTCTTGCGCATAGTGCGAACTCACAATGGAAGTCGTACTCAAGCCCTCCACTTCGTTTTCATGACCAATACGCACGGAAAGTTTAGTTTCGGTTCCGACCTCACCCAAGAGCCGAAGCAGCACCACCTGTTCTTCGAGAGCTTCGAGAACCGGCTGAATGGTCATCGGGAAGTCTTCGTTGTAACGAGCCAAATTAGACGCCCCGCCCAATACGAAGCGCTCATCAAGTTTTTCCATTACCGTTTCCAAAATTGCCGCAATAACTGCATGCACCAGCGGACGGCTCTCCGCTGTAAAAGTCTGCTCAAGATCTTCAACTCGTTGGGGAACAGAGGAAAACGGTTGATCAGCTATTGCGACCGAGAGTCGCTCCCGAAGGTCAGCCAATAAAATTTCATCGATTGAAACTGCACACTCGACAATACGTTGCTCAACCCGACCGCTGTCCACAATCAGAATGATCATGAGCCGATGCTCATTGAGCGGAATCAGTTCAATCCGGCGCACCTGGCTGCGCGAAAGAGATGGGTATTGAACAATCGCGACCTGCTTGGTCAGTTGCGCCAAGAGTCGAACCGTTCTCGTCATAATGTCGTCGAGATCAACCGCGTCAAAGAGGAAGCGGTCAATTCCCTTGCGCTCGGCGGCACTGAGTGGTTTTATTTGAGAAATCTGGTCAACAAACATGCGGTAACCAAGATCAGTTGGGATCCGGCCGGCTGAGGTGTGCGGAGCCGTGATGTAGCCCTCTTCTTCCAAGGCGGCCATGTCATTACGGATCGTGGCCGGCGAAACCCCCAAGTGGTGGCGATCCACGAGCGCTTTTGAACCAACAGGCTCATGGGTTGCCACGTAATCGGAGACAATTGCTTGGAGCACAGCCAGTCGGCGTTCCTCTAACATGTGCACCTCCAAAAAGTAAATAAATCACCGACGAAGTGCCGTCCACTCACCCGGGGGCAAGGTCAGACTTAGCACTCTGGCCATAGGAGTGCCAGTCTACGCCCGATCCGTAGATCCGTCAGCCCAGGAGTTCACGAATCACGCGATCAGCGAGTAACCGCTCTGAATCTGTGATTCGCACCACCCCGTTAGCGAATTCACCCGGGTCGATTACTCCTGCAAGGGCGAATTCTCGGGCGCGTTCAAGTTCCTCGGAATCCAGTTCGCCCACAGGCAACCCCGCCCGAGTCCGCAAGGCCAACATCACCTTTTCCACATGAATCTGCTCAGGAGTGAGTTCCTCCGTGTCGGCATGCAAAGCATCGCCATTTTCCATGGCTTTCGCATAGGTGGCCGGGTGTTTATGGTTCACCCAACGTCGCCCATCGACATGGCTGTGCGCCCCAGGGCCAGCCCCCCACCAGTTTGCGCTCGTCCAGTACGCCTGGTTGTGTGAACTTTGACCACCGGGTTTGGCCCAATTGGATACCTCGTACCAATCGAAACCGGCCGACGCCAGCATCGTGTCAATTATGTTGTGGCGATCGGCGCACTCGTCGTCATCCGGTGGTGGCAACACCCCCTGATTGACCGAACGCGCCATTGCCGTTCCTGGTTCAACAATGAGTGAGTACGCGGCAACGTGATCAACTCCTGCATCGATGCACACATTCACTGAATCACGAACGTCCGAATCAGTTTCGCCAGGAGTCCCATAAATCAAATCAAGATTCACGTGCTCAAAGCCAGCTTCGCGCGCCCATAGAGCTGCCTGTTTGCTAGCGCCCGCGGTGTGAGTGCGCTGAAGGGTTGCCAGCACTGCGGGGGAAGCGCTTTGCATGCCAAATGAAATGCGATTGAATCCACCTTCGCGTAACTCTGCCAGCATTTGCGCATCAACTGAATCGGGATTCGCTTCGGTTGTGATCTCTACTTCTGGACTCATTGGAAAATTATTTTCGATGCCTCGAAGAATCTGTGTCAGAGAATCAGAACCGATTAATGTGGGGGTTCCCCCGCCAATAAACACCGTTGAAACGAGCGGTGCATCCAGTGCGCTCGATGCCAGTTCGAGTTCGCGGATTAATAGTTTATGAAAACTCTCTTGTGAAACACCGCCACCTAGTTGTTGTGCCGTGTACGTATTGAAATCGCAGTAACCACAAATGCTTGCGCAAAAAGGAATGTGAATGTAGAGCGAAAACGGTGTGTGATTCTGGTGGGTCATTTCTTGGGTGATGTGTCTGACGTCGAGAGAACCGCGATAAAGGCTTCCTGGGGGACTTCAACACTTCCCACCATCTTCATGCGCTTCTTGCCCTCTTTTTGCTTTTCAAGAAGTTTGCGCTTACGGGAAATATCTCCGCCGTAGCATTTGGCCAAAACGTCTTTGCGGACTGCTCGGACAGTTTCACGGGTAATGATCCGAGCACCAATTGCGGCTTGGATCGGCACTTCGTACTGCTGACGGGGAATAAGCTCCTTAAGTTTTTGCACGATAAGGACGCCGTAGGCCTGTGACTTATCACGGTGCACGACCGCACTGAAAGCGTCAACTGCTTCACCATGCAACAAGATATCCACTTTCACAAGGTCTGCTTCTTGCTCACCCGTTGGTTCGTAGTCAAGGGATGCGTAACCGCGGGTACGTGATTTCAACTGATCGAAGAAGTCAAAAACGATTTCGGCAAGTGGGAGGGTGTAACGCAGTTCAACCCGATCCTCGGAGAGGTAGTCCATGCCAAGCAGCACACCTCGGCGCTGCTGACACAGTTCCATGACAGCCCCAACAAATTCACTGGGCAAAAGAACCGTTGCGCGAACCACCGGTTCAAAGATCTTCGAAAGCTTGGTTTCCGGGAATTCACTCGGGTTCGTGACGGTTATTTCTTTACCCGCATCAGTGATCACCCGGTAAACAACGTTAGGCGCGGTCGAGATCAACTCAAGATTGAACTCACGCTCCAGTCGCTCGCGCACAATTTCCAAGTGAAGCAATCCAAGGAAGCCACAACGAAAACCAAAACCAAGGGCGAGTGAGGTTTCCGGTTCATATGTCAAAGCCGCGTCATTGAGTTTCAGTTTGTCGAGGGCATCACGCAGTTCGGGGTAGTCCGAGCCATCAAGTGGATACAGTCCGGAAAACACCATGGGGAGCGGATCTCGGTAACCACCGAGCGACTCGGTAGCGCCTCGCAGAGCCGTGGTAACGGTGTCTCCCACTCGTGACTGACGAACGTCTTTCACTCCCGTGATGAGGTACCCCACCTCACCAACACCCAGTCCCTCCGAAGGAACCGGTTCAGGTGAGATCACTCCGACTTCGAGGAGTTCATGGGTGGTCCCCAGCGACATCATTTCAATCTTGTCTCGTGTCCCAATTCGACCGTCAACAACACGAACGTAGGTGACCACCCCGCGATAGGTGTCGTATACCGAGTCGAAAATCAAGGCCCGCGCTGGAGCTGAGGCATCGCCTTTAGGTGCTGGAACTTTCTCGATGATGCGTTCGAGGAGCTCGGAAACCCCCACACCTGTCTTGGCGGAAACCATTAATACGTCAGCCGGATCACACCCAATAATGTGGGCGAGCTCGGCAGCATATTTTTCTGGCTGGGCGGCGGGCAGGTCGATTTTATTAAGAACCGGGATGATCTCCATGTCATTTTCCATGGCCAAATAGAGGTTCGCCAGAGTCTGGGCCTCAATCCCCTGGGCCGCGTCAACGAGAAGGACGGCGCCCTCGCAGGCCGCCAAGGAGCGAGAAACTTCATAAGTGAAGTCGACGTGACCCGGGGTGTCAATCAGGTTCAGGATGTACTCCGTGCCGTCGGGTGCCTGATAAGGCAGGCGGACAGCCTG
>JBBARV010000004.1:64426-71797 GCA_040399625.1 Candidatus Nanopelagicales bacterium | reverse complement strand
AGAACTGAGAGCAAAGAACCAATATGGCAAATATTAAGTCGCAGAAGAAGCGGATTCTCACAAACGAGAAGTCACGCCTTCGCAACAAGTCAGTTAAGTCATCCCTTCGTTCTGCTGTGCGCAAGTTCCGCGAGGCGCTAGCAACCGGTGACAAGGACGCGACAGTAAGCGCTGCTCAGGCTGCCAACCGCGAACTCGACATTGCAGTTCGTAAGGGTGTCATTCACCAGAATCAGGCCGCTAACCGCAAGAGCTCGATCTCAAAGCAAACAGCTGCTCTGTAAATCTTCACACTAATTTTTTGTGACCCGTACTCAATGAGTGCGGGTCACAAGTTTTTCTAGCTCAAATAGTTTCTGCTCGGGGTCCAAAGCCGAACCGATTGCGATCCCGCCTTTCATCGCGGGGTCAGCTTCTGCGAGCGCAACAACAAGGGCGGCTAACTTACGTTGATCTCCACTCCAACGAGACCATTGTTTGCGCAGGGTCTTTACTTTCCATGGCGGAACGCCAGCCTCCCGGGCAACGTCATTCTCACTCGCGCCCGGCGCGGACCCACCGACCAAGATCATCGAGCGCAGCCCACTTGCCAGAGCGGTAACCGTGGTGACCCCTACGCGCCCCGGGTCTGATTCCAATGTGCTTTGCCGTAGTAACTTGATTGCTTCGGCGGTCTTCTTGTCCCAGAGCGCGTCAGAGATCGCATATCCACTTATAGGCGCAGTGCCCTCAAACAAAGCCCGCACATGGGTTACATCAATTGGGTCAGCTTCCACATCGCTGCACAATTGACCAATTGCATTTGTCAGCGCTGACAAGTCTTGCCCGAATGACTCAACCAAGAGGTTCAGTGCATCGGGGGTCATCTTGCGCTTGCGCCGACTAACTTCTTTGGTCAGGAAAGCGGTCGTGGCTGGCCCGCGTTTGATTTCTTTGCAGTCAATTTTCTCACCACCAGCCTTTATGGCCGCGTCAATGAGTGGCTTTCGTTTGACCCCACCCGTGTGGGTGAGCAGCAGCCACACGTTTTCCGGTAAGTCCGCCATGACCGCTTTGAGTGAATCAACGCCCTCGTCATTGAGATCATCGATTTCTTCAATAACCACCAGGACGTCTTCCCCGAAAAGTGTCGGTGCACATGCCTGGGCAATATTTGCCGAGACGTCATCATGTGAGGCGTCAACAACTACACGAGTGATGTCAGGGACCTCTTGGGAAACCGATGCCGTGACGTTTACTTTGACCCGATCCACGAGCACGGTTTCGCTTCCGACCGCGATGGTGATCCGATGAGGCACACCCAAGCATGGCACAAGCACCTCACCTTTGAGTGACAGCGCTCCAGACCCCGTAAGGGGAAAGTGAAAGTGACACGGCACCGTCCTGGTCTGTCCGATAAATCTCCGAACCACCCCAGGCTTCCAATGCCTCGGGCGCTGGGTGACCATAATCATTGTCTTGGCCAACACTGATCAAGGCAATCTCAGCATTTGCCCAAGTGGCAAAGCCTTCATCAAAGTTTGCTGAGCCGTGGTGGGGGACCTTGACCACATCAACTTCGACCGAAGTTAATGCGCGCATGATTTCAGCCTGTGCCTCTCGCTCAACATCTCCGGTCAGCAGAATCCCACGACCCTGGATTGTCACGAGTACCACAACACTTGCATTATTTGGCATGGATCCCTTCTGGATGAATCGAGCCGGCCACAGGACTTTTACCGCCATGTCACCAAGTGAGTATTCCTGGCCCGCGCTCACTTCAGATTGCGGGATCTCCGCGGGGATCTCACGCAAAACATATTCGAATTGCTCAGCGGGCTCGTGGTAACCCGTGGCAATTATTCGTTGCACACTTCGTCCTCGCAACGCTCCAGCTATCCCCCCAATATGGTCTCGGTGGAAATGAGTGAGCATAATTGCGGAAATTTCTGTGACCCCTAAATCCTTGAGACAGTTGTCGATGTCCGCGTCTTCACCGCCAACATCAATAACCATGACGGCGCCATTTCGATCCCGCACAACCAGTCCATCTCCTTGGCCAACGTCACACATAACGATTGTCCAGGAATCACCCGGCCAGTTGTTCCATGGAGCAAAATGGGATCCTTGAACCAATAAGAAAATGAGCAGTGCGACTCCCCCGCCAGCCGCAATCAGCGGTTGTGAGAAATACCAAGCCAGCATCACAATTCCCGTGACAAGAATCAATGCGGCAATTACTGCGATCCCACTCAATGCAGGCCAACCTGAGAAAAAGTCTGCGAGCCCCGCGATCCACATGGCTGGCCAGGAACTAACAAGTGCCAAACCATGGGCAAGTTCAGGGCTCACCAATGACATCAATGAACTCAGCAATCCACCGACAGTTATGAAAACCACCATGGGCATTGCCAAAATATTTGCCGGTACCGAACCAAGCCCAATCGGTGTTCCCATGGCGATTAGCACGGGCAGGGTCGCGATCTGCGCCGAAATAGTCAGCAAAGCAGCAGCGAGGATTACCGGTGGTATGCGCACCAGATATTGCGTTCGTCGCACATACTCCATCAAGATCGGGCAAAGTACAACGATTCCAGCTGTGGCACACACCGACAGGGCGAAACCCCATGAGATTCCCAAACTTGGGTCAAAAATTAACAGAATAATCACTGCGGTCGACAAGATCGATGGCCCAGCGGTTCGGCCACCGACAAGAAATGCAATCACAACGATTGCTCCCATGGTTGCGGCACGGACAACGCTTGGTTGCGGCTGTACCAAGATCACATAAAAACCTAATGCTCCAAGGGAGAGCACTACGCGGCCAACAAGTTTCACCCCGACCAGCATGCTGACCAAGATCACCATGGCTAAAACAATGGCAACATTCCCACCAGAAACCGCGGTTAAATGAGCTAAGCCACTGAGGCGCATCTGGTCTCTTAGTGCACCCGGCAATGCCGATTCGTCACCGATTGCTAACCCTGCAACAAGTGAACCACTCCGTTCATCAATGCCAAACAGTGCGCGAGTGAGACCTCCCCGCATTGACTGTGCGAGTGAATCAACAAAGCCTGGGCCACTGATTACTTCAATGTCACTGACCGAGCTAACTCCCGCTGCAAAATTTCCGTACCGAAAAGACTGACCCAGTTTTCCGGTGATAACCACCGATGAACCAGGGGGTGGTACAACAACCTCGGCCTCCACTTCGACCGTAAACGGCACCTCAATTGCATAAGACACTTCTCCAACCGTGATTGAGTCGGTCGCCAGTGTGACAACTTGAATTTTCGGGGACTTCCATACTGCGGCAGTTGGTGTGGCTCGTGTTTGCGCTTGCGTGCTGATCACGCCGCTGATCTGGGCTATGGGGTTTTGGTTGATCCACCCAGATAGTGGTTGACCGGTTTGGGCGCTGATCTGAAGAGCTGTGACACCACAACCAAGTAAGACAAAGAACATGAAAATCCCGCGAACCCGAAATACTTGGGAGCCGAACTCAACGGGGCGACATAACCAAAAATATGCAACCGCAATACCCAAAATGATGCACCCCGCCAGAACAAGCACGAGAGCAACCTGAGCCTGTGAGTTGCGAATAACTGGGTCTGAATCTCTGCCGGTAAGAAAAAAGGTCGTTACAACACCAAGCCACAAGCCAACGGCTGGAAAAAGTAGCCGCAGATCCATGGGATTAGGCCTTTAGAGTGTGGCAATATCTCGGACACTACCCATGATTGAGTCACCGATCCCCGAAACTTCCCCGAGCCCATCAATTGACGTGAAAGGGCCATTTGTCTCGCGGTAACTCACGATCCGCGCGGCAATAACAGGTCCAACACCGGGCAGGTCTTCTAGTTCACTCACCGGGGCGCTGTTGATGCTGATGCCGCTGCCGGTGCCACCGGATGAATTCTCACCAACGAAAATCTGTTCACCGTCAACAACCGCACGGGCTAAGTTGACTGAATTCGCGTCGCTTTTTTTGCTCACACCACCAGCCGCTGCAATGGCGTCAGCGATGCGAGCGCCCTCGGGAAGCTGGTACAACCCCGGATTCTTGACAGAGCCGGCCACGTGAACAACGACCTTCACTTCTGAGTTTTCCGAATCTAAGACGAGTTCAGATTCAACCCCCGCAACCACCGGCGCGATCTGCGACGGTCGACCAATAAACCACAATCCGAACACCACAATGAGTATTGCTCCAACAATGAAAAACAGCGGACGGATACTGCGCCTATCCCAATTTCCCATTCGAAATCGTGGTTCGGTTTTGGTTTCAGCGGACTTGCCGAGTAACTCGGGTTCCACCGGTCGACCTTGAGTACCCCGGCGTTTAGCGGGGGAGGCAACAAAATCTGTGTGAGGTGGCGCGAGTTTCCAGTCCTGCAATGCAAGTTTGAGACGATCTGAGGCTTTTGTGCTCGTGGTTTTTCGGGTTCCTAACATGGGTTCAAAATAGGGTGACCCAAGTGCAAGCGAAATAGCCGATTTCCGACCTGTGGATTGCCTGGCAACCGGCTTTGTCCCTATGGATCACAGAAAATAGGTGCTCAGCATGGCATTCGGGTTAGTGTTGGGCATGTCCCCAGACCGAGCAGGGCCCAGCCCCGCTGGAGCATCAGCACACCGCGAAGTTGAAGTAAAGATGCGGGTCTCGAATGATTTTGATGTCACTGCATATCTGCATGACCTTCCCGGTACCACATTGGTTGGTCCGAGTACCGCGCACATGAGCGCCGCCTATTACGACACGGAAGAACTCACGCTACTTCGTTGGGGTATCACGGTGCGCCGGCGCGAAGGCGGAAGTGATGCCGGCTGGCACATGAAACTTCCGGTCGCAGACGGCCAAGAAGAAGCCCGTGAGGAATTGCACTTACCACTGAACGCAGGCGCTCCCGGAGCAGTACCCGACGAATTTATAGCAATGATCGCACCCCTTTTACGCAATAAAGAGATTAAATACCTCGCCGATGTAAACACAACCCGAATGACATACACATTGGTCGACAAGCACGGTGACTCCCTCGTTGAAGTTGCCGATGATCAAGTAAGCGTCGAACAAAACAAGAGTGAATTCAACGCCTTTCACGAAATTGAAGTGGAGATCCTCCACGACTCGAAACGCGCAATGAACCTATTGCGTGAGGTCCAAAAGCGAATACTTGATTCCGGGGCTTCCCCCATGAAGTTGTCCAAATTGGCTTCCGCCATGGGACCGGTTGCAAGTGAACCGCCAGACGTTCCAGATCTGGGCCCGCTCGCAAAGGACTGCCTGGCCGTTGAGTTCATTCAACACGTAATTTCTGAACACACCCGCCATTTTCTGCTGGCCGACGTTGGTGTCCGGCGAGGCGAGCCCGATTCAATTCACCAAATGCGGGTCGCCGCCAGGCGCCTGCGGAGCTCCCTCAGTTCATTCAAGGGGCTCGTTGATGTGGAACGCACGCAACATCTGCGTAGGGAATTGGCCTGGATTGCCCGCGAATTGGGCGAAGTGCGAGATCTCGAGGTGCTCCTTGACCGATTGACCCGGCAAGCATCTGGGCTCAGCGACCCAACCGATGCGGATATTGCTGCCAACTTCATCGGATCGGGATTGCAGCAAAGGCTAGGTGTAGCCCAGAGCAGTGCGCTGATGGCCCTGCGCGGTCCTCTCCATTATGACCTGGTCGAGGACCTGATTGCGGCTAGCTCACAACCACCGGTTACCGAGGCTGCATTTCATCCAGCAAAGCCGTTGCTCACCTCGATGGCGCAACGCACTTGGGTAAAACTTGCAAAAGATGTCCGCGAACTTTCCCTCACCTCCCTAGACTCCGAATGGCATGCGGTGCGAATTCGTGCCAAACGTGCGCGATACGCGGCGGAGTCTGCCGCAACGATCACCGGTAAGGCCATGCGGACCTATGCCCGAGATCTGGCCACCATCACCGACATTCTGGGTGACCTGCATGACGCTCATGTGGCGGAAATATTTCTTCGTGAGCTCGCCCAATCACCCAATGTGAGCGGACGGCAGGGGCTCGCCCTGGGTCGCCTAATCGACCTTCAAAACAGGCGCAATCACATTGAGCGCCGCAGGTTCACCAAAGCTTGGCCGGCAACCCGCTCGGCAGCTCGCCGTGCTCACAAGGCTGTGATGCGTCAATCAGGTTGACTTAATCAGGATGACCCCGACTAGGCCGGGACCGGCATGAACTCCGATTACTGGACTCACTTCACTGATTAACAATTCGATCCCGGGTAGTTCCTCTGCGACCCTGAGCGCGCACTGATCAACCAACCTTCGATCACCAAAATACTGCAACCCAATGAGCGCAGGTTCATAGTCACGCGCACAACTCACTGCTAGACGAACCAGTTCAGTCAGAGCCTTGGCCTGGGTGCGCACTTTTTCCTTCACAACTACTTCACCGTCGACAACTGTCATGATTGGCTTCACCGACAGTGCAGTTCCCAGCAGCGCGCTAGTTGCGCTGATGCGTCCACCACGCCTTAAGTATTCCAAACTATCGACATAAAAAAATACTTTCGAGGAAGCGATCCCCTTTTCCACGACTTCGAGAACATGAGCAACACTCGCACCACTTTGTGCTGCCCGCGCCGCATTGATGACCGGAAACCCCAGCCCCAAACCAATGCTCAGTGAGTCACATACGGTGACCGAAATGGGGCTTGTGCGCGCTGCGACAACCGCAGACTCGAAAGTTCCCGAAAGCTTGGAGGACAAAGTGGCTACTACCGCATGTTCATAGCCCTCGGCCGCTAGCGACTCGAACGTTCTAGCGAATGCCTCCGGTGTGGAACGCGAAGTTGATACTTTCACACCGTCACGTACAGCTTGGGCAACGTCAATTGAATCACCCTCTGGCAGCACAACGCCATCCACAATCACATCAACGGGAACCACTCGAATCCCCAATTGGGCAACTAGTTCCTCCGGTATTCCAGAGCTATTGTCGGTAACCAGCGCCACCTGTCCCATGACTGCGCTTCCGACTATTTGAGAACAATATTGACGAGTTTGGGGGCCCGGACAACCACCATGCGAATCTCTTGGCCTTTTAGGGCTTCAATAATTTCTGATGAAGCCATCGCGAGTGCTTCCAATTCAGCCTGGGAAATATCGGGACTCACCGCAAGCTTGTCTCTGATCTTGCCTGCGATTTGGACCACACAGGTAACCGAGTCTTCAACGAGCAAAGTTGGATCAGCAGTTGGCCAAGCGGCTCGGGCAACGGTGGGCTCATGTCCCAGCAGCATCCACATCTCTTCTGCCGTGTAGGGGCAAACAACGGAGAGCATGATCGCAACGGTTTCAACGGCCTCGCGCACTGCAGGGTCTGCCGGTCCACAACCGGTGTCAATCGCTTTACGGGT
>JBBARV010000004.1:43384-64326 GCA_040399625.1 Candidatus Nanopelagicales bacterium | reverse complement strand
AGACCCATGTCGTGAGCAACCTTGACCCAGAATCGCGCGTACAGCAGATGCAGGATGGCGTGGGTTACTCCACCGACGTACTGGTCAACGGGTAGCCACTCGGCAACCTTTTTAGGGTCGAATGCGGCTTCTGAGTTCTGTGAGTCTGCGTATCGAAGGAAGTACCAGGAAGAGTCAACGAATGTGTCCATGGTGTCCGTGTCTCGCAGTGCCGGTTCACCACAATTGGGACAAGCAACATTCACCCAGTCGTGGGCTGTTGCAAGTGGTGAAACACCCTTGGGACTGAGGTCGAGGCCTTCAGTGCTGGGGAGTTCAACGGGTAACTGGTCCTCGGGGACCGCGACTTCACCGCACTTCTCGCAATGGATGATCGGGATCGGGGTTCCCCAGTAACGCTGGCGGGAAATAAGCCAGTCGCGCAGCCGGTAATTGGTCGCAGCCGATCCCGTACCCCGCTCTTGCAGCACGTCAATCATGCGTGGAATAGCCTCGGCCTTGGTCAGTCCATCAAGGGGTCCTGAATTAATCAAAACTCCATTATCTGTTGTGGCGATTCCCGTTTCGCGTGGATCTTCGTCACCGTCATTAACAACGGTGACAGGTAATTTGAATGCGCGGGCGAAGTCAAGGTCACGTTGATCGTGCGCTGGTACCGCCATGATGGCGCCGGTGCCGTAATCAGCCAGCACGTAGTCCGCGGCGTAGACCGGAATTTTTTCACCATTGACCGGATTAATTGCATACCTCTGGAGGAAGACACCGGTTTTCTCGCGACCGGATTCAAGCCGATCCATTTCCGATGATGCTTTCACTTTGTCCAAATAGGTGTTGAACTCTGCTTCGGCTGGCGTTCCAGCAGCTAACTCGGCGGCAAGATCTGAGTCAGCCGCTACCACGAAAAATGTTGCACCGAACAGCGTGTCTGGGCGAGTGGTGTACACACTGACGGGTTCTTCGCGACCTTCAATCACAAACTGAACGTGCGCACCTTGTGATCGGCCAATCCAGTTGCGCTGCATGAGCAGCACTTTCTCTGGCCACTTACCTTCCAGTTGATCCATGTCTTCCAGCAGGCGATCCGCATAATCGGTGATGCGCAAATACCACTGGGCCAGTTTTTTCTTGGTGACCTGTGAATCACACCGCTCACACAAACCAGCAACGACCTGTTCGTTAGCGAGCACCGTTTGGCATTGAGTACACCAATTGACCGCACTGTATTTGCGGTAGGCCAAGCCCCGTTTGAACATCTCTAAAAAGAACCACTGATTCCAGCGATAGTAGGTGGGGTCGCATGTGTAGAGCACGCGATCCCAATCAAATGAACACGCGTAATTTCGCATCGAAGCTTTTTGTTGTTCGATGTTCGCATATGTCCACGTACCTGGATCAACATTGTTTTTGATCGCGGCATTCTCCGCAGGAAGCCCGAATGCATCCCAACCGATTGGGTGTAAAACGTTGAAGCCTTTGAGTACCCAGTAGCGGGCAATCACGTCACCGATTGCATAAGCCTCCGCATGTCCCATGTGTAAATCGCCCGACGGGTAAGGGAACATGTCACATACATATTTTTTAGGGCGCGTATCGGTTGGATCCCCTGAGCGAAATGGGGCGAGTTCATCCCATACCGGTAGCCACCGCTGCTGTATTGCCGCGAAGTCATAGCGTTGCGCATCGCGGGGATCCGAGCTAGTTTCTACGTCGGTCACGGGGTTTCAACCATCCTTTTACGGGTTTCATTCGTCACTTTTTGCGAAGCAATCTACGAGAATCAAGTGCGCGGATAAGACTACCGAGGCTAAAAGCCCTGATGTCTGCCTCCCCTGAGTTACCATGGGCAACATGAGAAAATCCTTGAAAGTCGTCATCGCAGTCAGTTCCGCAGTATTTATGGCCAGTGGCCTACTCTCCTCCCCCGCGAGCGCCGCAAATAAGGACATCACCGTCGTTGTCACCCAATTGCCGGCTCAAGTGCGGTTGATTCCTGGTGAATCCATTTCCCTTTCACTTTCCACTAATGTCACCACCGGCTACACGTGGGATACGAAAGTCTCCGGGGATAAAAAGTCCGTAAAGGTGTCTCAGGGCGTCTACGCTGCTCCTGCTGCCACCGGGATGGTCGGGGTTCCCGGCACAACCCTTTGGAAGATCACAGCCAAGTCAGTTGGCACAACTGTCGTCACCGTTGTCACTACTTCACCCGGTGGTAAGAGCAGCAATGAGGGCAAGTTGACCGTCATTGTGATGGCTAAATAGATTTGTAATGGCTAAATAGGTTCACAAGCACCCGCGAGCGCCTGACCAACAGAGCCGTGGGTTTCCCACGCCCAATGCATCCCATCGGGGTTTGCGTTGCCGCTTGCAAGGCCTTTGAGCACATGATTTTCGATGTCCACAATCCGAACATCATTGGAGGCTGCCCAGCTCAATGCTGATGCTCGCGCAGCGACGTGGTATTTCTGCGACGGGTAGTACTTGCTGTCATAGGGTGATGGTGTCATGGCGACGATCGGGATATCCCCGGAAATTGCCCGCACCGCTTGCACGATTCGAGTTAAGTAACGATCGGTTGCCAACTGGGGTAGTTGCCGCATGAACCCACCGGTGATACCCACGATCTTGGGAACCAGATCTCGGTAGAGCCGGCGGGTGCGGCGACGCAAACTCCCTGGCCGCAAATATGGCATTCCTTCACGCAGGTATGTGGGTATCACGGCGGGTAATTGATCCATGCCACCCACCTCGATAATCACCGCGCTAGCTCGGGGCAGATAAGTGCCAAAAACAACCGGGTCTTTTGTTAAAGCCCACCACGAATCACGGGAAGTCCACCCTTCACGTGCGACCAGGTCAACCTCAAAGGGTGTGCCCCATTTCACCGCCAGGTGGGCTGCCGCAATATTTGAAAATAACCGTGGATCGGAGGGCGAGACAATCCCCTGTGGACCTTGGAATGCGAGCGAGTCTCCCAATACCAAGACATGGCGCACGTTTCCCGATTTATCCACTCCCCTAGTGTGCCGTTATGTCTCGTCGCGGTTTGATCCTGTTCCTTAGCTTGGGCCTGATTTGGGGTCTGCCTTATTTTCTCATAAAAGTCAGTGTTGAATACCTCTCACCAGAGGTGATTATTTTCCTTCGAGTTTCCCTAGCCGCATTAATTCTTCTGCCGGTCGCGATCAAGCGTGGCTACCTGCGTCAACTCAAAGGACATTGGAAATGGGTCTTTGTCTTTGCTATCGTCGAAATTTCATTCCCACTCGGCGCACTCACTTTTGCCGAAATCAATCTGAGTAGCTCGATGTCTGGATTAATGATCGCCGCCGTTCCCATCGTCGCCGCTATCATTGCGTGGCGTTTGAAAATCGACGACAAAATCACCGGGACACGGGTTCTCGGCCTTGGTATCGGAATCTTAGGTGTTTCAGCACTTGTCGGTCTCGACGTTACCGGTACCGAACTGCTTTCTGCAGCACTCCTCATAATTACGGTGGTTGGGTACGCTTTAGGCCCCATTATTGTTTCCCAGAAACTTTCCAAAGTACCCGCACTGGCCGCAGTTGCCATGGCAATGGCAATCAACTCAATTATCTATGCACCATTTGCATTCATCAGACGCCCCACCGAATCCATTCCCATCAATGTCTGGCTCGCCGTTGCCATTCTCGGTGTGGTCTGTACCGCTCTCGCTTTCGTGCTGTTCTTTTCCTTGGTGGCAGAGGTTGGACCTTCGCGCACCACGGTTATTACATACATCAATCCAGCCGTCGCCGTCATTCTTGGCGTTCTGGTACTGAGTGAACCGATCACGTTAGGGCTGATAATTGGTTTCCCACTGATCCTGCTGGGGTCCTTCCTAGCAACCCGTAAAGCCCCCACATTTGAAAGTGAACCAATCGGCTGACCCCAAGACTCAACAACTTATTTAATTATTGCGCAGGGTGATCCAGATGGTCTTGAGTTCGGTGTACTGCTCAAGTGCTTCAATGCCGTTATCGCGGCCACCAAACCCGGACATCTTGTATCCGCCAAATGGAGTACTGATATCACCTTCGGAATAGCCGTTGATCGCGACCGTTCCTGCTCGAACCGCGCGTGCCATGCGAATCGCGGTTTCAAGATCATCGGTGTAAATCACGGCCGCTAAGCCGTAATCGGTCCCGTTAGCAATTGCAATCGCTTCTTCTTCTGTATCAAAACCCATAACACTAACGACCGGCCCAAAGATTTCCTCTTGCGCAACGGTCATGGTTGGGGTCACACCATTAAGAATCGTGGGCCCAATAAACCAGCCACCAGATTCTTGGAACAAACGCTCACCGCCGCAAGCAACTTGCGCGCCTTGCGCCTTGGCTCCATTGACGTAACCCAAGATTCGATCCAATGCGGCTTCTTCGATCACGGGGCCAAGGGCTGTATCAGGATCAGATGGATCCCCGACAATGCGACTATTAGCGACTTTTGCCAGAGCAGCAACGATTTCACTACGAATTGAATTGTGAACCAGAATCCGTGATCCAGCACTGCAGTTCTGACCGCTATTCCAGAAGCAACCAACGGCAAGTTCTTCAGCAATTGTGTCAATCTTGTCTGCGCAGTCCGGCATAACAATCTGGGGGCTTTTGCCACCCATCTCCAAAACAATTTCCTTCATGTTGCTTTGCGCGGAGTAGGTGAGAAAGATTCGGCCAACCTCGGTTGAACCCGTGAATGCGATTAAATCAACATCCATGTGGAGTCCGAGTGCTTTACCGGCAATATGTCCAAGCCCAGTGACCACGTTAAACACACCGTCCGGGACACCGGCTTGGGTCGCCAGCTCTGCAATACGCAGTGTGGTCAGTGATGATAGTTCAGCGGGTTTCACAACAATTGAGTTTCCCGCGGCTAACGCTGGTCCGAGTTTCCATGCGAGCATCGCGGCTGGAAAGTTCCACGGCAAAACAGCTCCGACAACACCAATCGGCTCACGGACAATCATTCCCAATGAATCTGGTCCGGTGGGTGAAACTTTCCCAAATACTTTGTCGGCCGCCTCTGCATACCAACGCATCGTGTTGACAACGTCAGGGATATCAAATGTTCGGCACTCAGTGATGGGCTTGCCGGCATCAATTGACTCAGTTACCGCCAACTCTTCAGCATTTTCTTCAATCAAGTCCGCGAGTTTGAGCAGAATTACTTTGCGCTCTGCTGGCGACTTGCCGCTCCAGGAACCCGATTCAAATGCTGCGCGAGCAGATGCCACCGCTTTATCAACATCGACCTCCGTGCATGCGGCAATATGAGTAATCACCTGACCAGTTGCGGGCGCCAACGACTCAAAAGTCTCGCCATTTGCTGCATCAACGAATGCTCCACCAATGTATGCCTGGGTGCGTACCGTTTTTGGGAGTGTTAGTGACACGGGGTGCCTTTCGTCGCTTTCGGGTCTGCAACCCAAAATCTGGGCTGGTGCTCCCCAGATTACACACATTGAGAACTCTTAAATTACTTTGCGTCTTCCAGTCGACAGGGACTACTCGTCAGGACTCGTCATCACCCCAGAACTCTTTAACCCGCTGAGCATCGGCACGGCCCTGCTCAATGCCCATCGCCAATGCTTTCCCCACCGCTGTTGGATCCATCAACTCAGCCTCAGCGAATGATTCAGGCGACGCAGTTAACACTGCGGTTCCACTCGCTTTGAGCGCTTCAAATTCCACCAAAGTTGCTTGAGGCGACTGAGTCATTTCTCCATGTTGAATCACTTGTGGGTCTCGCAAACAAAGTACCAGCGCCCGCTGGGAACCTGCCAGAACATCAAGGTGCGTACCCGTGCCTGAAGTGCCACCATCCATGCATTTTCGATCAGCCATTTGCTGCGGGGGAAATACACCCGGTATTGCCGAACTTGCAGCAAGTGCGGCAGGAATGGAAACTCCCGAGTCGCTCGAAACAATGCAACGCTCGCCGGTATATGTATCCACAGTACTGGTGTGCAAGATCTTCGACGGCCAATGCCGCATGCGAGTGACTAGCAAAATATTGCGTCGCATAACGTCTTGCTCGGGTGCCTGAGCAGCCAACGCCGCCCTTCCTATTTCACGAACAACATCAGGATCTGCAGTCGTCGCTTGTGTGAGTAATCCGACTGCGTGCAACTGACTCGGTTTCAGATTTGCTGCTGGGGCCAACACCGAAACCAATTGAGGGATCTTCGACAGTAGGCGAAGCTCCTCATAAAAAATTGAAATTTTTTTACCTGAGAACAAGGCCGCCACTATCGAGCCAGCGGAGGTACCAATAACCCGTTCCGCGCTGTTGAGTTGAACCGATGCCTCTGGCAGGCCTTTGAGGTAGCCGACCTGCCACGCAACAAAAAACACGCCGCCGCCGCCAAAACTAATAGTGCGATCAAGCCCCTGGCCATAGCGAGATTTGAATGAAATGGGCCAATGGAGGCCATCAGGAGATACGTCCATATTCCTATCATCCCAGTCGTGCGATCGATGTTGGGAGTTGATTCGTTGAGATTTCTTCAACTTACTTCGATGCAGTGGGCAAGTAGAATCCATTTCTTAACCCTTTAAGAGTGCGAACCATCGAAAATCCCATGCATTTCATTGATTCCAAGTGAAGCAATGAAGGAAGTGCAATTTTCACACAAACCGGGGGCACGGCCACTGGCATGAATATTTCCGCGACAGCTGGAATGGTCTGTCGGCTGCGGGAACCGATTACCGCTGCGAGGTCGTCGGCATTGCTGCAGACGGTATGCGGGGCAACGCAGTCATCGCCGAGGTCATTCCCGGTGTCGGGTTGGACGAGATCACAGAGTTACTTCCATGAGCCTGACAAGGGAATCCTCGATTATCAGCAATTCGGATATCGGAATCCATTTTATGAGAGAGGCACCGCCGCAACCTTGCGAGCGGACCTAGGTTCGCTCGCCCAGACAGGAACTGTCGCTTGAATAGTTTCCGTTGGGCTAAAGCATCTTTCGAGAAGTCGGCCCTTATCAGGCTTAGACGCCCCCTGATACGCCTCCCGGAGCTTGTTCGTGGCCTGCCTACGTGCACTCATATCAATCTTGCCTTCCATCAGGTGCGCCTCCATCACAGGTCGGATTACGCGCTCAAAGTAGGTGAGGCACGTCGGCGCCTATACAAGCCTCACGGACTTTGATAACGTTAGGTTATGTTGCTAGAACGGCAGTACAGAGAGGCCCGTCAGATCGAACGCGTTGCGCGCTTACGCCGCGGGCTTACGCTGCGCGCGATGCAGATCACGGGATCAACCCAACGAGAGATAGCCGAGGCTCTCGGGATCAGCCAACCTGCAGTGAGCAAGCAACTGGAATCTGCAATCGACCCAACGAGTGTTAGCCCTGAAACTCTTATAGAAGCGGCAGGACCTGTACTTCGAGATATAGCTGTGGAACGCGGCTTTTCGAAACTGGCCATATTCGGCTCTGTTGCACGTGGGAAAGGCCGTAAGAATTCTGACATTGACCTTCTCGTTGATGCACCGAAAGGCACGACTATCGGAGACCTCGTAGATCTGCGAGAAACATTCACAAGAATCCTCGCTCGACCTGTAGATCTCATTACTTACAAATCGCTCACGCCTGGCATTGATGACGACATTCGTCGCGAGGCGGTCCTGCTGTGATGTCGCGACGAGTAGCCAAGGAGTACTTACATTTACGCGACTGGATTAGCCGGGCAGGTGAACTTGTTACGGGCGGTGAAGCTGCCTATATGGAATCCCACTTGTTACCCGAAGCCGGTGACTCGCTGCTCATGAAGATCGGTGAGGCAGCAAACCGACTCTCGAAGTTGGGCGTCATGCCACCGCATGGGATCGAGTGGACCAGAGCCATCGATCAACGCAACTGGCTCATACATCAGTACGACAACGTGGACAGAGACGTAACCTGGGCGACCTTGACGCAAGATCTACCAGTGTGGAGAACTTCTCTCGCTTCGAGTTTTGCCGAAGCCGAAGTCCGACTCGCAGACCCAACAGAGTAAGTCGACATCAATAAACTGTTGTCTACCAAGTAGACAGTCCCAGACATCTGCCAAATCCCCTCCAAAGGCTACAAATTCACAAACAAAAAATACAAGCATGTCCCAAGACATGAAAAAGTGGAGCTGAGGGGACTCGAACCCCTGACCCCCTGCATGCCATGCAGGTGCGCTACCAGCTGCGCCACAGCCCCAAGTTACAACAATGAGTATCGCTTTGTTGGGAGGCCAAAGCATAGCCGTGAGGCTTTAGCTGTCATCTCCTAGGGCTGGGACGGGAAGTGACTTGGCGTTATATTCCTGCAGCCGCCACGCTGGACCATATGGTGAATCCTTTTCACTCAAAACCGACCATGCGCAGTTACTCAGAACTCCGAAGGCGGCCCAGTGCTCTGGCGGCAGTTCCAACATCATGGCAATTGCTGCCCTGGCGCTACCACCATGGGTTACCACCATCAGGGTCTCATTTTCTTTGACGTGAGTGATCTCTTGATTGATCACCTCAATCACCCGCTGGGCGACCTCCATGCGGGTCTCACCGCCACCCGGTCGAAGATTTGATCCCGCAGCCCAGGCCGCGAGTTCGTCTCCATGGTTGGCAATTAATTCATCCCTAGTCTGACCTTCCCAGATTCCAGCATTTGTTTCCCGCAGTCCAGTAAATGTCTCAACATCAATATTTATCAGTTCTGATAAAGCCTGAGCGGTGCGGGAAGCTCGGACTAGATCTGACGAGATAATTCTGGCTGGTCGCAGTCCTGCGAGCAGCCGCGCTGCATCATGTGCTTGCTCTAAACCAACTTCATCTAATGGAATGTCGGTTTGACCTTGGAAGCGTCGCTGCGCATTCCACTGCGTGCGACCGTGTCGCCAGAAAACAACCTTGCGCCCTGAAGTCACCGTTAGCGCTCCAGATTTATGGATTCAGGCAACGCAATTACGGGACAATCCTTCCATAAGCGCTCAATCGCGTAATGGATGCGCTCTTCCGCCATCTGGACATGGACCACGATGTCGCCGTAATCAATCAAGATCCACGTCGCTTCCCCTGCTCCCTCTTTGCGTAGCCGCTTCTCCCCCGCCAGGTGCAAGGCTTCCTCGATAGCGTTAACAATTGATCTGACCTGTAATTCATTGGCTCCTGAACACAGGACGAAGCAATCGGTGATCACGAGTTGTTCGCTGACGTCAAGGATCACAATGTCGGTGGCGAGTTTGTCAGCCGCGGCTTCCGCGGCTATGAGGGCAGAGTCGATGGCACTTTGTAATGCGGGCATGTGGTGGAGGTTTCCTATCTGGTTAGTTGGCGTACAGCTTGTTGGTCGTGATGTATTCAATAACGCTGGGGGTCACTAGGTCAGAGATTGATTCATTGTTTCCCGCGGAGCTTCTGACCTGGGTGCTGGAGATTTCCCAGCCTGGTACATCTATGAATCGGCACGGGAAATGATCAAGTTCCTGGTGGCTCTCACCGGGCCGCGAAACAACAACCATGCTCACATTCCTCGCGATCTCCTCCGGCTGCTTCCACTGGGGGAAGTCTTGGTAGGCGTCAGCGCCCAAGATCAGGAACCATTCGGCACTGTCATCGGGGTGGTTGAGCGTGAACTCTTGCGTCAGCTCACTGATCGTGTCGATCGTGTAGGTGTTTCCGACTCGATCTGCATCAATTTTGCTCACCTTTAGCCAATCATGGCCTTTGGCAGCCAGTTCACACATTGCCACTCGTTGTTCGATACTGGCGATAACTTCAACACGGTGATACGGGCTGCCAGCAGGAACTAAGTAAACGAAATCAAGATCCAATGTTGTGCGAGCAATGTTCGCTGCTTCCACGTGGGCGAGGTGGATGGGATCAAATGATCCGCCAAGAATTCCGATCCGATACTGCACGAAAGGTTAACGGTCCACGTTGATCATGACGGTGATGATCAGTAACACAACTAGAGTCAGGAACCCGAATCCACCAATGATGTACGGGCTGACAACACTACCGCCCTCTTCACTGGCTAAAACTTCACTCACTCGCGCTGCTGCTGAAAAATCCATGAAACTCCCTCACTCAATTCTTAAGAACACTCTACCCGGTCACTATTTTCGGACGTGACCGTTGCCCGAGACGATATAGGTGGTGGTGGTGAGTTCGGTGAGACCCATGGGCCCTCTGGCGTGAAGTTTCTGGGTAGAAATCCCGATTTCGGCGCCGAATCCGAACTCCCCGCCGTCTGTGAAGCGGGTTGAGGCATTCACCATGACCGCCGCTGAGTCAACCGCCGAGGTGAAATAGGCGATGGTCTGAGAATTATTGGAAATAATTGCCTCGGTGTGACCCGATGACCACGTGAGAATATGTTCAACGGCCTCTTCGACACTTGAGACAATTCCCGCAGCAATATCTAATGAGTAGTACTCGGCCGCCCAATCCTCGTCATTTACCGGTGCCCAATTAACACCTGCTGCCTGCGCATGCTGCTGCATTTTTGTATCACCGTGCACGGTGACCGAGCGTGCTTTGAATTCAGCAAATAGCTTGGGTAGGAAAGTATCGGCTACCACTTGGTGGACGAGCAGGGTCTCCGCTGCATTGCACACACTGACCCGCTGGGTCTTGCTGTTTAGCACGATGTCGACTGCCATATCAAGGTCGGCGTCTTTATCCACGTATACGTGACAGTTACCAACACCTGTTTCAATTACGGGAACAAGTGAGTTGTTCACGATATTTTGGATTAACGATGCACCCCCGCGAGGAATGAGAACGTCAACCAATCCACGTGCCTGCATTAATTCAGTTACCGAATCGTGGGTGTGGCCAGGAACCAATGCAATTGCGTCTTCGGAGATTCCCACTTCCACGAGGGCCTTACGCATTACGTCAATCAAGGCGACGTTCGTGTTGTAAGCGCTCGATGAGCCCCGCAGTAACGCCGCGTTGCCACTTTTGAGACACAGTCCGGCAGCGTCAACGGTGACATTGGGTCGGGCTTCATAGATCATGCCAACCACACCGAGTGGAACGCGAACTTGACGAACCTGCAATCCATTGGGCAAGGTGTAGCCGCGAACAACCTCACCAACGGGATCTGGCAAAGCTGCGACATCAATGAGCGCGTTCGCAATTGCCTCAATGCGCTCGCCGTTGAGGGTTAATCGATCGATGAGGGCATCAGATGTTCCATCAGCTCTCGCCGCCACAAGGTCTTTTTCATTCTCGGTAGAGATAAATTCCTTTTCACCTTTGAGCCTGGCCGCGATTACTCGAAGGGCTTCATCTTTTTGGTCCCGCGTGAGCATGCGAAGTTCACGGGCAGCAATTTTTGCCCGCTGAGCAACTTCTTTCACTGTGTCCACGACTTCAGCCTAACCCTTCGAATTCCTACAGTTCAAGCAGAACAAGGTCATCACGGTGAATAACTTCGCGTTCATAGGACGCCCCACGCTCGCTCGCGAGGTCCTTAGTATTGCGACCGATTATTTCAGGAATCTCGGAAGAGTCGTAGGTGACGATTCCGCGAGCAAATGGGACACCATCAGGTCCGCAAATGTCAACTGGATCGCCGGAAAGGAACATTCCGGTTACCTGGGTAATACCGGCGGGGAGTAGCGACAACCTTCGCACAGCGACCGCCTCAACTGCCCCTGCGTCAAGGATCAGCGAACCGGTTGGGGTGGTTGCATGCGCCAGCCACAGGTTACGCAGCGAACTGCGCTTGCCCGTTGAAGCGAATGCCGTACCAACACTGGCATCCCCTAGGGCGTCACTGATCTGGCTGGTTGCCGCAAGCAGGGTAGGGACTCCGGCAGCGGATGCAATTCGAGCAGCCTGAACTTTGGTAGCCATACCGCCACTGCCAATTCCTTCAGAGCCAATCCCACCAATCCGCATGTTGGCAAGTTCCGAGTAGTGACCAACTTCAGGGACATGCCGGGAGTCTGGGCGGTGCGGTGGGCCGTCGTAGAGCCCGTCAACATCAGAGAGCAAGACAAGGGCCTGCGCATTGGTGACATGTGCGACAAGGGCTGCAAGTCGATCGTTGTCACCCAACCGGATTTCATCGGTTGCGACCGTGTCATTTTCATTGACGATCGGGAGCACATCAAGCTCGAGTAGCCGGTCAAATGTCAATTGAGCATTTCGGTAGTGGCTTCGACGTGTGACGTCTTCGCTGGTTAACAACACCTGACCAACAGTGATGTTGTGCCGCGCAAAAGCCGCCGTGTAAGCGGCCAACAAAATCCCTTGGCCAACACTTGCCGCCGCTTGTTGGGTGGGCAGGTCCTTGGGTCGCTTGCTTAGGCCAAGGGCTGGCATGCCGGTTGAGATTGCTCCGCTGGAAACCACAATGACTTCGTGTCCACTATTGCGTCTTCGCGCTACGGCATCAGAAAATTGCTCTACAACATCTTTTTTCAGTCCACCGCCCACCGATGACAACGAGGATGAACCTATTTTGACAACAATGCGATTAGCTCGCGCAATTGAATTCCGTGTTGTTGACATTACGACAGGTACTCCGTGCGAGTTTCAAGCCGTGAATCACTTCCGCGTGGGCCTTGGCTTGCGGAACCAACTGCTGGGAACCAATCAAAGACAACAGCATTGTTCTCAGGACCAATCATGACCGCGCAACCTGGGATTGCCCCGGCAGCGATCAGTTCCTCTTCAACACCCAGTCGTGCCAACCGATCTGCAAGGTAGCCGACGGCTTCGTCATTACTGAAATCGGTTTGCCGGATCCACCGTTCAGGACGTTGGCCACGAACCCGGAATCCTTCTTCCTCATTGGTCACGGTGAAGCCGGATTCGTCGACTGCTTTTGGAGTGAGAATGATTCGAGGCATTTCTACCGCCGCTTCAACAGCGCGTTTTTCAGCAACGAGCGCGGCAATCGCAAAACTCAATGGCCGAAGACCCTCATGTGAAACAGCAGAAATCTCAAAAACCGGGTAACCCATTTCTTCGATCATGGGCTTCACCATTTCAGCTAGATCCCGTGCCTCGGGAACGTCGATCTTGTTGAGCACAACCAGGCGAGGACGCTCATCTAGGCCACCGTACTGAGTGAGCTCGGATTCAATGATTTTCAGATCTGTCAACGGATCCCGATTAGGTTCTAAAGTTGCACAGTCGAGAACGTGGATGATCACGCTGCAACGCTCTACGTGACGCAGGAAATCAAGGCCCAAACCTTTGCCTTGACTCGCACCCGGAATTAACCCTGGGACGTCAGCGATTGTGTAGACAACGTCTCCGGCCGTCACCACACCAAGATTGGGAACCAGAGTCGTGAAAGGGTAATCAGCGATCTTTGGTCGCGCAGCACTCATGGCCGCGATCACGCTCGATTTACCGGCACTTGGGAAGCCGACAAGGGCTGCGTCTGCGACAGTTTTAAGTTCAAGCACAACCTCGGCTTGGGTACCGGGCTCACCCAAAAGCGCGAAACCTGGTGCTTTTCGTTTGGGAGATGCAAGGGATGCGTTACCCAATCCCCCGCGGCCACCTCGGGCAATGACAAAAGTTTCACCTGGGATAACGAGATCTGCGAGCACCTCGCCCGTTGCATTTCGTACAACTGTTCCGGCTGGCACGTGCAGCACAATGTCGGCGGCATTCGCACCGTGACGGTGCCCACCCTGTCCGGGTTTGCCATTTGTTGCTGTGCGGTGCGGGGTGTGGTGAAACTCCATTAGAGTCGTGATCTGTGGGTCAACGAGGGCAATGACGTCGCCACCGCGACCCCCGTTGCCGCCGTCAGGCCCACCGAGCGGCTTAAATTTCTCACGCAAAATCGACGCGCAGCCATGCCCTCCATTGCCACCCTGCGCATGGATTGTTGTCTGATCAACGAATGTCGCCATCAGCTCACCTGCCTATCCGTTCATGAAACGAGAAAAGACGGGCCCGAATGGACCCGCCTTTCTTGAAAAATCTTCCCCGCAAAAACTGTGTTAGTCACAAACTCAGCGAACTAAACTCCCAGAACGATGTTGACAACTCGGCGACCGCGGGCGGTGCCAAACTCAACTACACCTGGGGTCAATGCGAACAAGGTGTCATCCTTGCCGCGCCCAACGTTGTTTCCGGGGTGAAAGTGGGTTCCACGCTGGCGAACAATAATTTCGCCCGCATTAACTTCTTGGCCACCGAAACGCTTCACGCCGAGGCGCTGGGCATTACTGTCGCGTCCGTTACGGGAGCTGGATGCACCCTTCTTATGTGCCATGGTTCACTTCCCTGCCGCAATGTTGGTGACCTTAACCTTGGTCAGTTCAGAGCGATGGCCCTGACGACGACGGTAGCCGGTCTTGTTCTTGAACTTAAGAATGTCGATCTTTACACCGCGATGATGGTCAATGACCTCAGCGGTTACCGTGATCTTGGCAAGTGAAGCGACGTCACTGGTGACTTTGCCGTCTTCAACGAAGAGCACTGCTGGGAGTTCATACGTTGAACCTGGGGCACCGGGAACCCGGTCGACCACTATGAGGTCGCCTACTGCGACCTTCTCTTGCCGTCCACCGGCTTTAACTATGGCGTACACCACGAACTCCTGTCGGTCTTGCGTTATGACTACTACGTGAGGGGTTTTACTTGTTCGGCAGACTTACCGGGGGTGAACACGCCCCGGATAGAGAATCATACGGGGACACCCAATCTAGAACTACACCGGATCTGATTCCTCATCGGGTGTTTGCACACCGGGAGCATCTGCCGTGGGCACCTCATGAACAGGATCCAGATCGAGGTCACCTTCATGGGGGTTCGCGAGGGCTTGTTCTTGGGCTAGCTCAACAGCCTGAGCCGCCTCAAGGGATTTAGCGGCGACGCTAGCTGGATCCACGGCATTTGCTGGCCGGCGATAGCGCACAGGAGCCTCATGGTGCGGTTCTTCATTGAGGGAAACCTTGATTCCACGACCATTGCAGGCATCACACTCGTGGGAGAAGGACTCAATCAAGCCCGAGCCAATTCGCTTGCGGGTCATCTGGACTAGGCCAAGGGAGGTGACTTCGGCCACCTGATGCTTGGTGCGGTCACGCCCGAGGCACTCAATGAGTCGCCGAAGGACGAGATCGCGGTTACTTTCCAAGACCATGTCAATAAAGTCAACGACAATGATTCCGCCAATATCGCGGAGCCGGAGTTGGCGCACGATTTCCTCGGCGGCCTCCATGTTGTTCTTCGTGACCGTCTCCTCAAGATTTCCACCGGCACCGGTGAACTTTCCAGTGTTGACGTCGACAACTGTCATCGCCTCGGTGCGGTCAATCACGAGTGAACCACCAGAGGGGAGGTATACCTTGCGATCAAGTGCTTTGAGTATCTGCTCATCGACACGAAGTTGGCCAAAGAGATCTTTGGACTCCGTCCAATGCTCAAGGCGATCCAGCAAATCGGGTGCAACAGCGCTGATGTAAGCGTCAACCGTTGTCCATGCGGTGTCACCGGAGACGATCATTTTGTTAACGTCTTCGTTGAAAATATCTCGTACTACCTTGATAGCGATATCTGGTTCCGCATACAGCATCGATGGTGCATTCGTGCTGTTGTTGCTACTGGAAATGTCTTCCCACAGTGAAGTCAATCGCTGAACATCTTGTTCCAGCGCCTCTTCCGGTGCACCTTCGGCAGCCGTGCGAACGATCACGCCAGCATCTTCTGGCATAACGCGCTTGAGAATTGTCTTGAGACGATTGCGCTCGTTTTCGGGAAGCTTGCGACTAATCCCGGTCATTGAGCCGTCAGGAACATAAACCAGGAATCGGCCAGGGAGGGAGATCTGGCTGGTCAGCCGGGCACCCTTTTGACCAACTGGATCCTTTGTCACCTGAACCAGAATGTGATCACCGGGCTTAAGCGCTAATTCAATTCTCTTTTCATTGCCACCAAGACCTGCGGCATCCCAGTTCACTTCACCTGCGTACAGGACCGCATTGCGACCTTTGCCAATGTCAACAAATGCCGCTTCCATGCTGGGAAGAACGTTTTGGACCCGACCGATATACACGTTGCCAACAAGGGAGGTTGCTGAACCACGAGTGACGTAATGCTCGACGAGAACACCGTCCTCCAAAACTGCAATCTGAGTTTTGTCGCCCTGTTGACGAATTGCCATGATCCGCTCAACGGACTCACGTCTGGCTAAGAACTCTGCTTCGGTCAGGATCGGTGCACGGCGACGGCCTTGATCGCGGCCTTCGCGTCGACGCTGCTTCTTGGCCTCAATCCGGGTTGAACCCTTAATATCCTCATTTTGTTTGCGACGAGGCTCTCGAACCCGAACCACCGTGTTGGGGTCATCAGGGTCTGAATCTTCACCTTGACCTGCGCGACGACGACGGCGACGACGTGTTACCCCAGCATTTGCCGGGTCATCGTCATCTTCTGCGCCATCGCTTGCGGCTTCGTCTTCTGAGCCTTGATTGTCGTCCTCTGACAGGCTTTCATCGGATCCGGTGTCGACGGTGCCATCAGCTTTGCGACGACGGCCACGTCCACCACGTCTGCGGCGAGGATTTTTCGATGATTCTTCGCTGTCATCTTCTTGATCCGGTGCCGGTGAATCGGACACTGACTCGGCCGGGATCTCCGACTCTTGCGGGACAGCGATTGCCGCCTTCTTTGTGGCTTTACCTTTTTGCTTAATCGGTGCGCTGACCTTTTTGGGTATTACGGCAATTTCAGCAGCAACTTGAAAAAGCGGTGCCTTGGCTTTGGTGGCTTTCTTGGCTACCTTTTTAGCAACTTTTTCGTCGGGCTCGGTGGGGGCTCCCGCTTCTGCTTTTTCAGTAGGTTTCACCTTGAGGCTGCTTACCGGAGGGGCAACGGGGACTGCTGGCCCAGCTGGGCGGGATGCAGCACGTCGGGTCTTTTTGACGACCGGTGTCTGGTTATTCGCGGGTGTTTCGCTTACGGTGTTCAAATCTTCGACCATGATGGTCGCTCCTTTAGGAATGCGGTATCACCCGCATTCGGGTCCGTGTGCAGCACGATCACTGATCTGCCACCGGGTCCCAAATTATGGACCCACTGCCAGGTGAAACGCGCTACTACAAGCTTTTAGGGCTGCGGTCCGGGTTCGCGCGTGATGCGCTGCGACTTCCCTTACCGCCACATGATGTTGAGCTATACAAGCACTCGATCGGGATCAAATGGGTCCCCAATCGAAATACCCACTTCGGTCAGTGGACCCTGCGCCAGCCTGGTCACCCTCACGGGTTTGAGCGGCACGAGATTTCCCACCTGCTTCAGTGCAGTAAGTACATCATCGGGTCGAACCGACGGAGTGATATGCCGGACAACCACGTGGAGTATGACACACTCCTGTGGCAATTGGGTGTCCGCGGGGGCGGTTACCGCGCTTTCCGTAACTGTCTCAATGAGGAGAATGGCACTTCGGGCGTCAAAAACCCGGAGCCCCGACTTGGTCATCCGTTCCACCAACACTTCGGTGGATCCCAGGAGTTTTCCTACGGCGCCCATAACATCTTCTTGGGAAGCGCAGATTTCCATTTCCCACAAACTGGCTTCTAGACGGGCCGAGAAATCACTCGAAGTCGCCACAATTACTTCAATGATGTCCAGACCCGGTGGCAACGCTGAATCAAGCTCAATTCGCAGCCGGTCGGGGTCACAAAGCTGGGTAACCCCGATTTCAACGTATTCGGCTTCACTCGCCACCCCGGTTGGGGCCGAGTTGGAGTACGAAATTTTTGGGTGCGGCGAGAACCCCGCGCTATATGCCATGGGGACGCCAGCGCGGCGCAGCGCACGCTCAAGTGCACGTTGGAAGTCCCGGTGGCTGGAAAACCTCAGTCGTCCACGCTTGGCATAACGCAGTCGTAGTTTTTGGATCGTTGGCGCTAAATCTCGCTCCGGGGGTTTATTTGCCACGGGAAGTTAATTTCCGCACAAACCCTGGATCAAAACCGCTGATACCCGGGCACTTGGCATGGGCAAATCGGTGACACCGGTGGGGCCAACCTGGATCTCGGTGTTCATTTGATCACACACCCCGCAGTCAAAGCATGGGGTCCATCGGCAGTCGTCGACGGCAACTTCTGCGAGGGCGTCTTGCCAGTCCTCCCACAACCACTCCGAGTCAAGCCCTGAGTCCAAGTGATCCCACGGGAGAACCTCGGTGTATTCGCGTTCGCGGATCGTGAACCAATCGACGTCAACGCCGGTATCTTCTAGCGCGTAATTTGCTGACTCCATCCAACGATCAAATGAAAAGTGCTCACTCCAGCCGTCAAAGCGGGCACCGTTTTTCCATGCCGTTTCAATGACGTTGCCAACTCGACGGTCACCGCGCGAAAGGATTCCTTCAATGATTCCCGGTTTTCCGTCGTGGTAGCGAAAGCCGATTGCCTTACCGAATTCCTTGTCGCTTCTGATCGCTTCTTTGAGTTTGTGTAGTCGGGCATCGGTTGATTCATGGTCGAGTTGCGCCGCCCACTGGAACGGGGTGTGTGGCTTTGGCACAAATCCACCAATTGACACCGTGCACTTGATGTCACGGCGGCCACTAGCTTCACGCCCAGCACGAATTACTTCCCGCGCCATCGTGGCTATCTGCAAAACGTCTTCGTCGGTTTCAGTAGGAAGCCCACACATGAAATACAATTTCACATTGCGCCAACCCGCTCCATAAGCGGTAGTCACAGTCCGGATCAAATCCTCTTCGCTCACGAGTTTGTTGATCACTCGGCGAATCCGTTCACTTCCACCTTCAGGAGCGAATGTCAACCCACTTCGGCGACCATTGCGCGAGAGTTCATTTGCCAAGTCAACATTGAATGCATCAACGCGCGTACTGGGAAGGGAAAGTGACGTCTGCGTTTTTTCATATCGGTCGGCCAGGTTTCGTGCCAAGTCACCGATTTCCGAGTGATCCGCACTGGAGAGTGAGAGCAGACCAACTTCTTCGAAGCCAGTTTTTTCTAATCCGTTTTCGACCATGGCGGCAATGCTGGTGATGCTGCGCTCGCGAACGGGTCTTGTAATCATTCCGGCTTGGCAAAAGCGGCAACCGCGGGTGCAACCGCGGAAAATTTCGACACTCATCCGTTCGTGAACCGTTTCAGCAAGTGGAACCAGTGGTGCTTTGGGGAAAGGCCACGCGTCCAAATCCATCAAGGTAAATTTGGTGACCCGCGACGGTACATCGGGCCTATTGGGAACAACCCGCTTGATCCGGCCATCAGGCAAATATTCGACATCATAAAAACGTGGGATGTACACACAGCCGGTTTTAGCTAGTTCCAAAAGCACGCCCTCGCGGCCGCCAGGACGACCAGCTTCTATCCAAGCTTTCACAATATTTGAGATCAATAGGACGGCTTCTTCGCCATCGCCCAAAACTGCAGCGTCAATGAATTGCGCGATCGGCTCCGGGTTAAAGGCAGCGTGTCCACCGGCAACCACAATGGGGTGGTCGTCACGGTCGACCGCATGTAGTGGAATGTTGGCCAAACTCAAAGCGGTCAACATATTGGTGTATCCAAGTTCGGTACTGAACGAAAGTCCGAGTAAATCAAAATCAGCGACACTGCGATGCGCATCGACGGTAAATGCAGGGACATTATGTTCGCGCATCAAAGCTTCGAGGTCGGGCCAGACCGAATAGGTTCGCTCGGCCAGAACATCGGGTTGCTCATTGAGTACTTCATAGAGAATTTGCACGCCCTGATTGGGTGCACCGACTTCATAGGCGTCGGGATACATCAATGCCCAATGCACAGTGACTTGATCCCACGGCTTGGTCACCGCATTAAGTTCACCGCCAACGTATTGAATCGGCTTCGCAATCAGGGGCAGCAGCGCCTCGAGTTCAGGGAAGACACTCTGTCCACGTTGACGGAGGCTGGGTTGAGGGACTGTGCATGCACCGGCTTCAATCGTGGAGGAAGTCATGAGCGAAAGATTACCCAATTTCGGGCAAAGTGCTAAATTTCTGCCCGAACTTCATGTAAACGCACTGTCTGGAGCAGACCGATAGCAATCCAAACGGCCATGAGAGATGTCCCTCCGGCAGATACGAGTGGCAATGGAATTCCCGTGATTGGCATGATCCCTAAAGTCATCCCGATATTTTCAAATGTTTGGAAAGCCAGCCAGGCAAGGACCCCGGTTGCTACGAGGCGTCCATATTTGTCATCGGCTTTCCAAGCAATCATCGCGGCTCGCCATAGAAGGACGCCTAATAAAAGGATCAACAGCACCGAGCCAAGGAATCCGAGCTCCTCCCCACTCACGGTGAAAATGAAATCACTCTCATTGACGGGAACAAATTTTCCTTGGGTCTGCGGGCCTTCGAAAAGACCTGTCCCAAACCACCCACCGCCGCCAATGGCAATGCGGGCTTGGTTCGCGTTGTACGCGGATGCGCCCGTGTCCTGATCAGGGGAAATAAATGAGGTCAGCCGCGCAACTTG
The DNA here is from genome assembly GCA_040399625.1 of Candidatus Nanopelagicales bacterium. Taxonomy (GTDB): domain Bacteria; phylum Actinomycetota; class Actinomycetes; order S36-B12; family S36-B12; genus UBA4592. Next base: position 43,867 of record JBBARV010000004.1, on the reverse strand, counting down.
GTACTCCTTCAGGAGTCCCAACTGAATGGCAAACAAAATTGATAGAACCGCACCGCCAATCAAGGCAACCAGCCAGCGGGAACGCACCCCTGCCACGGCAATTATGGAAATGGCAACCGTTCCCAAGATCAAAACCGTTCCCGTGTCATTTTGAATCAAGATCACGGAGATCGGTAATGCTGCCGCAGCCAGTGCTAACAGGAAATCTCGACCGGAAGGCTCGGTCTCAATATCTTTGCGCTCTGACAGCAGCGCCGCCATCATTAAAATCACAGCGATTTTCATGAACTCCGATGGCTGCAGTGTTAAACCGCCGGGGAGATCGATCCATGCGCGCGCACCGGCGACCGTTACGCCAATGCCAGGAACAAATGGCAACAGCAACAGGAAGAACGAGACTCCATAAATAATTGGAGTGTATGCACGAAGCCACCGGTAATTTAGCCGAGAAGCTAGATACCCCAGAGCAATTGCGACCACGAC
>JBBARV010000004.1:0-43284 GCA_040399625.1 Candidatus Nanopelagicales bacterium | reverse complement strand
GCCGCAGTAACCACGCCAGACATTTTGCCCTTTGGCGTGACGGGTGTTCCATCGGGTCGAATAACAGGAAGTGCTTTCGATGGAGCTCCGCCAATGAGAACACTCTTATTTGGATCGACCGTAGTTCCATCTATTCCAAAAAGTGCTTCGTAGATTTTGCGAACGCTGGGCCCACTGGTCTTTGAACCGGTTCCACCCTGAGTGACCATCATGACTATTGCGTAACGCGGCTTATTTGCCGGAGCGTAGGAAGCAAACCAGGAAGTTGAAACTTTATCTCCGGTGACCTGCGCCGACCCGGTCTTTGACGCAACTGGAATCTGATTCAACGGGAAACCGATAAAGGGTGTTTCGCCGGACCCATCGGTTGTCACACCGGGGAGCGAATTTTGTAGAAAATTAATTGTTGACTTTGGCAGATCCAATTGCGATTTAACGGTCGGGGCCATCCGTTCAATAACCGTCCCGTCCGCACCAATGATCGCCTTGACCAACTTCGGCTCGTACACCGTTCCGCCATTAGCTATCGCGGCGTAGGCCATGGCCATTTGCAGTGGAGTGACAGTGGTGTCTCCCTGCCCAATCGCTGCGTTGAGGGCATCACCTTCGCGCCAACGAAAACCGTCAGCGCAGTTTTCTTTATCAAGGGCCGTGTAGTAATCCGCTAATTTAGGATCGGTCTTACGCGTCTCGGGGTAACCGGTGATCGCATTTTCACACCAGGTTTCTCTTTTAGCTTCCCAGTTTTGGACTTTAAAAGCCCGGCCAGAAACCCTGCCTGCTGACTCACCCGGAAGATCAATGCCCGTTGGCGACCCGAATCCAAACATGGTTGCAGTGTCAGCGATCGGGTCCGGTGAGTCACGCGTAGCGTCATTGCCGCCCGCGGCTTCCCACATTCGATCCGCCAGGCCATAAAAAACCGTATTGCAAGAAACCTCCAATGCTCTGGTGAGAGAAATTCGACCATAAGCGGAGGACTCGTAGTTTCTAAAGACTTGAGTACCGAGTTTGACCTGCTTCGGGCATTGGTAGTCCGCATATAACGAATACCCCTCTTTGCCTGCAGCAGCAGTGCTGACAACTTTGTAGGTTGAACCTGGTGCGAATAGTCCCTGCGTAGCGTTGGAAGAAAGTGAATCACTTTTGACAAGTGACTTGTATTGCTTTTGGCTCACTCCACCAACCCAGATCCCCGGGTCGTAGGTGGGATAGCTGGCCATGGCAAGAACTTGGCCATTACGCACATCAACCACAACTGCCGCGCCGGAGTCCCCCGGATAACCCTGGCCTTGGGCCCGTTGGACTGCCGCAACTAGTTGCTTCTCAACTACTGACTGCAATTTTGCGTCGATGGTGGACACCAGATAGTTACCTGACACTGCTGCTTTTTGGTCCACGGTTCCGGTGACTTGTCCCGAAGTGTCAACTTCAAGTGTGGTGACACTTGGCTTGCCACGCAATTGTGCGTCATAGAAATTCTCAAGTCCCGATCTCCCGATTGTGTCGGTACGTCGCAGTCGGTCATAGGCATCTAATTGACCCTGCTCGGTAATTTGTTCCTCCGTCACCGGTCCCAAATACCCCAAAATATGGGCTGCGTTTACATCGAATGGGCCGGTGTACTCCCGGACCGCCGTCAACTTTGCCGTGACGCCGGGGAATTCGGATCGTTTTTCCATAATTGTCAAAGCTGTTTGCGGGTCGACATCCGATGCAACCGGTACAGCCTGATAGGTAGATCCATTCCAACAAATTGGGGGCTTTGGTGCGCCTTCGATACCACATGGCAGCAGCCGCTCTGCAATAGATTCCGGGGTGGTCCCCAAGATTTTAGCAAGGCGCTTGATGACCACGTCACCTTTTCCTTCTTGCTGATTCAATTCCTGCCGATTAATTGTCACCACAATTGACGTTCGGTTGGAAACGAGCGGTCTACCTGCTTGGTCGAGAATGAGCCCCCGAACGGCCGGCTCAACAACCTCACGGACTGAATTACTTGCCGCAGCCGCCCGGTATTCATCCCCTTCCATCACCTGTAGGTAAAACAGGCGCGAAACCAGGGTCGCAAACAGTGAAAAGATCAGAATGCCCAGAACGATTAGTCGAAGATTTGATCTTTCGCTCACGCGCACTCCCTTCCCGCTCGGCTACCACACCATTATGCGCCGCAACAAATCTACGACGGCTGGGGCCTCGTTGAGGTTCCCCTATGAAAGGGATATTTCGGTCAAGAACGGTCGAGATATTCGGGCAATCAGCGGGATGACAAGGGCGGATAGCAAAACGCCATAGAGCGCCGAACTCAGCGTTATCCACGGAACTTCAGCCCAGTTGACTCGGTCACCACCAAGAGCCGAGTCCACGATCGCCGTGCCCAATGCTGCGGCAGAGGTGCTCAGAGCGGTAATTCCGATCATGATCGGCAGGGTTCGATCACGTGGGTCAATCCAGAACCCGGCAACAAATCCAATTATGAGATAAATGATCGCGTTGACCCCGACCAAAGTGTCAGAGGAGGGTGAAAGGTCAAGAATTACGCCCGCCGCAAACCCACTTGTTGCTCCTTGCACTGGACCCAAAGCAAATGCGATGGCAACAACCGTGACAACGACAAGGTCTGGAGTAGCTCCCGGAATCCCAATTCGACTGAGCAAAGTCAATTCGATGAGAACCGCAACAAAGACACACGTCCCGATAAAAAGCCCCTGCCGAAGAATCATGGGCTAATTACCGTCGGGAGCCGGGGTCGCCGCCGTCTCTTGTTCATTAGATGAATTTGGGGTCGAGGTACTTGCTGGGGTTGGAGTTGCCACCGGAGCGTTCGGCAGCACCGAATCTCGTGGGTCCTCCCGTGGCGGTTTCACAACAACCCCCACCACACTGATTTGGGACATATTGGCATACGGCCTAACCGTTGCGATTCGAGCCAATTGACCCGCGGATCCGGTCACGTCAACGACTTCACCGATGGGCAACCCTGGTGCATACGGACGACCATCTTTTGAACCAAATGTCACGACGGCGTCACCGGCATTTACTTCACCCAGTGGGTCAAGCAACTGAAATTCAAGTGAATTTTGCCGACCGGTACCCGAGACAATTCCGATTTCCTGTGAACCGGCAACCCGCCCTCCGACCGAGGACACGGGGTCAACGATCAAAACCACCGTTGATGTGCTGTTGTAAACCTTCAGCACCCGACCCACCAAGCCATCACCGTTGATTACCGTCATGTCTTCCTCTAAACCATCAAGGCTTCCGGCGTCGATTGTCACGGTCCAAGCAAAATCTTGACTTGGACCTATTGCAATTACCTCCGCGGGAGTCACCTGGTACCTGCCGACGCTGGCAACTCGCAGTAGCGCATCAAGTTGATCGGCGCGAGCAATATCGTTTTGCAAACTCACCAGCGCCGAATTGAGTCTCTCGTTTTCGACCGTCAAGTCTCGAATTTGACCCGACTGATCGACCTGAGTGCTCCACCATTCGCTCGCTCCCGTAAACGGCGAAAAAATCGTCGCAGCTCCACGTTGGATACCACCGATAATGGAACTGACAGCCGATCGCGCACTGGAAAAGGGTCCGTCTCCGCCGCGAAGGTCAAGGATCACAAAGCTCAGTGATGCAACCACCAATATAGAGAGGATGATCCGCGTTCGGCGCGAAAGCACGGCTACCTGCGCGGTTCGGACACGAGCACCTGTTGCAACGCGTCAAACTCTTCAACGCACTTGCCTGAACCGAGCGCAACACATTCAAGTGGGCGGTCTGCAACAATGATGGGCATTCCGGTTTCATGTCGCAGACGCTCGTCGAGTCCGGTCATCAGTGCTCCACCACCGGTGAGAACGATTCCCCGATCCATGATGTCTCCCGACAACTCAGGCGGTGTGCGGTCAAGGGTTGATTTTACTGCGTCAACGATCGCATTGACGGGTTCGTCGATTGCCCGACGGATTTCCTCCGCCGACACAACAATTGTTCGAGGTAATCCCGTGATGAGGTCGCGCCCGCGGATTTCCGCATGTGGTTCGTCGGGCATTGGGAATGCTGAACCGATCGCGATCTTGATTTCCTCAGCGGTGCGCTCACCGAGAAGCAGGGAGTACTCCTTTTTAATGTATTGGATAATCGCATTGTCTAACTCGTCTCCGCCAACCCGAACCGAAAGACTTGTCACGATTCCGCCGAGGGAGATAACGGCAACTTCTGATGTTCCTCCACCAATATCGACCACCATGTTGCCGGTTGGTTCGTGAACGGGAAGACCTGCACCAATTGCCGCTGCCATGGGCTCTTCGATAATGAAAACTTTACGGGCACCCGCTGCGTAACCGGCGTCTTTCACCGCGCGCTGTTCAACACCGGTGATTCCTGAGGGTACACAGATGATGAGTCGGGGTTTTGCCAGGTGCCGCCTACGGTGGACTTTCTGAATGAAGTAACGGAGCATGCGTTCGGTGGTGTCGAAATCAGCGATCACTCCGTCTTTGAGCGGGCGGATTGCAACAATGTTGCCTGGAGTACGACCAATCATTTCTTTGGCTTCCATACCGACAGCCAAAATTCCCCCGGTGTTGTTGTTAATAGCAACGACGGAAGGCTCGTTCAGAACGATTCCAAGACCGCGGACGTAGACCAGCGTGTTGGCAGTTCCTAGGTCAACGGCCATATCTCGACCCACAAATGAGGAGTTCCCACCAAAGATCACGCGGTGCCTCCAATCGGTCTGAGATGGTTGGGCCGGAATTTATCAGGCTGGGAAGAGACTCGATACGAACTCTTATAGTAGCCCTGAGAACCCCGTGCTTAGCCCTCACCCAACTTTTGGGCGCGCGTCACTTCAATTTCCCGCAGGAGTACCTCTAGACCTTTAGTTTGCTGAGCCGTTAGTGTGCCGGTGAAACCAAAGGCCGCGGTCGCTACCGCACCCAGGTCGGCTCGGTAATCGTGACCCAAACTCTGAAAATCACCCGGCTTCACATTGGTCGCAAAAATGGTGTCGACCAACACGGTTGCCCAAGTCACCCCCATGGTCCAGGACATCTGCTCAGGAATATTTCTTCCCCGCGGCAACTCCGGATCAAGCCATTCGGGCTGGGTCCAAGCCAGATCAGGACGGAAACGCACCACCGGGTCACCGTCGTGCTCAAGGAACCACACTCGATTGTCAGTGTTGGTGGGAATTTGCTCGGGTCGATCCACCGTGACCGACTCGCTCGCGCACAATCGATGAAAAGTGTCGGCAATTCGACCGCCGGGTGTGCCGACCCACAGTGCTCGATGAACGGAATATTTATCTAGGTCACTTGAGCCCAGTGGGATTGCGAACTGTTGAACGCGCGCTCCCAAGCTCTCACCATAAAGAAGAATCTTTGGTACATGCTTTCCTTTATTGCGACGACCAATGAGTTCGTGGTCGATTGCATTGAGTAGCTCAAGTTGAGTCTCACCGGCTAATCGCACTTTGGTGAGTGACAGGAAACTAGGCAACAGTCCATAGCTCACCGAAACGGCGGCGCAATTACCACCGGAAAGCAGCTCCACAACGTCAACAGGGGTCGAATTTGAATAACCTGAACCGGCAGGGGCTTGAATCAATAAATACTCTCGATCAAAAGCCTTGTTTCGAATCAGCTCTGACATCGCCAGCGAAACACGCGAGGATACCGAGTCCGCATTCGAGATACTGACAAAAACTCGAATGGGATCATGTGTTCGCTTCACACCCAACTTCTGCGCATGTGCTGCGGTCGTCACGCTGTTAATAAACCGCGCACCCTCACGACCAAGTAGCGAGTAGTCAACTGCTGAATGCCCACTTCCTGAAAGGTGTGCATCCGTTGGTGCACTTGCAAAGCACTCATCGATTTGAGCATTCTGCTCCTCTAGTTCACCCAGTTTGCTTTTTGCCACGAAGTAACCAGCAACGCCGACCCCGGCTAAACCAGCACCTGCGCCGAGGGCTTTCACTCCACGCAGACCCGAGATCCGAGAACCAAGAACAAGACCTAGCCCGACACTTGAACCGAGGACCGTTGGGAAAAGTTTGCGAACTTTATCGGGCCACTGAACCAAACTTGGACCTTGCGCTGCTGCAGCCGTGGGAACCCCAACGCCGACACCAAGGGCGACCGAGCCGATTAAGTCCTTCATAGTTCACACCAATTCTTCAGGTGGGGAAACGTTCTTAGAGATTGGGAAAGAAAAGTGCAATTTCACGGGCGGCTGACTCTGGTGAATCGGAACCGTGGGTGACGTTATTTTGCATTTCGGTGGCAAGATCCCCACGAATAGTTCCCGGCGCCGCCGCGATTGGGTTAGTCGCACCCATCATGGTTCGCCAAGCGACGATTGCATCAGGCCCTTCAATCACCGCGGCCAAGAGTGGACCACCGGTGATGAAAGCAACAAGCTCGCCGAAAAACGGTTTGTCCGCATGTTCCCCATAGTGGGCCTTGGCTACATCGGCACTGACATTCATCAGCTCGATGGCTGCGAAAGTGAATCCTTTGCGCTCAATACGGGAAAGAACTTCGCCGACCAATCCACGGGCTACGCCATCGGGCTTGACCAGTACAAGTGTGCGTTCAGACATTAAATGACTCCTCAAATATATGGAAACCGGCGGTAAAGTGAAACTACCGACCCTGATGCTAGAGGAGTCGTCCACCTAACTTTCGGGCAACTCCCGTGCCCGATCAACCCGCTGCCCATTACGTACCGCGTAGAACCACAGCAGCGCAAAAAGTCCACCTACGAGAAACATTGTGGGGACAACGATTCCCGAGGCGATAACAAGCACCTGAAGCACCCAACCTATGGGGACCGCAATCGGTTTCGTGATCACTCCAACGGTCAATACCAGTAAACCGGCCAGTGCAATTCCAATAATGAGTGCATAGGTCGCATTGGCATCGGAGACATTGATGGCAATGGGGATCGCGAGTAAGACCACGAGCGCTTCAAGGATAAGAACTGTCGACCCCAGTACTCGCATGTCTTACTTCACTTTCTTTAAATCGGTGCCCGCCAGCAGACGCATTGCATCTCCCACCAACACCACCGAACCGGTAACTACAACTCCGACTCCCCCGTATTCACCCGAACTATCAGCCAACCCAATTGCTTCCTCCAGCGAAGTCATCAGGTCACCGCCAAGAATGACTCGATCACCGCCAAGAACCTCGGTTGCCAGCCGGGCAAGTTCGCTCGCCGGTAGGGCCCGGGGTGAATTTGGCTCAGTAATGATTACCTGTGAGACCACAGGTGATAACGCTTCGAGGAAGCCAACGGCATCTTTTTTTGCCAACATGCCGATCACCGCCACAATGGCGACAAAGGTGAAACTAGCTTCCAATGCTGCGGCGAGTGATCTTGCACCATGTGGATTGTGCGCTGCGTCAACCAGCACCGTTGGGCCCGTGCGCACAATTTCCAGTCTTCCCGGGGATTTAACATTTGCGAATCCTTCGATCACTACATCAATATCTAATGGTGCTAACAGCGCTGACCCCATAAACATCTCACAGGCTGCCAGCGCCACGGCCGCGTTATTTCCTTGATGCTCACCAAAAAGTGGAAGAAAAATATTTGAGTAATCCCCTCGCAGTCCGTGTAAAGACAACAGTTGTCCACCAACAGCTAACTCCTGCGAATTAACGCCGTATTCAACACCAAATCGAGAAGGAACAAGTTCAGCCAATTCACACGCAGCAATCAGGACTGCCGCAGCTTGAGGAGCCTGTGGGCCCAAGACAACCGACTGAGCGTTCGCCAGGATGCCAGCTTTTTCTCCCGCAATTTCTGAGAGGGTCTCACCGAGAAATTCTTGATGATCCAAATCAACCGTTGTTACTACCGCAACCTGCGGTCGACACACGCTCGTGGCATCCCACGTCCCACCCATCCCCACTTCAATGATGGCCACGTCAACCGGTGAATCGGCAAAAACCGAATACGCCAATACCGTCATGGCCTCAAAGTAAGAAAGTTTTGGTCCACCGTCAGCGAGTGAATTATGGTCAACCAAGGAAACAAAAGGCTCAATGTCATTCCACGCTGAGATTGCCTTTTCGCTGGAAATGGGCACCCCGTCGAGGCAAATCCGCTCGGTGGGGTCGACCAAATGCGGTGACGTGTAAAGCCCAGTCCGAAGCCCGTAGGAGCGCAAGATGGACTCAATCATGCGGGCGGTGGAGGTTTTTCCATTGGTGCCGGCCACCTGAATCACCGGATACGTCAATTGCGGGTCACCCAACAGGCTCACAACGGCGCTCATTCGGGAAAGTGATGGTTCGATCACATTTTCTGGCCAACGCGACTCGAGTTCATCCCATAATTGCTGCGCGCTCGTGATACCCACAGTCGCAGTCTAGGTGGGTGATTAGACTTCGCAACCATGTCGTCGAAGTCAGAATCCCCCATGGCCAGTATCCCAGAAAAGCCAAGCCTTCTCGGGATCGAGGAAAAGTGGGCCAAGACCTGGCAGGACGCCGGCACCTACTCATTTGACCGCACTAAAACCCGCGATCAAATCTTTTCCATCGATACTCCTCCACCAACCGTCAGTGGGTCACTGCACGTTGGGCATGTTTTCAGTTACACCCACACCGATTGCATAGCGCGATACAAGCGGATGCGCGGATTCGAAGTTTTTTACCCCATGGGATGGGATGACAATGGACTCCCGACCGAGCGTCGAGTTCAAAACTATTTCGGCGTTCGCTGCGATCCGAGTTTGCCCTATGTCATGGACTACACGCCACCCGCAAAACCTGATCCGAAGAAACAAGAGCCAATTTCCCGGAAAAACTTTATCGAGTTGTGCGAGCGATTAACAATTGAAGATGAAGTTGTCTTTGAAGACCTCTGGCGACGCATGGGTCTCTCCATTGATTGGGCACAGACGTACCAAACAATTGATAAAAATGCGCAGCGGGTAAGCCAGCTGGCTTTCCTGCGCAACCTCGCCCGCGGCGAGGCGTATCAGTCGGAAGCACCAACACTCTGGGATGTCACTTTCCGGACTGCGGTTGCACAGGCTGAACTTGAAGACCGCGAAGTCCCCGGTGCCTATCACCGGATCGGTTTCGCCCCAACCGAAAATCCCGCCAACACCGTTTTTATTGAAACGACCAGGCCAGAATTACTTGCAGCCTGTGTCGCTCTCGTTGCACACCCCGACGATCCTCGGTATCAACCACTGTTTGGTACCAACGTAATTACCCCGGTATTCGGTGTTGAGGTTCCCGTGCTGGCCCACACTTTGGCCGACCCTGAGAAAGGGTCAGGAATCGCAATGGTGTGTACGTTCGGTGACCTCGCCGACGTCACCTGGTGGCGTGAGTTACAACTCCCCACCCGCCCAATAGTTGGCTGGGATGGTCGAATCACTTCAGAAACACCACCGTGGATCAAGACTCGCGAAGGTAAAGAACGCTTTGCGGCAATTGCCGGAACAACGAGTTTCACCGCCAAGCAGCGCATGGTTGAAGTCCTACGCGAATCTGGCGACATGGTGGGCGAACCGAAAGCAATCACCCATCCCGTTAAGTTTTTTGAGAAGGGTGACAAGCCACTCGAAATTGTGACCACCCGCCAGTGGTACATCGCCAACGGAGGCCGCGATGCACAACTGCGAGAGAAACTCCTTGATCGTGGGCGTGAAATTATTTGGCACCCACCTCACATGCTGGTTCGGTACGAAAATTGGGTTGAAGGACTCAATGGTGACTGGTTGATTTCACGCCAAAGATTCTTCGGTGTCCCGGTTCCCGTTTGGTACGCACTCGACACAGACGGCAATCCCGATTACGAACAGGTACTCGCTCCCAGTGAGGCCGCACTTCCCATTGACCCGAGTAGTGACGTACCCGCGGGATACAGCGAGGACCAACGCAATCAACCCGGTGGCTTCATGGGTGATCCCGATGTCATGGATACGTGGGCAACAAGTTCACTGACTCCCCAAATCGCTGGCGGTTGGGAACGCGATCCGGATCTATTCGAGCGGGTATTTCCCATGGACATGCGCCCACAGGCCCATGAAATTATCCGGACCTGGCTGTTTTCTTCGGTCGTTCGCGCTGACTTGGAGAACAATGCGTTGCCGTGGAAACATGCGGCAATCTCAGGTTGGATCCTCGACCCTGATCGCAAGAAGATGAGTAAGTCCAAGGGGAACGTGGTCACCCCCATGGACATGCTCGATGAGTACAGCTCCGATGCGGTTCGTTATTGGGCAGCCTCAGGTCGCCCCGGAACCGATACTGCATTTGACATTGGTCAAATGAAAATTGGTCGTAGGTTGGCAATCAAGCTTCTCAACGCCAGCAAGTTTGCGCTCACTCTCTCGGCGCTGTCAGGTGATCAGGATCGCCTGAGTATTACGGCGGCAACAGTTTCTGAACCAGTTGATCAAGCTCTGCTGGCAAAACTTGCGCAAACCGTTGAGAGCGCAACAAAAGCCTTTGAAGAATTCAATTACGCAAAAGCACTCGATGCAACGGAGTCATTCTTTTGGGAGTTCACCGACGACTACGTTGAACTCATCAAAGAGCGCGCCTACGGCGAGACCGCCGGTGTTAATACAGAAAGTGCCCGGGCAACCCTTCTAGTTACCCTTGACACCCTACTTCGTCTCCTCGCCCCATTCCTGCCATTCACCACCGAAGAGACTTGGTCATGGTTCAACAAGGAATCAATTCACACCAGTTCATGGCCAGACATTGAAGCCCTTCGGACGCTATCAACCCAGGGCGACGTTGCGGTACTAACGACAGCTACAGAAGCACTCCGGATGATTCGCAAGGCAAAATCTGAGGCCAAGTTGTCGATGCGAGCAGTTGTTGCCAGTGCAGAGTTCACAGGAAGTCCGGCAATGGTTGAACATATCAATCTTGTCTCAACAGACCTAGTTTCCGCTGGTTCCCTGGAACTAATCACAACCGCTGCAGGGTCAGAGGACGCGATGCTCACGAGTCAAATAGTTCTTGCCCAGCAGTAGATCAGGCAGTTTTTTCACGTGGTGCACGCTTGGGTGCACCACGAGGGACCAACGTCGGGTTGACTCGCTCGCGCACAACCTCACCGGTGATAACAACCTTGGCCACGTCGGTTCGACTCGGCACTTCATACATAACGTTGAGCAGAACCTCTTCCAAGATTGCCCGCAGCCCACGGGCACCGGTTCCGCGTAGCAGGGCTAGTTCAGCAATCTCCACCAATGACTCTGGTTCAAATTCGAGTTCAACACCGTCAAGTTCGAATAGCTTTTGATACTGCTTAATCAATGCATTTTTTGGTTCAACAAGGACAGCGATCAGGGCTTCACGGTCCAACTTGTTGACCGATGTAAATACGGGAAGTCGCCCGATGAACTCAGGTATCATGCCAAACTTGATCAAGTCCTCGGGCATAACATGTGAGAACACGTCCTCTGAGATGTTCTTACTTTCCTCTCGCTCACCCTCAACGAGGTCAAATGTGAAGCCGAGACTCTTTTTACCCAGACGAGCCTCAACGATCTTGTCCAAGCCTGCGAATGCTCCACCAACGATGAACAGCACGTTTGTGGTGTCAATGGAGATGAATTCCTGGTGTGGGTGCTTGCGACCACCCTGTGGTGGCACCGAGGCGGTTGTACCCTCGATGATTTTGAGCAGAGCCTGCTGAACGCCTTCACCGGAAACATCACGGGTGATCGAAGGGTTCTCACTTTTGCGAGCCACTTTGTCAATCTCGTCGATATAGATGATCCCCATCTCAGCGCGCTTGGTATCAAATTCCGCCGCTTGAATGAGTTTGAGCAAAATGTTTTCAACATCTTCGCCAACGTAACCGGCTTCGGTCAATGCGGTGGCATCTGCGATTGCAAAAGGGACATTGAGCACACGGGCTAGTGTTTGGGCTAACAAGGTCTTACCAGAGCCGGTGGGTCCCAACAGCAAAATATTGGATTTCGCTAGTTCAACCGAGTCTTCCTTAACTTTGTGATTGGCTCCAGCCTGCACGCGCTTGTAATGGTTGTACACCGCAACCGAGAGGGATTTCTTTGCGGCGTCTTGACCGATGACGTATTCATCGAGGAATGCATAAATCTCACGCGGTTTGGGTAATTCACCAAGGTCAGATGTGTTTGCCTCTGTGAGTTCCTCTTCAATAATCTCATTGCACAGGTCAATGCATTCGTCACAGATATAGACACCCGGACCAGCGATCAGCTTTTTGACCTGCTTTTGGCTCTTGCCGCAGAAGGAACACTTGAGCAGGTCGCCGCTCTCGCCAATACGCGCCACAACGCCCCTTACTCAGATTCCTCGATTAACAACTCGGTAACCGTACCCCGTAAAGGGGTACTTACGCGCGATATACACATGGCGGGTCGAGGCAAACTCAAAAATTAGCCCTTGCGAGAGGAAATAACCGAATCAATCACGCCAAACTCTTTTGCCATGTCGGCAGTGAGGATTTTGTCGCGCTCAATATCTTTTTCAATCTGTTCAATGGAACGGCCGGTGTGCTTGGCAAGAATTCCTTCCATCTCAACACGCATCCGGATGATTTCATTGGCCTGGATCTCAATATCGGAGCCTTGCCCTCCACCCTCGGTGTATGGCTGATGAATCAGAATTCGTGCGTGTGGGAGGGCGAATCGCTTACCGGGAGATCCGGCGGCTAGCAGGACTGCGGCGGCCGACGCTGCCTGACCCAAACACACGGTCTGAACCTGTGGCTTTACGAACTGCATCGTGTCGTAGATCGCGGTCATCGCTGTATAGGAACCACCGGGTGAGTTGATGTAAATCTGAATGTCGCGATCGGGGTCCATTGACTCCAGGGTTAGTAACTGGGCCATGACGTCATCGGCTGAAGCATCATCGATTTGAACGCCGAGGAAAATAATGCGTTCTTCAAAGAGTTTGGTGTACGGGTTGTGGGTGCGCTCACCGTTTGCGGTGCGCTCACGAAACTCGGGAAGGATGTAACGGCTGGTTGGGTTTATCACTTCGAGGCTCCCTTGGTCTTTGATTCGCCCTTGGGGGCGTCTGCTGAAGTGCTGTAAACGTGATCGATCAAGCCGTACTCGCGTGCTGCCTCAGCATCAAACCAGCGGTCACGATCTGAATCTTTTTCAATCTGTTCCAAAGACTGACCACTGTGCTCGGCAATGAGAACAGCCATCCGCTTTTTGATGAACAACATCTGCTCTGCCTGAATCTTGATGTCGCTAGCGGTTCCACCAAGGCCACCGGATGGCTGATGCATCATGATCCGGGTGTTTGGAGTCGCATAACGCTTCCCGGGTGCACCCGCACATAACAGGAACTGGCCCATTGACGCGGCCAGGCCCATGGCGACGGTGGTGACGTCATTAGGGATCAAAGCCATGGTGTCATAGATGACCATTCCAGCCGAAATAGATCCACCGGGTGAGTTGATGTAGAGGCTAATGTCTTTTTCGGGGTCCTCGGCTGCGAGTACCTGAAGTTGCTTGGCGATTCGGTTGGAGTTGTCGTCCATAACCGGGCCTTCGAGCCAGATGATCCGCTCGCGCAGGAGACGCTCGTCAAGCATGTCGCCGAATCCGGCCATGCTGCCACTGGAACGCATCAGGGGCGAACCGAACTCTGAATTGGATTGCGAGTTGATGAACGGGACAGTCACGGATTCTCCTAAGCGTTTAGCGCTGGATGGTTAGCCTTAAGCCTTTAGCCTTCTGAATGAAACCCTAACGCCAAATCCGTGACACCTTGGTAGCGATCGCCCCTCGTTCGCCCTAAGCCGAACCGGTGAGGGCTGCCAATTCCGCATCAAGTTCAGCAAGGTCAATAACCACACCGTTTGTGTCAACCACCTTGGCGCTCTCGAGCACCTTTGCCAGGGCTTTGGCCCGACGAATATCTGCCATGGCCATGGGGACCTGGCCGGCCTCAACCAGAGCCTGAGCGAATGCATCGGGTGCCATACCGTAGCGCGGCGCTTGCTGCATGAGCCATGCACTGAGCTCGCTTTCGCCAACGGTGAGTTCCTCATCTTCAGCGATCTTGTCCAAAATGAACTGGCTTTTAAGACCCGTGCGGATTTCAGTTTCCACCTCGGCACGGTGCTCTTCACCTGAGTCATGTCCGTCGTGGAAATGACCGTCGATTTCAGCGGCGATCAATTCTTCCGGCAAAGGGAGTTCAACCTGTTCTAACAAAACGTCATGGATCTTATTACGAGCCTCGTTGCCCTGTTCCATTTTCTTCAGGCGACCAAGGCGGGTTTCGATATCGGCGCGCAATTCCTCAACAGTGTCAAACTCAGACGCCATTGAAACGAAATCTGCATCAAGTTCGGGGAGTTCACGTTCACGAACAGCACTGACTTCAACGGTCACGGTGAGCGGAACGCCTACCCAGTCGCCGTTTTGTGGAGTGAATTCAAATGTGCGTGAATCGTCTTTACTGGCGCCACGGACGGCTTCGTCAAAACCTGGAAGCATTCCTTCGGTACCCAGTTCATAGGACATGGCCGATGCACTGAGGTCATCAACTTCATCACCGGTTTGGGTCTTGCCTGAAATGTTGACCAAGAGGACGTCACCATCGGCACTGGCGCGATCAACTTCGGCCAAGTTTGCAAAACGTCCACGAAGGGCATCGATCTGCTCGGTGATATCGGATTCTTCAAGGGCTACCGGAGCAACTTCCACCGTCAGTGAGTCAAATGCGGGGAGAGTGAACTCTGGGCGAACATCGACTTCAGCGGTGAAGGTGAGCTTGTCACCGTCAACAACTTCGGTGACCTCAATTGTTGGCTGCCCAATGGGACGGAGCTTGTTCTCAACCACGATTTCGTCATAAGCCTTGGGGACCGCGTTATTTACGGCCTCTTCTAAAACTGCCCCACGGCCGACCCGCTGCTCAACCACTCTGGCGGGGACTTTGCCTTTACGAAAGCCTGGAATGTTGATCTGCTTGCCAATCCGGGTGAGTGCCTCATCCAGGCTTGGCTGCAGCTCCGCAAAGGGAATCTCAACGCTGACCTTGATGCGGGTAGGGCTGAGGGTCTCTATCTCACTCTTCATGTATTGCTCCAGGTCTTGAGGTTGGATACTTCCGGCGCTTTCGCGCGTGTTCCGCTAATGAAACGGAACACTTGGTCGGGGCGGGGAGATTCGAACTCCCGGTCTCCTGCTCCCAAAGCAGGCGCGCTAGCCACTACGCTACGCCCCGCGTTGGCGCATTGAGTCTAGACGCTCACCGGAACGACCGTCGAAGCAGCCACCGGTTTAGGGCCACTCTTGCGAACTGTGCGAACAAAGAGCACCGTAACGATGACGACATAAGCCAGCCACCCGAAGACCTCTAGCCAGGTCATGGTGGGCGTCAGATTGAATATTGCCCTGAAAGCAGTAGCAATTCCACCCTCGGAATCGATGGCGCCGCTGAGGTCGAAGGCATTGGCTCCTGCCCCCGGCAGGAATGCTGCTTCCTGCAACTCGGCGATCGCGTAGCGGAGTACTCCACCTGCAATGACGACGAGGGCTATGCCCGTCCAGAAGAACATGCGCGCAAGATCTAAGCGAAGGGCGCCTCGATAGAGCAGGAGCCCAATCACTGCTGCGGCTATCAGACCGACGAGGGCTCCAATGAGCGGACCGACTTCCTGTCCAGAAGATGAAATACCCGCCCAGATGAACAGCGATGTTTCCAAACCTTCACGGGCAACAGCAACGAAAGCGACGATGGCCAAGGCCCAACTGCTGCGGGCGAGGGCCTTGTCGACCTCACCGTGCAGGTGGCCCTTGATGGCACGGGCATTGCGGGCCATCCAGAAGATCATCCAGGTGATCAGGCCAACCGCGGCCAAGCTCATGATCCCGCTAAAGGTTGGCTCAGCCCGACCGGAGAAAGAGGTACTGGTGAGGGTCAGTGCGGCACCGGCGATAAAAGACAAGGCAATAGCCGCAATGACGCCGGCCCAGAGCCTCGGCAGAAGTTGCCGCTGATCCACCTTGACTACGTAGGCCACCAGAATGGCAATGATGAGGGCAGCCTCGAGGCCTTCACGAAGGCCAATCAGGAAGTTCGCGAACATGTTTCTCCTCAAGGATTTCAACTTTACTTAGGGTAGGCTAAGTAAGGGTAGCCTTAATATAGCACAGCGCAATTCGGCCGGGTGTTGTACGGCCACAGCACCCCGACGGGCTTTCGGCGGCTGCTCGCTATGAGTGAATCCAGATATGGTTAGACTGCTGTGTCGCCGCTGCAGAATGCGGCTCGCGGGTGTAGCTCAATGGTAGAGCCCCAGCCTTCCAAGCTGGCCATGCCGGTTCGATCCCGGTCACCCGCTCCACTTAATCCTCGGGTGATTACCACATACTCGCGCACCGCCAGATTAGCCAGAATGCCGATCCTCATTTAACATCTGTAACATGCATCTGTTCGACAGATTGAACCCTGTCATCCGACTGTTTTCGGCGGTTCTTCTGTTATTGGGCTTTATCGGTGCCCCGCTCACTTCGGCAAGCGCATCCCCCACTTCCGAACCAAGCCCATCCCCCACTTCCGAACCAAGTCCATCCCCCACTTCCGAACCAGCCCCAACGCCAGCGCCTGCAGGCGCGACCCAGCCCTACATGGTGATAGCCAAATCGGGAACCTCAGCGCAAGAAGTTAAAGCGCAAGCGGTTGCTCTCGGAGTAGATGTCGAGACTCTTTTACAAGGTTTGATTGAAGGTGTAGCCGCAGATCTGACTCCATTGCAGCGGGCAACACTCTCCGTGGAACCCGGAGTTGATTACATCGAGCGCGATTTACCGGTGAGCACCAACGCGGAGAAAGTAAATACCTCCAGTACCGCCATTAGAACGGATGTGGGATGCACGGCGAATTCCCTTGGAAACACCGATGATGCTTCCACAAGATCTGTGAGTTTAGGTTTCCCCGTCAACTGGTTTGGAACCGCTTACAGCTCGATCATCATTAACAACAACGGCGGAATGACTTTTGATGATGGACTTGGTGTCTTCAATTCTTACAACCGGGTAAACCTCGAAACAACAATGCGGCCCCTCGTATTACCTTTGTTTACTGACCTTGATACGAGTTCCAGCAGTGCGGTAACCCACGGGCCTATCACGGTCGGTGGTCAATCTGCTTATTGCATAAATTGGGTCAACGTGGGTGAATATCCCAGCAGCGCGGCGCGTCACTCATTTCAGTTGATTCTGATTGATCAGGGTTCGGGCAATATCGACATTGAGTTCAACTACGGCAGTGTCTCTGTTCCTGCATCAACGAGTAATCCGACATTTGTGATTGGTTATGCAGATCCCAATAACCGCGCAAATTCCCTGGTGCGGGTTCGCAATACTGATTCGCCAGCCCCATACGCCAATGGTGGGGCAAATGCCTTGGCAACAAACAAGTACCCCGCTTCAAGCACCCAAGCTGGCCGGTACACCTATCAAATTCGGCCAACCGTTCCGCTTCCAACACCGCCCACTCCACCAGTGGATCCAACTCCTGGGTCGGCGAACTGCACACCCAGTGCTCAAACTCCATCCACGTGGGGATTGGATCGCATTGACCAGCGATCTCTCCCGTTGAGCAACTCCTACGCTTGCCCAGATGACGGTGCCGGTGTTCGCGCATACGTTGTTGACACCGGCATTTATGCCAATAGTGATTTTTCGTCTCGGTTAGTTCCCGGTATTTCTTATGTTTCGGGTAGTTCAAGCACCGTTGACTGCAATGGCCACGGTACACACGTTGCTGGCACGATCGGTGGCACCTTGTACGGGGTGGCAAAGAGTGTCACCCTGGTGCCGGTCCGCGTGCTGGACTGTTCGGGTTCGGGTTCCACGAGTTCAATTGTTAGCGGGCTGAACTGGATTGGAAGTCAGTACGACAATGCCAGTGACCCTCTTTACCGGACACCTGCTGTCGTAAACATGTCGCTGGGTGGTGGCGGTAGCAAATCTTTCGATGACGCAGTTGCAGCGTTAGTGGCCCTCGGTGTCACAGTCGTTGTTGCCGCTGGCAATGACAACGCCGACGCTTCTAACTACAGCCCGGCCCGGGAACCTAGCGCGATCACCGTCGGTGCCACTACGAGCACCGATGCCCGTTCATCTTTCTCCAACTTCGGGACCGTCCTTGATATTTTCGCTCCAGGCAGCGCCATCCTTTCGACTTGGAATTCAGGTCCCACCTCGACCGCAACTCTCAACGGTACCTCGATGGCGGCCCCGCACGTTGCCGGAGCAGTGGCGACCTATCTAGGTTTGCCGGGTAACGGATTGGCGACACCGGCTCAGGTGGAAGCCGCACTGACGTTTGCAGCCACATCCAATGCCGTGGGCAATCCTGGAACTGGTTCGCCGAATTTATTACTCTATGCACGTTCATACGGTGTTGCTCCAGTGATCAACTCACTTTCGCCGGTGAGCGGTTCGTCCAGCGGTGGAACCACGGTCACACTTACCGGTTCTAATTTGACCGGGGCCACAGGCGTGAGCATACGAAGCATCGCAGCGACAAGTGTCAGCGTTATATCTGATTCACAGCTGACATTCGTGACTCCGGCTGGTAGTTCAGGTGCCGCAGACGTGGTTGTGACGACTCTTGGCGGAACCGCCACCTCGGTGAACGCGTTTACCTACACTGCCGCGCCCGTCGTTGGCGGTGGTGGTGGGGGCGGTTCCAGCGACAGCGGCCCAGCCAGTGGTGGTAGCTCCAGCGGTGGCGGTGGCTCAATTGGCGGCGGCGGTGCTGAACCCATTGCGGGTGAAAAGCCGGTGGCCAACAATCAAGTTTCCCGACCAGGTGAGTTCAAAGCTGTCGATATCAGCGGTGCCCCATTGACTCTTCGTAAGGCAGAACTGACCGGCACCGGTTTCAGTGTTGCTGGAGCGGATTGGGAATTGAGTGGCGCGGGTCCGCTGAGCTCGAAGAGCCAAACCGTTGCGCCGGGTCAACAATTCACCATTTCTGGATCTGGTTTGCAGCCATCAACCACGACGGGGATTTACCTGCTGTCGACACCCACGTGGGTAGGGGCAGGGACGGTTGGGTCCAACGGAAGCTTCACTGCGAGTTTCGTAATGCCGAATTTGTCGGCGGGTATTCACACATTGCAAATTAATATGGTCAGGCAGGGAGCTTTGCCGGTCAGTATCGCTGTGGGTTTGAATCTTGATGGCACCGGAACTCCAACCGATAAATCACCACTGACAACCACAAATGCACTGGCCAGTAATAGAGCGCAGTCGGGGTTTGCGGACTTTGCTTACTTCGCCAAAGGCAGCTCGACTCTTTCAGCAACGGCCAAGAAGAAACTCACGAACTTCGCTTCGAAAGCGAAATCAGCCGGATCAACGGTTTCGGTGAAAGTATTCACGAGCACCGGAAAATACAAGGTCTCCCCGATCTTGGCAAAGCAACGCTCAGCGGCGATCACCAAGTTCTTGGCGACGCAACGGGTCACCGCTTCAACTGGCGTCTCGATCGGCAACACACTCGTTCAGTCCAGAGCCGCGCTTATCTATGCGGCACCGGGAAGTAGCAGTGTGGGCATCGCTGCAGCCTCAAAAGCTGCAACTGTCGATTCGCTGATCGTTCGCTATAAAGATCAAGTGAAACCGACAAGTAAAACCCCAATCACCGGAACCGATCGGGTCACTACCGTGAAGAAAACGGATCTCACCCTCGGGACGTACCTAGGCTTCCGCATGTACCAAGTGGATTTTGCTACCCCGGTCTCACTCGAGGTTGCTAAGCGGGTTGCCGGCGAGATATCAAAGTCAGCGAAAGTTGATTTTGCCGAAGTTAACGGGACCGTGACAATCAATTAGCCTGATAGCGAAGTTCACTCGCCAAAATCTGTTTTATGTGCTCATATTAAGTCGTGGAATCAAAAGGCTCACCAGTTGGAAGACGCGTGATTCTTGGCATGGTGGGACTAGGCGCCCTAGGTGTCGTATTCGGGCGACAACTCAATTCAGTGGTGAGTAACACCGTCGCTGCCACGTTACCGGGGCTTGGAGCGGTAATTCCGGCCGCCGGCGGATTTCGAATTTACACGGTAACAAATGGCTATCCAGAAATGACACAGGCGGACTACCGTTTAACCGTGGGTGGCGCGGTGAGTTCACCACTTAATCTGAGTTTTGCTGACCTTCAATCACTGCCACAGACTTCAATGACAAAAGATTTTCAATGTGTAACGGGTTGGCGTGTTGATAATGTTCCTTGGTCCGGAGTTCTCATGAGTGACCTACTGGCTGTTGCGGGCGCTCCAGCAACCGCAACAGCACTGACAATTGATTCGTTTGACGGCGCGTACACCGAATCGCTGACCATGGAACAGGCAATTCGCCCCGATGTCTTGATTGCCACCTCGATGTACGGCAAACCCGTAACTCGCGAACATGGTGGACCGGTTCGGTTACTCGTTGCGCCAATGTACGGCTACAAATCACTTAAATGGTTGTCAAACATTGATGTCGTTGACTCGGTTATTCCTGGCTATTGGGAGCAGCGCGGATATGACATTGACGCCTGGGTCGGCCAATCAAATGGGCGCAGTGACGAGCCGGTCGCATGAATCGTTTTACCCGGATTGAGCGCTTCGCGCACCGATCTATTACCGGTCTGATGCTTATCCTTATTGCGACAGCTGCCGCCCTCTACATCCCGGATTTCAGTGTTCTCATTGGAAACCGTGGAATAGTTAAGACAATCCACTCAGTCAGCGGATTCCTACTGCCCATCCCGCTCATCATCGCTATTGCATTCCCCGTTTTCCGCATGAACATGCGCGAACTCAACCGATTCCATCCACATGATTTCGCGTGGCTCAAACGAACCGACAGCGCTTCTATCGCACCTGCCATCAGTAATCCTGAACCCGTTTATGGAAAATTTAACGCCGGACAAAAACTCAATGCAGCGTTTAGTTTTGGGGCAATTCTGATTATGTTTGCAACCGGAATGGTTATGTTTTTCAGTTCACTTTTCACTGACGATATCCGCACCGGCGCAACTTTTGTTCATGACTGGCTTACGCTGGTAATTGTCGTCGTCCTCACCGGTCATATTTATATGGCGATGAAAGATGCCCAAGCCCGGATGGGGATGCGATCGGGGGAAGTCACCCGAGGTTGGGCGCAGAAGCACCACCCGCAGTGGGCGGCGGTCAACTCCGGATCAGGTTCGGCCGAGCCAGAAGTCCATCCAGTTGATAAAAATCAAACTTAAGATCACTAAAAATGTCGCACCGATAAACATCCAACGAAGTGAACTGAAAACATCTGATACGAATCCTGGGTTCCCACTGCGAGTGAACCGGCCCGACTTCGCATTTTCAGCCGTCGTCAGCCAGAAAATCAGAATCGTTCCAGTCCAAGCGACCATGCACCATGGGCACAGCGCATCAATTACGTACAAACTCTGGGAGATCAACCAGGCTGCAAATGCCATCCCGAGAAGGGCGCCAAGATTAAGTCCTAACCACATCCAGTTCGGTAAAACTACTCGCGAAATCAAGAGAACGGAGAGCGTGATAACCACCGAAAAGGAAATTAATCCGATAATTGGATTGGGGAAACCAAATACAGATGCTTGTTCAGTAATGATTACTGAGCCACACGAAAGTACCGGATTGATATTGCAGCTAGGGATGTAACTGGGATCGGAAAGAATCGCGATCTTGTCCTGGGTCAAGATGAACGCGGCGAGAAGCCCGATAATCCCCGAGAACAGTAGGACCCACGGCGTTGACCTGTACTGCGTTGATTTCATCTACTTCACATCCCACCATAAAGTTGCAACTAATCGAGGTTGAGCATCTTTTTCGGACAGCATTGCGGCGGCTAATTCTGCATCACGATCCTCAGTGAGACATAATCGAATGCGCGCCTGACGTATTCGTTCGGCTTCTGGGAGATCCACCCGAACCCCCCAAGTTTCATCCTCCCAGATATCAAGAACCACGCTAAAGCCTAGTGATAAACAAATGTCTTGCAATTGGTACGGAGTTGGTTGCGTGGGTCGATCCAAGTCCCAAAACTTTTTCCAAAGTGCATTCATATTGCTCATGGGGTGGCTCATGGGGATTTCCATGACCACTCGTTTGCGGGCATGGTCATTTAGGGCTTGCAGGAAGGGGACTATTGCCGCCACGTTGTAGGCAACGTGGTGGCACACGACTACATCAGCTTCGGGAACCATGAGAGCGACCTCAGGCCAGTCCCCCAAGTATGTGTGGGCTATTGCCCCACGAGTCTCGGCCGCTTTAAGGAATTCGTCGAGCATTTCTTGCTGGTGATCAACTGCCGTCAAAGTCCCCGCCGGTGGGGTTATTGCCATTGAGGCTCGGCCACCACCCGATCCAATGTCAAGGACGCTGCCACCTGGCTCAAGAGCTTCACGTGCGCGTTGGTGCGAGGGTGAATCCCGGATTTCTGCGGTAACGGTAAACATTGCAACGCAGTGCTTCCAGGGAACCTCACTCGCTTGATCCAGGATCTCCTGCGGAATGGCCCAACCGGCAAGGTCTGCGGCCCACTTATCCGCCAAAAATTGGGTCCGCGGTTGATTCACGTCAGAACCTTAACCCCTGCCCGTAGCTGACACTGTGTCGGAAACAAAATGTGGCTTTGACACCACATTTGGCCGCGTGAGTAACGCAAGTGCCGAAGAATCCGACTCTGGCCATCCACTCGCTGCATTAATTGGCGGACCTCGCGGAGCTATCGAGTCAATGTTGCCGCCGGTTATTTTCGTCTTCGTCTATTTAGCTACCAACAGCAATCTCACCGCGGCGGTCATTTCGGCGCTCGCAATCGGGATTGTGCTGGCAGCTCTGCGTATTTCCCGTGGGGAAAAACCGGTCCGAGTCGTTGGTGCTCTCCTCGTTGTCGTACTTGCCGCCACGGTCGCGTACTACACGGGCAGCGCGGTTGCATACTTTTGGCCGCTCGTCCTCGCCAATATTGCCTCGGCTCTCGCATTCGCGTTCTCGATCCTGATCCGCTGGCCACTTCTCGGGGTGATCGTTGGTCCACTTTCCGGAACCGGGATGCGGTTGCGCAAGGATCCCGACTTGCTCAAGGCCTACTCAAAGGCTTCTTGGCTGTGGGTTCTACTCAACGTGGTGCGCGCCGCAGTTCAAGTACCTCTCATCCAAGGCGAGGACCTTTGGGCACTTGCAGCAGTTCGCCCACTTTTCTATGTCATGGTGATTGGTGTTGTTTTCTGGTCGTGGCGAATCATCAAAAAAAGCCTGTTAGCGGATCATTCCGGTATCCGTACTCCACGAATCCCCAATTAAATCTTTACTTTTGACAGGTCGGGCACCAAAAAAGATTTCTTCCCCGCAGGTCGGCTTCGGTGATCTCATGGGTGCAAATAAAACACGGTAAGCCAGTTCGCCGATACACGTAAACCTCACCGCCATGGCGATCTTCGCGTGGAGCGCGTTTCATGGCTTTCGGTAGGTGTTCCGGTCGCACCGTGTCAATTCGCCCACGCCTGACTCCAATTTTCATGAGGTCAACCAGGTCATTCCACATAACGTCAAACTGCTCCGAAGTCAGTTTCTTTCCTGGACTCTGCGGATTTATTCCAGCGCGAAACAGAACCTCTGCTCGATAGATATTTCCAACTCCAGCGAAAAGTGTTTGGTCCATCAGTAGTACGCCAATCGGTGTGTTACTGGCCAAAACTTTTGTTCGCACCGCGCTTGGATCGTCTTTGCGAATTGGATCCGAACCAATCTTCGCCCTTATTGTTTTTACCTCCGCGGGTGAAATGAGCGTGCAGGCATTTGGTCCGCGCAACTGAGCACAGAATTGCGGAGTAGCGATTTGTAATCGAATTAAACCAACAGGTTCGGGAGTGTGATTCAGAAAAGTCCATTTTCCATAAAGACCGAGGTGAATGTGGATGGCATTACCGTGCTCAAAATTGATGAAAAGGTGCTTGCCATAAGCCTGTGACCGAACGAACTTTGTCTCGTTGAGCACCGATGCCGATTGAGAAAACCGACCTTGCGGGCTAGTCACTTCAACTATTTGATCCGCAAAGAGTCTGTTCAGCTCGCGCGCCTGTCTGTGAACAACGTGACCTTCAGGCACGACTAGCGGGGTTCATTGTCGTGTCATACATTCAGCGAGCGGCCATCTCTGTCGCGATGTCTGCTGCAAAGGCCTCAACGTCGGACTCCTGGGTGTCCCACGCACACATCCAGCGAACAAGGGTCGGACTGTCCCAGGTGTAGAAGCGCCACTTAGCTTGCAGGCTTTCAACGACTTCTTCTGGAATCCGTGCAAATACTGCGTTGGCATCCGTTGGAACTTCAATAGAAATCCCCGGGATTTGCTCGACCGCTGACTTGAGCTTCTGAGCCATTTCATTAGCGTGGGTCGCGCTCTTCAGCCACAAATCCTCGCTAAGCAAGGCAATCATTTGGGCCGAAGCAAAACGCATTTTGCTATTGAGTTGCATAAAACTTTTTCGAAAGTATTCAATGCCATGAACAACGTCAGGGTTGAAAACAACAATCACTTCACCCATGAGCATTCCATTTTTTGTCCCCCCAAAGGACAAAATATCCACACCGGCATTAACCGTGAAGTCAGCGATGGGAACGCCCAGGGCCACCGCGGCATTGGCAATTCGTGCACCATCCATGTGGACGCGAAGCCCCAGTTCATGCGCGCACTTGCTAATTGCAGCGACTTCCTCGACCGTGTAGACGGTTCCCATCTCGGTGGATTGAGCGATTGATACCGCACCTGGTTGGGCGTAATGCACAAAGCCAAAATCATGGGCAGCCGAGCGAATCAAGTCCGGTGTGAGTTTTCCATTCACGCCGGGGACCGTCCAGAGTTTGATTCCAGCAACTTTTTCGGGTGCCCCACCCTCGTCCATGTGAATGTGTGCGGTGTTCGTGCACACAACCGCTTCCCATGGGTTCATGATGGAAGATAAGGCAACGACGTTGGCGCCGGTTCCGTTGAAAACCGGGTAAACACCGACAGGTCGACCAAAGAGCGCGGCCATGCGTTCATCGAGTTCAGCCGTGATCGAATCATCTCCGTATGCGACCTGATGACCGGAATTGACCCGGGTCAGTGCTTCCAGAATTTCTGGGTGCACGCCCGCATAGTTATCACTAGCAAATCCACGCCAAGGCTGCATATTGATGTTTTCCGCTCGATCAATCATGGGTCGCAGTATTCCTCACCTTGGTACTTCTGTCAGATTCTTGAGCTGGCCCAACACCACAGGCCTGTGGCAGTCGGCTTCGATTGCGGGCAACCCACGAATAAACAACGTTGGCGGCGGGAAGCACGAGGGGTGAATCCAAGATCGCTCCCAGTGGAGCGACCCGGCTTGTTCGCAAAATTTGCGCAACAGCTGCGGCTCCACCAAATATTTTCCCTGAAGGTGATAAAAATATGACCTCCGATTGAGCACGTTCCAATGTGAGGTCCTCGTGAGCCTTCGTAAAATCAAATGACTGAAATCCGATGAAATCCACTTGGGCACCGAGGCGAGCAGCCAGGCGAACCGAGGATTGGCAAATCCCGCAATCTGCATCGAAAATACAGATCGCGGGTGGACCACCTCGGTCATTAGTCAAATGAAGGACCCCGCGTTCGAGTGCGCTTGAGTTCATAAAACCCAGGAACTGATGCAACGAGTATTGCTCCGTCCCATAGTCTCAATGCGTCCGCACCCACCGGCATCGGAGTAATGACGGGACCAAAGAACGCAACGGGTTCACCAGTGGCTCCTGGAATTGCGATAACTGGCGTCCCTACGTCTGCACCCACCAAGGTAATAGCTCTCTCGTGGCTGGCTTTCAATTTCACATCAAAGTCCGCTGAGCCGGCAGCTGCGGCCAACGCCTCTGGCAATCCCGCTTCAGCCAAAGATTCATCGATTATCGTGTCGTAATCCTTGCGGCCTTGAACGTGGATCCGGGTTCCAAGGGCGGTGTACAGCGGACCCAGCACGGATTGACCGAACTCGACTTCGGCAGCAATACACACCCGGACTGGTTTCCAGGCCGCCGCCATCAGCTCGGCGTACGCTTGTGGGACGTCTTTGCCTTCGTTAAGAACCGCGAGGGACATGACACTCCATGTGACATCAAGATCTCGTGGACCGCTGACTTCGTGTATCCATCGAGAAGTTAGCCATGCCCAAGGGCACATCGGATCAAACCAAAATTCCACTTTAGTTGCCATGCCCACATCCTCTCATTAAGCATGATTGCCGGCAGGGCCACCTGATCGAGCGATTGACGGGTGACATGCAAGGATTCTGATATGACACTTACCGAAGCAACAGGATCCCGCTCAGAAAACATCACGCGCGCCGAGGCTAGTGAGCGCTCAGACTTAATTTCGAGCAACTCCTACGAGGTGGTCCTGGATCTGATGTCAGCTGGACCAACATTTAAGACAACCACTACCGCACTTTTTGCCTGCGCCACCCCCGGCTCCCAAACATGGATTGACCTGATCGCGCCCACCGTTGAATCCGTGACGCTTAATGGAATTGAACTCAAGGTTGCCGAGGTGGTTCACGGTGCACGAATCTCACTTCCCAATTTGGAGGCGAGCAACACACTCGTTGTCGTTGCTCAAGGAAAATATATGAACACGGGCGAAGGCCTGCATCGATTTATTGACCCCGTTGATAACGAGACCTACCTCTACACGCAATTCGAGTCAGCCGATGCGCGACGCATGTATGCCTGCTTTGAGCAACCTGATCTCAAAGCCACGTTTACTTTGAGTGCTACTGCACCAGCAAATTGGAAGGTGATTAGTAATTCACCCATGGCGCAAGTAACCGAACACGACAATGGTTCCAAAACTTGGGAGTTTGAACCCACGCCAATAATTTCCACTTACATCACAGCACTTGTTGCTGGTCCTTACTTCGAAGTGCGCGACGAGTACGCAGGACCTTTTGGAACTTACCCACTCGGCATTTATTGCCGGCAGTCACTTTCTGAATATCTTGACTCCGATGAAATCTTTGAAGTTACCAAGCAAGGTTTTGCGTTCTTTGAGGACCAGTTTAAAGTCGGCTACCCCTTCGCAAAATACGACCAGCTTTTCGTCCCAGAATTCAATGCGGGCGCAATGGAAAATGCTGGGTGTGTCACATTCTTAGAAGACTTAATCTTCCGCAGTCGCGTCACCATTGCTGCCTATGAACAGCGCGCGAACACAATCTTGCACGAGTTAGCCCACATGTGGTTTGGCAATTTGGTCACCATGACCTGGTGGGATGACCTTTGGCTCAATGAATCATTTGCCGAGTGGGCCGCGCACCACGCCAATGTGCATGCAACCCGTTACAACGATGCATGGACAACATTCGCAAATTTACGCAAAGCTTGGGCCTACCGCCAAGATCAGTTGCCCTCAACCCATCCGATTGCAGCTGACATGGTTGACCTCGATGCTGTTCGCGTGAACTTTGATGGAATCACCTACGCAAAGGGTGCATCTGCACTTCGCCAATTGGTCGCATGGGTGGGCGAACCTGAATTCATGGCTGGTATCGGCGTCTATTTCAACAAGCACGCTTGGGGAAACACCCAACTGAGCGACCTACTTACCGAACTGGAAGCAACAAGTGGTCGGGATCTCTCCGGCTGGACCCGCGAATGGCTACAAACAAGTGGGGTAAACCTGCTGCGTCCAATCGTCACCGTTGATTCCCAAGGCAACTACACCTCGGTCGTAATCGAACAAGAGCCACCAACTTCACCAATTGGCGTTGAACCCACATTGCGCTCCCACCGGGTTGGACTTGGGCTCTATGACCTCACCGATGCTGGACTGGTGAAGCGCGATTTCATTGCGGTTGACGTCACGGGAGCCCAGTCGTCGATAACCCAACTTGTTGGGCAGAAGCAACCCGATTTGTTGCTGGTCAACGACGGTGATTTGACTTTTGCCAAGGTACGTCTTGATGAAAAGTCGTGGAAAACCGCGACTACTCACCTGGGTGGAATCTCAGATTCACTTGCTCGCGCTGTCATTTGGAGCGCCGCATGGGACATGACTCGAGATGCAGAAGTAAGCACCGGCGAATTCCTTGATCTTGTTTTGGCTGGGATTGAACGTGAAAGCGATGTTGGTGTGACCAGCGGTGTTTTACGTCAACTCTCAATGGCCATTGATCAATTTGCTGCCCCAACCCACCGCGAGGAGTACAACCTACGGTTGGCCCAGGCTTGTGAGGAACTGGCTGCAAAAGCTGCGGCTGGTAGTGACCACCAACTCGCATTTGCCCGGGTATTTGTCGGCAACGCAACGACAAACGCCCAGTTGGAAACAGTTGCTGGACTCCTCGACGGCACGACTACCTGGGATGGACTGACAATCGACACCGACCTTCGATGGTCACTGCTGCGAACATTGGTCAGCAATGGGGTTAGAGGTGATTCTGAAATTGACGCGGAACTCGAAGTGGACAACACGGCAACCGGTCGGCGTCAAGCAACTCTGGCACTTGCTTCACGGCCAACGATGCCAGCCAAAGAGGCAGCCTGGGATGCGGTAATGCACAACAACACTCTTCCCAACACGATCATCGAGGCAACAATCGGCGGCTTCCAAGACCCCGATCACCGCGACCTTATGGAAGCATTCGTTGATCGCTACTTCGAGGAACTCCCCAGTGTCTGGGAAAACCAGACGATGGAAATGGCTCAGGAGATCACTTCCGGCATGTACCCCGTCTATGCCACTTCGACTGAGTTAATTTCCAAGACGAATGAATTCCTTGCCGAGAACAGCATGCCAACGTTGGTTCGCCTGGTGACTGAGGGTCGAGATGGCGCCGAGCGGGCATTGCGAGCTCAAGCAAAGGATGCTTGAGTACAAAAGGCTTAAGCAGGCTCTTCGAGGTTGTACACCTTGGGAGCGCGAGCATGCTCGGCCATCACGATCAGGGCTTCGCGGACGCCACCGACGATGTCACCCGCGCTTGCGCATGAAACAAATGCCAGAACTGCAAACTCGCATGAGCGGTCATCGAGTGAGATGTGGGCATCTGTTCCCGTGACAATGTCAATGCTGCGGGCATCAGGGTCAACGGCAATGAGAACTGCGGACTCAGCGGCAGGAAGTTGCGCGTGACGCGCAATGGCGCTCTCTCGCCCTTGGACAAGTTCGCCAATATAGACACCAAATGCCAGTCCGGAGATCTCTCGAGCTAGTTTTACCGAGCGGGTCAGGTCCTTGCGGGCAGTATTACCAAGATGCATGTGCTCCACCCCCCACGAGAACAGATGCTTGGGCAGAAATCTCAGGGGGCAGGATCGAAGGGTTTGGCGCAGCTACATCACTTGAAATAAAGATGGATTCCGAGCCCGAAGCAGAATCAAATTCGTCAGTCACCTTGCCCCGACTGCTGCGGGTCCACGAAGGCGCTGCCACCGCAAACACCACGACTATTGCCAGGGTGATTGGGATTCCGAGAAAGATCATTACGGCCTGAAATGCACTCACTCCCCTAGCCTAATGTGCGCCACAGCCGCTAGCCCTTACGGTGGTGCCATGACGAGCGTGCAACCCAATGCCCCTATTAATTACCCACGACTCCTCGACAGCGGGATAGTCGATGACTTTCACGGGGTGAGTGTCCCCGATCCTTATCGGTACTTGGAAGATCCACAAGATGTCCGCACCACCGAGTGGTTGCAGTCACAAGAACTTTTGATGGAAGCTGAGCGGGAAACGTGGACGTCACGGGCGCATTTCGTGGATCGGGTTGGTGAATTACTCGGATCTGGTGCGATTTCCCCGCCATATATTCGTGGAGACCGAACTTACTTCACCAAGCGCGAACCTGGTCAGCAGTTTGCCGTTCTTTACGTTCGGGACACCAATGACTCGCACACTGATCCACAAACCTCGCGGGTCCTGATCGACCCGATGGCTATGGATCCAGAAGGTCACACGACTCTGGACAGCTGGCAGCCCTCGAAAGAAGGGGATCTACTCGCCTACCAGATTTCACAGGGTGGAAATGAAGAGTCTGATGTCTACGTGATGAATGTTGAGACCGGTGAAACGATTGAAGGCCCCATAGATCGGTGTCGGTACTCACCTATTGCTTGGCTAAAGGGTGGCTCAGCGTTTTATTATGTCCGCCGGATTGCACCGGAATTATTGCCGGAGAGTGAACGCCACTTTCATCGACGTGTTTATCTGCATACTGTGGGAGCTGACCCACAAACCGATGTTCTCGTCTTTGGCGCCGGGATGAACATGACCAACTATTACGGGGTCAGCGTTTCACGCGACGGACGCTGGCTCGAGGTGTCATCGAGTGAGGGAACTGAACCTCGAAATGACCTGTGGATTGCGGATCTCACGGCCGGTGAGCCGTCAAGTCCCTCATTTGAACTCGTTCAAGGCGATGTTGATGCACAAACGTCAATCACCTTTGGCAGGGACGGGCGCGCATATATTTTTACTGACAGAGATGCCCCACGCGGAAAAGTGCTTGTTACAACCCCGGGCTCGTGGAATCCTGATTCCTGGAAAACGCTGATCCCAGAACCGCAGGACTCGGTACTCGAGTCGGTGACCCTCCTTGATGGTGAGGATCTTGATCACGACCAACTCCTTGTCGTTCACACGAGCCACGGTGTTGCTCAGATGGCCATGCACGCTGCAGCTGATGGTGCCGCCCTTTACGAGATCGAGTTGCCCGGAGCAGGAACAATTGGTGGCCCCGTTGAACATATCGATGGTGGACCAATCACTTGGATCGTCTACACCGACCACACGAGCGTCCCCACGGTGTATGAATTTGATGCCCGGACAAGGGAATTGACTCTCTATGCGAATCCCCCCGGTGCCGTTAATGCACCGGACGTGCACTCTGAACTGATTTCCTATCCATCATTGGATGGGACGACAATTCGCATGTTTGTTATTTCACCAACCGGAACACCCGATCAGCCCCGACCGACAATTCTCTATGGCTACGGCGGCTTTGGTATCCCACTACAACCGGGTTACAGCGCAGCGATTCTTGCTTGGGTCGAATCAGGGGGCGTGTGGGCAATTGCAAATCTGCGCGGTGGCGGCGAGGAGGGCGAGGAATGGCACCGCGCCGGGATGCTGGCCAAGAAGCAAAATGTCTTTGACGACTTCCACGCAGCCGCTGAGTATCTGGTTGCCCAAGGTTGGACCACGAGTGAGCAACTGGGAATTTACGGCGGTTCAAATGGCGGCCTGCTCGTCGGCGCCGCAATGACCCAGCGTCCGGAACTGTTCAATGCCGTGGTGTGTGTAGCGCCCCTTTTGGACATGATTCGTTATGTTGAAAGTGAATTAGGTCCAACGTGGACGGTGGAGTACGGGGACCCAGCCGACGCCGAGCAATTCGGCTGGCTACACGCCTACTCGCCTTACCACCGGGTCTCCAAGGGCACCGACTATCCGGCGACCATGTTTGCGATCTTTGATAATGACACCCGTACGGATCCCATGCATGGACGCAAAATGGCGGCAGCCGTTCAAGCCAATACTGGGGGGGCACGCCCGATCTTGGTTCGCACCGAAAAAAATGTTGGCCATGGTGCCCGATCATTGAACAAGTCGATAGAGGAAAGTGCGGATACGTTAGCGTTCATGTCGCACTGGACCGGACTAGATCGCTAAGGGGTTTCACATGGATTGGGATTCAATCTCCAATGCAATTGATTCATTCCGCGATGGCCCGTGGGATGCGCCGATTCACATTGTTCTGATCATTATCTTCGCTTTGGTGGCAACTAAATTCTCATCAATTGCTATTCATCGAGTTGTCAATCGAGCCACGAAGAAAAGCACGGGAATTGATTTTGCGGATCTACGAAACACAACAGATACCCAATCAGTCACAAATCAACTACTGCAAAATCGAATTTCACAGCGCGCGAATGCCCTCGGTTCCCTAGCACGAAGTACCGCAGTCATTGTTATTTGGTCCGTAGCCGTCATCACGATCATGACTGAGATCGGAATCAATGTTGGGCCTCTTCTTGCCAGTGCAGGCGTCCTGGGAGTCGTTCTCGGTTTTGGCGCGCAGACACTGGTGGCTGATTACCTGGCTGGAATCTCAATGGCGTTAGAAGATCAATTGGGCGTAGGCGACGTCGTTGACTGTGGTGTGGTTCTCGGAACCGTTGAACAGGTCGCATTGCGCTACACGAGGATCCGGGACTTCTTTGGCGTCGTTTGGTACGTGCGAAACGGCACCATCACCTATATCGCCAATCAAAGCCAAGGCTGGACCTACGCGGTCGTTGATTTCGCCCTTGATCCCGACGCCGATTTGGCCAAAATCCGGGAAGTAGTTGACGCCGAAGGTCAATTGATCGCCCTTGATGCCAGCTACGACACGGTCTTTATGGACCCACCCGTCTACGCCGGATTGGAAGAGGCGCGTGGCGACGCAATCGTGGTTCGAGTGATGGCCAAAGTCGTCCCCGATCAGCAATTCATCGCTGCTCGACTCTTGCGGGAACGGATTAAGGGTGCGTTGGATAAAGCCGGACTACATATCCCACTCGCCCAAATGCAGATTATTGGTGGCTCAGTTAACGCTAGGCAAATTGACGATGAACAAGGAACCCAATGACCGAACCCGCGTTGACACCCTATGAACGTTTTGGCGGGCATGAATTTTTCACGAGCCTCGTTCATAATTTCTATCAACGAGTTCCCGGTGATTCGATTTTGGGCAAGATGTATCCCAGTGATGACTTTGAGGGCGCCGAGTGGCGACTGCGTGCATTTCTGGAGCAATACTGGGGTGGACCGGAAACCTACAGCGAGGAACGCGGACACCCTCGCCTTCGCATGCGCCACGTTGGGTTTCATATTGACAGTGAGGCACGTGAGCGCTGGCTTTACCTCATGGCCGCAGCAATCGCCGATCAGGGAATGGATGCCAAGTTGGAATCAGAGTTATGGAAGTATCTGGTTTCTGCGGCCTACGGCATGCAGAACATTGCCGACGAAACACCCGCAGTTCAATCATCGATACCTTTGACGGAGGCTTAGCAGTGCCTAGCGGAAAAAATGCATGGTGGTGTGATGCCGTTATTTACCAGGTCTACCCACGCTCATTCGCCGACAGCGATGGCGACGGGATAGGAGACATCCCGGGAATTCTGAGCAGGGTGAATTACCTGGACAAATTGGGCGTCGACGCCATTTGGATTTCACCTTTTTATGACTCCCCCCTACTTGACGGTGGCTATGACGTCACCGACTACCGGCGTGTTGACCCACGGCTGGGCGAGGTGTCAGATGTTGAGGCACTACTCGAAGCAGCGCACCTCAAAGGCATGAAAATCTTCATGGACATCGTGCCAAACCACACGAGCCGTGAACACGTTTGGTTCCAAGAAGTTCTCCGCTCCGAACCGGACTCACCCGCTTGGGATCGTTATGTCATCAAGGAAGGTAAGGGCGCTAATCACGAACTACCGCCAACGAATTGGCAAAGTGTTTTTCGTGGTGACGCCTGGTCACCACTTGTTCTCGCGAACGGTGAAAAAACCAAATATTGGTACCTTCATATATTTGATTCCTCCCAACCCGACCTCAATTGGGAAAACCCTGAGGTTCGGGCTGAATTCGAAGACATTTTGAGATTCTGGTTTGACCTAGGAATTGATGGATTCCGAATTGACGTCGCACATGGTCTGATCAAGGATCAAAGTTTCCCCGATATGGACTATGACTCGATTCCCGAACAACAATTACTCGGTAAACCCATTTTAACTCCGTTCTGGGATCAAGACGGTGTGCACGAGGTGTACCGGAGCTGGCGAAAAATCGCGGATAGTTACGACCCGCCACGAGTCTTCTGTGGGGAAACATCTGCTCCTTCCCCTGAGCGCCTTGCCTTGTACCAACGCCCCGATGAACTCCATACTTCATTCAATTTCGATTATTTGCGCGCAGGGTTTGATGCGGTCAAGCTCAAGAAATCGGTCGATTCCACTTTGCTCAATCACAAACTGGTGGGCGCCCCAGCCACCTGGGTCCTTTCCAATCACGACATTGTTCGCCATGCCACCCGGTTGGCTCCTGGCCAAGGTGAGAGCCCAACACAGATGCCGACACCGGAAAATGCTGATCGCGGTTTATCGCGCGCCCGCGCAGCAACACTTTTCACACTTGCCCTTCCCGGTTCTACCTATCTTTATCAGGGTGAAGAACTTGGGTTACCTGAAGTCCTTGACCTGCCCGGTGATGCGCGCCAAGACCCCGTCTGGTTCCGCACGCAGGGTAAGGAACTGGGGCGTGACGGCTGTCGGGTTCCGATCCCGTGGTCGGGCGATATCCCCTCTTACGGGTTTGGTCCCGGTGAAAACTCCTGGCTCCCCCAGCCCACCTCGTGGGAGCAGTTAAGTGTCCAAGCACAAGAATCCGGTGACACAACTTTGAACTTCTACCGGGATACGCTCGCACAAAGGCGTGAGGAGCCAGCGACCGGCGACGGTGAACTTGAGTGGCGCATGGATGAGTTCACGATTCCCAACGAGCGCATTCTCGCCTACCGCAGGCCGCACTCAACCCATCCGCTTACCTGCATTGTCAACACTGAAGGCGGTATGTGGAAAGTCCCGCAGGTTTTCGGGACTGATGTCCTAGTTGCTTCAGGTCCTGAGGTAGCGGTTGTTGATTCAGGTGACGGGGAACATCTCGTGATCGGGCCTGAGACTTGCGTGTGGGTACGAGGCTAGCTCACTAACCGCATTCGGTTTCTGCCCACAGGACCATGCGCGTGCAGGAAAACCTGTCCCCGGGGAGTACTGAGTCTTTTCCACGGACCGCATGTTGCAGACGAGATTTTAATGGGTTCATCCCAGATCAAATTCAATCGCTGGGCGGCATAGAGGACTTTTACCGGCAGGCCACCCCAACCCGGACGATTCCAGATTTCTTCAGCAAGATCGGTTTTACCCCGCTCGCCCAAACCGACACTGCGGCGATCAAATTCACTCGCTGCTTCATTAATAATTGGGATCAGGTCACTTGCAACTGCATGTATGGGTATCTGCCAACCCGTTGAAGGAGGTAAATCTGAAAGTGATGCTCCATCAACCCCCGCAAGTGGTTCCAGGGAATCAAGATCAATTAACCCTGAAGAATTAGAAAGCAACGCCACGACATCGCGGCCCCCGGTAACAACGTCACACGGCGCCCCCTCACCTATTTTCGCAGGCATCGCAACGAATGCATGCAGGTTCAAGGGAATAGCAGCGTAAAAAGCGACCGCTTTCGGGGAAGTAACAACCCGGACCGCAATATTAGAATTCCACTCAATTTCTTTTTCAAGAATCGAGATCAGGGTGCGCAGTTCTGTTGAACCAAGTGTTACCTGCACGAATTACTCCACTTCCAGAATGCTCTGAAGAGCACTGCGTAATGTGTCGGGAATGGGAATTGCCTTGTCTTTATCAAAGCACACCATGACACTTTCGGCCTCTGCGGCAAGCTCTCCGGCTTCAATCAGAATTCGGTACTTCACGTGATAGGAAGTATTTCCGATTGAACTCACCCACGTTTCAATGGTCAACGGCTCTGTGGAATAAAAAATTGGCCGTCTGAAATCAATGGACTGGTGCACCATGACTTGGCCAACCATTGAGATTTCTTCGTAATTAATTTGGCTGAATACTCGAAGTCGGGCTTCCTGCAGATAGTCCAGAAAAACAACATTGTTCACGTGTCCCTGTGGGTCAAGATCGCTATAGCGACGATAAACCTGAGTGATAAGAACTGTCATGATTCCCTTTAGTCGCGCGTGAGTTTGCGGTAGGTAGCGCGGGTGGGTCGAGCAGCTTCCTCACCTAAACGCTCAACCTTATTTTTCTCATACCCTTCGAAGTTTCCTTCGTACCAGAACCACTGCGAGTCGCCTTCATACGCCAAAATATGTGTTGCGATTCGGTCCAGGAACCAGCGATCATGGGATGTGATCACAGCGCAGCCAGGGAACTCAAGCAATGCTTTTTCGAGTGAACCAAGTGTTTCCACGTCGAGGTCGTTCGTTGGTTCGTCAAGGAGAAGTAGGTTCCCACCCATTTTGAGGGTGAGGGCTAAATTCAGCCGGTTTCTCTCTCCACCTGAAAGTACCTTTGCTTGTTTTTGTTGATCCGGGCCTTTAAAACCAAACACGGACACATAGGCACGCGAAGGCATCTCGACGTTCCCTACCTTGATCCAATCCAAGCCGTCTGAGACGACTTCCCATACATTCTTGGTCGGGTCAAGACCGGAGCGACTCTGATCGACATAAGACAATTTCACGGTCTCACCAACTTTGAGTTCGCCGGAGGTGGGTAGTGCATCTTTATTCGACGTATCACCTTCGGCTGCCGCAACAATCATGTTGAACAATGTTGTTTTGCCAACACCGTTGGGACCAATCACACCGACAATGCCGTTGCGCGGCAATGTGAAGGAAAGATTGTCAATCAACAGTCGGTCATCAAAACCCTTGGTCAGACTGATTGTCTCCACAACAACTGACCCAAGTCGTGGGCCTGGTGGGATTTGGATCTCTTCCATGTCGAACTTGCGGGTCTTCTCGGCCTCCGAAGCCATTTCCTCGTAACGGTCCAAACGCGCACGGGACTTTGTTTGCCTCGCTTTCGCATTTGATCGAACCCACTCGAGTTCATCGGTCAACCGCTTTTGCAGCTTCATGTCTTTCTGGCCTTCAACCTTGAGCCGGGCAGACTTTGTTTCCAGGTAAGTCGAGTAATTTCCTTCATACGGGTAAGCGCGACCGCGATCAAGTTCCAAGATCCACTGGGCAACGTTGTCGAGGAAGTACCTATCGTGGGTAATCGCAATGACGGTGCCCGGGTATTTTTCTAAGTGTTGCTCAAGCCACTGAACACTCTCGGCATCAAGGTGGTTGGTTGGTTCATCAAGTAGAAGCAGATCTGGTTGCTGCAACAGCAACTTACAAAGGGCAACCCTTCGCCGCTCGCCACCAGAGAGAACCGTGATGTCAGAATCTGCTGGCGGACAACGCAGCGCATCCATTGCCTGCTCAAGTTGATTGTCGAGATCCCAAGCATTGCGGTGGTCAATCTCTTCTTGCAACTTGCCCATCTCTGCCAAAAGGACATCGTAATCGGCGTCAGGTTCCGCGAGTTCAACGGAAATTTGGTTGAACCGATCAACCATGCCTTTGGTCTCAGCAACACCCTCTTGGACGTTTTCTAAAACTGTCTTGCTCTCATCAAGATTTGGCTCCTGCATGAGGATCCCGACGGTGAAGCCTTCATGGAGTTTCGCCTCCCCATTGGACACCTCATCGAGGCCCGCCATGATCTTTAAAAGACTTGATTTACCCGAACCATTGGGACCAACAACACCAATTTTTGCACCGGGCAGGAATGACAGCGTTACGTTGTCCAGGACGACTTTGTCGCCGTGCGCTTTACGTGCTTTTTGCAGGGTATAAATGAACTCGGCCATGGCATCGAAGCCTAGTGCGGCCCCGATGCCCCGGCTGCATCACCCAACGCCCAGAGTTTCTCCGGTTTCGATGTCAACACTTTCAATCACGTTTTCATCTTCTTCACCCTCAACCCCGATTCGATCGAGATAGTCGACGGTGTCTTGTCCTAATGCATCAGCCAACATGCGACGCTCACTTTCCACCACCGAGTCCTTGCGTGTCTTAGTGAAGACCGATGTCCCACGTGCAAGGTCGGCCCCAACGGCAATAGCCTCGACATCCACATATCGCATCATGTGGGTGTGATCCCCGCACACCTTCTCGTGCTCGCGACTACGCATGCGACCCGTCACAACCACCGGCATTCCCTTCATCAAGCTCGCTGCAACGTTATGTGCCATTTGTCTCCAGCAACTGACTGTGAAGTAGTGAGTATCTCCGTCAATCCACCGCTCATTAGCCCGATCAAAGCGTCGAGTGGTGCTGGCAACCCGAAATGAAGCAACCGCTTCACCGGAGGCCGTAAAGCGTAATTCAACGTCATTGACCAGATTTCCTACAACTTCCAATGTTATGTCGTTCATTGTGCTCTCCTTCATCCTCGAACTAATCTCTCGAAGCTGTTCTTCGATTAGCCCAAGGTGCTGGAGATCACCGGAATTAGGAAGGTCTCAAGTAAGACTGTGGATGAGATGACTCGTTCACATCACATGTGGAAGCTGGACCCACTACTTAATGCTCTTCTTCGCCGTGAACTTCACCTTCACGTAGTACGCCGTGCCCTCAGCGGTGCTCAACCGGATCGTGTAGACACCAGGACGGGTTGCCTTAAACGCAGGAATTTTCACCCGGCCAGTATCGGTACTGCGGGCCGTACCCATTGGCACAAACGATGATTTCGCGCGAAGTAGCGAAGTCGTAGTTTGCGACCCACTTCTCAGGACACTAAGGGCCGCAAAAATCGGTCGGTTCAACGGCAAGCCACTGACCACTGGGGCAACAGCTACACCGACAGAAACACTCACCTCAGGTGCATTCGCAACGGTTGTTGATGCTGGCGCATTCACCTCAACAACTTGAGCACTCGCTCGCTGGGCGACAGGAAGCACCACCACCCTCCCGTTTGCTAACACAGTCGGGGCAACAACCACCGGCCGAGTCACCACCGGAACCACAACCGGGGCAACCGGAGCGGACGGAGTCGGCGTTGGAGTCGGCGTTGGTGTTGGAGTAACCGTTGGAGTCGCACTCGGAGTTGGATCAGGATCCGGAGCAGGCGCTGGTGCTGGCGCTGGGGCCGCATTAACCGCTACCGCGCCCATGGTCGAAGGACTCGTCCGAGTAACACCACGCTGATCAACCGTCGGCGTCGATGACGCCGGATCCGCTGCGCCAATGACCGGACTACCCGCACCCGGCAACATCGTCAACGTCGTCCCACCGTTATTAGCCAACGCCCCAAGATTAAGCGGCGCCACACCCGGAGTGGGCGCACCCGAAGTGTTTGCGAAGATCACGCCTGCACCCGCCCTGCTGGAGAGAGTTAGTGCACTGGCACTATTGAAAAACGAAAATGTTGCCGCACTGCCCGTGGCACCAGCAAGTGCAAGCGCGCCCTCATCAAAAATCGAATTCGACACCGTGTAGGTGCTCACTGCTCCAATGCTCTGCGCCTTACCGGATGGAGCAGTGTTTCCCGAAAAAGTAGTGAAGTTCGCAACGGCACTGCCTTTTGCGTAAACCCCACCCCCGCCATTTCCCCCCGCCGTGTTCCCCGTAATCGTGCTGTTGGTCAAGGTAACCGTCGACGTCTTGCTGTAGATCGCTCCTCCAGTACCGGTAGCCGTGTTACCGGAGAAGGTTGAGGACGACGCATTCACTTCCTGGGTCGCGTAGATCGCGCCACCCCGTTGGTTAGTTAAGGAAGTGGAGTTGCCGGTAAACGTGGAGTTTGTGACGTCAATTCCACCTTTGAGCACATACACAGCGCCACCATGATCAACACTGGTGTTTGAAGTAAAGGTCGAGTTTGTGATGCCAACCTGACCGTATGCCGCATATAGCGCCCCACCAGACCCAGAGCTGCTGTTGGTCGTGAAGGTCGTGCCCGTGATGGCAACCGAAGCCTTGTCACTATAAATTGCCCCGCCATATCCGCCACTGGTGTTGGACGTAAAAATCGAATTCGTGATGCCAAGACTGATGGCAGTGGGAGAAGTTCCTCTCACCGACACGGCGCCGCCAGAATTTCTCGCATTGGTGTTAGACGTGAACGTTACGTCCGAGATGGTGACATTCGAACGATAGGCATACACGGCTGCGCCCCTAGCATTGGTAGTAATTCTACCCCCTGTGAGGGTGAGCCCACTGATAACCAGACTTTGACCGGTCGCGGCTGGATTGAATCGAATTCCGGATTTACTGTTGAGGTTCACCGTCAGCGCGCCGGAGCCAGGACCGATGATGGTAAAGGAAGAAGTCGTCACCGTTGGGAGATTCGATGAGAGAGTGATTGTGGGAAGGCTTGCAGCGAAGTTAATGGTGGAGCAGTCACTATCGCTCGCGTTATGATCAAGAAGCGCTTGACGCAATGAGCCGGCACCACTATCAGCCGAAGTAGTCACGGTGCAGACCGCAGCCGCATAAGCCCGCGGTATCCGAGGATTACCCAGATACCCACCCAGCAGCCCTGTAGTAGCGACCAGTGACATACCCGCCAAGCCACCGATGCGCCTACGTGAAAGACGACGTGCCGCCCGATTCATGACCTGCTCCTGCGATGAGTTCTCCATGTCCGCCTCCGCTTTCGTCCAATAGTTAACTACAATTATATGAAGGATTCGGAATCCCCGCTCTGAAGGGCTAAACGAGTATACACATCTATATACACGTGTCTCACGGGTCACCGGACACGCAATCGCAAAGGTGAGCGGACTTGGACGCAGCTGGAGCCGACTCTCGTGCTCCGCTCACGTAAACGAAAAAGAAAACACACACGATCAGCCTGCCGCCGAGGACCTGCTGGGACTTCGCCAGTTTCGCTATTCCAGCTGTGGCTGGGTAACGATCTCCTGAAGCGTTTCGTCAGAGAGGACGAAGGCGTTGATGGTGAGTTCACCCGGATCA
Source organism: Candidatus Nanopelagicales bacterium (assembly GCA_040399625.1). GTDB lineage: Bacteria > Actinomycetota > Actinomycetes > S36-B12 > S36-B12 > UBA4592. Next base: position 2,635 of record JBBARV010000004.1, on the reverse strand, counting down.
ATGATCGTGGGCCACGTGGCCGGCAAGACCGCCACTTCAAAGATTTCCTGCACGACGCCATCGAATTTAAGGAACCCGGCGATCTCACCGTTGCGGGTATCGACCATCCAAACACCGCAGTTGCGTTCGGCCGCCTGGGAAGTGATGGGTAGCGAGGAAAACACGGATTCGCGGACTTGCGATAAACCGACGAGCGCGTAGGGGCCGATGAAACTCAACCCGCGCGTGAATCCCGGAAGCGTCGCAACGAGAGTCAGGGCACCTGTGTTGATATCAACCGTTGACAGCGTGCCCTTGCCTGATTCGAGCACCCACAGTCGTCCGTCATACCACCGAGGTGAATGGGGCATCGCTAAACCAGACGCGATGATCTGATCGGTGGTGACATCAACGATCACACCCGAGGTTCCTTTAAGTTCGCGCCACCCAACAGCGACATCCGTTTGGGAGAGTGCGCTGACGTAGCGGGGTTGCCCGTCGACCATCGCTAATCCATTGACGTGGCAACGGTCCTCTGCGGCAAGACCGGTGATCCACTTCGGTCGCCAGATGGGAGTAAATGAGTAATCGATGTCTTGACGGCACAGACACGAGAAACGAGTGTTGATGAAATACAGCGTGCCATCAGATCCATAGGCCATGTCATGGATAGCGACGTCACCGGTGAAGATGATGGAGCGCGGCGCGTAAGCGACATCGACGGGTTTTGGGGAGGGAACCTGCGCGGCCATACCGGAGTTTGCGGTGAAGGTGAGGATCGCATCCGCAGAACCAATTGCTAAGCGCGCGCCAGCAACGGCTACACCCATTGGCCTTTCCACATGTTTGAACTCGGTGTTGACCTTTCCTTCATCGGCGCGAGCAAAGATCACGTGACCCGATTTGTAGGTCGTGATCACCAGTGATGCTCTGGCCTGCTCGAGCAGTTGACCCATCGTGGAGGTGTGAGAGGAGGAGAACGGAGTTCCTTCACTTGCGATCGTGCGCACATCGGATTCTGGTTTCTCCGGTGCCTCAAGTTCGGGCCACGGAGTCCCCGGCCGTTGTGATTCGATCACTTCCCGGTACCGATCAACCGTCGGTTGGATTAGTGGCATTGCAACGGTCAACTCTGCCCAGTTGCGTTGCCACTTCCCCATTTCCGGGGCGGTGACGACACTGCTTGTGAGCGGAAGTGGATCAGGGATCTCCCCCGTCCACTCGACTCCAAGCGCCTGTGTGAGCGTTGCAATCTCTTCTTCCGGATTCTCGGTCAAGTTCTCGTACGAGCACACGGTCCATCGGCTCGGATCTAGGGAGGCGAGTGAAGCCAAAATGTCATTAGTGATTCCCGCCCACTGCGTGGCGCACACCTGAGCCGGCGGCACCCCGATCAGATCACGCCAACCCTCGATCAATGGAAATGCCCACGGCTCCCCCCACCATTGCGGCAGATCAGGGATCGAAGCGAATCTCTCGGTCCGCCACGCGTCCACCATGGAACTGATAGTTGGGACGGGTCGGCGGGCAACAAGAACAAACTTCGCATTTGGCAACGCGGTTGCGAGCAGGTCAACTCGCACGGACAGGCGCGGGTTCCAGTCGACAACGTATTGCGCATCAGCTGGCGCGATTTCTTCGGCGGCTTGTCGCACGGCATCGAGCACCCGCGGTGTTGCATCGACAGCACCGAGATGATGTGAAATGAATTCGCGTGATTCTGCACCTAAGTCGGCGACCGAATCCTCGAGTTGACCGGTACTGAGCGCACTCGTTCCCCAGCCGTTACCGCTTTTCAGGAGTGAAGCTAAAAGGCCCGCACCACTTCGCGGGGCGCCTAACAAGACAAGTTCCATCACTTCGTTGGGCAATGGATGCCGAGACCCGCCTCACCTGCCCACTTCGACATAGGGAACTTGCCTGAGTAATCAATCGCGATCTGCGCTGTTTGCGCGTTCATTGAATGGCACGTACCCGTGTTAAACATTGGTGGATCCTAAAGGCAGCACTTCACCTTTGTAAACGGCGCACCAGCAAACTCGATGATCAGGACATCGGATTGCAAGACAAATGATGCAAGACTGTGCACGTGCTTAAAACAATCGCTCGCTTTGCATTAGGTCTGTTTCTAATCTTTGCATCATTCGGGCATTTCTTCTCGGCCGATGAATTCCTGGCCCAAGTACCACCATGGATGCCTGCACCAGAACTTGTTGTTCTGCTCTCCGGTGTAGTTGAACTTGTACTCGGCCTCGCACTTATCTTTTCCCCAAAAAAATGGTTTCCAATTATTGGATGGGTGACAGCAGCATTTTTCCTCGTTATTTTTCCAGGAAACCTGTGGCAGTATTTCGAAGGCAGAAATGCTTTTGGGCTCGACTCAGATGCAGCTCGACTCGTGCGATTGCTCTTTCAGCCCCTCCTAATTGTTTGGGCCCTATGGGCTACCGGGGCATTTGCCACTTGGCGGAAACAATCACCACGGAATTCATAAAGAGATGAATTCGTGGACTAAGCCGGTCAACACGGTGATCACGCCCCTTGCAATACTTACGTCGCTACACACCGCCCGTGAGGGCATGCGCCCGTAGCTCAATGGATAGAGCAATCGGTTTCTACCCGGTCGGTTGGGGGTTCGAGTCCCTCCGGGCGCACT
>JBBARV010000003.1:101746-162380 GCA_040399625.1 Candidatus Nanopelagicales bacterium | reverse complement strand
CTCGTAGTGATCGGCCGAGTTCTGATCGGCCAAGTTCAGATCGGTCTCGTAGTGATCGGCCAAGTTCAGACCGGCCTCGTAGTGACCGAACAAGTTATGACCGTTCCAGTTCGGATCGTCCACGACGTGATGACCGCGATGATAGGGGCAGGTCAGAGCGTTCTGACTCCAGCAGGTACCCGTCGCGGGACAGAGATGACGAGGATGTACGTGAGTCAAGGGGACCATGGATCCCAGAGGAGATTCTCTTTGAGGACTTAGATAAATCCGTTAGATTTGAATTGCAAACATTGCCCGAGACTCTGCAGGAGCGCGTTGGGCGCCACTTATTGGCGGCTGAGATCGCAATTGCCGATGACGACATGGAAACCGCTCTGGCTCATTCGCGTCAGGCGAAGAAGTTGGCGGGTCGAGTTGCTGTGGTGCGAGAGGCCAATGGCACGATCGAATACTTGGCTGGTGAATATGCGGCTGCATTGAATGAGTTACGGGCTGTTCGCCGCATGACGGGGAGTAATGATTTCGTTGCAATGATGGCCGACTGTGAACGTGGCTTGGGAAGACCTGAAAGGGCCATCGAATTCTTAAAATCGATACCAGTGAAGGAACTTGCGCCCGATACAGCAATTGAAGCTCTCATGGTTAACGCTGGCGCACGCGCGGATATGGGTCAGATTGATGCTGCGTTGCTCATGCTTAACGTAGGTTCTTTAACGTCACTGCCAGCGGGAGATTTGCGAGCTCGAATGCAAGAATCGTATTCAAACTTGTTGGATCAAGCGGGTCGAACTACTGAGGCTAGGGAATGGCGTGGAAGAGCTCTCAAATCTGACATCAATGGCATAACTGCATTATCTCGCGCTCAGGAAAGTGGAATTACGGCTCACGAGATTGATGAATCTGACTGATTCTGCTTTTCTAGCCAATGCCAGATGCCGCTGACTTGAGCCTCGGAACTGCTGAGATGCTCGAATTTACTGGAAATTTCCGGATTAGCAAAGAACTCTGGGTTCATCTCGCGGTCCTTGGCAAGCACCATGAGTAGAGCGTGATCAAAGTCCATGCCTTCGTGGTGGGCTTGCCTAACCCATTCAACCCAGTAATGAAGTTGTGTGAGGGACTCCTCAAATACGCGATCGATTTCGCTGGTGGGTCCGAAGTGGCTGAAGAGTAGCCGGTTTGGCCCCACGGCTTGCATAGCTTTGAGCGAATCAAGTGCGAGCTGAAAGTCAAAATCTGGTGGTGGAGTTGCAGGCCTGATGTCGCCAGTTTCGGGAATGTAAACGCCGGCCGCGTCGCCTGTATAGAGATCACCGGTCTCCGAATCGATGAGGGCGATGTGATGAGAAGCGTGGCCGGGATTGTGAAATGTATCCAGCCTTCGGCCGCTACCGAGATCAATGCTTCCTCGTTCACCGAGGGCATCAATCCGAAGGGGATCCGAGGGAAGGAGGGGTCCAAACATTTCGTCCATCTTGGGTCCGAAAACTCGGTAGGCACTTGCGACCAACTTTGTTGGGTCAGCCAAATGTCGCGCACCTCGCTCATGCACCACGATTCGAGCGTTGGGATAAGCCTTGGCCAGGTCCCCAACTCCACCAGCATGATCTAGATGAATATGAGTAACCACGATCGTCGCCAAGTCTTGTGAGCCGCAGCCCAGTTGCGTCAAGCTTTCCTGTACGCGGGGTGCACTTAGTGCTGCTCCTGTTTCGATGAGAACCGGACGTTCACTTGCGATGAAATAGGAAGAAGTGATTCCGTCGAAACCGCCCATCATTGTGTCGATCGAAAAGACCCCACCACCCAGATCATGGGTAATGGGTGATGTGTCCACACTCGCTGTCACCTTTTCCACAACATCACTTTATCGGTGTTGTTAATCCCTCATCCATCGAATAATGCATTAGGTAATTTATTTCAGGACATCGCCCGACTAGATGGGAATTCACATGACTAACAGTGTTGAAGTAGTAGGTCGATTAGGAAGTCGAGTCACTCAAAGGGAGCTGCCCAGCGGGGATATCGCGACGGGCTTCGCCGTCATTGTTGATCGGCCGGTGAGCGACCAGGTGGGAAGTACAAAAGTAGACACGATGCCATGTCAAACATTCAGGGAATCTGTGGCAAAAAAAGTGATGGCAATGGAGCCGGGGACGCAAGTGAGCTGCACGGGAGTGCTGCGACGCAGGTTTTGGAAGTCACCGAGTGGCCTGGCTAGTGCTTTGGAGATTGAGGTGCGAGCACTCAAGCGAGCCACGCAGTGACGGGTAGACTAGGGGTGTGATTCCAGCAGACGAACTTTTTTCCCTCGACGAGGAGGATTCGGGCATTGATCCGTTACCAATCGTTGTCAGTGGGGTGGTACCGGATTCCAACCAAGGAGTTCGCCTGGATTCGATCCCGGACGCTATTGACGCGATTCGTGCTGGCAAAGCGATTGTTGTCATTGACGATGAGGATCGGGAGAATGAAGGGGATCTGATTTTTGCCGCGTCCAAGGCCACTGCTGAATTGACGGCTTTTATGATTCGCTACACCTCAGGTTACGTGTGTGTTGGAATGTCTGGTGAGCTCCTTGATCGACTGAATTTGCCACCGATGACTTCAGTGAATGAAGATCGCAAGGGAACCGCATATGCGGTGTCCGTGGATGCGAAAGATGTTGAATCAACCGGGATTTCAGCTGTTGATCGAGCCCACACAATTCGTGTTCTCGCAGACTCTGCGACTGAGCCATATGAATTAACTAGGCCAGGTCACGTCATGCCACTTCGGGCAGTTAAGGGTGGGGTGCTCCGGCGTCCGGGTCATACCGAAGCCGCGGTCGATTTAACTTCTCTTGCAGGATTGACAGGCGCCGGTGCCTTATGCGAACTCGTGAATGACGATGGCACCATGATGCGCGCTCCTCGATGCCGAGAGTTTGCGGACGAGCATGGATTGCTTCTCATCTCCATCGCGGACCTAATCAAATATCGACGTCAGTATGAATCGCAAGTGACACAAGTAGCGGACGTTTCACTGCCAACGGAGTATGGAGAGTTCCGAGCGGTTGGTTATCGCAGTGAAATTGACGGTACCGAGCATGTGGCATTGGTATGCGGCGACATTGGTGCGGGCCAGGACGTCTTAGTTCGGGTTCATTCGGAATGTCTTACGGGTGACGTATTCGGCTCACTTCGTTGTGATTGCGGCCCGCAATTACACACTGCCATGTCCAGAATTTCTAAAGAAGGGTGTGGAGTAGTTCTATATGTAAAGGGTCACGAGGGGCGCGGAATTGGGCTATTGGACAAGTTGCGGGCATATGAATTGCAAGAGCAAGGCCTTGACACCGTCGATGCAAACCTTTCGCTGGGACTTCCAGCGGATGCGCGAGATTATGGAACGGGTGCCCAGATTCTTGCTGATTTGGGAATCAAAAGCATGAGACTCCTGACCAATAACCCGACGAAACGCGCTGGACTCGAGGGATACGGCCTAGTCATCAGCGACCGGGTGCCATTAGTTATCGAAGAAAATTTGCATAACGCCGAATACATGTCGACCAAAGTGACCCGGATGGGCCATGAGCTGCAATGACGAGTGGTTCGATCTCGGATGGAATTCCTTCAGGGAGTGAGTACGACTGGTACAAACGCGCCTGTGAACTCCTAGAAAGTGGTGACAGCGCAGCATCCGTGATTTTGTTCCAACATTTGCGTGAATTCGATGCCAGCCCGAGTGTCCTAGAAGGTCTCGGTAGAGCATTATTTGACGCGAAGCGATACGACCAAGCCGCGCAAGTGCTCGGCGAACTAGTGGAAATGTCCCCCGACAATGATTACGCCCACTTCGCGCTGGGTCTCTCGTTTTGGCGGTCACAACGATTCATCCTCGCACGCGATCACCTAGCCATGGCATTCGTGATGAACCCGCAGCGGTCGGCATATGGGACTGCGCTGTCGCAGGTCAAATCAACTTTGCGGCACCGCACTGAGCAGGGATTGCCATTAGAGGGGCCAATTGCAAGACAGGATGAACTGTGAGAGACACCGCGTCCCAACCACATGAATCAAAAATGAAGTTATATGAAGAATTTGATGCTGTCTATTTTGACTTAGACGGAGTTCTTTACCGTGGACTAACCGCTGTTGAAGGTGCGGCTGAGGCCGTGAGCGAGATTTGTCTCGGTGGTTGTGGGGTGGCGTTTGTGACAAACAACGCGTCACGGACACCGGAGGAAGTAGCTGCGCACTTAGTGGAACTGGGGATACCTGCCAAGTCGTCGGAAGTCGTAACATCGTCACAAGTTGCGGTTGAGATCCTGCAACAACACATTGAACCTGGAGCTCGGGTTTTCGTCGTGGGTGGCCACGGTGTCGAGGAAGCTCTTCGAGTGGCCGGGTATTTACCCTCCAGGGAATCGCGAGACTGCGTAGCCGTCGTGCAGGGGTTTGGCCCACAGGTTTCATGGCGGGATTTGGCCCAAGCTTCATATTTAATCCAAGGAGGAGCAATCTGGATTGCAACTAATCTTGACAGTACTTTTCCGACCGCCTCAGGTATTGCTCCTGGTAATGGCTCTCTCGTTGACGCGGTGCGAAATGCAGTTGGACGCGACCCTGATGGTGTTGGTGGCAAACCAGATCGAGCCATGATGAAAAGAACAATTGCTGCGGTGCCGGGGGAACACCCTCTGTTGGTGGGAGACCGATACGACACGGATATAGCTGCGGGTATTGCGGTCGGAATCCCCACAATGTTGGTGCTCTCCGGGGTAACCCAGGCCGCGGAAGTTTGGAGCTCAAGCCTACGGGCAGATTATCTTTGTGAGAGCGTCCAAGGGCTTGCTCTCAAATATTCGGAGTCGAGAATTAGTGGTGATGATTATGTCTGCGGCGAGGCGAGGGCGACCTTTGTGGCAGAAGACCACTGTGTGCGAACTGCGGGAGGCACGCGGCTCGAGCGCTTACGGGCAGCCGATAGCCTAAAGTGGGACATGGTGAAACGGGTGGGCTTGGATGCCTTCACGCAGGGCCAGATTTCACTTGATCTAGGTACCACTTGATCTAGGTGCCCTTGATCTGGGCAAATGGTGGGCACATGGTGGGGAATGGCCAAAACTGGTCATCTGAATTGGTGAAGGAGAAGAGTCATGTTTGAATCGGTACCAAACCTTTCAACGTTGCGCAACTATCTTGAGATGGCAACCGGGCTCACTGAGGCGACCGCCGCTAAAGCCATGGAGGTGGCCGGGTCCCTAGTTGCGCAGGGTATGTCCCTTGGGACTAAGCAGCCCTCTGATGTTGCATCAAGTGTGGCGCAAGCAGCCGATGACTTGATGGCGCAAAGCAAAACCAATAGGGACCTGTTAGTGGGCCTCATTCGCACCGAAGTGGACAAGGCAATTGGTCGGGTCGGCTTTGTTCGTGAGGACGAACTCGCCGCATTGAGAGCGCGAGTTGAGAAAGTTGAAAGCCAAATCACCCCGGTCGAGAGTGTAGAATTTGGCGCGACGCCTGGTTCGGTGGGTTCAGAGGACCCACTGCTCGTCCATAAAAAGAAGAAGGTTGTGGTTGAGCATGAATCCTGATTTCGATCGAAATGTCGAATCTGAATCAGAATTAGTGCCCGTGACGGAATTGACATCCGAAGTGGAAGACCTATTGGTCTTGGACGAAATGGTTGATTCCGATCTGGTTTTGCCTATGTGGGAAGCCACTGGAAACAGCGAAGTTGATTCGGCTTTGGAACTCATTCAGGCGATTGATCTGGAAGAGATTCACTCACACCATGGCATTCTGACTCAGGTTCATGATCGGTTGCGCGACGTCATGGTGAATCTAGATCGTTAATCCAGTTTCATCCCACCGAGAATTGATGATTGTCGCCGGCTTATGCGCAGACTAGATGCCGAATTGGTTTCACGAGGACTTGTGCGCTCACGTGGTGAAGCGCAGATTGCAATTGATGAGCGTCGGGTCAAAATTGACGGAATGGTGGCCAGTAAGGCAGCAACGGGTGTCAGCCCACAGTCAAATTTGATTGTGGAAGGGACGGCAGACACTTATGTTTCGCGGGGTGCTTACAAATTACTCGGGGCGTTGGAGGCCTTTCCAATTGAACTCTCAGGTCGCTATGTTCTTGATGCGGGTGCATCAACGGGCGGGTTCACCCAAGTAGCACTTCAGGCTGGTGCTGCAGGAGTGCTGGCTGTTGATGTTGGATATGGACAAATAGCCTGGTCGCTTCGGACGGATCCTCGGGTACAGGTCATGGAGCGTCAAAATATTCGGTACTTGGAACCAGCACAACTAGCATTTGTGCCTCAGGTAGTGGTCGCCGATCTTTCGTTCATCTCACTCACAACCGTCTTGCCAGCCCTCACCTCCCTCATTGATCCAAATGGCGAAATGCTCTTGATGGTAAAACCACAGTTTGAGGCAGGACGAGAGGCAGTGAGCGCATCCCACGGAGTGGTTCGTGACCCAGAAGTTCGCAAATCTGCTGTGAATCGGGTGGCCCAGGCTGGAATATCTGGAGGGTGGAATGTCTCAGGTATCGCGGCAAGTCAATTACCCGGACCAAAGGGGAATGTGGAGTACTTTTTATGGCTCACCCACATGTCCCAACTGCAGGGTAGGCAGTCAAACCCTGATACGACAGACTTAGCGCGAATGATCGACTCCGCCATTGAGGAAGGACCAGCGTGATTCGTGCAATTGGAGCCCCCTCTCGGGTGCATGTTGTAGTGAACAGCCAATCCCATCGTGCAATGCGTATCGCGGATTCGGTTGACGCTGGGCTGAGTAACCATGGGATCGCCACTAGTAGGGAGAGCGACGAGTCGGAAAATGCCCCATTCGGCACCCATGAATTAGTCGGTGTACCAGGGCTAGTGGCGACAGATCTGATTTTGGTTATCGGTGGAGACGGCACGATGCTGCGCGCAGCCGAAATTGGTCGAGAGTCTGGAGCTGCAATTCTGGGCGTGAATTTAGGGCATGTTGGGTTTCTCGCGGAAGCGGAGGAAGGAAACCTGGAGTTCGTCATCGATGCCATTGCTGGCGGCCAGTGGAGTGTTGAAGAGAGACTCGCCCTTGATGTAATCATTCTTCACGAATCAGAAGTTGTTGATCAAACATGGGCACTAAATGAAATCAGCCTGGAGAAACACGACCGAGAGAAGATGATCAGCGTCCTGGCCCATGTTGATGACCACCCGTTAAGTCGTTGGAGGTGTGATGGAGTTATTTGTGCAACCCCTACCGGATCAACCGCTTATGCATTTTCTGCGGGAGGTCCTATCGTTTGGCCCGAAGTCAGTGCACTCCTGTTGCTCCCTATCAGTGCGCATTCCCTGTTCGCGCGACCATCCGTGATTGCGCCAACAAGTGTCATTCGACTTGGACTGTCACCAGAAGCTGATGCTGTTATGTGGGCCGACGGCCGGCGGATGATTGCGGTAGCTGCTGGTTCGAGTTTGGAAGTTCGAGCCCATGATCACCCAGTTCGGTTCGCCCGCCTTGTCACTTCACCTTTCACTGATCGACTTGTCGCCAAATTTCAATTACCCGTTGAGGGTTGGCGTGGTGTTGGAAAATGAATTCGGAACCGGTGAGAGCGGGTAAGTCATGCTCGAATCCTTAACTATCTCGAATTTAGGAATTATCAGTACGGCATCCATTGAGCTAGACCCTGGATTAACCGTTCTCACCGGGGAAACGGGTGCTGGCAAGTCCATGATTTTACAGAGTATTGGCTTGCTCATGGGTGATCGCGCAAGCGCTGAATTGGTGCTGGATTCGGCGGATCGAGCCCGCGTTGATTGTGAAGTAATTTTTAATGGAGCCACGGGTGGAGTTGTTCTTGCTTTAGTCGAGGAAAGTGGTGGGGAGTGCGAAGAGATAGCGAACTCGGGGGATCGTTCACTATTGATCTCGCGGGAAATTAGCCACAGCGGACGAGGAAAGATCTTCTTGGGGGGCAGGCAGGTACCGGCGAGTGCTTTGCGCCAAGTAAGCGAGAACCTCATTGCCTTACACGGTCAAGCCGATCAAGTTTTATTGCGTGATGCGGTGAAGCAATTAGAACTTCTTGACCGAGCTGGCGGTGAGGCCGTGGTCGTTGCAAAATCCGCTTACCAAAGCGCCCTTCGTGAATATCGAAAGTTACTGAAAGAACAAGCAAATTTACGGGCGAGCGAGGGCGATCAACAGGCTCGAATTTTTGTTTTGCAGCAAGGGATAACTGAGATCTCAGAACTCAACTTGATTGAAGGTGAAGATGAGCAGGCCGCTCAAAAAATCTCAGTCATGCGAAACATTGATGATCTCAATGGTTGTGTTGAAACGTCACGTAATTTGTTAACAGGAGCAAGCGATTCAGAGCGTGAGACGCGTTTCGTTCCGGTAGTTGAACAACTAAGTGAAATCGCCAAGGCGCTCGAGCACGGACGTGAACTAGATGCAGAGTTGTCCATTTACCTATCCCGCATCGTGTCATCGTTGACTGAATTATCTGACCTCGACGCTGATCTGGGTAACTACTTAGCAGGACTGGGTGCCGACCCTTTAGAACTATCAGATTTAGAAAATCGAGTGTCCCAATTGTCGGCGATTAAGAAAAAGTATGGAGCGTCATTAACTGACGTTATCAATTGGCGTGACCAAGCTCAGAGTGAACTTGAGAGCGTGCTCTCGCGTGATTCACGCCTGGACGAATTGGTGGGCGAAATTGCGCTGGCGCAGGAGACAGTCACCAGGGAGGCTCGGGCATTAACCCAAGTTCGGGTGGGGGTGGCCAAGCGGCTGGAGAGCAGTATCGAGTCCGAGCTCGGAGCGCTTTCTATGCCATTTGCTCAAATAAGAATTGAACTTGAGGTAGAGGAAGATCCACAATTCTGGACACGCAGTGGCTGTGATCGGGTAATTTTTATGCTCGCAGCTCACGAGAATGCAAAGTTCCTGCCGCTGTCACGGTGCGCCTCAGGTGGTGAACTTAGTCGGGTGATGCTTGCCATTGAAGTGGCTCTTGCTGGCGAAGACCCTGTTCCCACCATGATTTTTGATGAAGTGGATGCAGGAATAGGTGGGACGGTTGCCGTGGAGGTGGGTAGGCGACTCGCTGCCTTGGCCAAGCACACGCAGGTGATTGTCGTGACCCATCTTCCTCAAGTGGCCGCCTTCGCTGATCGACACTTGGTTGTGGAAAAAAAGGCTGCAGCGAACTCGGTGCAAACAACTGTGGCTTTAGTGAGTGGCGAGGCCCGAGTCAAAGAAATTACCCGGATGTTGTCTGGGCTCGTGGACTCTGAGCATGGGGGTGCCCACGCCATCGAACTACTCGAACTGGGTGCCAAAAAGTAGTTTTCAGTTCGTCTTTCGCGAGTCGTGCAACAGGCAACGCCTACCCTGATAGGCTTTACTCCCGTGGAGAAAACTGGGACTAAGCACATATTCGTCACCGGAGGCGTTGCCTCATCACTGGGCAAAGGCCTTACCGCATCTTCCTTAGGAAATCTTCTCACCGCCCGCGGATTGCGTGTCACTATGCAAAAGCTTGACCCGTATCTCAATGTGGACCCCGGGACCATGAATCCATTTCAGCACGGTGAGGTTTTTGTGACCGATGACGGAGCTGAAACTGATCTTGATATTGGTCACTACGAACGTTTTCTCGATACGAATTTACACGGCTCAGCAAATGTCACGACGGGGCAGATCTACTCAACGGTGATTGCGAAGGAACGTCGCGGTGAGTACTTGGGCGACACCGTTCAAGTCATTCCGCACATCACGAACGAAATTAAGTCCCGTATTAGACGGATGGCCGGGCCCAATGTCGACGTGGTTATCACTGAGGTTGGCGGAACAGTGGGAGACATTGAGAGCTTGCCATTCTTGGAATCCGTTCGGCAAATTCGGCATGAAGTGGGCCGTGAAAATGTATTTTTCTTGCACGTTTCGCTCCTGCCCTATATCGGCCCTTCCGGTGAGCTGAAAACCAAGCCAACCCAGCATTCTGTTGCGGCCCTTCGCAATATCGGTATTCAACCTGATGCAATTGTGCTGCGCGCGGATCGATCGGTTCCAGATTCCATCAAGCAAAAGATCTCAATGATGTGTGACGTTGATGCCCAGGCCGTCGTCGCGGCAGTTGATGCCCCGAGTATCTACGATATTCCGAAAGTACTTCATTCCGAAGGACTAGATGCATACGTTGTACGGCGACTCGACTTACCATTTCGTGATGTGAATTGGGATCAGTGGGATAAGTTATTGGAGCGCGTACACCACCCGAAATATGAAGTTACCGTCGGACTAGTTGGTAAATACATCGATTTACCCGACGCCTATCTCTCGGTCACTGAGGCACTGCGCGCCGGTGGCTTTCACAATAACTGCCGCGTGAATATTCGATGGGTTTCAAGTGATGAGTGCGCAACTCCCGAGGGTGCGGCAAAAAACCTTTCAGACCTCGATGCAATTTGTGTTCCTGGCGGATTTGGCGTTCGCGGAATCGAAGGAAAGCTTGGAGCATTGAAATTTGCGCGTGAGAATATGATTCCCACTCTTGGATTGTGTCTTGGTTTGCAATGTATGGTGATTGAATACGCCCGAAATATTGCTGGCCTTGAAAATGCAAACTCGGTTGAATTTGATGAGTCGACACCTCACCCCGTTGTTTCCACCATGGCAGATCAACGGGATGTTGTCTCTGGTGAACGCGATATGGGCGGCACCATGCGACTGGGGCTGTACCCCGCAAAACTTACGCAGGGATCGGTTGCCTACAAGGCCTATGGGGCTCCCTACATTGAAGAGCGCCACCGGCATCGCTTTGAGGTTGCAAATGAGTACCGCGATCAATTAAGTGAGGCTGGTTTGAATTTTTCTGGAACCTCACCCGATGGGCGTCTCGTTGAATTCGTAGAACTGCCAGCTGACATTCACCCGTACTACATCGGAACCCAGGCCCACCCTGAATTACGTTCACGCCCAACACGCGCCCACCCATTGTTTATTGGTCTCGTTGAAGCCGGGATTGCTCGGGCGCATTCGATGCAACAGGATTTCTCCGCAGCGGAGGCCTGAATTTAAGCCGTGGTTACTTTTTGGAACGGTCCGGTCAAGGACACGCTTGAACCGGCCGTGCTCATTGGTACCGAGAGGGTGCACGTTGGTGGGAAGTGGATGGTCGACGTCGAAACCGTCGATATTGCAGGGCAGCGCGTAAAGCGCGACATCGTAATTCACCCGGGCGCCGTGGCGGTACTCGTTCTTAATGACCGTGATGAAGTCCTGCTCATCCGACAGTATCGGCAGGCCATAGGCATGTTCCTTTTCGAGACACCGGCAGGGTTACTTGATATTCCCGCTGAGAATCCGCTCGTTGCCGCCCAACGCGAATTAGCTGAGGAAGCAGGGGTTACAGCGAGCCGTTGGAGCACCTTGGTTGATTTTTATAACTCGCCAGGCGGATCCAGCGAAGCTATTCGAATTTACCTAGCTCAAGGGATCTCTGAACTGCCCGATGGGCGCATAGTTACCGTGGAAGCTGAAGAAATAGATCTGCCATCTGTTTGGGTTCCATTGGCGCTGGCTGTGGACTTGGTTCTGGGAGGCGATTTGGGAAATCCCACCGCGGTCGTCGGGATTTTGGCCGCATGGGCGTGGCGTTCGGACTCGAACCGCGTTTTGCGCGAGGCAAATGCGCCATGGGTTGCGCGCGAGGGGTTGAAATCAGTTGGCAGACTTCCAGCGGTGTAGATTCACAGCTACGAGCAAAATCGAGAAATAGAGGACACTGTGCGCATTGGAATCCCCAAGGAGATCAAGAACCACGAGTATCGGGTAGCAATCACTCCGGCAGGTGTTCACGAACTTGTGACCCACGGCCACGAAGTTGTCATTGAGGCGGGTGCTGGAGTCGGTTCCTCAATTCCGGACGCAGCGTTTATCGATGCTGGTGCGCTCATGCTGGACACCGCAGATTCCGTGTGGGAAAGCGCGGACATGATTCTCAAGGTGAAGGAGCCCATCGCAGCGGAATACCATCGCATGCGTGAGGGCCAGATCATCTTCACATACCTCCACCTTGCTGCATCACAGGAATGCACTGATGCACTTGTTGCATCAGGTGCGACTGCGATCGCTTATGAAACTGTCGAACTTGCTGACGGTTCATTACCGCTATTGGCTCCCATGTCGGAGGTTGCTGGACGGCTTGCGCCCCAGGTCGGTGCCCACTCACTTATGCGCGCCCACGGTGGTCGTGGAGTCCTGATGGGTGGTGTCTCCGGTGTTTTTGCAGCCAAGGTTGTAGTCCTTGGAGCAGGTGTGGCGGGAATGAACGCGGCCGCGATTGCTCTCGGTATGCAAGCCGAAGTTCTGCTTTTGGATAAAAACATCGCCCGCTTGCGCCAAGTTGACGCAATTTACCAAGGTCATATGCAGACCGTGGCATCAAATGCTTTTGAAATTGAACAGGCGGTTCTTGATGCTGATCTAGTGATTGGTGCCGTTCTTGTACCGGGCACAAAGGCGCCAAAGTTGATCTCCAATGACCTGGTGTCACGCATGAAACCAGGATCCGTTTTGGTTGATATCGCGATTGATCAGGGTGGTTGTTTTGAAGACTCTCGCCCAACAACACATGCCGAACCTACCTATGAAGTGCACAATTCGGTGTTTTACTGTGTCGCCAACATGCCGGGGGCTGTGCCCCACACGTCCACATATGCATTAACGAATGTGACCCTGCCATATGCGGTCGCTCTCGCTGACAAAGGGTGGAAACAGGCGTTAATCGAGGACCCTGCGTTGGCATTGGGCTTAAACGTTCATAACCATCGAGTCACCTACGCGGCCGTAGCGGAATCTTTCGCCTATCCGCTGACCACTATTGCTGAGGTACTCGCCTGAACCTAGAGCGGGCAATACGTGGTTACCTCGATCATGTCAGTATTGAACGAGGGCTTTCGGCCAACACTGTCAGCGCCTACACGCGTGATTTGGGTCGGTACCAAAAGTGGTGTCGGGAACACGACCTCGTGAGCCTTGATGACATTTATTTCAACGCGGTTAGCGACTTCGCGACCTCACTCTCCAGCGAACTTAGTGCTGCAAGCGCGGCGAGGACAGTGGTGTCTGTGCGGGGATTCCACAAATTTTGTGTCTTAGAAGGCTGGACGGTGGCGAACCCCGCTATTGACGTTCACCCCATGCCGATCCCTCGTAGGCTACCGAAAGCACTGCCATACGACTCAATCCTTGTTCTCATTGAGACAACTGACTTCAGTGATCTTCCGCAGCGCGATCGGGCAATCATGGAATTGCTTTATGGCACCGGAATGCGCATTTCCGAGCTAACAAATTTAAGTATCGATGACATTGATCCCGACTCTGAAACCGTGATCGTCACGGGAAAGGGTAATAAGCAGCGGCTGATCCCCGTCGGCACCTACGCACTTCGGGCCATCGAAAAATATGTACAAGAGGAGCGGCGGCAATTGGTTGGCAAAGGAGCCGGGACCCACAAACTATTCCTCAACCGTCGTGGAAAACCACTATCCCGTCAAAGCGCGTGGGAATGCGTCCAGCAGGCTGCTATCCGAGCGGGAATTCCGGGCGTCAGCCCCCATAGCCTTCGACACAGTTACGCCACCCACCTTCTTGAGCGTGGAGCCGATGTCCGCACGGTGCAGGAGCTACTCGGGCATGCCTCTGTGACCACCACACAGGTGTACACGCTGGTAACGGTCGACACTCTTCGGGAAATTTACGCGGCAACACATCCGCGTGCCACTTGAGAGCTAGAGCCACGTTGGCCGGGGGAGTCGGCCGTGCCAATCAGGGGATTAAATATCAGGACACAGTAGGCTGAGAGTCATCATGAGCGAGGATTCCGAAGAGACCAAATTAGCGGTCATCCCAGAGCCACCCACGTTGGAAAAACATGGCCCCGCCAGGGTGATCTCGATGGTTAACCAAAAAGGTGGTGTCGGCAAAACGACCTCCACGGTGTCCCTGGGCGCGGCATTGGCCGGATATGGCCGGAAGGTGCTACTCGTTGACTTCGACCCGCAAGGCGCCCTTTCTGTTGCGCTAGGCATGAACCCCAATGAAATGGATCTTTCGATCTACAACTTGCTAACCCAAAGTGACTGTCACATTGGTGATGTAATTGTGAATACTCGCGTACCCGGGTTAGATCTGGTGCCAAGCAATATTGATCTCTCGGCGGCTGAAGTTCAGTTGGTCAGTGAAGTCGGGCGAGAGTACTCATTGCAACGGGTGCTAGCGCCAATAATCAACGACTACGACATTGTTCTCATTGACTGTCAGCCTTCTTTGGGTCTTTTAACCCTCAACGCACTTACGGCAAGCACCGAGGTAATTATTCCCATGGAGTGTGAGTACTTTGCGCTGCGTGGCGTGGCCATGCTTAAGGACACGATTGACAAGGTCGTGTCGCGGCTCAACCCGAATCTTCGGATAGTGGGCGTGTTACCCACCATGTATGACCCACGGACATTGCACAGTCGAGAGGTTCTCGAGTCTGTTACAGGGGCCTTCGGTGAAACTGTTTTTTCAACGACCATAAATCGAACGGTAAAATTCCCCGACTCAGCTGTAGCGGGTGAACCCATCACGACATTTGCACCGAGCAGTAGTGGTGCGCAGGCGTATCGCAGATTGGCTCGCGAGGTCCTTGCCAGGTGAATTGTTAGGTGAGTACCGAATTAGTCGATGAGAGCATTACCGTAAAAGAAGGTTTCTCGGTACGCGTTGGTGATTTCGAAGGTCCATTCGACCTCTTGTTATCTCTCATCTCCAAACACAAGCTTGAAGTAACCGAATTGGCACTCCATACGGTCACCGACGAATTTATCTCGCATATTCGGGGGCAGGGGGAGAATTGGGACCTCGATGAAACCAGTAGTTTCTTGGTCGTCGCAGCAACACTCCTTGATCTCAAGGCGGCTCGCCTCCTTCCACGCGGGGAAGTTGAAGACGAAGAGGATTTGGCACTACTTGAAGCTAGGGATCTGTTATTTGCTCGGATCCTGCAATACCGTGCTTACAAGGAAATCACCGTCCTGTTCACGCAAATGATGGGAACAGCCAGTAAATCCTTTCCGCGCACGGTGGGACTCGAACCACAGTTTGCCGAGCTACTTCCCGAAGTTTTGTTGGGAATCGGCCCAGATCAGTTTGCGGCCATGGCTGCGTTAGCGCTTGCCCCCAAGCCCGTCGAGGAAGTTGGACTTGGACATATCCACGTTCAGCGGGTAAGTGTTCGAGAGCAGGCGGCAATCATTGTTGAAAGACTGCGAAGGGTGGGAACGACCACCTTTCGGGCCCTCACCCAAGATTGCGACACCACACTTCTTATCGTTGGTCGCTTCCTCGCCTTGCTTGAGCTTTACCGCGAGCAGGTAGTTCTGTTCGAACAAATATCCCCGCTGGGGGATTTGACAGTTCGTTGGGTTGGTCAAAATGAGGGCGACATCGAGGTGACCGACGAATTTGATGTTGAGCGAGATGTTGATGCGCAAACACGAGTGGAAGAAAATGCAGTGCACGAAATAGGAGAAGTCGATGAGTGAAGTGGCCGAAGAAGTCGCGGAAGAAGTTGTTGAGGAGACGTCAGAACTCGGTGCACCGAGTTTAAGCGCCGCAATAGAAGCACTACTGCTCCTGACCGACGAGCCAATGCCGGCAATGGAATTAGCTCAAATAACAAAGGAACCACTCCCCGAGGTTGAGCAAACACTCAAGAATTTATCCGCAGAGTACACCGAAGCAATGCGTGGCTTTGACTTGCGGGAAGTCGCTGGTGGGTGGCGCTTTTACACTCGTAGCGAGTGTTCACCTTTGATTGAACGCTGGGTAGTTGACGGGCAACAGGCAAGGTTGACCCAAGCAGCGCTGGAGACCCTCTCGGTGATTGCCTACCGCCAGCCGGTCACTCGAGGCCGCGTCAGTGCAGTCCGTGGAGTAAATGTCGACGGAGTCATCAAGACCCTTCTCACTCGAGGTCTGATTCAGGAGGCGGGAACCGAAAATGAATCCGGAGCAATTTTTTATAAAACAACATCTTTCTTCCTTGAGCGACTAGGGATCTCTTCACTCGAAGATTTGCCACCACTTGCAGAACACATCCCGGACCTCGCAGACCTTGACGCGGTGTTGGAGTCGGTTGCATCCGGTGACTAATACTGAAATTAGACTTCAAAAAGTATTGGCCGCAGCAGGAATCGGTAGTCGTCGCTCATGTGAAATTCTGATTGACCAAGGTCGTGTCAGTATTAATGGCGAACCGGTCCGGGAACAAGGGCGGCGGGTTGACCCAGAAGTGGACGTCATTCATGTTGACGGTGAACGGCTTCAAACTAAGGCCGATGTCGTGGTGTACGCGTTGAATAAGCCAAAAGGTGTGTTAACCACAATGGTTGACGACCAAGGTCGGCCATGTGTTGGGGACTACGTCACCGAACTGGAACAGCGAGTTTTCCATGTCGGCAGACTGGACGCTGACACCGAAGGATTACTCCTTCTCACCAATGACGGCGACCTGGCAAACCGACTGATCCATCCAAGTTTTGGAGTTGATAAAACCTATATTGCAACCGTTAAAGAACTCACGAATAAGGCGCTTGCTGAACTCACCACGGGTGTTCAATTGGATGACGGATCGGCACAAGCCACAAAAGCCCGAATAATCGATAGAACCAAAAATTCGGTTATGGTGGAGTTGGTTATCCATGAAGGTCGAAATAGAATCGTTCGCCGCATGTTTGATGCAGTCGGGTCACCGGTCACCGCACTTGTCCGTACCAAAATTGGACCGGTGGCATTAGGTCAACAAAGGCCAGGAGTACTCCGGGTCATAAGTGGGCCACAGCTGCGAGCCCTTTATACCGCTGCCGGTCTGTAATCCACCTGATTAGACTCCACCAATGGCGATACGAGCGATTAGAGGTGCCACCTGCCTCACAGCAAATGATGTTGAAGAAATGAATGGGGCGGTTGCCGAGCTGATTGACCAAATGCTTAATCGCAACAAAGTCTCACAGGATGCGGTTATCAGTATTTTTCTCACCGGAACTCCTGATCTCACGTGTGCGTTTCCGGCTGCTGGTATTCGTATTCATGGACTGACCGATGTGCCACTGATGTGTGCTCAGGAGATGAATGTCGATGGAGCCTTGGAGCGTGTAATCCGGATCATGGCACAGGTGGAAACCGATCAGAGCCGCAATGAAATAGAGCATGTATACCTGCGCGGTGCCGAAGTGCTGAGGGCAGATCTCACACAGGCTCACACCAAGGACATCCATGGCGCCTAATGTCCACATAATTGGCTGCGGACTTATCGGTACGTCAATTGCTTTGTCCCTAAACAAACTCGGGTACGCAGTAAGCATTGAGGACATCAACGCCGATCACGTTGCGCAGGCACTGCGCATGGGGCTGCCAGGCAATTCTGCGGTCAAGCCGGCGGCTCCCGAAATTGTTTTTGTCTGTGTCCCACCGAGTGCGGCGGCCCAGACACTCAACGAAGCTTTTCGCATTCATGCGGACGCATTGCTGCTCGATGTCAGTTCGGTTCGTAGTTCGATCATTGCCGAGCTTGACCGGGGTCTTATTGAGAGCGGTCGGGTCATGGGTGCTCACCCAATGGCTGGTCGCGAGGTTGCTGGGCCAGGTGCCGCTCGGGCTGACCTTTTCCAAGATCGCATATGGGTTTTGACCCAAGGTAGCGCGGAGTCGAATGAGCAAGCAACCAAACTTGTGACGGACATGGGCGGCGCAGTTGTCACCATGAACCCCGAAGATCACGACCGCGCGGTGGCCCTGATTTCACACGTCCCACAACTTGTCTCGAGCACGCTTGCAGCCCAACTATTGGATGCGGACAAATCTGACTTAGCCATTTCTGGTTCTGGGCTAGCCGATGCAATCCGTATTGCCGGTTCGGATCCCCAACTATGGGGTGATATTTTGCAAGGAAATGCCGCAGAAATTTCACGTGTGCTTCGCAAAGTCAGTACGGAACTAGCCGAGTTGTCGATCGCCCTTGAAGCACATGACCGGGAACGGGTTGAGTCCACACTTCGAGCGGGGAATGAAGGGAAACTGCGGATTCCGGGGAAACATGGAACCGGGCAGAATCGATTTGAATCAGTAAATGTCATGATTTCTGATCAACCCGGTGCCCTCGCCGAACTATTCTCCGGTGTTGGAGCACTCAATATCAACCTCGAAGACGTGCGGATCGAACATGTCATGGGCGCTCCAAGTGGCATTGTTCAACTTTATGTTCCGGCAGGGCAGTCAGAAGCCCTCGATCGGGGACTGCAAGATCAAGGTTTTGACACCCGAGGACGTCAATGACGACAAAGACCCTTGCCCTAGATGGTCCTGCCGGTTCAGGAAAGTCTTCGGTAAGCAGGGCAGTTGCCCAGCGTCTTGGCTGGGTGATGCTCGACACGGGCGCCATGTATCGAGCAATTACGTGGTCCGTCCTTCAAGCCAATATTGATCTTGGGGACCATGCGGCAGTAGCGCGGCAAGCGTCGAGCACAGCAATCGAGATCACGACGGATCCAGGGATTTTCAGTATCTCGGCAAATGGGGAAGATGTAACTAATGCAATTCGCTCACCCGAGGTGACAGCAGCCGTCAGCGCGGTCAGCGCGGTGCCGGAGGTGCGCGAACTCCTTGTTCAGATGCAGCGCGAGGCTGTTGCAAATTCAAACTTTGGGATAGTAATTGAGGGTCGCGATATTGGCACCGTGGTCCTACCTGATTCCAGACTCAAGGTATTTCTCACCGCAACGCCCGAGGCCCGGGCAAAAAGACGCAGTCTAGAAGTGGACCCGCTGGCCGACAGTGAGGCGATTGCTCAAACCCAAGTGGAATTAGCGAGCCGCGATGCGAAGGATTCTGGCCGTGAGCACTCACCTCTGAAGCCAGCCCTGGATTCACAGATCCTGGATACGAGTGATCTGAGCCTGGATCAAGTGGTAGACCAGTTGGTCATCCTGGCTCATAAAACATATTCTTGAGGCTATATTCATCAGCCCTCTGCAGAACAAGTCAGCGCACCTGTGTACTTTGGGGAGTCGTCGTAGTGGCGCGGAACCAAGTAAAATCGATTTAAATGTGAAGGCGAGCGAGCAGCGACATGGATGACAACGAATTTGAACCAGGTGATCCGGCAGATTTTATCGATGATTCATCTGATTTTGAGCCGATGGATGAGGACGCCCTACTCGCTGCTGCTCTTATTGCAGTTCGCGAGGAGTTTGGCGAATTTGATGCCGATTTAGCGGATCTTGCTTCAACAGCCAATCTTCCTGTTGTGGCTATTGTGGGTCGTCCCAATGTGGGCAAATCAACCTTGGTGAACCGCATGATCGGTCGCCGGGAAGCGGTCGTTGAAGACGTTCCCGGGGTTACCCGCGATCGGGTGAGTTACGAAGCTGAGTGGAATGGTCGAAAGTTCCTAGTCATGGACACTGGTGGTTGGGAGCGCAATACGCGGGGTATTCACGCCCAGATCGCGGCCCAGGCAGAACGTGCAATTAATGAGTCCGATGTCGTCGTTTTTGTTGTGGATGCAATGGTTGGTGCAACCACATCAGATGAATATGTTGTAGAAGTTATTCGCAAATCCGGAAAACCGGCGATCCTCGTGGCTACTAAAGCCGATGATCACAATGCGGAACTGGAAGCCACGGCGCTTTGGGGATTGGGATTGGGGGAGCCGCACCCCGTTTCCGGCCTACATGGTCGACGATCGGGAGACCTTCTTGATGCAATAGTAAAAGTTCTGCCGGAAACAGGATCGGGCCAAAGCAAAGAGGGTGCCCCCCGCAGAGTCGCGTTATTGGGCAAGCCAAATGTTGGTAAATCCTCATTGCTCAACGCC
Source organism: Candidatus Nanopelagicales bacterium (assembly GCA_040399625.1). Lineage (GTDB taxonomy): Bacteria > Actinomycetota > Actinomycetes > S36-B12 > S36-B12 > UBA4592. The sequence continues at coordinate 142,451 of JBBARV010000003.1, read as the reverse complement.
CTCGCCGGTTCAAATCGAGTAGTGGTCGACGACGTTGCGGGAACAACCGTAGATCCCGTCGATGAACTGGTTGAGATTAAAGACCGACTGTGGTGGTTTGTTGACACCGCAGGTATTCGGCGCCGGGCCAAGGAAGCTTCAGGTCATGAGTATTACGCGACGTTGCGAACCGCAGCGGCACTTGATCGCGCTGAGGTGGCGATCGTTCTCGTTGACGCTTCTGAACCACTGAGTGAGCAAGATCAGCGAATCATCACCATGGTGATTGAGTCCGGACGGGCCCTTGTCATCGCGTTTAACAAGTGGGATCTGACCGACGAGGACCGACGCGGATACCTGGCAAAAGAGATTGATCGTGATTTGGCATCAGTTGCGTGGGCTCCCACTGTCAATATTTCGGCAAAGACGAAGCGTCACGTGGAGAAATTGGCGCCGGCACTCGAATTGGCCCTAGATAACTGGGATTCCCGCATCCCAACCGGTGCACTCAACCGCTTTATCGCTGACTTGACGGCAGCGCACCCCCACCCATTACGTGGTGGCAAGCAGCCACGCATCCTTTTTGGCACCCAGGTTTCAGCATCACCGCCAACGTTCGCTCTCTTCACCACCGGGTTCCTCGAGGCGGGCTATCGCAGATTTATCGAAAGACGCTTACGCGAGGACTTCGGGTTTGATGGGACTCCTATTCGAATCGTCATGCGAGTTCGTGAAAAGCGGTCTCGCCGCTAGAGGTGCTCAATTGGTTTCGCAATCATGAGATAAGGTTGTAATTCGTGTCGCGGGCTGTGGCGCAGTTTGGTAGCGCGTCCGGCTGGGGGCCGGAAGGTCGCAGGTTCAAGTCCTGTCAGCCCGACAAAGATTAGATTTAGGCCACGGCCATGATGGCGGCAATGATCAGCGACGCAATTGCTAAGTACCACAGCACCACACCAATTGCGGCAATGCGAAGCGGGGCCCGGTATTCCCCGGCGGCAATGGCAAATGCACGGTGATAAATAGTGTGAAAACCCGTTGCGGCCTTTCGGGCATCACCGGAAGGGTCGCGTTGGGACCAGTAGCCTCTTTCGCTGGATAAACCCAAAAGGACGAAGACAAGCCCAAATATGAAAAAAGCAATTGCAAAGAACACGACGGTCTCGGTTGCGATACTCACGCGTGAACCCTACTGGGCCTAAAGTATGGGGGTGCAGCGACTCGTAGACGTATTCCCGTCGGTCAGCGCAGGCCAGATTGTTGCAGAGTTAATACCGCCACACCAGTTTGCTTGTGCAAGTTTTTCGAATTACATCCCCAGCCAAGATCAACCGACTCAAGTTGCTGCGCGCGAAGGCGTCGACGTGTTCGCGCAACGGTTGGGATCACCCACAAGTAAAGGATTTTTCAAAAGGAGCAAGGCGCCAGAGGTGCGCCCTGGGGTCTATCTCGACGGTGGGTTCGGTGTCGGTAAAACGCACTTGCTCGCCGCTCTATGGCATGCCGCCCCTCATCCCAAATCATTTGGCACCTTCGTCGAGTACACAAACGTTATTGGACTGCTTGGTTTTAGAAATGCCGTCGAACAATTCTCGAATCGTAAACTCGTGTGCATTGACGAATTTGAGCTAGATGACCCGGGGGACACTGTTCTTATGTCGACGTTTCTCAAAGAACTTGTTGATCGTGGGGTGAGCATCGCGGCAACATCTAATACTTTGCCGGATCGTCTTGGTGAGGAACGTTTTGCTGCAGACAATTTTTTGCGTGAAATTCAAGGGCTCTCGGCACACTTTGAAGTGATCAGGATTGAAGGACCCGACTTTCGTCAGCGTAATCTTGCTGGTAACCAGAGAGTTTTTACCCACTTGGAAGTTGAGAGTGTTTGCGCAGCGACGGCCAATTCTGCATTAGATAATTGGCAGGGATTATTGGTTCACCTCTCCACAGTTCACCCGGCCCAATACGGACCCATGGTCGAACATTTATCACTCCTGGGGTTGCAGGATGTGAATGTGGTTCGCAATGAAACCCAAGCCCTTCGAGTGGTTAGTCTTGTCGATCGACTCTATGACCGCTCAGTCCCGATTGTTAACAGCGGCGTGGACATCACAAGTATCTTTACCGACTCGATGCTTACGGGTGGCTACCGCAAAAAGTATTTTCGGGCACTTTCACGGCTAGCCGCCCTTGCCCAATTGGGCGCCGTAATGGTTGAGTAGTCCTATGGAAATTTTCGGCCTCATCAGTGGCCTCTTTGTTGGGATAGTTATCGGCCTGATCGCTCGAATCTTGGTGCCGAGCATGCAACCCATCGGGTGCTTCGTCACAGTTCTGATCGGTGTTGTTGGCGGTGCCGGTGGGGCGTTCATAGGCAATGCTGCCCAGTGGGGTTTCTGGCTCACTTTCGGAACTCAAATCCTGATAGCGACCATCTTGGTGGCAATCGTGGCGGCTGCTTTTAGGAAGGGAACTTAACCGCTGGGTATTCGCCATTAATTCGCAATGGAAGCGAAGGCATCATTAATTCTTGTCCATCCACGACAATTTGGGCGAGTTGTTGACTCGCGGCAGGGTCATTAAGCAGGTCTTCTGGCAGGGCAAGCAGATCTGATGGCACGTCCGCAAGCCGTAAGACGCTAATGAGTTCGGCGCTGGAATAGTTCGCAAAAGTTAATGAAAGGATTTCCTTCAACTCATCTTGGTGAACAACCCGAGCGCTATTTATTGCAAAGCGTGGATCGGTCAGTAATTGGGGCAAGCCAATGCTGTTGACCAGCCGAGTGAAAACGGCATCACCACCAACACCGATCATGACCTGGCCATCGCGAGTTGGAAACAATCCGTACGGGGCGAACGCGGGGTGACCGGTTCCCGCGCGAGTCGAAGCCACTCCGGTGAATTGATGGGCAAGTAAGTGATACGAGCTCCAGTTCACTCCCGTCTCAAACAGTGAGGTGGAAATATTTGAACCTAGCCCGGTAATCGACTTTTGATACAGGGCTGAGAGCACCCCAATCGCAAGCCACATCCCCGAACCCATGTCCAGGACCGAAACACCCGCTCGCGCCGGTTCAGTTGCTCCGGTTACGCCGATAATGCCAGTCCTTGCCTGAACTACGCCGTCGTAGCCGGGCTGATCCAACTCATCTGGATTCGGTCCGTAGGCATTGAGAAATGCGGTGACCAGACTGGGAAAAGCCAGAGCGAGGGTCGGTGCATCTAATCCCAATTCTGCGAGCTTGCGCGGTCTTAAGTTACTCACGAGGACATCGGCTGTCGCGAGCATTTCGAAAAGTGCCTCCCGGTCTTTCTGTAGCCGCAGGTCTAGGGTGAGAAATGACTTATTGCGGTTCACCACATAAAAATATGCTGAGGCATCACCTTTTGTTGGGGACATGCGCCGACTGTCATCACCTGCTGGGGGTTCAATGTGAATAACATCGGCACCTAGATCAGCCAGAATCGCGGCACTAAAGGGTGCCGCGATATTGGAACTGAGATCAACAACCACGACCCCAGCAAGTGGCAAAGATGGTTCGTGGATCGTCACGCTGACAGAGTACTGGAAATCGACTCATGGCCATCAGGACCGTGGAAGACTTGACCTATGGATCATTTTGTTAAGTTGCAAGAAATCCAGTTAAAAGGTGGTGTTGCTCAGGTTGCGCTTGCCAGTGAACTCATCAAGCGAATTGCAGTGAATCCCCATGATTCAGCTTTGCGTAATGAGGTGAATTCGCTCTATGACGCTTATTTAAATGATCCATACTTGGACAAGACTCAGGGCTAATCCAGTCAGCTATTAGTGCCAAAAAGTGGGCGATACAGGAATCGAACCTGTGACCTCTTCCATGTCAAGGAAGCGCGCTAACCCCTGCGCCAATCGCCCGCTGCGGTACTGAATTCAGTTGTGGTACTGCGTCGTAAGAGGTGGAGACGGGATTTGAACCCGTGTACACGGCTTTGCAGGCCGTTGCCTCGCCTCTCGGCCACTCCACCAGATGGGCTTTTGATCCTTGCTAGCCCTTCGAGCGGACGACGGGATTCGAACCCGCGACCCTCACCTTGGCAAGGTGATGCGCTACCAGCTGCGCTACGTCCGCACGCTCACGGACACATGCCTGCAAGCGAGGTCAAACACTATCTGACCACGAATGGCAGGCCCAAAGCGGAGGGCTCTAGGGCACCCGGGCAGGCTATCTCCATGAAGGAGCGAGGTGCATCGCAATTGGCCGCAACCGCGATACCGATGGCTCGTTTCGGCAACGATTACGCCTATGACCTGGTGGAACTAAGCCACAAAATTGATTCGGTGCAACGTGGCGGTCGCTGGGCAGCAATGATTCCCTTTTCGGGAAAACCAGTTTTCGCACGCTTTGCATCCTGGGAAAGTGAGCCTCGGGCAGCAACAATTGGATCTTGGCTGGGTGTTGATAGTTCAACCTGGACCACTTCAATGGATCAGAAAACTTATGAGCTGGCCGTGGACACCACTCGAAGCGCCATTTCCCAAGGAAACGTATACCAAGTCAATATTTGTCGGATCAGAAGCAATGCTTGTGATCCAGAATCCGACATCATGGCGCTAGATGCACTTTTGGCCGCCAGCAACAACGCGCCTTATGCAGGTGGCCTGCGCATCCCTAACTTGGGAATTCATATTGCCTGCGCGAGCCCAGAACTCTATCTCTTGAAAGACGGCTCACTATTGGTGTCGAAGCCGATCAAAGGCACTGCTGTTAACGCTGGCGGGTTGTCAGACAAGGACCGCGCCGAGAACATCATGATCGTGGATTTGGTTCGTAATGATCTCTCACGGTGTTGCGTTATTGGCAGTGTTAAGGCTGTGGATCTGCTCGAAGTCCAACAGCACCCAGGTTTAGTGCATCTTGTGTCAACTGTTCAGGGGGAAATAGCGCCGCATTGTGGGTGGCCAAACATTATCGATTCCACATTTCCACCCGGTTCAATCGCTGGTGCGCCAAAAATTGCTGCCCTTGACATTATTGAATCGCTTGAGGCTGAGGACCGTGGCCCTTATTGCGGGGCGTTTGGGTGGATTGATACTGATAAACAAACTGCACGCCTGGCTGTCGCCATTAGAACGTTCTGGATGGATGACGGGTTACTCAAGTTTGGAACAGGGGCTGGAATCACTTGGGGCTCTGATCCTCAGAAGGAATGGGAGGAGACGCAGTTGAAAGCGCGGCATCTCTCGAGTGTTGCTGAACAAAATTGGGATCCATCTTGACAAGCATTGCATTCCGAAATGGAAACTGGGAAGAGCAGGCATCCCTAGAAGCTACCCACGAGGTACTCACGGGCCAAGGGGTATTTGAAACGCTCTTGGTCAAAGAACAGGTGCCACAATTCCTGGATTTACATCTTGCACGACTTAAAAAATCATGTGAGATTCTCGGAATCTCAACACCGGATGCTGCCGAGGTCACTACTGGCATCAAGCAACTGCTTAGAGCGCACCATGACGCACCCGGGCGCTTACGAATAACGTCTTACAGCGGAGAGCCTGAACCACAATTACTGCTGTCTTTGGTCGAGTTCAAGCCGTGGTCGGCACTCGTTAGCGTAAATATTTCACCATGGACTCGAAATGTGAACTCGGCCATTACTGGCGCAAAGTGCGCCTCGTACGCTGAAAACGCTGTTGCACTCGATCTGGCTAAAAAATTGAATTACACCGAGACGCTATTTTTTAATAATGCCGGTCAACTTGCTGAGGCGGCGACAAGCAATATCGTGATCGTCGTTGACGGTGAAGCAATTACGCCGCCTTTGAGTTCAGGGTGTCTGCCAGGAATCACTCGGCAGGTTCTACTTGATGAAAGCTTAATGCGAGAAGTTCCCATAGATGCAGATTTACTGGGGCAGGCCAGTGCCGCTGCCTTGCTTTCCAGTACTCGCGGGGTGCAGTCAATTAACGTATTGATCGAGAAAGAATTGAATTCAATGGATGACACATTGCGCAGGCTTGCGGCCGTCTATGAAATTCGTGTCGCGCAGGACAAAGAAAACTGGGCGAAACTCCCGTAGGAATTTCGCCCAGTTGACTTGATTGAGTTCTTTTTAACGACCCGTGTAGTTGCGGGCTGTTTGGAATGGCTGCCATTGGCCGGAAACTCCTGGCGCCTTTCCAATAACGGTGCACGTTCCCTTGTTCTTCATTCTCAGGGTGACTGCTCCAGAGCTTGGGTACAGGAGAGCGCAATGCTTCTTTCCGCCCTTTTTAATTACCCAATTGATGTTCTGACCAGCGTTTGTGTCAGTCGCATTAGGTGATTCCAGGACTAGTGCCCGACCAACCTTGTATCTACCTGAAGGTGGAGCCGTGACGTTGGCCGTTTGAATTCCTGGCACGAGATTGATGTTGTAGCTGTACGTCACACCCGCGTAGCCATTTCCACCCGGTGAAACAGCCTTCATGGTGCAATTACCTGAGCCTGAGTTCACCGAAAGTGTGAGTCCGGAGACTTGGCATGGACCGTTCTCGCTCAGCGATACGGCTGCACCGGAAAGAGTGCTTGCCGCAAACGAGAAGTTGGAACCGTTCCCCATGTTGTATGTCCCACCATTCGACCAGTTTCCCCAACCTGGCTGTACAAGAGTGATTACATCCGTTGATGTGGGCGCGTTGACCGTGACGACATCAGTGGTGGAACCGGATCCGCCATTATTTGTTGTGTAACTGGCACCGAGTGTGACCTTGCCGGCGGCTGTTGGTTTCCAAGAGAATGTTGCTTGTCCATTCACGAGAGGGATCGAAGGGCTGATCCAAGCGCCATTAACGTTGAATCCGACAGAGCCTTGCACATTAGAAGGGTAGACCGTCGCAACCAAAGTGATTGGCGTACCAACACTGAGATTGGCTGGTGCTGTCAGCGAAATGGTATTTCCCGAAGGGGTTGCGATCACTGCATCCTGGACTGATGTGGAGGCTGTTGCTTGGCTGCCCGCTGCCGGAACATAGGTTGCAATGAAAAAGAAAGTGCCCGCTGTTTTTGGTGTCCAGCGATAGTAGGCAAACGATTGTCCGGCGGCGGGCCCCGCCGTGAGATTCATTAAAACGTATTGAGCTCCATTGGCATCGGTCAATCGAACTTGACCTGTTGGGGTGGCTTGACTCCCGCCATTACTTGTCACATTCACATTGATCGTGGTTGATTGACCAATAGTCGCTGTGTTTGGTGCACTGACCACCGTTGTCGTTGAAACAGAACCACCAACAGTCAAGGGAACGGAATTCGATACGAATCCTTGTGAGTCGACATTCCATACTGATAACGACAGAGTTGTCGCTGACGAGGGTGTTGTGAAACTGAAATTGACGGTGGGGTTACCAAATCCCGCTGTGACGGTTGTCAAAACTTGTCCATTTTGATCTTCGAGTTGCAATTGACCTTCTGGAGCTGAAGAAAATGTGTAGGTTACGTTCTGGGAGATATTCGCTGTAGCCGGTCCGCTGAGTGTCCCGTCGGCATGTGCTGCTGGGCCGGCGATCGCAATCGCGCCCATGGCCAGCGTTGTACTGGCCAGCACGCCAATGATGCGGCGCAGTCGGTGGGAAATTTGCATCAAATTGCTCCTTTGGGTGTGTTCGGAACACACATTGGGATTTATGTTAACGCCTTTACGGTAGACCAAAAGTCTGTAAAATCCTTGCATTAACTGCGTGAAAAACTGATGATCCCGGCCGACCGCACGGCCCAAACCCCGAGAGCGCGCTCAAGTAGTACGGTTAGGCTCAGTTTCGGGCGATTGGCTCAGTGGTAGAGCACTCGCTTCACACGCGAGGGGTCACTGGTTCGAACCCAGTATCGCCCACCGAAGCCGCTTACCGATGTGCTGATTTCGTTGAAGGAGCCCCGTGCAGGTCACAGTTGTTGATGGACCGGATTCGCGCATTGGTGATCTTGCTGCTGGCGCCAGCTCGGCGGATTTGTTTCCCAAACAGAGCGGGGTGGTCGCAGCTCTTGTCAATGGGGTGACCGTTGACCTATTCGCTCCGTTGCACGACGGTGACACTGTGTCAGGGATTCATATTGGCAGCCCAGAGGGCTTGGCAATTTTGCGTCACTCTGCCGCCCATGTAGCCGCTCAGGCCACCCAGAAATTGATTCCCAGTGCCAAATTGGGCATAGGCCCACCAATCACCGATGGTTTCTACTATGAATTTGACGTTCCGGAGCCATTCAAACCGGAGGATCTTGAGGCGATCGAAAAAGAGATGGTGACCATTATCAAATCTCGGCAGCGTTTCAGCCGGCGAGTCGTCTCCCGTGAGGAGGCTGTTACTGAACTCGCGGGCGAGCCATTTAAGTTGCGATTGATCGGATCGGATTCAGGTGCGCAAGTTCTTGACCCAGAAGTCATGGAAGTTGGCGGAAGCGAACTAACAATTTATGACAACGTTGATGCAAAAACGGGTGAGATCTGTTGGAGTGATCTGTGTCGAGGTCCTCATGTTCCCGATACTTCCTACATTCCACAAAACGCAATCAAGGTCATGCGTTCATCAGCCGCCTATTGGTTGAGTGATCAAAAGCAGGAATCCATGCAGAGACTTTATGGAACGGCGTGGCCGAGTAAAGAAGAACTGCGCGGTTATTTAGAGTTTTTGTCAGAGGCAGAGAAGCGCGACCACCGCAAACTTGGTTCCGAATTGGACCTGTTTTCATTCCCCGAGGAAGTCGGTTCGGGGCTCGCCGTTTTCCACCCGAAAGGTGGAATCGTCCGCCGAGTGATGGAAGATTATTCCCGTCAGCGGCATGAAGAAGCAGCCTACGAATTTGTCAATACACCGCACATCACCAAAGGTGCACTATTCGAAAGATCAGGTCACCTTGACTGGTATTCCGACGGCATGTATCCACCGATGCACCTTGACGTTGAGTATCACCCTGACGGACAGGTGAAACGCCAAGGTGCTGACTACTACCTAAAGCCGATGAACTGCCCGATGCACAATCTGATTTTCTCAGCTCGCGGACGCTCATATCGGGAACTTCCCATGCGACTCTTTGAATTTGGAACGGTATATCGATATGAAAAATCAGGTGTTGTTCACGGATTGACTCGCGCTCGAGGTTTTACTCAAGACGATGCCCACATTTATTGCACATTGGAGCAACTTCCAGGCGAACTGAATTCACTTTTGGATTTTGTGCTGGGTTTGCTCCGCGATTACGGACTCTCGGATTTCTATCTGGAACTTTCGACCAAGAACCCGGAAAAGTGTGTTGGAACTGATGAGGAGTGGGAAGTTGCCACGGAATTCCTTCGGTTGGCTGCGGAGAAGCAAAATCTAGAGTTGGTACTCGACGAGGGCGGTGCGGCCTTCTACGGACCAAAGATCTCGGTCCAGGCAAAAGATGCAATTGGTCGAACTTGGCAAATGTCCACAATCCAGGTTGACTTCCAATTGCCGCAGAGATTCGACTTGGAGTATCAGGGTTCTGAGGGAACCAAGCAACGACCAATCATGGTTCACCGGGCACTTTTTGGGTCTATTGAACGCTTTTTCGCAGTGCTGCTTGAGCATTATGCGGGCGCATTCCCTCCTTGGCTAGCACCTGTTCAGGTTGAAGGAATCCCCATCTCTGATGCACACACTGATTACCTTGAGGGAATTGCGCAACAAATGCGCGCACGCGGAATTCGGATTGAAGTTGATTCCTCCGATGACCGAATGCAAAAAAAGATTCGTAATGCTCAAAAACAAAAGGTGCCTTTCATGTTGATCGCTGGAGACGATGACGTTGCTGCAGGTGCAGTTTCATTCCGGTACCGCGATGGGACTCAAAAAAATGGTGTCGCCATCGCGGACGCAATTGAGGAGATCGCACTGGCAATCACCGATCGCGTGCAGGTGTGAAATGACCCAGTCATGGGACCGGATTTATACACCTCACCGATTGGAGTATTTGCGCGGCGGCAACAACCCAGATGCTTGCCCGTTCTGCGTTGCGCCAGAACTGGACGGAACGGGTGAGCTGGATCTGATCGCTCACCGAGGCAAACTGGCCTATGTGGTTCTTAACCTGTACCCGTACAACGCTGGACACTTGTTGATCTGCCCATACCGTCATGTGGCTGACTACACAGATTTAACTGACCTCGAGCGCGACGAAATTTCCGGGTTAACACAGGAGGCCATGGAAACCCTACGCGCCGTATCCGGTGCACAGGGTTTTAATTTAGGAATGAACCAAGGGTCAATCTCGGGCGCGGGGATTGCCGCTCACCTTCATCAACATGTTGTTCCCCGTTGGGGAGGGGATGCAAACTTCATGCCGATTATTGGTGAGACAAAGATTCTCCCGCAACTACTCACTCAAACACGTGATCTATTGCTAGAGGGTTGGATTTCTCGGAACTGATTGTGCTGCCTGCAGGGATTTCTTGGTTGGCCTTGACGTTGACGATCTCGCCAACATGTGCCGTTGCTTTTTGCTTCCCTTGCAACGCGTTAATCTGGATAATCTCAATTTCCATGTTGTCAGCGAAATATGTGCCAGCGTTAAGTTCACCCTGCCAAACTCGTACGCGCCCGTTTCCCACGGCAGAGGCGAGAAGTTGCTCTTTGCGTGGATGTATCGGTGTCCATGGTTCGCGATTGATTTCACAGGCGAAAAGTGCAAGTTCACTGAGTCCTATGGGATCAGCAATTGCGAAAACGGGAATAAGTTCTCGGCGAGCTGTGGCATTGAGAAGCTGCATGCGCAATTGATCAGCGGATTCAAATCCGTGCTCAAGAATCGAATGAATCAAACTCTCATCGGTGCTAGTAACAACAACGGCATTAGCTAACGCTTCCAAGTGTGATTCGATCAAGTCGTAGTGTGCCTGTTCAAGCTCATGTGAAATTGCTTCGCCCTCCGACCCCAGAACTCGGATTTCCAAATCCACCAGGTCAAGGATCCCGCCGACTTCTGGTTCATCTGATAACCCAGACTCAGAGAGGACGGGTAACGTGATTGCAACTGCGTGGTGGCGCTGATCCATCACGCGCGAGATAACTGCCAAAGTTTCATCAAAGTTTGCACGTGGGGAATCAAGACCTGTTACTGCAACCATAAGTGGGTGGAGTTGGGAGAGTTCTTGGGCGCGTTGAATTGACTCCCCGTCAAGGCCCTGAGAACTGTCGACCACCAGCAATGCGATATCGGCGCCCCACAAAAGATAAGAGCCCAATTGTGGTGGATCGAAGGATTCGGGCTCGACTGCAAAGGCCGTGATTGTGATGCTGGTCCCAAAAGTGATACTCGATTCAGCTCGCATGTCGCTGACCGGATCTAGGGATTCTAAGGTGCTGAATCGCTGGTAATCACAGATTTGTTGGGCAACTGCTTGAGCGAGGGCAGAATCAGTCGCCAGCACCGCGATTGATGCATTAATGGGCACGGTCGGACGGTAGCATCAAGACAATGTTGAACAATCCCAAAGCACGCCGAGCGGTCAGTGGACTATTAGACCCGCCCGCCAAACTGCTCTTGCGGCTGCATATCTCACCGGATGCCGTAACACTCGTGGGAACCCTTGGGGCACTTTTGTGTGCGGTGCTGTTTATTGCACGTGGAAGTTTCGTGATCGGCGTTCTGGGAATTATGGTTTTTGCGGTTGCTGACCTACTTGACGGAACCATGGCTCGGATGAAAGGCACCAGTGGCCCATGGGGGAACTTCCTCGATGCGTCCTTGGATCGGGTCGCCGACGGAGCCATTTTTGGATCGGTCGCCTTCTGGGCAGCCAGCAATGATCAGATGTGGCTCACCGCCGGTACTTTGATTGCACTCGTCGCCGGTCAAGTCACCAGCTATACAAAGGCTCGGGCTGAAGCGGTGGGTGCAGACGCCAACGTGGGACTTGTGGAAAGGGCCGAACGCCTCATAGCAATTTTGGCTGCCCTTTTTCTTTCGGGTGTCGGGGTTCCTTGGGTTTTGGACATTGTGGTTTGGGCTCTGGCGGTATTGGGGATACTCACTGTATTTCAGCGAATGATTCACGTGCGCAAACAACTCAAGCCACGCGTTGAAAATCCGTAGCGATTTACTATGACAAATAGACGAGATGTCGCTGATTCAGTGACAAATTGGGCATATAGCGCGGGTTGGGCGGCGACAAAGCGGTTACCTGAGCGTGCGGCGCAGCAATTATTTCGTACAGCGGCCGACACTTTATGGTGGCAGGACGCGGGGGGTGTTGATCAACTGTCCAAAAATTTGGCCCGGGTTCGTCCGGATCTTGATCCACATGAATTGAATAAGCTCACGCGTTCTGGAATGCGAAGCTATATGCGCTACTGGTGTGAAGCATTCCGACTTCCCAAAATGCCCCCTGAACACTTTGCGACCCAGTTCCAATTGCGCGGCGTTGAACTCCTTGATCAAGGGATGGAGGCAGGAAAAGGTGTGCTGATGATCCCCGGACATATGGCCAACTGGGATCTTGCTGGAGCGTGGGGGGCCCAAAGATATGGGCGAGTCACTACTGTTGCTGAACGCCTGAAGCCTGAAAAACTCTTTGACCAGTTTTTGCTGTACCGAGAATCACTCGGCATGGAAGTCCTGCCATTGGGTGATTCGGAAGTTATGCGCGACCTGATTGACAGACTGAAATCTGGCGGGTTGGTTGCACTCCTTGGTGACCGAGACATATCAGGTAGAGGAATCCCTGTTGACTTCTTTGGCGAGATTGCTGGCTTTCCTGCGGGTCCGGCAACTTTGGCGATTCTCACAGGTGCTCCGCTATACCCCGTCACAATGCACTTTGAAGGCGCCATTGCCGTGGGAGTGGTACACGATCGCGTTGAAATACCAGACTGGCAGCCTAAAAGTGAACGCGTTGCCCACATGACCCAACAGATCGCTCGGGCATTTGAAATTGGTATTGCGAAGCACCCCGAGGACTGGCACATGATGCAGAAGGTGTGGCTCGCGGATCGGAAGCCTCGGTGAGCATCAAACGAATTGGAATCGTATGTCCGTATTCATGGGATGTGCCCGGTGGCGTTCGAAGCCATGTAGCTGATCTGGCATTAACACTTCAGAGCAAGGGTTATGAAGTAAGCGTCTTAGCGCCGGTTGAAGACCCCGATACCCTGCCAGATTACGTGTTTGACGGTGGACGCCCCATCGCTGTCTCTTATAACGGAGCTGTCGCCAGACTGAGTTTTGGTGTTCGGGCAACGAGACGGGTTCGTCAATGGATCCGCGAAGGCGATTTTGACATCGTGCACATACACGAACCGGTGGCACCAAGTTCTTCACTTCTCACATGTTGGGCGGCTAGAGGGCCCTTGGTAGCAACTTGGCATTCCTCCCATGAACGATCCCGCATACTTTCAGCGGGTTATTACGTCGCCCAAACAGCAATGGAAAAAATCCGTGGACGCATTGCGGTGAGTGAAGCTGCCCGGGAAACCCTTGTGCGTCATATCGGCGGAGATGCTGTTTTGATTCCCAATGGAGTTCGCGTGGCTGATTTTCGAAATCAGGAAAGTGTTTCGCTAGAAGGAACCCAGAAAATCTTGTTCTTGGGGCGGATCGATGAACCGCGTAAAGGTCTCGAAGTACTTCTGCGCGCGCTGCCACAAGTATTTTTGGCACTTGAAAAGTGTGAATTGATCGTTGCAGGGCCGGGTGACAAGTCCGAATACCAAGGGTTCATCGACCCAAGCTGGGGGGACAGAGTCAGATTTGTTGGCGCAATCTCAGACGAAGAAAAACGACGGAGACTGCATCAGGCGGACGTCTATGTTGCCCCGCACATCGGCGGTGAATCGTTCGGGATCGTCCTGGCTGAAGCCATGGCTGCAGGAACCGCTGTCATAGCCTCAGACCTACCGGCATTTGATCGAGTCTTGCAATCGGGGAAATCTGGAAAGATGTTCCCAGTTGGGGACGCAGAAGCATTGGGGAGTGCAATCATTGAGTTGTTAACCGACGCCGATCAGCGGAAGACGCTCGTTCAAGCAGGAAACATTCGAGTAATGGATTTTGATTGGGATCACGTGGTGCAGGACGTTATTGCAGTTTACGAAGCTGTACATAATGCAGGTGAAAAAGTAAAGGAAGATTTACGGGGACAAGTTGTTGGTAGGTTCGCTGGCAGATCTCCAGGCTTGAGCGAGGAACAAATATGACATCGTGGATGTTCTTCACCGTGATTTTTGTTGTATTGGTGTCTATTTTTATTCTTTATCTTGGGATGACCGCTGGGCGAATTGATCGCTTGCATCGTCGAATTGACGTCGCACTGGTTTCATTAGACTCCCACCTTCTGCGACGCTCTGGGGTTGCCTTGGAACTGGCGTCAAGTGGTTTTTTGGATCCAGCGTCATCCGTCTTGATCTCTGAGGCTGCCCACGCTGCCCGGCTATCAACGGATCTGTCGTCAACCCAACGTGATCGCGTGGAGTCTGAGCTCACTTCCGCATTGAACGCGGTACTCGATGTCGAGGAGATCGAACTCATTCAGGGTGAAATTGGGGGCATTGAGATCCTTGAGGAGTGTTCGGCTGCCTCGCGAAGGGTTGAACTATCCCGCCGCTTTCTCAATGATGCGGTTCGGGCTTGCGTGCAACTACGCCAGCAACGCTCCGCCCGCTGGTTTCATCTGGCCGGCCACACACCGCTCCCGCAGACGCGTGAACTCTATGACCATGTGGAGATTTCGGCACGCAGGTAAAATGTCAATGTCCTGATTTTGGCCAGTTCGGGCTGAAATGCCAACAAGTGGGAGTTCCCCTATCATTAGGGTTCTCATAAGATGACTCACCTAACGGTGATCAATTTTTAAGGATGGCAGTTATGTCGAGTGAAATCAGCACCGGTACCAGCCGCGTTAAGCGTGGAATGGCCGAAATGCTCAAGGGCGGTGTGATCATGGATGTGGTCAACGTCGAGCAGGCCAAGATTGCTGAAGACGCAGGCGCTGTTGCAGTCATGGCGCTTGAGCGTGTTCCAGCCGATATTCGTGCTGAGGGCGGCGTGAGTCGCATGTCAGACCCAGACATGATCGACGCCATTCGAGCAGCAGTAAGCATCCCCGTTATGGCTAAGGTGCGAATCGGTCACTTCGGGGAAGCTCAGATTTTGGAATCGCTCGGTGTTGACTACATTGACGAGTCAGAAGTGTTGTCACCTGCAGACTACGCAAACCATATTGATAAGTGGAAGTTCACTGTTCCTTTCGTCTGCGGGGCTACCAACTTGGGTGAAGCTTTACGTCGACTTACAGAGGGCGCCGCCATGATTCGCTCAAAGGGTGAGGCGGGTACCGGTGACGTCTCCAACGCTGTCACGCACATGCGCAAGATTCGCTCAGAGGTTTTACGTCTGTCATCAATGGCCCCCGACGAACTCTTTGTGGCAGCCAAGGAATTGCAGGCGCCGTACGATTTGGTGGCAGAAGTTGCTCGAACGGGGTCACTACCAACGGTCCTCTTCACGGCCGGTGGGATCGCAACACCAGCGGACGCCGCACTCATGATGCAGTTGGGTGCTGACGGAGTTTTTGTCGGTAGCGGAATTTTCAAATCAGGTAACCCGGCCGAGCGCGCGAATGCAATGGTGCAGGCAACAATGCACTACGACAACCCCGATGTCGTTGCAAAGGTGAGCCGCGGACTAGGCGAGGCTATGGTCGGGATCAACGTTGCAGATATCCCAGTCCACCACCGTCTGGAAGATCGTGGCTGGTAAGTCTTAATGCAGGCGGTTCCCACAATTGGGGTGCTGGCCATTCAAGGTGGGGTTCGCGAGCACTTGCGGGCACTTGAGCGCTCCGGTGCACATTCCATCCCGGTGAAAACCCGTGAGCAACTCAGTGGGGTAGACGCTCTGGTTATTCCTGGTGGCGAGTCAAGCACCATGGATAAGTTGGCGCGCTCATTTGGCTTGATGGAGCCACTGCGGCAAGCGCGGGCTGGTGGGTTGCCGATGTTTGGTTCGTGCGCCGGGATGATCATGCTGGCTGACCGGATTGTCGGGGCTATTGAAGGCCAAGAGTCAATCGGTGGCCTTGACATTTCCGTTGAGCGCAATGCTTTTGGTTCACAAACCGAGTCGTTTGAAACCGGGATAGTCATTGGGGGAATCCGGGAGCCAGACCGAGAATTTGAGGGTGTTTTTATTCGTGCTCCTTGGGTGATTGAGGCAAGCGAGACCACCGAGGTAATTGCGAGGATAAGTTCGGGCCCACACGAGGGTAGGATCGTGGGAGTACGAAATGACACATTAATGGCAACGTCATTTCACCCGGAATTAACCGCGGACCCACGGGTCCATGAATTGTTTGTAGAAATGGTGAGGAATTCATGAGTGGTCATTCCAAATGGGCAACCACCAAACACAAGAAGGCGGTTATTGATGGCCGTCGGGCAAAGCTTTTTGCCAAGCTGATTAAAAATATTGAGGTTGCAGCTCGCCAAGGAGGGGGAGACCTTGAAGGAAACCCCACGCTCTTTGACGCTGTTCAAAAGGCTCGCAAGAACTCCGTGCCGTTGGACAATATCGAGCGGGCGGTTAAGCGTGGTTCCGGTGCTGAAACAGGTGGCGCCGATTGGCAGACCATCATGTACGAAGGCTATGGGCCTGGGGGTGTTGCTGTACTCGTTGAGTGTCTGACTGACAACCGCAACCGAGCGGCCTCTGAGGTCAGGGTCGCAATGACGCGCAATGGCGGTTCCATGGCTGACCCTGGAAGTGTTTCTTATCTTTTCGGTCGTAAAGGTGTCGTGATTGTCAACAAGGTTTCAGAGGGTCAAGAATTTTCTGAGGATCAGATCCTCGATGCTGTTCTGGAGGTTGGCGCCCAAGAAGTCAATGACCACGGTGAATCATTTGAAATCGTTTCCGAGGCGGCCGATTTTGTTGCAGTGCGTAAGGCTTTACAAGGGGCGGGAATCGATTACGAATCTGCTGAGGCCACCTTCGTACCCAGCATGACCGTGCCGATGGACGAAGAGGGGGCAATGCAACTTTTTCGAATGTTGGAAGCCCTGGAAGACAGCGACGACGTTCAAAACGTATATGCGAACTTCGACGTCTCCGACGAAATCATGGATGCGGTCGGTTAGTCATGGCGACAGATTCTGTCGGCAAGCAACTCAGGGGTTGGGATGCGGCAACGTTTCGAACAGCCAGCGGAGATCCAACAATGCGTTCCACAGTTGTCGCTATGGCAATCTTGGATTCGGCCCCCGATTGGAATCGACTTCGCTCTCGGCTCGAACGACTGACGCTGTTCGTCCCTGAACTCCGGATGCGTCCGCTCCACGGCAGCATCGGTTTCTCCACCCCACGACTGAGCATCGACCCTGATTTTGATTTGGATTTTCACGTTCGTCGCTATCGACTTCCCGAAGGCGGTGGCTGGAACGACCTTTTAGGTGATGCCCGCCGAATCAGTTTGGGGGACTTTGACCACAACCGACCGTTGTGGGAGGCAACCCTCATCGAAGGTTTGCCAGGCGGTCACAGTGCGTTCTTGCTGAAACTGCACCATTCAATTGCCGATGGTGCCGCAACGGTCATGATCGCCTTAACACTTTTTGAATTCGGCACTGAGACAAATCCTGATGAACCCGTTCCACCGACGGCCCCGGTCGGTGTTGACGTCAGTTGGCAAGACCTCTTGCTAGCAAATTCAATGGATAATTTGGCGTGGATCGCTGATGGTGCTAGGGGGCTACTCGGGACGGCATTACGTCTAGCCAAGACTTCACTCACCGACCCAGCTTTGGCATACGAGAAGACTGTTGAAACGATCGGGTCTATCACCCGCGCGACCACGGTCTATGACGCACCCCTTTCACCAATATTGACCGGCCGCGGAACCACCTACACATTCGGAACACTTGAATTCCCGTTTGCCGACATCCGGAAAGCGGCCAAATCATGCGATTTGAGTGTCAATGATGCGTTTATGGCTGCGGTGATGACCGGGATGCAGGCCTACCACATCCGTCATGGCAGTACCGCCGAGTCATTGAGGGTTAACGTGCCGATCTCGCTGCGGGGTGATGCAGGTGACCGTAGTGGTCAAGCTGCGAACGCTGTCGCTATTGCCCGATTCCCTATGCAGGTTGCCGGGAAATCCACTGTCGAGTTAATGCAGCAGGCCCACGAACTAGTGGATACGTGGAGGCGCGAGCCAGCAATGCGACTGGCCGATCCACTGGCCGAAGTCAGTTGGTTTGTCCCCGTGCCCATGCTGGCATCAATGGCCCGGGCCTCGGATATCACCACTAGCAATGTCCCTGGCCCGCCAATTCCTATCTATCTTGCTGGCAGTCGCATGATTGCCGTATACCCACTGGTCGCCACTATCGGTGCTGCCGTCAATGTCACCATGGTGACATACGATTCCAAAGCGTTCATCGGAGTTTCCACTGACGATCGCGCAATCGGTGATCATGCTGATTTAATGCACGATCTCCGCGCGGGCTTCCATGCGGTGACCCTCACGGGCGATACTCTCTAAGCGGTTCAACTTACGCTGGGTTCTCAAGCAACTTGGGTGACGTGGATCGGTTGTAAATTGGCGCTGGCCAAAGAAGTGAAAGAGGTTTTATGCGCGTTCTGGGGATCGATCCAGGGCTCACCCGTTGTGGTGTCGCCGTGATTGATGGCAGTCCGGGACGCCCCGTGCAAGCGCATTTCGTCGGAGTGATTTGCACACCCGCACAGAGCGAACTCTGTGATCGGTTGGCTACTTTGCACGCAGAATTGTCGCTGATCATCGATAAATATTCTCCGGAAGTCATTGCTATTGAACGCGTATTTAGTCAACAGAATGTTCGATCGGCAATGTCAACAGCTCAGGCTGCCGGTATTGGATTACTACTTGCGGGGCAGCGCGGAATTCGAGTCGGCATGCACACACCGACAGAAGTCAAGGCCGCTGTTACGGGAAATGGAAGAGCCGACAAAAATCAAGTCACGCTGATGGTGACTAAAATTGCGCAACTGAAAGTTGCACCTAAACCGGCTGATGCGGCTGACGCACTTGCAATCGCAATCACGGCGGCCTGGCGTGGAAGTGTCGAAGCAAAATATGAAGCAGCTCGAAAGGCTCATCTAAAGTGATTGCATTTATTCGTGGTGAGGTGTGGAAGTCGGGTCCGGATTTCCTAGTAGTCGACACGGGGGATCAAGGAATTAAAGTTTTGTGCTCGCCGGCCACCGCACTCACTTCGCGTGTGGGTGATCCTGTTTTTCTTTACACCTCGTTAATTGTGCGTGAAGACTCATGGACTCTTTATGGATTTGCCGAAGAGGATCAGTGTGCAATGTTCGATCTCGTGCAAACTGTGACCGGAATTGGACCACGAATCGCTTTGGGTGCAGTGGCAAGTCTCTCGCCCGAAAACTTTGCTCATGCCATCCAATCTGAAGATTTAGACGCATTAATGTCCATTTCGGGAATAGGTAAAAAAGGTGCATCTCGCATGGTCTTGGAACTTAAAGACAAAGTGGTCGCAACCGGTGGCGGTGCAACTGTGGGCTCCAGAGTCAAACGTGCACAAAGTTGGCGCGTTTCCGTTGGGGCTGGTCTTGCGTCTTTAGGTTGGACTGCCCGAGAGGCGGAGTCGGCTATGGATACGGTGGCCGACAACTATCCAGAACTGATTGCGCTCGAGCAGCCCGATGTAGGCGAATTACTCAAAGCATCACTTCGTTCATTGGACCGCTCATGAGTGAACCAATTGTGTTCGCCGAATCACATGATGACGATTTTGAAGTGGAAGGCGCACTGCGGCCCACGAGTTTAAAAGAATTCATCGGGCAGGATCGAGTCAAATCACAATTAGGACTGGTTCTTGAGGCGGCTAATCGGCGTGGCGGAGTCTGCGATCACGTACTCCTCAGCGGTCCACCAGGGCTTGGAAAAACCACACTAGCCACAATTATCGCCAGCGAATTAGGAGCACCTGTTCGTTTAACTTCCGGCCCGGCGTTGCAACACGCGGGTGACGTCGCGGCCGTCTTGTCGAGTTTACAACCCGGTGAAGTTCTGTTTTTGGACGAGATTCACCGAACGGCACGCGCCGCAGAGGAGATGCTCTATCTGGCTATGGAGGACTTTCGAGTTGATGTAATGGTTGGTAAAGGTCCCGGGGCAACCGCCATCCCCATTGATATTGCGCCATTCACGTTGGTGGGAGCCACAACGCGCGCCGGCTTACTTCCGTCACCGTTACGGGACCGATTTGGGTTTACCGCACACCTGGACTTCTATGAAAGTGCTGATTTGGCCACCATTATTGACCGGAGCGCCCGGCTGCTCGGCGTGGAACTCACTCCCGAGGGAGCAACCGAGTTGGCGGGTCGCTGCCGAGGCACCCCACGAATTGCGAATCGTCTTTTACGCCGGGTCAGGGATTGGGCACAGGTACACGGAAGTGGAGTTGTAGACCTCGATGCCGCAAAGAAAGCCTTGGAACTATATGAAGTCGACACGTTGGGGCTAGACCGGATCGATCGAGCGATTCTTGACGTATTGATCAATCGTTTTGACGGCGGACCGGTGGGACTGTCAACTTTGGCGGTTGCCGTGGCGGAGGAGCCTGAAACGGTCGAGTCCGTCTGTGAGCCTTTTCTCGTTCGGCTCGGCCTGTTGGCCCGGACGCCTCGGGGCCGGGTCGCCACGGCCGCCGCATGGAAACACTTGGGTGTGGTTGGGGCCCCAAAGGATGTCATGGGCCAAGAAAGTTTTGAATTGCCCCTGTAAAACACGGACTGCAGGGAGGCAGGTAGCCTTAGCCAACACTTCGCCATAAGGAGATTCATGGACATCTTGAGCCTTGCCCCAATACTTCTGCTAGTCGTCGCTTTTTATTTCCTGCTGATCCGGCCGCAAAAGAATCGGCAAAAGAAGCACGCTGCGATGGTCAGCGCGGTAGCCCCGGGAACAGAGGTCATGACAACCGCAGGGATTTTTGGAACGGTTCGCGAAGTCAATGAGGAAGAACTCAGCCTCGAGATTGCTCCCGGAATTGTGATTCGAATCCTTCCCGCTGCAGTTTCTAAGGTTATCTACCCGACTTTGTCCCCAATGGACGACGCAGAGTAGATTCCGACTTTCGTATGGGAGTGAATCTGCACCCTGAACTTGTCATTACGCACCGGCACTGGGTGCAACGATAAAGGAGCTACGTGGCAACATCAGCGAAAGCGCTTCCTTGGCGCTTGCTTTCACTCTTAATTATTGTTCTTGTTGGCTTTAGCGTTTGGGCGTTTTTCCCCGGATCAGGCAACACGATCAGACTTGGACTGGACCTGCAGGGTGGAACGCAGGTAATTCTCGTCCCCAAGGCGGTCACTGAAGGTGCCGAGATCACTGACGAGCAATTAACGCAGACTGTAGAGATTCTTCGAGCTCGGGTGAACGGATTGGGTGTTGCCGAGGCTGAGGTCACGACCCAGGGTTCCGGCAATGGTGCTGCAATCGTTGTATCAGTTCCAGGTGTGAATCAGGATCGTATTGTTGAGTTAGTTCAGCAAACTGCACTTCTCAACTTCCGGCCTGTGTGGGATATCTACTCGCCGACCCCGGTGCCGCCAGCCGAGGGTGCTGCGGCGGTCGCTGCGGTTCCCCCCGTGCAGGCTACTGAAAATTCATCAGAGTTCCAGGGCGAGCTGGCTGCATTGGATTGCTCGGACCCCACAGTTATTGCTGGTGGCACCCCCGATGACCCAGACAAGTGGCTGGGAACCTGTGAGCAAACGGGTGCCGCCAAGTACTCATTGCAGCCGGCATTTATTAAAGGCACGAATGTAACGAATGCAACGGCAGAACTGCCACAGGGCGGGGTAACCTGGGTTGTCAGTCTTGAGTTTGATTCCGAGGGTGCCTCAGCATTGTCGGCCGCATCAACCGAGCTAAGCGCCCTACCGGAGTGCGGCACCGGCTCCCAGCCCTGTAACGCGTTCGCAATTGTGCTTGACGGAGTGGTCGTCTCAGCCCCGAGGTTCAATGAACCAATTCTTGGTGGTCAAGCACAAATTGAAGGCAGTTTTACCGCCCAAGAGGCCAGGGATTTAGCGAGCATTCTCAAATTCGGAGCACTTCCCATCACATTGGATCCGGTTGATGTAACGACCATCTCACCCACGGTCGGTAACGACCAACTTGTGGCCGGATTAATCGCGGGTGGAATCGGTCTACTGCTGGTGGTGTTGTATCTGTTGTTTTACTACCGGCTGCTCGGTATCGTCGCCGGGCTCTCACTCGTTGTCGCTGGCGGGTTGGTCTATGTCATCTTTGTTGTATTGAGTAAGACCATCGGGCTCACATTGACTCTGGCCGGTATCGCAGGAGCGATTGTGGCAATTGGTATTACGGCCGACTCTTTCATCGTCTACTTTGAACGAATTCGTGACGAAATCCGCGACGGGAAGTCGCTTCGACAAGCGTGTGACACTGGATGGATTCGGGCAAGGCGGACGCTGTTAGCAGCTGACTTCGTTTCCCTCCTGGCAGCCGTTGTTCTCTACCTGCTCTCGGTAGGTAGTGTTCGAGGCTTTGCATTCGTACTTGGCTTGATCACCCTCATCGACGTTTTGGTCGCTTTCTGGTTCACCCATCCAGTGACGGTGCTTCTCGGACGCACAAAGTTCATGCAAAATGGTTCACGATGGACGGGACTGGATCCCAGTCGCTTGGGTGGAGTAAGCGTGGCCGATGCACTCGCGGGTAAATCCCGCCGCAAGCGAAGGGATGCATCAGAATGAGCAAACTATCAAAGATAGGGCAACGCCTCTACCAGGGCGATGTCTCAATCAACTTCGTTGGGCGCTGGAAAACGTGGTACATCATCAGCGGCATTATTTTGCTGATCAGTCTTGGAGCATTATTCGGACGGGGCTTGAATCTGGGCATCGAGTTCAGAGGCGGGGCTGATTTCTCCCTCCCCTCAGCCACTTGCAGTGTTGAAGAAGCCCGGACTGTTGCAGAAACACAAACGGGTGGACAAAGCATTGTGACCGTTAGTGGATCGGGCACAGTGAGGGTGCAAACACAAACCCTCACCCCGGCGGAGTCGTCAGTCCTCGCGGGCCAACTCGCTGATGCATGTGGAGTGGCAAAAGACGATATTAAATACCAGGTAGTTGGTCCGACCTGGGGGGCTGAGATTTCGGCGAAGGCTTTACAAGGCTTAATCGTGTTCATCCTTCTCGTATCGTTGTTCCTAACCTTGTATTTCGAGTGGCGAATGGCGGTTAGCGCACTTGTCGCGCTAGCCCATGACCTCATCATCACAATTGGGATATATGCCCTGATTGGACTCGAAGTCACGCCAGCGTCGGTGATCGGGCTTCTGACTATTCTGGGTTATTCCCTCTATGACACGGTGGTCGTCTTCGACAAAGTCAAGGAGAACACTCGCGGTCTTACCGGGCAATCGGTGTTGACATACAACGAAGCGGCAAACCTGGCAGTAAACCAGACGTTGGTCCGATCGATCAATACATCGGTCGTTGCACTTTTGCCCGTTCTTTCGATTGTTTTCGTTGGGGGACTTTTGCTCGGTGCGGGGACCTTGCTTGACTTGGCAGTAGTTCTTGCGATCGGTATGACCGTCGGTACTTTCTCATCCATTTTTATCGCTACCCCCGTTTTAGCGCAGTTGAAGTCAGCGACCCCAGAGATGAAGGCGCTCTCAGCGCGGGTTCATGCTCGACGTGCGCAGGTGCAGCGAAAAAATGCTGAGGCGGGGCAAGGGGAATTGTCAGCGGAAGACTTAACGAGCCCAAGAAATCTGGACCCGATTGAGCGAACCCAACCTCGTAAGGTGCCGCGCTCTAAGCGCAAATGAGTCCAGATCTGGGCACTCAAATCGAGGCGAGCATAGAATGGAGCCATTCGTCGCGTTGAGTGGGAGGGTATATGTCTGAAGACGTAGTAACCCCGACACCGACGCTGACCGGATCGAGTCAGGGGTCACCAGCCGCTGAAACCGGAATCCGGTCTCGGCTCTCTCGATTCGGTCCGAATCGATCGGGTCCATCAGAAATTGAACCTTTACTGCGAACCTTGCGGAAGTATCACCCAAAGTCCGACACCAAAGTTGTCGAGCGGGCCTATGAAATGGCCCGGCTTTTGCATAGTGATCAAAAAAGACGATCGGGTGAGGACTACATCACGCACCCGGTTGCTGTTGCTGAAATGTTGGCAGATCTGGGCATGACTTCAGCAACTTTGGCGGCGGCCCTGTTACACGACACGGTTGAAGATTGTGGTTATTCCTTAGACGCCTTAAGGGAAGATTTCGGTGATGAAATAGCACTTCTGGTCGACGGTGTCACCAAACTTGACCAGGTCACCTACGGAGATGCAACGGCGGCCGAGACCGTGCGAAAAATGGTAGTCGCGATGGCCCGTGACATCCGAGTCCTGGTTATCAAGTTGACTGACCGCCTTCACAATATGCGTACGTTGCGATATTTGCCCGATGCAAAACAGGAAAAGAAAGCACGCGAGACCCTTGAAATTTACGCGCCGCTCGCGCACCGACTTGGTATGAATGCAATTAAATGGGAGTTGGAAGATCTTGCATTTGGCACGCTGCATCCGAAAATGTTTGCGGAGATCGACTCATTGGTCGAACAGAGAGCGCCTTCTCGAGAACGAAATCTAAATCTAATTATTGATCAACTGAATGACGACTTGCGCAACAGCAAAATTAAGGCCCAGGTAACCGGTCGACCTAAACACTATTACTCAATTTATCAAAAAATGATTGTACGTGGCCGCGACTTCAATGACATTTACGACTTGATTGGTGTTCGAATTTTGGTCGACTCAATCCGGGACTGTTACGCAACATTGGGAACTATTCATGCACATTGGAGTCCGGTGCCAGGTCGTTTCAAGGATTTCATTGCGATGCCAAAATTTAATATGTACCAATCACTGCACACCACTGTGATTGGTCCTGATGGAAAACCCGTTGAAGTTCAGATCCGAACCCATGAAATGCACCGCGCATCCGAGTACGGAGTGGCAGCACATTGGCGTTACAAGGGAGGATCTCAAGTAAAGACCGACGACTTTGCTTGGTTGCGTCAGCTCGTTGACTGGCAACGTGAGACCGCCGATCCCAGCGAATTTATGGACTCATTGCGCTATGACTTGGGTACTTCTGAGGTATATATTTTCACGCCCAAAGGTGACGTTTTCTCCCTTCCTGTAGCTTCAACTCCGGTGGATTTCGCCTACACGGTCCACACAGAGGTTGGTCATCGTTGCGTAGGGGCACGGGTAAATGGGAAACTTGTACCGCTTGAGTCTGAGCTCAAAAATGGCGACGTTGTTGAGATTTTCACTTCGAAATCTGATGGTTCAGGGCCTAGTCGGGATTGGCTTAATTTTGTTGTTTCAGCTCGCGCCAAAAGCAAGATCAAAGCTTGGTTTTCTAAGGAAAGACGCGATGAGGCGGTGGATAACGGCAAAGATCAAATCGTGCGGGCGGTTCGCAAGCAAGGACTTCCACTACAGCGCATGATGACAAACACTGCCCTGTCCAGTATTGCCGCGGGACTAAATCAAGTTGACGTAACCGCCCTTTACGCCTCCGTTGGTGAGGGAAGGATCTCAGCCCAGACAATCGTGGCCCGACTAATTGACGTCTCCGGGGGCGTTGACGGCGCCGCTGATGACACGGCGGAGGCATTCCGACCGACATTTGGGACAGCAACGAAATCGCGTAATCACGACGTCGGAGTTTTGGTCAATGGCGCCGACGATGTCTGGGTCAAGCTGGCTCGTTGCTGTACGCCAGTTCCCGGTGATCCGATTTTTGGATATGTCACCCGCGGATCTGGGGTGTCGGTGCACCGCGGGGACTGCGTAAATGTTGAGTCACTCCACTCTCAACCCGAACGGTTGGTTGACGTCTCGTGGGCTCCAACCCCAAATAGCCTTTTTTTGGTCAACATTGCGGTCGAAGCCCTCGATCGGGCCCGATTATTGGCCGACGTCACACGGGCGCTCTCGGATACGCATGTCAACATTCTGAGTGCTTCGGTTTCCACGACACGGGATCGAATTGCAACATCTCGTTTTACGTTCGAGATGGCAGATCCAAAGCACCTGGGTTCGGTGATAAAAGCGGTGCGCGGAGTTGAAGGGGTCTTTGACGCCTACCGTGTTTAAGAACTGAGATTTAAGAACTGAGATCTGCCGCAGCGCTCTCCACCGCACCCAGCAAAGTTCGTAGGCTCGTGATTGATTCCTCTAGCTGTGCGGCGGTCTTCGTGTCGCCCTTTGCGAGAGCTTGTTCGAGTTGACGCTCATATTTGGACAATCCGCCGGCGAAAGCATTTGCGGTATCTTCTGCGCGTGCGAGGGCTTCGGGGTTTGAAGCCGTCCATTTGGTTTCCTCAACGGCGCGGAAGGCATCTTCGACTTTTTTAACACGCGAGTCCAGCCTGGCCCGATCTTTTTTAGGCAGTTCGCCGACTTTTTCCCATGCATTCTGGAGCTCGCGCAATTGGGATTTTTGGTTCTTGAGGTTCTTGAGATCAACGGGGAGTAGCGCCTCAATTTTGACCGCCAGTTCCTCCTTGAGCGCCACGTTCGGAACTAACTTCTCTTCCTCGGCAGCCTCACCTGCTTTGAGCTTGTCGTAGAACTCGTCTTGGGCGGCCTTAAAGCGTTTCCACAGTTTGTCTTCATCGGCGCGGCTTCCACGGGGAGCCCTCTTCCAATCCTCCATAAGATCTTTGAACTTCTTGATCCCAGCCTTAGCATCAGTGGTACCGGCTGCCGCTTGGGCTCGCGTGATCAGGTCCCGCTTAGCGCTGGTGGCGTCCTTGCGAACTGCATCAAGTTCATGGAAATGGGCTCGGCGCCTTTTGTCGAAAGCAGTTCGAGCATTGCTCAGTCGTTTCCAGAGTTCCTGCTCTGCAGCACGGTCAACCCTTGGCAAGGTCTTCCACTCCTCAACGATTGCCGTGTAACGCTCCGTTGTCGACTTCCACGACCCCGAATCAGACATTTTTTCGGCTTCCTCCACGAGGATGAGCCGTGCCGCTCGGGCACTTTCTTTTTGGGCGGCCTTACGAGCACGTTCGCCAACTCTTTTTTCTTCTACCAACTGATCGACTTGATCGCAGCGAGCGTCAAGTGTTGCTATGTCGCCGACGAAGGAGCGCTTTGCCAGGGCTTCGCGGACTTTTTTGACCACTTGGGCAGCAGCATCGGCAGAAGACTTTCCTTCGGATACGCGAGTGGAAACGACATCGATTTCTACTACCAGATCGTCGAATTTACGTGCATAAAATGCCAGGCCCTCTTGCGGAGTTCCTGC
The DNA here is from genome assembly GCA_040399625.1 of Candidatus Nanopelagicales bacterium. Taxonomy (GTDB): domain Bacteria; phylum Actinomycetota; class Actinomycetes; order S36-B12; family S36-B12; genus UBA4592. The sequence goes on along the minus strand of JBBARV010000003.1, from coordinate 115,138 downwards.
GGTGTATTGGCCAACGACAACTTCACCTTCGGGTGCGTTGAGGAATACCGTGCCATCTTCGTCCGCGCGCCCCCACTGCGATGCCTGTGACATTGCTGGGCGAACAGGTGGTTTAAGGGATCCTGGAGTCGGCATCGTTGGGGTGGGAGCCACAATTGGAGCTTCACTGGTAGATGGCATTTCGGTCATGACGGGCCTCTCGCGGGAACCTGGTCGGTCGGCTACAAAGGTTGCAGCACTGTAATGGCATGTGAATCGGACGTAACCCTACTTTCCTACATTTTTTTGCATTTACCCCGGGTTTCCGAGCAATGTTAGGAAACTGTTGCCGTATTGATAAACATTGGTTGGGCCGGAACCCCATCAGTGAGGCCCCCCTTAACCCCGACGGAGGCGACTTCCTGCACGATATCGAGGCCGCTGGTTACCTTGCCCCAGATTGAGTAGTCACCGGGCAGGGTCGTATCGGCGTAGACGATAAAGAACTGAGAGCCGCTGGTTCCCGGCCCCGCGTTCGCCATCGCGATAGTTCCGGCGGGGTAGTTGGCTTCACCCTGGGTTGGCAGGTTTTCGTCAGGTACCGAATACCCGGGGCCACCGGTTCCATCGCCTGCCGGGTCACCGCATTGCAAGACAAAGATGCCTTCGGTTGTCAGCCGGTGACAAGATGTGTTGTTATAAAAGCCGCTACTTGCTAGAAATGCCTCTGACTCAACGGTTTTTTGGGCATTGACATCGAGGGCAATCACGATCTGCCCGCAGTTAGTGTCCAGAGTCAGGTTGGTGGGTGTGTTCTCCAAAGGCACGGGGCCTTCAGGGTAGGTGATGTCGTTAGCGCGGGGTGTTCCGATTGGTGAACAATCCAAGACAACCGCCTCGGTTCCAGGTTCTGCCGCTGGATCAGTGGAAGCTGGTGCGTCTTGTGCTGTCACAGCCGGGTTCTCATTGGTCGCGTTGAAAACGGCAAATCCAACCCCGGCGACAACTAGGGCAACCACAACGACGATCGCGGTGATCCGCTGATTACGTTTGGCATGCTGGGCACGTTGGGAACGCTTAGCCTGCTGGCGCTCGTATTTGGCACGCGCTAGATCGCGCTCACGCTTTTGTGTCGACATCCTGTGGCTCTCCATGGGCTCGTTAGCTTTGTGGTGATAGGTGGGTAAGGATACTCATGGATAGGCTGACACCCTTATGTTGATCAAATTTTTCCCAGCAGGGTCGTGGGCGACCAATGCCTACGTGGTTGCCGCGGGTCTGGGTGAGCCGGCAATCATTATCGATCCAGGCCAGGACTCAATCGCCGGAATCAAAGAAATTGTGCGGGAAAACCGGCTCAAACCGGCCGCGGTGATCTTGACCCATGGTCATATTGACCACATTTGGAGTGTTGCGCCATTGAGTGCAGATTTTGATATTCCGGCATTAGTTCATGCGGACGATCGCTATCGGTTGGCGGATCCGGCGGGAAGTAGCTTCTCGGCCGCTCGGGACCAATTACTAGCCATGACCAAGGGCGAGTTAGAGCTAACCGAACCCCGTGACGTTGAAATTATTGAGCAGGACAAATGTCTCAACATCGCGGGAATTGACTGGGATTTCATTCATGCCCCAGGGCACACAGAAGGCTCCATGGTGATCAGAACCCAGGGGACTGATCACCCAATAGTTTTCAGTGGAGACGTTCTCTTTGCCGGATCAATCGGCCGCACTGACCTGCCGGGAGGCAGTTTGGCGGCTATGACCCACTCTCTGGAGACGGTTATATTGCCAATGCCCGATGAAACTTGTGTGTATCCCGGCCATGGCCCGAGCACAACTATCGGTGTGGAGCGAATATCTAATCCGTTCCTTTCGACCGGAAAAGGTTTGTGATCCGTGGCCGCTATCAATGCACCCAAGGGTGTTCCCGACTACGTCCCACCTCGGAGTCGAGATTTTCTGCATGTGCAGGAAAAGCTCAGTTCACCAGCTCGCTTAAGTGGCTACGAGTACATCGAGTTGCCTGTTTTTGAATCGACCGAACTTTTTGAACGAGGCGTGGGAACAAGCACCGACGTCGTTCAAAAGGAGATGTACACGTTTACTGACCGTGGTGATCGCTCAATCACGCTCCGTCCAGAAGGTACGGCGGGCGTTATGCGAGCTGTTATTGAGAATCGCTTAGACAAAGGCTCCCTGCCGGTCAAACTCTGGTACCGCGGCCCATTTTTTCGGGCAGAGCGCCCTCAACACGGTCGCTATCGACAATTGCAGCAGGTTGGAGTTGAGGCGATTGGTTCAGTTGATCCAATCATTGATGCCGAAGTAATAGCCCTCGCGGACCAGGCATTCCGCTCCTTGGGCTTGAAAGACTTCCACCTTGATCTGACTTCGTTGGGCTGTTCACAGTGCCGACCTGCTTATCGAACCAAGTTGCAAGATTTCCTCAGTACCTGCGATCTCGATCAGGAAACCAGAGACAGGGCAGCGCTCAATCCATTGCGGGTGCTTGACGACAAGCGCGACACTGTTGCATCGCAATTAGTTGACGCACCACTCATGATTGATTCACTGTGTGTTCAATGCCAGGAGCATTACGACCAGGTGCGCGGAGTCCTTCGAATGTTTGGCGTACCGTGGATTGAGGCGCCACGGATGGTTCGTGGACTGGACTACTACACGCGCACAACTTTCGAATTTGTTCATCCCGGGCTTGGGGCACAGTCTGGAATTGGTGGTGGTGGTCGCTATGACGGACTCATGGCGGAACTCGGTGGGAGTGAACTCTCCGGGATTGGATTTGGGCTTGGTGTTGATCGAACACTTCTCGCTTGTGAAGCCGAAGGACTGACCCCACTCAGCGAACGAATCCTTGACGTTTTTGTTATTCCGGTTGGAGATCCAAGTCGTGAACCTTCGGTAGCACTGCTAGTTGCTTTGAGGGTTGCGGGCGTCGCAGCTGATGTATGCGTGGACAATCGGAGTATTAAAAGTGCGATGAAAGCGGCCAACAGCACCAATGCACCACTCGTCATAATTATTGGCCCAGACGAGTTGTCGACATCGAGTGTCATAGTCAAAAATATGTTGAGCGGCGATCAGCGCTCACTGTCCAGTGGCCACGAAACCCTGATTACCGCAGTGCAAGAAACCTTACGCAGCATACAAGCAGAAACTAGGAAAGAGGACCAATCGTGATTCGCACGGCTCAAGCAGGTGCGTTAACTCGCGCAGATATCGGACGCGAAGTGATATTGGCAGGCTGGATCGCTAGCCGACGCGACCATGGTGGGGTTGCGTTCCTCGACCTTCGTGACTCAACCGGAGTTGCTCAGGTTGTGGTGCGCGACACTTCGATGGCGCACGACTTGCGTGATGAGTACTGCATCGCGGTCACCGGCACTATTGAAGAACGACCAGAAGGCAACGCGAATTCAGACTTGGCCTCAGGGGACATCGAATTAATCACCTCGAACCTTGAAGTTCTCTCAAAATCCGCGCCACTCCCATTTCCGATTGATGACCGCACAACGGTCAATGACGAAGTCCGTCTGCGTCACAGATACCTAGATCTACGCCGTAAAAGTGCAGGTGACATTTTGCGCATGCGCTCAAAAGTGAGCCATATCGCACGCAGTGTTTTGATCGATGATGACTTTATCGAGATCGAAACACCGACCCTTACTCGTTCAACTCCTGAGGGTGCACGCGACTTTCTGGTTCCTGTTCGGCTACAACCAGGTAACTGGTACGCGCTGCCCCAGTCACCACAGTTATTTAAACAATTGCTCATGGTTGCTGGGATGGAAAAGTACTTCCAGATCGCCCGTTGCTACCGCGACGAAGATTTCCGTGCAGATCGCCAACCAGAATTCACCCAGCTTGATATCGAGATGAGTTTTGTCGACCAAGACGACGTTATGGCTGTGGGCGAGTTGGTCATTCGCTCCGTGTGGCAGGGCATCTTGAACTACACGATCGGGGAAATTCCACAAATGACGTATCACGAATCGATGCGCCGATTCGGAAGTGACAAGCCCGATCTTCGCTTTGGTCTAGAGCTCGTTGATCTCACATCGTATTTTGAGCAAACACCGTTTCGGGTGTTCCAAGCCGAGCACGTTGGTGCAGTTGTGATGCCTGGTGGTGCAGATCAGCCTCGTCGCACCTTTGATACTTGGCAAGAATGGGCCAAACAACGCGGCGCAAAGGGCCTGGCATATGTGACCGTAACTGAAGATGGTTTGGGCGGACCGGTGGCAAAGAATCTCAGTGAAGAGGAGCGCGACGGGCTGGTCGCGGCGAGCGGAGCCCAAATTGGCGATTGCATCTTTTTTGCGGCCGGGCGAGCAACCGATGCACGCGCACTTCTTGGTGCAGTGCGCAATGAAGTCGCTGAGCGCCTCAATCTCATCGATAAGAGTGTGTGGAGTTTTGTGTGGATCGTTGATGCCCCTATGTTTGAACAAGTCCAAGACGAGACCGGCAGTTGGGTTTGGACAGCCGTGCATCACCCGTTCACTTCACCAAATGGCGAGTGGCTCAACAAGTTCACCGAGGCACCCGGTGAAGCACTCGCTTGGGCGTATGACCTCGTGTGTAATGGAAATGAAATCGGCGGAGGGTCAATCCGTATTCACCAGGGTGACATTCAAAATCAAGTTTTTCGAATTTTGGGACTCGATGAGAACGAAGCCAATGATAAATTTGGCTTTCTGCTCGAGGCTTTTGCCTTTGGACCCCCACCACACGGCGGAATTGCATTCGGCTGGGATCGAATCTGCATGTTGCTTGCCGGTGCTAATTCATTGCGTGATGTGATTGCATTCCCTAAGACAGGTGGTGGTCAGGACCCATTAACGGGTGCACCAACCCAAATCACGGTTGCCCAGCGTAGGGAAGCAGGCATCGATGCGAAGCCAAAAAAGAATGAGTCAGAAGAAAACGCGTAAGGACAGGCCTGATCCGGTATTTCAACGCCTTATTGTTGAGGTGTGAGTTTATTTGAGCAGGATTTGGTTGGGCCACTTGCGCTTCGAATGCGACCACGCACTTTTGAGGATTTAGTTGGTCAAGAGCGGGCGCTGACTTTGGGTAGCCCGCTGCAGCGGCTGCTCACCGGTTCAGGTTCGGTGTCAATCATTCTGTGGGGTCCACCGGGGACGGGGAAAACCACTATTGCAACGTTAATTTCCGCCCAAACTGGTCGTAACTTTCAAGAACTCTCTGCGGTGAGTGCGGGAGTGCGTGACGTCCGTGAAGTGATTGAGAAGGCTCGGGAGGATTCAAGCCTGTACGGAACAGAGACCGTGCTCTTCATCGACGAAGTACATCGATTTAATAAAGCCCAGCAGGACGCTTTACTTCCGGCGGTTGAAAATGGATGGGTAACGTTAGTAGCCGCCACCACGGAAAACCCCAGTTTCTCGGTTGTCTCTCCATTGCTCTCAAGAAGTGTTGTGGTGAAGTTAGAGATGCTTGATCAGGCATCACTTCGCACTGTGCTCATTCGAGCTATGGAAAGTGATAGTGGCCTTGGAGCGCGTGTCACGACCTCTGATGCTGCGATGCAGACTCTCATCGATGCGAGTGGTGGTGACGCTCGCAGAGCATTAACAGCCCTGGAGTCGGCAGCGAATGCGACAATTGCACGTGAAAGCCACGAAATCTCGGTAGAAGATGTTGAAAATGCAATAAATGTTGTTTCGATTAACTATGACAAAGAAGGCGACACCCACTATGACGTCATCAGCGCATTTATCAAAAGTGTCCGGGGGAGTGATCCTGATGCAGCCCTGCACTATCTCGCCCGGATGTTGCACGCGGGCGAAGACCCCCGTTTCATTGCAAGAAGGCTAATGATTTTGGCCAGTGAGGATATTGGATTGGCGGCATCGCAAGTGTTGTTAACGGCTGTGGCTGCTGCGCAATCGGTGCAGTTGGTCGGAATGCCAGAGGCGCAAATCATCTTGGCGCACGCCACGCTGGAGGCAGCACTTGCACCAAAGTCCAACAGTGTCGTTTCGTCAATAGGTGCGGCCATGTCGGACGTAGAGCGTGGTCGGGTAGGAAGCGTCCCGTTGCACTTGCGTGATTCCCACTACCCAGGGGCATCCCGGTTGGGCCATGGCGCGAGTTACGTGTATCCACACGATGTTGCCAGTGGGGTCGCCCAGCAGTCGTATCTGCCGCAGGAATTGGAGGGCTCTAACTACTACCGACCTTCGCATCACGGTGCTGAAGAACGCCTGGGATCGGTGGCAGATCGGCTTCGAAAACTCCGAATGGGCGAATCGCTAGAATGAACTATGCGCAGAATGGTCTGGGTCTCGGTGGGGGCCGTTGGCGGAATCCTTGCCTACCGAAAACTTGAAGAGTTGGTTAATGAGTCAATGAGCAAGGGGCTGGTTCTCACATTGATGGATGCCGGAACTTCCGCTCGGGTTTTCGCCGCGGGTGTCGGTGAACAAGTTTCAAAAATTCGACAATCAAATCAAACAACACAACAAAATTCGATAATCCCATAATCGCACCCAAGGAGTAAAAACAATGGATTCCGCGCAAATTCGGACTCGATTTCTCACGTTCTTTGCTGAGCGTGGACATGAAATTGTTCCTTCGGCATCCCTGCTTCTTGACGACCCAACACTTCTGTTCGTGAATGCGGGAATGGTGCCTTTTAAACCTTATTTCTTGGGCGAGGCCCCAGCTCCCTATTTGCGCGCAACGAGTGTTCAAAAAGTTGTTCGAACCCTCGACATTGAGGAAGTAGGCAGAACAACTCGACACGCTTCATTTTTTCAAATGGCCGGGAACTTTTCATTTGGTGATTACTTCAAAGCAGAAGCAATTCCCCTCGCATGGGAACTGCTCACTTCCCCGATAGATTCGGGTGGCTACGGTTTTGATCCGGAACGACTGTGGGTCACGGTGTACCAAGATGACGACGAAGGTGAAGCCATCTGGCGAGATGTTGTCGGTGTCCCACCAGAGCGGATCCAGCGCCGTGGCATGGATGACAATTACTGGTCGATGGGAGTACCAGGACCGTGCGGACCATGTTCGGAAATCTACTACGACCGTGGACCCGAATTCGGTGCAGAAGGTGGCCCGATCGCCGATGAAAATCGGTACCTCGAAGTGTGGAATCTGGTTTTCATGCAATTTGAGCGGGGCGACGGATCGGGCAAGGATAACTTCCCAATATTAGGTCCGCTACCTGCTGCAAGTATTGACACGGGAATGGGTCTTGAACGGATGGCTGCAATTTTGCAGGGGGTCGACAACATTTATGAAATTGACACCACTCGTGGAATTTTAGATTCAGCTTCGACACTTTCGGGAGCGACCTACGGTGTCAGTGAGAAAAGCGATATTGCTTTGCGCGTAGTTGCTGACCATTCACGCACGGTCATATTTTTGATCTCCGACGGAGTAATTCCCGGCAACGAAGGACGCGGTTACGTGTTGCGGCGCCTCATGCGAAGGGTAATCCGCAATATGCGAATTCTGGGTGCTACCGGGCCGACCCTTCGATCATTGTGTGAATCAGCAATTGCCGTGATGGCGCCTCAATACCCCGAACTAAATGACTCACGTGAGCGAATCCTCAGTATCGCAACGGGTGAAGAAAATGCTTTCGCCCAGACATTGATCACCGGCAATATGCTTTTCGAGACCGCTGCCAGTGAAACCAAGAAAACAGGCAGTTCATCAATTTCGGGCGATAAAGCTTTTGCACTACATGACACGTACGGGTTTCCAATCGATTTAACGATGGAAATGGCTGCCGAGGCCGGGCTCACTGTTGACCGGGATCGTTTCACCGTTCTCATGAAAGAACAACGTGATCGAGCGAAAGCGGATTCGGTTGCTCGCAAAAGTGACTTTGCCGCAACGACAGCCTACAAGGAAATTTTGACGGTTGGGGGTAGCGCCGAATTCACTGGATATGCAGAGAGTTTCAGCGAGGCACGTGTCACGGGATTGGTACTCGATGGAACTTCGGTGCTTGCCGCGCGCGCGGGAGATGACGTTGAGGTTATCTTGAGCCGCACTCCATTTTATGCGGAATCGGGCGGTCAACTTGGGGATCACGGTGTGATCACCTCGGTAAGCGGACAATCGCGAATTGAGATCTATGACGTACAAACTCCTGTTCCGGGTCTAGTTCTACACCGTGGTCGGGTTATCGAAGGTGAATGCACTGTTGGCGAATCAGTAATCGGTGCAGTCGATATTGCACGCAGGAAGGCAATCTCAAGGGCACACACGGCCACACATATGGTTCATCGGGCATTTCGGGAGAGGCTCGGCGAAACGGCGACCCAAATGGGGTCTGAGAATTCACCGGGTCGATTCCGCTTCGACTTTCCAAGTCCGGAGGCAGTTTCACCGGCGGTGTTGCGCGATGTTGAGCAATACGTCAATGCGATGCTCATTGAAGATCTTGCGGTGAGTGCGAATCTCATGTCACAGCAGCAAGCATTGGACATGGGAGCCATGGCGCTGTTTGGCGAGAAATATGGAAACGAAGTTCGAGTTGTTTCTGTTGGTGACTGGGCTCACGAGTTGTGCGGTGGCACCCATGCTCAGCGAACTGGCGCGTTGGGTTTGGTGTATTTCGTGGGTGAGGGTTCTGTTGGCGCCGGGGTGCGAAGAGTAGAGGCACTGGTTGGTGCTGACGCTTATCAATTCGCAGCGAATGAGCACGTCTTGGTTAATAAACTCACCACGATGCTCAAGGTTCCGGCAGATCAACTCGCTGATCGACTTGAATCAACGATTGGCGCACTCAAGGTGGCTGAGAAAGAAATAGCTGACTACAAACGGGCCAACTTGCTCAAGGATGCCAGCGGTATCGTGGGGGATCCGGTTCGTCACGGTGATGTGGATCTCTGGGTTTTTGCTGCACCCCCCGATACTGATGCCAACAGTCTGCGAGAGTTAGCCCAGCAGGCGATTTCCCAGAGCGCGAATGCATCGAAGGCTGTTGCATTCGCAACGCTCACCGCTGACGGAAAAGTCTCCGCGGTCGTAGCGGTGAACGACCCAGGTGTGCAATCTGGGATTTCTGCCCAAGCATTACTCCGGCTGGCCTTAACCCAACTTGATGGCAAGGGTGGTGGCAAGGATGCCTTCGCTCAAGGTGCAGGTACCAACGCCGCGGCGCTGCCTGCAGCGATCTCAAGCGTAGAAGCGGCGTTGGTCGCAGGTCAATAATGACGCGAGTTAATCAGCGACGGATTGCATTTGACGTCGGCACAGTTCGCATTGGGGTCGCCACCTGCGACATCGATGCAATCTTAGCGTCACCGCAAAATGTAATTAGCGGGGGAGAGCAATCAATCCCCGCGGCTTTAGACCTACTTCATGAGTACGAGCCGTGCGAAATTGTGGTTGGTTTACCGAGCAATTTACTGGGGAATGACACGGTCTCGACAGAAAATGCCCGGGAATGGGCGCGCCAACTTGCTTTGGTGTCGTCAATTCCAATTATTCTCATTGATGAAAGATTAAGCACGGTTCAAGCCACGGGAGCGCTTCGTGCTGGTGGTTTGAATAGTAAAGAAATGCGCGGCAGATTGGATAGTGCATCTGCGGCAATTTTTCTGCAGACCTACATTGACGGGCTGGCTCAAGCGAAAGGCTCACACGAGTGACATTTATGAATGAGGTTCTGAGTGGCGAAGAACTGCCACCCTCACGTCATGCTCATAGTTGGAGTAAGCGTGTTGTGGTCGGAGCCGGATTGATTGCCCTTCTTGCCGTCCTTTATGGAATCTATTCAATTTTCGGGGGCGGAAGTGAAAGTAACGACTACGTGGGCTCTGGCAGCGGAAGCGTCAGTATTACGGTAAGCCGAGGTGACAGCCTTACCAAAATCGGTAACACGCTTGCGGCAGCCGATGTTGTGAAATCGGTTGAGAGTTTCACCGGTGCTGCAGCTAATAATGAGGCCAGCTCAACGATTGGCCCGGGCGAATACACCATGAAATCTCAGATGAGTGGCGAGTCTGCACTTTTGTTGATGTTGGATCCGGCATCCCGTGCAGCATCTCGTCTGGTTTTGCCGGAAGGCTTGCGCCTCCAAGAAACAGTCGCACTGTCAGCGAGCGCCACTGGACTTCCTGCATCTGATTTTGAACAGGTGCTAGAGGATGCCAAATCACTCGCCCTGCCGAGTTGGGCGCAAAGCAGACCAGAGGGATTTATGTTTCCGGCGACTTACGACTTAGTAGGTGATGAAAATGCTGAAGCGATCCTTAGTTCATTAGTTGCGCGATTCAATCAGTCCGCCATCAATATTGATCTTGAAACAAGGGCGGCGCAGGCGGGTCGAAGCCCATACGAGATTCTCACGGTTGCATCTCTGCTTGAGGGGGAGGTTATCCCTGAGGATTTCGCAAAAGTTGCCGCCGTTGTGTACAACCGATTAGAGGCAAAGATGCCCTTGCAGTTCGATTCAACGGTGTCATACGCACTCGGACTTGACGCACTGGAGCTTTCAGCAGATCAGTTGGAAACAGATTCGCCTTACAACACCTACAAGGTAACGGGATTGCCACCCACCCCGATTAACTCACCGGGTGAGTCAGCACTGGAAGCTGCACTATCACCTGCAAAAGGTAAATGGTTGTACTTCGTCACCGTAAATCCGAATACGGGTGAGACTAAATTTGCTAAGTCCTATGAAAAGTTCCTGAGGCTTAAAGCCGAGTATCGGGCATTTTTGGATGCGCAATGAGTTACTTCCAATGACTCGCAGAGCGGCCGTCTTAGGTTCGCCGATTTCACATTCACTTTCTCCAACATTGCATCGTGCGGCGTACGCTGCACTTGGGTTGGATATCGAATACACGGCGATCGACACACCCACGGAGCTACTGGCGCAACGCATTACTCAGTTAGATGATGATTCATTGGGATACTCACTCACGATGCCATTGAAGCGTGATGTGCTTGCCCTTGTTGGCAATCAATCACAACTTGTGACACAAACGGGCTGTGCCAACACCGTGTACCGAAATGCGGACCAGAGTTGGGGTCTTGAAAATACTGATGTATTTGGAATCGTACAAACAATTCGCCATGCCGGTCTTGGCCCTATTGATTCGGCCAGCATCATTGGTTCCGGTGCGACTGCGAGTAGTGCACTGAGTGCCCTCGCTGAGCTGCATGTTGGCCAGGTGACCTGTTACGCACGCAACGAGGCAGCGCTGCGGATGCTTCGCTCTCAAAGTGATGTGCTGGGAATCGATTTTCAAACCGTGACATTGGTGGATGAGGTAGTGATCGTTGGGGATATCGTGATTAGCACTGTGCCCAACTCTGCTCACACGCAAATTATTGGCAGCCTCGCTGCTGATCAGAAGTATCCAGCACTACTCGACATCGCCTATAACCCTTGGCCAAGTGAATTGGCTAAATATTGGGAAATGCATCAAGGCGGACCAGTATTGAGTGGGGTTGAAATGTTGCTGTGGCAGGCGTGCGCTCAGGTAGAGCTGTTCACAGGAAAAAAAGCCCCCATTGACGCAATGCGGGCCGCACTGCCCGAGGAGTTATCCACAGCTTGATTTAAAGTTTTGGGAACCCGCGCTGACCCAATGAGAATTCTCGAATGGTCACATTTAATTCCTTGGCGAATTTCGCCACCTGGGGCTGGTTTGTAGTTACCGCATTGCTGTTGTCAAGAATAGATTTTCGTGAGCACAGGTTGCCCAATTCACTGGTTGCGATTGCATTTCTCGGTGGCATTCTTGGATTTGTGTCCGTAGCGATTACGAGCGGTGAGCCGCGCATACTCGGAACGGCCATTGCCGGATCCATTGTTGCATCCTCTGCCTATTTGGTAATTCACCTACTTGGAGGTATGGGGATGGGTGACGTGAAATACGCAGCGGTGGTCGGTCTGTACCTAGGGAGCCTTGGCTGGACTTATGTATACGTCGGCTCCTTGGTGTCATTCGCCTGTGCTGCCCTTTGGGTGATGCCTCTCATGTTTAGCAAGCGGGAAAGCCGTAATGTGCCATTTGGGCCATTCATGGCATTGGGCGTTTTCGTGTCGGGAATTATTGCCGTAGGTGTGAGCGCAGCAGCATAGTTTGGATCTGACATTATTAACCCATGGTGTCTCGACTGCGTTGGTTAACCGCTGGTGAATCACATGGCCCGGCATTGACCGCGATTGTTGAGGGGATGCCCGCCTCATTCCACATCACGACCGATGACCTTGACCGCGATTTGGCCCGCCGAAGGCTAGGCACGGGTCGTGGCGCCCGGATGAAATTTGAGAGAGACGACGTCAAGTTTCTCGGTGGGGTTCGACACGGCCAATCATTGGGCGGTCCTATTGCGATCGAGATTGGTAATACCGAATGGCCAAAATGGGAAGCGGTAATGAGCCCAGAGCCGGTTGATCAAGATGTTCTCGACGCATTGGCTCGCAATGCTCCACTGACTCGACCCAGGCCAGGACACGCTGATCTTGCTGGAATGCAAAAATATAATTTTACTGATGCTAGGCCGGTCCTCGAGCGGGCGAGCGCGCGGGAAACGGCAGCCCGGGTTGCACTCGGTGCGGTGGCCCGAGCATTTCTGGCTCAGGCTGCCGGAATAACTTTGGTGAGCCATGTGGTGCGGATCGGTTCAGTTGCCTACACGGGTCCGGCACCAACGCCTGATCAAATGGATGTCATTGATGCAAGCCCAGTTCGTTGCGTTGACCCACAGACGAGTGCGTTGATGGAAGAAGAAATTGGCGCGGCTCACCGCGACGGGGACACTCTGGGTGGGATAGTCGAGGTGGTTGCGGTTGGTTTGCCACCAGGTTTGGGAAGCTACACCCATTGGGATCGTCGCCTGGACTCCAAGTTGGCGGCTGCACTCATGGGGATTCAGGCAATTAAAGGCGTTGAAGTGGGTGACGGTTTTGATATCGCAGCGGTTCGTGGATCACTGGCCCAAGACGAAATTTTTGCTGAAGGTGACCAAGTCCGTCGTGGTTCTGGTAAATCCGGCGGTACTGAAGGCGGTATGAGCACGGGAGAGATGCTTCGAGTGCGTGCCGCGATGAAACCTATTTCGACAATTCCTCGGGCCCTGCAAACAATTGACACCGCAACGGGCGAAGCTGCTGTCGCTATCAATCAACGATCCGATGTGTGCGCGGTTCCTGCCGCAGGGATTGTTGCTGAAGCGATGGTGGCGCTCGTTCTTGCTGAAGCGATCTTGGACAAGTTTGGTGGTGACTCTTTGAGTGAATGTCAACGCAATATTGTGAGTTATCGGGAAAATCTTGCTATAAAAATAGCCCCTTTGGTCAATTAGGTTTCTGATGACTCCACGAGCGATTTTAATTGGTGCGCCGGGTGCCGGGAAAACTACTGTTGGCGAGGTACTCGCGCT
>JBBARV010000003.1:3581-101646 GCA_040399625.1 Candidatus Nanopelagicales bacterium | reverse complement strand
TTCTGGTTGGAAGTGAGTAGTTCGGTTGCATTTCGTCGAGCTGGACTTTCAGCGCCTCGGCCACTACTTGTAGGAAACGTTCGGGCAAATCTCGTTTCCTTATTGGAAACCCGAACCCCAATTTACGAAAGCCTCGCCACCCATCGGATTGATGCAAACACCCATGATCCACAGCAGCTTGCCCAAGAGATCTCCGGCCTACTCACGAACGGTGTCACATGTTAAGCATTACGGTGAACGCGGAACACAGTTATGACGTACATATTGGTCGTGGCCTTTTGGGTGAATTGAATGAAGCGGTCTCAAGTGCCACGCGCGTTGGGATCATTTATCCCATTGCACTTCGGGTGAGCGCTGAATCCCTTCAAGTTGAACTGGAGGGATCGGGCCGGCGAGTTGTCTTGATTGAGGTACCTGAAGCGGAGGACTCGAAAACGGCAGCGGTGCTTGAATACTGTTGGAACGCTTTGGGTTCCTCTGAATTCACGCGTTCGGACATGATTATTGGATTAGGCGGGGGAGCCACAACTGATCTCGCCGGATTTGTTGCGGCAACCTGGTTGAGGGGAATCAAATGGATTGCGGTGCCGACCACATTGCTGGGAATGGTTGACGCTTCCGTAGGCGGCAAAACGGGAATCAACACCGATGCGGGAAAAAACCTTGTCGGCGCATTCCACAGCCCAAGCTTGGTGGTTATTGACGTAAATGCCTTGAGTTCACTCCCAGAAAATGACTTGCGGGCGGGTCTAGCCGAGGTAGCAAAAGTTGGCTTGACCAGTGACCCCAGTATTTTGGAAACGATCTTGACCGAGCGTGAAAAATGTTTTGACCCCGAGCAAGAAATTGTCACCTCGCTGATTGAGCGGGCAATTGCAGTCAAAGCCGGAGTAGTTTCACGCGATTTCACCGAGCAGGGTGGGCCAGATTTGGGCCGCGAGGTTCTCAATTACGGGCACACATTTGGGCACGCAGTGGAGAAATTTGAGAATTACCGTTGGCGTCATGGCGCCGCGGTCTCCGTGGGAATCATGTTTGTTGCAGAGTTGGCCAATATCGCCGGCCGGCTACCGGACTCCGATCTTCAAATACACCGTGATGTCCTAGAGGTGATCGGCCTGCCCACGACATATCCGGCCGGTCGTTGGGAATCTTTACTCTCGACCATGAAGGTGGACAAAAAGGCTCGGGGAGATCTCCTGCGCTTTGTTGTTCTCGACGGAATCGCGAAGCCCGCGATCTTAGAAGGACCCGATCCATCGCTTCTTTTTTCGGCTTACAGCAACCTGTCCTGATCAAATAAGGCACAACGTTCGGTAAGGTTGAGTCATGGCGCAACAGGTTTTGGTGATTAACGGACCAAATCTAAATCGATTAGGCACCAGGGAACCTGACATCTATGGAACCCTCACCTATGCCGAACTTGGTAGTGCTGTTGCGGAAAAAGCTCGTGAACTTGGTCTAGAAGCTGATATCCGCCAAAGTAATAGCGAAAGCGAGATAATTGAGTGGTTGCATATCGCCGCTGAGTCGAAGTTGCCAGTGATTATGAACCCCGCGGCGTTCACGCATTACTCGTATGCGATCGCAGATGCCTGTGCGATGCTGGTTCAGCCTCTGATCGAAGTTCACATCAGTAACCCTGGTGCCCGTGAAGAATTCCGCCACCATTCAGTAATTACTCCGTCCGCGACGGGTGTGATTGCCGGTTTTGGCGTGGATTCCTACCTATTGGCCCTACACGCTCTCTCGCGACTATTGTTGTCCAAATAATCGACATAGAGATAGGGCACCTTGGTGGCAACCAGTAATGATTTAAAAAATGGCGTCGTTCTCAATATTGACGGACAACTTTGGACGGTCATCGATTTTCAGCACGTAAAGCCGGGTAAGGGTGGAGCATTTGTTCGCAGCAAGTTGAAAAATGTGCTCACCGGCAAGGTTGTCGACAAAACATTCAATGCCGGTGTCAAGGTTGAAACAGCCTCGGTGGACCGTCGTGATATGCAGTACCTCTACCGCGACGGAGATAGTTGGGTCTTTATGGATAACAGTTCATACGAGCAGTTCCCCGTTCCGGACTCAATCGTCGGTGAAAGTTCGAAGTATCTCTTGGAAAATCAAACCGTTCAGGTAGCAATACACGAGGGAAATCCGATCATTGTGGACCTTCCAGCATCCGTTGAAATTATGCTCACCTATACCGAGCCAGGATTACAGGGTGACCGCTCAAGTGGCGGGACCAAACCCGCAACTTTGGAGACCGGTGCTGAAATTCAAGTGCCGCTGTTTATTGATTCAAATACAAAAGTCAAGGTGGACACACGTGATGGTTCATATCTTGGCCGCGTGAACGACTGATGTCGGCTCGCGGAAAAGCCCGCAAGCGCGCACTGGACATTATTTTTGAGGCAGAGTCCAAGCAAGTCCCGATCCTGATGGTATTGGGTGAGCACGTTCGTCGGCGCGAGAGTGACGGCGATCCTGAACTCAATGCGTACGCAGTTGAGTTAGTTAATTTCATTGCCTCGAATCAACGGCAGATCGACGCTGAAATAACCTCGAATTCACAGGGTTGGAGTTTGGAGCGTATGCCCGACGTGGATCGTGCAATATTGCGGGTGTCGGTTGCCGAATTGTTGTTCATGCCAGACACACCTCATGCAGTAGTTGTTAGCCAGGCGGTTGAATTGGCACAAAGTCTGTCAACGGATGACTCTGGTTCATTCGTGCACGGTGTCCTGGGTGCGGTTTCACGCTCGCAAGATTCTTCGGCGCAAACCGGTTAGATACTGGGGTTAACCAGGAGTGTGATCTCGCCTGGGTCGTCTACTTGCTCACCCAAGGTTGCGCTGATCGTGATGTCATATCCATTACCGATTGCGCCGAAGACAACAATCGTGTCCGTTGATAAGTCTGCAATGGGTTCTACGGTGAAGGTCGAATCAAATTGTTTCAGAAAATCTTTTTGGACCGTGAATACATCACCTTTTACTGTCCATGTGGCTACAGCCGTGTGGTCATCAATCACTGAAACGGCAATCAAAGAACCACTGGGGGTCGGTACGCCTTCGGGCCAACCCTGTGGCAAGGTTAAATTAGCCCCGACTTCAAGTTCGTTGCCCGATCCGTCATCGAGTCGGTCATCGTTTGGATTTGATTGTTCAAAATGATTCCCGAGACCGCTCGTGGGCGTCACTTCGGGTGCATTTGAGCAGGCCGCCAAACTGAGGATGAGTACGACGCCACCGGCAATCGCCGTGACCTGGGAGCGCAAATTCATATCGGAATTATGTGCCCCGGGTGGGATTCGAACCCACACTGGACGGTGTTTGAGACCGCTTCCTCTACCGGTTGGGATACCGGGGCTAGGGGGCTTAACCCTACTGATGTACCGCCACGTCCTAGCCTTGCCCTATGGGCAGCCAACCGGATCCAAGGACTGGGGGCGTCGTGCCTGCATTGCGGGTTCTCATTGCCGAAGACGAAACCCTGATCAGGCTCGATTTGGCGGAGACTCTTGCTGAACTCGAAATGGACGTTGTTGGATCGGTCGGCAATGGTCAGTTGGCCGTTGACGCTGCCCGGGTATTGAGACCAGATGTTGTGTTGATGGACATCTCGATGCCGGTGCGTGATGGGATAAGTGCCGCAAAGGAAATAATTTCACATGAATTAGCGCCGGTTGTGCTTTTGAGCGCATTTTCACAGATTGACCTAGTCACGAGCGCTGCCGCGGTGGGAACATTTGGCTACTTGGTTAAGCCTTTCACCGGAGTTGAGGTCCGGGCGGCAATAGTTCTCGCCCATGCGCGGTGGCAAGAATTTATGGGCTTGAACGCGGAGCTGGAGCGGCTTCGGACCCGAAATCACTCAAGCGGGGTGGTGGATAGGGCCAAAGACGTCCTGCAGACAGCGGGGATGAGCGAGGAAGAAGCTTTCGCATTCTTACGAAAGGCTGCCATGGATCATCGGTTAACGATTGCCGAAGCGGCCGCGAAAATTATCTCCAACGGAAACGAAACAGCCGGGTAACGGTTATCTGAGTGTTACACAGATCACATTCTCATCACGAAGTGGACAATTGGGGTCGCTGAACTTTGATTGAGCGTGGCAATGTCTTAGTCTGGTGCCTTGATTCGGATAACCGAGGTCAAAATAGTGGCAGCACACGCTGTGACTTTCGTTAAATCAAGGAGAATGCATGAAGCGCACTATGGTCCTTAAGACCGTGGCTGTGTTGGGTGCGGCATCCCTCGCTCTCGCTGCTTGCAGCAGTGACAGTGGAGATACCGCCGCCAGCGCAACCGCAGAAGAAACCTCAGCCGAGGCAACAGTTGAAGCAACAGAAGAGTGCGCGAGCACTTCTTTGGTTCTGGGAACTCTGCTCCCAGCAACAGGTGACCTTGCATTCCTCGGCCCACCTGAGTTTGCCGGCGTTGAGTTAGCACTTCAAGAGATCGACGCTGCAGGCGGCGTTCTCGGCTCACCAGTTACCTACATTGAGGGTGACTCAGGCGACACGACCACAGATATCGCAAGCCAGACTGTTGATTCCCAGCTTGCACAGGGCGTCAATGCAATCATCGGTGCTGCATCATCCGGTGTGTCGCTGACCGTTATCGACAAGATCACCTCGAACGGTGTTGTTCAGTTCTCACCAGCCAACACGGCTCCAGCACTGACCACCTATGCGGACAACGGCCTTTACTTCCGTAACTCACCATCTGACGTGCTTCAGGGTGCCGTTATTGCGCAAAGCGCAGTGGACGCCGGAATCACCAAGTTGGCAGTAATCGCTCGCCAGGATCCATACGGTGAAGGCCTTGCAGCAGCAACGGTCAAGAACTTCACAGACGCCGGTGGAACTGTCACAAGCGATCTCCTCTACGACCCAGCCGCTCCTTCATTTGAAGCTGAAGTTGCGGAAATCAAGGCCGGCGGCCCAGAAGCCGTTGCGGTTATTGGTTTCGAAGAGACCGTCAAGCTCGTTCAGGAAATGATTAAGCAGGGTGTTGGTCCCGACAAGGTCCAGCTGTACCTGGTTGATGGAAACCTTTCCACAACCGCGTTTGCTGATTTCCCAGCCGGCACCATGAAGGGCACCGTCGGAACCGTTCCTTCAGGTTCAGTCGATTTGACTACCTTCAACGAGCGTCTGCTTGCATTTGACCCAGCCCTTACCGACTACAGCTACGGACCACAGTCCTATGACGCAACCATGGTTATTGCCCTGGCAGCTCATGCAGCTGGTTGTGCAACGGGTGCCGACATCGCAGCAGCACTTCCTGACGTTGCCGGTAACGGTGGCGAAGCCTGCACCACGTACGCCGATTGCATTGCACTGCTTGATGCAGGCACTGACATCGACTACATGGGCGTTACCGGAGGCGTTGACTTCAACGAATTCGGCGACCTCCTAGAGGGCACCATCTCCATCAACGAGTACTCCTCAAACACTGAGTTTGCCGAAATCGGCTCAGTGACCGCAGTGGTCCCACTCCCGTAGTAGTGACTTACTCGCAGTAAAGACTGTGGCCCCGCACCGAAAGGTGCGGGGCCACAGTCTTATATAAAAAGAAGTGGGGCCCTACTCCTTGGTGGAGTAGGGCCCCACTTGGGTGTGCGTGGCCTACGCCTTAGCGAGGGTTCCCAGATAGAGCTCAATCACCTTAGGGTCATTAGCCAGTGATTGGCCGGTGCCCGTGTAAGCATTTTGTCCCTGGTCTAATACGTAACCACGGTCCACGATCTGCAGGCACCGAGCGGCATTCTGTTCAACAATGATTACCGTGACGCCGGTGGCATTAATTTCTTTGACCCGGACAAATACTTCATCTTGTAATGCAGGGCTCAGTCCGGCGCTTGGCTCATCGAGTAACAGCACGCTGGGGGCCATCATGAGGGCTCGACCCATCGCGACCATCTGACGTTCCCCGCCGGATAGTGAGCCGGCGCGCTGCTTGCGCCGGGTGCCCAAGGTGGGGAAGAGATCTACCACTGCAGCAAAGCGCTCTGGGAAAGACTTCGGATCCTGGAAGGCGCCCATCTGCATGTTTTCCTCGATCGTGAGGGAAGGGAAAACATTGTTGTTCTGGGGGACGAAACCAACACCGCGCTTCACTAGTTGATCTGCTCGCAGGTTTGTGATGTCTTCGGTGCGTAGCGTCACCGACCCGGTGTTGATATGGACTAGGCCAAAGAGGGCCTTAAGAAGTGTTGATTTACCGGCCCCGTTGGGACCGATAATTCCTACGAGTTCTCCCTCGTGTGCGTATAGATCTGCCTCATTGAGGATGTTAACGCCAGGAAAATAACCAGCCACGAGCTTGTCGGCCCGGATAAGGGCTCCTTCGGCTTGTGCTTCGTGGATCTGAGCGGAAGTGGCAGGGGATGCGTTCGAGCGCTGGGAAGCGTTTACATCAATTTCTGAATCAAACTCTTGGGCGCCATCGGGACTGTCGATCGTGGGCAGGTCACTGGGTTCGCTGAACGTCATGATTTCACTCCTTGGGAGTCGTCGGTGAGAGACGTGCCGTCGGCTGTCAGCGCACTGCCATGGCGTGAACCGAGATAGGCCTCGATGACCTGTGGGTCCTTCATTACGGCATCGGGCGGGCCTTCAGCAATTATTTGACCCTGCGCCATGACAATCACCCAGTCGCTGATGTCGTGCACCATATCCATATCGTGCTCAACGAAAAGGACCGTTGTTCCTTCTTCGCGGATATTCTTGATATGGCCGAGCAGGCTCTGGGTCAGGGCGGGGTTCACGCCAGCCATTGGTTCATCGAGCATGACGACTTCGGGTCCAACCATCAAGGCACGGGCCATCTCGAGCAATTTTCGCTGTCCACCAGAGAGCGAACCAGCAAAATCGTCTCTTTTTGCGTCGAGGTTGAACCTCCCAAGGAGCTCCATTGCGCGCTCCGCATTTGCCCGTTCTTGGGTTTTCCAAGTGAACGGCAGCAGGGCTTTGAATACCCGCTCACCACTTTGATCACTCGCGCCGAGCAGCATGTTGTCCATGACGGTCATGCGAGACAGGGCTTTAGTAAGTTGGAAAGTGCGAACCATCCCCATCCGAGCGAGCCGATAGGGGGCCTTACCCGCTACAGATGTTTTGTTGAAGGTCCACTCGCCGGTATTCGGTTTGTCAAAACCGGTTAACAGATTGAACAGGGTTGTCTTACCGGCACCGTTAGGACCAATAAGTGCGGTGATCGCCCCTCGTTGGATCTCGACGTGGGCAACGTCAACGGCTGTGAGTCCGCCAAATTGTCGACTGACGTGGTCGGCAACCAAAATGGGGTCGGGTTTTGGTGAACCGGGGACTCGAGCGACGTCGCGCAGGGCCTCGACGGCAGCGGCGCGTCCCGGTGCCATGTTTATGGTGTTCTCGGTGTTAGCGGGCATCGAGGGCCAACTCCCTTCGGTCGCCGAATATCCCCTGTGGTCTAAAGATCATGAGCAGCATGAGCCCGAGGCCCATCAGCATGAAACGGATTGAACCGACATCGGTTGCGGTGAGGAAGTCGATATAACCGTTGTTGATCAGCGAGCCCAAAACCTCCCCGAAGCCAGCGAGGAGGAACCAGAAAATCACGGTTCCAACAATGGGGCCGAAAACGCGAGCCGCTCCACCTAACAGCAGGATGGTGAATACGAAAAATGTGAAGTCTGGCTGGAAGGTATCCGGCTGCACCGACTGCTTGGCAACGGCCCACAAAATACCGCCGAATGCCGCGATCCCTCCACCAATAATCAGGGCCTGCAATTTGTAAACAAAAACGTTCTTGCCCAGTGAGACAACGGCGTCTTCATCTTCGCGGATTCCCTTGACAACACGTCCCCAAGGACTGCGAACCAGACCCCAGACGAACAGGGTGAAAAGTAGGGCGAGACTCCAACCAACAATGACCACCCAGAGGTCCTGGCGGCTCCAACTAAGAATTGGCAGTGTGAAATCTAGTGGTAGAGGATTGAGGTCATGGAATTCTTGCCCCAGCTTCCCATTAAGACCCTGAGCGCCACCAAAAACGTCCTTGAATGCAATTGATCGCACCAGCAATCGCAGTAATTCGCTGGCAGCAATAGTGACGATGGCCAGATAGTCCGCCCGTAATCGAAGGGTAGGAATTCCCAGGAGTAGCGCCAATAGCGTTGAAGAAATGAGCGCGACAACGATTGAAAGCCACAGACTCAAATTGAAGGTGAGCACGATGACACCCACGGCGTAAGCACCAGCGGCAACGAAGGCAACCTGGCCGAAGTTCAGCAGGCCGGTGTACCCAAATTGAACATTGAGACCAATTGCCGCGAAGAGATAAATGAGGGCGGTAACACCAAATGCTTGGGTGATGGTGAGCGTGAAAATTTGGCCGAAGTCCATTTTTGATTAACCCACCCTTTCTTTTCGTCCCAGTAACCCTTGAGGCCTCACCAGCAGAATAAGGATCATCAAAAATAGAGCGCCAACAGTTTTCATTTCGGTCGGAATAAACAATGTGGTCATTTGAACGAAAATTCCAACAACCATTGCACCGACAATTGCGCCATAAATCGTACCTAAACCGCCCAAAATGACGGCTGCAAAGAGCACCAGCAGGATCCGTTGTCCCATGTTCCAAACCGTATTTTGGGTCATACCGAGGTAGATCCCGGCGAAGGCAGCCAGACCCGCACCAATGATCCACACCACCGAGATAACCCGCTCGACGTCAATACCGGTGGCAGAGGCAAGTGCGGGATTGTCAGATACCGCGCGAGTGGCTTTACCAATGCGTGAACGCTGGAGCCAGATCACGGTAGCGGCGAGAGCGACGACCGCTAATGCACCGAGGATGAGGGCCTTTGGTGTTGTATTAAATGGTCCAAGAGCAATCCCAGCCTGTCCCGCGAACTGCTTGTAACTCTCGGGGGCCCCGCCGAAGAAGAGAACGAGGGTGTAGCGGAGAAAAATCGCCAGGCCAATACTGACAATCATGGCTGCAATCAGCCCTGTTTTGCGTCGGCGCAGGGGTCTCCACAGAATTCGGTTTTGACCCCAGCCGTAGACGAATGCGGCAAAAATGATCGCGAGTGGGGCGGCAATAATGATGTTGAGACCGGCATTGTTGAATGCGAGCGCGGTGAACGCACCCAAGGTGAGTAGTTCGCCGTGGGAAAAGTTTGTTAATCCGGTTGTGCCGAATACGAGGTTCAAACCTACAGCGCCGAGGGCGATCACCAGACCGTAAAGGATGCCATCGAGAAAAAGTTGGACAACCCGTTCACCCATGCCCGATTCGCCGGCTACTATTCCGGACTCTCCACCTTCGGACAGCCCTATAATTATTCGCTTTTCGCCCCCCAGTACCAGAAGAGTCCTAACTGCATCAGCCTCGTTGTTCAAAGTGATGCCCTCGGGAAGGGTGCTCACGTCAATTTCCACCGTGTAGCTCCCACCGGCGGTGAGCGGGACAACAAAAACGCCCTTGTCATCAGATGTGCCAGAAACGATCACACCATCGGGGCCGGTAGCGCTCACCACAACCCCCGAGACGGCGATACCCGCCGGGGTGGTCAGGGTTCCGGTAATGGTTGTTTCCGCCGCATGAGCAGGGGAAATCCCACCGGAGACCAGAAAAGCGACGAAAGTCAGAAGGAGGACTCCCAGTGCGAGTCGAACGCGTCTAACCACGTGTGGCTACCTCCGGGTCTCTACTAACTGTGAACATTGTCAACAATGTGAACTGCGCCACTTTCGCGTTTGGAGAACCTTATCGCCATTAATCGGTTACACACCGGGGTATCCCTGAAAGAAATGTGTTTGTTACTCGTGGGTAAGTTCCTCTGGAGCTTCTGAACCCTCTCACGTCCGAGGTTTGCGTGCCA
Source organism: Candidatus Nanopelagicales bacterium (assembly GCA_040399625.1). Lineage (GTDB taxonomy): Bacteria > Actinomycetota > Actinomycetes > S36-B12 > S36-B12 > UBA4592. Next base: position 91,770 of record JBBARV010000003.1, on the reverse strand, counting down.
TCGCGGTCAGCCGTGAGGTGCATATCCGGTCACCTTGTTCATTGGTGATCACAATCTCACTCGACAACATGGTGCTGCCTGCGCTGATCATGTGGGCGACCCCGGTCACAATGCCGTCCCGGGCGGCTTTGTGGTGGGTGCAATTTAAGTCAATACCGACAACAAGGGCACCGAGGCCAATCCGCTGATGTGCCGTGATTCCCGCGGCGATTGATCCCAGGGTTTCGGCCAGCACCGCACTTGCTCCACCATGCAGTAGTCCATAGGGCTGGGTATTACCCTCAACCGGCATGGAACCGGCAATGGTTGCCAACCCCTGCGAATCGATAGAGGCGCTCACGATCCTGATCCCCATGCGCTCACCGAGGGCACCCATGCCAAATGAGCGAACTTCGTCGGTGATATCCGTTGATTGTTCATCATTCATATTTGCCATAGTACTAAATCTTATCGAGTTGCAGAGGAACTAGTATCGGGGAATGGTGGCTCGTCGACTTCTTCTTATCGATGGACACTCAATGGCGTATCGGGCGTTTTTCGCTTTGCCCGCTGAAAACTTCGCCACCACCACGGGTCAACCAACCAATGCGGTGTATGGCTTTACTTCGATGATGATCAACTTGCTCAAGGAGTACAACCCCACGCATGTCGCAGTAGCTTTCGACGTCTCTCGCAAAAGTTTTCGTACGGACATGTTCCCTGAATACAAGGCGACGCGATCAAAGTCCCCTGATGAATTCAAAGGCCAGGTCGAATTAATCAAAGAAGTTCTTGACTCAATGGCGATTAAGCGTTTAGAGAAAGATGGTTATGAAGCCGATGATCTCATCGCGACGCTGGCGACTGAGGCTAGTGCGGCAGGGTTTGGCACTGAAATTGTTACGGGTGACCGGGATTCATTCGCACTTGTATCATCATCAGTGACGGTCTTATATCCGAAAAAGGGTGTGTCAGACCTCGCTGTGATGACACCGGCCGCCATTGAGGAAAAATATAAATTGACACCCGCGCAGTACCCAGACTTCGCGGCTTTGCGTGGAGATCCCAGTGACAATTTGCCCGGCATTCCCGGGGTGGGTGAAAAAACAGCCCAAAAATGGATAACTGAATATGGGAATTTAGGGGCATTGGTTGACCAGGCCGACCAGGTGGGTGGAAAAGTGGGGGATTCACTCCGCGAGAATCTTGCCCAGGTTCTACTCAACCGGCGAATCACCGAATTGCTGCGTGATGTTCCGCTGGAACTTACGGTGGAACAGCTCGAGCGCAAGTCATTTCCTTTGGCGGGCGTGTACCAACTTTTTGACACATTGCAATTCACAGCACTGCGCAGTCGAGTCGAAAAATTGCCGGGCGCGATTGCAGTTGCCGGGACTGACCCGCAAACCACCCAAAAAAGTGTTCCGACAGAAATCATGGATCGTGAGATCTTCCCCGATGCGGTGATTGCGGATTTAGTTTCCCTTGAAGGCCCTGTTGCGATTGCAATACAAGGTGAATTCTCTCGAGGCTCGGGGACAATAAATGCTTTAGCCGTGTGCTCGAGCAACCAGGTTCACATACTGCAGTCGATCCCCACTGCAGACTTAGCCAAGGTTATGTCGTGGCTGGCCGCGTGCCCTAATCAAAAAACTGTTCACGACGGGAAGTCACTCCTCTGGACTTTGGCCGCTTTTGGGACGGACATATCTGACGTAAAGATTCACATGGACACAGCGCTGGCTGGTTACCTCATCGACCCAGGTCAGAGGTCCTATGAACTACCAGACCTCGTTCAACGCGAACTTGGCCGCAGTTTGGACGAACCAGATGATCAACTCTCCATGTTCGGTGAAGCTGATTCGAGTGCAGGTCTGTTGCAGGCCGCGCAAGTTATCTGGGAACTCGGCTCGGTGCTGTCTTTGAAACTCGAGGAACTCCATTTGATGCCCCTGCTGATCGACATGGAAATTCCAACTGAGGTATCTCTGGCCCAAATGGAACACGTGGGAATTGCTGTCGACACTCAATTACTTACTGGACTATCCGTTGAATTTGGTGACCAGATGCATTCGGCTGAAGTATCAAGTTTTGAATTGGTTGGACACCAATTCAATTTGGCGTCACCTAAGCAGCTACAAGAAGTGCTGTTTAATGAAAGGGGTTTGCCGAAAACGAAAAAAATTAAAACCGGGTTCACCACTGATGCGGAAGCACTCACTAACCTTTATGCCCAAACGAAAGACCCCCTACTGGAACACTTATTGACCTGGCGTGAGGACTCGAAATTGCGTCAAACGGTGGAAAGCCTGATTCCACTCGTTGATCCGCGCGGTCGGGTCCACACAACATTTCGTCAGACGGTTGCAGCCACCGGACGCTTGTCTTCGATAGACCCCAACCTGCAAAACATTCCGGTGAGAACGGAAGCTGGTAGGCGTATTCGAGGAGCATTCGTTGTTGGCGAAGGATACGAATGCTTGCTCACAGCAGACTACAGTCAGATTGAATTGCGCATCATGGCTCATTTATCTCACGATGAAGCTTTAATTGAGGCATTTAAATCAGGTGAAGATCTGCATGACACCGTGGCACGCAAAGTCTTCGATGTAAGTGACGTTACGCCAGACATGCGGCGACAGATCAAAGCAATGTCATATGGATTGGCTTACGGACTCTCCCCGTACGGTTTAGCAGCACAATTAGATATTTCGACCGAAGATGCCCGCATCATGATGGATGACTACTTCCGCAGGTTTGGTGGGATTCGGTCGTATCTGGCAGAAGTGGTCGAAATCGCCCGCAGCAAGCTGTATACGGAAACTATGTATGGGCGGCGCCGCAAACTACCTGACCTGGTCAGTGACAATCGCCAACGACGCGAGATCGCAGAGCGCATGGCACTAAATGCGCCCATTCAGGGAAGTGCCGCTGACATCGTTAAAATCGCGATGCTCAAGGTGGATCAGGCCCTTCGGACCGCTCAACTAAAGTCCAGGCTACTCCTTCAGGTCCATGATGAACTGGTCCTCGAGGTCGCCAAGGGGGAGACGGAGCAGGTTAGTGCGCTTGTGAAAGAAAATATGTATTCGGCTGCCTCGTTACTGGTGCCCTTGGACGTCAATGTGGGAACTGGGCCGAACTGGGATGCCGCCGCCCATTGAGAAGATGTGAAGCATTAGGCTTCGAAGGCACTGAGCGCTCGGGGATCAGACCTAGAATCCTCACAAAACGGCGTTGGGGCACCCACAACATCTAATCCACCGGAGCCATTTACTCCATGACTATCCCTACCGTAACCTCACGAGCACCACAGGTCGCAATCAACGACATTGGAACCGCCGAGGATTTCCTCGCTGCAATTGATGCAACAATTAAGTACTTCAACGACGGAGATCTTGTCGAGGGAATTGTTGTCAAAGTCGATCGAGACGAAGTTCTCCTTGATATCGGCTATAAAACAGAAGGTGTTATTCCTTCCCGTGAACTTTCCATTAAGCACGACGTTGACCCCAGTGAAGTGGTCAGTGTTGGCGACAGTGTTGAAGCTCTGGTCCTCACCAAAGAGGATAAAGAAGGGCGTTTAATCCTTTCCAAGAAGCGTGCACAGTACGAGCGCGCATGGGGCACGATTGAGAAAATCAAGGAAGAAGACGGTGTCGTCGAGGGCTTGGTTATTGAGGTTGTTAAGGGTGGTCTGATTGTTGATATCGGACTTCGTGGCTTCCTGCCAGCATCCTTGGTGGAAATGCGTCGAGTCCGCGACCTGCAGCCATACATTGGCAAAGTTCTCGAGGCTAAAATTATCGAGCTTGATAAGAACCGTAACAACGTTGTTCTTTCCCGTCGTGCATACCTAGAGAAGACGCAGAGTCAGGTTCGTCAAACCTTCCTGAATCAGCTTCAGCGCGGACAGATTCGCAATGGTGTCGTATCCAGCATTGTCAACTTCGGTGCATTCGTAGATCTAGGTGGCGTTGACGGACTCGTCCATGTTTCAGAGCTTTCTTGGAAGCACATCGATCACCCCTCCGAAGTTGTTCAGGTGGGCGACGAAGTCACTGTTGAGGTCCTTGAAGTGGACATGGATCGTGAGCGAGTATCGCTCTCACTCAAGTCAACCCAAGAAGACCCATGGCAGCACTTCGCCCGCACCCACGGAATCAATCAGGTCGTTCCGGGCAAGGTCACGAAGCTTGTTCCATTCGGGGCATTCGTGCGTGTCGATGAAGGAATTGAAGGGCTCGTCCATATCTCGGAGCTCGCTGAGCGCCACATCGAAATGCCAGAACAAATCGTTCAGGTGAATGACGACATTTTCGTCCGGGTCATCGATATCGATTTGGAACGTCGTCGCATTTCACTTTCATTGAAGCAGGCCAATGATTCTTCTGATGGTCAAGCAGTTGAAGAATTTGATCCGTACCTTTACGGCATGGCTCCAGCATTCGACGAAGCAGGTAACTACACCGGTCCGGCCGGATTCGATCCTGAAACTGGTGAATGGAAAGTGGGCTTCGAGGAACAGCGCACTGATTGGGAACGTGAGTATGCGGAAGCGCATGCTCGTTGGGAAGCGCACCGTAAGCAGATGACAGAGGCCAAGGAAGCCGATCAGGCAGCCGCGGTTGAGTCAGGCGAAGCGAATGCTTACTCATCCCAGTCAACAGCGAGTGAAGGTACTTTGTCGGACGACTCTGCATTGCAGGCTCTTCGGGACAAACTCACCACCGAGTAGTTTTATGGCTCACCACATGCCTTTTGTTGTTGGTTTAACCGGCGGCATTGGATCAGGTAAGTCAACAGCGGCGTCATGTTTTTTAGAACATGGCGCCGTTGTTATCGATGCGGATCAAATTTCCCGAGGTTTGACCGCACCCGGTTCCGCGGTGATTGGTGAATTAGCCGGGAAATTCGGTGGTGGAATCCTTCAGCCTGATGGCGTACTGAACCGGGCCGCTTTAGCGGCAATTGTCTTTAAAGATAAAACACGGTTATCGGAACTGAACGAAATCATGCATCCTCGGATTCGAGCGGGAGCTCTTGCTCAGATTGCGAAGGCGGATCCGGACCAGATAACTGTTTACGACATGCCATTGTTGGTGGAAACTAACTCGGTCGATATGTGTGATGTTGTGGTGGTGATCGATCTAGACGTTGAGCGACAGATTCAGCGGCTGGTGGCTGATCGGGGCATGAGTGTTGAGCAGGCCGAGGCGAGGATCCACAATCAAAGCTCTCGTGAGGTGCGCAACATCGCAGCAACATGGGTGATTGATAACAATGGAACACAACGAGAGTTCGAACAAGCCTGCTTTTTTGTGTGGGAGGAAATTGTGAAAAGAGCCCATAAGATTAGAGCGTGACCAGGCCAATAACCGATCTGACCAGAACGGTTGCTCCATTTGAAGTAATTTCACCCTTTCAGCCATCAGGGGATCAACCGAGCGCTATTGAAGCGCTCGCACGGCGGATTCAATCGGGTGAAAAGAATTCTGTGTTACTCGGGGCAACCGGAACGGGAAAAAGCGCAACAACGGCATGGCTAGTGGAAAGGTTACAAAGACCCACACTGGTCATGGCTCCGAACAAAACCCTCGCGGCCCAACTTGCAACAGAGTTCCGAGAGTTACTGCCCAACAATGCGATTGAATACTTCGTCTCTTACTACGATTATTACCAGCCAGAGGCGTATGTTCCGCAATCGGACACCTTTATTGAGAAAGATTCAACGGTCAATGAAGAGGTTGAACGACTTCGGCATTCAGCTACCAATAGTTTGCTTACCCGTCGTGATGTTTTAGTGGTGGCCACAGTTTCTGCGATCTACGGGCTGGGCACCCCGCAGGAATATGTTGATCGGATGATTCGATTACGAGTCGGTGAAGAATATTCACGCGATTCCTTATTAAGGGCACTTGTTGCGATTCAATACACCCGAAATGACATTGCTTTCACCCGTGGCACATTCCGGGTGCGTGGTGACACTGTTGAAGTTTTCCCCGTGTATGAAGAACACCCGGTGCGAATTGAAATGTTCGGCGACGAGATTGAACGCATGATGACACTTCACCCCGTGACCGGTGAAATTATTACCGAGGACGAAGAGATGTACATCTTCCCGGCAACCCACTATGTCGCAGGCCCTGAACGCATGTCTCGGGCAATCGGTGAAATCCAAGTGGAGTTGGAGCAGCGCGTTGCGGAGTTTGAAAAGCAAGGAAAACTTCTTGAGGCGCAGCGGATAAAAATGCGGACAACATTTGATATCGAAATGATGCAGCAGGTGGGTTTCTGCTCTGGTATTGAAAACTACAGTCGATTCATTGATGGTCGCGATCCCGGCAGCCCACCAAACTGCCTCATTGACTACTTCCCCGAGGATTACCTACTCGTTATTGATGAGTCCCATGTCACGGTCCCACAAATCGGGGCAATGTTCGAGGGCGATGCAAGCCGGAAGAGAACCTTGGTTGAGCATGGGTTCCGGCTACCGAGTGCCATGGATAACCGACCATTACGGTGGAAAGAATTTGAGGAGCGAATTGGTCAAGCGGTCTACCTTTCCGCGACACCGGGCCCGTATGAACTCACTGCTGTTCAGGGTGATGTTGTCGAGCAAGTCATTCGCCCCACGGGTCTTGTTGACCCTGAAGTTGTTATTAAGCCAACTCAGGGACAGGTTGACGACCTGATCCACGAGATTCGAATCCGCGTTGACAAAAATGAGCGGGTACTCGTAACAACACTCACCAAGCGCATGTCAGAGGATTTGACGAACTATTTGGCCGAGCATGGAATCAAAGTGCAGTACCTGCACTCGGAAGTGGACACGTTGCGAAGGGTTGAGCTGCTGCGTGAATTACGTCTGGGTGTTTTTGACGTACTGGTTGGCATCAACCTTTTGCGCGAGGGACTTGATCTACCTGAGGTCTCCCTCGTTGCCATTCTCGATGCCGATAAAGAGGGCTTTCTTCGCTCAGGAACTTCGCTCATTCAAACGATTGGTCGTGCTGCGCGAAATGTTAACGGGCAGGTCCATATGTACGCGGACAAAATTACGCCCTCCATGGCCAAGGCAATTGATGAAACCAATCGACGTCGAGCAAAACAGGTTGCTTACAATAAAAAAATGGGGGTTGATCCTCAGCCCCTGCGCAAAAAAATTGCTGACATTACCGATATGCTCTCTCGTGAAGAGGAAGATACGGCAAAGTTGATCACCGCTGAAATATCTCAGGGGCGCAAGCACACTCCCAGTGGTGATCTCGTAACCTTGATCCAGGATTTAAGCGACCAGATGCGGGCAGCAGCAGCAGAATTGCAATTCGAGCTAGCAGCTCGTCTGCGCGATGAGATTTCGGATCTAAAAAAGGAACTACGCGGCATGCAATCAGCGGAGGCTAATTAATTAATGGAAACGTCACTTGGGTTGTGGATTGTAACGATCGTTGGTATTACGATCCTGATGGCTTTTGACTTCATCGCCATCTCGCGTAAGCCACACGATGTCAAGTTCAAAGAGGCCCTTTGGTCGTCCATTTTCTATGTGGGCATAGCCGTTGCCTTCGGCATCTTCATCTATGTTTGGCAGGGTTCCCAGTTTGGAACAGAGTACTTCGCCGCATACCTTGTTGAAAAATCACTCAGTATCGATAATCTCTTCGTTTTCATCATCATTTTGACACAGTTCGCTGTCCCCTTTAATCTGCATCAACGCGTTTTGTTGATCGGTGTGGCACTGGCGATAGTTCTGCGAGGTATTTTCATTGCCATTGGGGCGAGTGCCCTTGAATATTTCTCGTTCACATTCGTCATTTTTGGCGCCTTGTTGGTTTGGACAGGCATCCAACTGATGCGTCATCGCAATGAGGATCCAGACCCCCATGACAACCTCATGGTGCGCATTGCTCGCAAGCGTTATCGTTTTTCCGATGGTTACCACGGTACGTCACTTTTCATCAAAGAAAACGGTCTGCGGGTCGCAACTCCTTTGCTACTCGTCATGTTGGCAATTGGGACTACAGATCTTCTCTTTGCCCTTGACTCCATCCCTGCCACATTTGGTGTTACCCAAGAGCCGTATCTGGTTTTCACCGTAAACGCATTTGCACTGTTGGGTCTGCGGGCCCTCTATTTCCTACTTCGAGGTTTACTGGACAAGATGATTTACTTGTCATTAGGGCTTTCGGTAATTTTGATATTCATTGGAATAAAATTGTTCCTGACGTATTTCCATGAAGTCAACAACGAAATCCCCAAGATTTCCACGAACATGAGTCTTGCATTTATTGCGATCGTGCTCATTGCGGTCGCAGTCGGTTCAGCGATAAAAGTGAAACGTGATCCGAGTAGTCAGGGACATGCGGGACGGCTCACCGAGGAAAAGCCAGATTCTGAAGTTTAGACGGTAGCTACCAGCCTCGAGTCCGCCAAGATTCAAGTGAGGCTCGTTCGGCTCCAACCGTTGTGTCGTCACCATGACCAGGGTAAACCCAGGTCGTGTCGGGCAGTACATCAAACACTTGCTTCTTGACGCCCTCGAAAAGAGTTGTGAAGTCTTCTGGTGTGATGGTCTTGCCCACACCTCCTGGAAAAAGACAATCTCCCGAAAAAAGGTGCCCGTGGCCAAGCGGATCATCATAAAAAAACATACTTGCACCGGGTGTGTGTCCTCGCGTAGTCAGTACTCTCAACGAGATATCACCAAATGTGACAATGGCCCCAGGCTCAAGTCCTTGGTCGGTGGGAACATCAATTGAACCCACATCTAATTGTGGTGCGAAGGTTTTGGCGCCGGTAGCACTGACGACCTCGGCCAGAGCGCCCCAGTGGTCCTGGTGGGCATGGGTGGTGAGAACGCCCATTAGTCCACCTGGCCCAATGAGAGTGAGTAAGCGATCTGGTTCCGCCGCTGCGTCGATTAGCACCTCGGTGCCCGTCTTCGAGCACCTCAATAAATATGAGTTGTTGTTGTAGGGACCCACGGTGATTTTGCTGATCAGAAGGTTCGGCAGCTCGCGAACCTGCGTGGGCCCATCTACCTTCGTATTTCCGGTGTACATGTTCAAACTATACCGAGCAAGTGGGCCTCGGTCCCGGGTTCCCAAGGGAGCCGGGAGGGTAAAAGTCGAATAGAGTTAGGGGCTGTTAAAAATTTATTAGCCGCATAATCCGTGGGAAAGAGCTTGGGTGGAAAAGTTAATCATTAGGGGCGCTCGGGAGCACAATCTCAAGAACGTCTCGGTGGATTTACCCCGTGATGCCCTCATCGTGTTCACCGGATTGTCGGGGTCAGGGAAGTCCAGCTTGGCATTTGACACGATCTTTGCAGAAGGCCAAAGACGCTACGTCGAGAGTTTATCGGCGTACGCCCGGCAGTTCTTGGGCCAAATGGATAAACCCGATGTTGACTTTATTGAAGGACTCTCTCCAGCAGTTTCGATCGATCAGAAATCAACCTCGCGCAATCCCCGATCAACCGTTGGAACAATCACCGAAATTTACGACTACCTACGGTTGCTCTACGCGCGAATCGGTAAGCCGCACTGTCCTGAGTGCGGAGACCCAATTGCTAAACAGACTCCGCAACAAATAGTCGACCAGATTCTGGAACTGCCTGCAAAAACGAAGTTTCAAGTACTGGCCCCGTTAATACGTGAACGCAAGGGTGAATATCTCGAGGTGTTCAAACAGCTTCAAGCCGATGGTTATTCCCGCGTGCGAGTTGACGGAGAAATCTATTCACTCGACAGCGTTCCGACGCTGAAGAAGCAGGAAAAGCACACTATTGAAGTAGTGGTAGATCGTCTAGCCGTGAATTTCGAGTCACGCCAGCGCATGACAGATTCGATAGAAACAGCACTTGGGCTCGGTCACGGAAATGTGACACTGGATTTTGTGGATCGTCCGGCTGATGATCCCAATCGGGAATTAACCCTGAGTGAACACTTGGCATGTATGCGAGACTCTTTGTCGTTCGAAGAACTTGAACCCCGTTCCTTTTCTTTCAACTCTCCGTTCGGGGCTTGTCCTTCGTGCTCCGGACTGGGTATTACGCGAGCAGTTGATGAAGAGTTAGTCGTTCCCGACCCCGCAGCATCACTGAATGAGGGCGCAATCGCCCCTTGGTCGCGCGGCACCGTGAGCGAGTATTTTAAGAGGCTACTTGAAGCACTTTCCGAGGAAATAGGGATTGACATGGACACACCATGGTCGAAGTTGAGTCCCAAGAACCGAAAAGCAATTCTTTATGGAACAGATAGTGAACTGCACGTCAAATTTAAAAATCGTTATGGGCGTCAGCGTTCTTACTACACCACCTATGAAGGTGTGGTCAATTTCATTGCACGCCGTCATGCTGAAGCTGACACGGATTCATCCCGCGAGCGCTTCGAAGGTTTTATGCGGGAGGTGCCCTGTGAGGCGTGTCAGGGGAGTCGACTCAAACCCTTGACCTTAGCCGTCACAGTGTCGGACCATTCCATTGCGCAAATTGCTGCACTTCCGATCAGTGGGGCCCGCGACTTATTGGCTTCTTTGAAACTATCAAAGCGCGACGAAACTATTGCCGCGCGGGTACTCAAAGAAGTAAACGAGCGGTTGCAGTTTCTCGTCGATGTTGGTTTGCACTACCTCTCCCTCGATCGCGCCGCAGGAACACTCGCAGGAGGTGAGGCACAACGAATTCGGTTAGCCACCCAAATTGGGTCTGGGCTCACGGGAGTCCTCTATGTACTTGACGAGCCCAGCATTGGCCTGCACCAACGTGACAACGAGCGACTTATCGAAACGTTGATCCGGTTGCGTGATTTAGGGAATACCTTGATCGTGGTGGAGCACGACGAAGACACAATCCGAATGGCTGACTGGATCGTGGATATTGGGCCAGGTGCTGGTGAGCATGGCGGTGAAGTTGTCGTTAGTGGGAATCTGGAAGACCTGATCAAATCGAAGAGATCGATAACCGGAGCCTATATTTCTGGTGCGCGCAGCATTGCAGTCCCCGAAAACAGGCGTTCACAGGAACGTGGATGGCTGGGTGTTCGCGGGGCAAAAGAACATAATCTGCAAAATGTCAATGTGGACTTCCCTCTGGGAAATCTTTGTGTCATCAGTGGCGTCAGTGGATCTGGAAAATCAACTCTGGTAAACGACGTCTTGTTAAATGTTTTGGCGCGGGAACTAAATGGTGCCTCCGTTGTGCCGGGAAAACACACTAAAGTCACGGGGCTAGACCAGGTGGACAAAGTGGTGCACGTGGACCAAGGGCCGATTGGAAGAACCCCTCGGAGTAACCCCGCGACCTACACGGGTGTGTTCGACCATGTCCGCAAACTCTTCGCACAGACGCAGGAAGCCAAAGTCCGTGGGTATCAACCAGGCAGATTTAGCTTCAATGTCAAAGGTGGTCGCTGTGAGGCTTGTAGCGGTGATGGAACCCTGAAAATTGAGATGAATTTCCTGCCTGATGTTTATGTGCCATGCGAAGTGTGTCACGGTGCGCGCTACAACAGGGAAACGCTTGAAGTTCACTACAAAGGCAAAACAATCGCTGAAGTTCTCAATATGCCGATTGAAGAGGCGAGTGAATTTTTTGCGGCTATTCCAGCGATCTCCCGCCACTTGAAGACTTTGGTTGAGGTTGGCTTGGGTTACGTCCGGATGGGTCAGTCTGCACCGACTCTTTCGGGGGGAGAAGCACAGCGGGTGAAGCTTTCGGCTGAACTACAAAAACGCTCTACGGGACGAACCATATACATACTGGACGAACCAACCACCGGGTTGCATTTCGAAGATATTCGAAAGTTACTTCTTGTTCTTCAAAGCCTGGTCGACAAAGGCAACAGTGTCATCGTCATTGAACACAATCTTGATGTGATTAAATCGGCGGACTGGATAATTGATATGGGGCCGGAAGGAGGATCGGGCGGTGGAAAAGTTGTTGCAGAGGGAACACCCTTGGACATCGCAGCGGTCAAAGCAAGTCACACGGGTAGATTCCTTAAAAATATGAAACTAAAAAACTAGAGAGGCTGGCCATGAAGCGAAGAGACGTACTTAAAGCGGGTGCCGTAACCGGGGCCCTTGCGGTTGTAGGGGTATCCGTTGGGGCTTGCGCGAGTGAAAGCACCAGCACGGAGACTGCCGGTACTGAATCTGCCGGGGCCATGTCCGCGGGCACAATCGCGCTGGCTGATATCCCGGTCGGCGGTGGAGTCGTCGTTGCAGAACCGCCAGTTGTCCTCACCCAGCCCACTGCCGGTGAAGTAAAAGCTTTCACATCGGTCTGCCCACACCAGGGTTGCCTAGTTAGTGAAGTCAGCAATAATGAAATTTATTGTCCTTGCCATGGTTCTAAATTTTCTTCACTTGACGGATCAGTTATTCAAGGTCCGGCGACCGAAGGGCTGGCCGCCGCGGCGGTAACAGTCGATGGAACCAATGTCAGTTTCGGTTAACCCACGTAAAAGTTGATGTCTGACCCCTCGAGTTATCGCCCAGCGTCGGGTAGCATCCCGGTGAATCCGGGCGTTTACCGGTTTCGGGACCCCGAGGGTCGCGTAGTTTACGTAGGCAAGGCTAATAATTTACGTTCTCGATTGAATTCATATTTCCAGGATTTCAGTGCTTTGCATGCGCGAACGCAGAAAATGCTCACAACAGCGTCAAGTGTGGATTGGCTCACTGTCGGAAACGAAGTTGAAGCCCTTGTCCTTGAATATTCGTGGATCAAGGAATATTCACCACGCTTTAATGTGCGCTTTCGGGACGACAAAACATATCCGTACCTCGCAGTCACCGTGGGTGAGGAATACCCACGCGTTGCCGTCGTTCGGGAAGCAAAAAGAAAAGGAACACGGTATTTCGGTCCCTACACTCAGGTGTGGGCGATTAAATCGACTCTTGAAGAATTAATCAGGGTTTTCCCTGTCCGGTCCTGCCGCAACGGTGTCTTCAACCAGGCCAAGCGAAGTGGTCGCGCTTGTTTACTCGGTTATATCGACAAGTGCAGTGCTCCCTGCGTTGATCGAATATCGATGGAAAATTACCGCGTGCTGGTCGATCAGCTAATGCGCTTTCTTAGCGGCCAAACCCGTGAATTTGTTGACAACATAACCGAACAAATGAAGGCCGCTGCAGCAAACGAAGACTACGAGGCGGCTGCCAAGTGGCGGGACCGACTCATTGCGCTGGAAAAGGTACTCGAGAGGAACTCTGTTGTATTTGATGACTCAACCGATGCTGATCTCTTAGGATTTTATTTTGATGAACTTCACGTTGGTGTTCAAATAATTCACGTCCGAGTTGGTCGGATAACGGGCGAGCGCTTTTTTGTCGTGGAGCGCACCGAGGAACTTGATGAGCCTGGTTACGTTGAACGAATTTTGACCAGGGTTTATTCCGATATCGCCACAGATGGAGTACCGAAGGAGGTCCTGTTATCCCAATTGCCATCAAATGACACCGCACTATCAGCCTGGATGACTGAAATTCGTGGATCGAAAGTGGATCTGCGTATCCCACAGCGTGGGGATAAGCGGGCGCTCATGGCAACCGCTGTCGAAAACTCGGAAAGAGCGCTCTTGAAAGCGCGACTGGAAAAAAGCGCCGACATTACCATTCGCACTCAAGCCCTCAATGATTTGCAGGAAGTATTGGGGTTACCGGAACCACCATTGCGCATTGAATGTATTGATATTTCTACTCTGGCTGGGACAGAAACGGTCGGATCGCTCGTTGTGTTCGAGGACGGGCTTGCAAAGAAGTCTGACTACCGTAAGTTCATTATTAAAGGTGAACGAAAGGATGACCTATCAAGCGTCTATGAAGTGGTTAGTCGGCGCTTCAAGGACTCGGCTGATCCTGAAAGCACCCGGTTCGCATATCAACCATCACTTCTCGTAATCGACGGTGCTGCTGGTCAGGTGAAAGCAGCGGCAACAGCTTTGCGTGACTGCGGCGTGAGTATTCCGATAGTGGGACTCGCCAAACGGCTGGAAGAGGTATGGGTCCTAGATCACAGTGATCCGATTATCTTTGCGCGCAATAGTCACGCATTACATTTATTGCAGAGAGTCCGCGATGAAGCCCACCGGGCGGCAATTGGACACCACAGAAAGCGACGCAATGCGTCCTCACTCAAAAGTGAACTCACAGACATACCCGGTGTGGGTCCCGCGACAATAAAATCCTTACTGAGCACCTTTGGATCGGTAAAAAATATTCGGTCAGCAAGCGTCTTCGAATTGAGTGCTGCCGACGGTGTTGGCGTGAAAAGCGCCGAAGTGATATGGAAGAGTTTGCACCCAGAAGGTGCTTGACATTACGGCTATGGTCAAGTGTTGGAACGATTAAAAGCATTTGTGAAGGAGGAGTTAAAGCGTGTCAGACACGAACCTGCAGGACTCTGAGTTAATCATCCTCACAGGGATGAGTGGGGCGGGCCGGACGACTGCCGCCCGAGCGCTTGAGGATCTGGGTTGGTTTGTTATTGACAACATCCCGCCGACATTGCTACTTGAGGCACTAGAACTAGCCAGCCGAAGTTCAGATATAAAAAAAGTTGCCGTTGTAGTTGATACCCGCAGCCGTTCACTTTTTGCTCAGTTAAGTTCGGTGCTTTCCGACTTAACACCACGTGTTGGCAGCGTGACAATTGTTTTTCTTGAAGCGACAGATGAAAGCCTGGTCCGGCGTTTCGAATCTTCACGCCGACCACACCCGCTACAAAATTTGCAGGGAGCACTCGATCATCGAATAATCGACGGACTGTCACGTGAGCGTGAAATATTAGGTGACATCAGAGCTGTCGCAGACTTGGTGATTGACACAACTTCGCTTAACGTTCACGACCTTCGGCGTAGGATCGAAGCCGCATTTGACGCACAGAATGAGAGTGATTTTCACATTACGGTCCTGTCTTTCGGTTTTAAGTATGGAATTCCAGTTGATGCTGACATGGTTGCCGACGTTCGTTTTTTGCCGAATCCCTACTGGGACGAACAGCTGCGACCATTGACCGGACAGGATGCGGCCGTCTCGCAGAGTGTCATCGAAGAACCCGGTGCATTAGAGTTCTTGGCGCACTTTCAGGATCTTCTCGGCACAATGCGCGAAGGGTATTTGCGTGAAGGTAAGCGGCTCGTCACTGTGGCTGTTGGCTGCACTGGGGGAAAGCATCGCAGTGTCGCGATGACTGAGCAACTTGCATCCATGTTGCGAGAAAAAGGGCTGCAAGCCTCAGTTTTTCACCGGGATCTTGGCCGTGAGTGAACCCAACTTGATCGGCATCGATCTTAATAGCAAGGAGGTATCGCACCGAATTGGTGCCAAGGTGTTTAGGATTGATGGCGCTAACAGTGATTTTAACTACG
Organism: Candidatus Nanopelagicales bacterium; assembly: GCA_040399625.1. Lineage (GTDB taxonomy): Bacteria > Actinomycetota > Actinomycetes > S36-B12 > S36-B12 > UBA4592. The sequence goes on along the minus strand of JBBARV010000003.1, from coordinate 76,414 downwards.
CCCCGGAAAGATTCACACGTGCTTTGCGTCGGGCAGCAACTGAATGGGGAAGTAACTGATGTCGATGACCGCTGCAGTGAAGGACGAACTCAGCAGGGTTGCGGTGACCAAAATGTGTTGCCGAAAGGCAGAAGTATCAACTATTTTGAGATTCGCCAGCGGGCTTCACATTATTAACCGTGCGATTGTCGTTGAAGCTGATCTTGATACAGGATCGACCGCTAGGCGACTGCGAAAAGACATATTTGATATCTACGGTCACGAGAGTGAAATTGCCCTCGTCCAAGGAACGGGTATCAAAAAAGGCACTCGCTACCTTGTTCGCGTTGTCGTTGGTGGTGAGGCTTTAGCGCGTCAGACGGGGATCGTTGATGCAAGTGGCCGTCCGGTGAAAGGCCTGCCACCGGCAATAGTTGCTGGTGGAATGTGTGATTGTGAAGCCGCGTGGCGGGCTGCTTTTCTCGCCCATGGTTCGCTCACCGAACCGGGTCGTTCCTCTTCGCTAGAAATTACCTGTCCGGGACCAGAATCAGCACTCGCCCTAGTGGGTGCGGCCCGCAGACTCGGGATCGGGGCAAAATCGCGTGAGGTCAGGGGAGTTGACCGAGTTGTCATCCGCGACGGTGACGCAATTGGGGCCATGTTGACCAAACTCGGTGCACACGACGCCATGATGGCGTGGGAAGAGCGGCGCATGCGCCGGGAGGTCCGTGCGACGGCGAACCGACTCGCCAATTTTGATGATGCAAACTTGCGCCGTTCAGCTCGAGCAGCGGTTGCTGCAGGGGCTCGGGTCCAGCGGGCTTTGGAGATCTTAGGTGATGAAATACCCGATCACCTCGTGGTAGCCGGTCGCCTTCGCATGGAACATCAACAGGCAAGCCTTGAGGAATTAGGTGCTCTCAGCGATCCGCCGATGACAAAGGACGCCATTGCCGGTCGAATTAGGCGTTTATTGGCTTTGGCCGATAAAAAAGCCCAGGAATTGGGCATCCCGGACACGGAGGCGGCCGTGGCAGCCCTCGAGGGTCATCCGTAACTTTTCGGTAACAAGGTATTGACTAGCATTAAGACGGTGCATAACGCCCACGAGCAGACTGGTCAGGGTGATCCCCTTACTGTCAAATAGATCCATAAGGAGAACTCAGTGAAGGTTGGAATTAATGGTTTTGGCCGAATTGGTCGCAATTTCTTTCGCGCCATTGCAGTGGGTGGGGCCGACATTCAAATAGTCGGGATCAACGACCTCACCGATACCAAGACCTTGGCACATCTGCTCAAGTACGACAGTATTCTCGGTCGGTTTAATGGAACAGTTGTGGCAGAAGATGGCGCGATTGTTGTCAATGATGTCCGAATTCCTATTTACGCGCAGCGGGATCCCGCTGACTTGCCTTGGGCAGAACTTGGTGCAGAAATCGTTGTTGAGTCGACGGGGTTTTTCACTGACGCAGAATCGGCTCGAAAGCACATAACGGCTGGCGCCAAGAAAGTAATTATTTCCGCACCCGCCAAGGGAGAAGACATCACGATCGTGATGGGTGTCAATGAAGACAAGTACAACCCAGCCACCGATGACATTATTTCAAATGCTTCATGCACTACGAACTGCTTGGCTCCAATGGCAAAAGCGATCGATGATGCTTTTGGTATTGAGCGTGGTTTGATGACCACGATTCACGCGTACACCAACGACCAAAGTATTTTGGACTTCCCACATAGTGATCTGCGTCGGGCACGTGCAGCTGCGCTCAACATGATTCCAACGAGCACGGGTGCTGCCAAAGCAATTGGACTGGTCATGCCACATCTCAAAGGTAAACTTGACGGATACGCAATGCGTGTACCGGTTCCCACGGGTTCGGCAACGGATCTCACCGTGGAATTGAAGAAGAGCGCTACCAGGGAAGAAATCAACGCGGTGGTCAAAGCCGCGGCAGAAGGCCCTCTTAAAGGAATCTTGCAATACACCGAGGATCCAATCGTTTCAACAGACATTGTGACGGATCCATCTTCGTGCATCTTTGACGCATCCTTGACCATTGTGAACGGCAACATGGTAAAAGTACTCGGCTGGTATGACAATGAATGGGGATATAGCAACCGACTCGTTGACCTTGTCAACTTTGTTGGTGCCAAGCTCTAGTGCGATCATTGCGTGATCTGGTACTAAGAGACGCAACTATCGCCTTGCGATGCGATTTCAATGTTCCCCTAAATGCCGAGGGTGAGATCACCGATGATCTTCGTATCGCGGCGACCATCCCAACGATAAATGCGTTGCGGGAAGGTGGCGCACGTGTAGTGATTTTGGCTCATCTCGGGCGACCTAAAGGCGTTCCCGTTACTGAATTTTCACTAGAACCGGTTGCGATTCGACTATCGCAGTTACTTGGAATTCCCGTTCTCTTCTCACCAGATGCTGCTCGGGATCTCGAAGTGATTGAAAGTTTGAAAGCTGGGGGAGTAGCCCTGCTTGAAAATGTCAGATTTGACGGGAGGGAAACGAGTAAGGATCCCGGCCAACGTGATGAGTTAGCCAGGACTTGGGCAATGTGGGCCGATGGCTTTGTCAGTGATGGTTTTGGGGTCGTGCATCGAGAGCAAGCTTCGGTGACCAACCTCGCTCAGCTTGTGCCGAATGCAGCAGGACTCCTCGTTACCCGCGAGTGTGAAGTTTTTAGGCGGCTACTTGAAGGAGCCGAGCGGCCCTACACGGTCATACTTGGCGGTAGCAAAGTTGGCGACAAGCTCGGCGTAATTGAGTCCTTGCTTCCCAGGGTGGACAATTTGCTTATTGGTGGAGGTATGGCCTACACGTTTCTTTTGGCAATGGGATTCGAGATCGGTAATTCGATCTCACAACCTGATTTTGTTGAAGACGTGAGGGGTTTTATCAAGCACGCCCGGGAGCGCAACGTAAATTTGATGCTGCCGGTTGACTTTGTGGTCGCTGATCGTTTTGCGGCGGATGCACTGACACAGATTGTGGATCGTGATGCAATTCCGGTAGACCAGATGGGTCTTGATATTGGACCCAAAACGCGCGGGCTGTACTCCAGAGTCATTGCTGAATCAGCCACGGTCGTGTGGAACGGGCCGATGGGGGTATTCGAGCTAGAACCTTTCGCGGGTGGAACATTGGAAATCGCACAGGCAATGGCCGCGTCTGATGGCTTTACAGTGATTGGTGGGGGAGACTCCGCTGCAGCCGTTCGCGTACTCGATGTTGATCAGCAGAAGTTTGACCACATAAGTACCGGTGGTGGCGCAAGTCTAGAATTCCTTGAGGGCAAAAAACTGCCGGGTTTGACAGTACTGGAAGGTAAATAGAAAATGGCAAAAAGTGATCGGATGCCGCTAATGGCGGGCAACTGGAAGATGAACATAAATCACTTTGAGGCTATTGCCTTAGTCCAGAAATTGGCATTTGCCCTCAATGATGCGGACTTCGCCGCCGTTGAAGTTGCGGTAATTCCGCCCTTTACTGACCTGCGATCAGTGCAAACCTTGATCTTGGGGGACAAATACGACATTAAATATGGCGCCCAAGACCTTTCGCCCCACGCGAAGGGTGCCCACACCGGAGATATTTCGGGTGCAATGTTGGCGAAGCTGGGCTGCACTTTTGTCCTCACCGGTCACAGTGAGCGACGGGCTAATCACGGGGAAGACAATGAAATCGTAAACGCCAAGACCAAAGCGGCCCTGGGTAGCGAAATAGTGCCAATCGTGTGTGTGGGTGAGTCCTTGGAGATTCGTGAGACGGGTAACGCTATTCCGTTCGTCCTCGGGCAGGTAAGTGATTCCCTGCAGGGAATCAGCGCTGAAGCAATTGCTGGCTTAGTCATTGCTTATGAACCAGTTTGGGCTATCGGTACGGGCTCGGTGGCCACACCGGCCGATGCTCAAGAGGCATGCGCGGCTATTCGCGGGCATGTGCGCCAGGAGTGGAGCCCAGAAGCGGCTAAAGGCCTGCGTATTCTCTACGGCGGCTCCGTTAAAGCGGACAATGTTGCGGCGATCATGGCGCAACCCGACGTGGATGGGGCCCTTGTGGGTGGGGCCAGCATGGACTCCGACGAATTTGTCGGAATCATTCGATATCGGATGCACCCGGCCGACCATTAAGTCTCGCTTGGGCATATCCTAAACTGTGGCTTTGCTTCATAATCGAAAGGTTCGAATCCGGTAATGCTTACTGCCCTGACCATCGCCCTTGCGGTGATCCTCATCATTACGAGCGTTCTGCTTATTGTTTTGATCCTGTTGCACCGCGGCAAGGGTGGCGGTCTGTCAGACCTGTTCGGTGGTGGGGTGAGTTCGTCGGTTGGTGGATCATCCGTCGCGGAAAAAAACCTTGACCGGTTGACAGTCGGGCTTGGCCTGATTTGGGCCGCCTCTATCGTGGCTGTTGGTTTGCTCGTTCGAACTGGCTCGTAGCAAATCATGTTCGGCACTTTTGCATTTTTTCACAAATTTACGATGTCTCTAAGGAGTAGTTAATGGCTGGTGGAAGTGCAATTCGCGGTAGTCGTGTTGGCGCGGGACCCATGGGTGAAGCCGAGCGGGGCGAAGCGGCACCACGCTATTTTGTCTCATTCTGGTGTAGTAGAGGCCATGAATCTAAGCCCAGTTTCGCAATTGAAGCAGAAATACCCGAAGAGTGGGACTGCCCACGTTGTGGGCTCCCTGCAGGAACGGATAAAGAAAATCCGCCAATGCCACCCAAGATTGAGCCTTATAAAACCCACCTTGCCTACGTTAAGGAGCGTCGATCCGATAAAGATGGTGCGGCCATTTTGCAAGAAGCGATCGATAAGTTACACGGAAACTAATAGGTCGGTAATCGCATAGAGTTTGGCGGCTTTTATCCCACGGGCGGGAGTTACATCAACGCTTCCTACTGGGTCCAGAATTGCAGTCAGTGCCTTTCGTTTTGATTCGCCCGCGAGTAGAAGCAGCGTCAATTCTGAGTTGTTCAGGGTTCGTAAACCCATTGTCACTCGTTTGAGTGGCGGCTTGGGGGAGTCGGTTACGGGCAGCGCAATCAATGGTGAATCCAGTTCAGGTTCACCGGGAAACAACGATGCAACGTGACCGTCCGGTCCAACACCGAGCAGAACAAGTGAAAATCGTGGCGGCAAACCATCAGTTCCCCAATCAACCAGTGCACTTGTGTAGTTAGCGGCGGATTCTGCTGCGCTCTGAACTTGGTTGGCGGCAGGTATTCGATGGACATTGGTCCCGATATAAAATTCAGCAAGATCCGATTGAATTCCGAAGTCATTTCGATCAATTGAATCTAAATCAACGAATCTTTCATCGCCCCACCAGAAGTGCGTGTTGGCCCACGTCTGTTGTGGAACCTTCTTTGCCACCTGGACCAGTTGGTTGGTAATTGAGCTCCCTATACCACCGCCAGTGAGCACCACATGTTGCAGCTTCTTTGAATCAGCACTCCGAAGGTGCGTGGTGATTATCTCAAGGGTAGCCGAGACTACGTTTTCGGACAGATGCACTTGAGGTATCAATTGCTATCTCCGGCATAGGCACTAATTACCCAGCCATAAACCTCATCAGGGTCAAGTCGACGCAGGTCTTCATTGAGAAGTGTGGTCAAATCGCGCCGGGGGAGTGAAATGAGGGCGTCGGGTCTATCGGTTTGAGACAGGGTTGCAGACTGACCGTCCCCGCGGCTGATTGCGATTTCGCCAGCATCGGTTGTGATCACCACCGACTGAATGCCGGGCTCATCGGTTGATGTAATTGTGACGGTGGTTTCTAGGGTTTTCTCCAGCCAAGTTGCGAGTAGATATGCGCTGGGATTATTGGTTTCCGCGGTTATTGAACCACCAATCACCGCAGCCGTGGGTTGGTCAAAGACGGTAGCCAAGATCGATCGCCAAGGTGTCAGGCGTGACCAAGCGAGATCAGTGTCGCCTGGCCGGTAGCCACGGCCACGTTGACGCAGCTCCTCGAGGGGGTCCTCGCTGGTCGCAGAATCGGTGATCCGGCGCTGGGCGTGTCGTCCGATTGTGTCCTCCGCGGGGATTGCGGGAGCGTGTGAGGGCCAAAAAGCAACGACCGGCGTATCAGAGAGTAAAAGTGGAATAACGACCGAGTCGGCGTGCTCGGCGAGTTCCCCACGCAGTCGCAACACGGCTACTTCGCCGGGACCATCGTCCCCGCCAACCGCGATCTCAGCATCGAGGGAATGGGAACCCCGGCCTGGTCGTGGGATTACGGTGACAATCCGCATGGGGTGTTGACGAGCCGCGAAAACCGCACCCGACGTTGCATCTGATTGGAATTCTTCATCGGTGAGAATCAACATCGTGAGGACCATCCCTGTTGTCGGGGAGCCTTGTCGGTGACGTTCAGCGGAGATTGCCGCCGCGATGGCACCACCACTCGTTTTTTCGAGCCGAATCATGGTCGCCTCCACGTCCGTCCATCACGTGCAATCATTTCATGTGAAGAAGCCGGCCCCCAGCCACCGGAGGCGTACTGTTCGGGGGCACCCTCGGTCGCCCAGTAATCCAATATTGGGTCAAGAATCTTCCAACTGAGTTCAACTTCTTCATGGCGAGGGAATAGTGGTGGATCACCCAGGAGTACATCAAGGATGAGTCGTTCATAGGCTTCTGGGCTCGTATCGACGAATGAATCACCGTATTGGAAATCCATTGTGACATCGCGTACTTGGATTGAATTTGTGTCGGGAACTTTCGAACCAAACCGAACAGTGACACCTTCATCAGGTTGGATTCGAAAAACTAACGCATTGTTACTTAGTTCCTCGACCGAAGCGGAACTAAAAGGTAAATGTGGAGCTCGTTTGAACACAATGGCAACTTCGGTCACCCTTCTGCCAAGACGTTTTCCAGTACGCAAATAAAACGGCACACCTGCCCAGCGTCGGTTTTCGACATTGAGTCGCATCGCGGCAAAAGTATCTGTTGTCGAATCCACTGGAATTCCAGATTCCTGTAAGAATCCAATAACAGGTATCCCTCCTTGCCACCCGGCCTGGTATTGACCACGGGAGGTGTGTGCCCCGATGTTTTGTGGAACAGTGACAGCCCGTAGTACTTTTTCCTTCTCGGCACGTACGTCATCTGCATTAAACGAAAGCGGTTCTTCCATCGCAGTTAGCGCCAATAATTGAAGAAGATGGTTTTGAATAACGTCCCGGGCTGCCCCAATGCCGTCGTAGTAGCCGGCACGTCCACCAATACCAATGTCTTCTGCCATGGTGATCTGCACATTGTCCACGTAGTTGCAATTCCATAGGGGTTCAAACATTGCATTGGCAAACCGCACAGCCAGAATATTTTGAACGGTCTCTTTACCGAGATAGTGATCAATGCGAAACACACTTCCTGGGGGGAAGACCGTGTCAACCAACTTATTGAGCGCCTGAGCGCTCGCAAGATCGTGGCCGAATGGTTTTTCAATGACAACACGGCGCCATGAAGCTGGAGTTGGGTTTTTTGCGAGTCCGCTACTTTCCAAATTCCACAGGACAGCGGGAAAAAGTCCCGGTGGGATTGAAAGATAGAACGCGTGATTTCCGCGCGTGCCCATCTGTGCATCTAAATCAAGGAGGACTTCGGCAATACGTTCATAGGCAGCGGGATCTGTTAAGTCTCCGTCTATAAATCGGATACCCGCAGCCAACTGTTGCCATGTTTCTTCTCGAAATGGGGTACGAGCGTGCATTTTGACCGCGTCATGGACAACTTGGGCGAAGTCCTGATGGTCCCAGTCCCTTCGAGCAAAACCCACGAGGGCGAAACCTGGTGGAAGTAGGCCACGATTGGCGAGATCATAAATTGCTGGCATGACCTTTTTGCAACTCAGATCGCCGGTTACCCCGAAAAGAATTACCGAACATGGCCCGGCTATCCGGGGGAGTCGCTGATCCTCTGGGTCTCTCAGCGGATTGATGTACTCGGTTTTATGCACGTTCAAGTGCCTTTGCCACAGTGTCGAGAAGTTCAATCCAGGCTTGTTCAAATTTGGCGACACCATCGGCTTCAAGTTGATCGCACACGGTAGTTGCATCGATACCAAGTTTGTCGAGTTCACGCCAAATTGAGGCCGAAGCATCTGCTGTTCCTGAGACAGTGTCTCCAACGAAGTGACCGTGATCAGCTACGGCAAACAGTGTTTTCTCTGGCATCGTATTTACACAACCCGGAGCAACCAAATCGATCACGTAGCGGGTATCCGCGTACGCGGGATCTTTGACACCCGTTGACGCCCACAGCGGTCGCTGAGGATTTGCCCCCTGCAAGGACTTCCATCGGTCGCTGGCGAGCACTTCAGTGTATGACTGCCAAGCGAGACGAGCATTCGTTATCGCGGCTTGGCCAAGTAAGGCAAGTGCCGCATCACTGCCGTTGGCCTTGAGCATTGAATCAACAACAGAATCCACCCGACTCACAAAAAAAGACGCGACTGACTCGATATTTGAAATCTTGTAACCGCGTTCGAAGGCCAATTCCAGCCCAGAAATGTACGCATTCATGACCTGGATATAGCGTTCAACCGAAAATATGAGGGTGACATTGACGCTGATCCCACGACCGATGACCTCGGTGATTGCAGGCAAACCCTCAATCGTGGCCGGGATCTTGATCAATAGATTCTCGCGGTCGACAAGGTCCCATAGATCTTGGGCTTCCGCGATAGTGGCCTGGGTATCTCGTGCTAGTCGCGGATCAACTTCAATCGAAACACGGCCGTCGGTGCCGCCGGAATCCTTGAAAACTCCTGCAAAAATATCGCATGCGCTTCTTACATCGTCTGAAGTCATTAAACGCACGGATTGCTCGGCGTTGAATCCGTCGCTTGCAAGGGTTGCAATTTGGGCGGCATAAGCATCGGCACTACCGGCGATGGCACCCTCAAAGATAGATGGATTCGTCGTCACACCACGAACACTCATGGTGTCGATTAGCTCTTTGAGATTGCCGCTTGTAATTCGGGTGCGGGTGAGATCGTCGAGCCAGATACTGACACCTGCGTGAGTCAGGCTTTCAAGAACTGCGGTCATTATCTCTCCCGATTTGTCATATTTGTGAATCCTGCAGGGACTTTATTGCAGCCGTTACAACGGCTGCGGGTGTGATGCCAAATTCTTCAAAGAGAACAGGGGCACTCGCACTGGCACCAAAGTGATCCAGTCCGATAACTTGACCGTGAGTTCCCACGAACCGATACCAACCAAAAGTAGCTCCTGCTTCCACCGCGACTCTAGCCGTAATGCACGGTGGCAAGACTTCATCGCGATAGGCCTGCGTTTGTTGATCAAACCATTCAACGCAGGGCATCGAGACTAGGTGAACGCCAACCCCCTCCGCATTGAGGAGATTCTTTGCCGTGAGTGCAACGCTGACCTCAGATCCGGTGGCAATAATGATGACCGATGGTTCGGGATCACTGTCAAGGATGTATCCGCCCTTGGCCACGCCCGAGGCAATCTGGGTGAAGTCATTGCTCAAATGGGGAAGGTCCTGCCGCGAGAGAATCAAACCAACCGGGGCGCGGTGTTTCATTTTTTCAATCCAGGCACCTGCCGTTTCATTGGCATCGGCTGGCCGTACAACACTGAGCCCAGGGATCCCGCGCAGTGACCACAGGTGTTCAACAGGCTGATGCGTTGGACCGTCCTCACCAAGTCCTATTGAGTCATGGGTCCAGATAAAGGTGACATCGGTTTGCATGAGAGCTGCTAGTCGTACTGAACCACGCATGTAATCACTGAACACGAGAAAAGTTCCACCAAATGGGCGGGTTAATCCGTCTAGGGCGATTCCGTTGAGGGCGGCCCCCATAGCGTGCTCACGAATTCCGAAATGAATATTGCGCCCAAAGGGCGACGTTGTGTCACTGAAGTAGGGGAGGAAACTCGATGAGCCGTCGATCCACGTGTTATTTGATTCGGCAAGGTCCGCCGAACCACCCCAGAGTTCAGGTAACTTGGCGGCGAGTGCGTTAAGCACCTGACCTGAAGCTTTTCGGGTAGAGGTTGTCTTGCCGGCTTCATAGGTGGGGAGATCTGAGTCAAAGTTCGCTGGCAATTTCTTGGCAAGGAGCCGGTCCAGGAGTACGGCCGCGTCATGTTGATCGGCACGCCAATTCAAAAAGTGTGAATCCCATACTTTTCGTGTCTCTGATACTCGGTGATTGAGGGAATTTCTAACTCGTGCCAGAAGATCTGAATCGAATGCAAAATTATCTGCGGGGTCTAGACCAAGCTCGATTTTGATCCCCGCTACTTCGTCAGCGCCCAATGCGGACCCATGCGCTTTGGCGGTTCCGCGGGCGTGCGGCGCTGGCCAAGCAATTGTGGTGCGCATCCTGATGAAGCTGGGTGCTTCTGTGTTATTTGCAGCCGCAACCATCGCGGTGTGCAGCCCTTGAATATCAACGTCACCGTTTTCGAGCATGTCAACTTCGTGTACATCCCAGCCATAAGCTCGGTATCGCGCAGAAACATCTTCAGTAAATGCGACCTCCGTATTTCCTTCTATTGAAATACGATTGTCATCCCAGATTACATTCAGATGACCCAATTTTTGGGTTCCGGCAAGGGAGCAGGCTTCCCCTGAGACGCCTTCTTGCAAGTCACCATCGGATGCGATAACCCAGACCCGATGAGCGAATGGTGCTCCGGGGAACAGACCGGCTTCGAATCGCTCAGACATCGCCATCCCAACCGCAGTGGCAACACCCTGACCTAATGGACCGGTTGTGGTTTCGACCCCGACAGTATGGCCAAATTCCGGATGTCCCGGAGTCAGACTCCCTTTAGTTCGGAAGGATTTCAGGTCTTCCATGGTTAACCCGTAACCGCAGAGAAATAGCTGTGAGTACAACGTCAAACTCGAGTGGCCGGCGGAGAGGACGAAACGATCACGGCCCAGCCATGAAGGGTCCTTGGGGTCGTGGGTCATGATTTTGTTAAATAAGAGATAGGCGGCGGGAGCAAGGCTCATTGCTGTTCCCGGGTGACCATTTCCAACTTTTTGTACTGCGTCAGCAGCCAATGCTCTCAAATAATCAACAGTTTTTTGATCGTCAGCAGTCCAATCAAGATAAGGGTCGAGGGTTGTTGGGTGGGTGGGCACCAAATTCATGCTGTCAGTCTATTGGTCAACGAGGGCGTGTAATGAGGCCGATTAGAGTTTTTTATCGGCGGTGAAGTCACCACAAAAGGCCGGTTCGCACCCGATTGACTATGTTAGGGATATGGGAGATCTTGGAGTGCGCGAGCGCCTCGCACCCTATTTTTGGGTAACCAAGCCTCGGATAGTTGAGCTGCTTCTCGCGACAGCGGTTCCTACCCTATTTCTGGCATCAGATGGCCTTCCAACGCTGATCGCAACAATTGCTGTCGTTATTGGCGGGTCTGCTGCTGCCGCAAGTGCAAATACCTACAACAGCGTTTATGACCGTGACATCGATGCAGTTATGCACCGGACCGGAAGCCGCCCGTTGGCCTCCGGGGTTATCAGCGTTCGTGCCGGTCTAATCCAAGCGACGATTCTGGGTGTGATCAGCGTCCTTACCCTTGGGCTACTCACCAATTGGGTCGCGGCGCTCCTGGGTTTTCTGGCAATCGTCATGTACGCATTGGGGTACACAATTTTGCTCAAACGGTCAACCCCGCAGAATATTGTTTGGGGTGGGGCCGCAGGATGTATGCCGGTTCTCATTGCATGGGCCGCTGTCACCGGTTCATTGGGTTGGACACCCATAATGCTGTTCCTGATTGTCTTTTTTTGGACCCCGGCGCACTATTGGCCACTTGCCATCAAATACCGCGATGATTACGCATCGGTGGGGGTACCGATGCTTCCCGTTGTAGCTCCAGCACGAGTTGTTACCCGCAATATTGTCATCTATGCGGTCGTGATGGTTGTTGCCTCGTTAGCCCTCATTCCAATTGCACCGATGGGTTGGGTCTACGGGATTGGCGCGGTGGTTTTAGGGATCTGGTTTGTTGCGATTTCATTTGGGCTCGTTAAACGATCACACCGTGAGAAAGCTGACTACAAAGAATTACAAAAACCAGCAATGAGGGTATTCCACGGTTCAATTACCTATCTAGCATTGCTCTTTTTATTGATCGGCCTAACGCCTTTTCTCCCGTGATGAAGAGATTGTTTATCTAGTCTCGCCACGTGTTCTCATGGAGAACGGGATGAACAGGACAGCTATCCAAATGAGTACTGCCCCAAGAACGTGAATCGCTACAAGTGCGCTTGGTAACCCGGTGAAGTATTGGATGTAACCGATAAAGCCCTGTGTCAGCGTGACTGCAATCAGCAGAATTGTTCTTTTTCGCATGGTCCCCGTGCTTTTAAACAGCATGAGAGTTATGACAAAACCAATGAGCAAGCCAATAAAGAGAAACACGGTGTCCGCGTGCAGCCACGCAATTGTGCGCGGATCGAATCCGAATCGAGACTCTGTTTCGGCATCCCCGCTGTGTGGACCACTACCGGTTGTAATTACTCCAAGGACAACAACTATGCCGGCGACGCTAACAAGTAACCACGCAAGGAATCGCACCGGTTTTGGAGCGAGATACGCAATGGGTTGGTCACCAAGATCACCCGAGCGGGCAACCAGAGCAACCGCTGCGGTCACCAAACCCATTGAGACTAAGAAGTGCGCCGAGACAGTGAGAGGATTAAGGCCGGTAAGAACTGTGATTCCGCCGAGAACCGCTTGTGCGGCGGTGCCAACAAATGGAATCATGGCCAAAATAATTATTGCCCGACGCTGAGGCAACCCTGCACGCTTGCGCGAAACAATATTGGCGATCACGGCAACGAGTACAGCGATCGCAATAATGGCAACGACAAACGTGAGAAGTCGATTCCCGAATTCGATGACCTTATGAATTCCTTCTTCTTGTCGAACGGTTGGCGTGTAGGAGCCTTCGACACACTCTGGCCAGGTCGGGCACCCGAGGCCGGAGCCCGTGAGACGCACAACGGCGCCGGTCACAATAATTCCTGACTGTGCAACAAGGTTCGCTATGAAAATACCGCGTATCCAGCGTGGCAGGCGGGAATCCTTTGCAGCGATCATGCCCCTACCTTAAGTCGATTAACGCCACTTGAAAAATCGAGAAGCCAACACATGTCCGACAACACCCCAAGCAATGAGGACGCACATGGCCTTAATCACATTTATGTCACCGGTACTGGTTTCGGAGACGCAATATTGCATGAGATTTTTTAAGGCCAAGGGCGGGAAATATTCCAAGAAACCCGTGACGTTTTGACCGAATGTAAAAATAACTCCACCAAACATCAGCACCAAAACGAAGATTCCATTTGCGATCGCGAGCACGGCTTCGGCTCTCAAGATTCCTGCAAGCAGATAGGCAAAACCGCTGACGCTAAAAACTCCCAGTGCGATCCCCACGGGAATAAGAAAGCCGAGCAGCGTTGGGGTCCAACCGAGAACTAGAGCGGCAAACAGGGTAAAGAAACTTGCAAATACGGCCAGCAGGAAACTCCCGAGACTTTTAGCGATCACCACCTCGGCACGTGTTAGCGAAGTAGTCCCGAGAAAAACCAAAGTTTCACTGCGACGTTCGAAAGCCGTTGCAATAGCAAGAGAAGTGAATCCTGCCGCGAAGGTTGAAACGGTAAGCACCGTGGCGAGGGCGATCGAAAGACCAGATGTTTCTCCACCAATAATTGAAGTCTTGGTCAACACAATGAGAATAACAATGGGAATCAGTACCAGCAGTAATGCTTGTTCTGAGTTACGCGCATTTAGTGTGAATTCCCATTTGGTTTGAATAAACAGGCGGCGTAGCGAAATCAACGGGGACCCCCATCCAACAATAAATCTTCAATCTCGGCCAAGACTCCGCTACGTTCGCGAACGTTTACCTGTGATACCTCGGCACCAATTTGTGCGCAGAAATTCATGACCGTAGTGATGAATGCAGCATCGATGGGGGTATTGCTGGCGATCGAGTACCGGCCATTTATTTTCTCCGTGATGACAACACCCTCAGCAAGTGCATTTCGCAAACCCGTGAGTTCGATATTGGCGCGGCTGCTGAAAGTCATATGGAACGCGGAAGTGGCTGATCTAACGCTTGAGTCGTAGGCAACCTGGCCAGATTTCAGGGCGATCACCCGACCGTCCATGGCCTCAAGATCCTCGAGGATGTGTGTTGAAACCAGGAGGGTGTTCTGCTCGGGAACAACACGCGCGAGCACGTTGTAGAGATCCCGCCGGCCTTGGGGGTCTAAACCAGCCGTTGGTTCATCGAGAATCAGGATTGGGGTACCGGCAATCAGGGCAGCGGCGCATTTCAGCCTTTGCAGCTCACCACCGCTCAGGTTTTTTATCAATGTCTTAGTGGTGAGGGCGAACGCTTCGGTGAGGAAATCCACGCTTGGCCGGCTATGTTGACTCTGTGGACCCTGTGAACCCTGTGAACCCTGTGAACCCTGTGAACCCTGGCCACTCGCGTACAGGTGATCGAGATAATTGAGGAGTGCGACCGGTTTGGCGCTGGGATAAGGACGTCCGTCCTGCAGGGAGACTCCAACCTGATTGATACCCGATGATCGCCAATGGCTGGGACTGCGACCAAATAGTGAGATATTGCCAGCCGTAGGGTTCCTGAGGCCCGCGATGATTTCAAGAAGCGTGGTTTTGCCAGCGCCGTTATTGCCAACGATGGCGGTGATTCCTGGACCAAAATCGAGATTAATCCCGGATATCCCGCTGCCGTTTGGGTAGACAAGACTCAAGTCTTGGCACGTTATCGCCCTTGGCGTCAACGCCGAATCAGGGGGACTTTGCTTCATGGACGCAGTCTAGGCTTTCCTTTGAGAACCCCCAGCGGTTGCGTTGATTGCTAATTAGGCAACAATAGGGTTGTGAAATTCCCCGGTGGAGCAGCTGAGCGGGTTGCGCGCGTTCTCTTGGAGGTCGGCGCGGCAACCGCTATCGAGGTTTCGCAGACCTTGGGGACATCGGTTCAGGCCACCAGAAGGTCGCTCGGCGCCCTCCTAGATGCTGGATTCATTGAGGCACATGAACGCACGCCATTTGGCCCAGCACCCACACGCGGTCGTGGCCGGCCCAGTGGGACGTATTCCTTAACGCCACTTGGCCGCAGTGCTTGCGACCAGAGTTACGACGATTTGGCCCTCGAGAGCTTGCGGTTTATCGATCGCTCCTTTGGTCGAGAGGCCGTCCGGGCATTTGCTGCTGAACGAGCCGCTCGAATCACTTCGGGTGGCACGATTAAATCAATTGTTGATGTCCTTGTGAGCGAGGGGTACGCGGCAACACTTGAACCTGCGTCGGGTAACTCACATGCCAGTCAGTTGTGTCAGCATCATTGCCCGGTCGTTGAGGCTGCCAGTGAATTCCCTGAATTGTGCGAAGAAGAGACAAATGCATTCAGCGCTGCTTTGGGACAACACGTTACCCGGCTTGCCACCTTGGCACAGGGGCATCCCATTTGCACGACTTTGATCCCCAATCAAGTTTTCGGACAGGTAATGCAGGTAAAACATCAAACTCGCAAACCGCGGGAAAGTCGAGAGGTATCAGCATGAGTACAACTATCCCCAACGCCAAGAGTGAGCAAGACGCCACGATTGAGTCCCTCGGAAATTACGAGTATGGCTGGAGTGACGCAAGCGATGCCGGTGCAAATGCCCGCCGTGGCATCAATGAAGACGTTGTTCGAGACATCTCTGCGAAAAAGAATGAACCGCAGTGGATGCTTGACCTCAGACTCAAAGGGTTAAAGCTTTTTGAAAAGAAGCCCATGCCGCACTGGGGCTCTGACCTTACCGGAATCCACTTCGACACGATTAAATATTTTGTGCGGTCAACCGAGAAGCAGGCCACAGATTGGAATGATCTCCCCGACGACATCAAGAACACTTATGACCGTCTCGGTATCCCTGAGGCTGAAAAACAACGCCTCGTTGGTGGAGTTGCCGCGCAGTACGAGTCGGAAGTGGTCTATCACAAGATCCGGGAGGACCTTGAGGAACTGGGTGTTTTATTCCTTGACACCGACACTGCTCTGCGTGAACACGAGGATGTATTCAAGGAATATTTTGGTTCGGTAATCCCGGTTGGTGACAACAAGTTCGCCGCATTGAACACCTCTGTGTGGTCTGGTGGGTCCTTTATCTATGTCCCCAAGGGCGTGCATATTGATATTCCCCTACAAGCCTATTTCCGCATAAACACGGAAAACATGGGCCAGTTTGAGCGTACGCTCATAATTGTTGACGAAGGCGCTTATGTGCATTACGTCGAAGGCTGTACAGCCCCCATCTATTCAAGTGATTCCTTGCACTCCGCAGTTGTTGAGATCATCGTTAAAAAAGGCGGTCGCTGCCGTTACACAACAATTCAAAACTGGTCAACAAACGTATACAACCTCGTAACCAAGCGGGCTATCGCCCACGAAGGTGCCACCATGGAATGGGTTGACGGAAACCTAGGCAGTAAGGTAACTATGAAGTATCCATCCGTCGTGATGACCGGAGAACATGCCCGCGGTGAGACTTTGTCAATCGCTTTTGCTGGCCCGGGTCAACACCAAGACGCTGGGGCCAAGATGGTGCATGCGGCTCCACACACGTCGTCCTCGATTATTAGCAAGTCGGTGGCTCGCGGTGGTGGACGCACAAGTTATCGCGGTCTTGTCCAAGTTCTCGAAGGTTCACATCACTCGAAGAGCACGGTCAAATGTGATGCATTGTTAGTTGACGACATCAGTCGCTCTGACACGTATCCCTATGTTGATGTGCGCGAGGACGACGTCCAGATGGGACACGAAGCTACGGTCTCCAAAGTCAGCGAAGAGCAGTTGTTTTATCTGATGACTCGTGGGTTGAGTGAAGATGAAGCAATGGCAATGATTGTCCGTGGATTCATTGAACCAATCGCGCGAGAATTGCCCATGGAATACGCAATTGAATTGAACCGCCTGATTGAGATGCAAATGGAAGGGGCTGTTGGGTGAGAGCTCCCACAGTCGCTCCGGCGAAAGATTTGGCGCCTCAAGTATTTTCGCGCACCATCGAAGATTTTGTGCTGCCTGTCGGTCGTGAAGAAGAATGGCGTTTTGCTCCGATTAAAAAGATGGCGGAATTTTTCCAGCCGGCCCAGTGGGGGAGTGTTGGTCTTAACGGCGAACACGATGTAACCGTTGAGTACGTCGAAATAAGTGACCCGCGGCTCTCGCAGTCATGGATGCCGACAGATCGGCCGAGTGCTATCGCTCGATCACAGGCAACCCATGCTGTTTTGGTGACTATCGCAAAAGAGTCGGTTCACGTTAGTCCGATTGTGGTGAATCTTAAAAACGCCGGTGATAGCAGTTATCTCCACGTTGAAGTTCATGCCGGTCCTTTTTCCAAGGCGCAGGTTGTACTTATCCATGACACTTCGGGCAACGTCAGCGGATCGATGCTCTCGCTCCTCGGGGATCAAGCAGACTTGACCATGCTCTCAGTAATCGATGCTGAGGCCGCGGTTATGCAGCATCTGCATTGGTTCACCGAAGTGGGTCGTGATGCGAATTTCTTGGGGCTGTCGATCACACTCGGTGGTGGGGTGATTCGCACCGTGCCCACACTTACGTATCGGGCACCAGGCGGTAAGGCTCAGATGTTGGGGGCATTTCTACTTACCGGTGACCAGTTCCAGGAACATCGCATTCTGGTGGATCACACCCAACCCCACTGTGTCAGTAACGTCATCTACAAGGGCGCCCTCAGCGGTGAGGGTTCTCACTCGGTGTGGATAGGCGACGTGCTTGTGCGGCGTGAGGCCATCGGGATTGAAACATATGAACTCAACCGAAATCTGTTACTCACCGATGGCCCTCGAGCCGACTCGGTCCCCAATTTGGAATTGGAGACCGGTGACGTAATTAGTGCCGGCCACGCGAGCGCTACCGGTCGATTTGATGACGAGCAACTGTTCTATTTGCAGTCGCGCGGAATTCCTGAGTCGGTTGCCCGACAGTTGGTTGTCAGAGGCTTCTTTGTTGATGTCCTCAGTAAAATCGATGATGCACAGTTGAGTGCATCCTTGATGCGACGGATTGAATCAAAATTGGGAATTGTGGATCATGAGTAATCAATTAATGCTCGGTGTTGTCTCAGACGTTCCAGTCGGAACCGCCCGCCAGTTTGACGTTGATGGTGACTTGATTGTCGTAGTCAATACACCCGATGGAATGTTCGCGTTGGAAGATCGCTGTTCCCATTCTGATGTTGCGCTGTCTGAAGGCGAAGTCGACGGTTGTTTCATCGAATGCTGGTTGCATGGATCCGCCTTTGACGTCCGCACAGGTATCCCCACCACACTTCCCGCGATCACCGCGGTTAAGACCTACCCAGTTACGACCGACGTAGCAGATCCCAATAGTCCAATTTTTATCACGAAAGGCACGAATAAATGAGCAAGCTAACAATTACTGATTTACATGCGAGTGTCATCACCGAAGATGGCGAAACCCCCATCCTTCGAGGTGTGTCCCTTATTGTGGAATCGGGTACCACGAACGCAATTATGGGACCCAACGGCTCCGGTAAAAGCACTTTGGCTTATGTGATTGCCGGTCACCCTAAATACACGGTGACATCTGGGACAATCGATCTCGATGGTCAAGATGTTCTTGCCATGACAGTAGATGAGCGTGCTCGGGCTGGACTATTTCTCGCCATGCAGTATCCGGTTGAAATTCCTGGCGTTTCAGTGTCCAACTTTTTGCGCACTTCGATCACTGCTTTAAGAGGTGAGGCGCCCAAACTTCGTACCTGGACGAAAGACATGAAGGAGGCGATGGCTGATCTACAGATGGACCCCGCCTTTGCGAGCCGTAACGTCAACGAAGGTTTCTCCGGTGGCGAGAAGAAACGTCACGAGATTCTCCAGTTGGGGCTAATGCAACCCAAGATCGCCATCTTGGACGAAACAGACTCCGGGCTCGATGTTGATGCGCTCAAGATCGTGAGTGAAGGAGTCAATCGCTACAAGGAGTCCAGTAACGCCGGAGTCCTGTTGATCACCCATTACACGCGAATCCTTCGATACATAAAGCCTGATGTCGTCCATGTCTTCGTTGACGGAAGAATCGTCGCCACCGGCGGTCCCGAATTGGCTGACGTATTGGAATCAGATGGTTATGAGACGTACACCGCAGCGGCGCGTGCATGATGTTCGACGTCGACAGTCTGCGCGCAGATTTTCCTATCCTGTCCCGTGAAGTGCGGGGTGTTCCGCTGGTGTACCTCGATAGCGGTGCCACTTCACAAAAGCCCACCCGGGTTTTAGATGCAGAACGTTATTTCTACGAAAATTTGAATGCCGCAGTTCACCGTGGAGCTCACGCGCTTGCTGAGGAAGCAACGGATGCGTATGAAGGCGCCCGGCAAACGATCGCCTCGTTCGTTGGGGCACAGGTTGAAGAAATCGTGTTCACAAAAAACGCAACCGAGGGAATTAACTTGGTGGCTTACGCTTTTTCAAATGCAACCGATAAAGCGCGCCAAGGCATTGACGTTGATCAGCGTTTTGTAATCGGTCCTGGTGATTCAATCGTTGTCACTGAAATGGAACATCATGCGAATTTGGTTCCATGGCAAGAATTGTGCGCAAAGACGGGTGCAACGCTTAAATGGTTTGGCCTCACCGACGAAGGTCGCCTCAATATCGAACCAGGAGTAATTGACAACACCACAAAGTTTGTGTCGATCGTGCACCAATCAAACCTCCTCGGCACGATCAACCCGGTCCGGGAAATCATGGACATGGCGCACGCGGTTGGAGCACTAGGCATGGTTGACCTATGTCAATCCGTGCCACACATGCCGGTGAACGTGGATGAACTCGGTGCTGATTTCGCCTCGTGGAGTGGTCACAAGATGCTCGGACCAACCGGCATCGGAATCCTGTGGGGTAAATCCGAGCTCCTCAATGTGATGCCACCTTTTCTTAGCGGTGGTTCCATGATCGAAATGGTGCACATGGACCAGAGCACGTATGCGCCTGCGCCACAAAGATTTGAAGCGGGCGTACCCATGGCGGCCCAGGCGATCGGCCTAGCGAGCGCCTGCGACTACCTATCCGAATTAGGCATGGACAATGTCTTCAAACACGAGCAGGAATTAACGGCCTACACGTTGGCTGAACTTGCAAAAATCCCTGGAGTCCGGGTAATTGGACCAACGGACATGCATGATCGTGGATCGGCTGTTTCGTTCGTGGTCGAAGGGATTCATCCCCATGACGTTGGTCACCTAATGGATGCCGAGGGAGTCGCAGTGCGGGTGGGTCACCATTGCTGTTGGCCAACCTGCCGGCGTTTTGATGTCCCGGCAACGACCAGAATTACAACGTACATTTACAACGACAAAAGCGACATCGACAAAGCGGTTGCCGGAATAAAAAGTGCTCAAGGATTCTTTGGGCCGGGTATAGCGGTGAGTGCATGAGTGAAGATCTATATCAGGAGATAATCCTCGATCACTACAAAAATCCTCGGGGCAAAAAAGTTGTCATCGATTCCCTGGCCCAAAGTCACCAAGTAAACCCAACTTGCGGTGACGAAATTACTGTAGATGTTGGTCAAAGTCCCGATGGCACATTGTTGGTTTCCTATGATGGTCAGGGTTGCTCGATTTCACAGGCAAGTGCCAGTGTGATGAGTGAGCTGGTGAACGGGAAGACGCCTGAAGAAGCAGCGCCGATTCAGGCGGCTTTCATGGAACTCATGAAGTCCAAAGGACAGCTTGAACCAGACGAGGAGATACTTGAGGACGCGATCGCATTTGCTGGTGTTTCCAAGTATCCTGCACGTATCAAGTGCGCCTTAATTTCATGGATGGCTCTGTCCGATGCTCAAATAAAAGCGAAGTTGACCGCCGCAACTACTATACGAAATGGATAAATCATGGCAGTAACCGATGAAGACGTCATTGAGGCAATGAAAGATGTCATTGACCCCGAATTGGGAATTAATGTCGTTGATCTGGGCTTGGTTTACGGTGTGACCGTGGATGAGAACAACACCGCCACGGTTGATATGACTCTGACCTCAGCGGCGTGTCCACTGACTGATGTGATCGAGGATCAAACACGGAGTGCACTGGATTCAATTGTGGCCGATTTCAAAATTAACTGGGTTTGGATGCCACCATGGGGACCGGACAAGATCACCGACGATGGCCGGGACATGTTGCGTTCCCTGGGGTTCAACGTCTGAATCAGTTCATGGGTGCAGGGACTAGACTGCGCTAGCCATGATCGCTGCTTCCGAAATTGAATTACGCGCAGGATCAGAACTCTTACTCACCGCCCCGATGCTCAGGGTCGATAAAGGTGATCGGATTGGCCTCGTGGGGAGAAACGGTGCTGGGAAGACAACTCTGACCCGTGTTTTAGCCAGTGAAGCCGCGCCCGCTAGCGGAAGTGTCAAAATGACGGGCACCGTGGGTTACTTGCCTCAGGACCCCCGCACCGCGGACCCCACCCAATTGGCGAGCTCTCGGGTTCTCAGTGCTCGAGGGCTTGACGCGGTCTCAATCCGCATGACAAAAGCAGCGGAGGCCATGGCGGTGCCAGGTATCAGCGCGGAGGATTTTGATAAGGCTGGTGATCGCTATAACCGTGCGCTGGGCGAATTTGAGGGTCTTGGCGGATATACGGCTGAATCAGAGGCAGCAACCATCGCCGCAAGCATCGGCCTGGATGAGCGAATATTGAGCCAGCCGTTGGGAACCCTTTCCGGTGGTCAGCGCAGACGTGTTGAGTTGACGCGGATCCTATTCTCAGACGCTGATGTTTTGCTGCTCGACGAACCCACCAACCACCTTGATGCAGATTCCATTCGTTGGTTGCGCAAATACCTTGCAGCCTATGAAGGTGGTTTCATCGTGATCAGTCACGACACTGAATTACTCGAAGATACGGTAAATAAAGTGTGGCACCTTGACGCGAATCGTCAGGAAATCGACCTTTACTCCATGGGCTGGAATAAGTATCTGCTGGCACGCGAGACTGATGAGAAAAGGAGAAAGCGCGAACGCAAAAATGCGGAAACCCAAGCGGATAGTTTGCGCAAGACGGCCGAAAAGATGCGGGCAAAAGCCTCAAAGGCGAAGGCCGCGCAATCGATGTTCAAACGAGCCGATCGCCTCATGGCCGAAACTGCAACGGTCCAACTGAAAGACAATGTGGCAAAACTAAGGTTCCCCACGCCGAAAGCGTGCGGTCGGGTTCCATTGATGGCCGAGAACCTGTCCCGTAGTTACGGGAGCCTCGAAGTTTTCACGGATGTGAATTTGGCAATTGATCGAGGCAGCAAGGTGGTGATCTTGGGTCTCAACGGTGCCGGGAAAACTACAATGCTGCGAATTTTGGCTGGAATTGACCCACCTGACACTGGTTCGAGGGAACTTGGACATGGTGCAGTCGTTGGATATTACGCTCAGGAGCATGAAACTCTGGATCCAACCGCAACAGTGTGGCAAACCATGGCCTCTGCTGGTTCACATCTCAATGACACACAGCAGCGGACCGTTCTAGGTTCTTTCCTTTTCCAAGGGGATTCGGTTCACAAACCGACAGGTGTTCTCTCCGGCGGTGAAAAAACTCGTTTAGCGCTGGCCTGTTTGGTTGTTTCGGGGTCTAATGTTCTTCTACTCGATGAGCCGACGAACAACCTTGATCCAGCAAGTCGCGCCGAAGTTCTCAATGCGCTTTCACTCTATGAGGGTGCAGTCGTCCTGGTGACACATGATCCTGGCGCCGTTCGAGCCCTGAATCCGGAAAGGGTCCTAATCCTGCCTGACGGTGATGAAGACCTGTGGAGTGAGTCCTACATCGAACTCATTGAGTTAGCCTAAAGTCATGGAAATCCTGACTGACATCGCTGATGACGTTTTCACAATCACTCTCAACGACCCAGACAAACGAAATGCACAAACCCCTGAAACATGGGAAGAGCTCTACAACATCAGTGTGAACGTCCCCGGACCGGCTCGATTCATTGTCCTACGGGGCAATGGTAAGTCCTTCTCGGCTGGCCTTGACCGTGCGATGTTCACCGCTGAGGGAATAGCAGGCCAGCCATCATTCATGGAAATGGCTGTGCAAAGCGATACTGAACTCGACGACACAATCGCGCATTACCAGCGCTTTTTTCGGGTCCTACGCGATTTGCCGCAAATAAGTGTCGCCCTCGTTCAGGGTCACGCAATCGGTGCTGGATTCCAGCTCGCCCTCGCGTGTGATCTCATTATTGCGCAACCAAGTGCCCAGTTTGCTCTCAAGGAAACCCAATGGGGGCTTACCCCCGATCTCGGTGGCACGGTTCGATTCATGGAAACAATCGGGTACCGCAGGAGCCTAGAACTCATTGGGAGTGGACGTTCGATTACTGCAGATGAAGCACTCAAACTTGGCTTGGTGATTGCGGTGACCGATGATCTGGATGTAGGACTCAGTCAACTCATTGATCCCCTACGAGCGGTAATGCCGGAAGCGCTCGTAGATGCAAAATCAATGTTGGCTGGAATAGCCTACGGCGAGGAGCCTTGGGTTGCCGAACGCCGTTCACAGACAAAACGGCTGCGACACCTCCACGCGCTCATGTCCCAACACTGAATATTCGTAAGCAAAAATCATCATTATTGATTTAATTATTAGTTCGGAGAAAAGTTCGTGTCAATGGAAAACGCATGGATGATGTACCGGTCACTGACACGAGATTCGTCTGTCAAAGACAATAAAATCAGCAGAGAAACTGTCATGCGGATCCTTGGCTACGCAAAACCCTATAAAACGCTCATCACATTTTTTCTCATAACGTTGGTTTTCGCATCTCTATTGAGTGTCGCCCAACCGCTACTCTTTCGTCGAATAATTGATCAGGGAATCACACCGGGCGACGCTTCTCTCGTGACCTGGACGGCTGTGTTTATCGCCTTGCTAGCCATTGCAGACGCAGGTTTGGGGGTTGTGAGCCGCTATTACTCGGCTCGAATCGGAGAAGGCCTTATTTTTGACCTCCGTAATGAGGTGTACGACCACGTGCAATCCCAAAGCATTGCATTTTTTACCCGCGCTCAAACTGGTGCTCTGATCTCACGCTTGAATAATGATGTAATCGGCGCTCAACAAGCCTTCACGTCAACTCTCGGTGGGGTTCTCGGCAACATGATCTCACTGATCATTGTCTTGATTACCATGTTCATTCTGTCGTGGCAAATCACTCTCGCCTCGCTAATTCTGGTGCCACTCTTTTTACTGCCTGCTCGATACATGGGGCGTCGACTTCAATCCATGACTCGCACCCAAATGAGTGTCAATGCCTTAATGAGCAACCAAATGACCGAGCGATTCAACGTTGCTGGCGCACTTCTCGTCAAACTATTTGGTCGCCCGAATGAGGAAGCACAAGTATTTAGCGACCGGGCAAGGGTCGTTCGTGACTCCGGTATCAAGATCGCAATGGCCAACCGTTGGTTCTTCACCGCATTGACTCTTGTTGCTGCTCTTGCAACGGCCGTGACTTATGGTCTCGGTGGTAACTTAGTAATCACCGGCGCAATCTCATTGGGAACATTGCTGGCGCTCGTCGGTTTGCTCGCGCAACTTTACGGACCGTTGACGGCCATTTCCAATGTGCGGGTTGACGTCATGACTGCACTCGTTTCGTTTGATCGTGTGTTCGAAGTACTTGATTTGCAACCACTTGTCGTCGAATCACCTGATGCGAAAGAGTTACCAGGCGGGCCGCTGTCCGTCAGTTTTGATCATGTTGATTTCACGTATCCAAAGGCCAGTGAAGTGAGTCTGGCTTCACTTGAATCAATCGCACGCACGGATTCAGCCGGGGGAGAAGAGCCGGTATTACGTGACGTTAGTTTTGAAGTTGATGCTGGGACGCTGACAGCACTAGTTGGTCCGTCGGGTGCCGGTAAAACCACCATCACTGCACTCCTATCCAGGTTATATGACCCAGTGAATGGACAAATTAGAGTCGGCGGGGAGGACATCCGTGATGTGAGTTTTGAATCACTTCGTGATGCCCTCGGCGTAGTCACCCAAGACTCCCATATGTTTCATGACACCATCGGTTCAAATTTACTCTATGCAAAGCCTGATGCATCAATCGAAGAAGTTCAGCAGGCCTGTATCGATGCACAAATCTGGAATATGATTTCTTCTCTACCCGAGGGTCTGGACACAGTCGTTGGTGATCGCGGTTATCGGCTATCCGGTGGCGAGAAACAACGAATAGCTTTGGCTCGTTTGCTTTTGAAATCACCTCGAGTCGTAATCCTTGACGAAGCCACCGCCCACTTAGACAGTGAAAGTGAGCGGGCTGTTCATCAGGCACTTGATAATGCATTGAGTGGCCGAACCTCGGTGGTTATTGCACACCGACTGTCAACAATTAGGGGAGCCCATCAGATTCTGGTGGTGGTTGACGGTCAAATTGTGCAACGTGGCACACATGAGCAGCTGCTTGCCGAAGGCGGCGTCTACTCAGACCTGTATGAAACACAATTTACTCGTTAGGTGTTTTTGCTTCCCGTTTGAGGAAAACAAACCAACCAATGATCGCAACCAGCGCGAAAAGGATCCACTGCACCGCGTATGAAACATTTTGAACTTCATCCACTTCTGGTAATGGCAAAGTCACGATCTCCCCGGCAGGCGGCGTTGAAGTGATTAGTTGTACGACCCGGTTATCGATTGGGTTTGTAAATCCTGGAGTCGTTAATTCGTTCACGGACATCTTGGCTATAACTCCCTCTGGTAGCCCGTACACCTCCGCAAGAGGCGCCTCAAAGGGTCGTATTGCGCCATTAACGAGTGTGGGGCCCATTGGAGCTGGCGGCACGGCAGGAACTTCCGTAGCAACGGTGGAAGCTCCCACCCAACCACGAATAACCCAGATCCGGGTACCAAGGCTTGTATCCAGCGGCGTCATTACCCAGTAGCCGTTACCGCCGTCCAGTGGCCGCTGGCGGACTAAGGCAGTGTCTTGGTTGTCGAAAGTACCTGCGATTCGAACCCTGGTGAATTCGGCCAGATCATTGACTGAATCGACATCCTGTAATACCTGCGCCTCTGAGATCGAAAGACGTGCCGCGCGTTGTTGATC
Source organism: Candidatus Nanopelagicales bacterium (assembly GCA_040399625.1). GTDB lineage: Bacteria > Actinomycetota > Actinomycetes > S36-B12 > S36-B12 > UBA4592. Next base: position 50,202 of record JBBARV010000003.1, on the reverse strand, counting down.
GGCCCTGTTCCACTGCCAATGGCTCAGAAGCCCAAAACCAATAATGGACAGGATCACAATGGAAGTGAACCCAATCCATCGCCGGGTCTTAAGGAGGGCGAGCACACTTCACCTTATTCCACTTGGGATGCGGCTGGAGGGGCAGGAACGACCTTCACATAGTTGCTATTTTTCGATGGAGCGAGAAATCCGACGCTCATATTCTTGAGCCGAGGCCGCACTCGGTAGTGCCACGGCGGTCACCCCCATTGCGCCCGGATCATCATTCCCGCGGCCGGCATTTGCGATCACAACCGCCAAATAAGGGAGAACAACGGCTCCTGCGATGAAAAACCATTTGGGCCAACCCGGGACGACGATCGCTGCCAGAACGCACGCTGTCCTGATCCCCATTGAGATGAGATACCTTTTCGTTCGACCTGACTGTTCACTGCTCAGAGCGCGATTAGTCGCGGTGATGGTGTAAACCTCCGGTGCCATGGCGCTAGCCTAAGCCCATTGCCGAACAAGCGCGATCTGACTAAAGGAGCACCATGACCGACCGAAGTTACGGGATCGCCACGATTGTCGGCACGTCCCCTCAATCTCTGGACACCGCGATTCGAAATGCCGTGCAACGGGCCGGTGAGCTCCACAAGCACGTTGACTGGTTCGAGGTGGATCAGATCCGTGGATATGTGAGAGAAAATGGGGTAGATCATTTTCAGGTCACGGTGCGAGTTGGTTATCGGCTCGAGGATCAGTAGGTGGGCGAGAAGTTAGGCATTGCCTTCATCACAGGTGGAAATCGGGGGATAGGTGCCGCAACGGCACATGTGCTTTCCGCAGCCGGGTATCAAGTCGTGATTGGCTCACGAACCGGTGAGGTGGGCCCGAATCAGGACGTATTCAGCGTTCGCATCGACGTGAGCGACGCCGGTTCAATTGAGAGTGCGATCAGCGACATTGAAGAAAAATTTGGTCCAATTGAAATACTGATCGCTAACGCCGGAATTACCCGGGACTCTTTACTGATGCGGATGAGTGATGCCGATATCGATGACACGATAAATACTAATTTGATGGGATCAATTCGATTGGCTCGCCGAGTGCTACGTCCGATGATCAAAGCAAAAAATGGACGGATAATTTTCGTGTCTTCCGTTGTTGGTTTATTAGGAAGTGCGGGTCAAGTGAATTACGCGGCTTCCAAGGCGGGGCTGATTGGAGCAGCACGTTCACTTACCCGTGAAGTGGCAAGCCGGGGCATAACTATCAATGTCGTCGCACCGGGTTTTATTGACACCGATATGACATCAGCACTTGATGAAAGTACCAGGAAAACAATTTTGGGCACGATTCCAGCCGGTCGCTACGGTGAACCGAGTGAGGTTGCAGAGGTAATTAAGTTTCTCGTCTCGCGGGAGGGCGCATATGTATCTGGCGCAGTTATTCCGGTTGATGGTGGGCTTGGAATGGGACACTGAGGAGAGTCATGTTGCTAAAAGACAAAAATATTCTAATCACGGGTGTGCTTACAGATCAATCAATTGCATTTCATGTTGCACGACTGGCGCAAGAGCAGGGCGCCAATGTCGTATTGACTTCATTTGGCCGAACGATGTCATTGACGAAGCGCAGTGCTGCACGCCTCCCTAAGGAGGTCGCAATCGTCGAGCTTGACGTGACCTCGCAAGAAGACCTAGATGCCCTCGCCGATCGAGTACTCGAGCACGTGCCGCATTTGGATGGAGTCTTACATTCAATTGGTTTTGCTCCTGAAAGCGCTTTAGGTGGGAATTTTCTCCACACTCCATGGGATGACGTATCCACAGCAATGCATATTTCAACATTTTCATTTAAGTCTTTGGCGGTTGCATGTCAGCCATTGCTTGGCCGTGGGAGTTCAATCGTTGGACTTGATTTTGATGCCACGGTCGCCTGGCCAACTTATGACTGGATGGGTGTGGCAAAGGCGGCTCTTGAAAGCACGTCGAGGTATCTGGCAAGGGATTTAGGCCCGCTGGGCATCAGGGTAAATCTTGTTGCTGCTGGACCCATTCGGACCATGGCGGCCAAGAGTATTCCGGGTTTTGAAGAATTCGAGAACATTTGGCAAGAACGTGCACCCCTTGGTTGGGATGTCAGCGACCCTACGGCCGCAGCCCAAGCCTGCGTCGTGCTTTTTTCAGATTGGTTACCAGCAACGAGTGGCGAGATGATCCACGTTGATGGTGGAATGCATTCTCAGGGTTCCTAACCTGATTTTTCTCTATCCGATCTGACGATCTCATCGCGAGTAATACCAAGTAGGTACAGCACGGAGTCCAAGTATGGGACATTCACGGTGGTGTCAGCACTCTCACGAAGTGCAAGTTTGGCGTTGAATGCAACTCCGAGACCGGCTTCAGAAATCATGTCAATGTCGTTTGCACCGTCGCCGATCGCAATTGTTCGTCGCTTCGGAATATTGAACTCAGTAGCGAAATCAATGAGCGCCTGTCTTTTGCCCTCACGGTCAATAATTGGTCCTACTAGCTTTCCCGTTAATTTGCCATCAATGACCTCTAGGGTATTTGCGCGAAATGCGCTCACTCCTAGTTCTCTGGCGATTGGTTCAATCACATTAGTGAAACCTCCCGAAACCAAAACAATGCGATAACCCAATCGGTTCAACGTGCGACATAAAGTTCTAGCGCCAGGAGTGAGGGTTACCATTTCGCGAACTTGATCAAGCAGACGCGCGGGGGAGCCCGCGAGCAGTGTGACCCTGGCCAGCAGAGACGCAGCAAAATCCATTTCTCCGTTCATGGCTGCTCGGGTTATTTCACTGACCTGGGCGCCAACGCCGGCTAGCTCAGCGAGTAAATCGACAACTTCGTCTTGAATCAGGGTTGAATCGACATCGAGAACGACAAGGTATTGCCCCCGGGCTTCCAAGGCCACGTCTTGGACCGCGATATCGACTTGGCACCTTGCTGAAACTTCGGCGAGGGGGCGTCTTAATGCACTGGGTGCCACACCGGATCCCTCGAACCGAATCGCGGTTACCGGGTAGTCCGCGATTCTATGTATGCGGTCGAGATTTCCACCGTGATCCGCAATCGTAGATGTCACAGTGCTGATGCACTCCGCCGTTAACGGAGAGCCCATAACCGTCACTTGAAATTTTTCGAGCGAATCATCGGAATCCAGTCTTGCTACCGGACGAGTAGTGACCTCCATATTTTGTGCACTTGCTGCTACTCGAACGTCATTGTCGAGGGAATTAAGAACGGCAGGAGCATCAGAATCGAGAACGGTGGAATTAATTTCCACGGCAATTGCAAGCGTTAAATGCCCCCGGACGACAAGTTGCTCCATGTCAATAACAACAACGGGCGAAGGGACGATCGCTTCGAAGATTGCACTGGTCAGTCCTGGTGCATCAATTCCACTGACGGTTATCAGCAATGTGCGCTCAATCACCGGTCAAGCCTAAGACTCTCGCCCGTGAAACAAAGCTATGGTCTCTACATAGGCTGGGTTACATGAAGACTGGGAATTTGTGGGGAGGGTAATCGGGTGAGGCGCTTACGCAAGATCATGACGGTATTTGCCCTCGTTCTGTTGCTCGTTTTGGGGTTACTGGCTGGTGCCTTGGGTGTTTCGGTCTATGCAAACTTGGGTTCTAATAAATCAATTACGGCCAATGGTCCGTTGATCGATGCGAAGGAATTGGACGCCTGTGCGGTAGTCCTAATTGACTTCGAGCGCCTCGTGGTCAGCCGGCCGAGCCTGCTCTCGATTTTACCCAACCCGCTGGAGGAGATAAGAATCACCGTTTTTCCGGAGACCATATTCACATCTGGACTGTTGCCTCGGGAAAACACTGATTCAGCGATACTGGGATTCGACACCTGCATTGCAACGCTTGAGGAAAATTCATGGACCGTGACCCATAGCGCGTTAGGGCAGCCTTGGTTCCCAGTGGCTGACAACAACGCCCTCATTGCGAGCGGGACTGGGACATCCATTTCATTTGGTGTGGCGCAAGTGTCCAGCTCAACCTTGATCATCGCTAATACGAATCAAGACATCCAGATTCAGCAAATCAGGCTAGATGCTGAACTGAGTTTTCCAAATGCCAATGTGTGGGCTGTTGGATTGGCCATTGCAGCTGGTGCTCTGGTCGTGCTGTTTATTGCACTTACTGTTGCCTACATTGTTCACACGAGAAGGAGGCCTCGAGCATGAACCCTTGGCAACCGTGGACGCTCCCGAATGCGGTGAGCTTGCTCCGACTACTTGGCATTCCCTTGTTCCTCTATCTACTCCTGGCGCAGCAGAACTACTTCTGGTCGTTGTGTGTTCTGATTATTGCTGGCGCGACAGATTGGGTGGACGGCTTCTTGGCCCGCAAGCTCAATCAGGTCAGTCGATTGGGTGTCTTATTAGATCCCATGGTCGATCGTCTGTACATTGCCGCAATCTTGGTTGGATTAGCTCTGGCAGATTTGATCCCGTGGTGGCTCGTGGTCCTCATCGCCTTCCGAGATATTGCTCTCCTCGCCTTGGTTCCTTCACTCCGCCGCATGGGGATTTCTGCCTTAACCGTCACTTACATAGGCAAGGCAGCAACATTTGCACTGCTGTGGGGGTTTCCGTTGATTCTTTTGGGCGGACTCGATTCCACTATCGCAACGGTGATGGCTGCCACCGGGTGGGCCTTTGCTTTATGGGGGACATATCTGTATTGGTGGGCTGGTGTGAGGTATTTTGTTCAGACCCGCACGTTGTTAGAAGCTTTCAACCATAAAGGATAGACTTTTCATATGACTCCAGAAGAATTGTCGTACACACCGGATCATGAGTGGGTACGCCTTAATGATGACGGCAACGCTGTTTTTGGTATCACTCACTTTGCCCAAGATGCACTCGGCGACATCGTTTATGTCTCATTGCCTGCAGTGGGTGAAGAACTCAAGGCGGGTACTTCCTGTGGTGAAGTCGAATCCACCAAAAGTGTCAGCGATTTGTTTGCTCCCATCGATGGAACCGTGGTTGCCATAAATCAGGAACTCGAAGCCACGCCCGAACTTATTAACTCATCACCCTACTTTCACGGATGGCTCGTTGAGATCGAACCAGACATCCCCCAGCAGATTGATGGACTGCTGACTTCGGCTGATTACAACGAGCTCATAGAAAAGGCTTAGTGGTACCGATGAACTGTGCCGTTTGTGATCAGGGCCTCGCACCCACCGACCATTTTTGTTCTGCGTGTGGCGCCCCGGTTGATCAGGTTGTGGGGGAGTTGGGAATTGAACTCACTGGCGCGATCACCTCAATAATTAACACAGGAACTGGTCCGGCAGCGGTTGGCTCGGGCGTTCACCGAGATTTACCCAGCGGTGCGGCAATGTTGGTGGTACACCGAGGACCCGGTGAAGGCACGGAGTATTCTCTCGCTCCCAGCAGTGAGGTAATAATTGTTGGGCGTGCTGAGGAATGTGACGTTTTTCTCGATGACGTCACCGTAAGTAGACGCCACGCCGAGTTCCGACATGGAGCCCAAGGTTGGAATTTGCAAGATGTAGGAAGCCTTAATGGCACCTATGTAAACCGGGTAAGAGTTGAAGATCAAAAATTGCGCGGGGGAGATGAAGTCCAGATCGGGAAGTTTCGTTTCATCTTTTTGGTTGGCGTGGAAGGCTAATGACTTCGCAGTCAGAAAATACTCTGAGTATCGGCGAAGTCCTGAGTATGTTGAAAAAAGAGTTTCCCGATGTCTCCATTAGCAAAATTCGGTTTCTGGAAACCGAAGGACTAATTACTCCCTCCCGAACCGCGTCGGGATATCGACGTTTTGATACCCACGACGTTGCTCGTCTCCGTTCAATCTTGAAGTTGCAACGCGATCAGTACTTACCGTTGAAAGTGATCAAAGACCAACTTGATGAAAATTTAGAACAAGCAGGATTAGCAGCACCTGTGTCATCAGGATTGGGTGTTCGTCCCGATGATTTTCGTCCTGGGGCCGGTAAAATTCGTCTTACCCGAATGGAACTTGCCGAAGAGACTTCACTCTCTGAATCCCTGATTGCCGCATTGGAAAAAGATGGTCTTGTATGGACAAATGCAACGGGCCACTACGACGAGGACGCTGTTCAAATCTGCATGATCGCAGCCAAACTATCTGAATTTGGGGTGGAAGCGCGCCACTTGCGTTCATTCCGGGTCGTTGCTAATCGTGAGTCCGGTCTGGTGGAACAGATTGCCACCCCTTACTCACATCCACGAGATCGCGATGCCAAGGCTCGGCAACAGCAAACGGTCCGTGAATTGGCCTCGCTCTTCGTGCAATTACACGCCGCGCTGCTGCGGGCTGAGTTAATTAAGTCGGGCAGTGGCTAATTTTTTGGCAAGGGTCTAGCCTTAGGTTCATGATCCCTGTAATTGTTGCTGGCGTCCGGATGGAAATGCCTTCGAATACACCAATCGTGCTCCTCAACGAAATCGAAGGAACCCGCTATCTGCCGATTTGGGTGGGCGCTGTGGAGGCGACCGCAATCGCTTATGCCCAACAAAATGTGACGCCGCCTCGTCCCATGACCCACGACCTGATTATTGATCTCATCGATGAACTGGGTGCCAGCTTGACCGGTGTGCGGATCACCTCACTCACCGATGGTGTTTTCTTCGCCCTTCTAGACCTATCGACAGCAGATGGACAGGTCCATGAGCTAAGTGCCCGGCCATCTGATGCAATTGCACTTGCCTTAAGAGTTGGTGCTCCCATTACGGTGGCCCCCGAGGTCCTAAACGTTGCGGGGGTTGAAATTCCCGAAGACGTCGAAGGGGAGCCCGAAGATCAAGTGGAGGCGTTCAGGGAGTTCCTTGAGGGTGTTTCGCCCGAAGATTTCGACGCTCCAGAGTAGGTGGCTCGACTTGACGTTCAGGTTGAGACTTCCCCTGCAAACTCCATGGCGTGTCGGATAGCATCGTCTCCGGGGCTTGCGTAAGTTCGAGTCCTATTCGTAGGAGGAAATTGTGACTGGCGAGACTATTGGTGCCTTTGAGAACTACCCGATTCAGCCATCTATGTTCGAAGAGCTAGATGCCCCGGTAGTTCCGTCCGGGTTGGGGTACCGAGGGCCTACCGCATGTGCGGCCGCCGGAATTACGTACCGTCAGTTGGATTATTGGGCTCGGACAGGTTTGGTTGTCCCTAGCGTTAAAGGGGCCCACGGGTCTGGCAGCCATCGTCTGTATGGGTTTCGCGACATCTTGATCCTTCGGATCGTTAAGCGCTTGATTGACACGGGTGTATCGCTGCACAACATTCGACTTGCCGTCGAGCACTTGAGTTCCCGGGATGCAAGCGTGCTTTCCAGCTTGACCATTATGAGTGACGGGGCCAGCATCTACGAGTGCAACAGTGCAGATGAAGTTGTGGACCTGGTTCGTGGTGGCCAAGGCGTTTTCGGAATCGCGATTGGCAGCGTATGGAAAGAGGTCGAGGGGAATTTGTCTTCCCTTCCCGGCGAGGCTCCAGAAACGGGTTTAATCGCTATGCAGGGTCACGACGAGCTCTCGGAGCGTCGCGCGGCGCGAGTGGCCGGCTAGTTGTAACATTTGTAGCAGCTGCTCGATCTCTAGCGGGAGAGAGTTCATGAGAACGTCAGGCGAAAGCTTGGCAGTATCACGTACCGCCGAAGGAGCAAGGCCCCACCAAACTCTCAGGCACATGAACCGCTAGAAAAAGGCTAATCTGGAAAGCAATTTCTAATTGCACCGAAGGGGAAAGCTACCGTTTGGTAGCGAAGCTCTCAGGTAGGGGAAACCTTAGAAACAGATGGGGTACTAACAAGTATGCCCATCGACTTGGAGGTTTTCATGAACGAAGTCCGCTTTGCCGATCGCCATATCGGACCACGGACATCTGATGTTGAGCAAATGCTTGCCGTCTTGGGATTCCCGAGCATTGAAGCATTTACCCGGGCCGTGGTTCCCGAAGTTATTCGGTGGAATGAAGCGCTAGATCTCCCGGCAGCCCTCTCTGAAGAAGATGTGACTGCATTGGCCAAATCTATGGCTGCCCAAAATAAAGTGAACACCAGCCTGATCGGCATGGGTTACTACAACACATACACACCGGCTGTTATCAAGCGAAATATTTTGGAAAACCCGGCCTGGTACACCGCATATACCCCGTACCAACCTGAGATTTCACAGGGGAGACTCGAAGCGCTCATCAATTTTCAAACCATGATTGAAGATTTAACGGGGCTACCGGTAGCCGGAGCGTCACTCCTCGACGAGCCAACAGCGGTCGCCGAAGCCATGACCCTTTCGTTGCGACAGGGGAAGAAGAACGCCAATGCAATCTTGGTCGACGAAGATATTCACCCACAAACCTTGGCGGTACTGATGACTCGAGCCAAGCCGCTGGGCGTAGACGTAACGACTTGGAATACACAAAGACCATTGCCCGATGGTGAATTCGCCGGAGTGGTCATCAGCTACCCGGGCTCATCGGGCAATATCAGCGACATCGGACCAATCATTGAAGGAATCAAATCCACCGGCGCGATGGCAATCGTCACAACTGATTTGCTTTCACTCACCCTGATCGAGTCACCGGGAGCACTGGGGGCTGACATAGTTGTTGGATCAGCTCAACGATTCGGCGTCCCCATGGGTTTTGGTGGTCCACATGCTGGGTTTATGTCGGTTCGCTCCGGGTTGGAGCGCAGCTTGCCGGGGCGTCTGGTGGGAGTGAGTGTTGACGCCGACGGTGCACCCGCTTACCGGTTGGCCTTGCAAACCCGTGAGCAACATATCCGACGCGAGAAGGCCACCAGCAATATCTGTACCGCTCAGGTTTTACTAGCCATAATTTCCGGGATGTATGCCGTCTACCACGGGCCGCAGGGCTTGACGGAAATTGCCAGAAGGGTCAATGGCCTCACCACAGTTCTGGCAGAACACCTCAGCTTGCACGGTTATCTTCTCGGCTCCAATAATTTCTTTGACACAATCACGCTCACAGCACCAGATGCTATTTCGCAGGCCGACGAACTCGAATCGATCGGCATCAACGTTCGACGTACGAGTGAAGTTGCATTGGGGATCTCACTTGATGAGACATCAACGTTAACGACAATCCAGTTGATTGCACAGGTGCTTACGCCCGGGAAAGTGATAGGCCACGACCAGGCGCAGAACCAATCAATTCCGGAGACTTGCGCCCGCACCACGAGTTTTCTCGAACACCCAGTTTTTAACACCTACCGGTCAGAAACAGCCATGTTGCGGTACCTGCGAAAGCTCTCCGACAAAGACATCGCACTTGATCGTTCGATGATTCCACTGGGTAGTTGCACAATGAAACTCAATGCAACCGTGGAAATGGAACCCATTACGTGGACCGAATTTGCCAATATCCACCCCTTCGCGCCCCTTGATCAAGCCCAGGGCTACGTCGAAATGATCCGCGCGCTAGAGAGTTACCTCGTTGAAATCACTGGATACGATGCTGTTTCACTGCAACCCAATGCGGGCAGTCAAGGCGAGTTCGCGGGGTTGCTTGCCATCAAGGCCTATCTGGAGAACCTGGGGGAGCACAACAGGGATATCTGCCTGATTCCCAGTAGCGCCCATGGCACTAATGCGGCGAGTGCCGTTATGGCCGGGATGCGTGTAGTCGTTATTGCATGTGACGACATGGGCAATGTGGACATGGGTGATCTCAAAGCAAAACTCGCGGAACATGCGGGCGAAATCGCGGCCTTAATGATTACCTATCCGTCTACTCACGGTGTATTTGAAACGGCTGTGGCTGACATTTGCGCGCTGGTGCACGAGGCCGGTGGACAGGTGTACGTTGATGGGGCAAACCTGAACGCGCTCGTTGGAGTGGCAAAGCCAGGGAAATTCGGTGCCGATGTCTCGCACTTAAACCTCCATAAGACTTTCTGCATCCCGCACGGTGGTGGCGGTCCAGGTGTTGGTCCGGTAGGTGTTCGAGCCCACCTCGCGCCTTTCCTACCCTCGCACCCACTTCGTTCTGAGTGCGGTCCAAGCGGAATGGGCTTCGTTGACGGTGGCGTAGGACCGGTGAGTGGTGCGCCATGGGGGAGTGCAGGGATCCTGCCTATTCCGTGGGCTTACATCAGGCTTATGGGCGCCGAGGGTCTTCTCAAAGCAACTCAAGTCGCCATTTTGAGCGCGAACTACATCGCTCATCGGCTCAAGGATCACTTTCCGGTGCTCTATAGCGGTGCCAATGGTCTGGTTGCCCACGAGTGCATTATCGATATTCGGCCGATAACCGCCGTCACTGGAGTCAGCGTCGATGATATTGCCAAGCGTCTCATCGATTACGGTTTCCACGCACCAACCATGAGTTTCCCTGTCGCCGGCACACTGATGATCGAACCGACCGAGAGTGAAAATCTTGCTGAATTGGATCGGTTTATTAACGCAATGGTCAGTATTTCGGGGGAAATCAACATGGTGGCAACAGGGGAGTGGCCGGCTGATTCAAATCCCCTGGTCAACGCCCCACACACTGCCGCATGCCTTATTGACGGGAAGCCGTTGCCTTACTCCGGGGCCGTTGCCGCTTATCCCGTTCCGGGTGTGAGAGCAAATAAATATTGGCCGCCGGTGCGCCGAATCGATGGTGCATTCGGGGACCGAAACTTGGTGTGTAGTTGTCCAAGTATTGAAGAACTTGCCCTTAATTAGGTAGATCGGCTGATCTATTACGAGATTATTCGGCGGTGAATTCGGTGAGCGCGTCAACGCAAAACATATGATCAGAGAATTGATCCAAGCCGGAGACCACCAAGACACCAACGACTCCGGTGGTATTCCGTAAAGCGATTGCGCCACCGACAGCCGCGTACTTTTCTTCGGAAATAGCATGCTTGGCGTAAACACTAGAGTCATCTGCTTCGTGCTCAAGCCGAATGAGCATTGAGCCCTTCCCGAAAAGCTCGACCATCCGTATTTTTCGCATGGCCCAGTTTTCATTCAACATCGATGACCCGGGGAGCGCGGCTACGAACACGCTCTGTCCCAGGTGCCGAACCATGATCAAAATGGGGAGTTGGGCAGCTCTAGCCCGATCCAGACAAAATTCCCCCAGTGCCACTGCTGATGAAAGGTTCCAGGTGTCAGAAACTACAAGCTTCTCATGTGACTGAACCAATTCCAGTTTATTCAACATCTCGCTCCCAGGTGAATCCGCATTGTGGTGGGGCAATTACCCCGAAGGACCGCATGAGTCAAACCGAAGGGTATCGCTGCGACGAGACGTAGCCCGCGTCACACCGGTGGAATCCCTTCGATAAATTTGACATAATGTACATTATCGGTTGTTTTCCGAAGTCCACATTAGTGTTGGCCTGAACCTGCGATCCTTTTAACGAATGTCAGACCACCATCGATTGAGAACCAGATTGACTCTTCAACGATGGCCACAACGTTGCCACCATCGGTTGCAAGGGCTCCTGGCGCTGCACCCAAGGATCCACGAGTCTCCCAACTCACACCGTTATCACCTGAGAAGAGTATTTGTCCTTGCGTTGAAGCAGCGTAAAGTCCTTGTTCTCCCCAGGATAAAAAGGCAAGAATTTCCGGGGTCGAAATTGGAGTGAACGTTTCCCCACCATCTTCGCTTTGCAGGGTGCCACTCTCTGAGGTCGCGAAAACTAGATTTGGATCTGTGGGATTAATGGAAAAATCAAAAATTGGTGGGGATCCAAGGTCATCCCAGGTGCCCCCACTATCCGTTGATCGCAGCAACGCACCGGAGTGTGCTGCCAGTCCGAGCACAAAGCCCTTGACGGCCTCAGCCCGATGAAAGTCGACCTCACCGGATAATGACACAGACTGCCACGTCACGCCGCCATCCACTGATTCGATCAGTCCCAGGCTAGAAGGCCCGTCCATTTCAGGACCAGGGTGACCGGAAGCCAACCACCTGTCGCTGGACCCGGCAAGACCCATCACATCAAATGCTGGCTGGGACACCAAAACTGGTTCTTGGCCGGTTTCCTGCTTCCAAAAACCATCATGTGTGCCCATGTAGACCACATCACCGACCAGCGAAAGGTTGTGCACGTGTCCCCAGTCGGGGGCGCTTGCAATCTGCGTGGTCGCGACCACTGCCCCAGTGCTTGCCTCGGTGCTTGCCTCGGTGCTTGCCTCGGTGCTTGCCTCGGTGCTTGCCTCGGTGCTTGCCCCACCCGCAGAACAACCCCCAAGGAATGCGATAGTTGCACTCAGGGAAAGAAGGACCCGCAAACGTCTGTTGGGTGTTGTGCCGCATTTAATGGCCACCATGGCTCACTCCTTTCAGGGAACGGTCAGAACTAGCCGGCGAGTAATTTCTGCATCACTTCAATCTCGGACTGCTGTGCTGCAACAACAGCCTCCGCAAGTGCCCGCACGTCTGGATCGGAGCCGGACGCAAGGACGTCGTTGGCCATCGCAATCGCACCTTCATGGTGGGCAATCATTCCCATTAAAAACAATTGATCAAACTCTGGACCCTGCGCTGCTTGAAGCGCTCCAAGTTCTTCGTCGGTCAACATCCCAGCCATGGTATGTCCACCGTGTCCACCCATATTGGCGCCGAACCTGTCCAGGATAGCATTCATCTGCTCAATCTCAGGTCCTTGGGCATCGATAATTTCTTGAGCCAGTGCCAAAACCTGTACGTTATCCGTATTGGTCAGTGCAAACTCCGACATAACAATCGCTTGCTCATGGTGTGGAATCATCATTTGTGCAAAGGCGATGTCAGCCATCTCCGCTGACGATTGATCTCCCATAGTCGAATTTGAGCTATCCCCCATATCCATCGAGTTATTGGAGGAACACCCCGTTAGGAGCAATCCGAAAACGGCTATCGCGGTCAGCGTGCGACTCATAGATTTCATGATCTTATTATCCATAACTACCGAAACAACGCAAACTATCCCCATTTTTTTGGAGAGAATTTACTGAACTAGTCAATGTCATCGCTGTACTCTTCGCGCTTTAACAAAAATGGAAGCACGATTAAGCCCAATGGCAAATACGAAGCTACTCCCGCAGAGAAAAGTGAAACTACGCCAATCAAAAGAAAATATGTGGCAAAAATCCAACCGCGCGAAATGTTCTTCCAGCCTTGTGGAATGACCTGATCCGGGTCGTACAAGTGGGTGTTTCTGCGGGCACGCAGTGACATCAGTGTGATGATGAAACTTATGAGGGATAGTGAACCCCAATACAGCATTCCCGAACCGACCAATATCGTGCCGGAGAACCACCCGCCAGTACCGTCTTGTCCCGAATCCGAGTAAAGGGCGCTTGTGACGGGCAGGAAGGCAATGATTGAGAGCCAAGCTGTATTCAGCCAAAAAATAACTCCGTCGTACCCGCGCAATTGATTCATAAATCGATTGTGGGTAAGCCACATGATCGACACTACAAAGAACGTGAAAAAGAACGTAATTATTTCTCCAGCGTGATCTCCAAGGACATCCCAGACAGTCCCCTCCCCACGGGAGAGGGTTATGTCTGCGATGGGAAGCACCAGGACAGTTACAGCAACCGCGACCACCGCGTCAGAGAAGTTGATTAAGCGGTCAAATGCCCGACCACTTCGAAACGTTTGCGTTGGCATTGCCAAAGCCTAGCCGTCGTTGAGTTAATATTTATAGATGAGCGATTCCCCCGACTTCAATGAGTTGCTGGATCCCGAGTTCCTGAAAAAAGGCCCCAAAGAGGCAAGTGCAGAGGAACGGATGGCTCAAGCGTCGCGAATTGCTCGAGGTAATGAGCGACTAAAGCGCCAAGGTGAGATTTCTGATGGCGTGGGCAAGCCAAAATACGGTCGAGTGCGGAGAAGTGCCCCATGGATTGCGATCGGTGCTGTGATTGGTGTCACAATTGTCATATTTGCCCTACTACTTCGGTAGCGCGACAGGAATTCTATTTTTTACGGAACCAACCCCGAATCTCCCCCGTCTGACCTGCACGAACCAATATTTGGCTCGTGCAGGCAGGAAAGGGGCACGACATGATTGAAACCTCTATGCGAGGAACACGTCTTGGAGCATTGAGTTTAGAACGCGATGGCTTGGTCCCTCCCGCGGAAAGAGTCACCGTTAAGTACGTTTGCCCAACCGGGCATGTTTCCCTCATTCCCATTTCCACCGAAGCGGAAGAAATCCCGATTGAATGGGATTGCCGCTGCGGCAGCGTCGCGGTCCGACCAAATTTTGTGGTGGAACCCAAGGTGCCCGATCGTCCGGTTCGCACGCACTGGGACATGTTGCTCGAACGCCGTAGCCTTAAGGAGCTAAAAGCGCTTTATGAGGAACGAGTCGCACTGCTCCACGAAGGAGCTTTCGCTAAATCAGCGTAGCAATAAAAGTATTCGAATTTCCGAAACTAGGTTGTGATTTGCGGAGGCCCGAAGGGGCCTCCGTTTTCATGTTCATCCGGATCGTCTTCGCTAATTACAACGCCGCGGATCACTTCACCGTCAACGTAGGATGCGAATTGACTCCCCGTAAAACCAGCATTGCCGTAACCCGGCATGCGGACCATACGGGCACCAATTATCGAGCTGAATGCCTGCACTATTCGATTTCCAATCGGTGGGATCAAGAAGATAATGCCAAGTACATCGGTCGCGAAACCAGGCAACAGAACGAGAACGCCCGATACAAACATTAATGCTGCGGATCGGGCAACTTTTGGTTTCTCCGCATCAGGAGTTGCTGAAACGACAGAAGCTTTGGCTGCAGCATTACGCATTAAGGCGGCTCCCGCGGGGAACCCCGCGATGATAAGCAGGATCGCAATCCCCCACCCGGTCAAACTTGCAACCCACCAAAACAACAAGATTTCAATGAGTGGGTAGCCAAAGATTACAAGCCGCGAACGTAGCTTCACTGTTTCACCCCACCGTTTTTTATTAACGTGTTTTTTAGAATCTTGATTCGACGATCGACTCCCCAGACCGTCACTTTCCAAAGCGCCTCGGTCACTATTTTGCGACTCATTTTGCTCGTCCCAACTTCACGCTCCACAAACATGATGGGGACTTCGGTCACTATGAATCCCCGCTGCTTGGCCCGCCACGCGAGATCGACCTGAAAGCAATATCCTGCAGAGGCGACTTCGTGTAGATCAAGGGAGCGCAGTGTGCTGGCCTTGAACGCTCGATAGCCGCCAGTTGCATCGCTGATATCAATTCCCAGCATTTTTTTCGTATAGTAATTGCCGCCTTTTGAGAGAATTTCTCGGTTCTTTGACCAGTTTTGCGTTCCGCCACCCTCAACCCAACGGGACCCAAGCACGAGATCCGAATATTCCAAGGCAGCGAGCAGGTCGGGTAGTTGTTCGGGCTGGTGTGAACCGTCAGCATCCATTTCGACAATTACGTCATACCCTTGCTGCAATCCCCAGGAGAAACCTGCCAAGTAGGCGGTGCCTAATCCGGACTTGCCAACGCGATGAAGTACATGGATACCAGTGTGCGCCTCAACCCACTGATCGGCGATCCGACCAGTGCCGTCGGGTGAGTTGTCGTCCACAATGAGAATCTCGGCCGACGGCACATTTCTTTGCACTCGCGCCAAAATCATGGGAAGGGCTTCCAACTCGTTGTACGTCGGGATTATGACCAAAATTCGCCCCAGTTTGGGATCAACAGATTTGGAAATGGCGCTCACTGGGTTACCTTAACTTGTGAACCTTCGGCGCCGGAGAATCGGGATTAGCACGAGGGTTCCTATTGCAAAAAGACATAACAACAATTCAATAAAGGGACCAAACCGTGCGGCTAGCGTCAGATTCGAGTGTGGCGAAACATCAACGACAAAAAACCCAGTGGCGCCATCGGGCAGGGTTTGTCCAACACTGCCATCTGGGAAAATCTGCGCACTGATACCTGTGGTGGCTGCCACTATTACCGTGCGATCGTATTCAATAGCGCGAAGCCGCTCAATATGAAGCTGCTGTTCCGGTAGTGCAGTCCCAGAGTAGGTTGCATTATTCGTTTGTACGACAAGGATTTGCGCACCCTCGCTCACGACTCGATTCACAACCGGGTCAACGGCGACTTCGAAACAAATCAGATCACCAAGTATAAGACCGTCAACTGCGAAGATTCCCGGCTCGGTCCCATGGGCAAAATCCCGTGTTACTCGGTCATAACGCGAAATGAACTGGGTCAAAATGCTACGGAAGGGAATGAACTCCCCGAAAGGAACGGGGGCATTTTTTATGTACGTATCGCCCGGTCCCTTTTCAGGATCCCACAGGATCCCCATGTTGTACACCTCGTTCTCTGGATCCGTGGCCGAGTTGACGACCGCACCCACCAGAATTGGAACACCAATTGCTTTTGCTGCCGTATCAATCAGTGCTGCGGCGTCAGGTTCGGTGAACGGATCGAGGTCTGAGGAGTTCTCTGGCCAAATAACTATCGATGGTTGAGGCACTTCCCCACTCTTGACTTTTGCGGCAAGGTTCATGGTTTCCCTGACATGGTTTTCCAGGACAGCTCGGCGAACATCCATTGCGCCCATGCCTGTTTGCGGTGTTCCCCCTTGTACAACGCCGATAGCAATAGTTGATTCGGTTGTTTCGCTACTCGTGTTGCTGAGGGTGATGGGAATAATGAACGAAACAACGATAATCAAACTTAGAATAAGTTTCGCACGCATCGAGGATATGAAGATAATTCCAACGAAGGCAATTGCAATGAATGCGACCATAAAACTAAGCCAAGGAATACCACCAAGTCGGGCCCAGAAAGCCAACGGCGAATCAGCTTGACTGAAAGCCAGCCTCGCCCACGGGTAACCACCAAATGGGAAACGCCCTCTTAAGAATTCTTCAAGAACCCAGATCGAACCCAGTGCAATCAGTCCTACCGGCCAAGGAATTGATCGCCTTGAGATGGCTCGGGACAGGATTGAGACCAAAATACCGATAATGGCAATCCATAGGGCGAGATAGATCGAGAGAATCCAAGTTGCGTCTGCTCCAACCACGACCAGCCAATCGTGTTGCACACGAAATGACACAAGGCCAAAAATAAAACCGATGACTGCGGCTGTTTTCTTCTTCGTGTTCCACGCCGCTCCTGTGAAAATCGCAATTGAGACGGGAGCCAACCACCACTGGCTGGCGAAGGGATAGGCCATTGAGAGGAACCAACCGGCCAGCGCTGTTGCGGCGATGCGCACCACCAGAGTGACAAATGCACTAGGCATTATTAGTTACTCGGTCGGAAAAACTATCCTCGAGGTAGGCAATATCACCTTTAACGATTGTGCAGACATTAGTAGGTGTTATTGGAGATCCTGCGTCACCCAAATAAGGTAACGGAACGGTGGCGGAGCGCGGATCAGTACTCCACTGGGTCACTCGAGAATCGGGAACACTCACTTGATAATCCTCAACGCGCCAAGTAGCCAAGTTGGCTGTCGCCCCGACTTCAATAACACCCTCGGAATCGAATTGCGGACCTAGCGCGCGCCACCCACCTCGGGTGTGGGCCGCAAAAGCTGCCCTTCCACTAATCCGCTCGTTTACATTGTGGTGATGCATTGCGGCATGGACCGCCTCCCACGGCGTGTTCGGTGTAACGGGTGAATCGGAGGAGAAACACACGGCTGCACCCGCGGCTTGCAAGCTGCCCCAACGGTTCATTTTTTGTGACCGTTTTCCTAAACGAGACTCGTACATGCCGCCCGGTTTTCCCCACCACGCATCAAATAATGGCTGCATACTGGCGCTCATACTGAGATTGCGCATGATGGCAATGTCCCCTTCCGCGAGCATCTCAGCATGCTCAAGACGGTGTCGCAGCCGCCTAAAATCTGACTCCGAGGTTGTCGATGCTGCCAAACTTGCCCCTTGGATCGCGATTTCACACGCACGATCACCGATCACGTGGAATCCACCTTGAATACCTGCTTGGGTACAGGCAACCAGATGCTCGGCAACTTGCTCAATGCTCAAGTAATTTGCACCGCGAGTGTCGTGGCTATCCGCATATGGATCATGTAGGAACGCGGTTCGCGAACCAATCGCTCCATCGATAAACAAATCACCACCAGCACCAATCGCTTCTAGATCCGAAACAATTTCTTGGGTCTGTTCACTGAAAAGTTCACCCCAGTAAATGGCAAGATGTGGCATTCCCGCTAGTGATGCCAGTTCCTTGAGTGAACGTGCGTCTTGGTGAGAGCTGATGTTCGGACCGGCCATTTCATGGACGCTGACAATTCCTTGTGAGAGAGCATTGGTCAAAAAGGTTTCTTGGGCCTTGCCTCGTTGACCGACCGAAATTGAATCCAGTGCAAAAGTCCGGATGGCTCCATGGGCGAGTTGGGTGACCGGTCCGTCGCTGAATCCTGTCATTCCTCTGCACTCTGGCAAATGCGCAATGAGTGAGTTCGAGACTATCGCTGAATGGACGTCAACCCGACTTAAGTAAACGACACTCCCCCAGGTAGCTCGATCAATTTCTTCACGCGTGGGTAGGTCTGGGTTATCCCAATTGGTTTCATCCCATCCGTGGCCCAGAACCGTTGCGCCACCTAGCATCTTCGCGTAATCACTGAGCAAATCAAGTAACTGAGTTTTGTTCATCACTTGGGTGAGGTCGAGACCGTTGAGCATGATTCCGGTACTTGTAGCGTGAACGTGTGCATCAACAAAACCCGGCGCAAGAAAGTGTCCATCCGCGTGTATAACCGTGTCGGCAAGTTCCCGGTGGACCTCCGCGCCACTGTGATCCCCGATCCAAGCAATTTCCTGACCGTCAATCAGCATGGCCGTGGCAAAGGGCACACTGGGTGCATAAATCGCTGCGTTGGTGATCAATGTTCGCTTAGACATGATTCAGTCGGCTAAATCTCAATAATGACTAGATCACGAGTTTGATTGTTGATCGACTCAGGTCCACCCGGGGTACAGATAACAATATCTTCGATGCGTGCTCCGTGGACACCTTCAATATAAAAACCGGGTTCAATACTGAACACCATGTTGTTTTCGATCACGGTTTGATTGTTCTCACCGATATAGGGCTCTTCGTGGGTCTCAAGACCTATCCCGTGGCCCGTTCGGTGGATAAAGTATTGAGCTAGATCACTGTTGGCAAGTTCATTCCTGCCAGCTGCGTCGATGTCATGACTAATCGCTCCGTTGAAGACCGCCTTGGTTGAACGTTCCTGTGCTCGTTGCAAAATCTCGTACCGCTCTGTGTAGTCAGATCCCGGGTCACCCATGGAGTAGGTTCGAGTGCAGTCGCTGCAGTATCCGCTGGGCATGGTTCCGCCAATATCAACGACGACCGGGTCACCGGCACCGATCACACGATTACTGAGTTCGTGATGGGGACTGGCTCCATTTGGACCTGAAGCAACAATGACAAAGTCAACCCGAACGTGTCCTTCGGCCAAAATGAGTTCGGAGATATCACGCCCGACTTCCTCCTCCGTGCGACCCACTTTAAGTAGTTTGGGGACTTGCGCGTGCACGCGGTCAATCGCTGAAGCAGCTTCACGTAAGAAATCCAGTTCGTTCGGAGTTTTACGACTCCGGATTGCACTGATGATGGGGGCGGCTAATTCGATGTGTGCTTTGGGAAAATTTTCCTGGATCTTGAGAACCCGCTCGGCCCACATGTGATTGTCGACCGCGATCCGGCCCTGACTGAATCTTGATACTTCCCGGATAATTGCGTAAGGATTGTCATTTTCAACCCAGCCAAAGACTTCCCAGCCCAAATCACCGAAAGGACTTGCATGAGCGGTTGATACCTCCAGCCGCGGTACAACCAACGACGGTGCATTCTGGGGCGTGATCACCAAGGCGGTGATGCGCTCCAGCGGAATAGCGTTGTAGCCAATGAGATAACGCAGGTCCGCACTCGGGGTAACCAGCATTAGATCCACACCTAGTTCCTGCATGTGAACCTGTACTCGATGAATTCGCTCCAGATAGTCCGAGGTTGCAGCCATGTAGGACAGATTAGCCCGGGTGTCATACTTTCGCTGTGAGTGGACCTTTGTTAATCCTCGATAGTGCCACCCTGTATTACCGGGCGTTCTACGCTCTTCCCGAGAAAATGACCGCGCCCAACGGTGAGCCCCATAATGCGGTCCGAGGCTTCCTTTTAATGTTGACCAAATTGATCACGCTTCACCACCCCAGCGGAATTGTTGCCGCGTGGGACAACGACTGGCGACCGGCTTGGCGGGTGGAATTAGTTCCCAGCTATAAAACCCACCGACTTGAAGTGGGTTCAGGGCAGGAAGAAGTACCGGACACCCTAAGTCCCCAGATTGATGCAATTGCAGCAATTCTTGATGCCTGGGGTGTTGCCCGAATCGGGATAGATGGTTTTGAGGCCGATGACGTGATCGCCTCGGTTGCGGCCCAGCATCAGGGGCGATCATTCGTGGTTACGAGTGATCGGGACCTCATCCAGGTGGTCACCGATCAAGTCTCACTACTTTTGCAGGTCACCGGTGGTGTAGAAAATTGGCCGGTTTTGGATCCCGAGGGAATTGAGTCAAAATATGGTGTATCCCCCAAAAACTATCTGTCTATGGCGGCACTCCGGGGTGATTCCAGCGACGGACTTCCTGGGATCCCAGGAATTGGCGATAAAACCGCTATCGCACTGGTTAATGCCTACGGCACCCTCGACGCCCTCGTCAAGGCATCAGAGGCCCCTAATCCTGACAAGCCACTCACACCTCGGCTTGCGGAGCGGATTAGCTCCGGCGCAGACTACTTGGATGCGGCTATGAAGGTAATCACGGCTGAGACTCGACTTCCCGTGGGCGCGTGGAGCACCGATGTTCCCTATGAACCCGTTGATATGCAGACACTCAATGAGGTGGCGCTCACTTGGGGAGTTGACAAGTACGTTGATGAACTTCTTCAGGCTGCGCTGGGATAGGAAATAATCCCACGCTTACACAAGTCAATTGCGGCCAAGGCGTTGGCATGCAGGGCTGAATCGGGTGGGGTAACAGCAACAATTTGACCGAGAAGGTCAATCACCTGCCGCACCCAGCGAACAAAGTCTCCAGCCGTTACGTCATTGCTTGTCAGTATTTTCATCAATGTAGCCCCTTTTGCCCACCGGTAAAGGGCCCAAGCCAAGCCGGCGTCTAGCCTGCGGCTCTCGTGCACTTTGTGGTCGTGCTCGATTCCTTCAACGTGACCCCAAATCTCGTGGATGTCATCGAGGGCCTTTTGGGTTGGTCCACCAGGGACTGACGGAGCTTCATCGGAATCACCTCGGCGACTTTCATAAACAAATGTTGAACACACAGCCGCCAGGGTTGGCGGGTCGAGCTCGTCTAAGACACCGGCCAATATTGTTTGGGCGATGAGTAGATCATTTTCCGAATAAACCCCTTTGAGTAGGTCACCGCGTCGGGTGACTTGCCATTCGCCTTGGGGGTCCTTCACCAAGTAATCAAGGTCCCCCAGCACCGAGCACAGTCGATCAAATCGCCGGGCAATGGTGTTCGTTCGACCTTTCATTCGGGACGAGACTTCTTGGTACTGGCTTTCTGTTTTCTGAAAACGCTCCCCCCAGCGTGCATGGGCTTCGCGCTCATCACAACCATGGCACGGGTGGGCCCGCATTTGGTCCCGGAGATCTTGGACGAGCGGATTTACCTCATGTGACTTATTGCCACGTCGTTTTGGATCAGCGGCATGTTGGCCAATTTCGCGCACTTGGGATGCCAAGGATTTCTTCATATGAGCATCACGGGATGAGAAGCTTTTCGGGACCTTGATTTTCCCGATGGGAGATAAATCAACCAATGCATCATGGTGATTGAGTCGACGTACCTGGCGATCTCCGGTCAGCACCATGGGTCGTGGCTCCACTTTGTCATTATTGATCGCAGGTGTTACAACGACTGCTGGTCCTGCTTTTTTCCCAGCGGAGAGCATGATTACATCTCCTACCTTCAGTATTCGCAGTTGAGCTTCACCGAAGTCGCGCCTCTGACGTACAACCTGACGACTGTCCTGACGTTCTGCGACTGAAATTTCGAAACGAATAGCGCTGTATTGTTCAAAGTCGCCAAGATGGCACTGCATTGAGTCAAAGTAACCAGCTTTTGCCTCTTCCAGTTTTCGCAGTTCGGTCGCCATTCCGACCACCGAAGCATCCGCTTGAAATTGGGCAAATGAAGTCTCGAGAAGTTCGCGTGCACGCTCAGTACCTATTGATCCGACCAGGTTGACCGTCATGTTGTAACTAGGTCGAAATGAAGATTTCAATGGATAGGTGCGCGTGGACGCCAAACCGGCGAGTGATTTAGGGTCAAGTTCCTGCTGCCAAAGCACAACCGCGTGACCCTCAATATCAATGCCCCGACGGCCAGCACGGCCAGTGATTTGGGTGTACTCCCCCGGTGAAAGGTCAACATGGGCGTCCCCATTCCACTTGACCAAACGCTCAAGAACAACTGACTTCGCCGGCATATTGATACCCAACGCCAGAGTCTCGGTTGCGAAAACCACTTTCAGTAAACCCTGCTGGAATAAAGACTCGACAATCTCTTTGAATCGTGGAAGGGCTCCAGCATGGTGGGCGGCAACACCCCGCTCTAGTGCGTCTATCCAATCGCTAAAACCCAATGCGGCTAGATCTTCGTCGGGAATATCCCGGGTTGACTCAAGTACTTGGTTGCGAATTTTTTCGCGTTCAACTGTTGAGGTTAAGCGAAGTCCCGACCGAAGAATTTGCTCAACCGCGTCATCACACCCGGCGCGGCTAAACAGAAAGTAAATGGCCGGTAACAGAACTTCGGCTTCAAGCAAAGCCACAACGTCACTTCGCCATGGTGTCAACGTAGTTCGTCGGGGCGCGCCTCGACCTTTACTACCGTATTTGGAATGATTCCGACTTGTCGCAGCTTGTGCAGAACTTCGGGCTAATGCCGCCAACTCAGGGTTTACTTCATGTTGAGAGTCATCAATGAATAGGTCGTAGAGCCGTTTTCCCGCCATCACGTGTTGCCATAAAGGCACGGGACGTATTTCCTCCACAATGACTTCAGTTTCACCCCTGATTGTCGCCAGCCACCGTCCAAATTCTTCTGCGTTGCTCACGGTCGCGCTCAGCGCGATGATGGTCACGGATTCGGGCAGGTGGATAATCACCTCTTCCCAAACTGCGCCGCGTGAACGGTCGGCAAGATAATGCACTTCATCCATCACAACAAATGAAAGATTGTTCAAGGTCGTTGAGCGCGCGTAAAGCATGTTTCGTAGAACTTCAGTTGTCATGACGACAATCGGTGCATCTCCATTGATGCTGTTATCTCCCGTTAGCAGTCCAACATTCTCACTGCCATACCGTTCGACCAATTCCGCGTACTTTTGGTTAGAGAGAGCTTTAATCGGCGTGGTGTAAAAACACTTGGTTCCGGTGTTGAGCGCGCGAAAGATTGCGAACTCGCCAACGACCGTTTTCCCTGCTCCGGTAGGTGCAGCTACTAACACGCCTTTGCCAGACTCGATTGCTCGAACCGCTTCCAACTGAAATGGGTCCAGATCGAATGCGTAGCCGGACGTAAAGGCGCCCACCATGGTTTTATTGTCTTTTGCTCGCAAACGAGATGCGGCATACTTTTCAGCCGCGGAAGTCATAACTACAGTCTATCCGTGGTGCGTCAATCTTCTCGATCTGTGTCAAGGGGCGAGATTTCGTCGTCATCAAGTTCACCAAATCCAGAATTGCGCATTTTCCGAGCCCGCCGACGGTCATTGAGCAGTGAGATCCCGACCGCAATAATGACAAGGATCATGATTGGACCCGCCAGCAACATCAAGTTGATGGGGTCACCCGTTGGGGTTGCAATGGCCGAGAAAATCAAAACCGTGAAAATAATCCACCGCCACCATGAAACCAGGCGTTTACCCGAGAGAATTCCCGCGAAGTTCAACAACACAATGAGAAGTGGCGTTAAGAATCCCACCCCAAACACGAGAATTGTCCTGAGGAAGAACGAGAGGTAACGATCAACAGAGACAATGTTCTCCACGTTATCTGGAGTAAATCCGAGCAGTATTTCTAATCCAAGGGGCATTACAACATAGGCCAGAATTATTCCAGCCGCGAACAGTGGTGTGGCAACAGCGACAAACCCAATCGCCCATTTTTGTTCATTGCGGTGTAAACCGGGTGTGACGAATCGCCAGAGCTGGTACAGCCACACGGGGGCACTTAGGGCGAGGCCAGCGGCAGCGGAAACTTGAATTTGCAGAACAAATGGGTCGGCAACACCGGTGAGCGCCAAGACCACGTTTTGACCATTGGCTTTTGCCGCAGCAATGACGTTGGTGAAAGGTTCGCTGATCCAAGCAAAAATTTCTGCGTAATAGATCCAACCAATAACCATGCCAACTGCAATGGCAATTCCACTTTTGACCAACCGGGACCGCAGCTCCCGTAAATGCTCGACCAGTGGCATTCCCACCGACTCCTGCTTTTCGCGCAGGGTCACTAGCTGCTACTAACGTTCAGTGGGCGAAGCAGGCTCATTTTCAGTGCTCACTTCGACTATTGCTATTTCGGGCGTACCAGCTTGGACTGCCTTCGAATCCGCGTTTTTGGGGTCAACAGCCTTCACTTCCTCTTCGCTCTCGTTATTCACGAGGCCTTTGGTTTCCGCTTTGAAGATACGAAGTGAACGACCAAGGCCGCGTGCAGCATCGGGGAGTCGTTTTGCACCAAACAACAGCAAAATAAGGGCGACGATGATGAGCCATTCCCAGCCTTTGAGATTACTGAACATGTGATCCCTTCCTTGCCACGCGGATTTCTTTATGCCCTACCGAGTCTACGACTTCAGTCTACAACTCCTCGGACTCTACTTCGGCCACAACGTCAGTTGCCCAGCCGGACCATGGATTTCTGAACCAATTCACTGATTTCTTCGGCAAATTCGATCGGCTCTAGGACGGTAGCGGCACCTGCCATGGACATAATCCAGCGAATCAGCCAATCCTTGGATAAATAGGGCACGGTGATCAAGATCTGACCATCCTTGAGTTGACCAAGGCCATCAGGTGCACGGGTTACCCAAGCCTCTTCCGTGACCCAGGCAATCACTGGGTCAATACGAATCAGGGCCGTGGGAGCCGATGTCAAATCTGTTAATCCGGTGACTTCGACCCCCAGGTCAACATCAGCGTGCACAAGTGGTTCACCCGATATTAGATCGGCCATCCGGTCAAAACGGAATGAACGCACCGCCTCAGCTTGCTCGCACCATGCGGCTAAGTACAAATAATCATCAACACTAAAAACTCTCAATGGGGCAACATTGCGACGTGAATGGTCGTCGTTCGCCGATGAGTATTCAAAATTTAATGAAAGATTGTTAGCGAGGGCAAATTCAATCAATTCGCTCTGGGCAGCCTGTTCCGCACCTGAGGTCGGAACCACACTTACTTCTGAACCAGTAACGGCATCCATTTTAACAATGAGTCTGTTGATTGATTCTTTTTCCGACACTCCAGGTATCTGGTTCATCCGCCGAAGCGCGATCGACAAAGCTATTGCCTCATCCGAACTGATTCGCATAGGGACCGCCAACGTTTGTGGGTCTTGGACCCAGATTCGATCGTCATCCCAAAAGTCAATGTCGACCAGTTGGTCGGGTCCGTAGCCGGGAAGTCCACACAAGACGAGCTGCCAAAGATCCTTGGTGAGCACCTCCACACTGATACCGAAATGTTCAGCTGTTTGTGTCAGGGTTATTCCTGGGCGCTTGGCTAGCCAAGGAACCAAAGCGAGCAACCGAGAAATTCGGTCGGATATCTGCTCAGCCATTAGTCGCACCATTCTCGACCGCAAGTCGATGCTCATCAAAGACCCGTTTACTGGCTGTCAGTACAGATTCCGACAGCGTAGGTGAATCAATCTTGATCACATCAAAAAGCGCAAGCAGTGTCCATTGGGTTAAATCAGCGAGCGAACCATTAACTGTTAAGCGATCCCCGTCTTCAGAAATTTCAATTGAAGCTGCGTTTCTCCGCAACATGGCTCCGCGTTGGGGCACGATGGTAATTCGAGCAGTAATCAACTCGTCAGGTTGTGGGATTTGCATTGAGGGGTTTTCTGGCCGCAGCGCAGTATGCACTTCAGCCGTCAATTTGACACCACCCTGGATTCTGGGGAGTTTGAAAGTTCTCTGCTCCTGACGATCAAGATCGAAACCTATGCAGTACCAATGCCCCTCGCGACAAATGACGGCCCAAGGCTCAATACTTCTTGCCGATTGTTGCCCAGCGCGATTCTGATAATTAAATTTTACAACTCTTTTTTCCCGCGCTGCTCGAAGCAGTATCGGCAGTGAGACGTCGTTCGCCTGTAATCTCACGAGGCCAGACATTTCAGCGGGGGGTGAAACAACACTTTTCCCATATTTCGCCTCAATCTTGCGAAGCGCGCTTTGTGCGGGAGCGCTCAGCACTGCTTGATCCCACACTTGTGCGGCAACTCCCAAAACAATTAAATCGTCGGGGCTGAGTTCCAAATCAACGAACTCGTATTCACTGGGCCGGATTCGATAGCCCAAAGTGTCACCCATTGTGTCGGTTACCGTTTCAATTGGTAGACCCATAGATCGGAGTTCATCTTTATCCCGCTCGAACATCCGCTCGAACGCCTCGTCTGAATGGGCGTCTTCGTAGCCGGCAACGTTGTCCCGAATATCTGAACGCGAAATAGCCCGACTCGTTGACATCATGGCGAACACCAAGTTGAGCAGTCGTTCCGTTTTGTCGCGTCGGGGCATTAAGGCACTTTTGTCTATTTAACGCCGAGAAGGTCAATGATGAAAACAAGTGTCTTACCCGATAAACGATGTCCACCGGATTCCCCATAAGCCAGCGCTGGTGGGATGACAAGTTGTCGGCGCCCTCCCACTTTCATGCCGGGAATACCTTCCTGCCAACCGGCAATCAGGCCCGAAAGCGGAAAATTGATGCTCTCCCCGCGATCCCATGAAGCGTCAAATTGCTCCCCTGTCTCAAATTCGACCCCCAAGTAGTGCACGTCAACCGTGGCGCCGGGTGTAGCTTCCGCTCCCGTACCAACAACCAAATCCATGATTACTAACTCGGTTGGTGCCGGTCCCTCAATAAAGTCAATTTCGGGTTTTGTTAGATCAGACATGCGGTTCCAACTTCCCTAACTATGGATGGTTTTGAGACTAACCGATGGATACAAGTTCAACGACAAAAATAAGGGTTTCATCAACCTCAATACCGCCGGGAGGGTTAGCGCCGTAGCCCAAATCACCGGGAATCTGAAGTAAACGACGTTCTCCAACCTGCATTCCTGGGACGCCTTGGGTCCAGCCTTCGATGAGGCCGCCAGGCACAAGGTCAAAGGTGGCTGGTTCCCCACGCCCAAATGAAGAATCAAAGAGAGCGCCAGTGATTTGACCAACCCCGCAGTAATTGACAGTAATGGTGTCCCCAACGGCAACGCTCGCACCGCTACCTGCAATGAGTTGCTGTGAAACCAGTTCTACGGCAGGAACCGAATTGGGCCCTACGCTGATCGTTGGAACTGCATCTTCGCCGATCACAAGCCCGTCTACAGCAAGTCCTGGAGGCGCCGTTTCTGAAATGACCGGTGAACTCAGGGTCGCACAATCATTAACTGAATACGGTCCGGAGGCGGAGCCAGTATCGGTAAATTGCGGATCAGCATCTTGGCTGCTTGAGCAGCCGGCCAACAAGATCATGGCGGATAGGGCAATTGCTGAGGTGGCTATTTGTATTCTCACTCGGTCAGAATACCTGTTTAACCCAGTCATGCCTACATTGAGGCGATGAGTCGATCAACACGTTCGTCGGTGTGTTGAAAAGGATCTTTTAACAGGACCGTGCGCTGACCTTGGTCGTTGAGTTTGAGGTGCACCCAGTCCACCGTGTAGTCCCGACGGCGTTCCTGCGCGCGAGCAATGAAGTCGCCGCGCAGCTTTGCTCGGGTTGTTTGTGGCGCAATATTCTTCGCCGTTTCAATTTGGTCGGGCGTCAGGATTGAATCAACAGCCCCACCACGTTCGAGGAGATAAAATAGGCCACGATCCCGACGAATGTCGTGGTAGGCCAGATCTAATTGTGCAATCCGGACATCTTCAAGGGTCATATTATTTTTGCGCATGTAACGCTCAATCAGGCGTAGTTTGATCACCCAATCAATTTCGCGATCGATCAGATGTAGATCGCCCGAACCGACAGCTTTGATTGACCTTTCCCACAGTTCCATCGCCTGTTGGGTGACCGGGTCAACAATTCCACTGCGGGCAACAAAGTCCGAAACCTTTTGGAAGTATTCACTCTGCATCGCGATGGCTGACATCTCTTTGCCATTGGCCAATTTCACCGTCCGCGTGCCGGTGGTGTCGTGGCTGATCTCCCTGATGGCTCGAATGGGATTTGCGAGGGTGAGATCGCGCATGACCGCCCCCGATTCAATCATCGAGAGAACCAGATGCGCCGAAACAACTTTGAGCAGGTTCGTGGTGTCACTCATGTTGCTATCACCAACGATCACATGAAGGCGCCGATACAGGTCGGCATCGGCATGTGGTTCATCTCGTGTGTTGATGATTGGTCGCGATCGGGTTGTTGCGCTGGAAACCCCCTCCCAAATATGGTCGGCGCGTTGACTGACCGCGTAGGTCGATCCTCGGGGAGTTTGCACAACTTTGCCAGCACCGACCAAGATTTGCCGGCTGATCAAAAAGGGGATGAACGTCTGGGCAAGATTCGCAAAATCGGTGGACCGATCGATGAGGTAATTTTCATGGCACCCATATGAGTTACCAGCTGAGTCAGTGTTGTTCTTAAATAGATAAACGTCACCAAAAATACCCTCTTGAACCAATCTCTCCTCTGCCTCAATACTTAGGCCCTCGAGGATGCGTTCGCCAGCGCGGTCCTGCGCGAGCAATTCAATAAAGTCATCACATTCGGCTGTTGCGTATTCAGGGTGTGATCCAACATCGAGGTACAGCCTTGCTCCATTTGAGAGAAAGACATTACTACTGCGCCCCCAACTGACAACGCGGCGGAACAGATATCGGGCAACTTCATCAGGACTCAGACGCCGTTGACCTTTAAAAGTGCAGGTGACACCGTACTCCGTCTCGATGCCAAATATTCGGCGCTGCATAGCGGTGACCCCTTAAACCAGTAACTTTGATATTTCTTGCACCGAGCAACGACTAAAGCGTCGTCCATCACCGGCGCGGCTCAGAGTGGCCACTTCCAATGATGTGATGTCGGGTTCTGAATCAGGATAGAGCGCTTTGACGGCGGCCTTCAGCGTTTCTTGTGCTCCTGCGCCTGTTTCCCAGTTTTCCTTCATGTGATTCCCCACAGTCTCGCTGTCTCCTCCCATGCTGATGAAGCCAGCTTGATCGTGGACTGATCCATCAAATGAGATCCGATACAACTGATCCTCTTCCGGCGTCGAGCCCACTTGTGCAACGGCAATCTCAACTTCAAATGGCTTGGCAGCTTCAATAAAAATACTCCCCAAAGTTTGTGCGTACGCGTTTGCAATTGTTCGGACCGTTACGTCAGCCCGGTCATATGAATAACCCCGCGTGTCAGCAAGCCGAACACCCGCAACCCTCAAGTTTTCAAACTCGTTGTATCGGCCTACAGCCGCAAATCCAATGCGGTCATATATCTCACCGATTTTGTGTAGGGCGCGTGAAGGGTTGTCAGCGATGAAGTAGATGGCGTCAACGGCACTAGCCACAATCACAGACCTGCCACGAGCAATTCCCTTACGCGCAAACTCCGCTTTGTCAGCGATAATCTGTTCGGGTGATACGTAATACGGCATGCTCATGCGGAATCCCGATCCTTGATTAAATGCGCTCGCGGACCATTGGGTTCTGTGGAGCGACGCTGGAGCATTGCGCGCGAGAGTTCAGCAATGCGGTCCGTGGCAATTTCTTGAACACCATTTGGTCCAGCGGTATAGATCACGGGAAAAATTCCACGGCTTACATCAGGTCCACCCGTTGCGCTGTCATCGTCTGCCGCATCAAAGAGCGCCTCGATTGCTGCTGCAATGGCTTCATCTTCGCTTTGATCGAGTGCGTTAATTTTCTTGAGTGCACCTCGCGCGAATTGCGACCCAGATCCGACGGCATAAAAATCATGCTCTTCATAACGCCCGCCAGTGACATCATAAGAAAATATGCGGCCCGTATTCAAATTACTGTCAAAACCGGCGAATAACGGAACAACTGCCAACCCCTGCATTGCTAGTCCAAGATTGGAACGTAAAAGGCTTGACAGTCGATTCGCCTTACCATTGAGCGACAAAGAGGTGCCTTCAATTTTTTCATAATGTTCGAGTTCCACTTGAAAAAGTCGGACAAGTTCCAAAGCAATTCCCGCAGAGCCTGCGATACCAATCAATGAGTAGGTGTCAGCTGGGAATACTTTCTGAATGTCACGCTGCGCAATTATGTTTCCCATAGTTGCCCGGCGATCCCCAGCCATGAGCACACCTTCGGCATGACGCAGGGCGACAATTGTTGTCCCGTGTGGTGCAAGGTGCTCCGGTGTTGTTCCCATCGAGACCGCATTGGGTAACTTGCCCTGAGCCTGTAAATGCATTGCGAATGAGGACTCTGGGTTCACTGGCCACCCTTTTGAACGAATGACTTGACGAAATCTTCAGCGTTAACTTCCAGAATTTCATCGATTTCATCCAAGAGTGAATCCACGTCACTATCCAGTTCAGCGTTATTCCTTGTTGACGTAACCGTACTGTCCTGCTCGACCTCGTCTTCATCGCGGCGGGAACGCTTGATCTGGTTGCTGTCGTGGGTTGCCATGGGTTTAGCCTAACTGCTAGTCGTGGGAGCGCAACGAATTGAGGAGGTCAACTGCACTCTCATTCTGGTCGAGAAGGTGCTGGATTGACTCTCGGTTACCCCTTCTTGGCTCAAGGGTCGGAATACGGAGGAGGGTATCTCCCCCCGTGTCAAAAACTATGCTGTCCCAAGAAGCAGCCGCCACATTTTGTGGGTAGCGCCGTACGCATTCGCCACGGAAATAGGCACGGGTGTCGTGCGGGGCTTCGGTCGTGGCGAGTTTGATCTGATCCTCCGAGAACAGGGTGTCAATTGCCCCCCGATTCATAAGTTTTTTGGCTATTCCGCGATCAGGATCTATATCGCTGTACTGCAGGTCAATCAGAGATAACCGCGGGCTATTCCAACCCAAAGAATCCCGATCGCGATACCCCTGCATCAACTTAAACTTTGCTATCCAATCAATGTACTGAGCAGCAACCGTGTGCTCCCCCGATTGGTCATTGAGCGAGTCCAACGTCTGTTGCCATAAGTCGAGAATTTCAGTGGTCTGCACGTCTGGGTCTATATGTGCATACAAGTGTGATCGAACTGCTTCAAGGTATGCGAACTGGATGTCAATTGCGCGCATGGAAGTTCCATCTGACATCGAAAGCACATTTTGCATGGAGGTGTCGTAAGACACTTTTGACATCGCAGCCACCGGATTAGCCAAATCAAACCGAGCAAAATCGTCGAAGCCGGATTCAATGAGTGTCAAAATGAGTGACGTGGTCCCCATTTTGAGCATCGTCGCTTTCTCAGACAGGTTTGCATCGCCCACAATTACATGCAGGCGTCGGTATTTTTCTGGGTCTGCATGCGGCTCATCACGGGTGTTAATAATGGGGCGTTTCAAAGTCGTTTCAAGACCAACTTCGGCTTCAAAATAGTCGGCTCGTTGGGAGATCTGAAATTCCTTGACCGTTCCTTCCTGACCCCGACCTAGCCGGCCAGCACCAGTGAAAATCTGCCGGGTAACAAAAAAGGGTGTTAACAGTCGAACAATATTCGTGAAGGGGGTTTGACGAGCCATCAAATAATTCTCGTGGGTGCCATATGAGGCGCCTTTATTGTCGACGTTATTTTTATACAACTTAATTTGTACCCCGTCAAACTTTGGGGCAAATAGTGCTGCTTGATGCATGATTACCTCACCCGCCTTATCCCACAGGGCTGCATCACGCGGATTTGTTACCTCCGGGCTCGAATACTCTGGATGTGCGTGATCGACATAGAGTCGCGCTCCATTTGTCAGGATTATGTTTTCCAGTCCGAGTTCCATGTCGTCGGTCAGCTGGCTTGGGTCAGCAGCTTCGCGACTCTGATCAAAGCCACGAGCGTCACGCAAGGGCGACTCTCGGTCATAATCCCAACGCGCGTGTAATCCTTGATCCAGCCCGCTCAAGCGTGCATACGCACTGACGATGTGAGAGCTGGTGACCATGGCATTCATGGTTGGGTGGCCGGGAACGGTAATTCCGTACTCGGTTTCAATTCCCATTATTCGATTAACACTCATGACAACCTTTAATTCTCTTTTTCACGGCGCCCTGCAGGCTATGTAAGTTCAAAATTTATGGCTAAAGGTATTGACCAGTATTGGACAAAGTGCTGATTGATCGTCCGGGCTCCGTGCCTTTTTTGCCTTCAATCAAGGTGCGGATGAAGACAATTCTTTCGCCCTTCTTCCCGGATATACGAGCCCAATCATCAGGGTTTGTCGTATTCGGTAGGTCTTCGTTCTCACGGAATTCGTCAATACAGGCATCAAGTAGGTGTTGAACACGAATCCCGCGCTGACCGGTTGTTAGGAAGTCTTTGATCGCAGACTTTTTAGCCCGAGAAACAATATTTTCAATCATGGCGCCTGAATTAAAGTCCTTGAAATAAAGAACTTCCTTATCGCCATTTGCGTACGTGACTTCCAGGAAACGATTCTCGTCCATGTCGGTGTACATCCGCTCGACTGCCCGAGCGATCATGTCGGCCGTTGTAGCATCGCGATCACCAGAATGCTCTGCCAGATCTTCTTCATGCAGGGGCAATTCCGAAGTCAAGTATTTTGCGAAGATTGAAGCTGCAGCCTGTGCATCAGGGCGTGAAATCTTAATTTTCACGTCGAGTCGACCGGGTCGCAAAATTGCGGGGTCAATCATATCCTCTCGGTTACTCGCTCCGATCACTATGACGTTCTCCAAACCTTCAACGCCGTCAATTTCACTCAATAATTGGGGAACAATTGTGTTTTCCACGTCACTGCTCACGCCGGTGCCTCGTGTTCTAAAAAGTGAATCCATTTCATCGAAGAACACGATTACGGGCATGCCCTCTGATGCCTTTTCTCGCGCACGTTGAAACACGAGACGGATATGGCGTTCGGTCTCACCGACATACTTGTTGAGTAACTCTGGGCCTTTGATGTTGAGGAAGTAGGAGCGCCCCTCACCCATGCCAGTCTTCTCTGCCACTTTTTGGGCCAATGAATTCGCTACCGCTTTCGCGATCAGGGTTTTACCGCAACCTGGAGGACCGTAGAGCAGAATTCCTTTCGGTGGTCGGAGCTGGTGCTCCAAGTACAAATCGGCGTGTAAATATGGCAACTCAACAGCGTCACGAATGGCTTCAATCTGTTCACCGAGCCCGCCAATATCCTCGTAATTGATGTCAGGGACTTCTTCGAGAACGAGTTGTTCAACCTCGGCCCGGGCAATTTTCTCTACGGCAACTCCGTTACGCATGTCACACAAGAGTGTGTCTCCGGCTCGCAGCTTTTGATCAATGAGGGGCTGACCAAGTTTGATCACGCGCTCTTCATCAGAGTGTGCGACAACTAGTGCGCGGTTACCGTCAATGCGTTCTTTGAGAACAACTATTTCGCCCGTTTCATCGTATTCCCGGATGCTGACGATATTCATTGACTCATTAAGGAGAACTTCACGTCCGAGAACTAATTCAGAGATGTCAATGGAGGGACTTACTCCCACGCGCAATTTCTTTCCTGAGGCCATGATGTCTGCAGTTGCATCTTCGTGGGCGACAAGAATTGTGGCGAAGCCACTCGGTGGCTGACCCAATCGATCAACCTCAGTTTTAAGTGAAACGATTTGCTCACGTGCATCACGTAAGGTCGTGATGAGGCGCTCATTGTGATCCCTTGCGGCCGCCAGCTCGCCCTGAATTTGGGTCAGATTCGAGTTTTGCTCCATGCGGTCACCCTAACGCGATTAGTCGTTTTCAGCGACTGAAGCGGGGCTGGAAACTTCAAAACTATTTTCTCCAAGACTATTTTCGCCTCCGGGGCCGTGGTAGTCCACGCCATAGGCCCCGGGTGCGGGACGGCGCTTGCGATCAAGTGTCGGTCCGTTCATTAACCGGGTGGCAACGAGAAATCCTGTATGTCCGTTCATCTTGTGGTCCGGACGCACCGAGAGGCCATCCAGGTGCCAGGTGCGCAGCAAACTTTCCTCTGCTCTCGGCTCCGTCCAGACGTTACGCACCCTGACGGTTTCAACTAGTCGAGATAACTGAGTCGTCGTTGCGACATAGGCCACAAGTGCCCCGCCAGGCCGCAAAGCGTCCTCCACGACATCCAGACACTCCCAGGGTGCCAACATGTCCAAAACGACAGAGTCATAGACACCGAGATCGGGCTCATATTCGGCGAGATCCGCGACTTTGAGAGACCATGACGCGGGAAAGCCACCAAACCAACGGCAGACATTTTCAGTCGCAATTTCTGCGAAATCTTCACGCCGTTCAATACTCACCACCACACCCGTAACTCCTGCGCTGCGCAGCAGTGAGCAAGTCAAGGCTCCGGAACCCACGCCGGCCTCAAGTATTCGTGAGCCTTCACCGATATCCGCGAGGCCAACAATGCGAGCAGCATCCTTGGGATAAACGACCGTGGCGCCTCTCGGCATTGACAATACGTAGTCATCCAATGCCGGGCGTAAAACTTGATAGGCAATAGCGCGATCGCTATTGATGATGATGCCTTCACTGTTGCCGATCATGTCGTTGTGGGCAAGTTGACCACGATGACTATGAAAAATGAGGTCTTCTTTCAACGTAATTGTGTATTTGTTGCCTTTTGCATCAATGAGTTGTACAAGATCCCCCGGACAAAGCGGTCCCCTAGGTCGGGCGCCGACACTGACTCCCTCGCGTGGCGCAGGCGGGTGCACTGGGCGTTTGGGCATGAGTGAACTTTATCGGCGAAAGACTTTGGCCCGCAGACCGCGTTGCGTGCCTAGGTCAATGGTTCGGGTGGGATCGACAACTAGGCTCATAATGTGTTTCCAACATCACTCTCACCTTCGCGCAGTGCCGATTACCAACAGTGTCCCCTTTTATACAGGTTCAAAACAATTGACCAGTTACCAGAAGAACCCTCAATTGCCGCGGTACGAGGAACGCTGGTGCACTCTGTTTTGGAGAATATTTTTGATGCCCCGGCCGGAAAACGAACCTATGAACTTGCAATGTCACTGTTCACTGCGGCTCTAAAATCTCTAGCAGAAACCAAACCGGCAGAGGCCGAACTCATTTACGATGAGTCAGCCGAGAAAACACTGGCTCCGGTCCGACCCTTACTTGAGACCTATTTCGCAATGGAAGACCCAAATCGCTTGGAACCACACGCGCGCGAACTTGCAATGAGTGTTGAACTTGACGACGGATTCACAATCCGGGGATTCATCGACCGGGTTGACCGGACCCCATCTGGCGATATTCGAATCGTGGACTACAAAAGTGGGAAAGCGCCATCCCCGCTGTACGCGGAAAAGGCTATGTTCCAGATGCGCTTTTATGGCTTGGCTTGGTGGAGGATAAACGGCGAGATTCCACGCATGTTGCAACTCATGTACTTAGGGAATGCACAGTTTCTGAGATACGAACCGACCCAGAACGATCTGCTA
Source organism: Candidatus Nanopelagicales bacterium (assembly GCA_040399625.1). Classification (GTDB taxonomy): domain Bacteria; phylum Actinomycetota; class Actinomycetes; order S36-B12; family S36-B12; genus UBA4592. Next base: position 14,348 of record JBBARV010000003.1, on the reverse strand, counting down.
GTGACCGAAAAAAAGATCCTGGCGCTGCGAAGCGCTATCGCACACAGCGCAGAGCAACAATCATTTCCACCAACCCCCTCGAAACTATGCGGTTGGTGCTCGTTTAAGCCGATCTGCCCGGCATTTGGTGGAACTCCCCCGCCGATCCCCGAACAAAGCCTGTGGACCTCGGGGAGTTCCCTTGTTGAGCAATCCATCAAAGCCGCATTGGAGTCAGCCGCTAACGAGCTTCCACAGTGATTCAACGTCTTGGCCAACCAGGGTGTTGAGAACTACTGCACCTTCCACATCAATGGTTGCCATGTGTTCGACCGCGATTACTTTGGCGCCGGCGCTGACAGCGGATAGCGTGCCGGTTGGAGAGTCCTCGATCGCGAGACATTCTCCGATGGGCACTCCCAGGCTCATGGCAGCAAGGAGATAGGGCTCCGGGTGTGGTTTTGAGTTCCGCACTTCATCACCTGCAATCGAATGGTTAAAGCTACCCACACTCTCACTCATGCGTGTCATCACCGAGTCCAATACGGATCGCCACGTGGCGGTAACAATTGCCGTAGGGATATAGAGCTGATGCGCCTGCTCCACAAGGGCTTGAGCTCCTGGTCTCCAAACAAGTGATTCGGTTGTAAACAAATGGGCAACTTCACTCAACAGCTCGCCCCCGATGATCTCCGAGCTCCCCGAGCCATCGGATTTAACTTCCATGTATTTGGCCACTCGTTCAAGTGGACCGCCGAGACAATGTTGCTGATCCGCTGAAGTCCACGTGTAGCCGTAACGGTGCATAACCGTCTCTTCAGCCATCAACCAAAGTCTCTCAGAATCCAGCAATGTTCCATCCAGATCAAGCAAGAGAGCCTTGGGTTTGGTCACACATAACCCTAATGCGAGAGTAGGGAGGTGAATTCTCCGAGCGCGCCACCCGCTATCAGCTCCAGCGGCGTCGCGTACTCCTACAAAAAAGGCCTAAACCCCTCCCTGCCCCCCATTGTTCTATTACACGGACTCTCCCAACAGTCTGATTTTTGGCTCCCCGTGGTTGATGCATTAGGCAGCCAGTACAGCACCGTGTCCATCGATCTTCGCGGACACGGCGAGTCCAGAAATATGCATGCGGACTATCGAATCCCACAGGTTGCCCAAGACTGCATTAATCTCTTGGCGGAACTGAAGTTCAGCAACGCCTGCGTTGTCGGGCATTCGTGGGGTGCCTCCGTTGCCCTCCATCTTGCCGCGCAGAGTCTGCCTAACCCACTTCGAATCGAAAGCTGCGTGCTCATCGACGGTGGGGCGTTTACTCCTGCAAACATTTTGGAGTCAGGGTCAATCACCCGCGAAGAGTTGATCGCCGCGTTAACCCCCCCATTGGGACCATTTACCGAGGAAGAACTGAGATCGCACTATCTACCGACGCACATCCCCTTGACGACAAAAGAACAAGCGTCGGTGATGTCCGCCATCAAACGCTCATATATTCCCGCGCTCCAAGACGGATGGGTGACAACTATCGGTTTCGATCGCCATATGGCTGTCCTTGAGGCCTTTCTGGATTACAACCCGGATACCGACCTGAAAACTGTCGCCGTCCCCACGTGGATCCTGATGGCAAGAGATGAATTTGCCCCCACCGTGACGGACTCAAATGGTAGTTGGGCCGATGCCAGGAGTGAGGTCGATACCAAAGTTCTGGGAAAGACCAATATTGCGCTGCAGCATTGGTACGGTGCAGTACATGACGTTCCCCTGTATTGGCCCAATCGGGTCTCACAGTTGATCTCACATGCAGTCTCGAGCATTCAACTCTCTACGGGCATGACCACGGATTTCGGCGGGAAGGACGCGTTGGCATGATCGAATATGACGACCTTCCCGTACTTGATAATCCCATAATGTTGTGCGCATTCGAGGGTTGGAATGACGCAGCAGAGAGCGCGTCCGGTGTGATCACCCATCTGCGCGAAACCTGGAAAGCCGACTTGCTCCTCGAACTCGACCCCGAAGAATATTACGATTATCAGGTCAATCGACCGCACACGTACGTGAGTGACTCCGGTGAACGGGGAATTATTTGGCCAGGGACTCGTGTTTACACGGCAAACGTTCCTGAACTTAAGCGTGATGTCATCCTGGTTTCAGGGATGGAACCCAATATGAAGTGGCCCCAGTTCATTAGGGAAATTCTCTCGCTTGCAGCCGAACTCGATACTGGACTCGTGCTTACCTTGGGCGCTCTTCTGTCTGATAACCCGCACACCAGACCGGTGCCTGTTTTTGCAACGTCGAGTGATCCACAACTCATTAGCGACCTTGACATCTCAAAATCAACTTACGAAGGCCCAACCGGAATCGTTGGCGCATTGGCGGCGGCATGTGATCAGTTTGGAATTCCAAATTTGTCACTGTGGGCGTCCGTTCCCCATTACGTTGGTCAATCCCCGTGTCCAAAAGCCACGCTGGCTTTGGTCGCCAAGATTGAAGACCTACTTGACCTACCCATTCCACTCGGCGAATTGACCGAAGATGCCCGTGCATGGGAGGCCGGCGTTAATGAACTCGCTCAGGAAGACGAAGATATCGCTGACTACGTGGCTCAACTTGAGGAAGAACAAGAGACTACGGAATTGCCTGAGGCGTCAGGGGATGCGATCGCTAAGGAATTTGAACGTTATCTGCGAAGGCGTGAGAGTTAACTCTGTTCTCGTAGTCGCAAATATCGGGCTATTGAATAAGCAGTACTCGCATCAAAATTATTTACGGCCCCTACGTCATTAAATGAGTCGGCGATACCGGCAGCCACTTTCTTTCCCAGCTCAACACCCCACTGATCAAATGAGTTAATTCCCCAGATGGCCCCCTGAACAAAGGTGGAATGCTCGTAGAGGGCAACAAGGGTACCGAGTGAATATGGGGTTAATTCCTTGCAGAAGATGAGGCTCACTGGGCGGTTCCCCGGCATAACCTTGTGCGGAACCAAGTCAGCGGAAACGCCACTTTCAGTTACTTGCTCTGCAGTGATACCCAGTGACAACACCGACGCCTGCGCCATCGCGTTGGCGACCAGTACGTCTTGCTGCGCGCCCAATTCGTGCTGCGCCAAAGCAATCACGATGATGTCGCAGGCAACAACGCTCGTACCTTGATGCAGCAATTGATAAAAACTGTGCTGGCCATTTGTACCGGGTTCCCCCCAGAAAATTCCACCAGTGTCGTATTCAACGTGGTGACCATTGGTACGAACGCTCTTGCCATTACTTTCCATGGTGAGCTGCTGCAGATACGCCGGAAAGCGGGAAAGGTACTGCGAATACGGAAGTACAGCCGTGGTCTCGATGTTGAGAAAGTTTCGATTCCAGACTGCGAGAGCACCCATTTGCATGGCTACGTTTGTTTCCCAGGGATTGTTGGCAAAGTTCAGGTCAACCTCATGAAATCCATTGAGCATTTCCTGGAATCGATCAGCACCGATAGCGATCATTGTGCTCAAACCTATTGCGGAGTCCATAGAGTAACGGCCCCCAACCCAATCCCAGAAGCCAAACGCATTTGCGGGGTCAATTCCAAAGTTTGTAACGGCCTGAACATTTGTTGACAAAGCAACAAAATGATGGGCAACAACGTCCTGATCAGGCTGCGATTCATAAGCTGCTTGAACCCACTCGCGGGCCTGCTGCGCATTTAACATTGTTTCGGTGGTCGTAAATGTTTTGGATGCAATTATGAACAGCGTCGTTTCCGGGTCACAAAGCCTCAGGGTTTCTGTGAGATCAGTTGGGTCAACATTTGAAACGAAATGAAACGCGATAGACCGATCACTGAAAGCGAGGAGCGCTTGGTAAGTCATGGCGGGCCCTAAATCCGAGCCACCGATTCCAATATTCACGACAGAAGAGATTCGTTTACCTGAATGACCCTTCCACGTTCCATCGCGAACCTGCCCTGCGAAAACAGCCATCCGATCCAAAACCGTATGAACCTGATTGACAATATCTACCCCGTCGACTACGAGCGTTGATCCTCTGGGAAGCCGAAGCGCTGTGTGCAAAACCGCGCGGCCTTCGGTCGTATTAACATGAAACCCAGCCAGCATGTTATCTCGCGACTGGGCAACATCACATTGCTCGACAAGTTCCTTGAGGCCCCGCCATGTAGCGGAATCAATCCGTTGTCGGCTGAAATCAACTTCAACACCTGCGACAGTATTACGAAATTCAGTTCGATCTTGATCAACCAATTCTCGGATTGGAGCGATGCTTTGACGTAAAACTTCGAGGGACTGCCAAGCAGGGGTCGTGGAGGGGTCGGTCACTCGTCTAGTCTTGCATATGTCGGTTCGGGTTTGGTCTCACAAGGATTTAAGGAGTTCTCGTGGTTGATGAAAGCAGGAACGTGAGTCTGGGCATGGTTGGCCTGGGTCGGATGGGTGCAAATCTGAGTCGGCGCGCAGCAGCTGCAGGACACGGTGTTGTTGGTTTTGATCGCAATCCCGATCTTGTGTCACAATTAAATGTCTATGGTGTTCGCGGAACTGACTCACTGCGGGAGCTAGTTAACACGCTACCGGCACCTCGAACGGTGTGGATCATGGTTCCTGCCGGCCCACCGACTCAAAGTGTGATCGATGAACTTGCAGCCTTGCTCGAGCCCGGTGACACCATCATTGATGGTGGAAATTCTTACTACCGTGACGACATTGCGCATTCACATCAACTTGCGTCCAGCGGGATTTCCTTTATCGACGTTGGAACATCAGGTGGTGTTTGGGGCTTAGAACGGGGTTATTGCCTCATGATCGGCGGTTCATCCGAGCGGGTAAAAGACCTCGCTCCTTTGTGGGATGCATTAGCTCCAGGTGTTGACACAGCACCACGCACTGATAACAATGTTGAAGAGTCAATAGCCGAACGTGGTTGGTTGCATTGTGGACCCAGTGGCGCCGGTCATTACGTCAAGATGGTTCACAACGGTATCGAATACGCGTTGATGGCCGCCTACGCTGAAGGTTTCAATATTCTCAAGCATGCGAATTCTGGCGCGCAAACCTCACAGGTTGTCGGCCATGACGCTGAAACCGCACCACTTTCCAACCCTGAGTTTTATCAATACGACATTGACATACCCGCAGTCGCTGAAGTGTGGCGTCGTGGTTCAGTCATTGGCTCATGGCTGCTCGACCTCACCGCTTCAGCTTTAGCTCAAAGCCCTGAACTCACCGAGTTCTCAGGTCGAGTTTCTGACTCCGGCGAGGGCCGTTGGACCTCAATTGCAGCGATCGAAGAAGGTGTCCCAGCACCCGTATTGACTTCCGCCCTGTACTCCCGTTTCGCTTCACAAGGAAATGACCATTTCGCCAACCAAATTCTCAGTGCCATGCGCAAGGGTTTCGGCGGGCATGATGAGAAAACGAATTAAAGGTAGACACCAAGCAGAGCTGCACACAGGTCTTTCACTAAACCAGGAGCCGCATTATTCGAGCCCCCAGCGTGCAGTGAGTCCCGCGCCCAGTTGTCAATTGCATCGAGAGCACTAGGGGTCTTCAAATCATCAGACATAACTTCGCGAACCCGATCCAATACTGGAGCGGCGTCGATCGCACTATCAAGACTCGTTGCCGCCCGCCAAAGGTCGAGTCGAGCTTGCGCACCCTCTAACCCTTGTGGTGTCCAGGACCAGTCGCTGCGATAGTGGTGTGCCAATAGCGCCAGCCTGATTGCAGCCGGGTCAATACCTTCATGTCGCAAAGTTGAGACGAAGACCAAATTTCCACGCGATTTTGACATCTTGTGCCCTTGCCATGAAACCATTCCCGAGTGGACATAGAACCGCGCGAATGGTTCAACACCGGTCAGACTTTCCGCTTGCGCGGAACTCATTTCATGGTGTGGGAAGACAAGGTCGGATCCCCCACCTTGAACATCAATCTGTGCACCCAAGTACGTCAAAGCAATTGTTGAGCATTCGATATGCCACCCCGGACGCCCGTGACCCAGAACCGTGTTCCATGCCGGTTCATCGGGCCTCTCATTCTTCCAGAGCAACGGATCAAGTGGATCAATTTTCCCTGCCCGTCCCGGATCACCGCCCCGCTCGCCAAAAATATCCAACATCTGGGGGCGGGTTAGATGCGATATCGAACCGAACAGCGGTGCCTGCGAGATTTTAAAATAGATGTCACCGTCAAGAGAGTAGGTTTTTCCCTCGATTTGCAGTTGCTGGACGTGTTCGGCAACCTGAGGGATTGATTCAACAGCCCCGATGTAATGCTGGGGAGGAATTACTCCGAGAGCCTGCATGTCCTCTCTGAAAAGGGCCGTTTCCCTATCCGCGATCTCACGCCAGTCTTGACCGGTCGCAACAGCCCGCTCCAAAAGGGGTTCATCAATATCAGTCACATTTTGCACGTATTCAACAGCGATACCGGAATCGAGCCACACCCGGATTAAAAGGTCAAACGCCACATAAGTATTGGCATGCCCCATATGTGTTGCATCATATGGAGTAATGCCACAGACATAAATCTTGGCGATCTGCCCGGGCGCCGTTGGCCTAACAGATTGAGTTGCCGAGTCAAATAGCCGGAGGTCACGACCCATTCCGGGGAGTTTTGGGTTTAACGGGCTTGACCAACTCTGCATTCCGTGAGCCTACCGGTTGATTTTTTGTAGCTTAAAACACTGGCCAGGGAATAGACGGCCATCCGGTGCTGGACCGAGGAAATATTTGTGTTTTCAATAGTTGCGCAATCCTTTGGCGCAATTGAAATGATTCAGCGCGAGTCAGATACGGGTCTATCTGCTCGTGGAAGTCGCCAAGGCTTCGCTGCAATTCACCCAAGGTTGCCAGATCAGGCCCCGAAATCGGTTGATCCACCCAACCCCACAGAACGGTGCGCAATTTTGGCTCCTCGTTAAAACACACACCGTGATCAATCGCGAAAATTCGACCGTGTTCATCCGTGAGAACATGTCCAGCTTTGCGATCCGCATTGTTCACAATCACGTCAAAGAGCGCCATGCGCATAAGTGACTCGCTCGCATCATGTGCCAGCACAATCGGTTCTCCGCGCTGATCCACCGCCTCTAAAACTGACAGCCATCCTTTCGGCACACTGTTCGCGTCAAAGATATTTACGGGACGAAGTTCATCCACTTCCTCAACCCATTTCTGCACCATGCCGGGCCCTGCAGGTCCGTCCACGATCCAACGAGTGGGTGGAACTAAGCCCCAACCCAACATCACGTCAAGATTAGCCGCGGCCACTTCCCGCCCGGACAGCGTTTCATCGGGAAAATCCCACAGCGGTCGTTCACCGGCAACCGGCTTGTAGACAAAAAGCGTTTCGCTGTCATCACGGCAGAGAAGGGAGCCATTACTCGCATTTCGTAACTGCCCAATAGGTTCAAGGGTGCCCTTGAAAATCGAATTAAAAGTCTCGCCGCTTGTACCCATTGGCCCTCGGACAGATATGACCCTCCGGGTCAAGTGGTTGCTGGCAAAAAGGACACGGAAGCCGGCCCGAGTCCGCTACTCGGTGGGTTCTATCGGCGAATGCGCGGGCGTAAGGGGCGCTGAGCCAAACGCGAAGGGTGTCCGGGCCGTCATCGCCGTCTTCGCCCAACTCGGGCACCTCGTCGGTTTCATCGGCAATTGCATGCGCTTCAATTACGACGCACGAACTGCCCTCATCCCATCCAAGAGCCATCGCTCCGACCCGGAATTCCTCCAGCAAGGGCATATCTAACGGCTCGGCGTCGAGTAGCTCGAGGGGTGCACTCTCCGGCACCACCCCGCCAGGATCCCGACTGGCCCTAACTTCATCGAGCAGTTCATCGATGCGCTCGGCTAACACAATTGCCTGTTGCTTCTCAAATGCCACGGCCGTGAGAGCACCTGCTGATTTGGCCTGCAGATAAAAAGTTCGCTCCCCCGGCATGCCCACCGTGCCAACTACGAAGCGCTCGGGCAAACGGTATTCAATGACCCGTCTAGTCACCCGACCCACCTCCCACCGGCGCGTCATTTTTGTTTTTATGAGCAACGCTGACATGTCTACGAACATCAGAACCATTTCCGTTGGTACACAATACGAAAGGCCGAGTGGTCGTGTAGTTGATGACACTGACCGATCCCGGGTCAACCCCAATTCTTTGAAATCCATCGAGATGAATACCAAGTGCATCAGCAAGTATTGCCTTGATTACATCTCCGTGGGAGACCGCAACGTAGATGGCTTCAGGTCCGAGAAGGTCATTCCAACGACGGATAGCGCTGACTGCCCTCTGCGCCATGTGTGCCATTGATTCTCCTTCAGCTCCGGGAAAAACGGCGGATGAAGGGTGATCTTGGACCGTTCGCCACAGATCTTCTTTGGCAAGTTCGCTCAAGCTACGACCGGTCCAATCACCGTACTCACACTCAGCCAGCTCAGGCTCAATCGATATTTCCAATGCCTCACCGGATTTACTCAACAACGTTGCAGCGAGTGCTTCGGCAGTTTGCATTGTGCGCTCTAGTGGGGATGAAATAATCGCCGAGACTTCAAGGCCCGATAACAGTTCGGCTAAATTTTGAGCCTGCTCAATTCCTCGGCTGTCAAGAATCGTGCCAGGCGCGGTCCCCGCCAATATTCCCTTTTCATTGGCACTTGTCCGTCCATGACGAACTAGCAGAACCGTGGCCATGCCCCTAAAGGTAGTGCCGAGATGGATTTTGAGCTTATATATTTCCGGGGTGTTCGCGTGGGGCAGAAAGATGCCCGCGTCGCCTGACACAATAGGCACATGATTCGGCGAATGGGACGTTATTCAGTCGATGGCCAGTTTGAGTATCAGCATCTGCCACCCATCGACATTATTGCTGTCGGTGACGCTGCAGAGCATGATGCAAGAGTCGCCATCACCCAACTCATCTCCGAGGTCAAAGCCGATCCGGGTTCCTTTGTGTGGCTCGGTCTCGTTTCTGCGACGCAGCCCGAGTTGTCCCTGGTAACGGAGCTTTTTGGACTAGAACCACTCGACGTTGAAGACGCAGCCAATGTCGCCCAGCGCGCCAAGTTTGACTTAAGTCTCGGTGAAGGTTTTGCCCTACTCAAAACATTGTCCTACGACGCGGACAGCCGAGAAGTTACAACGGGACAAACCTCGGTGTTCGTTGGGAAGTGGTTTGCGATCACAGTTCGGTACGGCGTTGCTGGCGACCTTACAAATGTGCGTAAACGCATGTCGCACGATGAACGACTAAGAGCACATGGGCCACTGGCAGTGCTGTACGCGGTTATGGATATCACTGTTGACTCCTATCTCGCAGTCGCTGAAGACGTCCATGAGGATATGCGTGTAATCGAGCAAGATGTTTTTTCAATGCAACCAACAGCGCTAACAACAAAGAATATTTACCAACTAAAGCGCGAGAATATCGCCGTCAGTCAGGCAGCATCACCCTTGGTTAACGCTGCACAAAAATTCGCCAATGACACAGATGATTCGATTCCCGAGCAGCTAGAACCATTTTTCGCCGACATAGGCGATCACATTCTCCGGGTTAATGACATTGTCGAAAGCACCGACAACGCGCTGCTCACGATGCTAATGGCGTCAACTGCATTGCAGGACCTCAAACAAAACACAGACATGCGCAAAATTTCTGCCTGGGTAGCAATTGCTGCGGTGCCTACTCTGACGGCAGGAATTTTCGGGATGAATTTCGAAAATATGCCCGAACTCAAAACCGACTATGGCTACCCCATTGTTTTGGCATTCATGGCGATCACTTGCGCCCTGCTGTTTCGAGGATTCAAAAAAAGCGGTTGGCTCTAGCCAGTAGGAGTCAGCGTGCCAGTGGCTAACAGAACCAGCACGAGAATCCCGAGCAGAACCCGATAAATCACAAATGGAGTAAAGGTGCGTGTCACCAACCATCGAAGTAACCAAGTGATCACAGCAAGTCCAACAAAAAAAGCAATTACCGTCGCGAGAATTGTTTGACCCCATTGCACATTTTGTTGATCTGCGATTTTCGTTGCTTCATAGAGCCCAGAACCCAGCACAGCCGGAACTGCGAGTAGGAATGCGTACCGCGTTGCGGCAACTCGGTCATAGCCGAGGGCTAATCCCGTGGTAATGGTCGCACCGGATCGTGAAACGCCAGGAATCAAGGCAAGAGCCTGTCCTAGGCCAAACGCAAGAGCATCGGGGAATTTAAGCCGGTCGATCGACTTGATTTTGCGACCGTAGCGGTCCGCTAGGCCCAAGATAACGCCAAAAAAAATCAACATGGTGGCCACAAGGTAAAGATTTCGAGCCGTAGTCTCGATCTGCCGAGAGAAGGTAAAACCAAGAACGGTTACTGGGATCGTTCCAATGATTACGTACCAGCCCATTCGGGCGTCAAGCTCTTTACGCAGAGCTGGATTTGTTAGCGACCGAAACCAGGTCGAGACGATTCGCCGAATATCGCGCCAAAAGTAAACGATCACGGCAATTTCGGTACCGATCTGGCTTACTGCGGTGAAGGCGGCCCCTGGATCTGTCCAGCCCAAAAACTGGCTAAAGATAAACAGGTGCGCCGACGAAGAAATAGGGAGAAACTCAGTCAAACCTTGGATGGCGCCTAGGACGATCGCTTCAAACCATGACATCTCCACTAATTGCTGACGTTCGCATCGAGATCTCCCAAACCTGAACTTTTAAGGACCTGTTTCATCACCTGCAAAGTTCCCACGCGCTCTTGGAGTGTTCCGGCAAATGACGCAATACTCAGATTGGTCACGCC
>JBBARV010000003.1:0-3481 GCA_040399625.1 Candidatus Nanopelagicales bacterium | reverse complement strand
ACGTCGAAACCTTCCATTGTTTTCCCGGACTTTTCACGACCGGCAATAAGTGGTTTCATGAGTTCACCTGCATGCTCAGGTGAAAAGAAGATGGCTAACCAACCGTCTGCAATCTCGCCGGTCAGTTCAAGATTTTTGGGACCAATTGACGCCAAGTAAATGGGAATGTTCTCGCGAACCGGGTGAACAGTGAGCGTGAGTGCTTTCCCGGGACCATCAGGAAGCGGTAGGGTGAAAAATTCGCCGTCGTACTGGACCCGTTGACGTGAGAGAGCCATCCGCACAATGTCCACGTATTCGCGGGTGCGCTGCAGTGGCTTGGTGAATCGAACCCCATGCCAACCTTCCGAGACCTGTGGACCGGAAACGCCTAGTCCAAGCCGGAAGCGACCACCAGAAAGTGTGTCCAGGGTGGCGGCTGTCATGGCGGTATTTGCCGGAGTTCGCCCGGGGATCTGGAAAATCGCGCTACCAACATCTATCTGCTTGGTTTGCGCAGCAATCCAAGTGAGGACCGTTGCGGCATCGGAGCCATATGCTTCGGCGGCCCAGACACATGAGTAGCCAAGCCGGTCTGCTTCGATAGCGACTTCCAAGTTATCCGCATCGTTTCCTGCGCCCCAATATCCAAGATTCACTGAGAGTTCCATGGGCCTAGCCTACGGCCTGCAATCCCCACTTTTTCGACACATGGGTCTACGGTTGTGCCATGCAACAGAGGCCATTGGGGAATTCCGGGATTCGGGTTGGGCGATTGGCACTGGGCACCATGACTTGGGGCCGTGCAACCGATGAATATGAGGCTCGGGATCAATTGGCCGCCTTTCTGGATGCTGGCGGGACCCTAATTGACACAGCCGACGTCTATGGCGAGGGTGTAAGTGAAGAAATGCTTGGGACTCTTATTCAGGAATTCGAGTGTCGCGACTCAATTGTTTTGGCGACCAAGGCAGTCTCAATGCCAAATACGGAGCGCAGATTCAATGCGAGCCGCCGACATCTCCTTGACGCACTCGAGCGCAGCCTTAGACGCCTCGATGTTGAGCATATTGACCTCTGGCAGATGCACGCCTGGGATTCTCATACCCCGATTGAGGAAACGCTCTCCGCGATCGACTCGGCAATGGCTTCGGGCAAAGTTCGCTACGCGGGAGTTTCGAATTACTCTGGGTGGCAAACTGCACGAGCCTGCACCATTCAGCAGGTTAAACCAAACTCGGTCCCGATAGTTACAACCCAGATGGAGTATTCACTTCTTGAGCGCGGTGTGGAGCGAGAAATTGTCCCAGCATCAAAATCACTGGGAATTGGAATTCTCCCATGGTCTCCATTGGGTAGAGGTGTTCTCACCGGGAAGTACCGCCATTCGATTCCGATCGACTCTCGTGGTGCATCACCTGACACAAGTGCGTTTGTTAACTTCTATTCCGATGAACGTGCAAGACGGATCGTTGATGCACTTGTGACCGCCGCAGAAGGGCTCGGTGCGAGTCCAGCAGAAGTAGCACTTGCGTGGCTCCGTGACCGTCCTGGAGTGATCGCTCCAATTTTGGGGGCCCGAACGAATGCGCAGTTGCTCATGGCATTGGGCTCCGAGGAACTTGAGCTCCCTGAAGAGATAACGATGGCACTCAACGACGTTTCCGAACCCCACATGAGTTACCCCGAATCGGGTTGGGCGCAACGCCAATGAAGCCATTAGCCCGCACCGAACCAATTTGGGAATTTCGCGAGATAAATTTTTCAAAGGACAGTGACAGAGAAGAAACACGTCAGTTGCTTACCTTTAAGGCCGAGCGTGGACGCTGGGAGTTGGATCAGACGAGAATATTCCGCGATGGTCGAAAAAAGGTGACACTGCGCCGAAAGGTGTATCGGGTGAAAAGCGCTCTATAAAGCGTGCGCGGTGCTCAAGCTGTCTCGAGTTAGACAGAACGTAAAAAACGGTTCAGGGTGCGGACGCCGAAATGCAAGCCATCAACGGGGACACGTTCGTCGACGCCATGGAATAGTCGCCAATAGTCGAGATCAGGTGGCATTCGAAGCGGAGAGAACCCGTAGCAGTCAATATTAATCTTGCTCAACGCTTTTGCGTCAGTCCCGCCAGAGATCATGTAGGGGACTGCGCGCGCCCCAGAATCTTCGTGACGCAGGACACTAGCCATCAAATCAAAAGTTGCCGTGTCAAAAGCCGATTCAATCGCAATGTCCGAACTTACCGATTCAACTTTGATGTGTTCACCCACAAGTTCACGAATTGTTTCGTCAAATTCGCTTTCGAAACCGGGCAGTACCCGGCCATCAATGTATGCCGTAGCTTCGGAGGGAATCACATTGACTTTGTATCCCGCATTCAACATTGTCGGATTAGCCGTGTTCTGCAGTGTTGCTCCAACGAGTAATCCCAATGTACCCAACTTAGCCACCAGCTCATCAGTGTCGCTGCCATCAATCTCAACACCATAAGCATCATTGAGTTCTGCTAGAAAAGCATCAACAGTTCGTGTCCGGCGAGCGGGCCATTTGTGATCACCGATTCGAGTCACAACGCGTGCCAGCTCGGTCACCGCATTATCTGTGTGAATCATCGATCCATGACCTGCGCGGGCAGCTGCGCGAAGCCTGAGCCAGCGGATCCCTTTTTCGGCAGTTTGAATTGGATACAGTCGTAAGTCGTCGTGAACGGAAATAGAGAATCCGCCGACTTCCCCAATGGCTTCCGTGGCCCCCTCAAAAAACTCCGGTCGGTTTTCAACAACCCAGGATGATCCGTGGTGCATGCCGGCTTCCTCGTCAGGGAAGAAGACGATGATCAAATCACGACGGGGCTTGATCCCTTCTCGGGCCCAATGGCGCAACACCGCCAGAATCATGGCATCCATGTCCTTCATATCTACTGCACCGCGACCCCAAATAAAACCGTCGTGGATTTCCCCGCCGAAGGGAGGGTGGGTCCAGTCAGCGGCTATTGCCGGCACCACATCGAGGTGACCGTGCACAACGAGTGCACCAGCACTCGGATCTGTTCCAAGGACTCGCAGGTGAACACCTCTGCGTGAATCAGACGTTGTTGAATAGACCTGTGGGTCATATCCAACTTCGCGCAATCTGTGGGCGCAGTACTCGGCGACTTCGAACTCACCCTTTGTCTCAGCTGAATCCCCCCAGTTACTTGAATCAATCCTGATCAATTCCTGGGTAAGAGTGACAACATCCGTTTCCATTGAGTTGCGTGAAGAATCACTCAATTCAAATGCTGTCGGCCCTTCACCCATACATTGATCATGCCACCTGACCAACGCCCGGAAGTCGGCAGCGTTGAACGCGGTTCACTCCGGATTCACCGGTGAAATGGGCGAGGGTATAGTTACACCTCGCCGCGCAAGCGGCACCCAGTCCGGGTGGCGGAATAGGTAGACGCGCTAGCTTGAGGTGCTAGTGCCCGAAAGGGTATGGGGGTTCAAGTCCCCCCTCGGACACG
>JBBARV010000002.1:180165-197539 GCA_040399625.1 Candidatus Nanopelagicales bacterium | reverse complement strand
TTGCGAGGAGCTGCCTTCTTGGCTGCTGCTTTGCGAGGAGCTGCCTTCTTGGCTGCTGCTTTGCGAGGAGCTGCCTTCTTCGCTGCCTTTTTGACAGTGCGCTTGGCTGTAGCTGTGGACTTCTTTGCTGCCTTTTTGACAGTGCGCTTCACCGCTGCCTTGCGAGGGGCTGCCTTCTTCGCTGCCTTCTTGACAGTGCGCTTCACTGCTGTCTTCTTTACTGCAACCTTCTTTGCTGCCTTGCGAGGAGCTGCCTTCTTGACAGTCTTCTTCGCAGTTGTCTTCTTTACTGCCTTGCGAGGAGCTGCCTTTTTAGCAACTGTCTTGCGTGCAGTTTTCTTTGCTACCGCCACGATGCCTCCCGTGTGGAGTGATCCCTGCGATCTACAGGGAACGTATAACGTAACTGTGACAGAGCAAACACGAAAATACAAAGATATTCGCGTGATTTGTTATAGGCGTGTCGCTTAAATGATGTGTGGATCCGAACTGGTTCGCGATCAATGAATCCGATTTAGTGGATCATGCATGGATTCGATCCGGATGTGCGCTTGTATGTATGTTCTGGCAATATTGTGGCATGACACAAAATAATGCGCCGGTAGAAGACCAAGTTGCAGTTGATGTTTCACATAAAGTGATTGGTGTTCTCGGTGGCACGGGAGAACAAGGACGAGGACTTGCGACGCGATTCGCTCAAGCAGGACTCTCGGTGATTATTGGCTCACGAACTTCTGAAAGAGCGACCGAAGTCGCAACCGAGATTGGACACGGTGTCAGGGGCATGAGCAATGCGGATGCTGCTGTAGCGGGTGACATCGTGATCGTCGCCGTGCCGTGGGATGGGCACAAAGAACTCTTGGAATCATTGACGAATGAGCTCGCCGGGAAGGTCGTCATTGACTGTGTAAACCCGTTGGGTTTTGATAAGCAGGGTGCCTTCTCACTCGTTGTATCGGAAGGCTCTGCAGCCCAGCAAGCGCAGGAAATCCTCACCGATTCAAAGGTTGTCGCTGCCTTCCATCACATCTCCGCGAAACTGTTACTCGAATCTGGCGGACCGGAATTACACGGCGACGTTCTTGTCGTGGGTGACGACAGGGAAGCAACAGATTTGGCGTGCGCACTAGCTAACACACTTGGTGATATGCGCGGTGTTTATGCGGGTCAGCTGCGCAATGCCGGACAGGTCGAAGCATTCACTGCGAATTTAATTTCAATGAATCGACGTTATAAAGGGCACGCTGGAGTTCAAATCACCGACATCTGACGGTTGTTGTTTCAGCGGTATATTTTCATTGGTACGAGTTTTCGGGTCCAGGAAATGCGCCGCTAGCGACATCGTTGATCCAATTCTCAACAGCTGATCTCATCGGTTCGCGAAGCTGCGCATACTGCCGAACGAACTTGGGTGGTTTATCTGCGCCTAATCCCAATAAATCTTGCCAGACAATTACCTGGGCATTTGTCGCGCTCCCTGCGCCAATTCCAATTGTTGGAATGTCGAGCATGTCGGTTACTCGAGCAGCTAAATCAGCGGGAATGGCTTCCAGAACGATCGCTTTGGCTCCAGCCGAAGCTAGAGCTTTCGCATCGCGGATCAGGGCCTCACCCGACTCACCGCGACCTTGAACCCGGTAGCCCCCGAGTGAGTGAA
This sequence comes from Candidatus Nanopelagicales bacterium, assembly GCA_040399625.1. Classification (GTDB taxonomy): domain Bacteria; phylum Actinomycetota; class Actinomycetes; order S36-B12; family S36-B12; genus UBA4592. The sequence goes on along the minus strand of JBBARV010000002.1, from coordinate 195,882 downwards.
CGGATTGGGGGGTGAGCCCGAGGTGACCGATTACTGGAATTCCAGCGCTTGCTAAGGCTTCCACCTGGGGCAGGATCGGTGTTCCGCCTTCGAGTTTGACCGCTTGAGCGCCACCATCTTTCATGAAGGCAACCGAGGTTTCCATGGCTTGGGAAATACTCGCTTGGTAACTGCCGAATGGCAGGTCCGCAATCACAATGGGTTTACTGGAGCCGCGAACAACCGCACGGACAAGGGGCATTAGCTCGTCAACGCTGACCGGGAGGGTCGAGTCGTAGCCGTAGACCACCATTGCGGCCGAGTCCCCGACGAGGAGTGAGTGGGCGCCGGCTTCTTCAAAAATGCCTGCACTCATATAGTCGTAGGCGGTAATCATGGACCAACGTTCGCCCCGAGAGCTCATTGATGTGAGGTCGTTGAGGGTGATGCGTCGATCTGGCTGGCTAGAGACCGTTGGATGGGTCGACATTCTGCTTCTCCAATCTCGAGGCTCGCAAGGAGTCCCCGGACCATGTTGAGAAAATTGCTCTTACGGGGTAAGCATGCCACTACAAGTCGCGAAAGTCACCCAAATGCCATCCAGCGAACGCATTACGATACGGTACCGTTTCGTAATAAAGCTCGACTTCGCTGGAAATATCAATTTTCGGCACTCATCTGATTAATGGAGAACCCATGGCAAAAAGTGTCCCTACAGATTTCCCCGACAACGGAACCCGCGATATCTATGGGGCGTTTGGGCCTGAAGGACACCCCAAGCGGTGGTCAATTTTGTCCGTGCTGATCGTCAGTCTGTTGGTTGTGGTGCTCGACAACACGATTCTTAACATTGCGTTACCGACGATTCAGCGTGAACTGGGAGCATCACAGTCCCAATTGATTTGGGCCGTTGACGCATACGTTCTCGTTTTCGCTGCGCTGCTTTTCACCTGGGGTGTACTGGGGGATCGAATTGGTCGTAAAAAAGTACTCATTATCGGTTTGAGTTTGTTCGCGCTAGCGTCTGCGATTGCTGCATTTTCCACCACCCCTTCAATGTTGATTGGAATGCGGGCTTTGATGGGGGTGGGCGGAGCCGCAGTTCTACCGACCACTTTGGCAATCATCACAGTGGTGTTCCCGCCGCATGAGCGTGGTAAAGCGATCGGTGCTTGGGCTGGCGCAGTTGGTGCTGCGGTTGCACTCGGCCCCGTTTTGGGTGGAGTCTTGTTGCAGCACCCTTTGTGGTTTGAATGGCTTGTGGGCAATGTCTGGGGTTCAGTTTTTCTCATCAATGTTCCCATTGTGATTTTTGGGGTTATTGCGATTGCCAAAGTTGTTCCGGAGACCAAAAACCCGAATCCGCGAGCACTGGACATCCCTGGGTTGTTGCTGTCCATCACTGGACTTGGCCTACTCATTTTTGGAATCATTCACGCTTCCGAGACCCGCGACTGGTTGGCGACTTCAGTTCTTATTCCAACTTTTGCAGGTGTCGCTCTCATCGCTCTTTTCTTATGGATCGAGTCGCGCAGCGACCATGCATCATTTGATGTTGCCCTTTTTAAAAACCGGGGTTATGCGGTCAGTCTGACCGCTGTCTCACTCGCATTCTTTGCCCTTTCAGGTGTCACTTTTGTGTTGCCTTTCTATCTGCAGATCCTGCGGGGTTTTGACACGCTGTCAGCAGGATTAGCCTTTATTCCCTTTGCTGTTGGACAAATTATTGCTGCCCCTCGTTCCGCCGCCATGGTTGAGAAGTTCGGATACAAGGTTGTCATGTCTGTCGGTTTGGGAGCGGTCGCGATTGCTCTAGGAGCCCTTTCGGTGATTCAAATTGACACTCCAATTTGGTTGGTGCTCGTTGTTTTCTTTATCTTCGGATTTGGTATGGGTAACGTCATCGCCCCAGCCTCAACAGTGATGCAGAACGTGTTGCCTCTTGCAAGAGTGGGTGCTGGGTCCGCCGTTCAAAATACGGTCCGTCAAGTTGGCGGAGCACTGGGTGTGGCAGTAATTGGAACTGTTCTTGCAACCCGCTATGCGGACAATGTGGAACCCTTCTTGGGTAACTTGCCGGTCGAGATCCCTGCGCAGGCCAAAGAAATTGCTTCTGAGTCCATTATTGGAACAGTTTCCGTCCTGAGCCAAGCGGGCGACAATGGAATTCCTGCATCAACTGTTGCCCAGTTGCAGTCAGGTGCGTTTGAGGCATTCCTCAACGCGTCGCACATTACTTCAATGATTTCAACAGTCGTGATTGTGGTCGCATTATTTGTGGTGATTTTTGGTCTCCCTAAAATCGATCCACCGCAGAAAATGAAAATTGAACCACCAACGCCGGTACCCGATCCCGCTCACAGCGAGACCAATGCGGTAATTGCCGCTGAATTCAGCAACTACGAAGCTGAATTAGCTGAAGAGGTTCGCCCAGATGCCAAACCATCGGATCCAGGGCGGTAATTAATGTCGGTGCTGAAGGTGCGTGGCCGTCCACGCAGTGAAGATCTCGACTTGCTGATCCTTGAGTCAGTTCTCGACACAATCGCTGAGCGGGGGATTTATCAAGTTACGATGGAAGGAATTGCCCAGCGAGCAGGTGTGAGCAAGGCGAGTCTGTACAGACGTTTTCCTACTAAGACTGACATGGCCATAGCGGCGGTTGAGCGGATGCGAGCGGAAAGCCCCGTCATTCCGTCCCAGGGGAGCGCATATGAGCGTCTGCTGCTCCTTATGGAGGCGACGAGAACAGGCATTCAAGGCTCTCGCAATGGACGGATCATGCTTGCCGTAATTTCCCATGGTCAGGAACGTCCAGAATTAGCGCAATTGATTTATGACCGAATCCTGTTACCCCGGCGACGCAGAATTCGCGAGATCGTTGAACAAGGAATCGCGAACGGTGAATTCCCCAGCACTCTCAACATAGATGTCGCCATGCCTACCCTGATTGGACCAATGCTGTATCTCGGGATGTGGTCGATGTGCGACCCAGTGTCAGATACGAGAACCGAAGATGTTCTTCGTTCGGTAATGGGCCTACCTCAGTTAAGTTAACCCTTCCAGCGGTTTGTGACCGGCAACCTGCGGTCACGACCGAATGACTTACTGGAGATCTTGGTCCCAGGGGGATACTGACGGCGCTTATATTCCGCGCGGTCGGTGAGGGAGATTATTCGATGAATCAGATCAGGATCAAAACCTTTTGCCTCCAGGTCAGCGATTGAAGCATCCTGGTCAACATACATTTCCAGAATTGCATCAAGCACTTCGTAATCAGGGAGTGAATCAGTGTCGAGTTGGTCAGGTCGCAACTCGGCGCTGGGTTTTTTCTCAATACTGCTTGGTGGGATCGGAGGGGTCACTCCGGTTGAAATTGCAGACTCATTTCGCCATTTGGCCAGAGCCCAAACTAAGGTTTTTGGTATGTCTTTGATGGGAGCAAAGCCACCAACGGCGTCACCATAAATAGTTGAATAGCCAACCGCAAGTTCACTTTTATTCCCGGGCGCTAACACAAGGTGTCCCTCGGAATTGGATATCGCCATCAGGGTTGTTCCTCGCACACGGGCCTGCAAGTTTTCTTCGGCTAGCCCGTTCACACCTAGTTGCTCTAAGAATGTATCCATCATTGGTGCAATGGGAACCGTTCGAATTGAAAGTCCGGTGCGTTGTGCTAGGGAGTAGGCATCGGTTATGGAGTGCTCGGAAGAATATTGGCTTGGCATAGCGCAGGCAAATACGCGATCAGGACCTAGGGCGTCAACGGCAATAGCGCCAACTAGTGCTGAATCGATTCCACCGCTTGCACCAAAGAGGACGGTGTTGAAACCGTTTTTTTCAACATAGTCGCGAAGGGAAAGCGTGAGAGCGTTGTAAATCGTTTCCAAGGGGTCGCCGGGTAGCGCAAGCTCGGCTGGTTCACCAACGTGTGGCAAATTGATGTGGAGCAATTGCTCAATATTTTGAGCGCCGTGAAGTTGAACGTCACCGGCAGGTGAAACCACCATGCTGCCGCCGTCAAAGAGCAATTCATCCTGACCGCCAACAATATTGGTGTACAGAATCGTCGCCCCAGATTCTTGAGCCCTTTCTCGGCACAAATCAATTCGGACACTGTCTTTACCAAATTCATATGGTGAGGCATTGAGCACCGCCAGAATGTCAGCGCCAGCTTCACGAGCCCATTGAACCGGACCACCACTTCGCCAAAGATCTTCACAGATTGCAATGGCAATAATGTGGTCTTTGAGGTTAATGAGAAGCGGCCTGTTACCTTGATGGAAATAGCGCGCCTCGTCAAAGACACCATAGTTCGGTAGAAAATGTTTTGCGTAGGTTCCGACAACTTCACCACGATGCAGTACTGCAGCACTATTGGTAGGTCCGGTGGAATCGACATCAAGGAAGCCGACAATGACGTGCACTTCGCCGTTGCCATCGGTTTTCAAATCAATAGCCAGATTGTTTATAGCGGTCATCGATGCATCTTGGAAATCCTTACGCAGCGCCAAGTCTTCAATGGGATAACCGGTGAGGACCATCTCACCAAAAAGAATCAGATCAACCGTCGCGATCTTGGTTGCCGAGGTCACCGACTCGCGAATTAGGCGTGCATTTGAGCCGATATCTCCCACAGTTGGATTTACTTGGGCTAACACCACACTTAACGGGCTTTTAGTCGCCGCTGGGTGCCCTTTGTGATCCATAGAGAGAAGGTTACTGCAGGTAATTAACCTGGTCGTAACACGAGGGAGAGGACGATAGGGCTATTAAGTGAGAGGCTGACGCTGGCAGCCATTTTGTTTTCATATTGAGGTGAGGCAGGCGTAATGGACAAGCAGGCAGAATTTGTATTGCGAACCGTTGAGGAGCGTGACATTCGCTTCATTCGACTGTGGTTCACCGACGTACTCGGAGCACTCAAATCAGTAGCAATTGCCCCCGCTGAACTCGAGGGGGCTTTTGCCGAGGGAATTGGTTTTGATGGCTCGGCCATCGAAGGCTTCGCCCGCGTCTACGAATCGGATATGTTGGCGCGCCCAGATGCAAGTACCTTCAGTATTTTGCCGTGGCGCGAAGAAGGTCCAGGCGTTGCCCGCATGTTCTGTGACATCAAAATGCCCGATGGATCACCCTCTTATGCTGACCCGCGACATGTGCTCAAGCGGGCACTGACAAAAGCGGCAGATATGGGTTTCACTTTCTATACCCACCCCGAAGTTGAGTTCTATCTTTTCAAAGGTGAACCGGAGCCAGGCCGCGAACCTGTACCGATTGACCGTTACGGATATTTCGACAATGCTCCGAACGGTCTCGCACATGACTTCAGGCGTCAAGCGATCACAATGCTTGAAGCTATGGGAATTTCAGTTGAATTCAGCCACCATGAGGGTGGCCCAGGACAGCAGGAGATAGATCTGCGTTACGCCGACGCTTTGTCAACGGCTGACAACTTGATGACTTTCCGTTTGGCCATAAAGGAAGTGGCCCTGGATCAAGGTATTTTCGCTTCCTTTATGCCTAAACCGTTCATGCAGCACCCGGGTAGCGGAATGCACACGCACCTTTCACTATTTGAAGGTGACACCAATGCCTTTTATGAACCGGGCGCACCGCACCAACTTTCCAAAGTGGCACGGTCATTTCTCGCGGGTCTATTGGTGCATGCACCTGAGATAACTGCTGTGACAAATCAATGGGTGAACTCGTATAAGCGAATCGCCGGTGGAGCAGAAGCCCCCGCATGGGTTTGTTGGGGGCGGCACAACCGGTCGGCACTATTGCGGGTCCCGATTTACAAGCCCAACAAGGCAAACAGTGCTCGCATTGAATACCGTGCGCTCGATAGTGCGGCTAACCCGTATTTGGCATTTGCACTCCTTCTTTCCGCCGGACTCAAGGGGATCGAAGAGGGTTACGAACTTCCACCAGAAGCCGAAGACGACGTGTGGGCGCTCAGTGAGGTTGAACGTAACGCTCTCGGCATGAAGCCGCTGCCGGGTAGTTTGAATCAAGCCATTATTGCTATGGAAAGTAGTGAATTGGTGGCAGAGACTTTAGGTGAGCATGTTTTTGATTTCTTCCTGCGCAATAAAAAGGCTGAGTGGAGTGAATACAGCCAGCAGGTAACGAATTGGGAACTTAACCGATACCTGCCTTCGCTCTGATGCTGTGTCTCTAGGCACTAAGTTCAACTCGTGAGCGCAGATTCTTCGCACAGCTCGCGCGCGCCTTCGGTACGCGTTGGGCTGCTCAAGGCTGGAGTCACCGACTCACAAGCTGCCCTTGACGCTGTCAACGAAATCGAATCACTGACCGGGAAGGGAATAACCGGTTTTATTCTTTTAAACTCTCTAGCGGGCGTGGCCGACCCAGATTTGGCATTGGCAGCGCTGGCTCGAATGGTTACCAGTGCCTCTGAACAACAATTGATTCGCTTGGTAAAAACTATTGCTGCCGACCCAATCGTTTTGGGCAGGCTGTTGAATATTCTTGGCGTCTCAACGGGATTGGCTGATTTCTTGGTTCGCCATCCAGACATCGAATTGATCGCCGATTCAGAGGCCTTGGCGCAACCACCGCAGGGGCTAAAGAATCGACTACTTCTCTGCGTTGGCGCTGATCCACGGCAGGAAATTCCCATTGCTGAATCGGCTGAGGAGCCCATTCTTGACCGATTGCGAATCGCATACTTTTCGGAATTGATCGCAATCACAGTCCGCGATCTCACGGGGATCTACCCCATGGAGGTTATCGCGGGATGGCTCTCAGATCTAGCGGATGCAACCCTTAACGCTGGACTAGCAATCGGTCGGGTGGGGGTCGCAGCGCCTCGAACCCCGATAGCCGTGATTGCGATGGGGAAAACGGGTGGTCGAGAACTGAACTACATTTCCGATGTTGATGTTATTTTTGCGACAGATGACAGCGATTCGATCAATGACGCTACTCAGATAGCACGTGGTTTGATGCGAGCCTGTGGTGTCAGCACGGCTGAAGGTTCGATCTGGGAAGTCGATGCAGCCCTGCGGCCGGAAGGGAAACAGGGAGCTCTCGTTCGTACGGTTGATTCTCATATCGGCTATTACGAACGTTGGGCTAGCACATGGGAGTTCCAGGCACTCCTGAAAGCCAGATTTGTTGCAGGTGATCCCATGGTGGGTGAGCAGTACATCCATGGAGTTCAACCGTTCATTTGGGTGGCGGCGGACCGCGACGGATTTGTTAATGATGTTCAAGCAATGCGCCGCCGAGTCGAGGAGCACGTTGATGCAGCAGTCGCGGATCGCGAAATTAAGTTAGGTCCTGGTGGGTTGCGAGACATTGAGTTTTCCGTCCAGCTGCTCCAACTTGTGCATGGGCGCAGTGACGTGCTCATTCGAAGCAGTAACACAATCGACGCCCTTCGCGCACTTGCGATGTGGGGGTATGTCGGTCGTGACGAAGCGACGAAACTTGAACAGTCGTATCGTTTCTTGCGCACCCTAGAACACAGAATCCAATTGCGTCATCTGCGTCGAACCCACACTATGCCGACAGATCCCGACGAACTGCGGGTCATTGCGCGCAGTATGGGAATAACTAGCGACCCAGCATCGACACTCATTGAGCTGTGGGGACGAAATCGAACTGAAGTACGCCGCATCCATGAAAAGTTGTTTTACCGGCCACTGTTGAATGCTGTTGCCGGACTCGACGCATCCCAGGCTCGGCTGAGTAGTGCAGCAGCGGCCGACCGACTTCGTGCACTTGGTTTTCTGGATCCAGTCGGCGCAATGCGCAACATTGAGGCGCTGAGCGGTGGGGTGAGTCGTCGGGCAAATATTCAACGGACTCTGCTCCCGGTCATGTTGTCTTGGTTCGCCCAGGCACCATTTCCCGATACGGGGCTGAGTGCATTTCGGGCAGTAAGTGATCAAGTGGGAACCAGTCACTGGTATCTGCGCCTATTGCGCGATGACTCACTCGTTGCACAACGTTTGGCCATTCTGTTGGCGTCGAGCAAATACGTCACTGATCTGATGCGAAAAGCACCCGAATCCATGTCGATGCTCTCGAACAACGAGGACTTGGTAGTGCCGGTACTTGGACCAGAGATCGACTCGATCCTAAAACGCCACGAAAATCCGGAGCGCGCGGTCTCTTCACTGAGGGCAATACGAAGACGGGAACTTTTCAGGATTAGCTCTGCAGACGCATTGAGATTAACCGACATTAACACCGTTGGTCGCTCACTTACCGATGTCGCGGAAGAAACAATCGGGGGAGCACTCTCGAGTGTCCGCGCTAATGCGGACGTGGATTCACACGTTCACGTCGCTGTGGTGGGCATGGGTAGTTTTGGCGGAAATGAACTTGGTTTCGGTAGTGACGCTGATCTCATGTTTGTCTATGAACCAGTTGCTGGAGCGGACCCTGAAAGCGCTGCAAAGAGTGCGTTTGCCCAGGTCAATCAGATGCGAAGTCTTTTGAGTGCGCCAGCAGATGAACCACCAATGGAAATCGACGCTGATTTGCGACCCGAGGGTAAGAACGGACCCCTCGTTCGATCATTAGCCTCTTTCGCTGCCTATTACGAGAAGTGGTCCTCGCCGTGGGAGGCCCAAGCGTTGCTGCGCGCACGGATTGTTGCGGGTGATTCTGAGCTAGGAAGTAAATTCGAAAAACTCATTGCGCCGGTTAGGTATCCCATCGGTGGGTTAAGCGCAAGTGCTTTATTAGAGATGCGCAAACTCAAAGCCCGCATGGAGACCGAACGGTTACCGCGAGGGATTGATCCGAACCGTCATATCAAGCTCGGTCGGGGCGGATTAAGCGACGTTGAGTGGACAATTCAATTACTGCAATTGAATCACGGGAACGAATTTCCCGAGTTGCAGACAACCGAAACACTGCAGGGGATCGCAGCGGCGGAGAAGATCGGTGTACTGACAAATCGAGACTCGGTGATTTTGGCAGAAGCATGGACTCTCGCCAGTGAGGTGCGCAATGCCATTGTGCTTGTCAAAGGTAAGGGAAGTGACGTACTGCCCATCGACATCACGGACCTTGCCGCAATCGCATTCCTGATGGGTTATTCGCGTTCGCGAGTTGGACAGCTCGAACAGGATTACCTTCGGGCAACGCGCAGGGCTCGAGGAGTTACCGAACGGGTTTTCTACGGAAACGGTTAGTTCATAAGAACAAGAAACCAGCTGAATGTAGTGAGTCGACTCGCAAGGATTTTGCAAATGAAAATACCCGCTGACACTGCGCTGCCGCAGGCCAGAGGGTATTTTCTCAGTGAGCTTTTACTGATACCGATTCTTAGATGTCGTAGTACATCTCGAACTCATGTGGATGTGGACGCAAACGAATGGGATCGATTTCGTTGGTGCGCTTGTAGTTGATCCAGGTCTCGATGAGGTCTGCCGGGAAAACTCCACCCGCCTGCAGGTACTCGTTGTCCGCTTCGAGAGCCTCGAGGGCCTTGTCCAATGAAGCTGGCAGCTGTGGAATATTCGCCAATTCCTCGGGTGGCAGTTCGTAGAGATCCTTATCAATCGGTGCCATTGGCTCGATCTTGTTCTTGATCCCGTCAAGGCCGGCCATTAGTTGGGCGGCAAACGCCAAGTATGGGTTACTTGAAGGATCGGGAACCCGGAACTCAATTCGCTTCGCCTTCGGTGAGACTCCGGTGACTGGGATCCGGATACAGGCGGAACGGTTACGTGCCGAATACACCAAGTTCACCGGTGCTTCGTATCCGGGAACGAGACGGTGGTAACTGTTCACGGTTGGGTTGGTGAACCCCAGAAGTGATGGTGCGTGGTGCAACAGGCCACCGATGTACCAACGTGCGATGTCGGACAGGCCGCCGTACCCGCTTTCGTCATAGAAAAGGGGTTTGCCATCAAGCCAGAGTGACTGGTGACAGTGCATTCCAGAGCCGTTATCACCGAAAAGTGGCTTCGGCATGAAAGTCGCGGTCTTGCCGTGGGCCCAAGCTACGTTTTTGATCACGTACTTGAACTTCATTAGGTCATCGGCTGAATTCCGAAGGCTGTCGAACATGTAGTTGATTTCGCCCTGACCGGCGGTACCAACTTCATGGTGGGAGCGCTCAACCTTGAGCCCCACCTGCTGCAACTTCAGTACCATGTCATCGCGGATGTCAGCGAAGTGGTCAACCGGTGGAACGGGGAAGTAGCCACCCTTATAACGAGTCTTGTAGCCCCGGTTGCCACCCTCTTCGACGCGGCCGGTGTTCCAGGCTCCCTCGACTGAATCGATGTAGTAGTAGCCGGAATGCTGATTGGTCTCAAAGCGGACGTCGTCAAAAACATAAAACTCGGCTTCAGCGCCGAAATAGACCGTGTCAGCGATCCCGGTTGACTTCAAATATGCCTCAGCGCGGGAAGCGACGTTGCGGGGATCCCGTGAATATGGCTCATCAGTGAATGGGTCCAGGATTGAGAAGTTCATGATCAGGGTTTTGGCCGGACGGAATGGGTCAAGGTAGGCGGTGGTGGGGTCGGGAACGAGCTTCATATCCGACTCATGGATAGCCTGAAAACCGCGGATTGAGGAACCGTCAAACATCATGCCTTCATCGAAAGCGTCCTGGGTGAAAGAACCTGCTGGCACATTAAAGTGCTGCATTACACCGGGTAAATCCATGAAGCGAACGTCAATAAATTGAACGTTTTCCTTCTTAATGAATTCCAGGACTTCTGAACTATTGGTGAACATGCCTACCTCCTGTAGGGGCCGAAATCGCTATTTGAAGTGGTTCTGGGAAGTTCAACGTGAGCAAGCCTATGTGCGGCCGGTGTCGCCCAAGTATCCCGACTGTTTCAATCGTGTTAACGAAGATGGTGCGTTCTTGGGTCGAATGCTGACGATTGGGTTCGTTCATGTCGGGAGAAGGGGCTTAGACTGCCGGAATGAGCATTGTGGTGGAACATTTGACCAAAAGATTCGGTTCGGGCGTTACCGCGGTGGCAGATTTGAGCTTTTCAGCTGCCCCTGGCAAGGTAACGGGATTTCTGGGGCCAAACGGGGCCGGTAAGACCACAACCCTTCGGTGCCTGCTGGGATTGGTCTCCCAAACAGAAGGTAAAGCCACAATCGACGGGATTACTTACCGTGAGATTGAGAATCCCATCACGGTCGTCGGAGCTTCGCTGGAAGCCAGCGGTGCTCACCCGGCCCGCACGGCCCGAAATCACCTGCGCATGATCGCCAGCGCCGCAAAAATTGCTGATTCCCGGGTGAGTGAAGTTCTGGAGACCGTTGGCCTTACGGTAGCGGCCGACCGCAAAGTGGGTGGCTACTCACTGGGGATGCGGCAACGTTTGGCCCTGGCCGTTGCCTTACTCGGGGACCCAAAAGTTCTGATTCTTGATGAACCTGCGAATGGCCTTGACCCAGAAGGAATCTCGTGGCTTCGAACCTTTCTGCGTTATCAGGCGAGCAGAGGGGTCAGCGTTCTTGTTTCCTCGCACGTCCTCTCCGAAGTGCAGCAGACAGTCGATGACGTCATTATTATTCGATCCGGCTCACTTGTCTATCAAGGTTCACTGCATGCACTCACAGAGGGCGGACCTGCTGAAGTTGTGATTCGTGGCCCCAAAATTGACCAGTTAGTTCTGGCCAGCGAGTGGTCCAGCAAATCGGTTGCAAATGGCGAAACCGTCATCACCGGTGCAACTATCGAAGAAGTGGGTCGGGCTGCATTTGAGCAATCACTTGAGTTACATGAACTCTCCGCAAAATCCGCTGACCTTGAGCAGCTTTTTCTGGGGCTCACCGCCGAAGAAGTACCCGCGAACCAATCAATAAAGGCGAAAGGCGGCCCAGAATGATTGCTCTGATCCGCTCCGAATTCCGGAAAGTGTTTTCCACCAAGCTGCTCCTGATCCTGTCCCTGTCAGCTCTCGGGTTCATGCTGTTACAGATCTTCCTGTCCGTATTCCTTTCACCACCGGGCTTTGAAGAAATCAATCGACTCATGGACCCTGCGTATATCAAGACAATTATTGCTTCAGCGGGCAGCGCCAGTGTCTTTCTTCTCATCCTGGGAATCGTTGCAATGTCGGGAGAGTACCGAAATCAAACGATTACCTCGACTTTTTTGACAACCCCGGTTCGCTGGCGGGTCATAGTTTCAAAAATGGCTACCTTTGCGATTCTCGCCCTGGTGCTCGCGCTGGCTCTGTGGCTGATTTCTGCCCTCACCACCATGCTGCTGTTGGGTACCCAAGACTCGGCGCCATTCGAGTGGAGTGCGGCCTTCGAGGTCTTGGGCGGTACCTTGCTCGGTCTTGTTCTCTACGCAATCTTGGGTGTGGCAATTGGTTCACTGATCACGAGTCAAGTAGCTGCGATCATTATTGCTTTAGTTTTCACATTCGTCATTGAGCCACTGATCACAGTTTTCTTCCTGTCGGTGGGTAAATGGTTGCCAGGAAATGCCCTTAATGCAATCTTGCAGACAGGTGGCGGAGGCCCTGAATCAAGTGCATCCGATTTATTGGCTCTCCCCGTCGGAGTTTTGGTGCTCGTCGGTTACACAATTGTTTTCGCAATAGCGGCTGCGGTGATCACGAATAAGCGTGACATCACATGAGCCAACATCCCGAATTCGCCTTTAGTGAAAACACATACGCCAGCGTGGGACGGCGGCTATTAGCACTTACCATCGACTGGTTTGCCAGCCTTGGTATTGCCGTACTTGTGTTCCGAGAGTTTGCATACGGCACGCCAGAATCAATGCTGGCAAATACAGCCGTTTTCTATGTGGAAATAGTGCTCTTCACGTTTTTAATCGGCTGTTCGTTTGGCCAAAGATTGTTCTCCATGCGCGTGGTTAATCTCGACGGTGGTCGTCTCTCGCTATGGAAAATCATGCTGAGAACGCTGTTGATAATTCTCGTTATCCCCGCATTAGTCATGGACTCAGACGGACGTGGACTCCATGACCGAATCGTTGGTTCCCGAGTAATCCGAGTAGTTAAATAGCGAAAAGAATTAGCGCGGCCGGCGAGTTGAGCGGGCACTCGTTGGCATAGGGCCCTTGGGAATCGGTAGCGCATTTGCAGCATTTCCCAGTGCGTCAAGACGACGGCGAACTTCGGTGACTTCTCCTCCGCGAAGGTTTCGAGGCAGTTTTGCCAACGTTTTTTGTAGTTTGCGCAGGGAAACCTGATCTGCCTCAACTCCAACTTGAATTTCATAGATGGGAATGTCTGGTACCCATCGGGCGGTCTTTTTGCGCTCATTGGCCAGTAAAGTCCCCACTCGAGATGCAGGCCCCTCGGAGATAAGAATGACTCCGGGACGCCCGATCACACGGGAGATCATGTCCTGATTTTTATTCACGGCCACAGCCGGCGTCATGGGCCATTTATTTCCGCGAATACTCTGCACTACTGCTGCAGCAGCCCCGGGTTGGCCTTCGATTGAGGAGTAGGCCGCAGCCATGGCCCGGCGACTAAACCAGTAAGTGGTTGCCAAAAGGCCAATGGGGATTCCGACTAGAAGTGAGGTGACGGGGTTGACCAGGATCCAAACCGGTGCCGCAAAAACAATCGTTGCCAATACGAAGACACCGAGGCACTCAGCCCACAGAAATGGAAATGATTTTTGGGTCATTTTCCAGTTTTGGACTATTGATGAAAGTCCCTTACGAAATTTGCCTTTAGCCACGGGTTCACCCTATGGCAAAGCCAATGTGTACCTAATTAAGGGTGACCACCGTGATGGGATCACCGGCATTGATCACACCGGGTCTTTCCACCCAGCCGGTGATCCCGCGCAGGTGAATAGCTGCCTTGGGGAAGCGGTGTGGTGCGGTGCCGTAAACCGACTCAACCATGGCCCCGGCGATAGTGCAGGGGCTATTTGCTCCACCGGTCATGATGCTGGCCCCGCTGGGAAACACCAACCGGCACATAAGCGGTAAGGCTGTCAGATCAGGGAGACCCTCGGTACAAATATTGTCAGCGATTGTTCCTGCAGCGAGTCCATCTATTCCTAGATTCTCGGCAATTTTCGCGAGCTCGGCGCGGTCGACAATTGAAATTTGTCGGTAGTTGCTGATTTCCGTGCCGCGAGCAAACGCGTGCTTCTCACGTGCACCCGAGAGCATCGTGCTACCAAAATGCCGATCCCCGGGAATTCCGGAAAACTCCAGGTTGATCGAATTAACCGGTGTTGGCATTTCGAGATCGGGTGACCAAATGTGCAGGGCAACAACGTGTGGGCTCATAAATGAGCGGCTCCGCGCTTTTCTATCGCCTGGGCATAGAGCCGACCCGCACGGTAGCTTGAGCGAACGAGTGGACCACTCATCACGCCGGCGAAACCAATCTCGTAGGCACGCTTTTCCCAATTTACGAATTCCTCTGGAGGCGCCCATCGGGTCACCGGATGGTGCCGCTTTGATGGCCGCAAGTACTGGGTGATCGTAATCAAATCGCAGCCGGCTTCGTGTAGGTCAACGAGCGCCTGGTCAATCTCGGCTTCCTCTTCGCCCATCCCGAGGATCAAGTTGCTTTTCGTGACGAGTCCAGCATCACGGGCCTGGGTAATCACATTCAAGCTTCGGTCGTAGCGAAATGCGGGACGGATTGACTTGAAAATCCGGGGGACGGTCTCAACATTGTGCGCCAAAACTTCGGGCCGAGTTGCGAACACGACAGCGAGCAATTCGGGGTTGCCCGAGAAATCTGGGATCAAAACTTCAACGCCGGTGTCAGGATTGAGGAGTTTGATTTGACGGATGGTTTCGGCGTATAGCCAGGAGCCTTCATCGGGCAGGTCATCACGCGCGACACCCGTCACGGTTGCGTACCGAAGTGCCATTTTTTGAACGGACTCGGCGACCTTTCGTGGTTCGTCAAGGTCGAGGGGATCAGGCTTACCTGTATCAATTTGGCAGAAGTCACACCGCCGGGTGCACTGTTCCCCACCAATGAGGAAAGTGGCTTCACGGTCTTCCCAGCATTCATAAATATTTGGGCAGCCCGCTTCCTGGCACACGGTATGCAGCCCTTCGCTTGCGACCATATTACGAATCTCGGTGTATTGCGGCCCAGTTTTCATGGTGGTGCGAATCCATGATGGCTTTTTTTCGATGGGAACAGCGGCATTGCGCGCCTCGATGCGAAGTAACTTGCGACCCTCACCATTCGTTCCGGTGAATACGGAATCTAATGTCATGTGGCGTTTCCTCCAATAGGTACAAGTTCGCCGAGATGTGCTTGCAAGACTGGTAACACCGTACTAGGTGTCACTTCGCGCCCTAACTCCTGACTGATGGTTGTCACCGTTGCGTCAACGATTCCACAAGGGACAATTGCATTAAAAGCTTCGAGTGAGTTGTTGCAATTCAGGGCGAATCCATGCATGGTGACTTTCTGGGAGACCCGAATACCGATTGCGGCGATTTTGCGGGCAGGCAATGGGTTGGTAACCCACACACCGCTGCGCCCTGATACCTGCCCTGTTTCTACCGCAAATTCACGGCACACCCGCATCAGCATTTCCTCGATCCGGCGGACGTGGGTCACAACATCAATGGGGTCTGCGAGTCGAAGGATCGGGTAACCCACTATTTGACCGGGTCCATGCCAGGTGATTTTTCCGCCACGATCAACATCAACGACGGGAGCACCTGTTATTGGGCGTTCGGCCACCTCGGTGCGTTTGCCCGCGGTGTAGACACTGGCGTGCTCAAGGAGGAGAATCGTG
>JBBARV010000002.1:178825-180065 GCA_040399625.1 Candidatus Nanopelagicales bacterium | reverse complement strand
CTCGGTGCGTTTGCCCGCGGTGTAGACACTGGCGTGCTCAAGGAGGAGAATCGTGTCGTCTCGTTCGCCTGAAACCACTTCGGCGTGAACCTGCCTTTGGTAATCCCAAGCTTTCTGGTAGTCAACATCTATTCCAAGGTGTTCAATTTCAAGCATGCGGTGCTCCTTGTCCGAGTACCTTGTCCAATACGGAGTCTGCTGCTCGTCGCCCGCTGACCATTGCACCTTGAATACTGGAACTTGTTCGGTAGTCTCCCGCGAGAAAGATTCCATCTTGCTCAATCGGTGAGCTGAATGCGTGTGGGGGAGTCATAGCAGGAAGGGCCTGCGAAATCGGATAGTGACCAACCAACTCCCACTTCGAGGCGTTCGTGTCGTGCATGGTGCTGAGCTGGCGGGAGAGGTCCAGGTTTTTTTCATGAATTCCTAAAGCAGATGTTGAAATCAATTGCGCGTTGGGTGCATAGTTGGGCACCGCGTTGGTAAGTACGACACTATTCGTAATTGGTCCACCCGCTCCGCCATTAACAACGATTACGGGCTTGCCTTCGTTGAGGGTTCCCAGCGGAGCGAGGTGGTACCAGGTTGTTACCGAGTTCCAAGCGGGAGCTTGAACCCCACTGAGTTCATGAGCCGATGTTGAGTCTGTGGCGACGATCACGGCCCGAGCATTAATAACTTCACGACCAACTCGAACGCTATTCGTGGACACCGCTGAGACCTTGGTGTTGAACCGAACTGCTCCATGAGGCAATGCGTTAAATATCTGGTCAGGGATTGCCTGCATGCCATTGCGGGGCAGTGATGGTTTACCTTTAACGAAGGTCAGCAAAACCAAGTTCATGAAACGACTTGAGGTTGACAGTTCCGGTTCAAGAAAAACACCAGCAAAAAAAGGTTGAATAACCTCCGAATAGAACTTGCCGGTGACCCCGGCGCGTTCTAATGCCGTGTGTGCACTGCTATCAAAATCACGTGTTAACTCGGCGGGTGATTTACGCGCCTTGGCTAAGGTGTAACGGACAAATGCAGCTTTCGAAGTCAGGGAGCCGGAAGTGATCGAGGTCGGCAACCAACCCAAAAGTTCGCGGGGGTCACCCAGTTTCACCCGGCCGTGATCCGTCGCTGAGATTACCCCTGAACTAAATGGATGTAGATCCAATGCCTGATAGTCCAAAACACGCTGGCCTTCAGGATAGGCGGTGTTGTAGAGCTGAAATCCGTGATCCATGTAAACACC
>JBBARV010000002.1:0-178725 GCA_040399625.1 Candidatus Nanopelagicales bacterium | reverse complement strand
GCAACGACGACGTCGGCTAAGAAGCCGTTACCGGATGGATCAGCTTCGGTTACCGCCTTGGAACCCGTGTCACCGTAGAAACCGATGGCGGAAGCACTTATAAGTGTGTGTGGCTTACGTTCCATTTTTGCAATTGCTCGGGAAATGCTCTCTGTGCCTTTGACACGGCTATCCAAGATTTCCTTCTTATAGGAGTCGCTCCACCGGTGGTCACCAACGCCCGCACCAGCGAGGTGAACTACAGCGTCAATGTCACCGAGGTCACCAACAAAACCCGTATTGGGGTCCCATTGCACTTCGTCGGCAGAAGTTACTGAACGGCGAACTAAGCGAATAACTTCGTGACCGGACGCGCGTAGTTGCGGAATTAATTCGGATCCAATAAGTCCACTAGCCCCGGTGACCGCGATGCGCATTTTTTACAGGCCCAACTCGGCGTCAAATGAAGTTTCTTCCAACCGCGTTTTTATTGTGGACAGGAATCGAGCAGCATCAGCACCGTCAACCAATCGGTGGTCATAGCTCAACGAGAGGTAGACCATTGAGCGAATGGCAATGACGTCTGCCCCACTGTTATCGGTGACGGCCACGGGACGCTTCACTACTGCACCGGTTCCCAGGATTGCGACCTGCGGAACGTTCACAATTGGTGTGTCAAAAAGTGCCCCGCGACTACCAGTATTCGTCACCGTAAAGGTTCCCCCGGAAAGGTCATCGGGTGAGACTTTGCCGGTGCGAGTGCGCTCTGCCAAGTCGGAGATCTGACGGGCGATTCCGGCAATATTGAGATTACCTGCTTGGTGAATAACAGGTACGAGCAGTCCGCGCTCGGTGTCTACTGCAATCCCAATATTCTCGTCGGAGTAGTACGTGACAGTGCCAGCTGCCATATCAATTGAGGCGTTGATCTGTGGGAACTGTTTCAATGCCTCAACGGATGCCTTGACAAAGAAAGGCATGAAGCTGAGTTTGACCCCTTCACGTTGCTCGAATGATTTCTTGACCCGATTGCGAACTGCAGCAATCTTGGTCACGTCAACTTCCAGTACAGTCGTGAGTTGGGCCGAAACCTGCAATGCCTCAACCATGCGCTCGGCAATAACTTTACGTAGTCGACTGAGAGGTTCGGTTGTGCCGGCAAGTGGGCCACTAGAAGCAGCAACTGGCCTAGGAGTACTCGCCTGTGGAGCGGTTGCCACGAGTGCGGGAGCGGATACAGGAACAGGTTGCGCAACGGGCGCCGTGGAAGCAGTACTGGTGGCTGCCGCAACATCTGTTTTGGTGATCCGACCACCGGTACCGGTACCGGTGATATTTGCCAAGTCGACTCCCGCCTCCGCTGCCATGCGTCGAACCAACGGTGTGACGTAACCGGATTGGGTTGACTCGGCTGCAGCTGCAACAGGGATTGGAGTGTTAACAATGACCGGCGCTACAGCTTCAGCAACTACGGGAGTTGGAGTGGCTGCAACCGGTGCCGGTGGTGGAGTTGGCGCTGGGGTTGCAGGAGTGGGTGTTGCAGAAGCAGCAGACACTACTGAACCGATCCGGCCGAGCTCGCCCCCAACTTCAACAACGGAGTCTTCGGGAGCGGTGATCTTGGTGAGTATTCCAGCGACGGATGCAGGAATCTCGGTGTCAACTTTGTCGGTGGAAATTTCCACGATCGGTTCATCAATGGCGACTGCGTCTCCAACAGCTTTAAGCCAGCGGGTGATTGTTCCTTCGGTGACGCTTTCACCCAAGGCCGGAAGAGTGATGATGGTGTCGTTGCCGGCAGGTGCGGGGGGAACTGCGGGTTCTGCGACAACCGGAGCAACCGCTACGGGTGCTGCCACAACGGGTGCAACTGCTACCGGCTCTGCCACAACGGGTGGTGCTGGGGGAGCCGGTGCTGCGGTGGATGCCCCGGCTTCGGATTCTTCGCCGATCACGGCTAATTCGGCGCCCACTTCGACCACGTCGTCTTCTTGTGCGGACTGGGAGAGCAAAATTCCGGTAGCCGGGGAGGGGATCTCGGTGTCCACTTTGTCCGTTGAGATCTCGACGAGTGGTTCGTCGGCGGTGACGTGATCCCCAACGTTTTTCAACCAGCGGGTGATAGTTCCCTCGGTGACGCTTTCACCGAGTTGTGGCATCTTGACTGAAACTGACATCCGGACTCCTAGTAGGTGTACTTGGTCAAAATATGCATATGCTGGTTAGGCGTGAGCGTGCAATGGTTTACCGGCAAGGGCAAGGTGGGCCTCACCCATGGCTTCGTTCTGAGTTGGGTGGGCGTGAATCAATGTTGCGACATCTTCTGGGTAGGCCTCCCAGTTGACGATGAGCTGTGCTTCACCGATTTGTTCGCCGACACGAGAGCCGACCATGTGGATTCCGACAACCGGTCCATCTTTTTGGGCTACCAATTTAATGAAACCGGCGGTTCCCAAGATTTGGCTTTTACCGTTACCGCCAAGGTTGTACTCATAAACATTTACGTTGTCGCCGAAAGCTGCTCGGGCTTCGGCTTCGTTCATGCCGACACTGGCAACTTCAGGCTCACAGTAGGTGACCTTTGGAATATTGATGTCAGCTATGACAATCGGGTTGAGGCCGGCAATTTCTTCAGCCACAAAAATCCCATGTTGGAAACCGCGGTGGGCAAGCTGAAGGCCGGGCGTAATGTCTCCAACGGCAAAGATTCCAGGAACATTTGTTGCCAAACGCTCGTTGACGAGAACCCAGCCGCGATCGGTAGCGACACCATTTGCTTCAAAGCCCATGTTCGCGGTGTTTGCGCCACGGCCAACGGCAACGAGGAGAAGTTCCGCACTGAGGACTTTCCCGTCCTCGAGTGCTACTTCAACACCTGACTCATTTTGGGTCGCAGAGGAAAACTTGGTTCCCAGGATGAGGTTGATCCCGCGCTTGCGGTAGGCACGTTCGAGTGCCTTTGATGACGACTCGTCTTCGTTGGGGACCAGGTGGGCAAGACCTTCAACAATGGTGACTTCGGAGCCGAATGACTTCCAGACGCTAGCGAACTCGACCCCAATAACGCCGCCACCGAGAACGATCACGCTTTTC
Organism: Candidatus Nanopelagicales bacterium; assembly: GCA_040399625.1. Classification (GTDB taxonomy): domain Bacteria; phylum Actinomycetota; class Actinomycetes; order S36-B12; family S36-B12; genus UBA4592. Next base: position 175,653 of record JBBARV010000002.1, on the reverse strand, counting down.
GGGACATAGTCAAGATTGAGTGCTTGATCCGAGGTCATGATTCGACCTGAAATATCAAGACCGGGGATGGATCTTGCATATGATCCGGTGGCCAGCACAACATTCTTACCGGTGTAGATCACACCATTCACTTCAATAGTGTTGGGTCCAACGAGTTTGCCTGCACCCTCGACAAATGTGACATCGCGGCTTTTCACCAAACCTTGTAGGCCCTTGTAGAGGCGGGCCACCACGCCGTCGCGGTACTCGTTGACCTTGGGCATATCAATACCCTCAAAAGTCGTTTTCACACCAAAGTTTTCTGACTCACGGCTGGAGTCGGCTACTTCAGCGGCATGTAGCAGCGCCTTCGTGGGAATACATCCGCGGTGAAGACACGTTCCGCCTAATTTGTCTTTATCAATCAGGATCACGGAGAGTCCGAGTTCAGCGGATCGAAGGGCACAGGCGTAGCCTCCGCTACCGCCTCCAAGAATCAGTACATCAGCAGAAGTCATACCCCTATCCTTTCACTCGCATGGAGTTGGTGAGTACAGGGGCTGTGGGCAAAATTTAAGTGCTTAGCCGATGCTCATTTCGCGGGCGATTTGAATGAAGGTGCGCACTCCGGCTCCGGTTCCGCCTTTGGGCGTGTAACCAAATGGGGCACTGTCGTTATAGGCCGGTCCGGCCACGTCAATGTGAACCCAGGGCTGCGTTTCGGGAACGAATTCCTGCAGGAAAACCCCGGCGGAGAGCATTCCGGCCATTCCGTCTCCAATATTGGCGATGTCAGCGGTCTCGGATTTGAGGGTTTCACGCAGGTCAGCTGGCAGCGGCATTCCCCACATTTCTTCACCGGCAATTGCGCTGGCCGCTACGACCTGAGCGCGTGAAGTGTCCGTGTTACTCATAACGCCTGCGATTCGTCGACCCAAAGCGACTCGTTGCGCCCCGGTCAATGTGGCGATGTCAATTATCAAGTCAGGCTTTTCTAGGACGCTCATTCCGATAGCGTCGGCCAAAACAAGGCGACCTTCTGCATCAGTATTTAGAACTTCAACGGTGGTGCCATCAAAAGTCGTCAAAATGTCACCGGGTCGTTGCGCTGTCCCACTGGGCATATTTTCGGCAGCAGCAACCCAGCCGGTTACCCTGACTTTGAGTCCTAGGTTTGCGATTGCCACCATAGTTGCGATAACCGAAGCAGAACCGGACATATCGGCTTTCATTTCATCCATTTTGGACGCAGGCTTAAGGGAGATGCCGCCCGTATCAAATGTGATGCCTTTTCCGATCAAGGACAGGTGGGCTTTCGCCCCCCTAGGAGCGTATGTCATTTTGATCAGGCGTGGCGGGCGTGAGGAGCCAAGTCCAACTCCCAGAATTCCGCCGCAGCCGGCAACTGCGAGAGCTTTCTCGTCCCAGACCTTCACCGTCACGGGAAGTGACGCTAAGGCTTTTTTGGCCGCGTCCACCAGGTGCGAAGGTGCGAGGTCGTTGGGGGGAGTGTTGATCAGATTGCGGGCAAGGTAAATCGATGAGGCTACGTGCTTGGCCTGGGTGAGCGCTGTTCTCATCTCTGTGTTTATTTGGCCCGGAATTGAAATAACGAATGAGCCGACACCCGTTGGTGTTGGCTTGCTCTTATATTCGGTGAAGGTGTAGGCGGCCAACGCGCAGGCGATCACGGTTGCGTCAACATGTTCGGCGGAGTGACCACCGGAAATTGCAACTTTCTTCGTCCCGGACAATGCGCGCACTCCATTACCAATTGCGCGGCGAAATTGTTCCAAGTCAAAATTCTTGCGGAAGTCACCGAGCCCAACGGCGACGAGAACGGGTGCCTTTATGCCATCTCCTGATGCAAACTTGATGACCTCACCATTTTTACCAGTACCGCCAAGGTGCTCAATTTCAGTGGCAATTCGTTTTGCTTGAGCCGGAGTAAAGCCATGAGCTACGAGTTCAACACTTGTTCCTTTACCGGGCGTGGTGTTCACGATCAGGGCATCAGCAACAATGTCTTTTGGCTGTGTCGCCGTCAGCGTGAAAGCTGGGAAAGAAGTTGCCGTTACGGGCTTGGTTCGAGCAGTATTTGCTGTTTTTTTTGCGATGGCCATAGTCAAAGTCTAGGCTGACGGGCATGGCTACACAATCTGCGGACCTTTTGCGCACGCCGTTATTTTCGCGTCACCAGGAATTGGGGGCCAAATGTGCCGATTTTGGTGGCTGGGAAATGCCCATTGAGTATTCAGGTGCGGTCGTAGAACATACAGCGGTACGTTCGCGCGTGGGAATTTTTGATGTCTCCCACATGGGAAAACTTCGAATCACAGGTCCGGGAGCCATTTCGGCATTGAATTCGATTGTGGTGAGTGACCTAGCAAAAATTGGTAACGGGCAAGCGCAGTACTCAATGTTGTGTAATGAAGATGGTGGAGTAATTGATGACTTCATTATTTACCGATTCACGGAAGATAATGTCTTCATTATTCCTAACGCAACAAATGCAAGTGAAGTATGTGAAGTTCTGCGTCAGTCGCTTTCTTCAGGAATCACCATTGAAAACTTGCATAACGAGTACGGGATCATTGCCGTGCAGGGCCCACTCGCCGGCAATGTTTTGGGGCGCATGGGACTCCCATTTGATTGCGATTACATGAATTGGTTGCAGGCGGAAGTTGATGGCGAAACGGTAATCGTCTGTCGAACCGGCTACACCGGGGAAATTGGCTTCGAACTTGTTGCCCCCATTGGTGTGCTGCAACAACTGTGGGACCGCGCGATTGCTGCTGCTGCTGAAGTGGAGGGAATTCCCGCAGGGCTGGGTGCTCGAGATATTTTGCGGACCGAGATGGGTTACCCGTTGCACGGACAAGACATCAGTCCCCGTATTTCACCACTTGAAGCAAAAATTTCTTGGGCGGTTGGTTGGGATAAGCCAGAGTTTGCTGGAAGAACAACCCTTCAAGCAGCTCGTGCTCACGGTGCTGCGCGCAAGCGAGTTGCACTAAAGGCAATTAGCCGCGGCATCCCGCGTGCACACATGGTCGTCTACAGCGATCAAGAACTTAGCAACAAAATCGGTGAAATCACCAGTGGAACTTTCTCACCAACACTTAAAGAGGGAATTGCGTTGGCACTCGTTGATTCCGAACACGACAAGGACGAATCAATGTTCATTGATGTGCGCGGTAAAGCGCTTGAGTGCGCGAATGTTTCGTTACCGTTTATTTTTGCCAGCCCGAAATAGAGTTGAACCTCAGGTGAAGGTGACCAATAGTTCGACACTGATGTCAGCGCCAACACCTTGATCGTCACTCAAATCAAGGGGGAGTCCGGCTGGGATTCCCATCCGGTCAACAGCTTGGCCCACAGCGCGATCCGGTGAGCTAGCACCATTTCGCCACCAACTACTCGCCTTCATTGACAACCTGTGCGCGATCAGAGCTGCTGCCAACTCGAAGGTCGTCCCCAGAATCACAGGTGTTTTTCGGGCGCTCGCGGCAAGAAGTGCGCCAACCATGAAATCAATGGTGCCGGTTGGATCCAGTTGTGCGAGTTCGCGTGGCTCGCCGCGGCTGTCACGATTCGCTCGCATCAGGTCAACGGTGTCTGCGAGTTGTTTCATCACGTGTTCGTCGCTCACGCCAGAGCCTTGGTGGGTTACCTGCCAGGCGTCTTTTCGCGTGAGCAACCCAATGATTGTTCGGCTGATAACCGGATCAATCGGGGTCATGCTGTTAAACGAGAGAAGTGTGAACCCGGAATCAACGGCTGAATCAACACTTCCTGTACCCGAGTCAAACCCGCCAGGTGAAATAGCAATTTTTTCCGGTCGCAACTCGGAGCCACGTTCCCACCACCAAGTGAGCAGTTGGGCAAGGGAACCCGTTACCCGTTCGGGGAGAACAAAAGTTGGGTTGGGAATAAATGACTCAATGCGTCCGAGCAGATCGGTTGAATCCGTGCACATCTCGGAATCACTCACTGACTCAGGATATTCGTTGGGTCTCGATAAAAACGGTGGGTGCATCAAATGCGGCTTTACGTGATGCACGTCGCAGGAGTTGCAATATGGGTGAGCCAATTACAGCGATCAAAATCACGGTGAGGGCGGCGCGTGGTAGGTCAAAACCTAGTGATGTGGCCAGATTGAACCTGATCCAAGCCAGCAGGTTCTCACCGGCGCTTGCACCGGGGGTGAACGCGATCTGTTCCGGAAGGTTAAGTGAGAAGGGCCAAAACCAGAGGTTCATAATGAATCCGAATGCAACACAGGCCACTGCGGCGTATGCGCTAAGAATCATGAGCTCTCGTTTACCGCTCGCTTTGGGTAAAAGCCCGGCGCCTAGACCGACCCAGGCTGCGGCAAGCATTTGAAAGGGAAGCCACGGTCCGACTCCACCGGTAAACAGTGCCGAAGCAAGTAGGGAGATTGATCCCAGTAAAAAGCCGAATCCGGGCCCCATGGCTCGGCCGGCCAGAATCAGAATCACCCAGATCGGTTCAATGCCGCCAAGACCAGCACCGAGTGGACGCAAAACAGAGATCACTGCTGCAAGTGCACCTAAGAGAGCGATGGCTTTTGCATCTAGGCCGCCATCACTGATCTGTGAAATTACGGTGACAAGAAGTAGTGGAATGATTAAGGCGAAGAGTAAGGGCGTTTCGCTCGAGTTAACAACTAAAAATGAATCTGCCGGCGCGACAAATGGCCACAGGAAACTGAGAACCCCGATCACACTAATCGCGGCGATTGCAATGACTGACGGTTTACCTAATGGAATGGCGCGCATCAGGCTAATTCCTGACTTAAGGCATGAGCAATTTGCTCCACCGTGATCCAACGTTCTGGTGCCAGTACTTTTGAAACTTGTGGAGCGAACATAGGGGAATCGGTGATGACCGACTGCGTGGGTCCATTGGCAACAATTTCACCGTCACCCATAATCACAACTCTGGTGGCAAGCTCTGCAACAAGTTCAACATCATGGGTTGCCATCAAAATACTGTGCCCAGCGTTAGCTAGACCACGCAAAACTTCCCCTAATTTTTTCTTGGTTGGGTAGTCCAGGCCACGTGTTGGTTCATCCAATAAAAGCAATGGAGGCTTAGCTGCAACGATCAAACACAAAGCCAGCAGCATTTGCTGTCCTTCGGATAAATCCCGCGGATGGGTGCCATCCTCTACATCGGGGGCCATCAACGCAAGAAGTGCCCGGGTCGTCCCCGGTGGGCAACCTGCATCGGAATCTGAAGATTTACATTCGGCTGCAACGCTCAGCGCTTCAAAAAGATCGTGTGGTTCCTGCGGGACAAAACCAACATGGCGAAGTAAATCCTTCGCCGCAAGAGTGTTCGGGTCCACTCCATTTACATGAATAGTTCCTTTGGATCGAGTCTTCAGGCCCACCAGCGTCCTGAGTAGCGTTGACTTCCCAGCACCATTACGACCCATGAGCGCTGTGATTTCCCCGGCGTCCAAATCAAGATCAACCCCACGCAAAACAGCCTTGTCCCCATATGAAAAGTGCACTTTTTTGATCTCAACTATTCGTGGACTGTGAGTGGGGACCGCTTGAATTCTGGGTGAGTGGTTCGCTAGCAGTGCTCGTAGCGGCGGTGCAGCCCTGCGCGCGTCACGGATACTGATGGGTAGTGGATCCCAACCGGCCAATCGACCAAGGTGAATTACCGGGGGAGCGATCGAGGAGGTTTGCATGAGTTCGCTGGGTGAACCCGATCGAATTGATCCGTCTTCCAAAAGCAAAATCGAGTCGCAGTACTGCATGACTCTCTCGAGCCGGTGCTCAGCCAAAACAACGGTAATACCGAGGTCATGCACAAGTCGGTGCAGTGCAGCAAGGACTTCTTCTGCTGCGCCAGGATCCAGAGCGGACGTGGGTTCATCTAGGACTAAGACTTGTGGTTGTGCGGTCAAGACTGAGCCGATCGCAACGCGCTGTTGTTGCCCGCCGCTCAATGTGTGAAGGGGACGGTTGCGTAACTCGGTGAGTCCTAGCAGGTCCAAGATCTCTTCAACCCGGCGTCGCATTACAGGGGGATCAATTCCTAGACATTCCATCGAGTAGGCAAGTTCGTCTTCAACGAGATCTGTCACGAACCCAGAAACAGGATCTTGGGGCACGAATCCGACCAGATCTGCGAGTTCGCGTGGCTGGTTTACCCGCGTTGAGCGTCCGTCAACGCTGACCCTCCCGGTGAAGTAACCTCCGGTGAAATGGGGAACCAAGCCGTTGATTGCTCGCAGGAAAGTTGTTTTTCCACTGCCCGTGGCGCCCAACAACAGTGCGAGCTCGCCGGCAGGGATCTCCAGGTTGAGATCGCGCAAGACGGGCGGTCCTTGTTCTGTGTAACGGAAAGACACACTTTCAAAAATGATCATGTGCGGGCCTCCACGCTTGTTGGTGCACTTATCTCAATATCAAAAGCGGGCGGAGGTGGCGTCGTTATCGCGGGTGTGCAGGCGATTCCAAAGGCCAGTATTCCCCACCAAGGTAGCGAGGGCCAGGTGTCCAATGCAGGTGTGAGAATCAAGGCTTGGTCACCGCCGGTTCGAGCGGTAAAAAAAATCCCTAACACAGCAATCCCAGCGATACTGACCAACCATTCGGGCAAGGCCCAAATATCGGGGCGGTAAACGGTGCGGATTCGAGTACGACCGGCTCGCCACAGTGTTACTCCACCAAGCATGAGTCCGATAAACACAATAAAAATCGCTACTAGGGCAGTTGTGCCAGCGGTGAGTAAGGAATAAACCCCGATCAGCGCCAGTGAGAGTGAGCCCAGCACGAGAGTAACTGAGACTCGGCGACCTAACGTGGTTTCCTTTTGATGCCGACCGTATCCGCGGGAATCCATTGACTCAGCAAGAATAATTGACCGGTCGAGCGCACCGGCAAGGATGGGAAGACCCAGAGATGCGAAACCCTTTAAGCCCTTCGAGTTCCTGCCGCGAAGTTTGCGCATTTCACGTATTCGTGCGGCGTCACTCGTTAGTTGTGGAACGAAAGTCAGTGCAACAACTATGCTCACACCAAGTTCATATAAAGCGGTGGGAACCGCTTTCAGTAGTCGGGTGGGTGAAGCCAGGGAGTTGGCGGCGCCAATCACAATTGCGATGGTGGCAATTCGAAGTCCATCATAAAACGCACCAAGTAGTGCTTCAAGTGTCACCGCACCACCCAATCGAAGCCCGCTCATCCAGGCAGGAAACGAAATGCCCGGGAGTTCGAATAACACTGTTGTACCCAATCCAGCACCAAACACAATTTGAAATAGAACTCGAATCGTGATGATCATCGCGCCAAGGAATAAGAAGAATTCAAATGATTTACCCCAGGGCGCATCAGGTTTACGAGCGGCCACCACGATTACAGCAGCACAGATCAGCAAGCCGAGCAGAAGTGGATTTGTCGTCTGAGAAGCAGTGGCGGCTAGACAAAGGGACCACAGCCACCAGGCACCTGGGTGAAGCCAACGTGGGGTCATGACTTACTTCTTCGCCAAAAAAAGAATCCGGCGACTGCGATCAATCCAATTACGAGAGCGCTTCCTAGTTGTGCCAAACCCGTTTCGTTCGGGGCAATGTCAGCATCCTGTGACACAACCGGTGGTGGTGCTTGGGCTATGGGTTGAGGGGGAGTAGAGGCAATGTAATCGGTCACGGGTGCGGCGCACTCATTCTCCGGATAACCTGAAATAGCACAAACTAAACCACTGTCGGTCCGCAGCTCAACAACTGTTTTCAACAGGTCATAGCCGTTTGCGTCAGGTTTGCCGACCGCGCAATAGGCCGTGGGTGATGGTGGTACTTCTCCCTCGGGGGCGAGAGCCGGATCACCTGCATCAATAACTATGGCAACTCGTTTTGTTCCGATTATTGGAATCACATCACCGCAAACACTTTCAAAGACCTCGGTGGGTGAATCTGCAGGGGGAGCACCCGAAGCGGATGGACTTGATGCATCAAAGCGCCAAGCCTGAGCACTTCCTTCGAGGGGATTTGTGCTAGCCGGACCCACCGGGGAAAAGATCCAAGAATCACCTTCTTGGGTCCAGAAATTCCAGTATCTGTATTCGGCAGCATTCGCATTCCCGGCCACCGACAGCAAAAACATCAGTGTTGTCACAAGGACAAGGCTTATGTTTCGAATCAGTGGCCGGGGTGCGATTGACATATTCGAATTACTTCTTAAGGCTGCTTGTCAGAGTTGAAACGAGATTCACTCCACCAAACTTCTTTGGGTTTGAATCCGTTGCTTGTGCTGACATGAGCAGCCAGCCGAGGGCACCGGCATTTACCTTGCCGTCTTTGAGTGCCCAAGTATTTACATTCTGTTTCAAAGCGGCAATCGCCTTACTCACCGACGACTTTCCAATCTCCATGGTGTTAAAGCTGACGACCGTGGCTGCGGTGTTTCCGAAGTCGGTGCCGTCATAAGGAAATGAGGAGAGAAGTCCGGTCTTAAGTTGCCCGCTGAGATAACTGGCCAAGTTGGTCACCTTATTTTTTCCACACTTGGGATTGGCCGCCAATTTGTTTGCCGGTTCTGCCGGTGTGAGAGCCTCCAGACCAAACAGCGCTTGTGCCGAAGCGGAGTTATTAACCCCGGTGTCGCCGCTTTGGTATTTTGCCCCGCCACTTTGGGCACAGGGTGTAACCGCTGCAAGCAGGTAGGTGCGGACTTGGCCGACTATCGCGGACTTTACCCCAAGACCAGACATTGCCGAATAAGCCAATGCCGAGGAGTTTGTGTCCGGTAGTGCTCCAGCGGAGGGGTAGTACGCAATCCCCGTTGTGCCGTTTGGCGCCTTAGCACCGGCCTTTGTCAGCCAGTTCACTGCTTTCTTTGCTTGGTCCAACTTGCCAACCGAGTTCAGCGCCAACGCAGCTAGTGCGGTTGAGTTTGAATCTGGTCCGCTGTAATTAATCGGATCTGATGGACCGCAGGCGGTGCGAATGCTGATTCGGTAGGACTGGTAGCTGCCATCCGAGCACTGCTGTGAAACGAGCCAATTTATGGCAGCTGTACTTGGTTCAACCCCAACGGAGACAAGCCCAAGAATTGCGAGTGATTGATTTGAGACCCCGGTGTAGGTGGGATCGGTTGTGCCATAAAGACCCGCATCGGGTCCAGCGGCGTTAGCAGGTGATGTTCCCAGGCCGAGAACAACGGCTGCGCTGAGCGCAATCGGCAGCAGAACCTTACGGAGATGTTTTTTCATGGTGCCCTTTCAGTGATGGTCACTGGAAGACAGCCCGAATAAATGCCCAATCAAAAACCCCATGCACAAGTGTGCAAGGGGCGATCAAGCTTTCACTTGAGCGCTCGTCCCGTTACCTCGACGGATGACCGCTCGCAATTGCTAGGTGCTCCGACTTAACAGGTTTACACCTGTCTTACGGTTGCGGGACAGCGCCGGAATTTCACCGGACTTTCCCTAGATTCAATCGCGACAATCTGTTGTTGTAGGCGTATACCACCACGTGCAACACCCCCGTGTCAACATGAACGCACTAATGCCTCGTGTGACGTTCTCGTGGAACTTAGGCAGTATCCAAACCCATTGGCCCATAAACAACGCGATCTCCGTCTAGGAGAGTCACAGCACTGATCCCAGCTGCGCGCAATTCTGGCCAGGTGTCAGAAAAAAATGCTTCTGCATCAATTTGACTGGGAAAGGCCGAGGTGACACACGGCTCGACAGGAGTGTCGATGATTACTCCGTCGTTATCTAGATACTGCCAAGTCCAAGACATGAAAACTCCTTAATGGTGTCGGGGTGAAAATTACGGCCGAGATTGCGGTGAAACGGTTAAGGCTGGATCGGTTTTCACGAGATCCCCGAGTGCGTAGTCAATTGCACTGAGAACATCTTCTGGCAATGTTATTCCGGCGGCCTTGGCGTTTTCAGTGATCTGCTCGGGCCGGGAAGCTCCAACTATCGCTGCAGAAACATTGGGATTGCTTAACACCCAAGCGATTGCTAATTGCGACATCGTCAAATTCATGTCGTGTGCGATTGGTTGCAGTTTTTCGACAGCTTCGAGTACTTCTTCTCGCAACCAACCGCTGACAAAATCGGCGCCGCCAGATTTATCTGTTGCCCGGCTTTCTTCAGGTGCGGCAACACCCTTCTTGTATTTTCCGGTGAGAACACCTTGGGCAATGGGAGACCAAACGATCTGACCAATCCCTAGTTCCTCACTTGCAGGCACAACTTCGGTTTCTATTACCCGCCACAGCATGTTGTATTGCGGTTGGTTACTGATAATTCGGTCAAAACCCATGTCGCTGGCTATCCGAGCAGCGTCACGGATTTGCGCAGCTGTCCATTCGCTGACGCCCACGTAAAGGACTTTCCCCTGGCGAACCAAGTCATCAAATGCTCGCAGGGTCTCTTCGAGTGGAGTTTCATAGTCGTATCTGTGGGCTTGGTACAGATCAACATAATCTGTTTGCAACCGACGCAAGGAATTTTCGCAGGACTCCATGATGTGCTTGCGTGAAAGCCCGCGGTCATTGACACCCGGACCCGTTGGGAAGTACACCTTTGTGAAAATTTCGAGACTTTCCCTGCGCTGACCCTTGAGGGCGTTACCCATGATCTCTTCTGCTTTTGTCATCGCATAGACATCAGCGGTATCAAAGCTGGTAATCCCAGCGTCGAGGGCTGCCTGAATTGTTTTAACAGCGAGGTCGTCGGTGACCTGCGAGCCATGGGTGACCCAGTTGCCGTAGGTTATTTCACTAATTTTCAGACCACTATGGCCTAAGTGGCGAAACTCCATAGGGCTACTGGCCCTTCTTTCGTCCACGCTGTACACGTGGTTTTGGCATGCGCAGCCTGCGGTACTGCAATGTGCGCATCAAGGCATAGAGAATTATTCCGCGGCGATCGGCTTTCTCAGGGAAAGCTTTTTTCGTACGTCTGGTGAGTTGAATAATCAAGATTGAGGTGTCCACCACGATCAAAGTGGCCATCAGAAAAAAGCCGATTGAAACGAGTTGTTGAATTGAAGGGTTGTTAACGAAGCCCAACAAAAGCACAACAACTGCCATGAAAATGAAATACTCCGCGACCGTGTAACGCCCGTCAACGAAGTCCCGAACGAATGCGCGAACGGGTCCTTGATCACGCGCCGGGAGGTACCGGGGGTCACCGGCGAGCATGCCTTGACGCTCCCGGGCGCGTTCCATGCGGCCGGCTTCCCGAGAGGCCTTTTTACCTGACTTGGTGGTCGCTTGAGCACGAATAGTGGTCTTGCGGGCAGCTTCCGCCTCTTTACGTGAGGGGGTGGGGCGCCCTTTACCCGATTGAACCGAGTTGGATTCTGGATCGGAAATGGCAGGGTTATTTGCTGACTTCTTCGGTATTCCAAACATGATGAGAGCAGCGTAGCCCTATGCGCTCTGGCGCCCACTGTGAACTGTCGCTTACCCTAGGGGTACGGCAAACGAATGCAATCGATTTCCGGCAACGAAGGGATTTCTTATGGGCTTGTGGTCACGTTTCAAACTGGTTTTCGCATCGAAGGCGAATAAGGCTCTGAATAAGGCGGAGGATCCACGTGAGGTTCTCGATTATTCATATGAAAAGCAACTTGAGTTGCTACAGAAAGTTCGTCGGGGCGTTGCTGACGTTGCCACGAGTCGCAAGCGCATTGAGTTGCAGGTCCAGGGTTTGGTGAAGCAGGAAGTCAAACTTGAAGAGCAGGCTCGTGCTGCATTGGCGGGTAACCGTGAAGATCTTGCGCGGGAGGCACTCGTTCGTCGCAGTGGTCTTCATACCCAGATCGCCGACCTTCAAAGTCAGTTGGCTGGGTTACAGGAGCAGGAAGAAAAGCTTATTGTTGCTTCGGGTCAACTGCAGGCAAAAGTTGAAGCATTCCGCACCCGCAAAGAGACCATCAAGGCCACGTATTCAGCAGCTGAGGCACAAACAAAAATCACGGAAGCTTTCACTGGGATCTCTTCCGAGTTGGGTGACGTCGGGCTGGCCGTACAACGTGCCGAAGACAAGACGGCTGAAATGCAGGCCCGCGCTGGTGCAATGGATGAACTGATGGCCTCAGGGGCACTTGATGACGTCTCGGGAAGTGGCAAAGATAACCTGACGAGAGAGCTTGAGCGGATGGCGAGCGACTCTGAAGTTGAAGCACAGCTTGCTTCGTTGAAAAATGAATTGGGATCGGCCGAAAAGAAGGCAATCGAAGACTAAGGAAAAGGACGTAAATTACGTGTCGCGCTCAAGATATGAAAAAGATGCAGGGCTCGGCGCTCGCATGTTCGGGACGCTGTTTGGTCTCGGGCTTCTTTATGTAGTTCTGGCAGCTGTTCTAGTCGCCGTCGGCATAAACGCAATTTTCGTGTTGGTTCTTTCTGGGGGATTTCTTTTTGCTCAATGGTGGTTCTCCGACACGCTCTCGATGAAAGCCATGCGTGCGGTGGAGGTAACACCCGAGCAAGCGCCGTTGGTTCACGCGATTGTGGACCGAATCTGTGCATTGGCCGACATGAAGAAGCCACGGGTAGGTATCTCAGATAGTCCTGTTCCCAACGCTTTTGCGACCGGTCGCAGCCCCAACAGAAGTGTTGTCGTAGTCACCGCTGGGATTCTCAAGGAACTCAATGAAGAAGAATTAGAAGCAGTCATAGCCCACGAGTTGTCCCACGTTGCTCACCGTGATGTCACCGTGATGACGATTGCGTCTTTCACGTCAATTCTTGCCGGGTTTATTACCCGCAGCGCAATGTGGGGATCCATGATGCGTGATCGTAGAGATCAAAACGCCGCAGTTGTTTTTATGGCGGTTATGGCCGTGAGTGCGATTGTCTATGCCATTTCATTTCTTCTCATCCGCGCTCTGTCCCGTTATCGCGAACTCGGTGCCGATAGGGGGGCCGCGTTGCTCACGGGTAAGCCAAGTGCTTTAGCCAGCGCTTTGGTCAAAATCAGTGGCGGAATGAACGCAATCCCAGACCAAGACCTCCGGTCCATGGAACCGGTCAGCGCGATTGCGTTTGCACCGGCATTCAAAGGTGGGAAAGGAATGGGGATGGAAGCGATCTTTGCAACCCACCCCCCATTGGAAAAGCGACTTGAACAGCTCGCCAAGATTTCCGCCCAACTTGGTGAGCGCTAGCAGGTGGGCTTCCTTGATGTTATTCGTGGGCGCAAAGAACCGGCGCGCCCAAACCTTGATGCACTTTTTGCCTTGCCCTCTGCTGTAATCACCCTTGATATTGACTTGGGCCTCACTCCAACGGGTTCTGGTTCCGTCTGTTTTCGCGCGCCTGAAGGAAAGGCATTCGCTGATCTGGAGGCAGAAGTTCGCGAACTACTCGACGCTGATGGTGGGCCAAGAGTGGAAGCTAGCGCCGATGAATTCGGGTTCGACTGGTTCACGATTCGAACCGAGCCGGCTGACATTTCAACCGCGGTCACCGACATCCACGCGGTAAACACTTCACTGGTCAATGCTGGATTCGGACCACAATTATTGTGTTCCCTATTCCCGTTTACCGACAAAGACGGAAATGTTGGGGCGCTCATTTACCTCTTCAAACGTGGGACTTTTTACCCCTTCGTACCAAAACCGAATTCTCAAGATAAGACTCGTAATAATATTTTAGAATTGCAGATTCGGGACCAGCTTGTCGGAGAACTTTCCATGGAACTCGATACCACCCGCTGGTTCGCTCTTTGGGATGCACCGGGGATTCTCCACCAGCCATAAATATGTGCTCGGAATCGGCTGATCCCCAAATCAAGTCAAAAAGGATATAGTCGACTTTTACAATAAATCGGACGTCTTCGGCGATTCCTATTGCGTTCATGCCCAAAAGGAGAACAATTTGGCCTGGTTAGTTAAATGATCGGCCTGTAAATACAGTTCGTTCTGCGTTTCACGCTCACAAGCCTGACAAAGTGTCAGCTTATAGAAGGAGGATCCTGTGCCTGGAGTTCTCGAACTCACTTACGGACAACATTCAACGGTGTATAACAGTATTTCGTTCGCACTCGCGTCAATGCTCGCAACTTTCATATTCTTGCTGGTCGTCATGCCACGCGTACTTCCGCGTTACCGACAGGCGCTCGCGGTCTCCGCGCTCGTGTGTTTCGTCGCGGCGTACCACTACTGGAGGATCGGCAACTCATTCACTGATGCATATGTCGCGGTAGGCGACGGAACCCCTTCAGTTGACGGGGTTGAGCAAGTTTATCAGCTTGTCAACGGCGAAGGTTTCAATGAGGGCTACCGCTACGTCGACTGGTTGCTCACGGTGCCATTGCTGCTCTTCGAAACGATTGCTGTGCTTGCACTGGCCGCGATGGTCCGTCGTAGTCTCATGATGAAGTTGATTCCAGCCGCATTCCTGATGATCGCGCTCGGCTACCCAGGCGAGCTCGCAACCGACAACATGACCCGTGGTATCTGGGGCGCATTGTCCTCGATCCCATTCGCGTACATCCTGTACGTACTTTGGGTCGAGCTGGGCAAGTCCATGGTCACGCAACCAGAACAGGTCCGCAAAGACCTTCGCGGTCTACGCCTGCTGCTTCTTGCAACGTGGGGCGTTTACCCAATTGCGTACCTGTTGCCACAGCTGGGTATCGACGGAGCGGATTCATTCGTCTATCGCCAGGTTGGTTACTCGATCGCCGACGTTCTGGCCAAGTGCCTCTTCGGTCTGTTGATTTACAAGATTGCCCGCGAGAAGAGCTTTGCAGACGACGAGTCATTCGCCGTTCAAGAAATCAAGGAAGCACCATCTTCTGCAGGGAAGACCGCCTCCTAGTCCCAAAACAGTTCACAACATTGTGGCCGCGAGAAGTGAGAACTTCTCGCGGCCTCATTGTTTTATTTACCGGCGTACCATCTGCTCATGACACAAGAGCAGCCGTACACGGTCATAGGAAAAATTGGTGATCTTGAGATCCGGGATTACCCGGCCAGTGTTCACGCCCAAATGACTCTCACTGGCAGCGCCGAAACGGTTGGCAGCAAAGCTTTCGGGTCACTCGTTGGTTATATCTCGAGCAACAAGATCGCGATGACCTCTCCGGTGATCCAAGAACGTGATGAAGACCAATGGAATGTCTCCTTCGTCATGCCAGCCGGCATGAACGCTGCTGATCTGCCGAAACCCACAAATAGTGAATTGGTAATTCGCGAAGTGCCCGCGCACCTAGCCGGGGCTACAGCCTGGTCGGGAAGCTGGAAGTTCGCCGAGGTTGAAAAACATGGTGAAGAAATGGTCAAGCAATTGGCTGGCCTTGGCTACCGGGTAATTGGCGAGCCGCGTTGGGCGCGTTATGATTCACCGTGGAAACCGTGGTTCATGCGCCGCAATGAAGTGATCGTTCCTATTGTTATGGGCTAATCCACGGCAGGTGTTGAACCAGGCAGGGCAAGCATGCGATCTAATGCGATTTTCGCCCAATGCGCAGTATCAGAATCAACGCTTATTTGGTTGATCACGTTGCCGCTTGCTAGTGATTCCAGTGAATACACCAGGTGGGGAAGGTCAATTCGGTTCATGGTTGAGCAGAAACATACGGTTTTGTCGAGGTAGGTGATCGACTTGTCCGGGTGTGCCAAGGCCAACCGCTTCACCAGATTCAGTTCTGTTCCAATCGCCCAAGCCGATCCGGGTGGCGCATTTTCAATTGCAGTGATGATTCCCTCGGTGGAACCGACCTGATCTGCCTTGTCCACCACCTCGTAGGTGCACTCTGGGTGCACGATTACGGTTACACCGGGGACTTCGGAGCGAACACGGTCAACGCACTCGGGGGTGAAACGCCCGTGCACACTGCAGTGTCCTTTCCATAAAATCATTTTTGCGTTGCGTAGTACTTCGACGGTGAGTCCACCGCTGGGCTTACGGGGGTTAAATACGACGCAGTCCTCAAGGCTGAGACCCAACTCTCTAACCGCGGTATTTCGGCCCAGATGTTGGTCGGGCATGAAAAGAACTTTTTCGCCTCGCTCGAACGCCCATTCAAGGCTGCGCTTTGCGTTACTCGATGTGCAGATAGACCCGCCGTGCTTGCCGGTGAACGCTTTGATTGCGGCCGTTGAGTTCATGTAGGTAATGGGAATAGTGACAGCGGCAACACCAGCAGCTTCAAGATCGGCCCAACACTTTTCGACCTGGCTGATCTCAGCCATATCCGCCATCGAGCAACCGGCGGCAAGGTCAGGAAGGATGACTTTTTGGTTGCCGGCGGTCAAAATATCGGCGCTTTCAGCCATGAAGTGGACACCACAAAAAACAATGAATTCGGCATCGGGCATATCGGCTGCTTTTTGTGCGAGTTTGAATGAATCCCCGGTGACGTCAGCAAATTGAATTACTTCATCACGTTGGTAGTGGTGACCGAGGATAAAAACGCGTCCACCTAATGCGTCCTTGGCTGCCCGGGCGCGGGCCACCAAATCCGGATCAGAGGCCGGCGGCAGATCACCCGGGCATTCGACGCCACGTTCACTGCCCGGATCGGCAGAGTTGCCCAGCAAAAGTAGAGCAAGGGGGCTTGGAGCGGGATCAACGAAGACTTGAGCCATCTCACAATTGTCCCTCGGCCTGGATTTTATGCCACACGGGGTTGCGCTCAGCGTGAAATAACCGGCTGGCAACGGGTGGCGCCTAGCGCAATAAGCCCGCGTGCCCTAACCTAGAGGCAAGAAAGTGAAGCACAAACAAAATTAATCCGTGAAAGAGGTTTAAATCATGTCTACTGAAACTGCAGTTGAAACCCCCGTCACCGACGGCATCCAACTCAGCGGTCCAGCCGCAGACAAGGTCAAGATCCTCCTCGAATCCGAAGGTCGCGACGACCTCGCCCTTCGCATTGCAGTTCAGCCGGGCGGTTGCTCCGGGCTTCGCTACCAACTCTTCTTCGACGACCGCAACCTTGATGGCGATGTCGTCAAGGAATTTGGAGCTGTAAACGTGGTCACCGACCGCATGAGTGCTCCCTACCTCAGCGGAGCGACCATTGATTTCGTTGACACGATTGAGAAGCAGGGCTTCACAATTGATAACCCCAATGCCACCGGTTCCTGTGCATGTGGGGATTCGTTCAACTAATACGCAGGCTTTTGGGCGAGTGACATAGGGAGTCGGTAGGCTTTCGCGAGTGGCTATTCTCATTACCGGTTCCATTGCAACCGATCATCTAATGACCTTTCCCGGCAATTTCGTTGATTCACTCGTTGCTGAAAAACTCGACAAGGTATCTCTGTCGTTCCTCGTTGACGACTTAGAGATCCGACGTGGTGGAGTCGCCCCCAATATTGCTTTCGGCATAGGGTGCTTGGGACTTAAACCAGTGCTCGTTGGCGCGGTCGGTCCTGACTTCGCGGACTACGAAAGCTGGCTCAATCGCCACGGTGTGGATACCAGCGGCGTGCACGTCTCCGAAACAGCACACACCGCGCGATTTGTGTGCACAACAGATGCCGAGCAAAACCAGATTGCCACTTTCTACGCCGGTGCCATGAGCGAAGCCCGCAATATTGAACTCAAGCCGATCGTGGACGCCGTGGGTAGCGCCGACATAGTTTTGATTGGCGCTAACGACCCATTAGCCATGCAACGTCACACGGATGAATGCCGCTTTCGTGGCTACCCATTTGCAGCCGACCCTTCCCAGCAGCTTGCCCGCATGAGTGGTGAAGAAGTAAAGCCACTCATTGAAGGCGCCACGTACTTGTTTAACAACGAGTACGAGTCGGCGCTCATTGAACAGAAAACCGGTTGGAAGGCCTCTGACATTGCGGATCTAGTTCAGGTTCGTGTGACCACTCTTGGCCCCAAAGGTGCACGCATTGAACGTCGCGGGGAAGCCCCGGTTCACGTTGCGATTGCTGAGGAAGAGCGTAAAGCAGATCCCACTGGTGTTGGTGACGCATTCCGCGCCGGATTCCTTACTGGCCAAGCCTGGGGGTTAACCGATGAACGCTCGGCGCAAGTAGGTTCACTTTTAGCAACCTATGTTATTGAAACTGTAGGTACGCAGGAGTACGAATTGGCGCAGAAGCATTTCTTGCAGCGCATGGCGCTCGCCTACGGAGATGACGCGGCAGCTGAGGTTGAAGGATTTATCTCCTGTATTCGGCCGTAATCCGTACTGAATTAATTCAGTTGAATTAAGTTGGTTACGGTGCAATCGATTTCAACCGGTAGTGGGCAGCTCCCACCAAGCCCATGGTCACTCGCTGATCCGCGTCTGGCGCAACCCGATTCAGACTTGGTCTGCATTGGAGCCGAGTTGGAACCAATAACTGTATTGCACGCTTACACGATGGGATTATTCCCAATGCAAGTTGACGTTGAAACCGGTGAGCAAGAACTCGGTTGGTGGTCACCAAATCCCCGGGGAATCCTGCGTTTGGATCAGCTAACGGTTTCAAGATCACTTCGCAAATCGATGCGAAAATTCACGGTGACATTTGATCAAGCTTTTGAGCGCGTAATGCGCGCGTGTTGGCGCGCGGGTGGTGATGGAAACTGGATCACCGACGAATTCGTGGAGACCTATACGCACTTACATGAAAAAGGCTTTGCTCACTCGGTTGAAGTGTGGAATTCGGGCGGTGAATTAGTTGGTGGGCTTTATGGAATAGAGATTGGTGGCCTTTTCGCTGGTGAATCCATGTTTCACCGTGAACGGGATGCGTCAAAAGTTGCCTTGGTGTCGATTGTGCAAAAACTTGGCGAATGCCCGGGTAAACGATTATTTGACGTGCAATGGCGCACCGATCACTTGGAAACTCTGGGTGTCACGCAAATCAGGAGAGAAGAATACCTAGATGAACTAGCCCTGGTTCTGCTTACTAAGCCATGCTTTTAGTTATTCGGTGACGACCGCGAGGGCGTCGGGTAACTGCGCGAGGAAGTGCTCGATTGTGCTCTCACTGCAATCAGGCGGCAGTGAAATACGAATACTCGAGTCGTTCGGCAACCCCATTGCTTCAAGAACATGTGAGGGCATTCGCGTGTCTGCGGTACACGCTGAGCCACTGGCAACCTGAATTCCTCGTTTATCCAATTCGGTGACAAGTGCGCCACCGGCAGCACCTTCGATACTGAAAGTCAGAACATGTGGGAGCCGATCAGTTGGGTCACCGGCGCAGGACAGATTCATGGACATTAATTCTGAGCGAACCCGATCAAGCATCACTCGATTCGAGTCCGCTTGGCCTTGCCACAACGTTGCCGCCTCTTCCAAGGCAACAGCAGCGGCAGCCGCAGCGGGAATATCGGGAAACCCACCGATCCAACCACGGTCGGGCGCCTCCTCTGGTCGCCAACGAAGGTGTGGGCTGGTCACCACGACGGCAACTCCAGGGGGACCACCCCAATCTTTGGCCGGCGCAATAAGGACATCGAAGTCGGCGGGAAGGGGGTCGTGAGTGATTACCGCGGTCGCGTCAGCCACCAAAGGAACCCCGGCGGCGCGACAAGCCACCAGGGCTTGAGCAAATGGTTGGCGGGTACCCACCTCGGCGTTAGCAACCTGGATGCAGGCCATGGCGGCTCCGAGAGTGAGTTGGGTGTGCAGGTCTGCGAGGTCAAGGGCACCGGAGTTCATCGCGGGACTCAGGGCCATTGAGATCACCTCAGCCCCCGGTAATGACCCGGCCGCGCCTAAAACAGCCATTGATTCAACACTGCTGACCAGAATTCGTGGTGAAACACCGGATCGCACGGCAAAAATTCCACCAATTGTTGCCCGAAGTGCATCGGGCCCTGAACCTGCGAAAAAGACATTTTCAGGGGAAACGCCCAAAAAGCTGGCGATACTGGCGCGAGCCGAATCAAGGAGAAGGCCTGATGTCCGGCCAGCATGGTGCATCCGGGCTGGGTCAGACCATGCTTTGGTGGCGGCTGATTGCCAAGCGGAAAGGGTTGCTGGGGTCAGGGGAACACCGGCGATTGCATCGAGATATCCAGGTGCACGCTCGGGGGCCATTTCCTAAGGTTAGTCAGGAATTCATTAGGGCACAAAATGTGACCTGATCAACTCTCGCTGGCACCGATCCTGGAGAGAATTGCCGGGGAGAGTGCGCTAGTGTGCTTCATAGAAAAAGCAGTTCGTGTGAGAAAAAATAGTTCAATCAAAACAGCAGGTCTTTAGGTGAATTTCACGGGGAACTGTGGGAAATGCGAAGGGTGTATTTGTGGCTATGACTCGTTATTCGAGTGAAAGGCGACTGGGCAAGCGCCTGGGCCTTGCCGGGATCGCCATTTTCGGCATGTTGTTGCTGTCGGGCTGTACTGCCAATGAAGCTTTCTTTTTTGATATGCCTGAACCTGCCACTAAAGAAGGTCCTATCACCCAAAGCTTGTGGCAAGGGTCGTGGATAGCTGCTTGGGGGGTTGGCCTTTTCACCGCCAGCCTCATGATCTGGTCGATCGTGGCTTACCGGCGCCGACGGATCAACGAAGTGCCCGAGCAGACCAAATACAACATCCCCATTGAAGCGCTTTATACGCTGGTTCCCTTGGTTATGGTGATCGGACTCTTCTGGTTCACCGCACGTGATCAGAGCGAAATTTTGACCATGGACAACGATCAAAGCCAGACCGTCAATGTGGTGGGCTTTCGCTGGTCATGGGCATTCAATTACCTCGACGAAGACGCTTATTCAATCGGGGTCCCAGCTGACTCACAAACGATTTCCCAGGACCCAGCGATAGCTGCTGCGCAAATCCCCACTTTGGTGCTACCAGTTGATGAAAAAGTTCGGTTCGAGCTCACATCTCCCGACGTGATTCACTCGTTCTGGGTGCCAAGTTTCCTCTTCAAAATGGATGTTATTCCCGGAAAGACAAACGCCTTCGAGCTCACGCCCGACAAAATCGGTACGTTTTCGGGGAAGTGTGCGGAACTGTGCGGTACTTACCACTCCCAAATGCTTTTTAATGTGAAAGTAGTTGAACGAGCAGAATTTGACGCATATGTAGCCGGGTTGCGAGCAGCAGGACAAACAGGTTCAATACAGACAGGTCAATCAAATAGTGATGGCCAAAAGCCAGGGGAGCGGAGAATATGACAATCCTGAATGACCGCCCAATAACTACCCCGGGTCCGGGTGACTTTGGCCCTAGAGTCGTCAGCAGCGTGCCCAAGAAGAGTTTTGGTAAGGCCGTCGTCAATTGGATGACGTCAACGGATCACAAGGTGATCGGTTACATGTACTTGATCACTTCGGTTGCGTGGTTTCTTATCGCAGGCCTGATGGCCCTTGCAATGCGAGCCGAACTAGCTATTCCGGGCATGCAGATTATTTCACTCGAGCAATACAACCAGTTGTTCACTATGCACGGCACGATCATGTTGTTCCTGTTTGCAACTCCACTTTTCGTTGGTTTTGGCAACGTGATCATGCCGCTGCAAATCGGCGCTCCCGATGTTTCCTTTCCACGGTTGAACATGTTCGCCTACTGGCTTTTCTTCTTCGGTGGCATTCTTGTCATAGCTGGCTTTTTCACCCCCGGTGGCGCGGCATCATTTGGTTGGTTTGCTTATGCTCCTTTGAGTAATGCGGTCAACTCCCCGCAGGTAGGCGCAGATCTGTGGTTACTCGGTCTGACTCTGGGCGGATTGGGCACAATCTTGGGCTCCGTCAACTTCATAACAACTATTTTCACCATGCGCGCCCCCGGAATGACCATGTTCCGCATGCCAATTTTCACGTGGACGATCATGATCACCAGTCTGTTGGTTCTGATCGCCTTCCCAGTATTGGCCGCAGCACTTGCCGTCGCCTTCATTGATCGTCAATATGGCGCGGTTATCTTTGCGCCCGAAAATGGTGGTGCGATCCTGTGGCAGCACTTGTTCTGGTTCTTCGGGCACCCCGAGGTGTACATCATCGCGTTGCCGTTCTTTGGAATCGCGAGCGAGATCATCCCCACCTTCTCCCGAAAACCCCTGTTTGGTTACAAGGGTTTGATTTTTGCAACCATGGCAATCGGTGCACTTTCCGTCGCTGTGTGGGCTCACCACATGTATGTCACCGGATCGGTATATCTGCCGTTTTTTGCCGCGACCACCATGCTGATTGCGGTTCCCACCGGAGTGAAGTTCTTCGCGTGGATCGGCACAATGTGGCGGGGCTCCATTTCGTTTGACACCCCAATGCTGTGGACCATGGGATTTCTCTTCACCTTCCTTTTCGGTGGGCTCACTGGAGTTATCCTGTCGGCCCCACCACTTGACTTCGCCGTCTCTGACTCCTACTTCGTTGTCGCTCACTTCCACTACACGGTATTTGGAACAGTCGTCTTCATGATGTTTGCCGGTTTCTATTTCTGGTGGCCAAAGATGACCGGGAGAATGTTGGATGAGAAATTAGGAAAGATTCATTTCTGGCTGCTTTTCATTGGTTTCCAGGTCACGTTCCTAGTCCAGCATTGGTTGGGTGTACAAGGCATGCCACGTCGATACGGTGACTACCTACCTATTGACGGCTTCCAGACTCTCAACGTTGTTTCGACAACGGGTGCCGCAATTCTCGGTTTTTCAACCTTGTTCTTCATTTGGAATGTGTTTAAGACCTGGAAAACCGCACCCCTGGTAACCGTCGATGACCCGTGGGGTTGGAGTGGTTCACTGGAGTGGGCAACCTCTTGCCCACCACCACGACATAACTTCACGTCCATGCCCCGTATTCGTTCCGAACGCCCGGCATTTGACCTCCACCACCCCGAATTGGCAGCTGCGGGCGCACACTCAGCCCCAGGAGCTTCTGTAACCACGGTCGAAGCTGTTGTGGTAGGCGAAACAAAGTGAGGATTGAAGGAGCGCTTTTCGCCCTTGGATTCATTTTCTACACCTTTCTTGCCGGTGTTTATTGGTATTTCAGCCGTGATGAAATCGGGACAACCGCCCTTGCACTCACGGGTGGAATGGCATTTTTGATCTCGTTTTACGCGTTATACACGTCCAAAAGGGTCTATCCTCGCCCGGAGGATCGACTCGACGCTGAGATCGACGAAGCAGACCCAGAATACGGTTTTTACAGCCCGCATTCTTGGTGGCCATTGGCTGTAGCAGTGCCCACCGTCATGATCGTGTTGGGCCTAATTTTTGCTGTTTGGCTGATCGTGCTCGGTGTTGCCGTACTTGTGTTCGGTTTGACCGGTTTACTCTTTGAGTATTACCGTGGCGAATTCGCTCACTAGTTCATTTCGCAATTAATGATTTAAGCGTTAATTTGGTGTTTCGGAACCACAAGTTTGCTATCCCCGTCGTAGCCTCGTATTGTGCAATAAGTCAGTCGAACGCACCTTGAGTCACGAATACGACATGTGGAGGGTAATTGTTTTCCCGCGGTAAAGGTCGAGCTCTTGTCGTTGTCCCCAGCTTCCTGGGTGTTGGCGTGATTGTGCTCACGGGATGCGCTTCCACGTTGACAGTTTCCACGCAGTCCATGGATCCAGAGCCCCTTGTGCGCATCGCAGCTAACCCGCAGGCCGGAACTGACATTGACCCCGACACCCAGATCGTTATTGATGCAGAGTTGGGTCGACTAACCCAAGTATCAGTTTTGGGCCCAGAAGGCCAGGTGCCGGGAATCCTTGCCGAGGACGGATCACGTTGGACGTCATTAGAAACAGCATTGAATTACTCGGCAAGTTACACGATCGCGGCGCAAGCGGCTGATGCGCGGGGTCGGGTCAAAGAATTGGATTCAAGTTTTTCCACACTCGAGCCCGAAAAGTTTTTCACGGCAGATATTTCTCCCAGTGCAGGTGAAATAGTCGGTGTCGGTGAACCGATCGTGGTCAATTTCAATAAAAAAGTTGAAAACAAGTCGGAAGTTGAAGCAGCCCTTGCCGTGCGCACCAGTCAACCGGTCCTCGGCGCATGGGCTTGGCGCGACAACCGCACGGTCGAATTCCGCCCGAAGGACCTGTGGCCCGGAGATATGGATGTTGAAGTCGATCTCAATCTCACGGGCGTCCAAGCAAAACCGGGTGTTTTTGGCAAAGCCAACATAACGGAGGCATTTAGTTTTCGACCTTCTATGGTGAGTGTTGTTGATGCAAATTCTCACACCATGAACGTTTACAAAGCCGGTCAACTGCTGCGGTCCATTCCGGTTACAACCGGGAAACCTGGTTTCGAAACCCGCTCGGGAACCAAAGTTTTAATCACCAAAGAGCGTTCTCGAATCATGGATGCGGCAACTGGTGGGACCTCATTAGATAACCCGGAGTACTACCGGATTAACGCGGAATACGCCATGCGCCTGACCTACTCGGGAGAGTTCGTGCACGCAGCCCCATGGAGCACGGGCGCTCAAGGGAGCGCGAACGTTTCCCACGGTTGTATAGGCATGAGTACGGCGAACGGGGAATGGTGGTGGAATCAAAATGAGATCGGTGACGTCGTGATTGTCGAAAACACCCCAATCATTCAGGGCGATGACGGGAATGGCTTGACAGTCTGGAATGCCTCGTGGGAGGAATGGCTTGCCAGATCATTTACCGGGCCACGGTTCACTCAACCGATAACCTCGAACTTTTAGCGAAGGTGAATTCACACAAAAATTTCCTTATTGGCCAAGTCTCGATCCTTGGCGGGGAGCTTGACTTACAACTGAATTATGGATTGCTGCTGAGTCAGGTGATCATCGGTACCCGTGCACGGGCATCAGCGCGTTTATGCAGAGATGGCCAGGGTGCCCTTTTACCCTGGTCGCACCAGCAGTTAGGCGTCCGCCCTCAAAAACCTCTGGATCATCGATGCAACGGCGTACGGCTTCTGAAACAGAAATGAATGACCCGCATTGGGCACTAGCCTCAAAGTAGCGTTCGGAAGGTGGCGGGCAAGGTAGCGGCTGTTCGAAGGTGGGGTGATGACATCTTGGGCCCCGGTTACTACAAGTGTGCGGATGTTTACATTCCGCAGGCCTATTGCGTTTGAATTGCTGCGCATCCACGGGTCCTCAGCGGCGACCATGGCTGCATAAGTCTTGTCTGGGACGACCTCATCGTGATAGGCCCCGCTGGCATTTGCCGCTTCCAGTCGATGGATGAAGGCGCGGCCACGCGACTGCGCCGGCTGTGACCGAGGGTAATTGGTTTTCAGATACGTTGCGTCGCTGCCGTTAGCAACGTTATCGGCCTCCTGTACCCAAAGCGGACCGAGAACCGTCGCATCGCCACCGGGATTGGTGCCCGCCAAGATCAGCCGTCTAATGGAACTGGGGTGACGGATCGCAAGCTGCTGCGCGATGAAGCCACCCATTGACCAGCCAAGGAGGTCGACAGGAACACCCGGTGACACCTGCTCGATAAAGTCCGCCACCCAATCGGCAGCCGCGGGAAACTTCCATAGCGAGGGAGCGGGACCCGAAAGTCCCAAACCGGGATAGTCGAACACGATCACCCGATGGGTTGCAGCCAGGGCACCAAGGAAAGCCGGGTCCCACTCGGTCATCGGTGAGCCAGTTCCATTGAGCATTAGCAGCGTTGGGCCAGCACCCAACTCGACCCAAGTGATTGTGGTGCCGGCTGCGGTGATTGTGACTGGTGACAGGCGTACTTCACGCCAGTTCGCGTGAGGCGAGGTGGCTACGGCTGGGCTTGTCAGGTTAACCAAGGTGAGGGCTGAAATTACAGCCACACTAACCCTGATTGACGCTTTTAGTGGGAACCTCATAATGACAGTATCGCCGGGAGTTCATTTTGTGTTTCAGCCGCCGAGCGTTTTGACTTTGGGTAGTTAATGGCCAACGAAGTCAGGTGCGCTACTGGCACAGAGTCCGGAGCCGTTCAATTAAGAAACCGTAACGGGGAGACCATTGAGAACTGCGGTTCCACCCAGTGGATCTACGTAATCTGCACTCACCAGGACGTTCACATTGAAATCCGCCCAACCATGTGGAATGCAAATACAACCACGGGATACCGTGTCGCTAATTGCCAAGGCAATTGTAAGACTCCCGCTGTCGCTGGTGACGCAAACCATTTCACCGTCAACTCGACCCAAATCTGCCGCATCAAGCGGGTGCATTTGTGCTGTTGGCATATTTGAGCCACGCTGCAAGTTCCCAATGTCCTTCATCCAGGAATTGTTACTGCGCAATTGGCGTCGCCCGACCAATAAGTAAGAGCCTGCCTCGGCCTCAAGGGTGGCAGCTTTCAGTACGGAGGCTGCGCTAGCGAGTGTCTCAACTAGGGCAGGGGGCGCAAACTCAATGCGACCACTAGGTGTTCTTAATACTTCAGGCAAACGTGGAGTAAGCGGACCCAGATCAATTCCGTGGGGCGCTTCAATGATCTCTTGTAGGGTTAGCCCAGCAGGGCTGGAGCGCAATCTAATGTCAAGAACTCGCTCAACCCCACGTAATGGAGCCACGAGTTCAAGGACAGCGTCAACGGATAAACCATGCAAACTCGATGCGGAATCAGTCACCGCTTGTTGGGCAACCGTTGCGGCCAAAATGTCATCCATCGAGTTTGCACTGATTTCATCGCCCGTATTTATTCCAATCGCTATCCCGGCCAGAGTCAATAAAACATCGGCTTCATCCATGTGGCCTTGCGGAACGGGAAATACTGCGGGGGAGTAACGCGCTTGATTGCGCACCGCCAGATTGTTAAAAACTACGTCGTAATGCGAACGGGTCAGTGGTGATGAAACTGGCAGAATTACGTCGGCTAATGAATTAGTCGCGGTGAGATAAGGATCGATCGACACCATGAGATCGAGTGACTCAAATGCGGTTCGGAGGCGTAATGAATCCGGCGTTGAAACAATCGGGTTGCCACCGATCACGAACATTGCCCGAATATGTGCACCAGATTCGGGATCAGGGGTGTCTATTTCCTCCGCTAACGTTGACACTGGAAATTCACCCAACACACTGGGTAATCCGCGGACTCGCGTGCGTCGACGCCCGGGGATGCTCACACCATGTCCGATCCCGGGGGTTCCTTCGGTTGATGGGCCACCGGCTGCGGGCAGCGCAAACATTACGCCACCGGGCTTATCCAGTGATCCAATTGAAATATTGATCACGTCTATCAGCCAGGAGGCGACGGTCCCCATCGGTAGTACCGAGCCCTCTATGCTCAACCCCGAGGTTGTCGTTCCCATTCGCCCGTAAACCGCGGCGCTGGGAGCAGCTCGAAGTTCAGTGGCAATTCGACGGGTTACGTCAGCATCGATTCCGGTAACGGCAGCGACCAACTCGGGTGTGAAAGCGGACAAGACCGAAATCAACGAGTCAATAGCGGCAGAGTCAATCCAGCGCTCTGCAGCGCCGAAGTCAGGGGTTCCCTCAACAAGGATGACATGGGCAATGGCGGCTAGCCACAAAGCATCACTGCCCGGCCGGATTCCGAGGTGCTCGTCGGCGAATTCAGCGGTGCGGGTGCGGATCGGGTCAACGACGACCATTCGGCCACCACGTTTACGTAGGGCGCGCAACCTGCCGGGGAAATCGGCAGCGGTCAGCATCGAGCCATTTGAAACTAATGGGTTTGCGCCCAGGACTAAAAAGTAATCGGTACGGTCAATGTCAGCCAAGGCAATGGAAAGTGCTGTCCCGTACATCATGGCCGAAGCCGCCTGCTTGGGCATTTGGTCAACCGTGCTGGCAGAAAAACGTTGTGATGTCCCGAGGGATTTAATGAGTGCAGGCAACATGAACGCCCCGGACATTGAGTGCACATTGGGGTTGCCCAAAAATAGCCCAACCGAATCGGGACCATAAGTTTTTATCACGTCACCTAGGCGAGTGCGAATGAGAGCAAAAGCTTCATCCCAGGTTGCCGGCAACAGTTCACCACGAGAATTTCGAACGAGGGGGGTGTTCAACCGGGTGGGGTCTGCATCAACTTCACCTAGGGCGACGCCTTTGGGGCAGATGTATCCGTGGCTGAATACATCGGCCTTATCCCCACGAACCGAAGTCACGGTTGAACCACTGATGGAAAGTTCCAGACCACAGTTCGCTTCACACAATGGACAAATGCGCAATGCCGTGCGGTTGGAGTCAGGTGTCATGGTTCAAGCCTGCCACTTAGGGCCCAAATGCGCCCATGAATGCCAAATTATTTGCTAGTTGGGTGATTGAGTCATCACGATGGTGGTGGTGGGAGAGGTGAGGGTCAATGTCGACCCGTCGAGGGTGTACTTCGGATTTGAGGTGAAGAAGGTGATTAAAGATTGATCCTGAGCCATGAGCATTTCTGGACAAGCCATCATGGTTGAGCCCAAATTGCCGGCGGGGACGGTGAGAACACCTTCAGCCAAGGTAGCAGCACCAAATATGGTGTTACAGCCAGCAATGAGTGAAATACCATCTTCGGTAAAAGTTAACGTAATAGAACTCCCTTCGGCAGCGGGAGTGAGAACGCTGTCAACGGTGAGTTCACTTGCCGTGTACGTTTTTCCGATTGGATCAGGTGTGGCCGATTTGTCATTGCTACACCCCGAGATACCTGTAGCGATAACAATGAATGACAGGATAAGTCCAGATATTTTCTTCATGTCAACACAATAAAACACAATGTTCGACAAAGCGGTAGAAAATAGGTCATCTCATAGTCAGAAATAAGTTGGGCCCCCTGCTCGTGCAGGGGGCCCAACGAAATAACAGTTAGTTACTGTCTCTGATCAACATGTTCTTGGTTGGTCATTGGCATGCCGGGGTGGTGTAGAACGCCACCGTGACCAACTGGATCTTGGTCTAGTTCTTCGTACTCGTGCAGTGGAGCTTCGAGGGCCGCACTATGCGCTGCGTGGGCTTGACCCGCTTCAATCTCGGCATCGGTTGGACGCTCGATATTGTCCCGCAAGAAGAAACTCGACAGCTTGTGGCGAAGTTGATCAATGCGGTAGTTGGGATTACGAACTCCATCCGCGTCGATCTTGACCGGCGCGGGAAGAACGGGGAGGTCTTCCTTCGCGGAGATAACTGCCAACTCTTTGTAGTTCAGTGGCTGGTGCACCTCGATGAACTCGCCGTGGGGCAGGCGTAGAACCCGGCCAGACTCGTAGCCGTGTAATAGCTTCTCGCGATCCTTGCGCTGCAAGCCTAGACAAATTCTTTTTGTAACCAAGAATGCAATCGGTGGGAGGGCAATCAATCCAACTCGAAGCGTCCAAGCCAGCGTGTTGAAGGAGAGGTCAAAAGCTGCGGCGATAACGTCGTTGCCACCGCCAATCCACAGAATTCCGTAGAAGACGATTGCTGCGACGCCGATCCCCGTGCGAACGGGAGCGTTTCGGGGGCGCTCAAGCAGGTTGTGCTCGCGCTTGTCACCCGTTGCCCACGCTTCCAGGAACGGGTATAACGCCAAGCCGGTGAACAGGATTCCGGGGATCACAACCGATGGAATAAGTACGTTCCAAGAGATGGTGAATCCGGCGATCACACTTTCCCAGTTGGGCATGAGTCGCAGGGCTCCGTCAAGCCAACCGATATACCAGTCAGGCTGGGTTCCCGCGGAGACTTGATCGGGCGTGTACGGTCCAAAGACCCAGATCGGATTCACGGTAACCAACCCACCGATTAGGGCGATGATGCCGAACACGATGAAGAAGAATCCGCCGGCCTTGGCCATGTACACGGGCAGGAGCGGGTAGCCCACGACATTGGTGTTGGTGCGGCCTGGTCCGGGGAACTGGGTGTGCTTCTGGGTCCAGACCATCATGAGGTGAACTGTGATCAACGCCAGGATTATCCCGGGGATGAGCAGAATGTGGGCGGCATACAGTCGGGGAATAATTTCGGTGCCCGGAAACTCGCCTCCAAATACTAGGAATGCGGCCCAGGTACCAATTAAGGGAATGGACTGCAAGATTCCACGAATAATTTGAAGACCGGTACCCGAGAGCAGGTCGTCGGGGAGTGAGTAGCCGGTAAAACCAGCACCCAGTGCGAGTGCGGTGAGCCCAACGCCAACGAGCCAGTTGAATTCACGGGGCTTGCGGAAAGCTCCCGTGAAAAAGACACGGAACATGTGAACCGCGATCGCGGCAACAAAGATAAGCGCACTCCAGTGGTGCATTTGACGAATCAAAAGTCCACCACGAACCTCAAATGATATGTCAAGGGATGAGGCATAAGCCTCAGACATCTGCACACCCTTGAGTGGAACGTAGGAGCCGTTGTAGACCACCTCGACCATGCTTGGGTTGTAGAACAAGGTCAAAAACGTACCCGTGAGAAGTACCACGATAAATGAGTAAAGGGCAATTTCACCGAGCATGAATGACCAGTGGTCGGGGAACACTTTGCCGAGGTTGCGACCAAGGAACTTGTTGCTCCCTAGACGCTCATCGACATACTTGGCGGTGACCCCGCCAACTTGCTCAACCGGATGATCCAATGTTGTGCTCATGCTTTATCTCGCTCCCAGAAACTAGGTCCGACCGGTACGGCAAAATCTTGTGTTGCTACCAAATATCCTTCCTCATCCACCGAAATCGGCAACTGCGGCATATTTCGGGCCGCTGGGCCGTAAATTACCGCACCAGAATCGGCGAGATCAAAGGTTGATTGGTGGCATGGGCACAGGAGATGATGGGTGCGCTGTTCATAAAGAGCAATCGGGCAACCCACGTGGGTGCAGATTTTTGAGTAGGCCAAAATCCCGTTGTAATCCCAGCCTTCACCCTGTTGTGAGCGAATCTGCTCTGGATCCATGCGCACCAGAATGATTGCGGCCTTACCGCGTGCATTGAGGTTGTGTTCTTCTTCTTGAACTTCAAGAATTCCTTCGGGGAGAGCTGAAACAAGGCCACCGACGGGCAGATCTTCAGGGCGAATCGGCATATAAGTTCCATCGGAGATGATCCGCTTGCCCTTTGTCCACATGGTCGTTGTCAATATTTCGGTTGGGTTCTCACCGGGAGGGGTAATCCACAAATCGCGCAGTACCACGATGATGGGAATAGGAAGCAGCGCCATCGCGCCAAGGAGCGAGCGGCGGATCAACTTATAGCGGGCGAATCCAGACTCGTCTTTTCCACGTTCGTAGTTTGCTATCGCGAGGTTGTCGTCTTCTTTTTCCGAGACCATGTCGTGGCGCTCTTGAACAACTTCAACGTCTGGCATGAGTTTTTTGGCCCATTGAATTGCGCCGGCGCCAATAAGGACTACTGCCATGCCAAAAGTGAACCCGAGGACAACGTTGCTGGCTCCAACGTCCCCGAGGACTGGGATATAAACAACGGCGTATTTGTCGATCACCACATATGCGATGACAGAGAGCATTATGAACACCATCGACAGCGTGAACATTGCTGCGACTTGGCGTTCTGCCCGACGAGCTGCCTTTGGGTCAGTGTCAGTTACCCGCAACCGGTGTGGAATTTCAGCGACGGGCGAGTAACCCAATTTTGCTGGTGCAGACGAATGTCCCTCACCTGCGGCTTCGCTGTTTGCGCCAGAATTGGGAGTAATTTCGTTCATCGGGCCTTAATTCCAATCCATACTGCCGCACCAATGAATGCGCCGAATACGGCAATCCACATGAACAGACCCTCAGTGACCGGACCGATTCGGCCGAGCGAGAGTCCGCCGGGGTTGGGGGACTCCTGTAAAGCTGTGATGTAAGCGGTTATGGCCTGCTTGTCTTTGACGGGCAATGTGTCGTTGGAAAACACTGGCATGCTCTGCGGACCGGACACCATCGCCTCATAGATTTCCTGAGGAGTAGCCTGCATTAAATTCGGTGCGTACTTTCCTTGAGTGAGTGCCCCACCTTGGCCAGCAGCCTGATGACACTGGGCGCAGTTAATCCGGAACAGGACGCCACCCTCAGCAACATCAGCACCGGAGTAATCCAAATCCTCAGACGTTGGAATTGCGGGGCCGGGGGCCAGCGAGGCGATATAGGCCGACATCGCGGCAACTTCCTCAACGTCGTAGATGGGTTCTTTGACTACCGCTTGGGCGCCGGGGGCGGCAAGCGGCATCCGGCCGGTGGACACCTGGAAATGGACAGCGGCAGCGCCGACACCGATCAGTGATGGGCCGTTCATCGCTCCTTGGGCGTTCAGGGCATGGCAGGAACTGCAACCCTCGAGATACAGCTTTTTCCCATCTTCGACCTGGGTTTGCGAACCCATAGCTGCTTGGGCTGGCTCAATATTGGACACTGCAGAGAAAGTGATTCCGACAGCCCCGAGGGCCGCGACAAGCAATAGGACGGCGACGAAGGGGTTACGCCTTCGAGCGGTAATGAACTTCACAGGGGCCAAGCCTTTCTCGGTTGTTGAAAAATGGTGTTTCGAGAATTACTTCAGGATGTAGATCATAAAAAAGAGGGCAATCCATACAACGTCAACGAAGTGCCAGTAATAGGAGACGACGATTGCCCGCGTGGCTTGTTCGTGGGTGAAACGTTTCGCCACATAGGTGGTGGCTAGAACCAGTAAGAACGCAATAAGGCCGCCGGTTACGTGCATTCCATGGAAGCCGGTGGTGATGTAGAAGGCGGAGCCGTACGCATTGGATGAGATGGTAAGTCCCTCATGAACCAGTTCCGTGTATTCGGTGATCTGGCCGCCGACGAAGAAAGCACCCATTAGGAACGTAATGATGAACCAGCGGCGCAAGCCCTTGACATCACCGCGCTCAGCGGCGAAGACACCGAGTTGACAGGTCACTGAACTCAGAACCAGGACCGTGGTGTTGAGGCTGGCGAAGGGGATGTTGAGAATTTGGGTTTCATTGGCCCACAGTTCCGGGTTGACCGCTCGCATAGTGAAATACATGGCGAAGAGCGCCGCAAAGAACATAAGTTCGCTGGCGAGCCAGACGATTGTGCCAATTGAGACCATGTTGGGGCGGTTCGCCGGTGCATGGTCATACGCTTGCGGGATTACGGTTGCTTGAGCCACACCCATACTCTCGCAGATCGGTAACTAAATTTCTCTCTGACCCCCTCTTATCCGAAAGTGATTTTCGCCTCGTTTCTGAGCCTGTTTTTCATTGTGCGTTTTCTGCTGGATAGAGTACGAAAGTGGTAATAGATTCTGGCACCCGAGACCCCTTGCGCGTGCTCATTTACAGCAGTAACCGCAAGACCCGCGCAGACGTCATCTCAGCACTAGGTCCCCGACCTTCCATGGCCCTACCCACCGTTGAGTACACCGAGGTGGCAACCGAGCCCGGGTTCATTTCGGCGGCCGACAAAGGAAAATTCGACCTCTTTATTCTCGACGGTGAGGCAACGCCCGCTGGAGGGATGGGTCTCGCTCGACAAATTAAAGATGAACTTTATCGATGCCCACCGGTGCTGGTGTTGATTGCTCGCCCACAGGATGCCTGGCTGGCAACCTGGTCCCGCGCCGATGCCGTTGTTGGATTGCCGATCGAGCCGGTATCAACCGCTCAAGCGGTGAGCCGGCTGCTGGCAACCCGGCTGAGCCTGACTTCCTAGGAATTACCCATGGAAAGCACCAGCTGGTCAATTGTTCTGGCCAATATCGCTGGGCCGCACACCCTGTCTGCTAATCAAGTTGACTGGGCCATGCGTGAAATACTCAGCGGTCGATCAACCGATGCACAAATTGCTGCATTTGCTTTTGGACTCAAAATCAAGGGAGAAACACCCGAGCAGGTGGCAGCGCTGGCGACCACCATGTTGGAATTCGCCAATCTTGTACCGATCCCGCCCGAAATATCCGTTGTGTTGGACATCGTTGGCACGGGCGGGGACGGGTCCCACTCGGTCAACATCAGCACTATGGCGGCGGTTGTGGCTGCATCATGTGGTGTGACGGTGGTGAAACACGGAAACCGGGCATTTTCGAGCTCAACGGGCTCCGCTGATCTACTCGAAGCCCTCGGACTTGACCTAGACATCAGTGCCGAACAGGTGGGAATGATTGCCCAGGAAGCTGGGATTGCCTTCTGTTTTGCGCCCAAGCACCACCCAGCACTGCGGTTCGCCGGGCCGGCCCGAACCCAGCTGGGAGTCCCTACGGTGTTCAATATTTTGGGTCCACTCACCAACCCGGCATTGGCCAACGCGGCTTTAGTTGGCTGCGCAAACCTGGTTCTGGCCCCGGTCATGGCAAACGTATTGGCCGCGCGAGGGGTTCGAGCTTTGGTTGTCCGAGGACTGGACGGACTCGACGAAATCTCGCTCTCAGCTCCCACCCAGATCTGGGATACGACCAGCGGCGCGGTGGTTGAAACCGTCGTGGATCCAGCGGATTTCGGAATTGTGGGCTTTCGCTCAGAGCACCTGCGGGGCGGAAGCCCAGAGCGCAATGCTGAGCTCACCCGAAAAGTTTTTGGCGGGATTGATCCGGGCGCTGATTCCGAAGTTGTTGCATCTATTCGACTTGCAGTTGCTCTCAATGCTGCTGCTGCTTTAGCTGCTGCGGCATCGGTGCAAGATCCAGCGAAGTGTTTAGAATCACTAAGTGACCGGATCAACGCGCACCTACCCCTGGCCACATCGGCCCTGGAAAGCGGTAATGCGTGGAAAGTTTTTGAAAAATGGGTCACGGTTGTTGCACAGGTAAAAAATCTTTAAAAGTAGGTAATTCGTGAAACGCCAGGTGCTCGAGGACCGACTGGACGACCCAATGGTTGGTGTCCGATAACGGCTGCAAGGCGTTCACTAACAACACGGCGTACGTCAGAGAGTTGGATGGTTTCTTTCCCACCGCAATCAATTGGCATGTAGAGATCATGTGAGCTGGCCACCAAGCGAACACCGTCACTTTCGAGCCACCGCAGAAGATCGAATGCTTCTTCGGTGACTCCGGCTGGTGCTGGCGCTATGCCTGGCTCAACGTATTCGGCACTTGCTGTCAACGCGGCAACGTGGGGCCACGGGTCAAAACCAGCTTCAACAACACCCGCCGCGGCTAACCGACCGTAGCGAATAACGTGAATTTCCCACCCACCCTCAACCGTGCTTTGTGCTGCGACGAGTTCGGGTGTTGTCGAAATCCAACGCAGTCTTTCCGTGCGAAAGACCGCATTGACGTAATGTCCGAGGGCCTCACGCCAAGCTGCTGCCTCTTCGAATCTTTCAGCATTAGCAAGGGTTTCCATGAGTGCATTTATGTGTGTGACGATTCTTGAAGTACTTCCCGACATGGCGATTGATGCATGATTAACAATGTCTAAGTACTGCGCACGGTCATGTTCGCGGACACATGGTGCGATGCATTTTCCGAGTTCGGCACGAACGCAGCCAGGGATATCAGTGCGAGGTTGAGCAGCAATCTTGGTTGTGCAGGTTCGTAGGGAAATAGTTTCGTTGATTACATCAAGTGCGGAGTTAGCAGTAGCACGGGATGTGAATGGCCCGATATAGCGTGCACCTTCTGCTGAATCGTCTTTCAATTGTTTAGTGATTATCAATCGCGGCGCTGGCTCTGCGGTCAGCTTGAGCCAAGAAACCGAGTCTGCTGCCCGCGAGCGTCGGTTGTATCGAGGTTGTTCGCTAACGATCAGTCGCAATTCGCGTATTTTTGCTTCAAGAATTGTGGAACAAACGATGGGGCGAATGTTTTGGGCAATCCCAATCATTTCAGACATGCGGCGACGACTCTCCGCTGCAGTGAAGTAAGTGCGAACCCGGTTGCGGATGTTCTTAGATGTACCAATGTAGAGCGGACGTCCCTGTGGATCCTCAAAAATGTAGACACCCGGTTTCGCCGGCAGTCCATCGGCCAAACTCTTTTTATTTCGTTGAATATCACTCACCCGAGAAGTGAATGCGTTTAGATCTTCGAGGGTGTGCACGCCGTAATTCCCGAGGCGCTCAAAGAGTCGGTGCATTACGTCAGTTGTCGCGCGGGCATCGTCGAAAGCGCGGTGCGTTGGCGCAACTTCGGTGTTGAAAAATGCGCTGAGGGTTGAGAGTTTGCAATTGCGAACCTCGTCACGGTGAAGTGCCAGCCGGGCAATTCGTGCCGTGTCAATCACTTTGTTATTGGGCCAGTTGATGTCGAATTTAGCGCAGGCACCTTTAAGAAATCCGATGTCGTAGGGGGCATTGTGGGCAACAAAGACGCACTCTCCGGCAAAGTCGAGAAACATGGACACTGCCGTGCGAACACCGGGCGAGCCCGAAACCATTGAATCTGTGATTCCGGTCAATGCGGCGATAAATGGTGGAATGGCTGAACCTGGATTCACCAGGGTGGTGAACTCACCAATTACTTCTCCGCCTTGGACCTTCACAGCGCCTATTTCGGTGATCCCGGCGTCAACGCCAGCCCCACCTGTGGTTTCGAGGTCCACCACAACGAAAACAATGTCGGCCAGCCGGGTGCCCAGGTCTGCGAGTGATAGTTGTGTCGCGGCCAAGGCATTGGGTGGAATGGTCACGGACACAAACTAACGCTAAGCCCTGACAGTGATTGGCGCATGAGTCGAAGAACGATTTTGACTGATAGGGGATAGCGTTGCGCCATGACAAACACCCCCAACCTCTCCTTGCCGGATGCGCAATCGCGATTTCGTTGCGCCCACTGCGGCAACCTCACCCGTTTTGACGTGACAAGGGCGTCCACGGTGACGGAGTTTTGGCATGCGGATATGGCCGGTGACGTCACCGTAGAAGAGCGGGCGGTCGCCTCGGATCAAGTTCTTGCGGTGTCGTGCCGTTGGTGTGGCGCGGGAGACCGGATCGAAATTGTGCTCCGTCCAGAATTTGGCGGTCCCGCACAAGAATCTGCTGGAGACGGCGGGGCTTAGCAAGTTCTGATATTTCTCGATGTCAGTGGGGGCATTTAGCCTGTTGGCATGGTTATTGATTGCGGTACATGTGTGGTAGCTGGCGCGGCTTGTGGCGATTGCATTGTCACGGTGTTGCTAGGGGAGCCAGAATTTTTGCGGGCGCCGGAGGTAGCAGAAGATCACCTTGCAGCCATTGGGGTTTTGGCCCGTTCGGGTCTGGTTCCACCCCTTCGGCTGGTTACCCCGAAATCCCAGGTGGGTTAGACTTTTGTTCTAGTAAAGATCAGGGTCTCTCTGGTCGGATCGACATCAATCTGTTACCTTTTTGGGAACGAAGCGTTTCTGAGAAGCGTCCGAAGATGGGGCAGATTACAGAGTGACGAACCGAGTGGAGAGTTTGTGAAGCAGAAGGCATATCGAGTTAGCGGGATCTCCGTTGCGATTGCGGCTCTGTTATTCCCAGGTTTTGTCTCCGCTCCCGCACAAGCCGCGCCAAATCTGCAGCAGGTGCGCATGCAGGTCATGGATTTGCAAGGAAAAGCCGAAGCAGCCAATGAGCGTTACAACGATGCTCGCAATCGCCTCGGTGGGATCCAGAAGCAGCTGGATACTCTGAAAGCCAAAGCCAAGCGCGAGCGAAAAGAACTCAACCAAATCATGGGTTCAGTTGATGATCTAGCTCGAGCCACCTACACATCGGGTGGGATAGACACTTCCCTACAGGTGTTGCTCGCTGAGGATCCCAACCAGTTCCTTTCACAAGCCGCAGCGCTCGACCAAGTTCAAAAAGGTCAAGCCTCGGCAATCCGTGGCAGCCAGACAACACGTCTTCGCCTTGCCCAGACTGAAGCGGCCATGCTCGACAAAGAAACTGCCGCTAAAAAAGTCCGTTCAGAAATGGGCGATTCAAAGTCAGAGGCGAATGATCGCTATCGCGATGCCCAAGCAATTTTGGCCAATCTCGAGGCAAGTGAACGACGCCGTATTGCCGCAATGGCCGCCAGCGAGCGGGCTGCAGCTCTTGCCGCTGCACGAGCCGCCTCGGCTGCAATAAGTTCGGGCGGCGGTTCATCCGGTGGTGGATTCACGGGAAGTGGTCGCATTGCACGGGTCGTGCAGTACGCACTATCCCAAGTGGGCGACCGTTACGTCGCTGCAGCAAGTGGCCCGAGTTCATTTGATTGCTCAGGTCTCACCATGACGGCTTGGCGCCAAGCCGGTGTGTCGCTGCCCCACTACAGCCGTTCGCAGTACTCAACAACCCGCAGGGTTTCGTTGAGCCAGGCGCAGCCTGGGGATCTAGTCTTCTACTTTGGCAGCGGTGCTCATCACGTGGGCCTTTACATTGGAAATGGCAAAATGGTGCACGCGGCCAATCCGAGCAGCGGTGTACTCGTCAGTGACGTCATGGGTCCTTGGTACAACTCGAGGTTCAGCGGTATCGGCCGAGTAATCGGTTAACACCGCTAAACCAACTAGGCCGTAACCGAGGGTTTAGCCGTAGATCCGGGCGATATCTGCTTCGTGTTCTTTGAGCACAACATTGCGCTTGAGTTTTAGCGAAGGTGTCATCTGTCCACCCTCTTCAGTCCAGTCGGTCTCCAGGATTGTGAACTTTTTAATTGCTTCGGCATTTGATACGGCTTTGTTTGCCAGGTCAACGGCGCCTTGTACTTCGCTCTGAATGAGTGCATTGTTGACAAGTTCAGAGATGGGCGTTGAAGCACTTAAACCTTGCTGAGCCAGCCAAACGGGAATTGCCTCGGGGTCAAGGGTGATCAAAGCACCAATAAATGGTTGAGCATCACCGACCACCATGCACTGGCCCACCAAGAAATTGGCCCGCAAACGGTCTTCAAGTACGGCCGGGGCCACATTTTTGCCGGCCGCGGTCACAATCAGTTCCTTCTTACGTCCGGTGATCCGAACAAAACCGCGATCGTCGATCTCGCCAATGTCGCCACTATGGAACCAGCCGTCGGGTTCAATTGCTTCCGCCGTAGCAGATGGGTTATTCCAGTACCCGGCGAAGATGTGATCACCTTTGAGCATCACTTCACCGTCGGATGCGATTCGCACACTTGAACCAGGGAACGGTTGTCCGACCGTGCCAATGCCGATTGCATCAGGTCGGTTAACCGTGCTCGAGGCTGAGGTCTCGGTGAGCCCATAGCCCTCAAGAATTGTCACACCGATTCCGCGGAAGAAATGGCCCAGCCGTGAACCAAGGGGTGCGCCACCGGAGATTGCCCACTCGATTTTCCCACCCATCGCGGCGCGAATCTTTCCGTAAACAAGTCGATCAAAAAGTGCATGCTTGATTTTGAGACCCAAACTTGGACCACCATCATCTAGCGCCTCGCTGTACTCGATTGCGACGTGGCTTGCTTTATCGAAAATATTCCCTTTTCCGCCAGCGATTGCTTTTTGCTGCGAAGAGTTGAAGATCTTCTCAAAGACTCGGGGGACCGAAAGAACAAAAGTGGGTTGAAATGAGCCCAGCAGTGGTAACAACTCTTTGACGTCTGGAGCGTGTCCCATGCGTACCTGGGCGCGTACGCATCCGAGCTGTACTGCCCGGCCGAAAACGTGGGCAATCGGCAGAAAAAGCAGGGTGGAGGAGTTCGCTCCGCGAAAAACATCACCGAGGCCTTCCACGATGTTGTCGACTTCAAACATCAAGTTTTTGTGGGTCAACATGCAGCCCTTGGGGCGACCCGTTGTGCCTGATGTGTAAATAATGGTTGCGGTGGAATCAGGAGTGAGTGTGGTCCGTCGCGACTCGAGTTCGTCATTGCTGACAGTGGCACCCGCAACGGTCAATTGATCAAGGCATTTGTCCTCAAAGACCCAGACCCGGGTGACGTCGGGGGTGTCGACCGACACTTCATCGTATACGGCTTTGTTTGCACTGCGCTCACAGAAAAGTGCGACGGAACCTGAATCGGTCAGGATCCATTGAACTTGCTCGGCCGAGGAAGTTTCATAGATCGGTACGCTGATACAGCCGGCATACCAAATTGCATAATCCACAACGGTCCACTCGTATCGTGTCCGGGACATCACGCCGATTCGATCACCTGCCGCAATACCACTGGCGATAAGCCCTTTCGCCACACCTTGCACCTGCTGTAAGAAATCTGATGCGGTTATGCCCACCCATGCATCCCCACGTGGAATAGAGAAAACGACCTTGTCGGGGTCACTTTTCGCATTTTGGAGGATGTGATCGGTGAGGTTCCCACTCGTCGGTGCGGGGACCATCGCTTCTACGGTGAACTCGGTGAGCATGTGGTAAATCCTTTCCTCGGGTCGGTTGATGAACCTGCCTCTTAAACTACGCGAATTACAGCCAAAGTGCCATAAGACGAGAAAAATTTTTCAGGTTACTATTGGGTGCTGAGTGAAAAAAAAGAAGTGAGAAGATGACTCTAAAGGTTGACCATTTTGTGATCGATATAGCCGATGACACGATGATTTACGCCCCGATTAGTGAGCTGATCGGAATTATTCGTGAAAAATCCACGTGGGTCCGTTGGTGGCCCAAGCTCACATTGGAAGTGTACGGGGATCGCGGGGACAAGGGGCTGCGCTGGACCGTGACCGGGGCACTGGTGGGATCTAGTGAGATTTGGCTTGAAGCAATTGATACAGCATTTGCCGGTGAGGCCGCCACAATTGTTCATTACTACCTGCGCGCTAATCCCACCCGTAGCGGGAGCGAGATTCATCCGCGAACCTTGACGAATTCAGCGCGGGAGCAGCGTGAAATCCACAAATTGCGCGAGCGTCATGTTCTCCAGTGGAAACGTTCCGTCTGGGCACTCAAAGATAGTCTGGAGAATCACTATGTCTAAGGTGCGCCAATGCGCCTGAATATTGTCAGTGATGTGCACGGTGCCACGGCTGCGATCGCAACGGCTGCCAAGAATTGCGATGTATTTGTCTGCTTGGGAGATTTAATTCTTTTCTTGGATTACGACGAGCCCGAACATGGGGTTTACGCCGACCTTTTTGGAGCGGATTACGCAAAGACATACATCGCTCTGCGAACGGCCAATCAATTCGAGCAAGCCCGAGAGTTCAGTGATGGCGCCTGGCGTGGAATTGGCGTCACCGAGCCGGAGGAGCGCTGGAATGTATTACAGCAGAAAGTCCGTGAGCAATATGAAGTGATGTTTGCCGCAATGCCTACACCTGCGTTATTGACTTACGGCAACGTCGACGTGCCGGCTTTGTGGCCCGCATATCTGCGCCCCGAGCATCAGGTGCTTGACGGTGAAGTCATTGAGATGAATGGACAAAGGTGGGGTTTTCTTGGCGGCGGGCTGAAAAGCCCCATGCGCACTCCTTATGAACTGGAGCCGGAGGAATATTGGGACAAACTTTTTGCGATGGGGCCGGTTGACATTCTTTTTACCCACATCCCACCGCTCCACCCTTTGCTCAACTACGACACGGTTGCGCGTAGGTTTGAAATCGGCTCGGCGGCAATCACTAGCTACATCCAGCAATATTCGCCTAGGTATCACTTTTTTGGACACGTACACCAACCCCAGCGCTCACGGCTGCGAATTGGGACCACCGAATGCATCAATGTCGGCCACTTCCACGGTCGCAAGCTCCCATTCACCATTGATATCTAAATTCAATGCCTAGGTTCGACGTTTGCAGCCGGCAATCGTTGTCGTGAACAGTGCACTCTGCCGGTGGAGTACCGTGCTCCCATGGCTGAACAGACCGAGTCCAGTATCTCCATTAACGCGAGCCCCGCGCAGATCATGGAAGTTATCGCGGACCTTCCCGCGTATCCGCAATGGAGCGATGGAATCACATCGGTCACCGTGTTAAGTAAATACGAAGATGACAACCGCCCAGCCGATGCCCGCTTTTCCCTTGCATCCGGCCCCATCAAAGACACTTACGAGCTGGAATATGACTGGGACGGAAATCGGAAAGTAACCTGGACTTTGACCACTGCCGAAATGCTGACAGCGATGGATGGCGAATACGAATTGACGGACAATGGCAATGGCAGCACAACGGTGCATTACCGGTTACAAGTAGATGTGAAAATTCCGATGATCGGAATGTTAAAACGCAAAGCCGAGAAGGTCATTGTCGACACGGCACTCAAAGGTTTGAAAACGCGCGTGGAATCGGGCGCCGGAAGTGTCACCTAGCCTGGTAATTACCTGCGGGACCGAACCCAAAAGGGGTTCGGCAACCCCACTTGATGTTGTTTCACATTTCTTCGGAGCTTTGGCACAACCATTTGGTTTTTTCAAGCCCTCTAAGGGACTGCTGAGCGAACTGAATCTGTCTCGAGGCGTGTACTCCTTACTGACGTCTTCTGATCATTTTGAGTTTGAATCAGTGCAACATTTGGCTCAAGCTCTCAGCGATCTGGATTCGATTGCAATCGCCCTCAATCATATGGACTCGGAGGAGTTTGCAATTTGGTGTGGATTAGGCAAAAGCGATGCACGGATTCACCTTTTGCAATTAGTCTATGAAATGCAGCAGGCTCGAATTCGGGCGCAGGGGGCGCAACTGCAACTTGACTTTACCCATAATTTACCGAGTACGAAAGCCTTATTCAGATCACTCACCCAGCTCGCCCTTGTTGGAGTTGCGTGCGATTCATGGCAACTACAACGGGCGTGGTCCACTTCGAATCGAGAGTCACTATCAAAGAAGTGGGCGTCAAAATATGAATCAATTCGAGTCTTCAGTGCTAGTGGCGTCCTCCTAGAAAGGGAGGGATTGAAATTTGTGTTCCGCGTTAAATGGAATGGCGTTGGAGCTTGCAAGCCGGCAGTCGGTCTTGTCCGTAATCAATTGGTAGTTGATGTAGGTGGTGTCCGCCGTTTTTTAGAGCTTCCTGCAGCATGTTCACGCATGGAACCTGGATCTGTCCTGCTTTCCAAGAATAAATTCGAGATTGACTTCGTTGTCAAAGAAAGTGAGTGGCCCCGATCATGAGCGAAGACAACAAAGATAAAAAACCGACGAGTGATCTCGGTAGCTGGCTCAATTCAATGGGGGCACCGGTATCAATAACAGAACTAATGCCGAGTGAAATTACTGGCCTGGATATTGCACCCCTATTGACAATGTTGGGTGGGGTCGGGATCAAAAGTGGGGTACGCGGAGCACATACGGGCGGCTCCAACGTAGACGAAATTCGTTGGCTGCCTATTGTGAGAAGTCAACAGCCGCAGGAATAATGGCAGGAGCGCTTTTATCAGATGACCGCGCCATCACCGTAATCTTCACCTGGGGGAACATGTTTGTCTCGTTTTGACATGAGGAATGCGAAGCCACCGATGGTCGCAATGAATCCTGTTGTAGTAATTACGCCACCAAGGCCAAGTGCAAAACTCAAGAGCAAGATCACCGGTCCGCCTAATACGCCGGCCCAGGCGAAACGTGCAATTGCATCAGTTGGGGCCGTGAGTTGCGGTGGCTCGGGAGGTACGTATCCCTCATCAAAATACTCGTCAATGTAGTCGCGCTCGGGAATTAATTCCTGCGGTGTGGGTTCACTGCGAAAATGAGGTCCTAGATCAATTTGGCCGCTGAGATCGGCAACAATTGCATCCCATGCCTCATTATTTTTATCTGGCTCTTGAGATTCCTCCGGACCCGGAGGCGTGATTGTCATGGGGTGATTTCCGATTACCCGTTGATGAGGCGCTTGATGAAGTCAGCGCTCCGGGTCTCAATGAGTTCTGCGTCATAGTCCAATGTCGCGACATGAAATGAATTCTCCAAAAGAATTTCTTTCTTGTCGGTACTCGAAACCTGAGCAAGAATCCATTGTGCGTTCGATGCCTCAAC
Organism: Candidatus Nanopelagicales bacterium; assembly: GCA_040399625.1. Taxonomy (GTDB): domain Bacteria; phylum Actinomycetota; class Actinomycetes; order S36-B12; family S36-B12; genus UBA4592. The sequence continues at coordinate 132,101 of JBBARV010000002.1, read as the reverse complement.
AACGTGATCTTGCAGACTTCGAAAAAGTAACACAGGTTGATTGACTTTGCTTATATCGCTTTTCACTAATTTCCACAGTTGGGCAAGTGAGGAGGCCGCCTTCAACGGCAGTTTTCCGTAGGCAACCTCGTCTTGGCCGGGTTTGGCAATATCGTTGGAAATTCCGGGGAAAGATTTAAACAGTCGTGAAACAATGGGAAGCAAATGTCGATCGGCTCGCTCAGAGTGAACGGCGGGGTTCACTAATACGATCCCAGAAATTTCACTACCGTGTTGCTCTGCGAGCCTGAGGGTTAGGGACCCACCCATGGAGAGGCCGCAAATGAATACGTGGTCGCATTTAGCTTGCAACTCGCGTAAGTTGCGTTCTGATTCGGCGTACCAGTCCTCCCAGGTCGTCAGGTTCATGTCCTGCCAGCGTGATCCGTGTCCGGGGAGGCGGGGTACCCGAATCGACCAACCGTTCTGAGAAAGTGCCTTGCCCCATGGGGTCATCGAGGCCGGTGAACCGGTGAAACCATGAATGAGAAGAACGCCGATTCGTGCGGCTGGACCGGCTGGGTCGATGCTCCACGGCTGTGCGCCTGGTGCAAGTGGCATTGGGACCTCCCGATCCATTGTGACGCTACTTGAGAGAGCGTACGCCTAAGATCAGGTAGAGGCTGCGGACCGCCAAAATTTGGCTACCGGGTGAACCCTTAGGCTTCAGCAATTCCTACAAATAGTAAATGGAGGTGAGCGGGTGCTGTATTGGTTTTTTAAGCACATTCTGATTGGGCCGTGGCTCAAAATTCTCTTCCGACCATGGGCCGAAGGTCAAGAAAATATTCCAGCATCAGGTGGAGTCATTTTGGCCAGTAACCATTTGAGTTTTTCGGATTCTTTCTATTTGGCGATAGTCGCAAAACGACCCATGGCTTATCTCGCCAAAAGTGACTATTTTACCGGCAAAGGAATCAAGGGGTATCTCACTAAGTTGTTTATGCGAGGGGTGGGTCAACTACCTGTTGATCGCTCCGGTGGCCGAGCCTCAGAGGCGGCAATTCACACAGCGCTCCGTGTTTTGAACGCTGGCAATATTTTAGGAATCTACCCCGAGGGCACCCGTTCACCCAATGGAATCCTGTATCGCGGCAAGACTGGCCTTGCCCGAATGGCTCTTGAAGCCCAGGTCCCGATTATTCCGATCGCAATGATCAACACATATGAGATTCAGCCTCCCGGAAAATTACGACCCCGACTTAAGCGCGTGGGAATTCGGGTAGGAAAACCTTTGAGTTTTGCTCGATATGAAGGACTCGAAGATGATCGATTTGTTTTGCGTTCGGTAACAGATGAAGTCATGTATGAACTCATGACACTCTCAGGCCAGGAATATGTGGATATGTACGCAACCCGCGCTAAGGAACTTATTTCCCAAGGTGATTTAGCCGATGCCGCAAGTTCGCTGCGCTAATTAGTTCGCCCAGTTCAAACAACGCGAGATAGCGTCGCGCCATTGAACGTGGAGACCTTCACGCTCAACCTGTGGTGAAAATTCCCCGGAGATTCGTGCCAAGTGTGAAATTTCTTCGGTGCCACTCCAAAAACCAACTCCGAGTCCGGCCAGGAATGCAGCACCCAGACCAGTTATTTCTACTTGGTCGGCTCTTTTGATTAATAGGCGCGCGATGTCAGCTTGTAATTGGCACAGCAGGTCATTCAATGAAGCCCCACCATCAATGGCCAAATAGGGGAGCGCTTCTCCCGTCTCGGCTGTCATTAAGTCGATAACATCGCGGACTTCAAGGGCAATCCCTTCCAGGGTCGCGCGGGCGATGTGGGCCGCGGTTGTTCCACGGTTGATTCCGATGATCAGGCCGCGGGCGTAGGGATCCCAATCTGGTACTGCTAAGCCGGTGAGAGCCGGGACGAACATGACACCTCCAGAATCGGGAACTGACCCCGCCAATTCTTCGATCTCGGAGGACTCTTTGATTATTCCCAGTCCATCACGCAGCCATTGAACGGCAGCACCGGTGACAAAGATAGATCCTTCAAGTGCAAAATCTCTGCGGTTGAATCCTGAAGCATCAGGGTGGGCGAGAGCAACGGTGGTGAGCAGTCCGTGGGTTGAGTGAATGATTCGCTCACCTGTGTGAAGTAAGAGAAAGGATCCAGTTCCGTAGGAACATTTAGCGTCGCCCGCATTGAATCCGGCGTGTCCGACCAGTGCGGCTTGTTGGTCACCGGCAATCCCGCTAATGGGTGCTGTAATTCCTAAGAAGACGTCAGGGTCAGTCTGAGCGATGTTTCCGTAGGAGGCCACAATCGTGGGAAGCGAGTCTTCGGGTACCTCAAAAAGTTGACATAGGTAGGGACTCCAAGCACCGGAATTTATGTCATAGAGCAATGTCCGTGAAGCATTCGTGTGATCGGTGACGTGTTCTAGCCCGCGAGTCATCCGAGCAATCAAGTAGGAGTCAACGGTACCGATTGCAACTCGACCGGAAATCACCTGCGCCCACGTATGCGGGTCATTCTCTTTCACCCACATTAATTTCGTGGCAGTGAAATACGGGTCAAGGCGCAGCCCCGTGGCTTCGCGCACCCGGTCTTCGACTCCAGAGTTGATGAGCCTCTGACAAATTTCAGCGCTTCGGCGGTCTTGCCAAACAATTGCTTTTCGGGGTGACCCCAAGGTTTCACGGTCCCAAAAGCAGGCAGTTTCGCGTTGATTGGTGATCCCGACCGCGACAATTTGGGGGGCGCTGCCATATTCGGAACTGTGTGCGGCCAATGCGAGTTTGGTTGCTTCTAGGGTGGCTTTCCACATTTCCCCTAAATCGTGCTCAACCCAACTTTCGTGGGGGAAGTGCTGGGGGAATTCTTGGTAACCCTTGGCGGTGATCAGCCCTTCACGGGAAACAAGTAGTGCCGTCAGCCCGGTAGTACCAGCGTCAATTGCGAGAACGCGATCTGATGAATGCACGGGCGCAACGGTACCTGTTACCGCGTCCTTCTTCTCAGTACTCCGATAACCCTGAGGTGCCTTCACTATGGATGAGGTGAAGTGACTCGTGGTTTTTGCAGTTGCGTAGTTCTGGAACAGGGCACCGCGGTGATAACGTTGTTATTCGTCGCTTGGCAGGGATGATCCGCTGTTTCGGTTCACATTGGTGGAAGGTAAGTCACATGCGCGTTGGAGTACTCACCGGTGGCGGAGATTGCCCGGGCCTTAATGCCGTTATTCGGGCAGTGGTCCGGCGCGGTGTCACCGAATACGGTTTCGAATTCATTGGCTTCCGGGACGGTTGGAAAGGTCCACTAGAAGGTCTCACCATGGAGCTCAATATTGCTTCGGTGCGCGGCCTGCTGCCCCGCGGCGGCACGATCCTAGGTTCATCACGCACGAACCCGATCAAAATCGACGGGGGAGTAGAGCGGATCAAAGCTAATCTGGCCGAACTCGGTGTTGACGCACTCGTTGCTATCGGTGGTGAGGACACGCTGGGCGTAGCAACGGCACTCACCGAATTGGGATTCCCTGTTGTTGGCGTCCCGAAAACCATTGATAACGATCTCAGCGGAACCGACTACACATTTGGTTTTGATACCGCGGTGACAATTGCGACTGAAGCAATGGACCGCTTGCACACGACCGCCGAGTCACACCATCGCATTTTGATTTGCGAAGTCATGGGTCGCCATGCCGGATGGATTGCGTTGCATTCCGGTATGGCAGGAGGCGCTAATGCGATCCTGATCCCGGAAGTTCCATTTGATCTCGATGAAGTGGTTGGTTGGGTTAACTCACGTTTTGAAACTAACTATGCACCGATAATCTGCGTGGCTGAGGGAGCACTCCCAAAAAACGGGGACCTGATCACGAAAGACGGCACCTTGGATGCCTTCGGTCACGTCAAACTCTCTGGAATTGGTGAGTGGCTCGCCGGCGCATTGGAGGAGCGCACCGGACATGAAGCCCGGACCACGGTTCTTGGTCATGTGCAACGCGGCGGCACTCCCACGGCATTTGACCGGGTGCTCGCGACCCGATTTGGACTGAATGCAATTGAGTCCGTAAAGGATCAGGCGTGGGGAACCATGGTGGGTCTTCGAGGCACCGACATTGTTCGGGTGCCGTTGGCGCAGGCCACCGGAACTCTAAAGACCGTCCCCATTGAGCGGTATCGCGAAGCCACCGCGTTCTTTGGCTGAGCCAACCCTCTACGCTGAGCGCATGAATTCCCCGCAGGTGCAAAAGACTCGTGGTCGGGTTGAAACCCCCATGACCTTAGATTGGCCAGATTTAGTGGCGGCCCAGCAGCCACCGTGGCCTGATCAGGCTGCCCTTGAGGAATCAGTAGCCAAACTGCGCAAAATGCCTCCATTGGTCTTTGCCGGTGAATGTGATCAACTCACCGATCGCCTTGCGGCGGCAGGTCGCGGAGAGGCATTTGTCCTCACCGGCGGTGACTGTGCCGAAACATTTGAGGCGAATACCGCTGATTCGATCCGGGCCCGGCTGCAAACGGTTCTCCAAATGTCCGTCATTTTGACCTACGGAGCATCACTGCCGGTTGTCAAAATGGGCCGTCTAGCCGGTCAGTACTTCAAACCTCGCAGTAAGACAATTGAGGTCCGTGACGGAATCGAAATGACCTCTTATCTTGGCGACGCGGTTAACGCCCTCGAATTTGAAGTGGGTGCTCGCCGCCCCGATCCTGAGAGACTCCTTCGGGCTTATCACGCATCGGGTTCAGCACTGAACCTCGTTCGCGCATTCACCATGGGTGGGTTCGCCGACCTGCGTCAGGTGCACGCATGGAATCAGGATTTTGTCCGAGATTCCCTTGCGGGTCAACGCTATGAACTGATGGCGCGCGACATTGATAAAGCTCTTTCGTTCATGCACGCTTGTGGTGCCGACCCTGATGAGTTCCAGCGGGTTGAGTTCTACGCCGCTCATGAAGCCCTTTCCATGGACTACGAGCGAGCGCTCACCCGCATTGACTCGCGAACCGGCAACGCCTACGACGTGTCAGGTCACTTCCTGTGGATTGGGGAGCGCACCCGTCAACTTGATGGCGCACACATTCATTTTGCATCAACTATTGCCAATCCAATTGGCATGAAGGTTGGACCGACCGCAACCCCTGAAGATATTGTTGAAGCAGCTCGGATTCTTAATCCGAATAACATTCCTGGTCGTTTATCCTTGATAACCCGCATGGGTGCTGATCTGGTTCACGACAAGTTGCCAGATATTGTGGCTAAAGTCGATGCAAGTGGAATTCCGGTGGTGTGGGTCTGTGATCCGATGCACGGGAACACTCGCGAATCAGCAAATGGATACAAGACCCGACTATTCGACGACGTGATTACCGAAGTTGAAGGTTATTTCACCGTTCACCGTGAAGCAGGAACATTCCCTGGTGGCATCCACATTGAACTCACCGGAGACGACGTCACCGAGTGTGTCGGCGGTACAGCGGGAGTCGCTGAAGGTGACCTGTCCCAACGTTATGAAACGGCCTGTGACCCACGTTTGAACCGCGAGCAGAGTCTCGAACTGGCATTCTTGGTAGCGGACATGTTGAGCAAAAAGGTAACTAGTTGAAGTCGCGTTGGCACGGCACGGCGCAAACCCCGGCCGGACTCGTTTATTTTGTATTTGATGAGACCGACCAACAATTGATATCGGCCCGGTTTGATTCGCGCGATGTTGACGGACGGAGCACCAAAAAGTCCCCCATTCATGATGCATTCACGAAATACGGTGACGGCGTTCTCGATTCATTCGATAAAGTGCCAGTCCAGAATTCAGCTTCAGAATTCAATGTGAATGTGTACGCCGCCATGCGCAAGATCGCTCCAGGTACGGCAAACACCTATGGAGAGCTTGCCGCACGCTCAGGCTATCCAAGGGCTGCGCGGGCTGTAGGAACTGCATGTGGGCGCAACGAGATAGTTATTGTGATCCCGTGTCACAGGGTTGTGGCTAGTAAAGGGATTGGTGGCTACGCCTACGGGGTTGATGTTAAAACTAAACTCTTGATTCACGAGGGTGTCGAAAGTTACTAACGTTTATTGAATCGTAACTGTAGAACCAATTAAATGATTCGGATTGTGACCGAGGAGCCCTTGGGGATCTCTGTTCCAGCAGCCGGACTCTGACTGATGACGCGATTCAGCGGTGCAACCGCACCAACTTCGACCCGTGCCTGGAGCCCGATTTTCTTGAGTGCCGAAATGGCCTTTTGGCGCGGCATGTCGACCAGGTTGGGAACCATTACCGGGGGTGGACCTTTTGAGACCACAACTTCAACGGTGCTGCCAGAAGGAACAGTATTTCCCGCCTTGGGTTTGATTGACATGACGGTGTTTTTCTTTACAGTCTCCGAGAAGACATTACTTCGGGCAACTTTCAAGCCCAGGCTACTCAAGTTTGCTTCTACGATTTTAATCTGTTTGCCGACAACTTTAGGAATCTCAATGGGTTTGGGTCCCTTTGAGATCACGAGGTCAACCCGTTCACCAGGTTTAAGTTCACTGCCAATCTTTGGTGTGGTTTTCGCCACCTGACCCGTGGCCACCGTGTCATCAAATGCTTCAGTTCGACCACCCAATGTCAGATTGGCCGCCGTGATCGCATCTGTTGCCGCCTCGGGGGTCATTCCGACAACGTTAGGCACCAAGTAACGCTCCGGGCCTTGGGAAATGTTTGCAGTAATAACCCCAGCTGGGTTGATACCTGAACCGGCCGGTGGATCAGTCGCGACGATAACGCCCTCGGGAATCGTTTCACTGAAGACGGGTTCACCCGCAGCAACCGTGATCTTTTCAGTTTCGGTTGTTGCGAGGAGTACGCCTTGGGCTTCCTCGAGGGTGATGCCAACGAGATTTGGGGTATCGATGTTTTGTCCGGGGCCGGCAGCGAGCCACCAGCCGCCAAGTCCGGCAAGTAAAACACCAGCCATGAGTGCCAAAACGAACCAAAGCCCCCGGCGCTTTTTGTTACGTGGTGGAAAGTCTTTTGGGCGAAAAGTTTGGTCTGTTGTTTTTTCGGTTCCAGCGAGTAACTCAAAATCTTTACGATCGACGATGAGAGTATTTTTCACGTCAACAAAGGGCTTGGGAGCAGGTAATGTCTTGCGAACTCGGCGAGCGTCGGCCAAAAAATCTTGAGCGCTTTGGTAACGCAATGCAGGATCGCGCTTTGTGGCGGAAAGAACAAGTGCGTCTGCTTCTGATGGAATATCTTTAATAACACTCGACGGTGGTGGTACGTCCGAGTTCACGTGCTTGTAGGCGACCGAGAGCGGGCTCTCACCTGAGTGGGGGACCGATCCGGTGATCATCTCAAAAAATAAGATTCCGGTTGCGTAAATGTCCGAGCGCTCGTCTGCATCGCCGTGTTCAACCTGTTCGGGGGAGAGGTAGCTCACTGTGCCAATAATCATGCCGGTTGTGTGGGTTGAGTCAGTTGTTGTTACCGCACGCGCCAACCCAAAGTCAGCAACCTTGACCCGGCCATCGTCGGAAATCAGAACATTTTCGGGTTTAATGTCTCGGTGAACAAACCCCGCCGCGTGCGCTGCAACGAGTGCTTCTATCACGGGGTCGAGTAAAACCAATGCTTGCTCGGTGCTCAGCGGGCCATATTCGTCCAGCACGTCACGTAATGTGCGACCCGGTAGATATTCCATGGCCAAATAGACGTGGGAACCGGAACTCCCCTGGTCGTAAACCCCAACAACATGTGGATGCGAGAGTCGAGCGGCACTTCTTGCTTCGCGCTGGAAACGAGCCACGAATCCTGGGTCATTGGCCAAATGGGGGTGCATAACTTTTAGGGCAACAACCCGATCCAGCCGAAGGTCGGTAGCAAGGTAAACGGTGGCCATACCGCCTCGTGCAAGCAATGAGGTGACTTCATACCGCTGGTCCAAGGTTTGGCCAACCAGGCCACCGGGAACAGAGGACTCCATTCTTAAGAGTCTATGTGGAATCTATAAGGGGGATGGGTTGCCACGCCTTGATCCGGGGGTGCCTACCAAGAGAGGGTTTAGCGGGATAGTTCAGGGAGTGAAAGTAGCGATAGTGCGAGTGCCAACCGTTGGGGCGCGGATTGGGAGAGAAGGGGGATTTCTTTATCCTGAACGGATTTCGTTTGCGTGAGATAGGTCACGATCGAGGTATGCATATGTTCTCGCAAGGTCTCACTGTCGCGAAGTGGATCCGGCTGCCACGGGAAGTCAATGTCGCACAAGAAAACTCGGTCATAGCGGTTGAGGTACCTCGGATTCAAATGCAGGTCGGATCCAAAATATTCCAAAGAATAAAAGCCCGTTGTGATTGCAGCGGGGTCACACACGAGAACATCAAATTGAGCGGCGGCAGCATCTTCTAAATTAAGTTGACCTTGAAGGATCACTCCTTGGTCGTCCAACTGGGGTAGTCGGGAGTTTTCCTCGCACCAATCTCGCAAGTATTCTGGAACCATTCCTGCGTTATAACCCTGATCCCGCAAGGCAGCGGTTAACGAAATAGCAAGAGTTGTCTTCCCTGAACTTTCAGCGCCAAGTAAAGCAATGCGGTACTTTGCTTGTGAGCCCGATAAGGGATCCGAGGTTTGCTCCAAACTCATAATAGGCAATTATGGTGCCGTGGGAGATTTCATGGATTTTGGCCGCTGGAGTTATGTCGCGGTATTGGTCTCTGTGATCTTGGGATCTATTTGGCTTGAAGTATTTCTTCGCAGTCGAGTTTTACGTAGACCAAAGCGATTGTTGCTCAGCATTGCCCCGGTGTTGCTACCGTTTCTGGTCTGGGATGCTTACGCGATTAGCCAAGGGCACTGGTACTTCACCGAGTCTCGAATCCTCGGGGTGTACCTGCCAGCTGATATTCCACTTGACGAACTTCTATTCTTTATTGTTATTCCATTCGCCTCAATTCTCACCCTTGAGGCTGTGCGAAGTTTCAAAGGAACACAATCTCCGCGCTGGCAAGTGGGAGATGAAGCCCCATGACATATACGGCAATTGGCGTGTTAGCGGTCGTGGTTGCAGTTTTACTTGATCTTTTCGCATTCAAAACTCGCATGGTCACCAGGCCGATCTTCTGGGCTTCCTATGTGATCATCGTATTTTTTCAATTGATTACTAACGGTTTGTTTACCGGGACCCAAATTGTTAAATACGACGGCTCGGCAATTATTGGTGGAACCTCACCCGCGGATGCTGCTCCAACATTTCTAGGCGATGGGCGCATAGCTTTTGCGCCCGCGGAAGACCTACTTTTTGGATTTTCCTTAGTGCTGCTCTCATTGAGCCTTTGGGTGTTCTGGGGACGGCGAGGAATTGATCGAACCCCCGCTTCAGGTCCGCCGATCTGGCGCAAGCAAGACAAGTAGGAACTGTTGACGGATTACGCGTCTAAATGGGATTGATTCCCTGAACGTTTCCCGGGCCAAATCTGCGCCGGGCTTTGCGGGCATGGCGCCAGGCGGGGAAAGCGACCCAGAATTTGGTTCGCGGGGAGACGCGGGCACGTTTTGTGAACACTTCAAAATCAATTTCTTCAACTTTATTGGCAATCCCGCAGTACAAAACTCGGGCCGCGTTGATGCAGTCACGTGAAGAGGGGTGCAGCATTTCGATTCCGGCGCGTGATTGTTCATCGAGACGGCGCACTCGATCGATTTGGTGACGAAGGGCTGCTTTTATATTGTCGGTGAGTTCCCGTTTTTCTAAATCTGCCCGGGTGACACCGAACCTTTCGAGTTCATCCAGTGGCAGGTAGACGCGGCCGCGGTCAAGGTCTTCATTTACGTCACGGATGAAATTCGCCAGCTGAAAAGCAACCCCTAAATCTTTAGCGTATTCATAAGCCTGCGGATCGCTGGGTTCCAAAATAGGGAGCATCTGCAATCCAATAACGGCGGCTGAACCATAGACGTACTCGTAGAGGTCGTCAAATGTTTGGTATTCGGTGACGGTGAGATCCATTGTCATTGAGTGAAGAAAGGCATCGAAGAGGTCCAGCGGAATTTCCCAGCGTCGAACAGTGTGCACCACCGCCCGGCACACTGGGTCACTTGATTCACCACTTTGGACGTCGGCCATAAATGCCTCACCCCAAGTTTTCAACCAATCAGCTTTTTCTTGGTCACTTAATGTTGAATCGAGGTCGTCAACGATCTCGTCGGCATAGCGAGCGAATCCATAGAGCGCGTGAACGTAGGGCCTTTTACCGGGTGGGAGTAAAAGTGTTGCCAAGTAATACGTTTTCCCGTGTGAAGCATTGAGTTCTCGACATACTTCATAGGATGCAATGAGGTCCCGGTCGGTGATTCCAGCTTCTTTGTATTCCTTTGCGTGCAGTCGATTCACCTAGTTGCCCGGGATTTGTAATTGTGGTCTTTGCCGGTAATGCGCTCTGCGGCCAGTCGACCTGAGATCAGCACCATGGGCACTCCAACTCCGGGCTGTGTACCTGAACCTGTAAACACAACGTTCTCGCCCCACATGTTGCTGGGTCGGAACGGACCGGTTTGACTAAATGAGTGTGCTGATGCAAATGGAGCGCCACGTTCCATGCCACGGTCGGCCCAATCTTGCGGGGTGGTGATGTTGTCGATTTCGATTGAGTCGCGCAGGCCTACATAGCCACGTTCCTCAAGCACCCGGTAGCACTCATCTCGGTAGCGCGGGCCAATTTCTTTCCAGTCAATGGACGCATCGAGATTTGGAGTGGGGAACAGAATGTAGTAAAGCTCCCTGCCTTCAGGGGACAGGCTCGGATCAGAAAAACTCGAGTTTGTCACCAAAATGCTGGGATCGGTCATCAACTTCTTTTCATCGATCAACTCGGTGAAAACTTTCTTCCAAGACTTACCGAAGTGAATATTGTGATGAGAGATTTGCGAGTACTTCTGGGTGGACCCAGCAATTATGACGAAGGCGGATGGCGAATAGTTAAGGCGTTTTACCGACCATGGTTCGGTACCAATGAGTTCTCGGTAAGCGACGGGAAGGTCAGGGTTGAGGACTACTACGTCGGCCTCCATGAATTCACCGTCGCTGGTGAGTACTCCCGATGCCCGGCCGCCATTGTGAACGACTGACTCCACCGTCGTGTTGTATTTAATGGTGACGCCGTGCTTTTCCAGTGCGCCCGCCATTGCTTTAGGGACAGCGTGCATTCCGCCTTTCGGGAAAAAGACTCCGGCAACTGAATCCATGTACGCAATCACGGCGTAAATTGCTAGCGCGTCGTAGGGGGAAAGGCCCGCGTACATCGCCTGGAAGGAATAAATCCGTTCGGTGCGTGGGTCTTTCATGTATTGACGCACTTTTGGCGTCAATTTACGAAAACCACCAATGGCGACAAGTTTCGCAAGATTGGGTGTGAGCAGATCTAACGGTGAATCAATATTGCGATCAATGAAGTCTGACATCTCGTATTTATATAGTTTGGAAACAAAGTCAACATATTTGCGGAAGCCTGCGGCTTCTTCGTCACCGATGACTTCTGAGATTTCTTGGGCCATCTGTTCAATATCGCTGTACACATTTAGGATTGATCCATCAGCGTAAAACGCGCGGTAAAGGGGCGAAACTGGCTCAAGGGTAAGCCAGTCGTCCATATTTTCACCGAGGCAATCAAAGCAGTCGGCGATCAGGTCGGGCATGGTCAAAACGCTTGGACCCGTGTCGGCGTGATAGGTGCCACTCTCTGACTTCATTTCGATGCGTCCAGCACGACCACCTGGAATGGATTCGCGTTCCAACACTGTCACGGTTCGCCCCGCACCTGCCAAGCGCATTGCGGCCGAAAGGCCAGCGAGGCCCGCACCCACAACAATGACGTTGTCGGTTGGGCCGGTTACGGTGCGCTGGGTGGGGAGCAGCCGACTAATAAGTGAGTTTGACATGTGTTTATAGGCTCCTTTGAACGGATTTGTGGGCAAGGTCTGTGAGTTCGGTTACCGCTTCTTGGTCTAGGGGTGCGTTATCTAATGCTGTCAAAGATTCTTCCAGCAGCTGTGAGATTAAACTTTCCGTGTAATCAAGGGCCCCCGTATTACAGATAATTTCCCTCAGGGTTTCAATACCGCTAGTAGATAAATGTTCGTCACCTAATAGTTCGTGCAATGACTTAAGTTGATGCGGATTTGCTCGTTCCGTTGCAATTGCAATCAGAACCGTGCGTTTTCCTTCACGCAAGTCGTCGCCTGCCGGCTTCCCGGTGATTGCGGGGTCCCCGAATACTCCGAGGATGTCGTCGCGTAGTTGGAAAGCTTCACCGAGGGGGAGTCCATAACCGGAGTAGGCATCAAACACTTCCTGCGGGGCGAGGGCAAGTGCTGCACCAATGTGCAATGGCCGCTCAATTGTGTACTTCGCCGACTTGTACCTCACCACTCGCAGTGCCCGCTCTACCGATCCGCCACCGCGCGCTTGCTCGAGAAGGTCGAGGTATTGCCCAGCCATGAGTTCGGTGCGCATTTCGTTATAGACGGCCTTGGCGGCGTTGAGGTTCTCCGTGGGAAGACCACTTGTCAGGAGAATTTGGTCAGCCCAAGACAAACATAGATCCCCGAGCAGAATTGCTGCGCCCTCGCCGAAACGATCCGGGATTCCCAACCACTGACTACCGCGATGCATACTGGCAAATTGGCGGTGGGCGGCAGGAAGTCCACGCCTTGTATCGGAGCCATCCATTACGTCGTCATGGATGAGGGCACATGCTTGCAGTAACTCAAGGGAACTTGCTGCGGTGATCACCGAGTCGCGCTGGCTTGGATCACCAAAAGCCGCGCACCAACCCCAGTAGCAAAAAAGTGGGCGAAGACGCTTTCCGCCATTGAGCAGGGTTTTGGCGCTTTCCCATAACGGGAGGGTCTCGGGCCCAATTGTTGTGAGAATTGGTTTTTGTTCAGCCAGGAATTGGTCAAGACGGACCTGTATCTGCGGGCGAATATCCGCATCAGGGGCGCCACTTCCTACCGTTTTACTCACGGGAACACTCTATTGCCTCGGCATATTTTCCACATATTGGCAATCGCGTTCTCCAGATCAAGGCTCAAAGCTCACGGTGGCAACTGCAAAAAAACCAATCGGTAACACGAGCAAGATACCTTTACGCAGGGACTGTTCGATCACAAAAACTCCAGGAGGTGCGAACGTGGGTCTTGAAGCGCTGGCCACAGGCACCTTCTTGGGCGCCCTTATCGTGCTGATTGCAATTTTTTCTGTTCGTTTTGCCGGGAAACTAGGGATTCCAGGTCTGCTTCTGTACCTGATTCTTGGTTTAGTACTGGGTGCGACGGTCCCCGCCCTTTACTTTGACGACGCCACCCTTGCAACCGTACTGGGCTACTCAGCATTGGTACTGATTTTGGCTCACGGTGGACTGACCACCAAAGTGGATCAATTGCGCCCCGTGCTCGGACCATCACTGGCATTGGCTTCGGTTGGCATCGCCGTTAGCATCGGCGTGGTCGCACTGCCGCTCATTTTTATCTTTGATTTTGATCCGCAACTTGCAGTTCTTTTGGGTACCGTGCTGGCGGCGACCGACGCTGCGGCAGTTTTCTCACTCCTGCGCCGAATGCGAGTTAACAACAAAGTCCGGACTTTACTCGAAGCCGAAGCTGGCTTCAATGATGCACCCGTAGTCGTGATTGTCAGTATCGTGGCCAGCGGATCCTGGGGTGAAACGGCTGCGTGGTTGATTCCTATCTTGGTGGTTGCTGAAATCATCGGTGGCGCAGTAATTGGAATCGCTGTCGGATACCTAGGGCGGTTTGTTTTACCTCGACTGGCACTGCCAGGGGTCGGTTTGTATCCGATCGCAGCGTTGGCACTCATCGTATTTTCCTATGGAGCAGCGTCGGTTCTGCATTCATCAGGATTCATGGCCGTTTATATTTCTGCAATTTTAATCGGTTCGGCAAAGAAACTTCCCCACCGAAAATCCATTCTCGGATTCTCGGACGGGCTCTCGTGGATTGCCGAAATTAGCCTTTTCGTAATGCTGGGGCTGCTGGCTGATCTTGGGCGGTTGCCTGAAGCTATCCCACTGGCCTTGGGAACTCTTGTGCTGTTGGTGTTCTTTGCTAGACCACTTGCAGCGTTCGTTTCACTGGCGCCATTTCGTTTGGGTACCAGAGTGATTGCTTTTGTCTCGATAGCGGGATTACGTGGAGCGGTACCGATTGTGTTTGCGGCGATTCCATTGGGATTTGGTGTTCCTGGGGCTGAATTGGTTTTTGATGCAACGTTGATTGTGGTGTTTCTGCTCCTCCTCCTTCAAACGCCTCTTATTGCAGTCCTGGGTCGCAAGATTGGCGTATGCCTTCCCGAACAGGTGCGTGAACTTGAAGTGGAAAGTGCACCACTTGATGGAATGTCAGCAACAGTTTTGGGAGTTGACATTCCAAAGGGGTCGGCGCTGGTAGGAGTCTTTGTCGTGGAAATGGGATTGCCACGCGGTGCACTCGTCTCACTCATTATTCGTGATGGTGTCGCCGAAGTTCCACGCGAAGAAACCCGGATTCGCGCCGAAGACCAGTTGGTGATCGTGGCGACACTTGAAGTGCAGGCTCAAACAGAGGAACGTATTCGGTTGCTTTCATCGGGTGGACGACTAGCTCGCTGGTACGGATTTACGGGTTTGACTTCTTCGCGCGACCAATGAGTTCGGCAGTTATTTCGGCGCCCATGCCCACCAAAGGGAGTCCGCCACCAGGGTGACTTGAGCCACCGACAAGGTAGAGCCCGGAAATCACTGATTGATTAGCCGGTCGGGTAAATGCTGCTCGAGGACCATTGCTTGAAGTTCCATAGATGCTGCCACCCGGTGCCATTACTTCCCGCTCCAGATCTGCAGGTGTTCGAATTTCCATCCACTTGATCCGGGAGCGGATATCAGTTCCGCGCTCGGCCAATTTCTCTAAAATATTTTGTGCATACTGCTCTTTGACTTTGGGTGCATCCCAATCAAAACCATTTTGGGCACTTGGATCATGGCGCGGTGCATTAACCAGGATGAACCACGATTCAGTGTCTTCTGATGGCCGCATTCGTGGGTCATCGGGGACACAGGCATAAATTGCTGGATCAGGTGGGGGGGTCGGAGTTTTTCCAAAAATTGCATCAAATTCTGCGTCATAATTTTCCGGGAACCAGACATTGTGGTGCGCAAGTCCCTCGGTAGTCCCTTCAAGTGCGAGCAGTAAGACGAAACCAGCAAGTGATGGCGAATTAGGAATTTTCGGTACTCGCTTTCGATCTTGCTGTGAAAGTAAGTCCTGGGTAAGCGTTGCATCAGAGTTTGAGACGACAAGGTCAGCGGCTATAAATTCACCGCTTTCGAGTCGAACGCCGGACACCATGTTGTCAATAGTTTCAATGTTGGTCACAGTAACCCCGGTTCGGATCGCAACTTTGCGTTCAACGCACCGTTTTTCTAGTGCTGTTGCAAGTGTTCCAACCCCACCGCCAATATGCCAAGCGCCGAAAACTTGCTCAATGTAAGGAATGGTCGCTAAGACTGCCGGCGCGTGTCGTGGATCTGATCCCGTGTAGGTGGCGTACCGATCCACGATCGTAATCATCCGCGGATCGGTGAAGTACTTGCGAGCAAGTTTACGTAATGAAGTAAACGGCGCGATCGTGTTGACATCACTTGGATTGGCTAATGGCAGTAACGACTTCCAGCCTTTGAGAGGCGATTGGAGAAATGGGCCACGCGTCAAGCGCCACATTTCAGCGCCACGTGCGGTGAATTCACGCCACTGAGACTCACTTTCCGCACCAAATGCTTCACCGAATGCTTGTGCGCACTTTGCGGGATCAACGCCGGGAAGGGTCACTTCACTTCCATCGGGGAATACATAGCGAAATGCCGGGTTAAGTTCTTGCAGGTCAATACTTTCTTCAAGGCTCTTTCCGGTCTTCAAAAACAAATCACGGTAGACCGCGGGGAGGGTGAACAAACTGGGACCTGTATCAAATGCGAAACCATCACGGCGGTACGTGAAGAGTTTGCCACCGACTCGATCTGCGTGCTCAAGAAGTGTGACGCGGTGTCCTTTAACACTTAGGCGCGCAGAAATAGCCAGTCCGCCGACTCCACCACCAATAACAACTACGTGGGAGGGCTTAGGTTCGCTCATCGGTTCACCCATTTAAACCGCTCTCCCTTTCCAGGAATTTTTTCCGCGCAGGTGTCGCGACCAACTCAGTGCATTGAGGCCGATGAAGGCTGCGATGGATGCCGGTTGCGCGAATGAATCAGGGATAACACGCGACCCGGTCTCTTTTGCAACCATCGCTCGACCAGCTACCCCGGAGAGGTATCCAACTGCACCGATGGCTCGGGTGGAAGTTTTTCGCGAGGTCAGCATGGCAATTGGCGGTACGAGATAGGTAAATGCAAGTAGTGCATTAACGGCAACCGAGCCGGCAGGGGATCCGAATGCATTCCAAAGGGATTTTGTGTAACCGTTGACGAGAGCGTCCATGTCCTCATACATGCGACAGTGGGCTAGTTCGCTGCCATTTACGGTTGCGCAATGAAATCCACCTGATTTCACCGATCGCATTAACGCAATGTCTTCGAGTACTTCACCTCTCACACTGGTGTGACCACCTGATGTTCGGTAGGCAAGCGAATCAAAGACTAAGAATTGCCCATTCGCCGCGGACAAGGAGGGCCTCAGTGAATTTTCGGCAATTCCGATAGGCATAGTGCTCGCCCACGACCAAGTGACGAGTGGCTGAATCAAGCGCTCAAGGTGGGTTTCCGCGAGCTGTCGCGGATACGGCGCGACAAGTCCGAAGTCTTGGTCTCTCAGTAGTTCAATACAAGCAGCGATTGCTGTGGGCTCAAGGATTACGTCGGCGTCGACGAAAACGAGCACGCTTCCTGTTGCTTGTTGCGAGAGTAGGTGGCAAGCATGCGGCTTCCCCAACCAGCCCGAAGGTGGATTCACTTCATTGGTCATTAATGTGATGTTGGAGTTCGCATCAACTAGTTGCTTAACTATTGCGGCCGTGGAATCTGTTGACTGGTCATCGAGAATTATTACTTCTATGTCGGTCAAACCAATTTGATTTTTAATACTCTCAATTGTTAGAGCGATATGGCTTTCCTCATTACGCGCGGGTACGAGAACACTGACTTTCTCATTTATTGCATTGCCGCTCCAACGTGGTGAACGCAATTTGGTGAGATTAAATGCGGTGTGCGCGGTGAGAGCGACACAGAGCGTGCTGGCGAGTGGAAGAACTACCACTGGGGTTGACTCCAGATTCTCCACATCCAAGGAAACACGAACAGCCCCATTGCGATTCCCCCCCAAAGCGCCACGCCGGTTGCTCCGAAAAATACAGCAGCGGCAAGAACATTGGAAAAATAAATCCAGATCAAAAGTGTGTTGGGCACTGCGTCATTGGCGACTTTGCGCGGAAGCAGGTTTAAAGCAAATGCGAGTGCAATGGCGGCCAAAAGCCAGCCAAGGAAGTTCTGTAATGGAATGTCCGGAATTCCTGGAAGAACCCAACCGAGTTCATTCCAGGTCCAGTACCCCTCACCAACCATCATTGGATCAAGGAATAGGTCCCAGGCCGCGAGGAGCCAACCACCAATAAATGCCGTGGCAAAGGGAGTGGCCGCCATCCTTTGGGTGGCGAGCATGACCGGATAAGCCATCATGGACCACGCCATGGGGATCAAAATTGGCACGCCGAGTAATGCCAATCCAAGTTTTTCGGAGTAGTCGTAGTCACCAAATGGGAATTGAGTAATTGTCCCCAGCACTTCAATGAGCCAACCAAATGCTAGTGAAATGCTAAAAAATGAAAGGGTCCAACCCAGTCCGCGGCGCAGATAGGCGTGGCTCAGACTGGCAAGGAAGAAAGTGGTCACCGTCATTGCGGTCAGGAAAATCCGGGTGTCCCCTGAGACTAAAATCCACAGAATTTGGCCCAGAATCGTGAGGCCGGTGAAAACCCAAGGCACGTACTTAGTCCACGAAGGTCCGTTACTTCCGCGGTCTGAATGCGGACCGTTGTATACCCGCATGCTCATGACACCCAAGCATAGGAGTGCTCCGTGCGCGGTGCCGTCCTAGTCTCCGCGGCGTGGGCGGATCAAGTATCTCCAAAAACCACTTGACACCGACCATTTGGTAGTATGCAATATATTGCATGCCGGTCCCAGCCATCCCAATTGAACGAAGATCACTGCTACGTGATGACGCTTATGGCCACCTGCTGGACGCGATAGTTTCCGGAACGCTGGCACCGGGTGAACAGCTGCGCGACGCCGAGTTAGCCCGGTGGCTGGGGGTGAGTCGAACCCCAATCCGAGAAGCGGTTCTGCGCCTGGGACAGATTGGGCTCGTTAATGCCCAACCGGGGCGGGCCACATTTGTCACCGAGATTGACCCACAGCGTGAGCAGCAGGCGAAGTCGGTACTTGCCAGCATGCACCGACTTGCTGTCGAAGAGTCCCTTAATTCACTGACCACCCACCACTGGGATCAGTTAGCGGCGGCCAATAAAGATTTTTCGACTGCAATAAAACGCCGTGATATCGAGTCGGCGATTATTGCCGATGATGCTTTTCACCGGGTATTCATCGAAGCTAGTGGAAACACGGCAACCCAAATTGTTGTCGACACTTTCACACCATTAATTCGCCGGGCCGAGATCGCCCGATTCAGTTCGAACCAGTTAGATTTCAAAGATTCATCATCTTTATCCTCGACAGCATTACTGCACGATTCCGCAAGCGCTCATGACCACCTGATCAAATTAACAAAAATGGGTTCAACCCAAGCAGGGCAGGTCGCCTATGAAATTTGGAACTCACTTCCCACTAGTTCACTGGAATAAACCAACAAAATAACCCATCAATAGCGACAGAAAGAGTTGAAGTTATGTCACTCGCCGATTTCCCCCGTTACCCACTTACTTTCGGGCCAAGTCCGATCCACACTCTTCCCCGGTTGACCGCACACTTGAATGGCGCGCAACTGTGGGCAAAACGCGAGGATGTGAACAGCGGTTTAGCGTACGGCGGTAACAAAACTCGTAAGCTCGAATACATTGTTCCGGACGCAATAGCGCAGGGCGCAGATACGCTCGTATCCATCGGTGGTTACCAGTCGAACCACACCCGGCAAGTTGCTGCCGTTGCTGCGAAGTTGGGCATGAAGGCCGTATTGGTTCAGGAGAAGTGGGTGGACTGGCCCGATTGCGTGAATGACCGCGTGGGAAACATCATGCTTTCGCGGATTATGGGCGCTGAAGTTCGACTTGACCCCGCCGGATTTGACATTGGAATTCGTGACAGTTGGAATCAAGCCCTCGAAGATGTGAAAGCACGTGGTGGCAAACCTTATGGAATCCCGGCCGGTGCATCCGAACACAAATTCGGTGGGCTTGGTTTTGCTAATTGGGCAGATGAAGTTGAACAGCAAGAAAAAGATCTTGGTGTTTTCTTTGACACGATTGTGGTCTGCACCGTGACTGGCAGCACTCAAGCAGGAATGATTGCCGGGTTTGCCGGGCAAGATCGAGCACGCAAAATTATCGGTATCGACGCCTCGGCAACCTTGGATAAAACACGTGCACAGGTTGCCCGAATTGCCCGTCACACCGCGGAGCTCATCGGCCTTGGGCGCGAGCTAACCGATGAGGAAATCGTTGTGCTGGAGGGGTGGGCTGGTGACCTTTATGGAATCCCAGTTCAATCAACCCTTGACGCTATCCGTCTCACCGGCGAACTGGAAGGCATGATCATCGATCCTGTTTATGAAGGTAAATCGATGGCCGGATTGATTGATCTGGTTCGTAGTGAAGTTATTCCCAAAGATTCGAATGTTCTTTATGCTCATTTGGGGGGTCAGCCGGCCATTAACGCCTATAGCGCTTTGTTCACCAACTAGTCCAAAGGGATTGACGGGAGTACAGTTCAATTGAGTTCACGGGATGACATCGAAAATTCGAAAAAGGAATGAGAAAAAAGTGACTGAGCAAGTTCGTGCGACGGTAATTGATACCGGTCAAAAATATGTCAGATCAGGAAAAATAATTATCGATGCCCCGGCTTCAACCATTTTTACTTATCTGAGCGACCCTCGCAAGCACGCTGACTTTGACGGTTCGGGCACGGTAAAAGGAAATGTTCGTGGACCCGACGTGCTTGAGCTTGATTCCAAATTTGGCGTTGATATGCATTTAATTGTCAATTATCGAATCAAAAACACCGTCAAAGAATTCGAGCAGGATCGTCTGATCGCTTGGTGTCACCCGGGGCATCACCGTTGGCGCTATGAACTCATTGCGATTAGTGACCAACAGACGGAAGTAATTGAGACTTTCGACGGATCAACAGCGCGCATTCCAATTGCTTTAAATTTGATGAATGCTTATGAAGGCAATCAAAAGGCGATTTTAAAGACGCTGGTGCGATTGAAAAAACTTGTTGAAAGCGAGCAGCCAGTTTGAGTGAGTGAAGTTGCTCTGCCAGGACTTGACCAACTGAAGCCGAAAAAATGGTTGGGTGGTGTGCGCTAAGCAATTTAGTTGAATCTTGGTGGTTTTAGGTTCGCGAGTAAGTCAACCAAAAACAAGCAGAGCCGCTCCGGTAACCAATGCAACTAATCCCAGGATGGCCCAACGGGATTGCCGTTCTCCGAAAATAAAGAAAGAAGCAATCGCGGTCACGACAATGCTGAGTTTGTCTATTGGTACGACTCCGCTGACCGGGCCACGTGCCAAAGCGGCAAAGAAAAATAGCCACGAGGCGCCGGTGGCTAACCCGGAGAGAGTGAGAAAAAGTAATTCACGCAGGTTGAGAGTGCTGAAGAATTTTTGTTGTCCCGTAAATAACACGATCACAATCGCGAGTAATAACACCACACTTGTTCGAATTGCGGTGGCCAGATTGGAATCGACATTTTCAATTCCGATGCTTGCAAGGACGGTTGTGGCCGTGGCAAAAAATGCAGCCCCTAGTGCAAATGGCAGCCACGAGTAACCTCTTGTTGTGGAATCAACCCGGCGATAGACAACGAGAACAGTTCCCACTGACACGACCAAGAGTCCTAAAGCTTGAATCAAGTTTGAGCTCTCACCAAGGAGAGTGAACCCAATGAGGACGGTGAAAACCAAACTCAAGCGGTCAATTGCTACGACTTTTGTGGCATCCCCTATTTGTAGAGCTTTAAAAAACATGAGCCACGAAGCGCCGGTTGTGAGACCGGATGCCACGAGGAATATCAGTGCAGATTGATCAATATTGGATATCTCGGTGGTCGCCCCCGTGAACCCAGCAATTGCCCAAGCTAATACGAGGACGACTGACGTCCGAATCGCGGTCGCAAGATTGCTCGGGGTTTGTGAAACGCCTAATTTGCCTAAAATTGAGACCAGCCCGGCGAATACCGCTGACGCCGCTGCAAGCAATATCCAACTGCTCATGGGTGAGACTTTCTTAGCAGGGTGGCGAACTTGGGTCAGGTGAAACATTAGACCTAGTCATGTGTGACACCGGCCGTTATTGATAAACAGATCAGACACTGATTTCTGCGGCGTGCCCACCAGTAATGCGCAGTAGTTCGTCGTAGGTGGTTGGGAAAACATAATGCGGGTGACCAGCGGCTGCCCAGACTTCGTCATATTGGCTGAGTGAGATGTCGACAATTGTCGGTAATTGTTCGGGGTGACCGATTGGTGCAACCCCACCAATTGCATAACCTGTGGCTGCACGAACATCATCCGCTGTTGCCTTGGTAACTTCATCAGCCTCTAGCGCTGCGGCAACACTGTTGGTATTTACCCGGTGCTTACCCGAAGCCATGACGAGAATTGGGTTTCCATCGGCAAGAAAAATAAGTGAACTTGCAATCTGTCCAACTTCAATTTCTAAAGCATCAGCCGCCTCTTTTGCAGTTCTGGCGCTGTCATCAAGGCGGCGAACCTCACCCCTCACACCAAGGAGTTTCAGGGTTTTGCGGACATGAATAACAGACTGCTGTTCGGTATCGGGCATGGATCAACATTAGTCCTGGGTCAGTTTGGCCACGGCCCCGTGGCATAGGGGGATTTGGGCGGTTTATGAAGTGAATCTTGGGGTGGGGTTGACGGATGTCAGTGGTCCGGTCTATCTTTGGATCTGTTCGAACAGGTGTTCGATTTAACCTGTTTGAACTGCCTCCCGGGCCCGGATTCGCGGCCAGGCGCGGGTCGGGTCAGTTAGTACCAGCAGTACCGGCACATGATCACAGTCACCGGGGTCGATTCGACCCCGACCCCGGTGACTGGATTGTGTGCGGGTGGGTCGAGAGAAGTCGGTGTCTTTTTGGCACCAAAATTTTGTCGATCAACCCGAAAGGATCTCCCATGGTGGGAAAGTTCACGCGCCGCCCAGCGTTAGAGCTACTGCATTGCGCCCAGGGAAGTTTGCAGGAAGCCATAGCGGCACACACTCCACATGAGCGTTATGCGGCAGCACACCTTGGTGCATTACGCGCCGCTGCGGCAGTTCTGGCCGCCCGTGCCCAAGTGGCCCTGAACCCACATGGGGGCCCAAATGGAGGCCCAACGAGACAGCGCATTCGTAGCGCGTGGGAAGTACTCACCGAGGTCGCCCCCGAATTTGGTGAGTGGGCAATTTTCTTTGCCGCAGGTGCGCACAAACGCGCATCGGCACAAGCAGGTATTCCCTGTGTTACCTCACGGGAAGCTGACGACCTCGTTCGTGACTCACAGCGATTCATCTTCGAAGTGGCCGCATCCCTTGATGCACTTGTGCAGGGGCGTTTGTCTTTAGAAACCTACAGTTGTGATTCACCTTCTCAATTTTTACGCGTGAGCTGATCGAATAGCCGTGGGAGTTTCATCAGATTCGTTTGCCCATTTACAGGTTGCATCGAGCTACTCACTGCAATACGGGGTATCTCGACCCGACACCATTGTTGATCATGCCGCTGCCGTTGGGCAAAAAATTATTGGTCTTACTGACCGTAATGGACTTTATGGCGCGGTTCAATGGGCTCGCGCTTGCTCGCGAAATGGAATTTCTCCGGTAATTGGAGTTGATCTTGCAGTTGAGAGAACTGAATCAAAAGTAGTTTCAGGGAGTGGTGCCCGCAGAACACCGGCACACGGTGGCCAGTGGATTGATGAAACAAAGCCTCGGGTAATTCTGTTAGCCACCGGGGCGCAGGGCTGGGCATCGTTGTGTCGGTTGGTCTCCGCAGCACATGCACAACGTGGGGATCCGGTCCTTTCCTGGCAGGCGTTAGCCCAACATCACACGGGAATAGTTGCGTTACTTACTTCAGAGTCAGAAGTTGGACAAGCGTTACTCACTGGAAGGTCGCATCAGGCTGATGCACTGCTTCGCCCTTGGCGGGCAATCTTTGATCGCTATCTCGGTCTCGCGGTCACTTCCCATTTAGAAAAATCAAAGTCAGGCTCATCAACAGCAAAAGCTGCTCGATTACTGTCCTGGTCGCGGGAGGTGTCACTGCCCGCCGTCTTAACAAATGCTGTTCGTTATGTCAGTCCCGAACAGGCGAAAGTCGCTGACCTCCTTGATTCAGCCCGGTTGTTGGTCCCTCTCGATTCACGCCATATTGCGGGCAATAGCCCACAAGGATTTTTGAAAGATGCTGAACAGATGCATCACGTTGCCCGAGAGATTTGCCAACAAGGCGGTGAGCGTGATGTACATAAATTATTGCGTGACACCCAACACTTAGCTGAATATTGTGCACTAGATCCGAGACGTGACCTTGGTCTCGGTGACGTGTTCGTTCCCGAACTTGACATTCTTGTGAATCGTCCGGTTGCTGAACCAGAACGCGAGGCGAACCACATCCTTTTACGTCGCTGCGAAGATCAATTGCCACAGCGTTACTCGCATTCACATGACCGATCCATTGCATCCCACCGGCTTGAAGCAGAAATGCGAACCATCACTCAATTAGGTTTCTCCGGTTACTTTCTTACCGTTGCTCACGTTGTTGACATGGTGAAAGAAAAGGGAGTGCGTGTTGCCGCACGTGGTTCCGGAGCTGGGAGTTTGGTCAACTATCTACTGGGAATTTCAGGTGTTGATCCCATTGCCCAAAACTTGCTCATGGAAAGGTTTCTCTCGCCCCTTCGTCGGGTGCTCCCCGACATTGACATTGATGTTGAGTCCGAACGCAGGCTGGATATCTACCAGTGGATCTTTGACAAATTTGGAACTGAGCGCATTGCCACAGTTTCGATGATGGAGACCTACCGCGTCCGTTCAGCAATCCGAGACGTTGGTGCCGCATTTGGTTTACCAGCCTCAGATATTGACGCTTTTGCTAAAGCATTTCCGCATATCCGCGCTCGCAATGTGAAGTCTGCGCTGGTTGACCTACCCGAACTGAGACACTCATCATTTGGCAAATTAGCCGCAACCGGTGAAATTGATAACTTCCTTGACTTGGTTGAAGCAATTGACGGGCTACCCAGACATATTGCAATGCATCCATGCGGGGTTGTGCTTTCGGATTTAACACTGCTTGATCGAACTCCTGTAGAAAGTAGTGCAGCAGGGTTTCCCATGTCCCATTTTGATAAAGATGACGTTGAACACATGGGATTACTCAAACTTGATGTACTGGGTGTGCGAATGCAGTCGGCAATGGCGCACGCGCTCAATGAAGCAGAACGGGTTACGGGGGAGCGACCGGTAATTGACGGAACCACACTTGATGACAAAGCAACATTTGAGCTGATTCAATCAACTAAAACTCTGGGGTGTTTTCAAATTGAGTCACCAGGTCAGCGTGAGTTGGTGGGAAAGTTTGCTCCGGAAACTTTTAATGACCTGATCATTGACATCTCATTATTTCGCCCAGGTCCAGTGAAGTCAGACATGATCACGCCATTTTTGAGGGCTCGACAAGGGTGGAATGCTCCAGTATTTCCACACCCTGACCTTGCCTCCGCATTGACCGAAACCTATGGAGTTGTGGTTTTTCATGAACAAGTCTTGCGGATCTTCAGTATCTTTTCTGGCTGTTCACTCGCTGAAGCTGATGAATCGCGGCGGGCCATGGGATCCCCACAGGGTCAAAACGACGTACGAGTGTGGTTTTACCCGGCAGCACTTGCGCGCGGCTATGACATCGACCATATTGACCGGGTCTGGGAAATTTTGCGAGCATTTGCCTCATTTGGATTCTGTAAAGCGCATGCGGCTGCTTTTGCACTGCCCACCTATCAAAGTGCGTGGTTAAAAACCCACCATCCGGAAGCTTTTTACTGTGGGCTGCTCACCCATGACCCCGGTATGTACCCCAAACGATTAATCCTCGATGATGCTCGAAATTTCGGGGTCACCATTTTGGGTCTTGACGTTAATGCGTCAAATCACGTATTTCACCTTGAGCAACTCCCTGATTTGAGTTTTGGTATTCGGGTTTCTTTTACCGACTTAAAGGAAATCTCTGAGGCTGAGATTGAACGGCTCATCACGGGCCAACCGTTTTCCTCACTTTCTGATTTATGGTTGCGTGCACGCCCCTCCCGCCCGGTCGCCGAAAACTTAGTGGTGGCTGGCGCTTTTGACAGCCTCTACGGTTTCACCGAGCGAAAAATGCGTGGGCAGATCACGCGACGGGACCTGCTTCTTCAAATTGCTGATCTTGATCGCAGTCACGGGAAAAGTGGGAAAAGCACCCCGGTGGCGCAACTGAGTTTTGACGTCACAGAAAGTGACAGTGGTGTTATTGCATCAGGTTTACCCGAAATGACAAGTGCGCAACGGGTGAAATCTGAGTTAGAGGTTTTAGGCCTTGATGTCAGCGGTCATGTCATGGACTTTTATTCAGACGTTATAAAAGGCCTGAACATCGTTCAATCACGGAATCTGCTGAAATGTCGATCCAAGGAAATCATCTTCATTGCTGGAGTCAAAGTTGCAACCCAAATGCCACCGATTCGTACCGGTAAGCGAGTGGTTTTTCTTACCCTCGACGACTCAACAGGCCCGGTTGATGCAACTTTTTTTGAAGACGCTCAAGGTCCTTACGCCCACGATCTTTTTAATTCGTGGATTCTGTTAGTTCGTGGTGAAATCCGTCGAACCGGGCCACGGGGGGTCTCATTGCGCGCAACCGGCTGCTGGGAGCTGGGAGGTGTTAGGCGGTTGTGGCTTGATGGGGGAATTGCGGCGGTCAACGAGCTGGTGCTTATGCACCAAGCTCCTGATCGTGATACACCGCATAAACGAACTGCCCGCATTCATGGAAGCGGGTTTAAGCAGTCTGCTTATGCTGATATTAAGACCCCAGTCGCGACCCCGCCAAGTAAGTTGTGGCATAGAAGCCCCGGGACACCCGGATGGTGAAAGTACCCATAGTTGAAATATTTGTAGAGATTAAGGAGCGCACATGAGTCGGAGTCAGGTGCGCCGCCAAACTGGAAAACTTGATTTTGGCACCAATGATTCAGGTTGCAATATTTTGCATATTGACATGGATGCTTTTTATGCTGCAGTTGAATTACGTGACTACCCCGAGCTTAAAGGAACACCCGTTGTTATAGCGGCCCAGGGGAATCGCGGGGTTGTTCTCACCGCAACTTATGAAGCACGCGCACTTGGCGTTCACTCAGCAATGCCTATTTCACGCGCTCGAAGAATTGCACCCGAAGCAACTTTCCTCACACCACATCACGAAAAATATTCTGAGGTAAGCCGTAATGTCATGGCACTATTTGAATCCGTTACCCCACTCGTTGAACCGTTAAGCCTCGATGAAGCATTCCTTGATGTTTCGGGAGCCATTCGTCGGCTTTCCAATCCACTCACCATTGCCGAACTCATTCGAGCTCGGGTCGCAGACGAGCAGGGGATTACCTGTTCTGTCGGTGTAGCCAGCACAAAATTTGTCGCAAAACTCGCTTCAACAAGAGCTAAACCTGACGGGCTACTGCTGATCCCCGCAGATCGAGTAATTGACTTTCTGCACCCACTTCCCATCGGTGCATTGTGGGGGGTGGGAGAGAAAACAGAAGAAGCTCTGGTCCGTCTTGGTTTACAGACTGTCGCAGATATTGCAAATACTCCGGTGCAAACCCTGAACCGGGCACTTGGCCAGAGCGGAACACACCTTCATGAACTCGCCTGGGGCAGGGATCCTCGTTCAGTCGTGCCACATGAAGTGGAAAAAAGTGTCAGTAACGAACACACCTTCAGTAATGACGTTGATGATCCCACGGTAATCCGTGCCGAACTCACCGCGCTCTCGGACAAGGTTGCGGCTCGGCTTCGTAGGGCCGGATATAAAGGCAAGACGGTGACGGTGAAACTGAGATTTGCTGACTTCACCACAATCACTCGTTCCAAAACTGGTACCTATACCGATTTATCCCATGAGATTTACGCAACCGTCTGGAAGCTCTATGAAGCACTTGGATTGCAGCGGGTGCGGATTCGGCTCGTTGGGGTGAAGGTTGACGGCCTCCTGGCAGCCAACGAAGCACCCGATCAACTACTTTTTGGTGAGCCTGAGCATGGTCGCCGTGATGCAGAACTCGCAATAGACACTTTGCGCGACAAGTTTGGTCCTGGGGCGGTGCGTCCGGCCCGAACAGTTTCTGGCTCACCAGAGACCCTTAGTGGCCAATAAATGGTGATTCATCGGTCATTAATCGGCCCGAATCAATCACTTTTGCCGGGAATGAGGGGTGAGGGGTTGCTTACCAAAGGATTCGTCATATCCTTAGGGGACTAAAGGTTGAACAAAGTGAGTAAATAGCGCCGAGAGAAAAGGGGATCAACGTGGCACTGTCAGAACACGAGCAGAAACTGCTCGAACAAATGGAGCAGGCTTTGTACGCTGATGACCCCAAATTTGCATCTAATCTGCGCACTGCAGGAACCGGGGCTACACGTAAACGTGCGGCACTCGGCGTCCTCGCGGTCCTTGCAGGTTTAGGGCTTTTAGTTTTGGGTGTTGCAACGAGCCCCGCGGTTGGTGTAGCAGGTTTCACCGTCATGTTAATCGGGGCAGTACTCACCTACACGGCATTTACTGGCGGCGCTGTGGTTTCAGCAGACGAAATTGACGCAGATCCTGATGTCAAGGCATTTCGGGCCAAAACCCAAAAAGCTCCAAAGAATGCAAATTTCATGAACCGCATGGAGGATCGGTGGCGTAAGCGCACCGACGGCGAACAATAAGAACAAGGGGAAATAGTCACCGGTGAGTGAAATAGTTCCGGCCCAATTAGGCCGTTTTTTTGAAGACTTTGAAGTTGGCACTACTTACCAGCACCCATTCGGGCGCACCATCTCCGAGGCTGACTCAACCTGGTTCACCCTTCTCACGTGTAATACGAATCAGAACCACTTCAACGCGCACCTTGCACAGAGCAACCCGATAACGGGAGGGCGAGTAATCGTTGTATCTGGTTTGACGGTGGCTCTTGTCCTCGGGTTATCAGTCATTGACATGAGCCAAAATGCGGTAGCCAACTTAGGTTGGACCGATATTAAACTTACATTTCCGGTGTACATCGGCGACACCATTTACGCGGAGAGTGTGTGTCTTGAAACGCGAGAGAGTGGATCCCGACCAGAAATGGGAATTATCCGCATGAAAACTCGGGGTTTGAACCAAGACGGCGAGGAAATTGTGTCTTGGTATCGATCAGTGATGGTGCCCAAGCGCAGTTCAGGAATTGGTCAGGACTATTTTCCGCAAGCAAAAAATGGTCCACTTACCGCTGATTAGTTGCAAGTGAGCTCGTTATTCAAGTGGCGGTAGTACTGGGATCGGATCCCCGCAGGTTGACCCCGGCACAGTCCCGGCAAAAATTTTCTGTAACCAGTCGACCGCCGTTGGGCCACCAATTGCTGGGGCGGGCTCGTGCCCAACGCCGCCAAGCCACAACGCACTGATATTCGTGCCTGCTTCACACCACGTCTTTTGTAGGTAGGCGTTTGGTTGAGGGAGCACAACTTCATCGGCGGTACCTTGGATGAGCAACAATGGCATCTCGGCGGGGAGTGGTGGCGGGGTTTGATCCGATAACGCTGCGCTCCAAGCCGCATTCTCAATTGGATTCACCGAAAAAAAGTTTTCGTTGAATGCATTCATTCGAATCTCTGCTTCAAGACCGGCATCCTTGATGCATTCCTGGGCTAATCGATCATAATTCTTTTGGGCGGGAGAGGTCAAAATCTCATTGACCGGAAGGTCTGGGTAGCGAAGCGGCCAAGAACGCATTACCTCGGCACCAATTACCCAACCAATCAAAGTGTTCCACTGCTTACTCATTATTTGGATTAACTCACCTGCTGGTGCTGCGGCTACTACCGCGACTAGGTCAAGTTCAGGTGCGAACTCTTTACTCAGGTGGCCGGTCCATAAAGCGGTATGCCCACCCTGTGAGTGCCCGAACACTGCATATCGGGAGCCAACACCTGAATTCGGGATCTGCTGGAGGGCGCGAACACTGTTCACGGTGTCGCGGACTTCTTGGTCTTTGAGTAGGTACGCCTGCACTCCTGGGGTGCCCAAGCCGGTGTAGTCCGTGGCAACGAGTGCCCAGCCAAGTTGGATCATGCTGGGTAGAAACTGGGTCAACTGGGATGTGGGATCGGCCGTGCGTGAGGGCGCGCATGCATCACCTTCACCCACGGTTCCATGGGTCCAGGCAATTACTGGGCGAGGTGTCTGCGGACCTATTCCGGTCGGGATGAACGCCACTCCACTGGCTGCAGCGAGGTCACCATTGTCGAGTTCGGTCAAGTACAGAATTCGCAATGATTCGGCGCCGTCAACGTTGATACCGAGGGGCTCGACTCGAAGTAGGTCACCAGGTTTACCTGCCAAGGGAGAGGGTGGGGTGTAAAACGGCTCCAGATCACCCTGTGTGACCGCCGTCTCCATATTGTTTGAGATGGTCATTGCGGTGAGGAAAAGAGCCAGGCCGGTGATAATCGCTAGAATTCCAATTGCCCAAGATTTCAGGATCCCCATTCCTACAGCATAGTTGGTAGGACATGATGTACCTGTGATTAATGAGTCGGATGGACGAGAGCATTTGGGTGAGATTCATGACTCTGTTCAGACTAAGACAAACCCTTTCAGTTCAGTTGTTTCCACTGCGACTTCCGTTGGATCAGGAGCATTTGGTCTAGCACGTTTCGCCACAGAAACCTCAGTTTATTTGGTCACGGAGTCCACAAAGGCAATAGCAAAATCAGTTCTTGACACCGTGGTACCGGTTGCAGTTAATGCAATTGTCTCCCGGATCGACATCAATGAGATCGTGAAGGAACACGTTGACGTAAATGAGATCGTTGCGCAAGCAGACATCACGCCGATCCTTGATCGCGTTCCTATGGCCGAAATTGCCGACTACGTAATCGAGGAAATTGACTTGCCGAGTTTGGTGCGGGAAAGTACAGGTGGCGTCGCTGATGGATTGCTGGGAACTTTGCGTTTCCAAGCGATTCAAACCGACAACTTTGTCAGTCAAATTGTGGATCGGGTTCTATTCCGAGGGACAAAGCGAGCTGGGGCGCGAGAAGTATCGGTGGAACATGACCTCATTTAGCCAGTTCAGCAAGACTTTTGTCCCAGGTTCCGAAGTCCATTTCACTTCATTACCGGAACGTGCTCGTTCTATCCAAGGTTTGAGTGCCGGGTTTACTAGTCGCTTGATTGCGGTATTCATAGACATTGCGCTGGTTGCGCTACTCGTTTTAGGCGCCTGGGGTGGTTGGGAGGCACTCCGATACATCCTCAACGTTTTCTATATCTTGCCATCGGCAACTGGAATTCCATTATTGATCATCGGGTATGTGCTGATGTGGCTTTATTGGACCTGGAGTTGGTCGATCGGGGGTCGCTCACTTGGAAATATTTTGATGGGGCTTCGCGTACAGCGGAAGCAAGGTGCGCACCTTGGACTCGGATTGGCCGCCCTTCGATCGGCCCTGTCGGTTGTTTTTGCCATCGGCCTACTATGGTCAATTTTCAGTAGCAAAAACAGATCATTGCAGGACGTTTTACTGGGTACTGAAGTTGTCTTTGATTGGGCGCCATTGCTGCCCAAAGTTGACATGACATTCGCTATGGAAGATAGCAAGGGTGAGATAGAAAATATTTAACGCTGCAAAGACTTCAATTGGACTCTCTTCATAAAAGTATTCGTCGCGGTGAAAATTCTTTAACTAATTTTCTGGCCGCTGGGAGAGCAGTCAAACTGATACGGTAGATATTAATTAACGAAGAGATTGGACTTGCGGGTGCGCGCGCAGCGACTGTTGTTTTTTGTGGTCACCGCTCTGGTGATATCCGGAATTATTCCAACACCTGCCTTTTCGGCTAAGGCTATAGCCGATTCCTATCCAACTTGGCAGGGCGCTGCATTGGCGTTGGATTCGAAAGGAAGTCCATACTACCCTTCGTTTCGTGCCGGGTTAAAGCAGGACTCACGAATTGATGTTTTGGCATTCACACAAAAGACTAAGTCAGGCAACGGAGTCAAGTATTCATCGATGTTAATTACGGCAAGTTACAAGGGTCGTCAAGCAGCCTTCTCTTTGATGGAGAAGTATGCGAGTGCTAAATGGGCTGCCCGTCGAGTAGCAGATCCGGGACAAAAAATCGTGTCACAACGAGACATCAAAATGAATACAAGTGGTGCTGAGGTGAACGCCACTATCTAAGCCAACTGCGCTGTCTCTGAACCTGACCTGGCCCCAGTTGAAAAAAAGGCTTGTTCTCGAGCAAATGTGAGTTTATTTGGCGGCTTGCTAGTTATGGAAACACCTCACGGGACTTCAATAATCATCGAGAGTGTTGGGCTCACATTCCAGCAGTTGATCGCTATCGCCCGTGGACTCAAGCCTATTGAGGTTGGCGACTAATCCGGTTCAACTTCGAGCAGATAAAGTTGATGGGTCGCTCGAGTGCAGGCAACAAAAATGTCAGAACCACGTACGCCTTGAAGACCAATTTGGTCAGGATTGACCACAAAAACGATGTCGAATTCCAAGCCCTTGGTTTCCTTTGCACTCAATACAGCGATGCGAAAGTCAATTGCGGCTGGCCCAAATCCAATATCGGTCGACTTGTTATGAAATTTTTCTTGCCATTTAGTCAAGAGGGCGTCTGGCAAAATAACACAGGCACGTCCAGCGTGACCCTCCATGGCATTTTTGAGAAAAGCTAATATGTTACTTTCGAATAGATTGACGTTTACCGTGTCCGCGCCATTTCGAATTGAGACCAACTCGGGTGCAGTACCCCCTGCTCTAAGTAATTGCTCGATTGATGTCTGTACCGTCTCTTCTGTTATGCGATATGTGACATTGAGACTAAAGAGCGCAAGTTTTTCCCCCGCCCAAGCCAATGCTTCATTCCAGTCTCGAGCACCCGCAGGATGTGATGATTGTTGAAGGTCGCCGACAATTGTCATCGACTTTCGCACGGCTCGGCGCTGGATCGCTCGCCAGGCCATCTGACTCAATTCCTGCGCTTCGTCAACGACAATGTGCCCATAAATCCACTCGCGGTCAAGATAAGCGCGTTCGGCGACGGTTGATGTTCGAGCAGATCGACTGTCTCGATTTCCGTAACGCATTTCACCGGCGTCAAGCTCCATATATTCAGAACGTGTTTCGCGGGACTCGGGAACCGGGCGCACCCAATCACCCAGAAGCTCAGCACATTCATCCAAAAGCGCAACGTCGTCGATTGTCCAAGCACCGCCAACTTCACGATAGAGCAAACTTTGCTCGTAACTTGAAAGAACGTTATGAGAAACTAACTTGAGGAACTCGCTGTCACTAAATAATTTCGTGAGAACTTTCTGTGGGGTAGTAGGCATCCACATTAGATTCAAAACGCGGCGCACGTTTCGGTCGTCAATAAAGTCAGCGAGCAGTTCGTTCCTTGTCTCTTGGTCAACTTGCTCGTGGCCTTGATCGTTTGCCAAATTGCGCGCCAGATACTCGAGGACTCGCTTGAGAAAAATCTCTCTGTTCAGATGGTAGGTGCCGCGTTTTGACAGTGACTTTACGCAATCGCGAATCTGGGTTCTCGTAATGCGAAGTTTGGTTCCACCTTCGGTGGTTATGTTGATGAGCGAGTCGGGAATATTTGACCAATGTGAGACCGCATTAGTCAATACCTCGGCCATTTTTTCCTGGCCCTTAATACCTGAGACTTCAAACGATTCATCGATGGTGGCATTAATACCGGGAAAGAGTTGTCCGGGGGTCAACAAGACGATATCGGTCTCACCCAGGCTTGGGAGTACCTGATCTATGTATCTCAAAAAAGCGGTGCTAGGTCCGACGATCAGAATTGCATCTTTTGCCAGCCGATCGCGGAAGGTGTAAAGCAACCAAGCGGCGCGGTGCAAAGCGACAACTGTTTTCCCAGTTCCTGGGCCACCTTGCACCACCGTAATTTGATTGAGTGGGCTACGGATAATGACATCCTGATCCGTTGCAATCGTGGAAAGTATGTCTGCCATTCGGCCATCTCGTGGAGCGGCGACCGAATCTTTTGCGGCCTGGTAGCTGCCCTCACCTGGCTCGGTGAGGACTTCGTCGTCAACGTGGGTGACAACCTGCTTTCCCTGGATAGATTTAATCGAAATCCGACGTCGCAAAACTGTATCCATCCGATGGGCAGTGGTTGCCTGATAAAAAGGCGCGGCGTTGGGGGCGCGCCAGTCAATCAGGGCCATGTCCCCAGATTCTGTGCGAAGCCCAATCCGACCGATTCGGTGTGTTTCTTGGGTGTCGCTGATGATTCGCCCAAAGTAGAGCCGGTCTTTGGCGGCTTCGACCGAACGTAGTTGTGAGCGCAAATTGTCTGCATGCGCCTCACGTTCAAGATCATCTTGTCCCGTTCCAGTTGAGGCAGCAAGGGCGAGGTTGTTCATGCGGGTTGATAGGTGTTCCCGTTGAGTGGACAGAAGGGAATAGGCGGTGTCGGTGAATTCCTGTTCGTCATCTACGACACTGGACATTGCATCCCTCCTTTTCCACCTCAGATTTCTTGGCAACGCCAGAAATTGGTAGCCAACTATGTCACGCCCGTATGTGGGAGGGGTGTACCGGTCTTTGAATTCACATAGGACAAACTCTGGGCATGGCTGCCTTGACCGAT
This sequence comes from Candidatus Nanopelagicales bacterium, assembly GCA_040399625.1. Lineage (GTDB taxonomy): Bacteria > Actinomycetota > Actinomycetes > S36-B12 > S36-B12 > UBA4592. The sequence continues at coordinate 97,906 of JBBARV010000002.1, read as the reverse complement.
TTACATCACCTGGTTGCTGCGCCCCCGGGTGTCGAGGTGGTCGTTGGCCACCTTGATTCCCCTGGCCTGGAGTCCAACGGGATCGCGGAAATGCGTGGCCTCGGTCGTGCTTGTGCCCGCAAGGCGGCCGAGAAATTATCGGGTGAGAAGCGGGGTGAAATCACATATTCAGAGCTGGGAGCGCCTCTGTGGACAGGTGGCGCATTGGAGACCCACATTTCTATTGCGCATACAGGTCAATGTGCGATTGGTGTGGCGGCCCATTCAAGGGTTGGAGTCGATGTTGAGTTTATTAGCCGTGATGTGAGCCGCCTGCTGAAGTCATTCACAGCTGTTGAGCAGGAACTTTCCACGGTTGTTAGTCCAATTGCCCTCCTCTGTGCAAAGGAAGCTGCGGGAAAATCCGCGGGTGTGGGTCTAGCTGGCTCAATTATTCGTTGGAGTGTGGTTGCCTTAGCGGCAGATGTGAAATCGCTGTTGGTGCGCGATGTTCAGACGGGTGACTATTGGCGGGTATGGATCAGTGTGATTGAGCTGGGGGATCACTCATTGCAGTGCGCAGTGGCTCAAGGGACTAAACCGGTCCGAAAGGAATTACTCGAAATGTATGAATCCTCTCAAGTCGAAATGCGTCCAATCGGTTCCCAATTCTGGCAGGAAGGTGCGGAAGCAGTCCGCTCGCGAGAATTAGCCGGCGTGGTGATCACAGCCTGGAACCCGGGAGAGGAACGTCCAAGTATGGAAGAGAACAATAGAGCGAATGATCTTCTCTTGAAAAGGCTCACAACATATTGTTCGGATATCTGGGAGGCAGATGGTTTTTCTCCCGACCAGACCCACCGCGAATCGGGTTTCATCGCGTGGGGGATGAAACCCGAAATTGGCTTGCAGATAGCCCGTGAATTCGGCCAGTTTGCCGTCTTTTATTTTGAAGCCAGTGGTACACGGGTCTTGCTAAGTGCCTAATTTTGTCTCACAGCTGTTTCAGGCACATAAGTAATTTTTGCGCTCTTGATTGTGACATCGCGATCCTTGCTGTACAAGGCGATCCAAGTATGACCCGGGTGAAATGGGATTGGGGCACCAAGTGAGTCGGTGAAAGTTGTTCCCGATTGCGAATCTGGTCGCGACCAACGTGCATTGAAGAGTAGGCCATTTCGCAAAATTATTGCTTCGCCCGAACCAATTGTCTGGACATGGGGGGTGTTGCCGCCTCCTTTGTCGAAGTAGACGGACTGGGTTTGCTCCACGAATTGAATAACGGCGGTGTCAGCCCAAACTTTGCCTACTCCCTGTTCGACTTCTTCAAAACTTGCTCGCTCACCATTGAGTTGAATCGCGTACTGGTCACGGCTCTGGTCATAGCGAAATTTGAGGGAAGAAGAAGGCCAGGTGAGTTCCGCGCTGACGGCAGGGCTGCCCCCGCTTGGAATCTCCTGCGCAAACGTGAAACCCATGTCCTTTGCGGGAGAAACACCTTCCGATTGTGTCAAAGCGGTTTCGGTATCGAAGAAATAATCATAGGGAGCCCATCGAGTCGAGTCCCTTGCATAATCCTGGGGAACCTTATTAGCTGACACGTCAATAAAAGGTGCATCAGCGAGGGCAGGCCAGAGTGTGCGCTGGGCACCCGAAAAAGCAAACGCTGGTGAACCGTATTGGGCTAAAAGGTCAATGTCGGTGATTCGAGCGGACCGCACAGGTCCAATTCGGGTCGGAATGGTTGAACTAAAGATGGCGGCTAGTCGGGTCATGCCGTACTCGACCTCTTCGACATAGACCAGATCAGCGGCTTCTACGCCCGCTTGTGGCTGGGCATTGCGGGTGTTGTCAATTTTGACCACGAGCACGGGGGGCATTCCGGTGGAAGAGGCTGGGCGCAGCGATTCGACATAAGGCAGCCCGGTAAGCGGGTGAATGGGTTGGGGGAGGGTCGGACTGGGCGAGGGGCTAGGAATTGCTGTTGGTACCGGTGTGTTCGTGGGGGGAGAACTAGGGGCAGCCCCCTCGGTAGATGTGGACGGTGTGCAACCGCTCATAAGGGCCAGGAGCGCGACGCCGATCAGAAAACTCCTGGATGTTTGCACGCCCTCACCTTAAGGGGGTGCAGCCCCACTTCCGCTCATTTGACCCCCCGGAACTCGCCTGAATCAAAGAATGAGTTGAAAGGGAGGAATTTTTATAAAAATTCGGGTCAAAGGGTTGACTATGGAGCAAAGTGGAGTATTGTGGCGCCACTGGGAGTTACCCGGGTGATTCATGAGGTCAAAGTGAGAGGTGGGGCACATGTTTCTTGGTACCCAATCTCCGCGACTTGATGAGAAGGGTCGTCTGGTACTTCCGGCCAAATATCGGGAGGGGCTGGCGGCCGGACTGGTGTTCACTCGTGGCCAAGAACGGTCGATTGTGGTGTGGCCGAGCGCGGAGTTTGCCATCTATGCGGAGCGACTGAGTGTGGCCTCGCGTTCTGATTCCAGCGTTCGTGCTTATTTGCGGGTCCTGTTCTCTGGTGCGGTCGACGAAATTCCCGATCGTCAAGGTCGCGTCATGGTCCCCGCCGAGCTTCGTTCCTACGCCGACCTAGATCGCGATGTGGTCGTCGTAGGTAATGGCAGCACCCTTGAGATTTGGAATGCACCCACGTGGGAGGAATACCTCGCGGGTCAAGAAGCAGGCTTTTCCTCTTTGAGCGAGGAGGTAATACCCGGAATCTTTTAAGGCGAATTGGCCAATGAGGTCTCTACCCGCTTTTTGATCCTGACATCACTTCCCCGATGTCAGGGCCCGCTACAGGCAACATGGCGAGAGTTGGAGCTAGCGGGCGGAGACCTGATTGACCAAGAACGGCACTTCAGAAAAAAGGATTGAACCCGACCGCGAATCGTGTTCCACGAGGGAAAGAAGTAGTGATGAGCACCATTAACGAGTATCTCCACAATCAGGCTGGCCTGATTCCCAGTGGAGTTCGCACCGGAGCATCGGTTGTTGCGGCCGGAATTGCCACCGGCAGTCTGGTCTATTTCTTGTCTATCCTCGTCGGGTCCTGGGGCTGAGGCACATGTCAATCGAGCCCCGTCATACGCCGGTCCTTGCGGACCGGGTTTTGGCGTTGTTGGCTCCGGCACTTGATCAACCCAATGCAGTGCTCATCGATGCAACACTGGGTCATGGTGGGCATAGCGAGTTGGCCCTTAGCACTTGGCCAGAACTAACCGTCATTGGTCTTGACCGTGATCTCAGTGCGATTGATTTATCAACTCACAGACTCGCACCCTTTGGCTCGCGTGTCATCTTTGTTCATGCTGTCTACGACCAGATTCCTGAGGTGCTCGCCGAAAACAACCTTTCTGGGGCGCAGGGAATTTTATTTGATCTCGGAGTTTCCAGTATGCAACTTGATGAACCCGAGCGCGGATTCTCCTATTCGGTGGACACTTTTCTTGACATGCGCATGGATCAATCATGCGGAATTACTGCAGCCGAAGTGTTAAACACTTATGAGCCAGGACAACTAGTAAGAATTTTACGCAGTTACGGTGATGAAAAATTTGCGACCCGGATAGTTGAAAGGGTAGTCCGCGAACGCAAGGCCGAGCCATTTGATCATTCAGCACGTCTCGTTGACTTAATTAGGGATGCGATTCCAGCAGCTGCACGTCGCACCGGAGGCAATCCTGCTAAACGAACCTTCCAAGCTCTGCGAATCGAAGTGAATTCCGAGCTCACCGTTCTTGAACGTGCAATCCCGCGCGCGATTGATTCATTAACGTTGGGTGGGCGGGTCGTGGCAATGTCGTACCAGTCACTCGAAGACAAAATCGTTAAGCGGATATTCACCCAGCGCAGTGTGGCGAATGTCCCGCATGACCTACCGGTCATCCCTGATGCAGCTAAGCCTGAGTTGAGGCTATTGACGCGAAGTTCAGAAAAAGCAACTGAACAGGAGATTGCTCAGAATCCTCGTTCAGCTTCAGTTCGACTTCGAGCGGCCGAGCGAATTCGTACTCAGGATTTGTCAGAAAAGAGAGAGGGGGTTGCTGCATGAGCGCTGCCCCGCAACTGGATCATTCACTCAATCAGTCAAGTGAATCTGTTACCGAGTACGCAACACGCGGAGTGCGCAGGCGTACCCGAGAAAACTTGCGTTTGGTGGCACCCATTCGAGTCCGCAAGGCAAGTCGTGGCATGTTCGTGATTGTTCTTGCGAGCATTTTAGGCGTTGGCCTTTGTGGCATGCTCCTGCTCAATACGACTATGGCCGAAGGGGCTTTCACACTGAGTGAACTGAGATCCACACAGGATGAACTCAGTCGGACCGAAGCGACTTTGATTGAAAGCGTTGCCGCACTCGCGGCGCCAACAGTCTTAGAGGAAAAGGCGCGCAACCTCGGAATGGTTCCCAGTTCGACCCCTGCGTTTATCCAGATCCCCAGTGGAAAGATTCTTGGCAAACCGAAACCTGCACCTGGTGTTCCTGTTGCAACCCCTGCAGATGCAACGGTTGGCGAGGCTGTTGAGGCACAGTCAAATTCAGGGCTGCCACCTGCCTTGGGGGAGAACTACGATCCGGCGGCAGCGGACGCGGGCAGGGCCACGGGTGAGTGGTCCGAACCAACACTGGTTAATTCTCAGGTAATTTCCGAAGGTCTCTCACTTGATTCAAACGTGGTCGAGTAGGTCGTAAGTGAAGTTAATGGTTGAGCAGCCATGAGCACGAATTGGGGCGGACGTAACTTCAGTGATTACGGCACGGCAAGAATCAACTTGGGTAATACCCGCAAGCGGGGAACTGCCCTTATCTTGGTATCTACTCTTGTTCTCATGATTTTTGCAGGTCGACTTGTTGACCTGCAGGCCGTCCAAGGCGACAAGCTTGCGTCTGCGGCGCTGGACCAAAGACTCAAAACCGTTGAATTACCAGCTGAGCGTGGATCGATTTTAGATTCATCGGGTGAACCTTTAGCTATAACCGTTGACGCCAAGAATGTGACAGCCGATCAAACAATGGTCACAGATCCGGTTGCTGTAGCACAAGCCCTATCCCCGATTCTTGGTGCAGACGCCGATATTTTGGCCGAGCGACTGACGGGGGACCGCCGCTTCATGTACTTGGCCAAAGAAGTCACTCCACAAACTTGGGAACAAATCTCGGCGTTGCGGCTACCCGGAGTTTTTAGTGAAAATACGACACGGCGAATTTACCCTTCGGGTGACCTGGCGGCGAATGTCATTGGTTTTGTGGGTGGTCAGGGCTCTGGTTTGGGCGGGTACGAATACGCTTTTAATGACCAACTCAGCGGCCAGCCTGGAGAATCAACTTATGAGCGTGGGCCGGGAGGTAGGGCAATACCCACTGGATCTTCCGTGCGAGTAGACGCGCAACCTGGTGTTGACATTGAGCTCACAATTGATCGTGACATTCAATACTTTGCCCAAAAAGAAATCTCTGTCGCGGTACAAAATTCGGGAGCAATTGACGGAACCGTTGTTGTGATGGATCCACAGAGTGGACAAATTTTGGCTTTGGCGACGGCACCTACTTTTGACCCTAATTTTCCAACTCAAAGTCCTCAAAAACACCTTAATAACAGGCCTCTAACTTCTGCATTTGAACCGGGCTCGACAAGCAAGGTGATGACTCTGGCCGCGGTAATCAATGAAGGCGCCGCAACTCCTTATACTCCCATTAAAGTCCCAAGTTTCCTACCGCGTGGTGACAAAGATTTCCGTGATTCAACCCCGCATGGAAATATCAATTTGACTCTAAGTGGCGTAATGGCAAAGTCCAGTAACATTGGAACGATCTTGGCTGCCGAACGGATCGGCGGGAAAAAGCTTTCCAAATATTTAAAGAAATTTGGGATCGGTCAGCCAACCGGGCTGGGATTTCCGGGAGAAACCAGTGGATTTGTCCCCGAATATGAAGATTGGTCCCCTACGTCATTCCCTACAATTGCTTTCGGTCAAGGACTCAGCGTCAACGCTGTGCAGGTAGCGAGCGTCTTCTCAACTATTGCAAATGACGGATTGCGCGTTGAACCGTCCTTAGTTAAAAAAATTGTTCACTCAGACGGAAGTGTTGAAGAGCCGGAGGCACCGGTTACAACGCGTGTTGTTTCGCGCGAGACGGCAATTCAAGTAAGGGCAATGCTTGAGAGTGCCGTTGGTGAGGGTGGCACTGGAACGAATGCCAAAATACCCGGCTACCGTGTTGGTGGCAAGACGGGCACTGCCCAAGTCGTTGACGAACGGACGGGTGGTTACAACAATCAAGTTATTGCTTCATTTGCCGGCATGGTTCCGGCGGACAATCCGCGACTTGTAGTCGCCGTCTTCCTATCTCAACCGCAAAGTGGCCGTTACGGCGGTGAATTAGGCGCTCCAGTTTTCAAAAAGGTCGCAAGTTATGCACTTGGGGCACTAGAGATCCCGCCTACAGGTTCAAAAGCACCTAAACTTGCCTTGACTTTTGGAGGCTAACGTGACTTCGACATCAGTTGTCGAGATTGCTTCACTTATTGGTGGCCAACTCTCGGGGGACTCCGGTGTTGTGGTCACTGGTGTCTCATTGGATTCCACCACGATCCAAGAGGGTGAGTTATTTGCCGCCCTTCCCGGTCGATCTGTTCATGGGGCTCGCTTTAGTGGGCAGGCAATTCAACGTGGAGCATCTGCAATTTTGACCGATTCTTCTGGAGTTCGACTTATTGAAGACTCTGATCTTTCGCGCAACATTCCCGTGCTTGTGGTGAGCGATCCGCGGGTTCATCTTGGTGAGGTGTGTGCTTTGGTTTATGGGGATCCTGCATCCGACATGATCATGATTGGAGTCACCGGCACCAATGGGAAGAGCACCACCACCAGCATGATTTACCAGGCTGCACGAGCGGTTGGCATAAGTGCTGGGCTGGTTGGAACTCTTGCAACCTTGATTAATGACGAAGAAATTGTCAGTATTCGCACAACTCCTGAGGCGCCGGATCTTTTTCGCACACTTGCACGGATGAAAGCTGCCGGTGTCAAAATTATTGCTATGGAAGTCTCTAGCATCGCCTTGTCTGAGCATCGAGTTAATGGATTGAAATTTGACTGCGTTGCATTCACGAATCTCTCGCATGATCACCTTGATTACCACAGTTCAATGCCCGAGTATTTCGCGGCAAAAGCACAACTTTTTGCGCCCAAATTTGCGCGATTCGCGCTCATATGCACGGATGGCCCGTGGGGGGTAGAGCTCTGCGAAAAGGTTGAGATTCCCTATGAGTCTGTGGGCACGGTAGGCGCGCCTACTTGGAAGCTAAGGCGGTCACCTGGTTCTTCATCGGTTTCTTCTTGGATAATTAGCGGTCCACGTGATGAAATCGGATTGGATGCGCTGGCTTTACCAGGAAAAATTAATGCACTTAATGCCGCGTTGGCGCTGTCGGTTTTGGACCACGTGGGAATTCGTGGCCATAATGTCGTGAAAGCAATCTGCCGGGCAACCGTTGCGGGTAGAGGCGAACTGGTCGGCACCCGCGGCGGTGCTTCATTCTTTGTCGACTACGCCCATTCACCGGAGTCTGTTTCGGAATTTTTAACCGGGCTTAAAAGCGAATTCGGTGGGCGAATAATTACTGTCCTAGGGGCTGGTGGAGATCGTGATGCCAGCAAGCGCGCGACCATGGGAAGTGTGGGAGCAGGTCTGTCCGACATCTTGATCGTCACAGATGACAATCCGCGCTCGGAGGATCCGGCCCAAATTCGTCAACAAATTCTTGAGGGTGCCGCGACATCCCCCGGGTCGCAAGTGATCGAGATAGGAGATCGGCGTAATGCAATTGCTCGAGCACTGGAATTAGCCGGCGGCCACGATGTAGTGGCGATCCTGGGCAAAGGCCATGAGCGAGGTCAGGAGATCATGGGCCAAATTATTGAATTTAGTGACGTCGATGTCGTTGCTGGACTGTTAAGGGAAGAGGGTTCACATGATTGATTTCACCGGAAAACAACTGGCAGACATTACGGGAGGAGTTCTCACCGGCTGTGATCACGAGCAAGTTCTCAGCATTCCTGGATTCTATGTCGACTCGCGAAGCCCGATCAAAAATGGAATATTTGTCGCGCTCGCTGGCGAGAAAGTTGATGGACACGATTTTTTGGTAGACGTTCAATCAGCCGGAGCATCTCTGGCTATTGTCGCAACGCAATCTAATTTTTCTGAACCAGTGGGTCTTCCACTACTGAGAGTTTCTGATCCCTTAATTGCTCTGGGTGAAATTGCTCACTGGGTTCGCCTGAACGTGCTCAAGGCTCGGGTTATCGGCATTACGGGCTCAAGTGGGAAAACTTCAACAAAAGATTTAATCGCTGGGATTTTGGGACAGTACGGCCAATGCGTTTCCCCACCCGGTTCGTTCAATACCGAAGTGGGATTACCACTCACTATCCTCAGCGCTGAAGTTGATACTCAATTTCTCGTTTTAGAGATGGGTATGCGCGGACTCGGTCAGATCACCACTCTCGCTGAGATCGCAGAACCTCATATCGGGGTCGTTCTCAACGTTGGATCAGCGCACATCGAATTGCTTGGCAATGTGGAAAACATTGCGATAGCTAAGGGCGAGTTGGTGCGCGCCCTGCCGGCTAATGGAGTTGCGATCCTTAATAAAGACGATCCATTTGTAGCCAAGATGAGCGAAGGACTCTATTGCTCTCTGCTGACCTTTGGTGAGACGGAGGGCAGCGATGTTAATGCCAGCGGTGTGAGTATTGATCCTGATGGAACAACTCGGTTTCTCGCGAATTACCGAGATGATGCACACCCGGTACATGTCAAGTTAATCGGTGAACATTATGTCAGTAATGCGTTAGCGGCACTCAGTGCAAGTGTTGCGGTGGGAGTACCTTTTAAAACTGCGTGCGAGTTTCTTAGCAACGTAAATGTGACTAGTAAATGGCGAATGGAAGTAACCGAGGGTGCCAATGGCATAACGGTAATCAATGATGCGTACAACGCGAATCCTGAATCGATGCGTGCCGCACTTAAAACATTGGCTCAATTAGGTTCTCGCGAGCCGCGTCGTCGCACCTGGGCCATTTTGGGTGAGATGCGTGAGCTGGGTGAATATTCCTTGGACGCGCATGACTCGGTTGGCAGATTAGCTGTACGCCTAGATATTTCACGCTTAGTGTGCGTGGGTGCGGCGACCAAAGTAATGCACTTGGCAGCATCGAACGAAGGATCATGGGGTGATGAGTCGTCCTGGGTTTCTGACATCGATGAGGCCATGAAGCTATTGGCGGCTCAGTTGAAGCCAGGTGACATTGTTTTAGTGAAAGCATCGCGATCAGTTGGTCTTGATCGAGTGGCCAGCGAAGTTTTGAAGCTTTCATTAAGTAATGTTGGCGAAGACTTTGGGTTGGGATCGGATCGAGAGCAGGGAGCTCCATGAGGCTAGTCGTTATCGCGGGTGCGATAGCGACATTGATTTCTTTTCTCGGAACACCTTTACTCATTAACTTGCTGCGCAAACACGGGTACTCCCAAGCGATCCGTGCGTCACAAGAAGGCCGACTGTATCCCGCACACGAAGGAAAGCGCGGTACACCATCCATGGGTGGACTCGCCATAATCATCGCTGTGCTTGGAGGTTACTTCCTCACGCATTTATTCACTTGGCGACCGATTTCAATCTCAGCGTTGCTCGTTCTCTACCTCATGGTCGGTCTGGGCTTGGTTGGTTTTGCGGACGACTATTTAAAGATTTTCAAGCAGCGAAGTACTGGGCTCAGAGCTAGGACAAAGCTAATTGGTCAGGCGGTTGTAGCGTTTTCCTTTGCGTATTTATCGGTTCAATTCCCCGATGCAACGGGGAATACGGCGGCATCGATGGCTATTTCCTTTGTTCGCGACACCAGCATCGTCCTGCCATTAGGACTTTTCTTGCTATGGGTGTGGTTCCTGGTGACAGCAACAACCAATGGCGTAAATCTCACAGACGGTCTTGACGGATTGGCCGTTGGCGCAGCAATTATGAGTTTCTTGGCGTATGTGCTTCTGGCGATTTGGCAATATGGACAGAATTGCGCCTTCGAAGTCACCCAGTTTTGTTACAACACTCAAAATCCACTTGATTTAGCAATGGTTGCTGCTGCTACAGCTGGTGCAAGTTTTGGTTTCCTTTGGTTTAACACCTCTCCCGCTCGAATCTTTATGGGAGATACAGGTTCCCTCGCACTCGGTGGTGGAATCGCAGGTCTGGCAGTACTCACACGCACTGAACTTTTGCTGCCGCTGCTTGCGGGCCTATTCCTTATCACGACTTTGTCCGTGATTGGCCAAGTCGGATCATATAAATTGACGGGAAAGCGAATTTTCCGGATGGCACCACTACATCACCATTTTGAAATGCTGGGGTGGCCCGAGATCCAAATCGTTGTGAGGTTTTGGATCATTCAAGGTCTGTGTATCGGTGCGGGACTGACTATATTTTATGCAGAATGGGTTCGGGCTTGATGCACAATCTTGATGAGCTCACTTCACGTGATGCAAACTGGTCATCTCTTAACGTTGCAGTTTTAGGTCTGGGCGTTGCTGGTTTTGCGTCAGCGGATGCCCTCATGCAACTGGGATCCCAGGTGAGTATCGTTGATTCTTCATCAACTGATGAAGTGAGTGAACGAGCAAATATCCTTGGTTCCCTTGGAGCATCGGTTTTCTTGAGTGCGGGTGAGCTTCCAAGCGAGAATTTTGACTTGGTGGTGACATCACCGGGACTGACGCCACAGCACCAGTTCCACAAACAGGCGGAGCTTAAAGGAATCCCCATCTGGGGCGAACTTGAACTGGCGTGGAGGATCCGCGCTAAAAGTGGTGGCGCTCCTTGGTTGTGTGTGACCGGTACTAACGGTAAGACGACAACAACACTCATGTTGGAATCCATCTTGCGATCTGCTGGGCTGCGTACTGAGGCAGCGGGGAATATTGGGCACTCATTGGTGGGTGTAGTGATGCACGACGAGCTTGACGTGATTGCAGTCGAGGTAGGCGCTCCGCAACTGCCATTTGTTCATTCCATGAGTCCATTGGCGTCGGTCTGTTTAAACCTGGCATCGGATCATATTGATCACTTCGGCAATTTTAGCCAATATGCACAAGCAAAAGCCCGTATTTATGAGCGGACCCAATATGCAGCCGTATACAACGGCCACGAAGAATCAACATTGTCGATGGTCGAATCTGCCGAAGTTTTAGAGGGTTGTCGTGCGGTCGGTTTCACTCGCGGCATCCCTGGACTAAGTGAGTTGGGTGTTGTTGATGGCGCGCTCGTGGACCGTGCATTTATTCCCAACCGAAGGGATTACGCCCAGGAGATAGCCCTCGTAAGCGACATTCATCCAGTGGGGGAGCACAATACGGAGAACGCGCTTGCTGCTGCGGCATTAGCCCGAGCATTCGGTGCCATCAATTCGGGTGAAGAAAATCGTGTGCCACCGGCGGCCGTTCGTGATGGCCTCCGTGATTTTAACCCGGCTCCCCACCGAAATGCCTTGGTTGCCAATAGGGGAGGAGTCACCTATATCGATGACTCAAAGGCGACAAATGCACACGCGGCCCACAAATCCCTTTCCTCGTATTCTTCGGTAATTTGGATCGCAGGTGGATTGGCCAAAGGGCAGGATTTCGACGAGCTGGTGCTGGCCCATGCGGGCCGAATTAAGACCGCAATTTTACTGGGGACCGATGCCCCGATAATTGCCGACGCCCTCACCCGACACGCCCCAAATGTCCCAGTAATCACACTGGTCACTCGAGAGACTAGTGCCATGAACGAGGCCGTCCAGATCGCGAGCGAGCGGGCGGTCAGTGGTGACACCGTTTTGCTTGCACCCGGGTGTGCTTCCTGGGACATGTTTACGAACTATTCCCATCGCGGTGAAGTCTTTGCCAGCGCGGTTATGAATGAATTGGGTCGCTAATGTCGCTGCGCACTCGGCCCGTATCCGCCGGGTTGAACAAGATTACCGACGCCTATAAAACATCTCGGTTCGCTCTGTTGGCAGAGCACCCATTGAGTACGTATTACTTGATAATGGGTTCGACGCTGTTGCTGCTGGGACTTGGTCTGGTCATGGTGCTTTCGGCCTCTTCGGTGGAAAGTGTCCGTGTTTTTGGATCCGCCTACACGTTGGCTCAGCGTCAGGCGCTTTTTGCCGTTGTCGGCGTCATTGCCTTAATTTTTGCGGCTCGTTCGTCAATTCAATTTTGGCGAAAGAGCGCCTGGGTGTTTCTGGCAATTGCGTTTGTACTGCTCTTCTTGGTACTAGTTATTGGGGTTGAAGTTGCAGGTCAACGGAACTGGATTGAGATATTCGGTCCGTTTAGATTGCAACCGAGTGAATTCGCCAAGCTCGCACTTGTTATTTGGGGTGCCGAAGTCTTGACTCGGAAAGATCGCCATATTCCCACTTGGAGGAATATCTTGGTACCCATCCTTCCCGTGGCTGGGCTCATGATGATCCTTGTTTTATTACAAGGTGACTTTGGAAATACCTTAATGCTTGGCGCGATCTTGTGCGGGATTCTTTTCGCCGCAGGGATCCCGATGCGCATGTTCGCACTCTTCGGCGGTTTCGGCCTTTTTGCCGTGTGGCTGTTGACCCTTGCAGCGCCCTATCGCATGGAACGAATCACTAACTGGCTCAATCCTGAATCAGATCGCCTCGGGTTTGGTTGGCAGGTCGCACAAGGCCAATACGCCCTTGGAACAGGTGGCATTTGGGGAGTTGGGCTTGGCGGTAGCCGTGAGAAATGGGGCTCACTCCCGGAAGCACATACCGACTTTATTTTTCCTGTCATTGGTGAAGAGCTGGGCTTAGTAGGAACATCTGCGGTCTTGCTGCTGTTTGGGATCCTGGCATTCTCGATTTTTCGGTTAAGCAAAAATTCACGGGAACCATTCGTGCGTTTAGCAGCAGCCGGCGTTGGCTCATGGATCGTTGTTCAGGCCGTGATCAACATTGGTGCAGTGCTCGGACTGCTGCCCGTGACCGGAGTCCCACTTCCGCTTGTGTCCTACGGAGGTTCTTCCTTGATTCCCACCTTGATCGCAATTGGCATGTTGCTGGCGTGCGCCCGGAACGAACCAGGAGCTCGCCACATTATTCGGCGTCGACAGACGGCCTCCGCTATGCGTCGACGCTAACCATTAGTGTTTTAGGGGATAATTGCAATGAAATTTGTACTCGCAGCTGGTGGAAGCGCCGGTCACGTGTATCCGGCTATAAACACCGCTCGAGCCATTCTTGAACTAGATCCCAGCGCCGAAGTCACCATCATGGGAACGGATCGCGGGCTTGATACAACATTGGTTCCTCCGACTGGACTAGCACTTGAGCTACTACCGTCAGCACCGTTTCCCCGAAAACTAGATGGGCAAGCAATCGCATTCACCCCGAAATTTATTAAGTCCATCCATCTGGCTCGTAAATTTATGAAAAAAAACAAAACAGATGTTGTCATCGGGTTCGGTGGGTATGCAAGTGCACCAGCGTATTTAGCCGCAAAGAGTTTGGGATTGTGTGTAATCGTTCACGAAGCAAATTCAACTGCTGGGTTGGCAAATAAGTTGGGGTCGCGAATCACCCCCCATGTGGCATCCATGTTTGATGGAGTAATCCCGGGGGCTCGGGTAATCGGTATGCCACTGAGTGAAGAAATCGTTGCACTCGATCGGCAAAACAACCGAATCAAGGCCCGTGAGTTTTTTAATCTCCCACAAACAGGTCCCGTCCTCCTCGTCTTTGGCGGTTCCCAGGGAGCGCAATCCATTAATTCTGCGTGTGTTGCAGCGGTACCAGAGTGCTTGGCTGCCGGCGTAAGTGTCATCCATTCGGTGGGGGGCGCAAACTTTCAATCAGGATGTGAAATGACAGACAATTCCGGAGCGTGCTATCTGCCCGTTCCATTCATCGATCGCATGGACCTGGCCTATAGCGCGGCTGATTTAGTTATTGCCCGCGCAGGCGCTATGAGCGTGGCCGAGATTTCAACCGTAGGTATCCCTGCAATTTTTATCCCACTTCCTATCGGAAATGGAGAGCAAAAGCGGAACGCTCAAAAATTGATTGACAGTGGGGCAGCGCGTGTCTATGACAACTCGGCTTTCACGCGGGAATTGATCGTGGGTGAAATTCTGCCATTGATCCTTAACGCATCAGAACTGGATCAAATGCAGTCCGCAATGAAGGCTGGGAAATCATCAAATGCTGCCAAGGAATTGGCGCGTTGGGGGTTATCGTGTTCATGAACGTGGGACTCGTGTTTAAAAGGAGATTTTTGACGTGACTTTGCAAGATTTGGGTCGGGTACATGTCGTAGGTATCGGTGGCGCCGGAATGTCGGGGATCGCAAAAATACTGGCTTCACGTGGTGTGGACGTAAGCGGATGTGATGCAAAGGATTCACGCAGGCTTGCGGCACTTGGTGCTCTGGGAATTGACGCCATAATCGGACATGATCGGGCTCATGTGGCTGAGATCGACACCCTCATCTTGTCTACCGCTATCCCGGCAATGAACCCCGAGCGTGTTGAGGCGACTCGCATGGGCAAACGCGTGATGAACCGGGCCGAAGCTTTAACCGCGATTATGAGCGGTTTCACCGGTGTTGCCGTGGCGGGAACACATGGCAAAACGACCACAACATCAATGCTTACGGTCGCGCTTCAGCATGCGGGAGCAGACCCCTCTTTCGCCATTGGAAGTGAGCTCAATGAAAGTGGAGCAAATGCACACCGAGGCACCGGCAATCTTTTTATTGCCGAAGCAGATGAAAGTGATGGAGCATTTCTTCAACTGAATCCGAGTGTTGCCATAGTGACCAATATTGAGGCGGACCATCTTGACTACTGGGGAACCTTTGCTGCCATTGAGCAAGGATTTCTCGACTTTGCGCTGGGGATTAAGAAACGTGATGGATTCTTGGTCGCATGCCTGGATGATCCTGGGGCAGCCCGTCTCGTTGGGGCGGCGCGATCCGCGGGAGTTGACGTTCGCACCTATGGCGAAAGCCCGGAAGCAGATTTCCATATGGTTGACGTTCAACCATCCTCGCTGGGATGGAGTTTTGATACAGCACATGAGGGCGTGCGTTTGGGTCAAGTGCAACTTCAGGTATTCGGTCATCACAATGCTTTGAACGCCCAAGCAGCTCTGGTGGCCATGATCGGAATGGGCTTCACGGCCCAGCAGGGGATCGAGGGTCTGACAAAATTTAGTGGTACTCGCCGTCGCTTCGATTTCAAAGGAGAAGCGGGTGGCATTCGCGTTTATGACGATTACGCCCACCATCCGACCGAGGTCACCGCAACACTTCAGGCGGCACGGGAATTAGTGGGTCAGGGACAATTGATTGTGGCATTTCAAGCCCACCACTATTACCGAACCGCTTTGTTTTCACAGGAATTTGGTGCGGCGCTCGGCTTAGCTGACCGGGTGGTGGTTCTTGAAGTATTTGCTCCGGGTGAAGAACCAATCCCGGGGGCGAGTGGGCAAACCATGGCCGCGAATGTCCCCCTCGCCGCAGATTGTGTGGTTTTTGAACCGTCATGGTCTGCCGTTGCGGAAGACTTAATTCAGGACGCGCACTTTGGTGACATCATCATGACCTTGGGAGCGGGCGATATCGGCTTGATCGCAATCGAAGTTGTCGAGAGACTGCAAGAACGTGAACCCGGACCTTCCCATGAGTGATCCCTCTACTCAGGATTTCACTGCTTATCGCGCGAATAAACGGAGAAAAAGATTCTGGCTATTCGTGGTTCCTGCCATCGCGATTCTCGGGGGAGCACTTATTTGGTTAATCTGGTTTTCTTCGATACTTGGGGTCAAAGATGTTCAAGTGGTCGATTCAGCGGGCGGCATCCTTTCCGCTGATCAAATTGCCCAAGTGCAAATGACCGCGAATATTCCGCTTAATCAACCCATTGCCCGGATTGATACTGAAACTGCGGCCCAAGCAGTCGCAAATCTTGCGTGGGTTTCGTCCGTTGAAGTGCGTAGGGGTTGGCCCAATGAGGTGGTGATAGCAGTGAACCAGCGGGTTCCACTGGCACGTGTGAAAGGTTCTGGTGCGAGTCAAGGTGTTGACGCGCAAGGGATCATTTTCGATTCATTGAATATTGATGGCTTGCCACTGATTGAGGCAACCGGTGCGCCTCTTGTGTCTGCCGTGGAAGTTCTTGCTGACTTTCCGGCCAACCTAGCCCAAAAAGTGGTCCGGATTCGAGCTGAATCCATCGACAGTATTGAATTAGACCTGAAATCAGGCGCATTAGTTCGGTGGGGTAGCGCTGACGAGCCGGAGTTTAAAGCAGCGGTTCTTGAGGCGCTCCTGCTGCGAAGAGCGCAAATTTATGACGTCAGCGCACCAGAACTGCCTACAACAACGGATGAAAAAGGACCTAAGAAATCTTAATTTTTGTTCCATAAGTGGGCCCGGAAAAGATATTTCTCAAAATTTTTGGAAAAATAAGGCTTTCCGACTTGCGCTTTGGTATCCGGACCGTCTATGGTCCGCGCGGCCACAAACGGACCATTTGCTTAGCCTCTGGTAGAGGTTGAGGGTTTGTGACTAAAGAGTTCGATGGACCCCCTTTCATCGACACGAACGGAAAAGGAGAGCGGCCGTGGCGGCTCCACAGAATTATCTGGCAGTTATCAAAGTTGTTGGTATTGGCGGCGGCGGTGTTAACGCTGTTAACCGAATGATCGAAGTCGGCCTCAAAGGGGTCGAGTTCATTGCGATCAATACTGACGCTCAGGCACTTCTCATGAGTGATGCTGATGTGAAACTGGACATTGGCCGTGAGCTCACCCGAGGTCTAGGCGCTGGCGCCAACCCCGAGGTCGGCAAGCGAGCGGCTGAGGATCACCTTGAAGAGATCGAAGAGGTCCTTCGCGGGGCTGACATGGTTTTTGTGACCGCCGGCGAAGGCGGTGGAACCGGAACGGGTGGTGCACCGGTTGTAGCCAAAGTTGCAAGATCCTTGGGCGCACTGACGATCGGTGTTGTTACCCGTCCGTTTGGTTTCGAAGGACGCCGTCGGATGTCGCAGGCCGATCAAGGAGTTGATGAACTGCGTGCTGAAGTTGACACTTTGATCGTTATTCCCAACGACCGACTGTTGTCACTTGCGGACCGTGAAATTTCCGTCATTGATGCGTTCCGTCAGGCAGATCACGTCCTACTGCAGGGCGTTAGTGGAATCACCGATCTGATCACTACTCCGGGCTTGATCAACCTTGACTTTGCCGATGTTAAGAGCGTCATGCATTCGGCCGGGTCAGCACTCATGGGAATAGGTTCTTCTCGCGGCGAAGATCGTGCCGTGCAGGCAGCTGAAAAGGCAATTTCCAGCCCGCTACTTGAAGCTGGCATTGACGGCGCGCATGGTGTGCTCCTGTCAATATCGGGTGGCAGCGATCTGGGTCTGTTCGAAATCAACGAAGCTGCTCGGCTCGTCGCCGACGCAGCGCACCCCGATGCCAATATCATTTTTGGTGCGGTGATTGATGACACTCTGGGTGACGAAGTCCGGGTAACAGTTATTGCCGCCGGATTTGATGGTGGGGAGCCACCTGCCAAAAAGGTGTCAGTCAAAGATGCTGCGCTCGCCGAAGCCCCTGTTTTCGGCCAGAGCGTCACTCAACCTAAGTCGGTCTCATTTGATGACACCGACGATGATCTAGATATCCCTGATTTCTTGAAGTAAGTGATTCTTCCCCTTGCCAGTGGTGTTTTTACACCGGTGGCACCTGGTGACCGTCCAGTTTTCTGGGCGGTCACTGGTCGTTTAGGAGGGCATAGTGCCGGGGATTTCTCCCAAGCAAATATTGCCCAGCACGTCGGAGACGATCCAGATTCAGTGTCACGTAACTTGGACGAGTTAGCCGGGCTCGTGGAGATGCAGGGTCGCA
Organism: Candidatus Nanopelagicales bacterium; assembly: GCA_040399625.1. Taxonomy (GTDB): domain Bacteria; phylum Actinomycetota; class Actinomycetes; order S36-B12; family S36-B12; genus UBA4592. The sequence goes on along the minus strand of JBBARV010000002.1, from coordinate 79,945 downwards.
ACTTAGCCCTGATGCAGCCGATCCACGGCGCTTCAATTGGGTGGGTATCCCATCCAGGAATAGTTCCCGGGGTGGATTCCCTTGTCAGCGATCAGTGCGATCTGGGTTTGGTGGCCATGGGGGCAGACTGTGTCCCGTTGATTCTCTATGGATCGCGAGGAGCTGAAAAGCCGCTCATTGGCGCCGTCCATTGTGGATGGAAGGGTCTAGTCGCAGGTGTCGTTAGCGATACGATCACCGAACTCCGGCTGCGGGGAGCACGCGAGATTAAATCAATTGTTGGCCCGGCAATCTGCGGGTCGTGCTATTCGGTTTCAGCGGATCGAAGGGAATTGGTGCGCACTTCAACCCCCTTTGATGTTTCAAGGGCTGCGCTGGGTGTTTTGGGCGGGATTGATGTCCGTGCCGGAGTCTTATCCCAATTGGCGCGTGAAAGCGTTAGTTCGATTGTGGTTGGGGGTTGCACTTTTGAGAATCCGGAAACCCTTTTTTCATATCGCAAAAATCGAAGGACCGGGCGACAAGGAATAATCATCGTTATGCGCGAGCGTGAGGAAAGATCATGACCAACAGTTTCATAGCACGACGAGACGAACTTGAGCGTAATTTGGAAGTAGCCCGCGCACGCATCGATGCCGCGAGCGAGGGTCGATTTGTTGATTTATTGGTGGTCTCGAAAACGTACCCGGCGACTGATATTGAAATCCTGAATGACCTTGGGCAGAAAACTTTTGGTGAAAACCGCGATCAGGAAGCCAAACGTAAAGTCGATGAATGTGATGGCGCACGGTCAATTCGGTGGCACATGATTGGTCAGTTGCAAAGCAATAAACTGAATTCGATTGCCCGTTGGGCTGACGTCGTTGAGTCTATGGATCGCATTGACCTGATTGCTCCATTGGAACGGGCAGCCTCATTGGCTAATCGAACCATCCAAATTCTGATTCAGATCAATTTGGATCCATTGGACGCTCCACACCGGGGCGGATTAAATCAGCATTTGGTCGTTGATTTTTTGGAAGAGTTGGATAAAGCCCCGCACTTGAACTTGGGCGGTGTCATGGCAGTTGGACCGCATCCTGACCTTGGAGTCGATCTCAGGACAGCTTTTGAGGAACTGGCAAATGTTTCAGCGACCATCACAAGTTCCCACCCGCGAGCAACCGTAATTTCAGCTGGCATGTCAGGGGATCTAGAGCAGGCGATACAGGCAGGTGCGACACAGGTGCGACTTGGTAGCGCGATCCTCGGACAGAGGTAATCTGTGCAGTAAAGTTAGATTGTGTGTTGTGGTTCGGGTAACTTCGTGTTTGTTGACAGGAATAGGAGGGTAGACAATGGCTAGTGGTATCCGTCGAATGGCTGTCTATCTCGGCTTGGTTGAAGACGATTCCTATTCTGATGAAAGCACGAATGGGGGGTATGACGATCCTCGAAGTACTCGAAATTCACCAGAACGCTACGAGTCGAGGGTTCAGACCTCAAATCGGGCCAGCTCCTCTCGGGGCTTCGCTGATGAATACGGTTATGAGTCCGCACCGAATCCTGCGGCGACCCGGCCCCGTGAATCCCGCGGTGTCAGGACTATCCGCCGCGCTGAAGAATTGCCCAGCCGCAATGTCACACAATCCCCCCAGCCCCAGCGAAATTTTGAATTTGGTCGCATTGAATCCATCCACCCTCGCTCATACAACGACGCCCGTCGTATCGGCGAGGAGTACCGCGAGGGGATTCCAGTCATCATGAATTTAGGTGACCTCGACGACAGTGATGCAAAGAGAATCATTGACTTCGCGGCAGGGTTAGTTTTTGGTTGTCGAGGCAGTATCGAGCGGGTCACTAATAAAGTCTTCCTGCTGTCACCGGTGAACGTTGATGTAGGAGATCAGGCGCGGGCGCAAGTGGCCAAGGACGGTTTCTTCAATCAAAGCTAACTCAGGTAGGTTAGGGACGTGAACACGGTCGGTGCATGGATCGCCAATATCCTTTTTCTCTATCTTCTGGTGCTCATCGGTCGCTTGATATTTGACTTCGTTCAGGTTTTTGCCCGTGATTGGCGTCCCTCAGGATTCATCCTGATAATTGTTGAAGGGATTTATACCCTCACAGAGCCCCCGCTGAAACTCATTCGGCGGTTCATCCCACCGATTCGATTGGGTCAGGTGTCATTGGATCTAGGGTTTTTGATTCTGCTGATCGGTATTCAAATTCTGATTGGGATTTTTCGAGGCCTTTAAACTTTTACAATTCCAAAGTTGGCATCGATTTCACTTTCAACCCCAACAATGGTGAATCCGGTGACGGGCAGTGGCACCTTGGTCATGCTCAATGCAAGCACCTCACCGGAGATCTCACCCCCGTGAATATTCATAGTCTCAACGACGTCCGGATTGTCTGAGCTCCACGTCACATTTATCCGATCGCTGATTTCTAATCCAGCATTTTTTCGGCCTTCTTGGAGTGATCGGACAATGTCGCGTGCCATGCCGGCCAAGGCCAGTTCGTGGGTTATCTCCAGGTCAAGTGCAAAACTTTCACCTGCATCGGCAGCAACAGCCCAACCTTCAACGGGCGTTTCGGTAATGACGAGGTCTGTGAGTTCAATTACTGAAGTCCCGTCAACTCCGTCAATTTTGTACTCAACTTTCCCGTCATTTCGCAAAGCATTTACCAAGCTCGTTGCGTCCTGGCGTGAAATGTGTTCTGCCACCAAGGGGGTTTGCTTGCCAAATCGGGCGCCAAGGGATCGAAAGTTGGGCTTTAGTGAAATGTTGACAAGGTCACTATCAGATACATCGAGGGTGAGGAGTTCACGCACATTGAGTTCTTCAGCCACTTCAGCGACCAGTTCAGCGGGGAGTTCACTCCAGCCGGGTGCACTGATGAGTGCACGACCCAGTGGCTGGCGGGTTTTGACCGAGCTGGTGGCGCGTGCTGAACGTCCAAGTTCAGTGACTCGGCGGGCAAGTTCCATGTGGGACTGCAATTGGGAATCAATCTGTGACTCGCTCGGCCAACTGGCGAGGTGAACTGAGTTGGGTAGTTCTGGGTGTGTTCCGCGGAAAAGGTCCTGCCACACCCGTTCGGTAATGAAAGGCGTGTAGGGGGCCATGCAAAGGGTGACAATCTGCAGCGCTTCATGCAATGTTGCAAGTGCGGCTGGGTCTCCATCCCAGAATCGCCTGCGGGTTCGACGTACATACCAGTTGGAAAGGTCATCGATGAATTCGGTGATCAGGCGACCGCCCAGCTGGGTATCGAAATTCTCGAGTGCGCTATCAACCTGTGCGCTGAGGGAATGGGCTTGGGTTAACAGCCAGCGATCCATGATCGGGCGTTGATCAACTGGCGGAGCTCCGTCGGCCGGAGACCAAGGAGCACTTCGCGCATACAGTGAAAGAAAGGAAACCGTGTTCCAGTAGGTGAGTAAATTTTTTCGCACAATGTCAGCTATCGCCGTATGACCGACGCGGCGTGACTGCCATGGCGAGCCGCTCGCCAGCATGAACCAGCGCACGGCGTCGGCCCCATGCTGATCCATGAGGGGGATAGGTTCAAGAACATTACCCAGGTGCTTACTCATCTTGCGGCCATCTTCATCAAGAATGTGCCCGAGACACACAACATTTTTAAATGAAGACTCGTCAAACACCAGGGTTCCAATTGCCATCAGGGTGTAGAACCAACCGCGGGTTTGGTCAATAGCCTCACATACGAAATCAGCCGGGTACTGGGCGGCAAAGTCCTCTTTATTGTGCTGCGGGTACCACTGGGCGGCAAATGGCATTGCTCCGGAGTCGTACCAGCAGTCAATGACTTCAGGAACTCGATGGGCGGTTGCGTCACAATGTGGGCACGGAATTGTAATGTCGTCGATGAAGGGGCGATGCGGGTCAAGATCGGAAATTTCTTGTCCGGCAAGTTCACCCAATTCGGTGAGGGACTCAACAACGGTGAGATGCTCGTTCTCGCATCGCCAAATGGGGAGGGGAGTGCCCCAGTAGCGGTTACGTGAAAGCGCCCAGTCGACATTGTTTGTGAGCCAATCGCCGTACCGTCCCCACTTAATCGTGTCGGGGTACCACTGGGTCTTCTCATTTTCGGACATCAGTCGGTCTTTGATCGCGGTTGTCCTGATGTACCACGAGGGTTGTGCGTAATAGATGAGCGGAGTGTGGCACCTCCAGCAGTGCGGATACGAATGCTCATACGGTTCCTCGAGAAACAGGAGTCCACGTTCACGCAAGTTATCAGTGAGGGCTGCATCAGCTTTTTTGAAGAATTGACCACCAACAAGAGGTGTCTCCGGCAGGAAAGTTCCATCGGGTGCGATCGGGTTGACCACTGGTAACCCGTAAGCACGACAACTGATTAAGTCATCTGCGCCAAAAGCTGGAGCCTGGTGCACCAACCCGGTGCCATCTGCGGTTGTGACGTAGTCAGCAAGAATCACAAAATGGGAGTCCGGAATATCAATTAAGTCAAATGGTCGAACGTATGCCGTGTGTTCTAACTGCGTACCGGGAAAATTTTCTTTTACCTGGTAGCGGACTGATCCGTCTTCATCCATTGGTGAACCGAATAAGTTTTCAACCAAGTCTTGCGCCACTATGTAGTGCTGGTCAGCGCTCGCCAGAACGCAATAGGTTGCTGTTGGTTTAACTGCAACGGCCGTATTTGATACCAAGGTCCACGGAGTCGTGGTCCATACAAGCAGAGACAGATCCGGATACTTCTCGGCCAGAGCGCCCAACTTCACTGGGAAACGAACATAAACCGAAGGGTCACTCACATCTTCGTAGCCTTGGGCTAATTCGTGGTCACTCAATCCGGTTCCGCAACGTGGGCAATACGGGGAGACCCGGTGGTCTTGAACGAGGAGCCCAGCATTGAATATTTGCTTTAGCGACCACCAAACGCTTTGGATGTAATTGGAATCCATGGTCCAGTAAGCGCGGTCCATATCAACCCAGTAGCCCATGCGGGTAGTCAGTTCAGTGAAGGCATCAACGTGTCGAAGGACCGATTCGCGGCATTTGGCATTGAATTCGGCCACACCGTAATTCTCGATATCTTTCTTACCGGAAAAGCCGAGCTCCTTTTCGACAGCGAGTTCAACGGGAAGACCGTGGCAGTCCCAACCAGCCTGGCGGACTACGTGGTACCCCTTCATGGTCCGGTAACGAGGAAAAATGTCCTTGAAGGCTCTCGCCTCAATATGGTGGGTCCCCGGCGCCCCATTGGCGGTGGGTGGCCCTTCATAGAACGTCCACGCCGGGCGTCCTTCGCTTTGGGTCATGGAGGACGCGAAAGTGGCCTCAGTTTGCCACAAATCGAGGATTTCATGCTCCAGATCCGGAAGGTTCACCGTGGGTGGAACCACTTTGTACATACTGGTGTGCTCTTCTCTGGAAAAGACGACTCTTAAAAATGTTCGTCTAGGTGCTGGTCTAAGTCTGGGGCAGTGCATAACTTTAGCGCTCGGGCAATAACATACGCAGGTGCGTCGACCGTCGCAATTTCACATACGCACATGAAGGTAACCGCAGCAGTCTATTGATTAAAGGGGGCGGCTAGTTTGGTCGCAAAAAAAACACAGGCTAAGAAGGTCGTTGCGAAAAAGGCTCCTGCGAAGAAGGTGCCTGCGAAGAAGGCCGTGGTCAAGGCCACTGTGAATAAAGCTTCTGCCAAAAAGGCTCCTGCGAAGAAGACCGTGGCCGCCAAGACCCCTGCGAAAAAAGCTTCGGCCAAAAAGAGCGCGGCTAAAAAGGTTGCGCCGCTTAAACCCCTAAAGAAGGCAGTTCCCATTTCACCTGTTAAAAAGTTACCGGCCAAAAAGGCACCCGCCAAGCCTGAACCAAAGGTACCCGCGAAGAAGGTGACTGCGAAAAAAGAGACGTCTCCTGTCCTGGAAGTAATCGTGGTTGAACCTGAACCGGTGGTGAAAACTGTTTTTGAGAAGTTGGTTCCGGTCACTACTCCACCCGCCAAGGGTAAAAAGGCGGCTGGGATCGTCAAAGTGATCTCACCTCGACCAGTCGTCAAGACCCCGACGATCGTTGTACGCGAAGACGAAAGCCCATGGACCAAAGTTGAATTGAACAGGGTTCGTAAGTCTCTGAATGAAGACGAAACTCGATTGTTAGAAGAAATCGCGATGACAGAGCAGGGGCTCGCGGACCTCATTCGCGATTCCGGTGACGGAGCAGGCGATGACCAGGCTGATGCGGGTAGCAAGACCTTCGAACGAGAGCATGAAATGTCACTTGCAAACAATGCGCGGGACATGCTCGAACAGGTTCGTCAAGCACTGGGTCGGATAGATGACCGCACCTATGGAGTCTGTATCACCTGTGGAAAGGGAATTGGCAAGCTGCGTCTGCAGGCGTTCCCTCGAGCAACCCTGTGTATGTCATGCAAGGTGGCTGAGGAGCGTTCGTAAGCCGCTCCGGGACACAGCACGAGTAAGTGCCGGCTTGCGCTCGCATAGACTGAAGTGGTGTCCGAATCCAGCATTGCCGCGAGCAGTGATCAGAGGCACGTAAATCGACGTGAATTAGCTGTTTTCGCCGTCACCGCTGCCCTCATTATTTGTGTGGACCAGCTGACCAAGTTCTGGGCTCAAGAGTATTTGCTCCCACGCAGAACCTCAGGTGAGGGACCTATTGAGTTTCTGGGTGAATTCGTGAAATTCACTTACGCTGAAAACACTGGTGCCGCTTTCTCCATTGGGACAGGCGTTACTTGGCTTTTCACACTAGTTGCTTTCGTTGTCGTTTTTGTCATTTTCCGGTATGCCCGCAGACTCGCAAGTCTGCCGTGGGCGTTGGCCCTTGGTGGATTGCTTGGCGGTTCACTGGGGAATCTCATCGATCGAATGTTTAGGGCGCCAGGTCCATTTCGGGGATTCGTTGTCGACTTCATCCAACTCCCGTACTGGGCAATTTTCAATATTGCAGACATGTCGATTGTGTGTTCGGGAATAGGAATTGCAATTTTGTTACTCCGCGGAATACCCATTGACGGAAAACGTGAACCCATGAATGCTCCTGGCAGGTTGGACTCGTGATCCGTGAGTTCACAATTCCTGAGGGATTGGCCGGGGAGCGGCTTGATATTGCGCTCACCAGGCTTCTTGGTCTCAGTCGTTCTGCTTCGGTTGCGCTCATTGAGGCTGGGGCAATCTGTGTTTCGGAACGGCCGCTAGCAAAAAGTGATCGTGTGACTGAAGGGCAACGAATTGACGTTGATTTGGACGTCTCGCCCGCTAAGGGAACAATTGAAATAATCGCTGAACCGGTTCCAGGTATGACGATTATCTATGACGACTCAGATTTGGTGGTTGTTGACAAACCTGCTGGAGTTGCAGCACACCCAAGCCGTGGGTGGCAGGGACCAACGGTTATTGGGGGGTTGGCCGCAGCCGGGTACGCCATTAGTACTTCGGGAGCCCCGGAGCGCGAAGGAATCGTGCACCGACTTGATGCTGGAACTTCCGGCCTCATGGCTGTCGCAAAAAATGAATTGTCCTACTCTCGCATGAAAAATCTGTTTCGAAACCGAGAAGTCAGCAAGGTGTACCACGCAGTTGTCCAAGGTTTGCTCGACCCACTCGTTGGTACCGTTGATGCTGCCATTGGACGTCACCCGGGCCATGAGTACAAATACGCGGTCACAAAGGACGGCAAGCCCAGCATCACCCACTATGAGACGCTGGAAGCCTTCCGTCATGCATCACTGGTGCAAGTGCTCCTTGAAACGGGTCGGACCCACCAAATTCGGGTTCACATGTCAGCGATGCGCCACCCAATTGCCGGGGACACCATGTACGGTGGAGATCCGGTTTTGGCGGCTCGACTAGGGCTTGACCGTCAGTGGTTACACGCGGTTGAACTCGCATTTGATCACCCGCGAACCGGCGAACGAGTTGAATTGAAAAGTGAATACAGCGAAGATCTCACCCGTGCACTAGGAATTTTGCGCGACGCTTGACCGTAATATTCTGTACCTTCCCCTTGTGCAGTCTGTTCCGTGGAGTGAAACCGGTGAAGTGATTGACGCTAATAGTTTTTTAGCCGAAGTAGTGTGATTTGATAAGGGTGATTGCGTGAGTGAGTCGGTGGGCAAGGCTGATTTTGTTCACCTTCATGTGCACACCGAGTACTCGATGCTGGACGGCGCTTCAAAACTCGATGACCTATTCGTAGCGGCACATGAGCAGGGTATGCCGGCAATTGCTATGACGGATCACGGGAATCTCTACGGCGCATACGACTTCTGGAAGAAGGGTAAGGCGTACGGGGTGAAGCCGATCATTGGTCTTGAAGGCTATTACGCTCCCCAGGGACGTTTTGAGCGTTCCCCATTTGATTTTGGTGGGGGCTTTGATGAAGGAGCTCCAGAAGATCCCGGGGCGGGTCGCGGAAAGCACAGCTACACGCACATGACTCTTTGGGCAGAAAACACGCAGGGCATGCACAATCTTTTTCGGCTGTCATCTTTAGCCAGCATTGAGGGCTACTATCACAAGCCACGATTTGACCGCGAACTCTTGGACCGTTACGGCAAGGGTCTTATCGGCACAACCGGGTGTGCGAGTGGTGAAGTAAATCGTTGGCTGCAGGCTGGGAAGTACAAAAAAGCACTGGAAACTGCAGCCGATTACCGGGATATTTTCGGGGCGGGTAATTTCTTTGCCGAGGTCATGGATCATGGTCTCGCCATTGAACGCAACTTCATGCCAGATTTAATCAAGATTTCCAAGGCACTCGATTTGCCACTAATTGCAACAAATGACATGCATTACGTTCATGAAAGTGACGCAGATACACATGACGTGCTGTTGTGTATTGGAACTCGAACAACACTTGATGACCCGAAACGATTCAGATTTGATGCCCGTGATTTTTATCTGAAGTCCGCTGCCCAAATGCGAGATCTCTGGAGTGAGTTCCCTGAGGCCTGTGACAACACTCTACTGATTGCAGAGCGGTGCAATGTTGAATTCAATGAAGGCGCAAACCTTATGCCTCGCGCTGATATTCCGGCTGGCGAAAGTGAAGAGTCCTGGTTGGTCAAGGAAGTAGAAATTGGTCTAGCACGCAGGTACCCAACCGGTGTTCCTGACAAAGTGCGAACGCAGGCCGAGTACGAGTTGGGAGTCATTGCCCAGATGGGCTTCCCCGGTTATTTCTTAGTAGTTGCTGACCTTGTGCAACATGCGAAGAACAACGGCATTCGAGTGGGACCGGGTCGTGGTTCTGCCGCTGGCGCCATGATCGCTTATGCATTGGGTATTACTGACCTAGATCCGATCGAGCATGGTTTGCTGTTTGAACGGTTCTTGAATCCCGAACGAATCTCGATGCCTGATATTGATATTGATTTTGATGAGCGGAGGCGTTCGGACATGATTCGATACGCCACGGAGAAGTACGGGGAAGAGCGCGTCGCACAGATTGTTACCTACGGTTCAATTAAGGCTAAGGCTGCGATCAAAGACAGTGCGCGTGTCTTGGGTTTGCCATACTCCGTCGGCGATCGGATCACAAAAGCTATGCCACCGTCTGTCATGGGCAAGGACATGACTCTCAAAGGCGCATTTGACCCTGCCGATTCACGCTATTCGGAAGCTGCAGAGTTCCGGGCGCTATATGCGGCTGATCCCGAAGTAAAGACTGTCATTGATACGGCCAAGGGGCTTGAAGGGCTTAAGCGTCAACCCGGTGTGCATGCAGCAGGTGTGATTTTGTGTAGTGAGCCACTTATGGACGTTATCCCAGTGTGGAAACGCGAACAAGACGGCGCGATCATCACCCAGTTTGATATGGGTGCATGTGAATCCCTTGGCCTATTAAAGATGGACTTTCTCGGATTACGGAACCTCAGTGTCCTGGACGACTGCCTAGAAAACATTAAACGCAACACGGGCGATGAAGTCGTTTTGGAAACCTTGGCACTCGACGACAAAGTCGCCTATGAACTACTCTCTCGCGGGGACACATTGGGAGTATTCCAACTTGATGGCGGCCCGATGCGTTCGCTATTGCGATCCATGGCCCCCGATAATTTCGAAGATATTTCAGCGGTACTCGCCCTCTACCGACCGGGACCCATGGGCGCCAATGCACATAATGACTACGCGGATCGAAAAAATGGTCGAAAGCCGGTTGTCCCGATTCACCCTGAACTTGAAGTGCCCTTGAGTGAAATCCTCGGTGACACCTATGGGTTAATCGTGTACCAAGAGCAAGTCATGGCTATTGCGCAACAATTAGCCGGATATTCACTCGGTAAAGCGGACCTTCTTCGTCGTGCCATGGGCAAGAAGAAAAAAGAAATTCTCGAAAAGGAATTTGTGCCATTTAGTGAAGGCATGCGCGAGCGTGGATTTTCAGACCCGGCGATTAATAAGCTGTGGGAAGTCCTTGTTCCATTCTCGGATTACGCCTTCAATAAGGCTCACACGGCTGGCTATGGCTTGGTTTCCTACTGGACCGCCTACTTGAAGGCTAATTATCCGGCTGAATATATGGCAGCACTGCTGACTTCAATGGCCGATGACAAGGAACGCTCTGCAATTTATCTCAATGAATGTCGTCGCATGGGAATCAAGGTTTTGCCACCTGATGTTAATGATTCCGACGCAAACTACACTCCGCGCGGGACTGATATCCGTTTTGGACTAACGGCTATTCGAAATGTCGGAACTAACGTTGTGGAATCAGTGATCGCAACACGAAACAAGGTCGGTCGCTTTGCTGATTTTCATGACTTCATTGCCAAAGTGGATATCGCAGTGTGTAATAGGCGCGTTGTTGAGTCATTGGTGAAAGCTGGTGCCTTTGACAGTCTGGGTCATACGCGCAAGGGGTTAACCGCAGTTCATGAGCAGGTAATTGATGCAGCGGTTGACATCAAACGCTCAGAGGCGATTGGACAGTTTGATCTATTCGGTGGGCTCGAAGAAGATTCCGAAGTTTCGCTGATTGAACGACCTGTGATCGGTATCACCGAGTGGGAGAAGTCACTTCTCCTGGCCCATGAGCGTGACATGCTGGGGCTCTACGTTTCAGACCACCCACTGTTCGGCATGGAGAGTGCATTGGCGCAACTTTCCGACCGGAGCATCGCGTCCGTTTTGATTGATGAAAATCTTGACGGACAGGTAGTTTCGCTGGGCGGTTTGGTCACCAGTGTCGTACGAAAAACCACCAAAAAAGGCTCGGCTTGGGCAATTGTCACTTTGGAGGATCTAGAGGGAAGCCTTGAAGTCATGGTTTTCCCAGCCTCTTATGCATCCTTTGGAACACTTCTCGTTGATGACTCCATTTTGGTTATCCGCACCAAAATTGATCGAAGTGATGAAGATGGCGTGAGAGCCATTGCGCTTGAAGTCTCTGCCCCGGATCTCTCAAGTGCGTCGACGGGTCCGGTTCGACTCACCATGGCGGCGACCCGATGTGTTCCACCACTTGTGGCACGACTGAAAAATATTCTGGCGCAACATCCGGGAACCACGGAAGTGCAGTTGCACCTGACCGGTGGTACCTCAACGACAGTTATGAAGCTCGACGACATTTATCGAGTGACGCCTTCACCATCACTCTTTGGTGATCTGAAGGCACTATTAGGTTCGTCATGTCTGATTTAGAAAATACCAACGCAGTAAAAACGCCAGAGCGAAGGCGTAAAGCGATAACAGTATTTGTCACGGGAGTCATTGCGGGAGGGTTGTCGGGCGCTGCTCTGGGCGTCATGTGGTGGGCTTTGGCTCCCCGCGTCTCGGTTGTCATTACTGCTGACCGGGTTTTTCCGGAAAATTTTCAACCGCAAGAATATTTTTCCGCAAATATTGCGTTCGGGGCGCTTGGGGCAATCGCGGGTGTGTTAATGGCTATTGGTTTGGTGTCCATGCGTCGTGAACATTTGCTGGCCTCGCTAGTTGCGGCATTGGCATCTTCGGTTGTGGGCACTTTCGCAATGTGGTGGGTGGGTTCACATCTGGGCTTTGTCGACCTAGCAAACATTGACATCCCCGATCCAACAGTCGTTGACGCCCCACTTGAATTGACTCTGCCGGCGATGCTTCTGATGTGGCCGCTTGGGTCAAGTGTGGTAATTCTGATTATGGCGATCGGCGACTATTTAGCCCAGCGCGGTCGCGCGGGGAATCACTCTGCCTGAATATCTGCGGTAAGCGCGCCGAGGACGCTGATCAGATCGGTCGGAGTGATACAAATTTCAAGGCCACGGCGGCCTCCACTGACGTAGATGTTCTCAAATAGGTGTGCGCTGGTATCGATCACTGTTGCAAGTACCTTTTTTTGACCGAATGGGCTGATACCGCCGACTATGTAACCGGTGAGGCGCTGGGCGAGGGCCGCATCCATTGGTTCTAGTGAACGCAAGCCAATGGTCGCGGCGAGTTTCTTCGTGCTAATTTTTTGTGAGACCGGGGCAATACCAACAGCCGCGATGTGTTTATCCCCAAAAATTATGGTTTTGAAAATTTGGTTTTCATCAATATTCATACTGCTGGCAGCCTCTTTGCCGAACCCTGTCCCCGCGATGCTGTCAAATTTATGTACGGTGTACGAAACACCGAGTGAATCAAGTGCGAGGGTTGCAGGAGTAATTGCCACGGACGTGATTGTAGGCGCCCACTAATTCAGTGAATGATTATTTGAGAACAAGTCGACTGCAGGTAGCGCACCAAAATGTCTTATTAGGGCAGTTTCGCGTCGGAGAAGTGTCCGAATGAGTGCAAGCCGAGTCTGTGTGTTTTGGGCTGCGAGCAGATCTTGTCGCTCTGCCGTGGGGAGAAGAATGGCAGCGGTCAGCAGATAGGAAACGACTGTTGGATCGGTGGGTAATTCCTGGAATATCGAGACATTGCCATTTAAATCCCCTGAGAGTGCTACCCGATATGCCGCAAAATCTTGAATGGTTTTTTGGGTGAGTAACGTGAGTTGCTCTGATTGTGCGGTTTCAGGTTCGGGCAGCCATTCCACTTCAGCCCGTAGAAGAGGGGAGCTCGTATCCAATGAGGTAATCCGAAATCGACGTGAACCGGTGGTAACGACGTCGTAGCGACCATCTTCATGAAGATTTGCCTCACGGAGGATGGTGGAAGTCCCCACAGGATGTAAAGCATTGATGCCATCTGATGAAATTTCATGCCCATCACGCACGGCGACTATGCCAAATTTGCGCTCCTCTTCGTCGGGAATTTCCAATAATTCCTGGATCATCAACCGGTAGCGGGGCTCAAAAATGTGGAGCGGGAGGACCAAGCCCGGCACGAGAACGGTGTTCAACGGAAAGAGCGGGATATGGGAACTCACCACCACAGACTAAACTGCTCTACATGATCCGGCTCATCGATCTTCGGGACCGTGCTTTTGTTGTCGATTCCGTGACGAACTCCGTAACGAATATGGTGCCTCGAGCCGCCATCAATGTTGAAGATGCTGGAAAGATAATTGCTCCGATCTTGCAAGACGTCCATGAAAATGGTGCGGAAGCTGTTGCTCGGTGGTCTCAAACCCTTGATGGCACCACGCCGCCCTCATTGCGAGTCCCGGTGGCCGAGTTGGAAAATGCTGCTGCAAATCTTGATCCGTTTGTGCGGGCGGCCTTACTCGAGTCCATTCGTCGAGCCAGAATTGTGCACTCGGACCAGGTTCGCGGTGAAACTGTCACTGAAGTGGTCGAGGGTGGGACGGTCACCGAGCGCTGGATTCCCGTTGATCGAGTGGGACTTTATGTCCCCGGTGGTCAGGCCGTGTACCCCAGTAGTGTCGTTATGAATGTCGTACCAGCCCAAATCGCGGGGGTTGGCTCGATTGCTGTTGTTTCACCACCGCAGAAAGACTGGGGCGGTTGGCCGCACCCGGTCATTATGGCTGCAGCTCATCTTTTAGGAATCGACGAAGTTTATGCCGTCGGCGGCGCACAAGCTATTGCCATGCTGGCCTATGGAGTAGAACTGCCTGAGGGTGCGTGCCGACCGGTTGATTTGGTGACGGGTCCTGGAAATATCTACGTGGCAGCGGCCAAGCGCGCTCTACAGGGAATCATCGGAATTGACTCTGAGGCCGGACCCACTGAAATCATGATTTTGGCCGATAACAGCGCTGACCCCGCTCATGTTGCTGCAGATCTAATCAGCCAGGCGGAACATGATGAACTTGCCTCCGCGGTGTTAGTGACGGACAGTGAGGAACTGGCCAACGCGGTTGAGCGATCCCTTGCGCAGCAGGTTCCCATGACCAAGCACTCGGAGCGTATTGAGACCGCACTTCGTGGAGTGCAAAGTGCAATTGTCTTGGTCGCCGATCTTGAACAGGGTTTGGCCGTCGTTGATGCCTACGCCGCTGAGCATCTGGAAATTCATGTCGAGAATGCCCGAGAAGTTGCCCGCAGGGTCAAACATGCGGGTGCAATTTTTGTGGGCACCTACGCCCCGGTCTCATTGGGTGACTACTGCGCCGGGTCCAACCATGTTTTACCGACAGCTGGATCGGCGAAACACGCCTCAGGTTTATCGGTTCAGACTTTTCTGCGGGGCATTCACATTATCGAGTATTCACGGCAAGCCTTGGTCGAAGTAGCCCCCCATGTTCTGGCGCTTTCGAGCGCGGAGGACTTGCCGGCGCACGGGCAGGCGATCTCCGTTCGGATCCAACAGTGAGCGGATTTGTACTACCTTTGCGCCAAGATCTCGTTGGCCAGAGACCTTATGGCGCACCCGATGATCACGTGCCCGTTCGGCTCAATGTCAATGAGAATCCATATCCGCCAAGTGAGGAGGTGGTTGCGGCAATTTCACAAGCTGTCGCTGTTGCAGCGCGCGGCATTAACAGATATCCGGACCGCGACGCGGTGGACCTACGTGCAGCGTTGGCGATTTACTTGGATGTCGAATCCGGGGTAAAGGTCAATGTTGAGCGAATCTGGGCAGCCAATGGTTCAAATGAAATTATGGCGCAGTTATTTGGCGCATTTGGCGGACCCGGCACGCAAGCATTGACATTTGACCCTACATATTCGATGTACCCGGAATACGCCCGTGATTCCTTCACCAAAATGGTGTCGATTCCACGACGAACTGATTTCACCATTGACCTTGGGACAGCAATCGAGGCCATTGCTGAGCACCGGCCCAATCTGGTAATTCTCACTTCACCGAATAATCCGACCGGGACATCAATCACGTTGGCTGAAATCGAGGAAATTGCGAAAGTTGCTCAAGCAAACGGAGCACTAGTTATCGTCGATGAAGCGTATGCAGAATTCCGTAGCGATAAAGGGGCAACTGCCCTGACCTTGCTTGATTTATATCCCAACATGGTTGTCTCTCGAACTATGAGCAAAGCATTTGGCTATGCGGGCGGTCGCCTCGGATACTGCGCCACGAGTACCAGTGAGATTGTTAAAGCACTTCAATTGGTGCGTTTGCCGTATCACCTATCAGCCATTTCACAGGCGGCCGCGATTGCTGCATTGAGTTTTGCACATGAGTCACTTGATCGGGTCGCACAAATCACTGAGGCGCGAAATCAGATGGCGGCTGAACTTGCCGGAATGGGCCTTCGCGTAGCCCACAGTGATGCAAACTTTCTGTTTTTTGGTGAGTTCACTGACCGACACGCGATTTGGGAAGGACTCTTTGAGCACGGAATCCTAATCCGAGAAACGGGTCCTGCAGAGTGGCTTCGGGTGAGCATCGGAACCGCTAGTGAGAACGAGTTATTTCTAAATTGTTTGAAAACGTTAGTCTGAGCACAGGAGGAACTACATGACCAGAATGGCACGGATCGAACGCGAGACTAAGGAAAGTAGTGTGCTCGTTGAGCTCTCCCTCGATGGAACAGGGCAAAGCACCATTGAGACGGGTGTGCCATTTTTTGACCACATGCTTGCGCAGTTAGCAAAACACGGTGGATTTGATTTAGTGGTGAATTCTCGGGGTGATCTGCACGTTGATGCACACCACACAGTCGAAGATACAAGTTTGGCACTTGGGCAGGCAATGAATCAGGCATTGGGAGATCGAGCTGGATTAAATCGATACGGCGACGCCCTTGTTCCACTGGATGAATGCTTGGTGCAGAGTGCGGTTGACCTTTCTGGTCGTCCATATCTGGTGCATACAGAACCCGAATTGGTCGAACTCATTGGGACCTACGACACAACTTTGACTCGCCACATCTGGGAATCAATTGTTGCTACATCGCAAATCACCCTGCATGTCAATGTGCTTTCGGGCCGAAATGCCCACCATGTTGTTGAAGCGCAATTCAAAAGTGTCGCCCGTTCATTGCGTACCGCGGTGGCTAAAGACCCACGCGTAGTGGGAGTTCCTTCAACTAAAGGCACACTGACTGCTTCGCAGTAAGTAAAAGATAATTCATGTCACCCTCTGTTGCAGTTCTCGACTATGGCTTCGGAAATGTTCGTTCGGCGCTCCGCGCGGCCGAGCATGTTGGAGCAACCGCAATTTTGAGTTCTGATTTTGACACCTGTCTGAATGCGGACGGTCTAATTATTCCGGGGGTGGGTGCATTCGCAGCCTGCATGGCTGGAATCGACAAGGTGAGGGGTAGCGCACTCGTTGACGCGCGGATGGTGGCCAGACGCCCGGTCTTGGGTATCTGCGTCGGCATGCAAATAATGTTTGAACAGGGAATCGAGCACGGAGTCACGACCCAGGGGCTTGGTCAATGGCCGGGCACCGTTGATCACTTAGTTGCCCCGATCGTCCCGCACATGGGGTGGAACAATGTTGCACCGCCAGCTTCGTCGTCCTTGTTCGCTGGGGTTGAGTCCGAAATGTTTTATTTTGTGCACTCATATGCAGTTCAAGAGTGGACCATGAGTGACACCGATCCGTTTCAACACCCGCCAATCGTCACCTGGAGTGATTACGGGGCACCCTTTGTTGCTGCCGTGGAAAATGGCCCACTTTCGGCGGTCCAATTTCACCCAGAGAAGAGTGGCGAAGCGGGACTCACGCTGATCAACAACTGGGTCGACACCCTCACCTAGACTGCACCCATGAAATTCACACTTTTACCCGCCGTCGACGTCAAAGATGGCAAGGCCGTCCGCTTGGTTCAAGGAAAGGCGGGAAGCGAAACCGTTTACGGATCACCCCTTGATGCTGCCCAAACATGGGTGAATCAGGGTGCTGAGTGGATCCATTTAGTTGATCTTGATGCTGCATTCGGAACCGGAAACAACTCAACCCTCATTTCCCACGTTGTTGAGAGAATCGGTGGTGAAGTCAAAGTTGAGCTTTCGGGCGGAATCAGAAGCGATGAAAGCTTGAAGGCGGCCCTTGCAACCGGTTGCGCGCGAGTGAATCTGGGAACCGCGGCGATGGAAGATCCTGATTGGACCGAAGCCGTTATAGCGGAATACGGTGAGCGCATAGCCGTAGGCCTTGATGTGAAGGGGCACACGCTGGCGGCCCGTGGCTGGACAACAGAGGGTGGAGATCTGTGGGAAACAATCGGCCGCCTCGACGCAGCCGGGTGCACCCGATACGTGGTCACCGATGTCGAAAAGGACGGAATGATGCACGGACCCAATTTTCACCTCTTGAAGCAGGTCACAGAGGCAACCCGCGCCCGCGTAATCGCATCGGGTGGAATCCACAAGTTGGAGGACCTCCACAAACTTGCCGAAATGAAAGGAATCGAGGGCGCAATTGTTGGGAAGGCGCTCTATGAGCAGGCTTTCAGTCTCCCCGAGGCACTCGTGGCCGTTGAAGGTCGCTACGACCCTTACCAGTGGGGACCGCCGCAGCCGTGACACTCGCTGCCCGAGTAATTGCATGCCTTGATGTTGATGGCGGCAGGGTTGTTAAAGGTGTGAATTTTGTTGATCTCGTTGATGCGGGTGACCCAATTGAATTGGCGTCCTTGTACGGGGCGGCCGGAATTGATGAACTTGTTTTTCTCGACATAACCGCGTCGAGTTCAGATCGCGAGACGACACTTGAATTAGTCCGTCGTAGCGCCGACCAAGTTTTCATTCCGGTAACGGTGGGCGGAGGAATCCGAAGTATCGAAGATATTGACGCCCTTTTGCGAGCCGGTGCTGACAAAGTCTCTATTAACACCGCGGCGATTGCCCGTCCGGAACTTTTGCGTGAAGCTGCACAGCGGTTTGGCTCCCAATGCATCGTGCTTTCACTGGATGCACGTCGAGTATCTGGTCAGCCAAGTGGCTTTGGAGTGACCACGCACGGAGGCAGAGAATCTGCCGGCCTCGATGCCGTGCAGTGGGCGAAGAGTGCGGCGGAGTTCGGCGTGGGTGAAATATTACTCAACTCAATGGATGCTGACGGCACGAAGGCTGGATTTGACCTGGAACTCATTAAAGCGGTTCGTGCGGCAGTGAATATTCCGATCATTGCCAGCGGGGGTGCAGGTGTTCCCAGTGATTTTGCCGCGGCAATAAATGCGGGCGCACAAGCTGTTTTGGCTGCCAGCATTTTTCATTTTGGTGAAGTATCCATCGCTCAGGTGAAAAGTGCATTGAAGGCTGATTCCATACCAGTTCGTGAACCAACTAGGTTGGTGTCATGAACGAAGCCAGTGAGTTCATTTCCCGAATTAGATTCAATGAAAATGGCCTCGTGCCCGTGATTACCCAGGATTCGGTGAGCAAAGAAGTGCTCATGATGGCTTGGATGAATGCTGATGCGGTGCAGTTAACCATTGACACCGGTTTGGGAACGTATTTTTCGCGCAGTCGAAATAAGATTTGGGTAAAGGGTGAAGAGTCAGGAAATAGCCAATCGGTGCGGAGCTTGCGAGCAGATTGTGACGGGGACACACTTCTCATGATTGTTGATCAAAACGGATCGGCTTGTCACACTGGTAACCGCACCTGTTTTTTTGATCAAGGAATTGACAAGTGAACAAGAAAAATTCGAACACCCCCGACTTTGCCACGTTCCAGGAGTTGGCACGTGTGCAAAGAGTCGTGGCAGTTTCTCGAACGCTCCTCGTCGACCATGTCAGTGCGATTGGCCTTTTTCACGCGCTGTGTGGGGAACGGGCGGGTACGTTTTTGCTGGAGTCAGCGGAAGCCGGAGTGCAATGGTCCCGTTATTCATTTATCGGGGTTAATAGTGCCGCGATGCTCTCAGAATCGCAGGGTAAAGCGGTGTGGAGCGGACGAGTTCCTGCTGGCCTACCCGAAAGTGGATTAGCCCTTGACGTGCTTGAGGCAACCCTCGCCCAATTACATACGCAGAAGTCAAAACTCTCCGAGACCGGAGACTTCCCCTTCACCGGCGGCCTGGTCGGATACATGGCCTACGACATTGTGCGCAACTGGGAGGAAATTGGGGAATCCACCAGCGATTCTTTGAAAATCCCGGATCTCAGTTTCTTGCTTGCCTCTGATATCGCGGTAGTAGATCACCTTGAGAGCACGGTGACATTAATTGCTAATGCAATAAATTTTGACAATTCACCTGAGCGTGTCGAGCAAGCGTATGAAACGTCAATTGCGCGTCTTGACCAAATGCAGGATTCAATAACTCATATTTTGCCGAGCGGAGCCCAGGCCACACCCACCTTAGAAGCTGACTTGATTTTACCACCGCGGGTAACAAGCGAGGAGACTTATTTAAAGAACATTGACACGATCAAGGAATATATTCGCGCGGGCGACGCCTTCCAAGTTGTTCTTTCCCAGCGGTTTAGTGTCCCAACGCAGGCAAGTGCGTTGAGTATTTATCGGATCCTGAGATCAACCAACCCAAGTCCATACATGTATCTGGTTAGGGTTCCTGACCCAAACGATTTCAATCGCGTGGCTTTTGAAATTATCGGGTCATCGCCGGAGGCATTGGTCACCGTACGTGAACGCAATGCGGTCGTGCATCCGATCGCGGGAACTCGCTGGAGGAGCACCGATCCTGAGCGTGATCGGCTATTGGCACAGGATTTACTTGACGACAAGAAAGAACGCGCCGAGCATCTCATGCTGGTTGACCTTGCACGCAATGATCTGGGTCGAGTCTGTACTCCGGGCAGCATCAATGTGATTGACTTCATGCACGTTGAACGTTACTCGCACGTCATGCACTTAGTGTCGACCGTGACGGGTGAACTTAAAGTAGATGAAGACGCGTTCACTGCGCTCAGGGCAACTTTTCCCGCAGGCACACTTTCGGGTGCACCGAAGCCACGCGCAATGCAAATCATCGAGGAAATGGAATCAGAAAAGCGTGGGCTTTACGGTGGTTGCATCGGATACTTTGATTTCGCGGGGAATATGGACATGGCAATCGCCATTCGAACTGCCCTTTTAAAAGATGGAATCGCGCACATCCAAGCTGGTGGAGGTATCGTGGCAGATTCAGTTCCCGAAAGTGAAAATGATGAATGCGTTAACAAGGCAATGGCTATTATTCGTGCCGTTGCATTGGCTGAGCAACTTGAACAGTAATCGAAAGTGCAGGTGAAATGTCGCCAGGGCGGAAATACCTATTCACAATAGCTCTCCAGTCGATCCTGGCCGGGTCTCTCTTGTGGGTTGGGGGGCTTATCTGGGGAACGATCCAAAGTGAGTTGGTTTCGCAGGATCTTGTTGGATCAGATCTCGACTCATTTATTTTTGCCGTTTGGGCGGTTTCCTTGGCCGTGGTGATTGGCGTCTTAGCAACCCGAACATGGGGTCGAAGAATATTAGGAACTCTGGGCGCGGTCGTTGCTGCGGCAGGCGTTTATTCCATAATCATCCTCGACAAAGATGGTCTTAATGCACTGTGGGTTTTTGCGATAGCGCTCAGTTTGGGATTGGTGATCACGAATCTTTTCATTGTGTTCAGTTCCAAGAATTGGCCGACTTTGAGTGGAAGATATTCGCGTTCAGCACCGCATGAGCAAGATGCGTGGACATTGCTTGATTCTGGTGTCGACCCAACTCTCGAGTCAGATCCCGACAAGCCACGATCACATGATTAAATACAACCATGACTGAACATCACGAGGACCATGGATCCACCCCAGCTGCTTGGACCACTGTTTTCATCATTGTCCTGGCATTCGTCGTGGCAACCCTGGCACTGATTTTGGGGAATTGGCCACTCTTTTGGGTCGGGGTCGCGATGGTATTCCTGGGCGGTGTTGTGGGCAAGGTCATGGCCATGATGGGTCTGGGCAAGAAAACCGTAAACGCGTAAATTCGACTCATCACATGGTGGCCACATGAAAGTTCTCGTGGTCGAAGATGAACGGCCGATTTCAGACCTCATTGGGGTGTACCTCAAGCGTGAAGGTTGTGAGGTGCAGGCGTGTTTTGATGGTGAATCAGGTCTGGCCGCAGCACAAAGTGAAAATTTTGATCTAATAATTCTTGATGTGGGGTTACCCAAATTAGATGGGACCCAAATTTGCCGACAACTTCGAGCCGAAAATAATTGGACACCAATCGTTTTCTGTACCGCGCGAGACGACGAAGTCGATCGGGTGCTTGGTCTTGAACTTGGCGCCGACGACTACGTGACCAAACCATTTAGTCCCCGGGAGTTGGTGGCAAGAGTTAAGGCGATTGTTCGCCGTTCCGCCCAGCAGGTCAGTGAAATCCTCGATGAAGAAGGGGTCCAATTAAACCTCAAAACTAGGCGTGCATCGCACAACGGCAAACCGGTAGTCCTGACGGCGACCGAGTTTGACTTAGTGGCCTACCTCATGGCTCGTTCCGGACAAGTGATCGAGCGTTCGGAGTTGCTGGAGAATGTTTGGGGGTACACCGAAGGTCTCGGAACTCGAACTGTTGATGTGCACGTTGCGCAAATCCGAACAAAACTCGGAGCAGATGCACCCATTCGTACTGTTCGCGGAGTTGGTTATGCATGGGAAGCCCCATCACCTGAGATTGCTCAATGAAATTGCGCGGATGGAGCATTGTCACACTTTTGGTGCTTCTCACGAGTGCAGTTGCCGCTTTCGCAATAGTCGTTGCAGGGCTTGTGTCCTACCCACTTGTTATTTCGAGTTCACAGGACGTTGGTGCGAGAAATCTTTCACAATTGGCCAATGTGACCGCTAACGCTATTGATCAGCAGGGTTCTGGGTCTGGGGTCGGGCAAGGATTAATCAAGACATTGCAGAGGGAATCAATTTCGGCCTATTTGATTCCTTTAGGTTCACCGAATCTTGGTGACCTGCCTTTTAACTTTCCACAAACCTTTGTTGATCAACTCAATAATGGCGAAAATATCTCAGGGCGAGTTTTTTCAGTTGATGGTGAATATTTACTTGAGGGCCGCCCTCTGAGTGTCGATGGTTCGGTTATTTTGATTCAGCCCATCTCAATTGCTGGAGCGAGTGCGGGAGCGATTATTTGGCGGCTTGTACTTGCGTTGGCACTTGGATTAGTTATCGCGATTACTTTAGGTTTTTTTGCCGCGCAGCGTTTAGCAAGGCCACTCCGTCGAGCGAGTACAGCCGCAATGTCCATGGCTAGCGGATCCCGCGGAGTTGAATTGATTTCCACGGGACCCAAAGAAGTGGACGAAATCTCGATTTCACTAAATGCACTTGACTCTGCACTTATTGCTTCAGAGGCTCGCCAGCGGGAATTTCTTTTATCCGTTTCCCACGAATTTCGAACCCCACTGACTGCGGTAAAGGGGTACAGCGAAGCTATCTCAGATGGCATTCTCGCCGGAGATGAGGCAATAGACGCTGCACGACTTATTTCATCTGAATCCGCGCGACTCGATAGATTGGTGAGTGACCTACTAGATCTGGCCAGGCTCGGGGCCGTTGATTTTGCCATCTCCGAAATCAGGATTGAATTACCTGAATTCGCAAATGAAGTCCGGCAAGTCTGGGGCTATCGGGCACATGAGCAACAGGTAAACCTCGAATGCGAAATCCAGGTCAACGGAGGATTCATCGGGGACCCCTTCAGGCTTCGGCAAATCGTGGATAATTTGGCTGAAAATGCACTGCGCTTGAGCCCAAGCCACAGCACCTTGGCAATTCGAATTGAGCAGTTAGACAACTCCTTGGTTATCGAGGTGCGTGATTCGGGCCCAGGTTTGAGTCCAGAGGATCAATTGGTGGCCTTTGAACCTGGGGCACTTTATGAGCGATATCGGGGTGTGCGGCCGGTGGGAACGGGAATTGGTTTGGCCCTTGTGGGTCGGCTGGCGCTCGGTATGGGTGGAAGCGCGAGCGTTGGTTCGGCGCCAGAGGGAGGAGCCCGGTTCACCATTGAGATTCCCGAGCGGGGTTCCCGGTGATCACACAGCTCGATCAGTCCAAGTTCTTTCGTTGTCATTGGTTTGGATTGGGGATCGGGCTCCTAAATAAAGCCCATTCATCTGATACGGCTACTCTAAGGACGTGACAGTTTTAGACGACATAATCGACGGTGTCCGCGAGGACCTGGCTGTCCGGATGCAACACACTTCACTCGAACAATTGAAGGAGCGCTCATCCAGGGTTCGTGAAGCCCAAGATGTCAAAGCAATTCTCAGTGGCCCCGATGTGTGCGTGATCGCGGAAGTGAAAAGATCCAGTCCAAGCAAGGGCGTTCTTGCGCAAATTCCCAACCCTGGGCTACTTGCCGCGGAATATGAAGCGGGCGGAGCACATTGCATCAGTGTGCTAACCGAAGAACGCCGTTTTGGCGGGAGTTTGGCTGACTTAACCGAAGTTCGGGCCGCAGTTGATATCCCGGTTTTGCGCAAAGATTTCGTTATTGGCAGTTACCAGTTATGGGAAGCAAAAGCCTATGGAGCCGACATGGTCCTTTTGATCGTGGCCGCTCTCGAACAAAAAGTGTTGGTTTCCCTCATCGAGCGAACACAAAGCTTGGGGCTCACCGCCCTAGTTGAAGTCCATGATGAACTAGAAATTGATCGGGCTTTAGACGCCGGCGCTACGGTCATTGGGGTCAATGCCCGAAACCTAAAGACGCTGGAAGTGGATCGATCAACATTTAGCCGTGTCGTTGAGCGAATCCCCACCTCATGTATTCGAATTGCAGAGTCCGGGGTTCGAGACCATCATGACCTCATGAATTATGCCGATGCAGGAGCCGACGCCGTACTTGTTGGGGAATCCCTGGTTATTGGTGGGAATCCAAGGGAAGCCGTTCATGAACTGGTGACCGCAGGTGCGCACCCTTCATGTCGTTCACGGGGTCGATCATGACCACCTCCGAGGTTGAACGCGAAGTAGTTCTTGCTGGACACTTTGGTCCTTATGGCGGCCGCTTCGTCCCCGAGGCTTTGACGAGCGCACTGGATCAACTCGATGCAGCATTTCAGGCGGCGATTGCTGATCCAAACTTCGCTACCCAACTCTCAGATTTAGAGCGGGACTACACCGGCCGGCCTTCTCCGCTAACGCGGGCTTGGAGATTCGGTGAATACTGTAATAACGCTCATGTTTACTTCAAGCGCGAGGATCTCAACCACACCGGATCTCACAAAATAAATAACGCATTGGGTCAAGTACTTCTTGCCCAGCGCATGGGTAAAAAGCGAGTCATTGCCGAAACTGGGGCAGGTCAACACGGGGTGGCAACGGCAACGGCCGCCGCATTGCTCGGACTTGAATGCGCTGTCTATATGGGCGAGGAAGACACTCGTCGACAGGCGCTCAATGTCGCCCGCATGAAGCTCCTCGGTGCTGAAGTTATTTCTGTCACGAATGGCAGTAGGACGCTCAAAGATGCAATCAACGAAGCAATGCGCGATTGGGTAGCCTCGGTTGATTCAACCCACTACGTTCTCGGAACGGTGACCGGACCGTCGCCTTTTCCTGACATGGTGCGCCATTTCCATTCAGTGATTGGGCGCGAATCACGAGAGCAAATATTAGCTATCGAAGGTCGGTTGCCAGACGCCGTTGCGGCCTGTGTGGGCGGCGGATCCAACGCTATGGGCCTCTTCAGCGGATTTATGGACGATCTCAGCGTGCAATTGCGGGGCTATGAAGCCGGTGGTGACGGCGTGGAAACGGGACGCCATGCAGCGAGATTCTCAGCCGGGTCACCTGGCGTTCTTCATGGTGCACGCACATACGTGATGCAGGACAAGTGGGGGCAAACAATTCCCTCACACTCCATCAGTGCGGGGCTTGACTACCCGGGTGTAGGTCCAGAGCATGCCTGGTTGCATGACACGGGTCGTGCCATCTATGAACCCGTCAATGACTCAGAGGCCATGGAGGCATTCGCTCTGTGTTCGCGCACTGAGGGAATTATCCCGGCTATTGAAACAGCCCACGGGTTAGCGGGTGTTATCCGTTTGGGTAAAGAGTTGGGTCCAGATTCCGTCATAATTCTTAATCTGAGTGGACGGGGAGACAAAGACGTGGCGACGGCTGCCCGTTGGTTTGGCATTGAACTTGAGCATTCTGAGTCCGGTATCAGTATCGAACTTGCTGAAGGACGCTGATTTGTGAATCCCACGAAAACGGGAACCATCAGTGCAGCATTCGCTCAGTCGAAAAACGAGGGTCGGGCCCTACTCATCGGGTATCTCCCGGCCGGCTTTCCAACTTTGAGCGAATCAATTGAGCTAGTGCAAGCAATGTGTGACGGGGGAGTCGACCTCATTGAAGTAGGTCTTCCGTATTCGGATCCGCTGATGGACGGCCCTGTTATCCAACAGGCTGTTGATCAAGCCCTGACCAATGGGGCTACCCCAAAGTCGGTGCTGACGGTCGTTAGGGCCGTTGCTGACCGTGGAGTTGTTCCGGTCGTTATGAGTTACTGGAATCCGATTGAGCAGTTCGGTGTAGAAAATTTTGCTCGCGAATTGCAGGAGTCAGGTGGCGTCGGGGTCATCACTCCAGATCTCACAATTGAAGAAGGGCAGCCGTGGATTGCGGCCGCAGCCCTTCATGACGTTGACCCGATATTTCTCGTGGCACCCTCATCGACCAACGAAAGAATAGTCAAGATTTGCCGTGACACTCGTGGATTCGTCTATGCGGCTTCCACCATGGGGGTTACAGGTGCTCGTGATCAGGTGAGCAATATGGCGCCTGAGTTGGTGGCTCGTGTCCGTGAATGCACAGACTTGCCAATAGCAGTGGGTTTGGGTGTCTCAAACGGTGTGCAAGCAGCGGAAATTGCCAACTATGCCGACGGAGTAATTGTCGGATCGGCATTTGTGAAAGCGGCCAATGCCGGCGGGGTCGCAGCGGTGCGTGAACTTGCACAGGAACTTGCAGAAGGGGTACGTCACGGTGGTTAGCCCCCCTCGCTTATTCTTAGCCATAGAAGTGTCAGGGCTTAATGCGCCATCAATGGGAATCAAGTAAGTGAATT
This sequence comes from Candidatus Nanopelagicales bacterium, assembly GCA_040399625.1. Classification (GTDB taxonomy): domain Bacteria; phylum Actinomycetota; class Actinomycetes; order S36-B12; family S36-B12; genus UBA4592. The sequence continues at coordinate 53,620 of JBBARV010000002.1, read as the reverse complement.
AGGAGCAGGTTCAATGGGTGAAAAGGGTCGTCGCGAAAGAGCTGCACAGGCTCGCGGAGAAGCTCAAGCTTCTGAGAAGCGTCGTGAGCGCATAGTTCGCATCGTGGGTGGGGCGACGGTAGTAGCCGTAATGGCCGCCATTATTGGAGTTGCCGTCTACGCCAGTAGCAACAGCCCATCAACTGACGCCGGTGGCTCAACCGGTGGAGTAGTTGAGCCTGACCCCTCAGCGGCATTACCTGCTGGAGTTCTCGCAGCCGATTCACCAACCCCATTTGGTGTTCCCTACGGGACCGGCAGTGCTGATGTTCCCGTTCTTGAGCTATGGGAAGACTTTCAGTGCCCAGCATGTGGGGCCCTCGAACAAGCCAATGGCGATGGAATAACGCAACTGGCCGAAGAGGGCAAAGTTCAACTCGTCTACCGTCCAACCGCTTTCCTGGATGGGAATCTGGGAAATGATTCATCGCACCGTGCAATCGCGGCGTGGGGTTGTGCGATTGATGCAGGCAAGGTCAAGGAGTACCACGACACCGTGTACGCGAACCAGCCGCTCGAAGAAGGTATGGGTTTCACGGAGGAACAACTTCTCGGATTTGGTTCAGAGCTGGGCCTCACCGAGACAGAATTCACTACTTTCACCCAATGCGTCACAGATGGCACCTACCTCGCCTGGGCGGCGAACACCAATCAGGAATTTCTAGCCGGTCAAATTGGTGGAACACCGGCAGGTTTTCTCAATGGGGAACCGGTTGAAACTGCAATATTGGCTGATCGCATTGGTTTAGCCGAACTTGTAACTTCTAAGTCGTAGGTGGACCCGCTCACGTGAAAACATTCATACCCAGTCCAGAGACGGGTGTGTGGGAATTAGGCCCTATCCCAATCAGGGCCTATGCATTGTTTATCGTGTTGGGCATCATTGTTGCCGTTGTATTGGGCAATAAGCGTTATGAAGCGCGCGGTGGGCGTCCAGGGGTCATCACCGACATAGCTATTTGGGCGGTTCCATTTGGAATTGTTGGTGGGCGCCTTTATCACGTACTCAGCGACTGGCAGATCTACTTTGGTGACGAAGGCAAGGGATTCATTGCCGCACTCCGCATTTGGGACGGCGGGCTGGGAATTTGGGGTGCCGTTGCGTTAGGTGGAGTCGGCGCTTGGATAGGCGCTCGCCGAAACGGTGTTGCCTTGCCGCCGATCGCCGATGCGATTGCACCGGGGGTAGCACTTGCCCAAGCAATCGGTCGATTAGGCAATTACTTCAACCAGGAACTTTTTGGTTCACCCACGACATTGCCCTGGGGTTTGGAGATCTCACCCGGAAATCGACCAGCAGGTTACGCCGAGTACGCAACTTTCCACCCGACGTTTCTCTATGAATCCTTGTGGCTGGTGGGGGTTGCCCTCGTTGTAATCTGGGCCGATCGCCGTTTCAACCTGGGTCACGGACGGGCATTTGCCCTGTACATTTTGTTGTACACGCTGGGCAGATTCTGGGTTGAACTTCTGCGGATTGACACTGCCAATGAAGTTTTAGGACTGCGACTTAACGTATGGACCTCAATTCTCGTCGGATTAGGTGCTTTGGCCTATTTGGTGATCTCGGCTCGTCTGCGGCCTGGCCGGGAGGTCATTTCCGGGTCAACGGAGCCGGCTGAGCCTTCTGAACCAAAAGCGGTATAGTTTTCGCCATCGGGCCAACGTCGTCCCGGAAATGTCTGAGTCATTTTTGCTTGACCAGATTTATTCCGTGTTGAATGCGACGATTGAGGAGTCCCAGAATGGCGATCAGCCTGCACCCCAAAAAACAGGGTCTCTACAACCCTGACCGCGAACATGACGCCTGCGGCGTTGCATTTGTCGCCACGCTAACCGGGGTCCCCAGCCACGCGATAGTGGAAAAGGCCATCAAGGCCCTGACAAATCTTGAGCACCGAGGTGCGTCAGGCAGTGAACCCGATAGCGGTGACGGCGCGGGTATTTTGATTCAGGTTCCTGACCTCTTCCTGCGCGACAATGTGGAATTCGACCTGCCAGCGGCTGGGCATTACGCCGTTGGTACTGCATTTTTTGATCAGGGGCACGCCCCGCTTGCCAAGGCGGCGATGGAAGAGCTCGCGCTCGCGGAGGGCTTAAACATTCTTGGGTGGCGCCAGGTTCCGACAGATGACACGATGATTGGGGCAATGGCAAAATCATGTATGCCAGATTTTTGGCAGATATTCATCTCTGACAACGCGTCTTCGGGAATTGCACTTGACCGAGCGGTTTATGGGTTTCGCAAAATGGTCGAACATGATCTAGACGTATATTTTTCTTCACTGTCAAGCCGTACCCTGTTGTATAAAGGCATGTTGACCACGGGCCAATTGGCTCCATTTTTCCCCGAGTTGACAGATCCGTTGATGCACAGTGCATTGGCACTCGTTCACTCGCGATTTTCAACGAATACTTTCCCATCTTGGCCACTTGCACACCCGTATCGACTGATCGCACACAACGGCGAAATCAATACCGTGCGAGGAAACCGAAACTGGATGTCTGCTCGTGAAGCGATGTTGACCTCCGATATTTTGCCGGGGGATCTGACCAGGTTGTTCCCGATTTGTTCGCCAAATGCCAGTGATTCAGCCTCATTCGATGAAGCGCTCGAGCTATTGCACCTTGGTGGCCGTTCCCTCCCACACTCAGTCCTCATGATGATCCCAGAGGCGTGGGAAAACAATTTGGATATGTCACCGGCGCGGAGAGCGTTTTATGAATTTCATGCCACAACCATGGAACCGTGGGATGGTCCGGCGAATGTATGTTTCACCGACGGAACTGTTATCGGGGCGGTGCTGGACCGTAACGGTTTAAGGCCAGGGCGCTTCTGGGTCTGTGATGACGGACTCGTCATCTTGGCATCTGAAGCAGGGGTACTCGACATCGATCCAAGTACCGTCATTCGTAAGGGACGGTTACAGCCGGGCAAAATGTTTTTGGTGGATACCGCCGCCGGTCGAGTGATCGAAGACGAAGAGATCAAGGACGCACTCGCTGCCGAAAATCCCTATGAGGAGTGGGTGTCCAGTGGATTGATCCACCTCGATGCTCTACCTGATCGGGAACATATTGTCCATACGCGGGAGTCGGTAGCTCGCCGCCAACAAACTTTCGGTTACACCCAGGAAGAGTTGCGACTGGTCATTGAACCCATGGCTAAAAACGGCACTGAAGCAATTGGCTCAATGGGCACGGACACGCCCATTGCCGCGCTGTCAGACCGCCCTCGCTTGCTGTTTGACTACTTCAGTCAGCTTTTCGCCCAGGTGACAAACCCTCCACTTGATGCAATTCGCGAGGAAATTGTTACCTCACTCGGGAGTCTCATTGGTCCCGAGGGAAACTTGCTGGAGGCATCACCTGCTCAGTGTCGGCAGGTTGTGTTGCCATTCCCTGTTATTGACAATGACGAATTGGCAAAAATCCTGCATATCAATGCCGATGGAACCCTGCCAGAATTTGCCGCTGCACGCATCAAGGGTCTCTATAACGTGTACGGCGGCGGGCCCGCACTCGAAAAGCGCATCTTAGAAATCTTCAACGAAGTTGACGCATTGATTCGACAAGGAAAGAGATTCATTGTTCTCTCAGACCGTGACAGCAATGCAAGCCTTGCACCGATCCCATCCTTGTTGTTGTGTGCGGCTGTTCATCACCATTTAGTGCGCACCAAGCACCGCACCATGATCAGCCTTCTGATTGAAACTGGAGACGTACGCGAAGTTCATCATGTTGCACTCTTGATCGGTTACGGTGCCGCTGCCATTAACCCGTATTTGGCGCTGGAAAGCGTTGAAGATCTTGTTCGACGTAATGTGATTTCTGACATTTCTCCCGAGAAAGCCATGCGTAATGTGATCAAATCCTTGGGCAAGGGGCTCTTGAAAGTCATGTCCAAAATGGGGGTTTCTACGGTCGCCTCCTATCGCGGAGCGCAGATTTTCGAAGCCATTGGTCTGTCACAGGAATTCATTGATGCCTACTTCACGGGGACGATCTCACAACTTGGTGGAATCGGTCTTGAGGTAATCGCACAAGAAAATGCCGCACGTCATGCCGACGCTTATCCGGTTTCGGGGATCTCACCAACACATCGCACACTGCGTGATGGCGGGGAGTATCAATGGCGACGCGAGGGATCACCGCACTTATTCGACCCGGACACGGTATTCCGACTGCAGCACGCGACTCGCTCAAAGCGTTTTGATATTTTCCGTGAATACACTGGCCGAGTCAACGATCAATCGGAACGGCTTATGACGTTACGTGGACTATTTGAATTCTCATCACCGCGTGCCGCAATTCCAATTGATGAAGTTGAATCAATTGAGAGCATCGTTAAAAGGTTTTCGACCGGTGCCATGTCTTACGGTTCAATTTCGGCGGAAGCTCACGAGACTCTTGCAATCGCTATGAATCGTCTTGGGGCAAAATCCAACACGGGTGAAGGCGGAGAGGATCCAGAACGCTACCTACCGATGGCAAATGGCGATTCCAAACGCTCGGCAATCAAGCAGGTGGCTTCGGGTCGGTTTGGTGTCACCAGCGAGTACTTGGTGAACAGTGATGATATTCAGATAAAAATGGCGCAGGGTGCTAAGCCAGGCGAAGGTGGCCAGCTTCCCGGCAACAAGGTGTATCCGTGGATCGCCAAGACACGATTTTCCACACCTGGTGTGACTTTGATTTCACCGCCGCCGCATCACGATATTTATTCAATTGAAGATTTAGCCCAATTGATTCATGACTTGAAAAACGCCAACTCTGATGCACGCATCCACGTGAAACTGGTAGCTGAGGTTGGGGTGGGAACGGTTGCAGCCGGTGTAGCTAAAGCACATGCTGACGTGATTTTGATCTCTGGTCATGACGGAGGGACGGGCGCTTCACCTCTGACTTCCCTAAAACATGCCGGGGCCCCGTGGGAACTTGGATTAGCCGAGACCCAGCAGACCCTTCTCCTCAATGGACTCAGAGATCGAGTAGTTGTACAAGCCGATGGCCAACTCAAAACCGGGCGTGACGTCATCATCGCGGCCTTGCTCGGCGCTGAAGAGTTCGGTTTTGCTACCGCACCGCTGGTCGTTATGGGCTGCATCATGATGCGGGTGTGTCACCTGGACACGTGTCCGGTAGGTGTGGCCACGCAAAACCCGGTTCTCCGTGAAAAGTTCTCCGGTAAGCCGGAATTCGTCGAAACCTTCTTTGAGTACATTGCACAAGAAGTTCGCGAATTGCTTGCTGAACTTGGTTTCACTTCAATGGATGAAGCTATCGGCCAGGTTGAAGTTCTCAATATGAACAAAGCAATTACCCACTGGAAAGCGGATGGTCTCGATTTGGAACCGATTCTGCACATTCCAGACCCAGGGGAACTGGGCCATCGCAGGCATATGAAGAATCAAGATCATGGCTTAGAGCATGCACTCGACCAGGAGCTGATCCGGATGAGTGCTGATGCGTTGGCAACGGGACTCCCCACCAAAATTGATGTGCAAATTCGAAACGTGAATCGCACAGTCGGCACGATGCTCGGGAGTGAAATCACAAAGCGCGGTGGATTGCCAGCTGGAACCATTGATATTTCTTTTACCGGTTCTGCCGGACAAAGCTTCGGAGCCTTCATTCCACAAGGACTCACCCTCAGGCTTGTGGGCGATGCGAATGACTATGTTGGGAAGGGCCTTTCTGGCGGTCGAATTGTGGTGCATCCGCATGCAAACGCCCCATTTGAGTCCAGCGAGAACACGGTTGCAGGCAACGTGATCGGTTACGGAGCAACTTCGGGAGAGTTGTTCCTGAGTGGCCGCGTTGGTGAACGTTTTTGTGTTCGCAACTCAGGAGCCATTGCTGTTACTGAAGGCATTGGCGATCATGGCTGTGAGTACATGACCGGTGGAAGGGTTGTCGTGCTTGGGTCGACGGGTAGAAACTTTGGTGCAGGTATGTCAGGTGGGATTGCATATTTGCTCGATCTTGATCCGGCTTTGATTAATCACGAACTCGTTGAACTGAACCAGCTCGATGAAACCGATGCACAGGAACTCTTCGAGTTGATTTCCCGGCACGTGGACGAGACGAAGTCACAACGGGGAAGCGAGCTACTTGCAACGTGGACCTCGTCGATCACTCGTTTCACAAAAGTTATTCCACGAGATTACAAGCGGGTTTTAGAAATTGAAGCCGATGCGATTAGCCGCGGTGAAGACCCGATGTTGGCGATTATGAGCAGGGTTTAACCATGTCATTTACGTTAAGGAGTTGCAATGGGTGATCCACGCGGATTTATGACCACTGATCGGGAGCTGCCTAAGCGCCGCCCGGTTGACATCAGGATTCGAGACTGGCGTGAAGTCTATGAGGATTTTGAGCCAAAAGATGTTGAATCCCAGGCTGGTCGATGCATGGACTGTGGTATCCCGTTTTGCCATAACGGATGCCCCCTGGGCAACTTGATCCCTGAGTGGAATGAGTTGATTTATGACCGTGACTGGGGTCAAGCCATTGAGCGCTTACATGCCACAAATAACTTCCCTGAATTCACGGGGCGGCTGTGTCCTGCCCCATGTGAATCCGCATGTGTTTTGGGAATCAACGAGGATCCGGTCGCAATCAAGCAAATTGAAGTTTCTATTGTCGATCGGGCGTGGCAATCGGGGTGGATTAAGCCGGCTCCGCCAGAAAGTCTCTCGGGTCGGACAGTCGCAGTAATTGGGTCTGGACCAGCGGGACTTGCCACGGCGCAGCAACTTGCGCGAGCGGGACACACCGTCGCGGTTTATGAACGGGCGGACCGGATCGGTGGACTCCTTCGATACGGCATTCCTGAGTTCAAGATGGAGAAGCACCACCTCGATCAGCGACTTGAACAATTGGAGGCTGAGGGGGTTAAATTCCGTCCTGGAGTTGAGATTGGCGTGGACCTCACCGGTTCAGATTTACGCCACCGCTATGACGCGATTGTCGTTTGCATCGGCGCCACTGTGGCTCGTGAACTTGAGGTACCCGGTCGTGACCTTGACGGGATCCACCAAGCCATGGAATTTTTGCCACTGGCCAATCGGGTACAAGAAGGTGACTTGGAATCTTCACCCTACGACGTTGCTGGCAAACATGTGGTGATTCTGGGTGGCGGTGACACGGGTGCAGATTGTCTGGGAACCTCGCTGCGTCAAGGAGCCGCAAGTGTGACCCAACTCGAGATCATGCCGAATCCAGGACTGGAGCGTGGCGAGAATTCACCGTGGCCGACCTACCCCACGATTTATCGCGTTAGTAGTGCTCACGAAGAGGGCGGGGATCGAATGTTCTCAATGTCCACTCAGAAATTCCTCACCGAGGATGGTAAAAATGTGTCCGGCATTGAGCTTGCCGAAGTCGAGTTTGTCAACGGTAACTTCTCCGTGGTCGCTGGAACGCAACAGATCGTGAAAGCTGATGTTGTTCTCCTAGCCATGGGATTCACTGGCCCTGAGCAAGCACCCTATGTTCAACAATTGGGTCTTGAACTGGATGCGCGCGGCAATATCAAGCGCGACTCACAGTTTGCAACCGATTCCGAGGGAGTGTTCGTTGCAGGGGATGCAGGACGAGGTCAGTCCTTAATTGTGTGGGCGATTGCAGAGGGGCGTGCAGCCGCGGCAGCGGTTGACAAATTCCTGATGGGTTCAACTAATTTGCCTAGTCCAGTAAGTGCGCTTGACCGTCCTCTAACCGTGTGAGAAACCTTTTTGCAACTGCGTGCCATAAGGTTGAGGTATGCGAAGAGCCAAAATAGTTGCAACACTTGGCCCGGCTACAGCAAGTGCGCAAGGCGTTCTTGAATTGGTTGAAGCCGGCATGGACGTCGCCCGGTTGAATCTGTCCCACGGTGATTATGCAGACCATGAAGCCGCCTATCACTGGGTTCGTGCAGCATCTGATGCATCTGGGCGCAGTGTGGCCATCCTCGTTGACCTTCAAGGCCCCAAAATTCGGCTGGGACGGTTCGCTACAGGACCGGTTGAGTTGGTAGCCGGTGATGAATTCATCGTCACCACGGAGGATTGTCCGGGTGATGCAAAAATGGTTTCTACTACTTTTAGTGGCCTACCCGGTGATGTAAGCCCTGGCGATCGAGTGCTTGTCGACGATGGGCGAATTGAACTGCAGGTCACCAAAGTTGTGGGTCCAAGAGTTCACACGCTCGTTATTGATGGCGGTATCGTCTCTAACAACAAAGGATTCAACCTGCCCGGCGTCGCGGTCAGCGTTCCAGCGCTCTCGGAAAAAGACCGCGAAGATTTGCGTTGGGGGTTGCGCATTGGTGCTGACCTTATTGCACTTTCCTTCGTGCGTTCCTCCGCCGATATTCATGATGTCCATGCGATTATGGACGAGGAGGGTATCCGAGTCCCCGTCCTGGCAAAAGTTGAAAAACCGCAGGCGGTTGACAATCTGGAGGACATCATTGCCGCATTTGATGGTGTCATGGTGGCGCGCGGAGATCTCGGAGTGGAGCTACCGCTTGAAATGGTGCCACTCGTTCAAAAAAGAGCAATCCAGATGTGCCGTGAGGCGGGAAAGCCGGTCATTGTGGCCACACAAATGTTGGACTCGATGATCACCGAAAACCGTCCAACTCGAGCCGAGGTAAGTGATGTCGCAAATGCGGTGCTTGACGGTGCTGATGCCCTGATGTTGTCGGGTGAAACCAGCGTGGGAGTACGCCCCGCACATGCAGTGGAGACAATGTCGACAATTATAAAGCACTTAGAAGCAGAGGCCCTCGATCGGATCCCACCCTTAATGGATTCACCCACCGGCTCAACTGCTCGAGCAGTTACCCACGCCGCGGTTGACGTGGCCGTGGGGACCAGCGCCTCATATCTCATTGCATTCACGGAGACCGGCAGGTCGGCTCGGTTGATTTCACGTTGGCGAGCCCACACTCCGCTGCTCGCATTCACTCCAAACCCCAGAGTCCGCAGTCAATTGTCGCTGACGTGGGGTGTTGAAACTTTCTTGGTCCCTCAGGTGAGTCACACCGACGACATGGTTACCCAAGTTGACAAAGCGCTGCTAGACATTGGGCGGGCTACAGCTGGTCAGCGGGTAGTGATTGTGGCCGGAGTGCCACCCGGTGTTCCCGGAACAACCAATGGCATGCGGGTCCATAAAATAGGCACTGCAAATGGTGGCGGTGTTTAACCCAAAGAACATAATCGGGTAGGTTTTAGCCAAGACAACTTCATAACTTTTATCAGCCTTTAATACCCGTCCAGTGAGGCGGGGAAGGACAATAACATGACGAAACACCTCGACACGGCTTTGCCGGGCCCCCCTCGCAAGGGCAGTCGAATAGTTGCGGACCCCGACGACATCTCCCGGGCACTGCGCAGGCTTGCCCATCAAGTGGTTGAAAACGTCAAAGATGTCAGCAATCTGGTGATCTTGGGAATTCCCACGCGGGGTGTGCCACTTGCCCAGCGTTTAGCCAGAAATATTGGGGAGATAGAGGGTGTCGCAGTCCCGGTTGGCTCACTCGACGTAACCCTTTTCCGGGACGACCTTCGTTTGCGCCCTTCAAAAGCACTCGAAACAACGCTGATACCGGGCACCGGAATAGAAGACAAAATAGTTATTTTGGTCGACGATGTCCTTTTCTCTGGACGTACGATTCGAGCCGCTCTTGATGCACTAAATGAATATGGCCGACCCGCAGTGGTCCAATTGGCTGTCTTAGTTGACCGTGGCCATCGAGAATTACCCATCCGGGCGGACTATGTCGGTAAGAACCTCCCGACCTCACTGAGTGAAAACGTTTCGGTGCATCTGAGGGAGATAGATTCAATCGACCAGGTAGTAATTCAATCCACAAATGAATCGACCGAGGGCATGGCATGAAGCACCTCATCTCTGTTCAGGATCTCAGTCGTTCTGACACTTTGCATATTCTCGACACCGCTCGTGAACTTGACCGGGTAACCAATGGGGGCAGTAAGTTGCTTCCCACTTTGCGCGGCAGAACCGTTGTCAATCTTTTTTATGAAGACTCAACTCGAACTCGCCTCTCATTTGAACGTGCTGCAAAAAGGCTTTCTGCCGACGTAGTTACAGTCTCAGCAAAGGGTTCGAGTGTTTCAAAAGGTGAGAGTCTCAAAGACACTGCCCTGACCCTGAAAGCCATGGGCGCTGACATGATTGTTGTGCGGCACCCTTCACCCGGTGCAGCGCACAGGTTGGCACATGCCGGCTGGTTGGATTCAAGGGTGCTTAATGCAGGTGATGGAAAGCATGAACATCCGACTCAAGCCTTGGCAGATGCACTAACTATCCGAGCACACCTGCGCCCGGAGGCCGTGGATTTCGGTGGATTAACAATTGGCATTGTTGGTGATGTACTGCACTCCAGAGTTGCCCGTTCAAATATTTTCCTTTTAGCAAGTCTCGGCGCCAAGGTCGTGGTCATTGGCCCACCAACTTTGTTGCCCGTCCGGATTGAGAATTGGCCCTGCACCGTGAGCTATTCACTCGATGCCGCCTTGCCTCATCTGGACGTGATCATGATGCTTCGCGTGCAACAGGAACGCATGAATGGATCTTTTTTTCCCAGCGAACTTGAATACAGTCGTTCATTCGGGCTTAATCGTTCTCGTGCGGCAGCGCTTCCCGCCCACGCGATTGTTATGCACCCCGGACCTATGAATCGTGGTGTCGAAATCACCGCCGAAGTTGCAGACGGTACTCGAAGTGTGATTACCGAGCAGGTTGCCAACGGACTCAAAGTTCGCATGGCAGTCATGTATTTACTCATCGGAGGAGATGTCAGTGTTGCTTAATTCATACCTAATTGTTGGTTCCCGGCCTTATGGTGAACAGATCAGTGATATCCGTGTAACTAACGGTCTAATTACTGAGATTGGGAGTGACTTAGAGCCTGGTAGTCACCGATTGATACAAGCACATGAGTTGATTAGCCTTCCATCATTTGTCGACCTGCATACGCATCTTCGTGAACCTGGACGCGAGGACGCTGAGACGATTGCATCAGGATCGCGTGCGGCAACACTAGGTGGATTCTCCGCAGTGTTCGCTATGGCGAACACGAACCCGGTAGCAGACACAGCTGGTGTTGTTGAACAAGTGTGGAGAATTGGTCGGGAAACGGGTCTTGTTGATGTATTTCCTATCGGTGCGGTCAGCGTTGGCTTACAGGGTGAAGCGTTGGCAGAGTTGGGCGCAATGGCGGCATCTGCGGCAAAAGTAACTGTTTTTAGTGACGACGGGAATTGCGTATCCGACCCACTTCTCATGCGACGCGCGTTGGAATATGTGAAAACATTTGATGGGGTAATCTCCCAACATGCTCAGGATCCACGTCTAACCCAGGGCGCACAAATGAATGAAGGGGAACTGTCGGGAATTTTGGGATTAACGGGTTGGCCTGCCGTCGCTGAAGAGGCGATTATCGCCCGTGACGTGCTTCTTGCCTCACACGTCGACTCGCGACTTCATATTTGTCATGTATCGACGTCGGGTAGCGTCGCAATTATTCGATGGGCGAAGGAGATGGGAATCAGGGTCACTGCTGAAGTCACCCCGCACCATTTGTTGCTCACGGAGGATTTGGTGTCGAGTTTTGACCCGGTTTATAAGGTGAATCCACCGCTGCGGTCGCACGCGGATACTTTGGCGTTGCGGGCAGCATTAGCTGACGGCACGCTTGATATCGTGGCAACAGATCACGCACCCCACCCACATGAATCCAAGGATTGCGAGTGGGACAGTGCCGCCTTTGGCATGTTGGGCCTTGAAACGGCCCTTGGCGTGGTTGTAGCGGCGATGTCGGAAACACCTGATTGGAGTTGGCGTACTTTGAGCAAGCGCATGTCAAGTGCACCCGCGCAAATTGGACGTGCAGTGGGTCACGGACGTCCACTTGCCATCGGTGAACCAGCCCACATTGTGCTGATCGATCCCGAGAAGACCCGTGAGGTCGTTTCTTCCCAACTTGCATCCCTCTCGGGCAACACGCCATTCGCCGGAATGATCCTCCCGGTGAGCGTCACCGACGTATTTTTCCATGGAGTCCATAACGTGAGTGGTGGTGAGCTGAATGGATGAGTCCTCGATGGAAGTCACCCAGTGGCCATTGCGGATAGCTTTGGTGGCTGTGATGTTGTTAATAATCGTGGGTGTGCTGCTGCTCATGCTGCGCAGTTGGCGCAGAATGCGCAGGGGTGATCGTTTCGGTTTATCTGATTTGCCAGCTCCCATGCGGGCGGCACCAAATGGCTTTGAGCCGGGTGGGGAAGTAGAAGCGCTCTTTCTGGGTACCTCGGTGCACGGCCAATGGCTATCGAAAGTATTAATCCATGATCTGGGAACCCGCTCGCGGGCGCGGGTGAGTTGGGATTCGCGCGGAATCTTATTCGAACGCGATGGTGACTCAAATGTCTACATCCCGCGGACCAGTCTGGTTGACGTGACATTGGGCTCAGGGGTTGCCGGGACCGTGCGAGCCAAAGACAGTGTTGTAATTTTTGTTTGGAATTTAGGTAATCACCAAATTGCAACAGGAGTGCGGGCAGATACCGTGCAGGGGCATCAGCAATTGATTGGTTTACTGGAAAGTGAGATGGGTACAGAATGAAAATTGCGAATCCGTCAGTCTTGGTCCTCGAAGATGGATACTCATTAGTAGGTAAAGGATTCGGAGCAAGTGGAAATGCTTTTGGCGAAGCAGTGTTTTCAACCGGTATGACCGGCTACCAAGAAACGCTCACAGATCCGTCTTACTGTGGCCAAATCGTCGTCATGACTGCACCGCACATAGGAAATACCGGGGTCAATCACGAAGACGGCGAATCCCGCCAAATGTGGCCATCCGGTTTTGTTGTTCGTGAATTATCTCGTGTTGTGTCCAATTGGCGGGCGAGCGGCGCCCTCGCCCAAGAACTCGAAACTCATGGAATCGTTGGAATACAGGGTGTTGATACCCGAGCGCTGACGCGTCACATACGTGATCGGGGTGCCATGCGAATGGGGATATTTTCACATTCCACCGGCGATAACCTCGCCGAGTTGATTGCAGCTGTTAATGACTCCCCGGTCATGCTTGGAGCCAGTTTTACGGATCAAGTAACCACTTCAGAAAATTACGTAATCGCAGCCCAGGGTGAGAAGCAGGCCACTTGCGTTGCACTTGATTTGGGAATCAAATCCATGACGCCGGAGCGCATGTCGCAACGAGGCATTGAAGTTCATGTAGTTAACGCGAATACGAGCTGGGAAGAGATTCTGGCCCTTGAACCCGATGGTGTGTTTCTGTCAAACGGGCCGGGAGATCCAGCCACGGCGGTAGGCGCAATCGCGATAGTGCAGCAAGCACTAGACGCTAAAATGCCGTTATTTGGAATTTGCTTTGGGAATCAAATTCTTGGTCGGGCACTGGGATTAGAGACTTACAAAATGCAATATGGCCATCGGGGTATCAATCAACCTGTAAAGGATCTCACCACGGGAAAAGTGGAGATCACCGCGCACAATCACGGATTTGCGGTTCGTGCACCCGAATCATTGGAGTTCGACACTACCTACGGTCGTGCCCGAATTTCCCATATTTGCCTGAACGACAATGTTGTGGAGGGGATCGAGTTACTCGACCAAGATGCATTTAGCGTCCAGTACCACCCCGAGGCAGCAGCAGGTCCGCATGATTCCGACTACCTATTCGACAGATTTCTAGAAAAGATGGTTTCAGATGCCTAAACGCGACGATATTAAGTCAGTTATGGTGATCGGATCAGGCCCAATTGTGATCGGGCAAGCTTGTGAATTTGACTACTCGGGCACACAGGCATGTCGAGTACTGCGCGAAGAGGGGATTCGCGTGATCTTGGTCAATTCGAATCCGGCAACCATCATGACCGACCCAGAGTTCGCGGACGCGACCTATATTGAACCAATAACAACGCAATACTTGGAGTTAGTTATTGCTAAAGAGCGCCCCGATGCACTGCTACCGACATTGGGTGGGCAAACGGCCCTTAATGCGGCAATTCAATTAGATAAAGCTGGGATTCTGAAAAAGTACAACGTTGAACTCATCGGCGCTGATATTGAGGCGATCGAAAGGGGGGAAAACCGAGAAAAGTTCCGCAAAATTGTACAAGAAATCGGTGCTGAGAGTGCACAATCACATATTTGTCACACCATGGAAGACGCACTTGCTGGCGTGATTGAACTTGGTTATCCCGTGGTTGTTCGCCCTTCATTCACTATGGGTGGTGCTGGCTCGGGAATCGCCTATAACGAGGAGGATCTTGTTCGAATTGCTGGACTGGGACTCGAGGCGAGTCCAACATCAGAAGTCTTGTTGGAAGAGTCCATCATTGGGTGGAAAGAATATGAACTTGAGTTGATGCGCGACAAAAATGACAACGTGGTTGTGGTTTGCTCCATTGAAAACGTGGATCCTATGGGTGTACATACGGGGGATTCCATCACGGTTGCCCCAGCATTGACACTCACTGACCGCGAGTTTCAAAAGTTGCGTGACGTTGGAATTGACATCATCAGGGCAGTTGGTGTGGAGACCGGCGGTTGCAATATTCAGTTCGCGATCAACCCTGATGACGGTCGTCTAATTGTGATCGAGATGAACCCGCGTGTGTCGAGGTCTTCCGCGCTGGCGTCAAAAGCAACCGGGTTCCCCATCGCAAAAATAGCGGCGCGACTGGCAATTGGCTACTCACTAGACGAAATTCAAAACGACATAACTGCAGAAACACCAGCATCCTTTGAGCCAACACTGGATTACGTCGTGGTTAAAGTTCCCCGGTTTGCGTTTGAAAAATTTCCTGGTGCCGATACGACTTTGACAACCACTATGAAAAGCGTCGGCGAAGCCATGGCCATTGGTCGTAATTTCCCTGAGGCACTCCAAAAGGCATTGCGTTCCACCGAACAAAAGTCGGCCATTTTCACTTGGGATGAGCCGCGGGATGCGGGCGAAATTCCTACGTTAATTGAAGACATGAAACGTCCACACGACGGAAGACTCACATTGGCCCAACGGGCCCTGTGGCTGGGCGCCACTAATGCGCAGATTCACGAGGCTACCAACATTGATCCATGGTTCCTTGATCAAATCGAGCGGATCAATGAAATGGCAGATCTGATTCGTGAGAGTCCTGACTTGCTGGCTCCGCTCCTATTTGAAGCTAAGTCATTGGGATTTAGTGACCTACAGATAGCGGGCTTGCGCGGTGTCGGAGAAATGCGTATTCGGGAGTTACGCAAACAGCTGGGTGTCTTTCCTGTTTTCAAAACGGTTGACACCTGCGCCGCTGAATTTGCCGCCAAAACTCCTTATCACTATTCGACATATGACAGCGAGACCGAAGTTGTTCCATCGAAGCGACGCAAAATAATCATCCTCGGTTCTGGGCCTAACCGAATTGGTCAAGGAATTGAATTTGATTACTCATGTGTGCACGCAGCAATGACATTGAGTGAAGCAGGATTTGAAACGATCATGATCAATTGCAACCCTGAGACTGTTTCTACAGACTACGACACTTCAGACCGACTTTACTTTGAACCGTTGACATTCGAAGACGTTATGGCGGTCATTGAAGCAGAAAGTGCAGCTGGTGAACTTGTCGGAGTGATCGTGCAACTCGGTGGACAGACGCCTCTTGGCCTTGCTCAACCACTTGCTGATGCAGGTGTACCCATCATTGGTACCCAACCTGCAGCGATTCACTTGGCCGAAGATCGAGAAATGTTTTCTCAAGTATTAACCGAGGCGAAAGTCCCAGCCCCTGCGCACGGAACCGCCCGATCATTCGAGCAGGCAAGAGAGATTGCGAACCGAATTGGCTATCCCGTGTTGGTTCGTCCGAGTTACGTACTTGGTGGACGTGGGATGGAAATCATCTATGAGGAAGAACGGCTCAAGGACTATTTGGAGAAAGCCACTCAAATTAATCCCGAGCATCCAGTTTTGGTAGACCGGTTCCTCGACGATGCGGTGGAAATCGACGTTGATGCGCTCTTTGATGGAACAGATCTTTATCTCGCGGGCGTTATGGAGCACATTGAAGAAGCAGGAATCCATTCGGGTGACTCGGCATGTGTACTTCCACCCATCACATTGGGCCGGGAGGAAATTGACCGTATCCGAAAGTCAACACACGCTATTGCCTCCGGTGTAGGTGTCATTGGGTTGATCAACATCCAATTCGCATTGGCATCGGACGTTCTCTATATTTTGGAAGCGAATCCACGTGCATCTCGAACCGTTCCTTTTGTTTCAAAAGCAACAGGCGTACCCATTGCCAAAGCCGCAGCTCGAATCATGGCGGGGGAGAGCATCGCGTCATTGCGGGCGATTGGGTTGCTGCCCAAAATTGGTGATGGCGGTCAGCTGCCGCCGGGCAGCCCGGTTGCGGTCAAGGAAGCAGTTCTCCCATTTGGCCGATTCCACGGAGTAGACACGGTTCTGGGTCCAGAAATGAAATCCACCGGGGAAGTCATGGGAATTGATACCTCATTTGGTGTCGCATTCGCTAAGTCCCAGGTGGCAGCATTTGCCGGTGGACTCCCAACTCGCGGAACCGCATTTGTATCACTCGCCAACCGGGACAAGCGTGCGGCAATATTTCCGATCAAGCGACTCTCTGATCTCGGTTTCAATATTGTGGCAACTGAAGGAACGGCTGACATCTTGCAACGTAATGGCATTTCCGCGCGGGTCATCCGGAAACAATTTGAAGGGACCGGTGCCCATGGCGAGCCAACATCCATTGATGCGATCAATAATGGCGAAATCGATCTCATTATTAACACCCCCTACGGTGTCGGTCCGAGAAAAGATGGATATGAAATCCGAACGGCTGCGGTTTTGCGTGGTGTGCCCTGCATTACAACAGTGCAAGGGTTAGCGGCCGCCGTGCAGGGGATTGACTCACTTCTCCACGACCAACCAGCTGTGAAGTCAATCCAAGAGCATGCACGGGGCGTAAATTGGGACGGCGTGTAGCGTGTCGCCCATGAATTCCGGGGCAATACAGGTGATGGGCGAAGTACTTGATGTCCAGCGCACCGGTAAATATTTCGTGATGTCGGTCACCGCCCCTGGCATTGCGGAGCGAACCCATCCCGGTCAATTTGTCACAGTTGGGATGGGCGGTGAGGAGAGCTCGATGATTCTCCGCAGATCCTTCGCGATCCAGCGGGTGCAGTCGCGTGGCATGTATGGCGGGACTCTGGACTTTGTCGTGTCTCCTGTTGGGAAAGGGACACAGTGGTTGACCAAATTACGTCGCCATGACCCTTTGAGTTTGGTGGGGCCACTGGGTAAACCATTTTCTTTACCCACTAAGCCGGTCACGTGCGTTCTTGTTGGTGGCGGTTACGGTTCGGCGCCATTGATTATGTTGGCCGAAAGTTTGCGTGATCGTGGTTGCCGGGTCGTCACAATCATTGGGGCTTCCACGGAGAGTAAATTATATGGAGAACTTGACTTAAAGCGGGTGTCGACTTCACTCACTCTCACCACCGATGATGGTACTGCCGGAGTCCAAGGCAAGGTCACCGACGCTTTGGTAACAATTTTAGAATCTTCTCAAGTCGATGTTGTCTATGCATGTGGCCCAATGCCGATGTTGGCGAGTGTTGCCGAAGAGTCAACTACTCGTAAGGTATTTAGTCAGTGTTCAGTTGAGGAGTCGATGGCCTGTGGAATCGGCGTCTGCATGACGTGCGTACTTCCTGTTATCGGCGACGACGGCGTGACCCGGATGCTTCGTTCATGTGTGGAAGGTCCCATATTTCGAGGCGATCGCGTGCGTTGGTCCGAAATCGGCACGATCCCCGAAGGCACACTCGGTAAAGAGGTAGTTCGTCCATGACCGGTGCGGTGATTGTTTCGGGAAGATCCTCAGATTCTTCCGGTGAACCTTCATTTGATTTTACGGCAAGTCTGGGCACCTTAGATTTAAGAACGCCAATTTTGACAGCATCAGGTTGCGCCGCAGCTGGACGTGAACTGGACAATTACTTTGACATAACTGCAATTGGTGGCGTCGTCACCAAGAGCATCATGTTGGGCCCGCGCTCAGGTCGGGCGACCCCCCGCATGGCAGAAACACCTAGCGGCATGCTCAACTCGATTGGCTTACAGGGTCCTGGAGTCGAAAGTTTTATTGAAAATGACTTGGCTTGGTTACAGCAGCGTGGGGCTCGCACGATCGTGTCTATCGCGGGGGGAAGCGTCGAAGAATTTGGGAAGGTAGCAGCGAAACTCCGGGTAGCAGGCGGCTTTGATGCAATCGAAGTGAATATCTCTTGCCCCAATGTTGAAGACCGGGGTCAAGTTTTTGCTTGCAACGCCGAAACGGCGGCACAGGTGATTCAAACTGTTCGAAGAAATAGTGACAACAGGATTCCAATTTTTGCAAAACTCTCGCCCGATGTAACCGACATCGTTGAGATTGCTGCATCGGTTGCACAAGCTGGTGCAACTGGTGTCTCAGTAATTAACACGTTGCTGGGAATGGTCATTGATACGAAATCAATGCGACCTGCATTGGCCGGTGTTACTGGCGGACTTTCTGGTCCCGCCATTAGGCCGGTTGCGGTTCGGTGTATCTGGCAGATCCGAAATGCGCTCCCGGATCTACCCATTATTGGAATGGGTGGGGTGCGTTCCGGGCATGACGCACTCGAGATGGTCCTTGCTGGTGCAAACGCAGTATCTGTTGGTACTTCTATATTTAATGACCCATCTGCGCCAATGCGCATTCAAAACGAATTGGAGCAGGAATTGCGCAGTCGTGGTTTCGGCACATTCGCGCAGGCAGTCTCTTATGCACATCGCGACGTTGATCTCATGTTGGCGATTGATTCATCAACCGACGTCGCAGATCGCACTGATGAGGGATGGGACTTCATCTCCGAGTAGTTGGTTCAGGAAAGAAGGCTGTTAATGGGAATCGCCCCAATTGCAATTGCACTCGATTCGCGCGAGATTAAAGATCTGCGCGAATGGGTTGCGCAGACTTGCGAGATTGTGTCCACGCTAAAAATTGGATTGGAAACATTTTATCGCATCGGGGTTGACGCGATTGATCTCGTGCGCGAAAGTGGATGTGATTTATTTCTTGATGTGAAATTACATGACATCCCTAATACGGTGTCTGGAGCTGCTGCTTCGCTAGCGCGATACGCACCGAAATACCTGACCGTGCACGCAGCTGGTGGGCCAGAAATGGTGAGAGCCGCATGTTTGGCACTTCCTGAGACCTACATAACGGCAGTCACGGTGTTGACAAGTCTTGATGACCAAGTCCTACGCGAAGTCGGTATTTGTACGCCAGCACAGGAGACCGTTTTGCGCCAGGCCGTGTCAGCAGTTGAAGCCGGAGCCAGGGCAATTGTTTGCTCACCGCATGAAGTCGCCCGGGTTCGCTCTGAAGTTGGTTCCAACATTGTGTTGATCACCCCCGGAGTGCGTCCTGCTGGTGCAGCCCCTGATGACCAAAAGAGGGTGATGACCCCGGTTGAGGCGCTCGCGGCGGGGGCTGACCTACTTGTGATCGGTCGCCCGATCACCGGTGCGGTGAATATCAATTTAGCGGCTCTAGCAATTGCTCGGGAAATTGACCAAACATGAAGAAATTAATCGCAACTTCTAAGCGAATTGCTCCTTTAATCGTTGTATCGGGTCCTTCCGGGGTTGGTAAGAGCACGGTAGTGGCCTGCGCGCTTACGTTGAACTCGAAGCTGTGGCTTTCCGTTTCAGCCACAACGCGCGCACCCCGAGTAGGGGAAGTCGATGGCGTTTCATATTCATTCGTCTCTGGCACTCAATTTTCCGAGATGGTTGAATCTGGTCAGATGCTCGAGTGGGCCGAATACGCCGGGAATCGCTATGGAACTCCGAGCGAGCCGGTTCGAGCCAGACGTGAAGCCGGTGTGCCAGTAATTCTGGAGATTGAAGTTCAGGGTGCCCGCCAGGTTCGGGAGCAGGCACCGGATGCAACTTTGGTATTTATTGCCCCTCCGAGTGTTGCCGAATTGGATGCCCGATTGCGCAAGAGAGGGACCGAAGACGAAGTAGCGCTTGCTGCCCGGCTGGAGATCGCCCACGAGGAACTGGCAGCAATGTCAGAGTTCGACCACGTGCTGGTGAACGCCGATGTCAGCCTCACCGCTACCTCCTTGCTAGAGTTATGTTCTGACCCCCGAAATGAGGATTCATGAACGCACGCCCTGAAGGCATCACCCATCCCTCCATTGACGACCTCCTAACCAAGACCGACTCAAAGTTCTCTCTCGTCAGCTATGCCGCTAAGCGGGCTCGTCAGATCAACGCTTACTACGCCCAACTGGGTGAAGGTCTCCTCGAATACATTGGGCCACTCGTTGAGACTCAGGCGCAAGAGAAGCCACTTTCGATTTCACTGCGCGAAATTGACGCCGGTCTTTTGACCTCCGCGCGCACATTCCCTGAATCACAGATTGCATCAGGTGGAACCGACAACGGCCTCACGGCTGCAAGCGTCGAGGTTGAGAAGGACTAACTTGCCTCGGGTAATCCTGGGCGTGTGCGGAGGAATAGCCGCATACAAATCCGTTGAACTTTTGCGCCTGCTCACTCAAGCAGGATATGACGTGAACGTCGTTCCGACCCACAATGCTCTTCGCTTTGTTGGTATCCCTACTTTTGAAGCGCTTTCAGGAAATCCGGTCAACACCAGCCTGTGGGATGGCGGCGGGAATGTAACCCACGTAGACCAAGGATTGTCCGCAGACCTAATTGTGATCGCACCGGCAACCGCGGACTTTATGGCGCGGTCAACTCGTGGAATTGCCAGTGATCTGCTGTCCAATATTCTGTTAACCGCTACTGCTCCTGTGGTTTTGGCTCCTGCCATGCATACTCAAATGTGGGAGCACCCTGCAACACGAACCAATGTGGACCTTTTGCGCAAACGCGGTTACATAATTTTGGACCCGGACACGGGCCAGTTGACCGGATCCGACGTGGGAAACGGGCGGCTACCTGCTCCGAAACAGATTTTTGATGCGATCGAAGCCCAGCTCCAAGCCAATACCGGAGCTCTTTTGGGTCGGCACATTGTGATTAGCGCCGGAGGAACTCAAGAGGATTGGGATCCTGTTCGGTTCATTGGAAATCGAAGTAGCGGTAAACAGGGCGTTGCTTTGGCTAGAGCGGCACTTGCTGCTGGTGCTCGAGTAACCCTCGTAGCGGGGCACATGGATATTGATCCACCCGCCGGTGTTGACGTGGTTCACGCTCTCAGCGGGGAGCGCATGCACAAGGCTCTTGTCGGCCTCATGGGTGAGCAGCCTGATTGCGTAATCATGGCCGCTGCCGTTGCCGATTTTCGGCCGGTCGTGCAATCAGCGAAAAAAATTAAAAAAGCACAGGGCGTCCAAAGCCTTGAGCTCGAGCAGACCGCCGACATTCTGGCCGATATTTGTGCTCAGCGAGGCACGGGAGTGACACCACTTATTTTTGGATTTGCGGCTGAAACCACGGAGAGCAGTGCGGAGTTGGCCATGCTCGCACGGGGGAAACTTACCGCCAAAGGCGCAGACGCGATTATTGTGAACAACGTCAGCGATGGTCAAATATTCGGCTCAGATGATACAGAAGTCCTATTGGTCGAAGCCCACAATGTGACGGGGCCAATCCGAGGGTCGAAACTTAATGTTGCCCACGCCGTGGTTCATCGACTCGCCGAACTACTAGGACCGTTAGACTCTGGTGCCCGCGAAAGCAAGAATTAGTCTGCCTCAAACCCTCAATTACATCTCTTGACAAGCGAAGAAGGGGAGTCACGTGGCTCATCGTTTATTTACCTCCGAGTCTGTCACTGAAGGTCATCCAGACAAGATGGCTGATCAGATCAGCGATGCCATCCTCGATGATCTACTGCGACAAGATCCGGCTAGCCGCGTGGCGGTGGAGACCATGCTGACTACAGGCCAAGTCCATGTTGCAGGTGAGGTGACGACCGAAGGATTCGCGGACGTTATGGGTCTCGTTCGAGACACTGTTCTGGAAATCGGGTACGACAGTTCCGAAAAAGGTTTTGACGGTGGTTCGTGCGGGATATCTGTGTCCATTGGTCAACAATCACCTGATATTTCCCAAGGTGTCAACGATGCAATCGAAGAGCGCGAGGGTGGAAGTGTTGACCCATTGGACCGCCAAGGGGCTGGCGATCAGGGCTTGATGTTCGGCTACGCGTGCACCGATACCCCAGAACTCATGCCATTACCTATCTCCTTGGCCCATAAACTGGCCCAGCAACTCTCGGCCGTTCGTAAATCCGGAGAGATGGCGTACCTACGTCCCGATGGAAAGACCCAGGTCACCATTGCCTACGACGAAAATGATCAGCCGCTACGCATTGAAACAATTGTGGTGAGCAGTCAACACGCACAAGGTATTGATCTCGATGGCCAACTATCACCTGAAATTAAAAAATTCGTTGTTGATCCTATTTTGGCAAAGATCGATTTGGATTCATCGAGTGTTCGCCTCCTCGTGAATCCGACAGGTAAATTCGTGGTCGGTGGACCCATGGGTGATGCTGGCCTTACCGGTCGCAAAATCATCGTCGATACCTACGGTGGCATGGCGCGACATGGTGGTGGTGCCTTTTCCGGTAAAGATCCATCAAAAGTGGACCGGTCAGCCGCTTATGCAATGCGTTGGGTAGCTAAGAACGTGGTTGCTGCAGGTCTGGCAACCCGCTGCGAAGTTCAAGTTGCCTATGCAATTGGCAAGGCGCACCCGGTGGGTGTATTTGTTGAGACTTTTGGCACGGGGATTGTGCCCGACGAGCAGATTCAGCTGGCTGTTTTAAGCGTCTTTGATCTACGTCCTGCTGCGATCATTCGTGACTTGGACCTCTTGCGACCGATCTACCGTGCAACTGCCGCATACGGTCACTTTGGTCGGCCCGCCGAAGGTGGACTGTTCACCTGGGAGCAAGTGGATCGCGCTGACGCACTAGCTGCCGCAATATCGAACTAATTTCGTAATTCGCATAAGTGATCAAATAGCCGCAAATGGACAAAGGGGATCAGCTGTATCTATTGGCTGATCCTGCTGTTGCGCGTAAAAAGGTCAAACCCGTTGGTAACAAAGTCCTTGAAATTGCTGAAGTAAATCCCGTTGCGCGGGTGCGGGTCAACGTTCCCGTCTCACATCTTGACCGCGATTTTGACTACCTGGTGCCAGCAGCCATTGAGGCTCAATGTCGAATCGGTGATCGGGTAAGAGTGCGTTTCTCTGGGAAATTAACCGATGCAATTGTGATCGACCGGATAGCCGAGTCAGAATTTGCCAAGTTGGCTCCCATCGAACGAGCAATAGGCCCCGCACTCACGCCAGAAACACTTGACTTGGTGCGTGCTGTTGCTGACAGGTACGTCGGTATGTTCTGGGATGTCGTCAGGGCAGCCGTCCCCAACAAGTCCGCAGCGGGTGTAAACCGGAAAACCATCATCGAGAAACAGACCCCGGTGGCCCACTTAAATGCCTGGGCGTCCTACACCCACGGGAGCGCTCTATTGGGACAGCTGAAGTCCGGCGAATGCGTTCGCGCAGTCTGGGCAAGTGCTCCCGCGTCATTGTGGTGGACAGAAATTGCCCAATTGGTTGGCTCAATACAGGAATCCGATCCACAGGCCGGTGTCATTCTTCTCGTGCCCGATGCCGCATCAATTGAACGCTTGGTTGCGTCCATTCCTGAGGCCGAGATCATCTCAACGCATTTGGGCCAAGGCGAGAGGTACCGGAATTTCTTGGAAGTGCATTCAGGGCGCGGAAGGGTTGTGGTTGGGACTCGATCGGCGGTGTTCGCTCCAGTAGAAAACCTGAAGGCAATAATCATGTGGGATGACTTCAATGATGCCTACAGTGATGGTCATGCCCCCTATTGGGACGCTCGCGAAGTCGCTGCTTTGCGCAGCCACAGGTCTAATTGTTCGCTCATTGTTGGTGGATTTTCGCGTTCGGTCACCACCCAGTCCTGGTGTGATTCGGGGTGGTGCCAGAGCATCACGGCAGACAAGCCGGCCGTTGATGCCATGCGTTCTCAGGTACGAACACTCACAGATACCGCAATGGAGCGCGACCCACATCAATCCCGAATACCTCAATTGGCCTGGCAGGCAATAAAGGAATCACTGCCGTCGGGACCCATTTTGGTTTCAGTTGGTCGCCGAGGGTACATCCCAGCATTTCTGTGCACCGAGTGCGGTGAACGCGCCATTTGTGCCTGCGGCGGGGCGGTCCAGCAGGGGAACAAGAGCCTCCCTGGAGAACAGTTGACCTGTTGTCGTTGCGGCACGGGCGGCTGGCGTTGTGGATGTGGTGGAACCGAGATTAAGGCCCTAGCAATTGGGGCTGAGCGAACAGCAGAGGAACTTGGACGTGCATTTGCGGGAACCCCGGTTGTGTGGTCGCAGCAGGAACATGTGGTGACAAACGTCGATTCGCAACCCAGAATCGTTGTTGCAACTCAAGGTGCAGAACCATATGCGGAAAATGGATTTGCGGCCGTTGTTGTTCTGGACATGTACGCGCAATCGATTTCATTGACAACGAGTGAGTCACTCGTGCGGCGAGCATTCTCGGCTGCGGTCAGAGGGAGAGTGGGTGCACCGATTGTTGTGACCGGTGACCCTGGACAAAGAGAATCCCAAGCGGTCGCACGTTGGGACAGTCCATGGTTTGCCGGGCGCGAATGCCTGGATCGCTCACAGGCCAACCTGCCACCTTCAAGCCGCGTTGCCGTGCTTACGGGTGAGCGTGACGCTGTTTTAGCAGTCGCCACGAAGGTTCAGGACAGCGTTACGGCTCGGCTCATGGGACCCATCGAGGGTGAAACCTCAACAGTGTTTCTCATGGTGCGTCGAGCAGATGGCAATGTGCTTTCGCGCGTGTTAGATCAGACTATGCGCATTCGTTCAGTTGACCCTAAGAATTCATTTGTGCGGATTCACATGGATCCGCGCGATTTCTAGCCACCGGCATCATGTCCTAGACTTAGTCCATGGCAATTCAACCCATCAGAATCTTTGGCGATCCAGTCCTGCGGACCCCCGCGGCTGAAGTTGTGGACTTTGATAAGGAATTACACAAATTGGTTGCTGACCTCATTGACACAATGGAGGACGCACCGGGAGTGGGACTTGCCGCGCCCCAGCTAGGGGTCTCCCTTCGGGTGTTCACCTACTGGGTCGATGACGAACTCGGTCACCTCGTGAACCCGAGCCTGAAGCTCTCAGATGACACTGAATTGGGCGAGGAAGGTTGTTTGTCTCTCCCTGGGCTCTCATTTGACACACCTAGGTCTCGAAGTGTGGTTGCCAAAGGTTTCAATATGTATGGCGAACCGGTCGAATTGATTGGCTCTGATCTCATGGCCAGATGTGTACAGCATGAAACAGATCACCTCGACGGCATTATTTTCATCGACAGGCTTGGATCAGAAGAACGTAAAGAGGCAATGAAAGAAATTCGAGCAAGTGACTGGTTCGGTGACGATCTGGTCGTCCGAACGAGCCCGCACGCAATCTCGCAAAAGTGGATGTAAGTTGAAATTTGTTTTCGCTGGAACTCCGGAAGCTGCACTTCCGACTTTGACAAACCTGATTTCATCTCAGCATGAAATCCTGGCCGTACTAACTCAGCCACCCGCAAAATCGGGCCGCGGACGTGATGTTCGGCGCAGTCCAGTGCACGAATTGGCTTTGAGTCATGGAATTGAGGTATTGCATCCTGCATCAGTGCGCGATCTCGACTCAGTTTTGCGGGCACTCAAGCCTGATGTAATTCCGGTGGTTGCCTATGGTCAGTTGATTCCTGAAACTATGTTAGGTATCCCTGAACACGGCTGGATCAATTTACATTTCTCGCTGTTGCCACAGTGGCGTGGAGCGGCCCCGGTCCAATACAGCATTTGGCACGGTGATTCGATCACGGGTGCGACAACATTTCGCATAGATAAAGGAATGGATACCGGTCCAATCCTTGGCCAAGTGACCCACGCGATTGACCCACGGGATACGAGTGGTGTGCTCTTGGACAGCTTGGCAGGCTCGGGATCCCTGCTTCTTCGACAAACACTTGACGCTCTTGAAGCAGGGGTGATCAGGGCGATTCCGCAACAGCATGATCTGGCCACCTACGCGCCAAAGATCGGTAAAGCGGATTCACGAATTGAATGGCGCTCGCCGGCAATTGAAATTGATCGTCGAATCCGTGCCATGACACCGACGCCTGGCGCATGGACCATGATTGATAACGGCGAAGATGGCAGCACAATATCAATTGCTCCAGTGCTCGTCGATCGAGATGTTGTCCTTGAGCCAGGTGATATTTCATGGGTTGACAAGCGTGTTTTTGTTGGTAGCGCGACATACGCACTCGAACTCTCGCAAGTGAAACCTGCTGGAAAGAAATTTATGGAAGCGACAGACTGGTTGCGCGGATTGCGCGGAGTGAGTACAGAAATGGTGAGACTTTTCTAATGGAAGAAGAAACAAAGAGTTACCCCAGCAGTGACCAACCACGCATGGCTGCACTTGAGTTGTTGCGTCTGGTTCGTGACGAGGGTGCATACGCAAACCTGGCATTGCCGCAAGTGCTGCGCAAATACAAACTCAATGGCCGTGATGCCGCATTCACGGTGGAACTTGCCTATGGAGTATTACGAAACCAGAGTCTCTATGACTCGATGGCGCAAAAGTGCTCTTCACGAGCGCTAGTCACCGTTGAGGCTGAGATAATTGACATTTTGCGTTTGGGAATCCACCAGATCTATGCAATGCGAGTTCCCGATCATGCTGCGGTTGACACCTGCGCATCTTTGGCGCGGGTTTCGGTCAAGGGAAAAGATGCTGGACACATTAAAGCTCGTGTTGGCTTTGTCAACGCGGTCCTGCGCTGTATTACTAAATCTGAATTTGACATTGAAACATTAAGCCTTGGTGAGAGATACTCTCACCAGGATTGGATTGTTCAGGCGTTTGAGGAATCACTGGTGCACAATCGGCTCGCTGCGAGTGAGTTGGCGTTACTGCTGCAGGCCAACAACACGGCAGCCGATCCCGTCATTGCCGTCCGCGATGGTGAAATAGAGATCGTTGGAACGATCCCTGGTCGGTGGAGTAAGCAGGCTCGCGTACTCACCGATGTGATTCCGCTGGAACTGGAGCAGGTGCGTGATGGAAGCGCCATTGTGCAAGATGAAGGCAGCCAGTTGGTAGCTCAGGCATTTCTTCTCGCCCAGCCGACCGGTGCGGAAAGCTCCTGGCTTGACATGTGTGCAGGGCCCGGTGGCAAGGCCGCGCTCATTAGCGATGCCGTTCCAGTTGGTGTTGAGTTCATCGCTGTGGATCTTCATCAGCATCGCGTGGAACTGATGAGAAAAATTGTGGGTACATCAGCCCAGTTGCTCACTGGGGATGCGCGTGAGCGCCCATGGGGCAACCGATTTTTTGACCGAGTACTCCTCGACGCCCCTTGCTCAGGACTAGGTGCACTGCGTCGCAGACCGGAGGCTCGTTGGCGTAAAACCAAGAGGGAGACATTGGCGCTTACCGGTTTGCAGGAGGAGTTATTGCTGGCAGCGATTGACTCAACTCGCATAGGTGGGATTGTTGCTTACGTCACCTGCTCGCCCTACCTCGAGGAAACTTGGGCGGTCGTTGACAGTGTGTTGCAGTCGCGGACCGACATTCAACAAGAAGATGCCCGAGGCCTATTTCCTGGAGTGAGCGACCTTGGCAATGGTCCGTACGTGCAACTCTGGCCACATGTGCACGGCACCGATGCTATGTTCTTCGCACTTTTACGCCGGGTCTAGAACGCGGGATATAGTCTGTGCGCATGCTGATCTCACCAAGTGTGCTTAATAGCAATCTGGGCCGGTTGAGTGAAGAGATCTCCAAAGTAGAGGGGGTGGCAGATCTCATTCACCTTGATGTCATGGACAACCACTTTGTTCCCAATCTGACATTTGGGCTACCGGTAGTTTCCAGCGTAATTGGACAGACATCGCTACGAGCAGACGTTCACTTGATGATCAACGATCCTGATCGCTGGGCCCCTGCTTATGGGGAGGCGGGTGCATATTCGGTGACTTTTCACATTGAGGCGGCAAAGGATCCTCGCACTCTGTGCCAGAACATCCGATCAACGGGGGCGAGGGCCGCGGCCGCTCTTAAACCGAACACCACCCTTGATTCGCTGGACGGGCTACTCGAATATCTTGACATGATTTTGATCATGACCGTCGAACCTGGATTCGGTGGACAAGCCTTTATGAGTGAAATGATGCCGAAGGTTGCTCGAGCGCGTGAACTCGGTGGCGCTGAAATGTGGATTGAAGTTGATGGTGGGGTGTCCCATAGCACCATCATGGAATGTCGAGATGCCGGCGCCAACGTTTTCGTCGCTGGATCGTGTGTTTACTCCAACCCTGACCCAGCCCAAGCGGTTCGTGATCTCAAGGTGCTGGTGGAAAAGTAGGTGAGTATCGAAACACAGTTCATGTTGCAGGCGATCGAACTTGCCGAACTAGGACCGTATTCATCAAATCCACGAGTTGGTGCCGTGTGCGTAAGTGATGGAGTCGTGGTGGGAACCGGGTACCACCACGGGGCCGGAACCGCGCATGCTGAAGTAGAGGCTCTTGCCGTTGCTGGGGAGAGGGCCACTAATGCGGACCTCTACGTTTCCCTTGAACCATGCAGTCATTTTGGCCGGACCCCCCCATGCACCCAGGCAATTATTGACGCGGGAATACGCCGGGTATTTTTTGCCCAACTTGACCCAAGTGGTGAGGCTGGTGGTGGAGCCGGCGTGCTGAAAGCAGCTAAGTGCGAAGTCGTTGGGGAAATTGAGGCGGAGCGTTCCATGTCGGTGAATAGGGAGTGGAATCACCGAATGAGAACCGGCGTTCCCTTTGTCACCTGGAAGTTTGCCCAAAGCCTTGATGGACGCGTTGCGGCCAAATCGGGGGAGCGCACATCAATTAGTGGAGAGCAGTCGCAGGTTTTCAACCATGATCTGCGATCGCGGGTAGGGGCGGTTTTAGTCGGCGCTCAAACATTCATCGTTGATCAGCCGAGTCTAAGTGCCCGGGAAGCTGATGGTTCGTTAAAAGTTTCCCAGCCATTGAAAGTAGTGATGGGAATGCGTGATGTGGCTCCAGCAGAGTTTTTGCACCTGGCAACTCGTGATCCCAAAGTCGCGCTGCTTGCTTTAGCGGATTTGGGAATCAACCACGTGTTGCTAGAAGGAGGGCCGACATTAGCAGCGGCTTTTATTCAAGCGGATTGCATCGATGAAGTGATCAGCATTACCGCTCCCATCACCTTGGGAGCCGGGCCGCGATCCTTAATCACCGAGTCACCATTTATGCGAGCGCTAAAGATTACTGCCACGTTCACTTTGGGCTCGGACCTCATCCATGTCGGCGAACTCGAATCAGCGGTAGGATTGTGATTATGTTCACCGGAATAGTTGAAACCACCGGCTCGGTTCTGGCAATTAAACCCAGTTCGGACTCATCGCGGATAACCTTTGCGGCCCCGGGTGTTTTGTCCGACGCACAGATCGGTGCCTCTATCGCCGTCAACGGTGTGTGTCTAACGGTGACCGAATTTAACCAGGAAAGTTTCACGGCCGACCTGATGGAAGAGACCCTCAAACGCAGTGCGCTTGGCGCATTGAATCCAGGCGATTCGGTAAATATTGAACGAGCCATGCCCCTTTCCGGACGCCTTGGCGGTCACATTGTTCAAGGCCACGTTGATGCGGTGGCCACTGTGCGCTCAATAGAACCTAGTGAAGACTGGACAATGATTACATTTGATTTGCCGCAAAATATTGCGCGTTATGTCGTCGAAAAAGGCTCAATCACCGTGAGTGGGGTTTCACTGACGGTGGTTAAAGTTAGCGAACCTGTTGAAACGCAACCCTGGTTTAGCGTTTCACTTATCCCAACGACATTGAGGGACACAACTTTGGGGGAAATCGTTGTGGGGAGCGAAGTTAATCTCGAAGTTGATGCCCTCGCAAAATACGTTGAACGAATTCTTGCCTTCGCCCCGGTGAAGGAGAATCCATGAGCGGAGCTAATGCCCCAAAATTGGATTTAGATGCACGAGGGCTTCGAGTTGGAGTCATCGCAGCCCAATGGCACGAAGTTGTCATGAACGGGTTGATCGAAGGTGCGATCCGCGCTTGCGAGCGGACCGGCGCAACCCACGAACTGATTCGCGTTCCCGGGGCATTTGAATTGCCTCTGGGTGCACAACTAGCTGCACGCAGCGAAAAATTTGATGCTCTAGTTGCCCTTGGTGTTGTGATTCGGGGTGGAACACCCCATTTTGATTTCGTCTGTGATGGCGCAACCCATGGTCTTACTCGAGTTGCATTAGATACACACCTGCCGATTGGGTTTGGGCTGCTGACCGTCGACAACGAAGAACAAGCCCTCGACCGCGCCGGTCTCGCTGATTCACGTGAGGACAAAGGCAATGAAGCGGTGGAAGCCGCACTCGCCATGGCACTCCTTGTTAAAGGTGGGTTCGGCCTAGCGGGGAAAGTAATACCAACCGGGTTTCGCTAGGCTGGAAGGGTGATGTCAACTCAACCGGGAAAGACTTTCGAAGAACTTTATCTCGAGCTGTCTGAAAAAATTGCCGCCGGTGACACCGAGTCTGGATCAGTTCGTCTCGTGCAGGCTGGCACCCACGCGATTGGTAAAAAAGTCGTGGAAGAGGCGGCCGAAGTATGGATGGCCGCCGAGTACCAAGGGAAAGAAGCCCTCGCGCTAGAAATTTCTCAGTTGATCTATCACATTCAATTGTTGATGCATACTCACGATTTGAGCATGCAGGACGTCTACAAAAATTTATAGCAATTTCATTAATGGAAAGGATCGGCCGTGCTGCGCATCGCACTCCCCAATAAAGGTCAATTAGCGCAGCCTGCTGCGGCGCTTCTTAACGAAGCGGGCTATCTGGTTTCGACCAATCCGAGGGCGCTCGTCGTAACTGACGTGGCTAACGACGTTGAGTTCTTTTTCCTTCGTCCAAAAGATGTCGCAGTTTATGTCGGCGCCGGAACAATTGACCTTGGGATAACGGGACGTGACATGCTGCTGGACAGTGGAGCTCCAGCTGAAGAAATCATGCAGCTCGGGTTTGCTCCATCAACTTTTCGAGTTGCCGTGCCCAGCGGGACTGCAAATACACATGCAGAGCTCAATGGCAAAAGAATTGCTACCTCCTACGAGGGTCTGTTGAAATCTTGGTTGGCAACTCATTCCATTCAGGCACACATCGTCCGCTTGGATGGCGCCGTCGAAAATGCGGTGGCACTCGGCGTCGCTGACGCGGTGGCGGACGTTGTCGCAACAGGTGCAACTTTGCGGGCTGCTGGCCTTGTAGTTATCGGAGATTCAATTTTGGAGTCAGAAGCTATTCTGATTCGACCGGCAAACTTGGAGAAGACCCAAGCTCAGGACACGTTTGAGCGCAGATTGCACAGTGTAAATGTTGCTCGATCCTACGTATTAGTCGATTACGACATCCTTAATGAACGGTTAGCGCAAGCGTGTCAGATTACGCCAGGGATTGAATCACCAACGGTTTCTCCATTGCAAGATCCAAAATGGTCGGCAGTTCGTTCCATGGTTCTCAGCGCCGACGTTCATCGAATCATGGATGAACTTTACGCACTTGGTGCAAAGGGAATTCTGGTCACCAATATCCACGCGTGCCGGCTCTAATTGACGTATGCGCCTCGGCGCAGGGGAATTACGGTCAATAATTGTAGAAGGGCTGCGACTCCTAGGACCGTGAAAACGAGGGACCATGAATCAAAATAATCGAGGAGAGTTCCGGCGATAAGCGGTCCCGCAGCGGCAACCGTGTAAGTAATGAAGAACACCATTGCGGTGAGCCGAGCAGCACTCGCTGAATCTTTGCTGTATTCGCTGAGTAAGCCAAGTGTCATGGCGAAACTCCCACTGAGGACAAAGCCAAAAGTGAGAAGCACCAGCCATGGTGCAAAGTTGGGCAACCACGCGATGCAAAAGAGTGACATCGAAGTGATTCCAATGGCAGAAACGAATAGGGACCTTCGATGTTTTATTCGAGCAGCCAAGCCAGCGAGCACAAATGCGGCCACAACCTGGGATATGGTGAAAAGACCAAAGAGCCAACCCGCATTTTCCTGAGTCCATCCGCGTGCTTCATATGAGGGCGCAATCCACGCAAGGGAACTGTAATAAATAATCGAGTTGCAAGTCATGTTCAAGGCGAGCGCCCAGGCAATTTTGTTTCGCCAAGGCAATTCGCGTAGGCGAACCATCACGGTAGGACGATCATGTGCGGTGGTCTTGCGCTCAACAAATAGCCAGAATGCCAAGGCGATTAATGCAGGGGTGGCCCAGAATGCTAAGGCAAGTGACCAAGATCCAAGCCATACCGCCAGGGGAACCGTAAGTGCCCCGCCAAGTGCCGCCCCACCGGCGAGTGATGCAGTCCACGTCGAGTTCGCCTTTCCAATGGAATGGGGAAGTTGTTCTCGAACGATGCCTGGAATAAGCCCAGCCGCAAATGCGATTCCAACTCCCGCAAGGAATGCGGACAAAAATAGTAATTCGGGTACGGCCTCGACGGCTCTGAGCAAAGTGGCGGCGGTGAGGGCCATTAGAGCAAAGATGACAAGGTGCTTTCGGCCGAATTGCATGGCTAACGCTGGTACAGCGAGCGCAAAAAGCCCCATACAGAGCACCGGAATGGTTGTCAGTACGCCGATTGTCGCTGAACTCCAGCCCGTTGCTTCAACGATGTCGGTTGCGACGGTGGGAAGACTTGAAATCACGGGACGAAGATTGACTGCAACGAGGGAGACCGCGGTGAGAACCACCCATGATGGAACCGCAGGCACTTGAGTTGGGCGAATACTCGACGTTGAAGTCACAGATTGAGTCTGCCGTGCGTACAGTTCATATATGCGAGAGCACCCCCATAGCGATTCGATCGCTCTGGATCACGGCGTGGGTCTGGGGGACTTTCAATCCCAGTGGGCAAATGACAAAGGGGAAGCTGACCCACATGTGCGTGCAGCCCTGGCACATGGGGAGATCAATGCGCTCATGGCTGCGTTGGCACCCTCGCGACTATTTATTGCCCTCGTCGCGCAGCCGGGGGGAGAGCCAAGTGAAGGGGACAAGAATTCAGATATGAGTGTCGCTTGCCTTCTGGCACGTGATGGTCGTCTGGGTCTGCTTTGCTTCACTGGAATTGACACACTTAGCCAATGGAATCCAAATGCCCGACCTGTACCGATTTCTGCGCCCGATGCAGCAGAAGCGGCTTTGGATGAAAATGCTCAAGGGATCATCATTGACCTAGCGGGTGGCAATACGGCGACCTTGATTTTGGCTGATGTTGTCACATTGTCTGCTAAAGATCAGCGGGCTAGGGCGGCGCTTCTTCTGCGCGAGCAACTCGCAGAATCGGGGGATCACATTGTTTTTGAGAATCGACAAGACGGGGTTTTACAGGTAGAAGTTCCTCAATTCTTGATGGAAAAAGTCGAAAAAATCGTCCAGACTGACTCGGCAATACATAGTTTCGCTCCGGCGGGGATAGCGATTTGCCTTCAGGGAGGCCGTGCGGCGAATTAATAAACCGGACCGGTCAAGGCCTCGCCCGGGCCCATCCCTGGGGGGTCGGGGATGGCCGACCGCTCACGAAAGGCCCGCTGAAGACTTTGAAGCCCGTCGCGAAGTGGAGCCGCGTGGATCGCGCCAAGGTCCGGGGCAGAAGCGCTCACTAGACCGGCTAGGGCATTAATCAGAATTCGGGCTTCGGCTAAATCCGACCCCTCACCGTCCTCGGCTAATCCGCAGGCAATAGCGGCAGCGGACATCAGGTGCACTGACACCGTCAGGACGACCTCAACAGCCGGAACTTCTGAAATATCAAGGGCAGCAGAATTCTCCTCATTCACACCTGTTACTCTTGCACTCCTTGGACTTGGGGTCACACCCAGGTCCCGCAAGCGGAGCATCGGTTCCCACCAAAAGATGTATGGATTGTGGCATGCGAATGTACAATCACTTCAATCTCCTTGGTCAAGGCGTGTACCTCTCGGGGTCTACGCACAGGGTGTAAGTACCCTGCCGGTACCTCCGTGCGCGCTGCGCCGGAGGTTTTCTCATGCGCAGGGGTAAAAGTTAAATCTGGATCGAGTTTTGCCCTTTTTATTGTCAATTGATAGGAGGCGCCATCAGCGTCGAACCAAGGATCAACGACCGGATCCGTGTCCCGGAGGTGCGCCTCGTTGGACCGGCGGGCGAGCAGGTGGGTGTTGTCAAAATTGAAGACGCCCTCCGGTTAGCACTTGAAGCAGATCTGGACCTTGTTGAAGTTGCGCCAACGTCAAAGCCACCCGTGTGCAAGATCATGGATTTTGGCAAATTCAAATATGAAGCAGCTCTCAAGGAACGTGAATCGCGCAAGAACCAGTCGCACACCGTGATCAAGGAAATGAAGCTTCGCCCCAAGATTGATTTACATGACTACGAAACGAAAAAAGGTCACGTGCTTCGATTCCTCAAGGCCGGGGACAAAGTCAAGATCACGATTATGTTCCGTGGACGTGAGCAAAGCCGGCCCGAGCTTGGAATCAAGTTGCTGGGTCGCTTAGCTGAAGATGTAGCTGAAATTGGATTTGTTGAGGCCGCTCCAAAGCAAGATGGGCGCAACATGCTCATGGTGCTCGCACCGCTGCGGAAGAAGTCTGAAGGAAAGAAGCAGGAAGAAATGCCTGCAACCGACGATTCTCCCGTTTCGCAGGAAACGGACTGAAAGGAAAGATCATGCCGAAGCAAAAGACACACAGCGGTGCCAAGAAGCGTTTCAAGGTAACCGGTTCCGGAAAAATCATGCGAGAGCAGGCGAACAAGCGCCATCTGCTCGAGGTCAAGTCAAGCAAGCGAACTCGTCGTCTTGCCGCCGACCAGCAAGTTTCACCAGCAGATTTGAAGTCAGTCAAGAAACTTCTTGGCCGCTAATCCCATTAACAAACAGTTCTATTTGGCTACATAAATAAATATTTTTCAACTAACGAATATCAGGAGAAGTCATGGCACGCGTTAAGCGTTCAGTAAATGCGCACAAGAAGCGTCGGGTAATTCTCGAGCGCGCTTCTGGTTACCGCGGACAACGGTCACGTTTGTATCGCAAGGCCAAGGAGCAGGTCACGCACTCGATGGTCTACGCGTATGCGGACCGTCGCAAGCGCAAGGGTGATTTTCGTCGTTTGTGGATTCAGCGCATCAACGCTGCGGCCCGTGCGAATGACATGACCTACAACCGCCTCATTCAGGGTTTGAAGGCTGCTGACATTGAAGTAGATCGTCGCATGTTGGCTGAACTTGCTGTGAATGACGAAGCGGCCTTTGCCGCATTGGTGGAAGTGGCCCGCGCAGCTGTTCCAGCGCAAAGCGCTTAGTTGCGCACCATCACCTCGCGTAAGTCAGAGCGAGTAAAAGAGCTCACCAAACTTCATAAGAAGTCGTCTCGTTACGCAGCAGGGCACTTCTTAGCCGAGGGCCCATCCGTTGTCGCGATGGCTCCCAGTGATCGAATCGAGGAACTTTTCCTGACCGAGGAGTACCTCGAGCAATTCGAAAGTTACGACACCGCCACCACGCTGGTCTCGCTTGAAGTCATGAGCGCCTTGTGTGAGTCAGAATCGCCTCAAGGTGTGTTGGCCCTGTGTTCAATTTCTACGCAAGACTCAACGGAAATCTTGTCGAGGCCAGGACAAATAGTCATTGTTGATTCACTGTCTGACCCGGGAAACATGGGCACAATTATCCGTACGGCGCATGCAGCCGGTGCGGCTGGAATTCTCACATTCGGTTCATGTGTTGACCCGCTGAATTCAAAAGTCGTTCGCAGCAGCGCTGGATCACTGTTTCATGTCCCCATCGCTCAAGTCGCTGGTCCGGAAGTGCTGCCCAAGGATCGCCCCGTTTTTGTTCTTACCGGCCAGAGTTCTGTTGAACTGCACCCCGGTATCTCGGCGGGTTCAAGTAATCCAATTTGGGTTATTGGCTCAGAGGCTCATGGGGTAAGCGACACTTGGGTGTCCGGTAAGTGGAGCTTTACCGGTGTTCGGATCCCAATGGCTGATGGAGTCGAGTCACTCAATGCGGCCGTCAGCGCCGCATTGTGTCTTTATTCACATGTGATTTAACTACTCACAGGGCGAAAATGCTCGCCAACACGCACCCTTGAGTGCCGCGTAGCCGTTGACATAATGCGAAAATAGCCACATGTCGTACACGAAGTTACCCATATTTGCCCAGACCGGATTCGTAATAGTAGATTCCTATGATCAAGAGGCCGATCCGCGCGAGTGGGAAAACCTGGTTTTCGTTGATTGGAAGTCTTCCGGAGATACGCGCTTTGCGCCGCTGGCAAGTGCGTACGGAGATATGGAGTGTGACGGTTTTTGGAATCACACTCCACCTAAAACAGATAAAGATGGTGTGTGGGTTCAAGAAAATGTCGATATCGCTCCGATTTTAACGAGACGAGCCCAAGAAGTGGGCGCGAATGTTGGTCGTTGTCGAGTCATTGAATTGCAGCCAAACACTTATGAGGACGCAATTTACAATTTGCATAGAGACGACAACAACCGACTTAACCCCGATGGAACGGGTTGGATTGTTCGTTCTTTCTATAACTTGACGGACAACCCAAATTCCATGATGGTCCTACGCGAGGATCGGGATGACCCATCAACTGAGGTAAGGGTTCCTCTGCCAGCGGGTGCTCAAGTCATTATTGACACTCAGCGCCTGTATCACGCGGTTTGGCACCCTGGAGATGAACCCCGTTATTGTCTGATTACTTCTTATGAGTCCGGTCCGGAGTTGCAAGCATGGATTTCTATGCGAAACCCAGTGCCCAGAATTGAATCACCATTTCTGGACCCAGCGGTAATTCTTCAGGCCAATCAGTCAGTTGTAAATAAGCGTGCTGCTCGAACTGAGTCCGACTCGAGCGCTGATTCCAGCATGGAAGTACTCTCCGAGGCGTAGGCACTCGCTGCGGTATTAGGCTTGCCAGAAGTTCAACTATCCGTTAACCGAAAATCGTTTGTCAGGAGTCTCCGAGTGCAACAGACTGTGCCATATTCAGCGGTCCTTGACGAACTCGAGGCGGAAGCGATACATATTTATCGTGAAAGCGCTGCGGCATTCCGGAACCCGGTTCTGCTCTACAGCATCGGTAAGGACTCGTCTGTCCTCTTGCATTTAGCAATAAAGGCTTTTCACCCCGCTCCTTTGCCATTTCCCGTGATGCACATTGATACGACTTGGAAATTCAAGGAGATGATTGAGTTCCGCGACAGGCGGGCAAAAGAACTCGGGCTTGATCTAAGGATCGCGCAGAACCTGGCGGCAATGGCTGAAGGCGTCACACCTTTCACCCACGGCACCCACGAGTACACCCGACTCATGAAAACTGTGGCGCTTCGCGAGGGAATTGATCGATATGAATTCGATGCAGCCATTGGTGGTGCGCGACGTGACGAAGAACGTAGCCGCGCTAAGGAGCGTATTTTTTCACTGAGGGAGCCGGGACACCGTTGGGATCCGCGAAAGCAACGACCTGAGTTTTGGCGGACGGCAAATACCCAACTTGCACCTGAGCAAACTATGCGAGTTTTTCCCCTGTCGAATTGGACCGAGCTTGATATTTGGCGCTACATAGAGCGTGAAAATATTGAAATCCCAGGCCTTTATTTTGCTAAGGAGCGACCGGTTGTCGAACGGGGTGGAACTCTGCTCATGGTCGACGACGAACGTTTCCCACTCAATGAAGGTGAAGTTCCTGTCATGAAAAGTGTACGTTTTCGAACACTTGGCTGTTATCCACTGTCGGGGGCTGTTGAATCAACCGCAGACAATCTGGCTGACCTGATCACTGAGATGGAAACGAGTAAGGTCTCCGAGCGCTCTGGACGTCTGATTGACGGTGAAGGCGGCGGTTCCATGGAAGCTAAGAAAGCTGAAGGCTATTTCTGATGAGTGGACAAACACCTGTACTACATCTTGTTACCTGCGGGTCAGTCGACGACGGCAAGTCAACACTGATCGGTCGCCTACTCGTGGAAACCGACAGTGTGCCGATCGACCAACTGGAGTACGCGCGGACTACTCGACGCGGGGGATCCACAGTCCCTGTCGGCGAAGTTGATTACTCGCTGTTGACTGACGGATTAGAAGCCGAACGCGAACAAGGCATCACAATCGATGTGGCCTACCGGCACCTCAACCTGCCCAACGGCAGACGGGTTTTGATTGCTGATTCACCCGGACACGAGCAGTACACACGTAACATGGCGGTAGCTGCTTCGAATGGAGATGTTGCGGTACTTCTCGTAGATGCAGCTCGAGGGGTTCGCCCACAAACCCACCGACACCTCACAGTCTGTGCGCTTATGGGTGTACAAACGATCATTGTTGCTGTCAACAAAATGGACCTTGTTGATTACTCCCACGAGGTATTTGAGCAAGTAATGGGTGAAGTGAGAACCACTGCAGCACGTCTGGGGGTGCAGCAAATTGATGGAATTCCAGTGAGCGCTGTCACCGGCGCCAACGTTGCAACTAAATCCGACGCAATGCCTTGGTACAAGGGTGAGTCGTTACTGGGTGCACTTGCCGTTTGGGAACCCATTGGCCGGGTAGCCGATGAAGGTTTTCGGTTCCCGGTTCAATTTATTGTTCGTGCTGAAGGTAATTTTCGAGGCTACGCCGGAACGGTTGTCGCTGGATCGGTTCGTCCAGGAGACGAAATTGTGGTTGCCGACTCGGGCCGCACCGCCAAAATTGCTCGGATCGTCACTGCCGATTCAGACTTAGAGGTGGCAACGTACGGTCAGGCGGTTACTATCACGCTCGACCATGAAGTTGATGTAACGCGCGGAGATATTTTGGCAGCAGGAACGGCGCTTCAGCCAGCAGACCGTTTTGGCGTTGACTTGGTGTGGCTGGGTGAAGAACCACTGGCGCACGGTCGCTCGTATTTGTTGATCTCCGGTTCACGTTCAGTCCCCGCCACCGTCACTAACGTGCGACATCGTCTTGACGTCGTCTCCGGGCATGAGCATGCCGCTCGAGTATTGAACATGAACGACATTGGGCGAGTCGAGATCGCGACAGATCGGCCAATCCCCATGGATCCGTATTTAATGTGCAGGGATACGGGTGGGTTTTTGCTTGTGGACAGAGTGACCGCCGACACTGTTGCAGCGGGACTTTCTCGTCACGCCATGCGTCGGGCGTTCAATGTTGTTCCACATGTCTACGACGTTGATCATCAAGCTCGTGCTTCATTGATGGGTCATTCTGCTCGAGTTGTATGGCTCACCGGGCTTTCTGGTTCGGGCAAGTCAACAATCGCCGATGCTGCCGTACGCAAATTGCATGCGATGGGAATCCACACCTATGTCCTAGACGGTGACAATATGCGAACTGGACTCAATAAAGACCTCGGATTTACACCGGAGGATCGTGCCGAAAATGTGCGTCGGGTAGCCGAAGTGGGCAAGCTCATGCGAGACAGTGGGGTTGTGGTGTTCGTAGCACTTGTCTCCCCATTCCGTTCTGACCGTGAGAGCGCAGCGACTCTCTTCGAAAAGGGCGACTTCATCGAGGTATTTGTTGACACTCCGGTTGATGTCTGTTCCGAGCGTGACCCGAAAGGGCTCTATGCAAAGGCTGCGGCAGGTAATTTGCCCAATATGACAGGTGTTGGTCAGGCCTATGAACCGCCGTTGAATCCAGATTTAATTGTTCATGGCACCGGTGATGTTGAGGCGAGTGCCGATCTCCTCGTTGCTGCGATTTTGGAGGCTTAGGTTGTCAGCTCCCAATAAATCATTTGACCCAAAGCAAGTATCCGCACTCAATGCTGATTCAGTTGATGAAATGGTTACCGGCGCACTTGCGGCGTTCGCGGTGGCCGCAGATCTGGATTCCCTCAAGGTCGCCAGGTTGGAACATGTCGGGGACCGTTCCCCGATCGCCTTGGCAAACCGGGAAATTGGAGCGTTGCCACCTGCCGCAAAGGCCGAAGTGGGAAAAAGAATCGGCGAAGCTAAAGCGCGGATCAAAGATGTACTGGAATTGCGCGAAATTGAGCTCACCCAAATCCGTGACAATGAAGTTCTCCTTTCGGAAAAGGTTGACGTCAGCGTCCCGGTTGATCGAATCAAGCGGGGAGCGCGCCACCCGCTGACCACGCTCATGGAGCGACTCTCCGACGTGTTTATCGCTATGGGGTATGAAATAGCTGAGGGTCCAGAGTTAGAACTTGAGTGGGCAAATTTTGATGCACTGAATTTCCCTAAGGACCATCCTGCCCGACTCATGCAGGACACGTTTTTTGTCGAAAGCCCTGACTCGGGGGTTGTTTTAAGGACTCACACTTCGCCGATTCAAGTAAGAGCGATGCTGGAGCGGGAATTGCCCATCTATGTTGTGGCTCCGGGCCGAGTTTTTCGAACCGATGAGCTTGACGCAACCCACACCCCGGTGTTCCACCAGATAGAGGGTTTAGCCGTTGACAAGGATTTGACCATGGCCGACCTGCGTGGAACTTTGAATCATTTGGCCCACGTAATGTTCGGCCCGGAGATCGATATTCGATGGCGCCCGTCTTTTTTTCCCTTCACGGAACCCAGCGCAGAAGTTGATCTCAAGTGTTTCGTGTGTTTGGGCGAGTCCGACACAACCGAGTGCCGTGCTTGCGGTGGTGAAGGTTGGATCGAGTGGGGTGGCTGCGGAATGGTGAACCCTAAAGTCTTACGAGCGGTGGGAATCAACCCTGACGAGTACTCCGGCTTTGCCTTTGGAATGGGAATTGAACGAACCTTGATGTTCCGAAGTGGAGTGGCGGACATGCGGGATATGGTCGAAGGGGATATTCGCTTTACGGCTGCCTTCGGGATGGAGGCGTAATGAAACTTCCTGTTTCTTGGATCAAAGAGTTCGCCCCTGTTCAAGCAAGTGCACGAGAGATCGCCGAAGCATTGATCAATGCCGGATTAGAAGTTGAAGGCATCGAGATACTTGGTTCTGGTGTCAGTGGAACATTGGTCATTGGGCGAGTCCAAGAAATTGAGGAGCTTGTTGAATTCAAAAAACCAATTCGCTGGTGTCAAGTGGATGTAGGCACGCAGATCCGAGGGATCGTTTGTGGCGCTACAAATTTTGCTGTGGGTGACCACGTTGTTGTTGCAGAGCCCGGCGTGACCCTGCCGGGTGATTTCACCATCACTTCTCGTGAGACTTACGGTCATATCTCCGACGGCATGATCTGCTCCGAGCGCGAAATCGGACTTGGCCAAGACCATGCCGGGATCATGATCCTGGAGGGGGTTAGTCCTGGACAGAATGCAAATGAGTTGTTGGGAATCGGTGAGGAAGTTTTGGACATTGCGGTAACCCCTGATCGGGGATACGCACTATCCATCCGTGGTGTTGCACGAGAAGTGGCCACTGCATTCGAAATTGAGTTTCGTGATCCTGCAACCAGTTGGGGTCCTGATTTAATTGCTCCAACGAGCGGGCTCGAACCGCATGATTGCGTAATTGATGACTTCAGTGCGTGCGAATTGCTCACCCTTCGAACTATTCAAGGTTTTAATCCCGATGCACCAACGCCCCGTTACATGGCGTCGCGCTTGCAAGCGTGTGGGATTCGCAGTATCTCGCTTGCCGTTGACGTAACCAATTACGTCATGATGGAACTTGGTCAACCAACCCACGCATTTGATGTAAACAAGTTAAATGGTCCGTTGCGCGTTCGGCGTGCCATTGCTGGGGAAAACCTGGAGACCCTTGACCACGTTGTGCGAAAACTTTCCACACTCGACTCCGTGATCGCTGACTCCACCGGACCCATCGGGCTTGCAGGAACAATGGGAGGGTTCACGACTGAAATTGACGGCTCAACAACTGGAATTGCGCTTGAGGCGGCATTTTTCCCAGCATCCACGATTGCTGGAAATTCGAGGCGGCACAAGATTTCCAGCGAAGCATCCCGTCGTTTTGAACGGGGGATCGATCGGGAAATTGCGCCGATTGCATCCGCGCGTGCGTGTGCATTGTTAATCGAGCACGGTGGTGGAAGTTATGCAGGCATGGTCGCGGTTGAATCACCGATGTCAGACAATGTGATCGAATTTGACCTTGAACTTCCTACGCGCACAGCGGGAATGGTTATTGATCACCAAACTGTGATCGACAAGCTTGATGCAATTGGTGCAACTTATGTCCGCAATGATTCGCAAATTATTGCAGTGACTCCACCAAGTTGGCGCCCAGATTTAACCCAGCCAGCCGACCTCGTCGAAGAAGTCGTGCGACTGGTTGGATACGAGAAACTTCCGTCAACTTTGCCCAAGGCGCCCGCTGGTCGAGGCTTGACGCAAGAGCAGCGCCTGCGTCGTCGAATCGGTAATCTTCTGGCCGGTCGCGGAATGCATGAAATCCGGGCGTATCCCTTCATCGGCGCTACTGATTTTGATGCGATGAGATTCCCGGCAAATGATTCGCGTCGGGAGTCACCTACTTTGGTAAATCCGTTGTCAGAGCTTGCACCTCAAATGCGTTCAACACTTTTGCCCGGCCTGCTCTCTATAGCTGCGCGAAATGTGGGTCGGGGAGAGAATGATTTAGCGCTTTTTGAAATTGGTTCCGTATTCCTCGGTGAAGTCGTGAAAGGCGACCTGGACCCAGGCGTAGAAGCCCGGCCTTCGAAGCCCATTTGGGAGCAAATGCAGGCTGTCCTGCCGGTCCAGCCGGATCACTTAGGTCTGGTAATGTGCGGCGCGTTGGAGTCTGCCGGGGTTTGGGGGAGTCCGCGTCTTGCAACTTGGCGGGACTCAATTGACTCAATTTTGGCAGTTGCCAACGAACTTGGGGTTAACCTCCAAGTGCACACGGGAAGTGACCCGAGTTTTCATCCGGGCCGTTGCGCTGAAATTGTGCTACCGGATACGTCGACGGTCGTTGGTTTCGCCGGAGAATTGCACCCCGCCGTTGTCGAACATTGGAACCTCCCCAAGCGCAGTTGCGCAGCCGAAGTAGATCTAAGTCTGCTGTTGATGTCGGCGGTTGCCAGCGCCTCGGCACCCATTTTTTCTAATTCGCCCGTAGCAAAAGAAGACCTAGCATTCGTGGTGCCAGAAGCGTGCCCCGTTGCCGAGGTTCAAACCTGTATCCAATCAGCCGGAGGGGAGCTCTTGGAGTCCATTCGGCTCTTTGACATCTATGAGGGTGGCCAGATCCCACCGGGTCACAAATCACTGGCATTTGCCTTGCGTTTTCGTGGTGATGGTCAAACATTGTCACCTGAAGAACTCCAAAATCTGCGTAGCCGAATCATCGCTGCGGTGTCAGAGCAGGTGGGCGGCTCGCTCAGATAGGCCCTGAGATATTTTTATGCACATATGTGTATAATCGTTATATGAGGATTTCAATTGCAGGGGCATCGGGCTATGCCGGTGGGGAATTATTGCGGTTACTAGAGATTCATCCACACTTCGAGGTCGTTGCGGCCTCGGCGCATTCATCGGTTGGTGAACGGGTAGATTCCTTGCACCCGGCGCTTGCCCCGTCCCCGATCGGCTCACTTGAGTTGTGTTCCACTAGCGCTGATCAGCTCAAGGCCGACATCGTTTTTATCGCCCTGCCTCACGGTGAGTCTGCCGCACTTGCCAAAGCACTACTCGTGGCCAATCCGCAACAGATGATCGTTGATCTCGGTGCAGATTTCCGGCTGGGCGACCCGCAGGCGTGGGAGCGGTATTACGGTGGGAAGCATGCAGGAAATTGGACGTATGGGCTCCCTGAACTAGCGCACCAGCGCGGAGTCATTGCTGCATCAACCACAATTGCGAATCCCGGGTGCTATGCAACTGCAATCTCACTAGCGTGCGCGCCCGCCATTGCGGCTCATTTGATGGGTAATTCGGTGATCAATGTGGTCGCTGCGAGCGGAACGACCGGTGCCGGGCGTGTACCCACCGCATCCCTGATTGCCTCCGCTGTTATGGGTTCTATGAGCGCGTACAAAATTGGTGGTGTTCACCAACACACTCCCGAAATCGAGCAGGTTTTCCACTCCATTTGGCCAGAAGTTGACACCCGCGTCAGTTTCACCCCCCTGCTAGCTCCCATGCCGCGTGGAATTATTGCAACCTGTACCGGTTCAATTGCAGCAAACACGGACACGCATCCTCAGGAAATCTACCGTGAATACTTCAAAGACTCCCCATTCGTGTCTGTGCTGGAGCCGGGTCAAATGCCGAACACGGGTAGTGTGCTGGGGAGTAATTACGTTCAACTGAGTGTGAACGTTGATGAACACGCCGGGCAGCTCATTGTTATTGCCACATTGGACAACTTGGTGAAGGGCGCTGCCGGACAGGCAATTCAAAACGCAAATCTCATGTGTGGTTTTTTGGAAACAATCGGATTGCTACAAACAGGAGTATCTCCGTGAGCGTGACACAGGCAAGCGGGTTCACTGCCGCAGGAGTGGCTGCAGGCCTAAAATCCAGCGGCGCCAAAGACGTAGCACTCGTGGTTAACACAGGGCCGAAAGCGCATTCTGCCGCGGTCTTTACCACGAATCGTTTTGCCGCAGCCCCGGTAATTTGGTCCCGACAAATTCTTTCTGGAAGAGACGGTCGGGTAGTGGTTTTGAACTCAGGAGGCGCAAATGCATGTACCGGTCCAGGGGGTTTCGTTGACACACA
Source organism: Candidatus Nanopelagicales bacterium (assembly GCA_040399625.1). Taxonomy (GTDB): domain Bacteria; phylum Actinomycetota; class Actinomycetes; order S36-B12; family S36-B12; genus UBA4592. The sequence continues at coordinate 8,655 of JBBARV010000002.1, read as the reverse complement.
TGTAACCGCTGAAATCGTGGCATCGGAACTGAGCAGTTTGGGTGATGGTGAATTTGGCGCCGGCGAAATATTCGTGTGCTCCACTGGTCTAATTGGTGAACGGCTCAACATGCCCGCACTCAAAGCAGGCGTGAAATCCGCAATTACGCAGTTATCACCAGATGGCGGCATTATGGCTGCGGAAGCAATTATGACAACCGATACGAAATACAAAGTCTCATCGGTGAATGAACACGGATACGTAATTGGCGGTATGGCTAAAGGTGCTGGGATGCTCGCTCCCGGCATGGCAACAATGCTTTCGGTAATCACAACGGACGCTGACGTGGACCCCGAAGTCCTACAGCAGGCATTGATCGCGGCGACCTCCCAAACATTTGACCGACTGGACTCAGACGGTTGCATGTCAACAAATGACACCGTTATTTTGTTAGCGAATGCTGCAAGTGGAGTTACCCCTAACCCCGAACAATTCCAGATCGCTCTCACCAAAGTTTGTGAGCAATTAGCCCAACTTCTGATGGCGGATGCAGAAGGCGCAACCAAAGAAATTCACATCGAAGTTGTTGGGGCTCGGGACGAAAGTGATGCAGTGATGGTGGGGAGAGCAGTATCACGCAGCAATCTATTCAAATGTGCGATGTTCGGTCAGGATCCAAACTGGGGTCGGATCCTTTCAGCGGTTGGGACAACGAGCGCATTTTTTGAAGCTGATCAAGTTGATGTCAGCATCAACGGAGTAAAGATCTGCGTTGCTGGGGGAGTTGGTGAAGATCGCTCTCAAGTTGATCTCACACAGCGACATATTGACGTCCTGATTGATTTGCACGCTGGGACGCAACATGCCTTGATCCGAACAAATGACTTGTCGATCGGCTACGTCATTGAGAATTCGGAGTATTCAACGTGACCCCCGAGACGCCGATAATTGTCATTAAGTTTGGCGGTAACGCAATGACTTCGTCAGATTTATTCACATCCTTCGCGCATGACATTCGAGCCCTGGGCGAACAAGGAATTAAGGTCGTGATTGTTCACGGAGGTGGACCACAAATCTCGAATATGCTGAACCGACTAAATATTGAAAGTGAGTTTCGCGGTGGCCTTCGAGTAACCACTCCGGAGATCGCATCGGTCGTTGCAACCGTGTTGACGGGTGAAGTGCAGCGAACCCTTGTTACTGCACTAAATCGCCACGGAGTTTCAGCAGTTGGGGTTAGTGGCGAAGACTCAAAATTATTGACTTCGACCCAATTAGTTGATCAGGAATTCGATCTGGGACTTGTCGGAAGAATTGCGACGATTAACCCAAGATTGATTCAAGTATTGCTTGAAAATGCCTATGTACCAGTGGTTTCACCCGTTTCCTCAAATGAAATGGGAGTGAGCCTTAATGTGAATGCGGACACGGCGGCAGGGTCGCTGGCCGGCGCTCTTGGTGCACAGAGATTGATTCTGATGACGGATGTTGATGGTGTTCTAGCGAATTATCCAGATCCTGAATCGCTGATATCGGAGTTGACGGTGGAACAAGTTGAGCAACTATTACCAGAGGTGACCGAAGGCATGATTCCAAAACTTGAGTCGGTGCTTCATGCGATTAGTCACGGTTGTTCGAGTGTCCAAATTGTCAACGGAAGTACGGAACATTCAATTAAGAATGCGCTTGGCAAGGGCGCACACTCGGGGACAGTGATTACATAATGAAATCAAATTGGAATGACGTTTTTCTCAGCACTTATGGAACCCCTTCCGTGACTCTTGTTCGGGGCCAAGGATCACTCGTTTGGGACTCAGACGGAAACGAGTACGTTGATTGGCTTGGCGGAATTGCGGTTAATGTTTTGGGTGTCGGCCACCCAAAATATGTTCAGGCAGTTACGGAGCAAGTAGGGCAGTTGGTTCACACCAGTAATTTGTACATCAATGAGCCTTCCGTCAAATTGGCCAGTAAGTTAAAAGAGTTGGTCGGCTGCCCTGACGCAAAAGTTTTTTTCTGCAATTCGGGTGCGGAAGCAAATGAGGCTGCCCTCAAGCTTTCCCGACTAACAGGTAAAAGTGAAGTTGTTGTGGTCGAGGACAGTTTTCACGGTCGAACCATGGGGTCCTTGTCACTTACAGCTCAGCCCGCTAAACAAATGCCATTTGAACCTCTTCTGGGCGGAGTCACGGTCGTTACGGTCAATGACCTTGAATCCCTGCGAAAAGCCATTACTCCCATGACAGCGGCTGTCTTTTTGGAGATTATTCAAGGCGAGGCCGGGGTGCGATCACTGACAAATGAATTCATTCGCGCGGCCCGTGAGTGGACTGAAGAAGTTGGTGCGCTGCTGATTGTTGACGAAGTCCAGACAGGAATTGGGCGCACTGGTTCTTGGTGGGCCCACTCGGATAGTGGAGTCACTCCCGATGCAATGACGCTGGCGAAAAGCTTGGCTGGGGGACTTCCGATCGGTGCTCTGATCACTTTTGGCGACACGTCAAGTCTGTTTACTCCGGGATCCCACGGATCAACGTTCGGTGGAAATCCAGTTTCATGTGCTGCCGCGCTAGCGGTGATTGACGTGATTGAGCAAGAAGATTTGTTAACTCGAGCCGGTGTTGCGAGTGCCACGCTGCAAGAACAGCTTGTCAAAAGATCCCACGGCTTAGTGAGCCACGTTCGAGGAAGAGGACTACTCCTTGCTGCTGAACTTAATGTTGTTGGGGAACATGAATCGTCAGCCATTTTCGCAACAAAGGCGATGGAAAATGGAATATTGGTTAATGCAGTTAGTCCGACGGCTATTCGACTAGCACCTGCCTTAACCATCACGGATTCTGAGATTGAACAGGGGCTTGAGGCGTGGGAAAAGACTTGTCTATATTTCACTGGGAAACGAGATGTCTGAATCCAAAAAAGCTCCCCAGACAGTGAGTTCACGTCGGTCATTGATAGCTGAATTGGTGAATTCACACAACATTCACAGTCAAAATGAACTTTTGGAGCACCTACAGGACAAGGGCTTCAGTGTCACACAGGCAACATTGTCCCGTGACCTTGAATCTCTTGGCGCCATAAAGGCCCACGGTTCAAGTGGAGTTGCAGCCCATTATGTAGTCACAAGCGACGCTGACACTTCGTTGCGTGCAGAGGGCGCACAGCCGGCACTTGTTCGAGCTTTGCATGAACTTTTGCTGAGTGCCGAATTTTCACAAGTCATGGTGGTGGTTCATACGCCACCCGGTGGGGCTCAATACTTAGCGGGTCATTTAGACCGAAGTGGATGTTTCGATACTCTGGGCACAGTCGCAGGCGATGACACGATTTTCATGGTGGCGCGAGACGAAAAACATGCCAAGAAGATTTGCAGCGAGTTGGTTGCATTAGCTGAGAGCGGGTCCTAAAAGTGAGTGACGCAGGTTCTGCGAAAAATAGTGAGAGCAGGCTCTGGGGTGGGCGTTTCGCGTCGGGTCCCTCACCCGAAATGGTTTTATTAAGTCGCTCAACCCAGTTTGACTGGAAACTCGCTCCCTATGACCTACTGCAAACTAACGCCCATGCACAGGTGTTGCATCGAGCCGGTCTCCTCACCGATACCGAACTTGGTTTAGTCGGTGGGGCGATTGAGAATCTCATTGGGCAAGTTGCCAACGGGGAATTTATCCCCAATAGTGAAGATGAAGATGTTCATTCAGCCCTTGAACGTGGCCTCATCGAGATACTTGGCGAGTTGGGTGGAAAACTTCGCGCAGGCCGAAGTCGCAATGATCAAGTTGCCACAGATTTTAAGTTATATCTACGTGATCATGCGCGGCAAATCGCTCGCAAGATCATTGATTTACAAGAAGCATTTCTTGAACAATCCAGAGCGAATATTTTGACGTTCTCTCCAGGCTTTACTCATCTGCAACATGCGCAACCGGTGTCGTTTGCACATGAGTTGGCTAAGCACGTTCACGCGTTGGGTCGAGATCTGGAGCGACTATCTGACTGGGACTCCCGGGCTGCCCGTTCACCACTGGGGGCGGGTGCTTTGGCAGGTTCAAGTTTGGGCTTGGATCCAGAGTTAGTTGCAAGCGCGTTGGGATTTGATAGCGCGATGGGTAATTCAATTGATGCAGTCAGTGACCGAGATTGGGTTGCTGAATTCCTTTTCGTAACCGCGATGCTCGGTGTTCACCTCTCGCGGATTGGGGAGGAAGTGATCTTGATGGCTTCGCGTGAGTTCGGGTGGGCAAAATTAGACGATGCTTGGTCTACTGGATCATCCATCATGCCCCAGAAAAAGAATCCCGATATCGCTGAACTTGCGCGTGGAAAATCGGGTCGACTCATCGGAAATCTCACCGGGTTACTGGCGACACTAAAAGGATTGCCGTTCGGGTATAACCGTGATTTGCAGGAAGACAAAGAACCAGTTTTTGACACAGTGGATCAACTGCTTGTTTTGTTACCTGCAATGACTGGAATGATCACGACCCTGACGTTTAATGAAAAACTTATGGCTGCCAGTGCACCTTCAGGTTTCGCATTGGCAACAGATATCGCAGAGTGGCTGGTGCGTGAAGGTGTGCCATTTCGCAGTGCCCACGAAATTGCTGGAAGTTGCGTTCAGGTGGCCGAAGGTCGAGATTGTGAACTCTGGAATTTGACTGACGAGGAATTTGCCGGAATCAGTTCTTCATTAAATCCAAGGGTTCGTGAGGTTCTCAACATCGAGGGTGCCTTGAATTCAAGGGATACTTTCGGTGGAACAGCACCGATCCGAATTAGAGAGCAATTGCAGGTGTTGACGGAGTTAATTTCTTCCGAACGGGCACGTTGGAGCGATTGATTCAGGCGGATTCACCAAGTAGTGCTATCACCGTCAATTAATCGCCAGCAATACCAAGCGGCAACACTTCGATATGGGCGAAAAATCTCACCTTGAAGATCGAGATTTTTAGGTTCGACGAATTCGGAAAGACCATGAATTTTTTCCCACCCGCGTCGCATCGCCAGATCACCGGTGGGCCAAATATCTAAACGGTGCAAAGTAAACATGAGAAACATTTCCACAGTCCAGCGGCCAATGCCCCAGAGTTTCGTGAGTTCATCGATGATCTCATGGTCACTCAGCTTCGGATCAGAAAAGTCGTACTCGTTGACGTGCCACGCATGCGCCATTTCCTTGATCGTCCTTGTTTTTGCACCTGAAAGTCCGGCGGCCCTGAAGTCTAAGTCAGCAACATCACGAATCTTCATGGGAGAAACATCGCCGTTTAGAGCAAGTGTGAATCGAGCAGTAATGGTGTCGGCCGCCTTGACCGAAAGCTGCTGAGCGATTACTGAGTTGACGAGAGCCTGAAAGTGATTGACATCCTGATATTTCTTTCGTCCAATATTGCACAGCGGACTGCTTTCAATGATTGATGCGAAAGCGGGATCAACGGCCAAAATATGTTCAGCGGCTTTGCGCATTTTTTGTGCAGAGTGGCTCACAGAGACATGTTCTCATCACTCAATTCTGGGGATTACTCTGCCGGGTAGCACCCGTTGATATGCCGATGTCTATGCGACAAGATAGGGGAGTGAACTCAGCGATTAACACCCAAGGAATAGTTGCCGAACTTCAGTGGCGTGGTCTTATTGCGCAGAGCACAGACTTAGAAGCACTCACCCAAGCATGCGCGAATCCCGTCACTCTTTATTGCGGTTTTGACCCCACGGCACCAAGTTTGCATTTGGGAAATTTGGTCCAAATATTGACAGTTCGACGTTTCCAGCACTATGGACACAAACCATTGGCTTTAGTTGGCGGAGCCACCGGGTTGATTGGGGATCCAAAAGAATCTGGCGAAAGAACCCTGAATTCCGCTGATCTCGTTGAGGAGTGGGTTAATCGGATCCGCACTCAAGTCGAGCGCTTCTATGATTTTGACGGTCCTAATCCGGCCCGAATGGTGAACAACCTTGATTGGACCAAGGATCTCAACGCAATTGAATTCTTGCGCGATATCGGCAAACATTTCAGCGTCAACAGAATGTTGGATCGAGAGGCTGTTGCGGCGAGGCTTGCCAAAGATGGAATTAGTTTTACAGAATTCAGTTACCAGTTACTTCAATCATTTGATTACCTCGAATTGTTCAAGCGATACGAATGCACATTGCAAACGGGTGGTTCAGACCAATGGGGCAACATCACGGCCGGAGTGGATTTGGTTCGTCGAGTGGAGGCCGCAAGCGTTCACGCGCTCACTACTCCGCTCCTTACGAGGGCTGATGGTAAGAAATTCGGCAAGACCGAAAGCGGGACTATTTGGCTTGATCCTGACCTGACGAGTCCGTACTCGTTTTTCCAGTATTGGATCAATGCTGACGACCGTGATATTCCCAAACTACTGAACACATTTAGTTTCAAAGCTGAACCGGAAATTAATGAGCTCGTGCAGTCAAGTGTCGAGCGTCCGCAAGAGCGCGCGGCACAGAGGGCATTGGCCGTGGAACTGACCGAACTCGTGCACGGAACACATGAATCAATGTCCGCTCAGAATGCTGGAAAGGCGTTGTTCGGTGGCGGAGACCTCGCTGAGTTATCAGAATCGACTCTTGAGGCTGCATTGACCGAGGCCAACTTGTGCGAAGTCCAGTCGAGCGAAGTTATTGGCGAGAAACTACCTACGCTGGATGAGCTTTTGGTGCGCTCCGGATTGGCGCAGAGTAAGAAAGCTGCCCGTCGCACTATCGCCGAAGGTGGTGCCTACGTGAACAACATTCGCATAGAGCACGAAGACTTCCAGGTGCCTGTTAGTGATCTGCTCTTTGGTCGTTGGGTAGTATTAAGGCGCGGTCGCAAGGCGTTTGCCGGAGTGGTCGTTAAGTAGTCCCGGACTTCGGGCCTTCTCCTAGCAAGCCCCAACCGAGCCGTTTCAACGCTGCCGGTGCAGGTTTCTGAACTTTTTCCGATAGGTAGTGATGACTTCTTTTGCTGATCTCGGTGTCGTGCGTCCATTGGCGCTGGCACTTTCACACTCTGGCTTTTCTGAGCCGTTTCCCATTCAAATCGCAACACTTCCCGATGCAATCGCCGGTCGAGATGTCCTCGGTCGAGGACGCACAGGTTCAGGTAAGACCCTTGCATTTTCACTGGCGCTTCTCTCGCGTCTTGACAACAGAAAAGCCAAGCACGGCAAGCCTTTAGCCCTTGTTCTTTCGCCCACTCGTGAGCTGGCAATGCAAATTAACGAGGTCATTTCTCCATTGGCCCGCAAGGTTGGGCTGTCGTCCGTTCTGATCGCAGGTGGTATGCCATTTGGTCGACAATTACAGGCACTCGAACACGGTGTGCCAATCGTGGTTGCTACACCTGGCCGACTCATTGACTTGATGCATCGTGGCGCGGTGGATCTTTGCGATGTAGAAATAACAGTTCTCGATGAAGCCGATCTGATGAGCGACATGGGCTTTATGCCTGCGGTTAAAGAGATTCTTGATGACACGAGCCAAATAGGGCAGCGACTTTTATTCAGTGCAACATTGGATAAAGATGTTGATGCACTTGTCAAGAAATATCTCCGCGATCCAATTGAGCATTCCGTTGAGTCAGCTGGAATAGCGCATGGTGAGATGGACCACCATGTGTTTTTTGTCAAGCAGGAAGTGCGCGACGAAATGTTGGCGCAAATTGGGGCGCGCCAGGGCCGGACAATCATGTTTGTTCGAACCCAGCGTGGTGCGGATCGTCTAGCCGAAAAACTTCAGGCGCAAGGTGTGGCCGCCGGAACGTTGCATGGTGGAAAAGCTCAGGGTGCGCGAACAAAGGCGCTAGAGGCATTTAAGACTGGTAAGACGCCGGTTCTCGTTGCAACCAACGTTGCTGCTCGGGGAATTCATGTGGATGATGTGAGTTTGGTTGTCCACGCTGATGCACCCACCGATCCCAAGGATTACCTCCACCGGGCTGGCCGTACGGCTCGCGCAGGAGAGTCTGGCACCGTGGTAACGCTGGCCCGGCTGAATCAGCAGCGCGAAATGAAATTCCTTATTAAAAAGGCACTTGTGGAAGCAACATTTACCCACATGGACATTGCAAATCCTGAGTTAGTCCGGATTACGGGCGCACAGGAGCCGACAGGTGAGCCATGGTTCCCAGCCGTTGAACATGCGCCTAAGAAGCGTCGCTCGCCCCGTCCGGGCGGACGTGCGGGTGAGGGCGGTTCGGGTGCTGCAGGTCGGCACAAGCCTCGTCACAAGCCGAGAACGGGTGATTCAGGTTCTGGCGGATCTGCTACAGGTGGTTCAGGTTTAGACCGACCCAAGAGTGCTGGTGGGGGTGGACGTGGACGTGCTGGCGGAGGCCCCGGTCGGCCTGGAGGTCGCCCCGGAAGCCAATCAGGGGGACGCCCAGGAGGCAAACCCGCAGGGAAATCCGGAGCGCGAACAGGTGGCAAACCAGGGGGAAGCCGACCTGCACGTTAGAGGAAAACGTTGCGATTCAAGGGAAAGGCCCACAAATCGCAGGGGGAGTTTATTGGGAGAATTCCTGCTTAGTGCCCCCCAATGATTCCTCACAAAATGCTTGACGTATAGTTAGGAAGCCACGTAAGAGAATCGGACGATTAGGCCGCTCTGGTGGATCAAGCCCCAAGATTCCAAACGAAAAGTCGTCCGCGATGCGGATTTGACTTCACAGT
>JBBARV010000001.1:260248-404542 GCA_040399625.1 Candidatus Nanopelagicales bacterium | reverse complement strand
TTGCTGATATGAATAGTCCATGATTCTGCCTCCAGACACACAATTTGTTGCTTACTCCGTAGAAAATCACATTGCAACCATCACTTTTAATCGGCCCGACCGGCTTAACGCCCTGCTGCCAGACATGATCCACACCTACTCTGATCTACTTCATTTCGCCGATTCAGACCCCGATGTTCGTGCCATTGTTGTAACGGGAGCCGGCCGCGGATTCTGCTCCGGCGCTGATTTGAGTATTTTGGGTGAGGACCCCGAACTTGTCCAAGGATTTCTCCAAGGCCAAAGCCATAAGACGGTTCCCGGCAAATACCTTCACCTTAAAACTCCGGTAATCACAGCCATAAATGGACCCGCGGCCGGGCTTGGATTCGTCATAGCGATGAGTGCCGATTTTCGATTTGCAAAATCTGATGCCAAGCTCAGTTCGACATTCTCTCGACTCGGACTCATTGCAGAATATGGAATCGCTTGGCTACTCCCCCGAATGGTCGGCCTCGCACGTGCTACTGACATTTTGATTAGTGGTCGCACATTTAGCGGGACAGACGCCTATGATTATGGACTCGTTCTTAAGGCAAGTGATGATCCATTAACCGACGCGTACGCGTGCGCAAACGACCTGGTTGCGAACTGCTCTCCTGCATCGATGGCCGTCATCAAAGCCCAAATGTTGAGAGCGATGAGTGCCGATTTTAATGACAGCGCTGACGACGCCTTTGTTGAGATGGCTCACGCTTTTGGTCGTGAGGATCTCGCGGCTGCTTTGATCGGCAAGGTCAATAAAGTGGCACCCCAATTCCCACCAAATAAATGATGCGGAATCTAACGCAGTAGTCCACAGTGCGCTAAAGCCATCCGCACCAGTTTTCCTTGGCCACCCACCATCTCTAATTCAAACTCAGGGCTGGTTGCAGCGTCGGGTGTTACCCAAATTAGGTCCAGTGAATCTTGGCTTGGTGCACAATCACCATCAATGGGCACGATGTAAGCCAGTGAAATCGCATGTTGACGGGGATCATGAAAACCCGTGACGCTTTCATCAGGGAAGTACTCCGCCACGGTAAATGGTTGCGGTGAAGCAGGGAGTTTCGGAAAGGCCATGGGTCCTAAATCTTTTTCCAGGTGTCGCATAATGGCATCGCGCACCCGCTCGCGATACAGAACGCGGCCCGACACCACTGCCCTGCTGATAGATCCATCAGGTAATACACGAAGAAGCAAGCCGACTTCCGTCACTTCCCCGTTTGAATCAACGCGGACGGGAATGGCGTCAATGTAGACAATAGGCAAACTGGCTCGCGCGTTATCTAACTCATCTGTCGATAACCAAGCGCCTGAGTTTTCGAGGAGTTCCATCACGGGCTCATCTTCACACATTAATCCGTTCCCAGTACAGATGAGCGCGCAGAAGCCTTGCCCAATATCCTTGGGGAATGGGACTATCAACACCGGCCCGAGACGGCTCGCAACGGCCTGACGGCACTCAGTATGAAACCGTGTTAACCGAGGGGCAGTGGCGCGAGCGACTTAGCTCCGAGGAGTACCGCGTTTTGCGTGAAGCCGGAACCGAACCCGCTTATCAAGGTGAGTTCACTAACGAAAAAAGGGTCGGTACTTACTCGTGTCGTGCCTGCGGCGCTCAGTTATTCACCAGCACGACAAAATTTGACTCACATTGCGGATGGCCCAGTTTCTATGAGCCCTTGGCGAAAGACTCGGTGGTCTACCTCGACGACAACACTATGGGTCAAACCCGCACAGAAGTGCGCTGTGCCAGTTGCGGTGGTCACCTCGGGCATGTGTTCACCGGCGAAGGTTTTGGTACCCCCACAGATCAGCGCTATTGCATTAACTCGATATCCGTGAATTTCGAGTCTTCCTAGCGGCGCGCCCGCCCCAGTAAACCCATGCGTCTCATTAGTCTTAAGCGGTGCGTTCCGTTACCCCAGCAGCTGACCAGTTTGCCTTGACGGTCGAGCAAATTGGGGCTGCGCTCGTTCGCCCAGACATCACCTTGAACCAAGTTCCCGCGCCAAGTCGTTTGGCGCCGTTTGCTTTGGCCATGACGGCTGAACCGACAGATATCGACAGCGATGCCTTTTCCGGCAGGTTCGTTCTACTGCATGATCCCGATGGTGTTGAAGAATGGGGTGGCACATTTCGCGCGGTTATTTTTGCTCGAGCCGGACTCGAGTCCGACCTATTAAACGACGATCTCGTGCGCGAGGTTGCGTGGAGTTGGATCCTTGAAAGCACCGGGGGTTTAGAAATCACTGAACTCGGCGGAACCGTCACTTCGAACTTTGGTCAATCTTTTGGAACGTTGTCTGACCGCCCGGCTGACGGATTTGTTGAAGTTCGATCTTCGTGGACTCCAATTGAAGATGAATCCGGTGTGCCCCTCGATAACCTGGGTGCCCACCTCACGGCTTGGATCAATGTCCTCGTGTGCGCCGGGGGCTTGGTACCGCTACCCGAGGGTGTTGCTCATGTTGCGCACGCGCGACGCCGTGGATAGCAATGTTGATGACACTGTTATTGAAGTTGAGCCCAAAATCCCTCATGAAACACGAGAGCCCGTCCCTGAATTAATCACCACCCAGTCTGCACTTATTGAGTACGCCGAAGCGCTAGCCGGTGGTAGCGGTCCGCTCGCACTCGATGCCGAACGAGCTTCGGGGTACACCTATTCGCAGAGGGCATATTTAATTCAAATTCGCCGGACCGGAGCTGGCACGGCACTCATTGATCCCATTGCCTGTCCCGATTTGGCTCCCATAGCCGCCGCAACGGTTGGTGTTGAATGGATTTTGCATGCCGCTACCCAAGATCTTGACTGCCTACGTGAGGTTGGTTTAACCCCGAGTTCACTTTTTGACACCGAGTTGGCGGGACGGATACTTGGTCGTGAGCGAGTGGGTCTTGGTCCTCTCATGGAAAACGAACTCGGTGTGTACCTTGAAAAAGGTCACGGTGCTGCTGATTGGTCTCTGCGTCCATTCTCAGCCGCGATGTTGCGGTATGCCGCACTCGACGTCGAGTTACTCGTTGAACTGCGTGATTCACTGGCCGCAAGCCTGGATGAAAGTGGCAAACGTGAATACGCCCAACAGGAATTCGATGCTCTACTGACCTGGCGCCCCCGCGAACATAAAGGAGAAGCGTGGCGACGGACCTCAGGAGTTCACAGTGCAAAGACACCACTAACCCGCGGGATTGTCCGAGAGTTGTGGCTTACCCGTGATGACATTGCCCGGCGTCGAGACATCGCTTCAGGTCGAATTCTGCCCGACCGGGCCATTTTGGCTGCGGCACTGGCCAAGCCAGCCGATCAACTGTTAAAAGTGCAGGGCTTTAACGGCCGTGGCGCAGGTCGCTATGAAAAACAGTGGGTCGCCGCCGTTGAACGTGCAAGATCACTACCGGAGTCAGAGCTCCCCCAGCCACCCCCAAGGAGTGAGGGGCCACCACCACCCAAGGCGTGGGCTGATAAAAACCCTGGTGCTCACGCGCGGCTGGAATTCACTCGGGTTGAGTTGGCGCGCATATCGGAGGAATTAAATATTCCCACGGAAAACCTGATGCAACCGGATTTAGTTCGACGCGCATGTTGGGCCGAACCCACGGAAGACCCGCAATGGTACCTCGATCTTCTGCGGCAGGGAGGAGCTCGGCAGTGGCAATGTGACCTCATTCTCCCCATCCTGCTGTTGGCCAGAGCACAGCAGCCGGACCAGATGACATTTGAGGATTTGCTCTAATTCAAGGCCGGGCAAGGGTTTACTTACAGAGTGTGTGTGCTAATTCCGGAGTAGCTGTGGAAATAAGTTACCAGCGGGTAACATAGGGCTCTCACAAGGAGGAACTATGACTGAACGCGCTAGTGTCGTTTTCGTTGACGGGGCCAGGACCCCATTCGCCCGGGCCGGGAGTCTTTACGCTCAAACCCGAGCTGACGACCTGATTGTGAAAGTAATGAGGGAACTGCTTCGGCGAAATCCGAATCTTCCACCAGAAAAAATTGACGACGTTGCGATTGCCGCCGCTAGTCAGACCGGTGATCAAGGTATGAACATTGGACGCTCCGCATCGCTGCTAGCCGGCCTTCCGAACACGGTTCCGGGGTACTCCGTTGATCGGTGGTGCGCAGGCGCTATGACCGCGGTCACCACCTTGTCAAGCGCCATCATGGCTGGCGCCTACGACCTCGCACTTGCCGGGGGCGTTGAACATATGACGCATCACCCAATGGGTGAAGGGATGGATCCAAATCCCCGTTACCTATCGGAACGACTAGTTGACCCCGAGGCTATGGCCATGGGGATGACGGCGGAGAACCTGCACGATCGCTTCCCGCACCTCACAAAGGAACGAGCCGATGCATTCGCACTTGGTTCACAGGAAAAAACAGCGAAGGCTTATGCCAACGGTCTTATCCAGCCAGATTTAGTTCCGGTGGCAGCCCGCAGTGCCGAACTGGGCAGCATTTTGGTGAGTGAGGATGAGTCCCCTAGGCCGGGAACAACCCTTAAGGGATTAGCGAGTTTGAAGACACCTTTCCGGCCACATGGTCGCGTAAGTGCCGGTAACGCTTCAGGGCTCTCCGACGGGGCTACAGCCGCGCTGTTGGCGAATGAAGAGGTTGCCGATCAATTGGGGCTCTCGAAGAAAATGCGCATGGTGGGGTTCGCATTCGCTGGTGTACAACCCGAAGTGATGGGAGTTGGCCCGGTTCCCAGCACCGAGAAAGCACTGGCTCGAACCGGTCTTACGATCTCCGACATTGATCTATTTGAGGTCAATGAGGCTTTCGCGATTCAAGTTTTAGCGTTCCTGGACCATTTTGGAATCGACGACGACGACCCTCGAGTGAACCCAATGGGTGGCGCAATTGCGGTGGGACACCCTTTGGCATCAAGTGGTATTCGCCTGATGAACAACCTCGCCATGAATTTCGCCGTGAATCCAAGTGCAAGATATGGAATAACCACAATGTGTATTGGCTTAGGCATGGGTGGAACAGTTATTTGGGAAAATATTTCAGGGAGTAACGCATGAGCGAATCACAAGGAACAACAGCAGTAGTCAATCCCGAGGAAATCGTTACCGAAGCTCGAGTTCGGTATTTCGAAATGCCATTTGGTGCTGGCACCATGGCGCTCATCACTTTGGATAACGGCAAAGACCACACACGTCCATCAACTTTTGGACCCAGCGGACTGGCATCACTCAATAATGCGCTCGATGAAATCGCTGCTCGCGCCGATGTTGCCGCGGTCGGAGTCACGGGAAAGCAATTTGTTTTCGCCGTCGGCGCGGACCTCTCCGCAATGGGTTTGGTGAATGATCCCAAAATTATTGCTTCCTTTGGAAAATTAGGTCACGACGTGATGCGACGTTTCGGCGAGTTTGCCGTTCCAACATTCGCATTTGTCAATGGCGCCGCAATGGGTGGTGGACTCGAACTCGCGCTGCATTGCAATTACCGAACCGTCTCATCCGATGCGGCGGCACTGTCTCTTCCGGAAGTTTTCCTCGGCTTAATCCCTGGCTGGGGCGGTGCATGGTTGTTACCTAATTTGGTCGGGCCGAAAAATGCGCTAGAAGTAATCATTAATAACTCCATGAGCCAGAACAAGCAGATGAAGCCCAAGCAATCCGTGGAACTTGGTGTTATGGATGCCATGTTTGAACCCGCTGACTTCCTCGAACAATCAATCCTGTGGGCCGCAAAGGTGCTCACAAAAGTGATCACGGTCGAACGATCACCGATTGATCGGGATAATTGGGATGCAATCGTTGAGGGTGCGCGTAATCAGGTTGACTCCCGAATTCATGGGGCAGCCCGCGCACCGTATAAGGCCCTTGACCTGGTAGCCGCCGCAAAAACAGCGACGCGCACCGAGGGCTTTGATGCCGAAGATCAAGCTTTGACCGAACTCGTGATGTCAGATCCCCTGCGAGCGTCGCTGTATGCATTTGATCTGGTACAAAAGCGCGCCAAGCGACCCGTCGGGGTTCCTGATAAGTCCTTGGCTCTTCCCGTGAAGAAGGTGGGAATTGTTGGTGCCGGACTGATGGCCAGCCAGCTTGCCTTGCTTTTCAGCCGGAATCTCATGGTTCCGGTAGTGATGACCGATCTAGATCAGGAACGAGTGGACAAGGGTGTCAAATATGTCCACTCAGAGTTAGACAAATTACAAGGTAAAGGTCGTCTCTCCCCCGACAAATGTAATCGGCTCAAAGCTTTAATTTCCGGCACGACAGATAAGGGCTCATTTGCCGATGCTGACTTCGTGATCGAGGCAGTCTTTGAAGAACTTGGCGTCAAAAAGACTGTTTTCGCACAATTGGAAGAGGTCGTGCGGCCTGATTGCATTTTGGCCACAAATACTTCTTCACTTTCCGTCACTGAAATGGCCACGGACTTGAAATACCCTGAGCGGGTTTTGGGATTCCACTTCTTTAATCCGGTCGCGCTTATGCCATTACTGGAGATTGCACGGGCGCTGAAAACAAATGATGCGACCTTGGCCACCGCTTTTGCTGTCGGCAAAGGTCTCAAGAAGTCATGTGTTTTAGTTGCCGATCGACCGGCATTTGTGGTCAACCGACTGCTCAACCGCTTTCTTGGCGAGATCATCGCGTGCGTCGATGAAGGGGCGAGTTTCGCCGACGCCGACGCCGCCGTACATGAAATGGGTCTGCCCATGGATCCCTTCATCCTCGTCCAGATGGTTGGGCCGGCAGTTGCCCAGCACGTCGCCCAAACCCTCAATGGGCATTTCCCCGATCGATTTCACGCCTCAGAAAAGATGGGCCAGCTTGTTGCAGCGGGACTCCCCGGCGTCTGGTTGTGGGATGACAAAGGAAACAAGTCGGTGGATCCACGAGTATTGGAGATCTTTGGCGATTCACCCAGCACTATGACCCCGGATCAGATCAGGGATAGGGCGCTTAAGGCGTTAGCCCAGGAGGCCCGAATCATGCTTGACGAGGGGGTTGTCGCCGAGGCGCAGGATCTTGATCTGTGCATGATTCTTGGTGCAGGCTGGCCATTTTGGCTGGGCGGGATCACTCCCTACCTTGACCGTGCGGGCTACAGCAACCCTCGCTTCTTAGCCCAAGGGGTAGCTAGTGTTCCTGCGTGACTGATTCGACACTTTGACCACGTTCATTGCTTGCCATCCACTCAGTTATTGACCGAGTTATTGACTGAGGGGTGAGTCCTAGATCCGCGAGTATCGAACTCCGTTTGGCGTGATCAAGGAAAGCCAACGGGGTACCAAAGTTGCGCAGGGGAACGTCAACATTTGTATCTCGTAAAGCTTGGCTTAGCGCAGCGCCCACACCACCCGTTCGAATGCCGTCTTCAAGCACGATCACCAATGTTGCCTTCGCCGCCTGATCCAGTACATATTGCGGGATTGGTTTCACCCAGCGCGGATCGAGTACCTGAGCCCCGATGCCCTGTGCTTTGAGCCCCTCTGAGACATCTAGCCCTAGTTGGGCAAAGGAACCGATCGCAACAATGCACACTTCAACATTTCCATGGCGAGCCAGAACGTCCACGCACCCTTCACGAACAAGCGCTGGAAAATCTTGCGGGATCGCGCCTTTAGAAAAGCGAACAACCGAGGGTGCATCATTGATATCAACCGATTCACGTAAGGCTTGTTTCAAAGTTGATTCATCACGTGGCGCGGCGATCTGTAGCCCCGGCACAATCTGCAACATGGACATGTCCCAGACCCCGTTGTGGCTTGCTCCGTCATCACCAGTGACCCCAGCCCGGTCCAGAACGAAGGTCACTCCGGCCTTGTGCAGTGCACAATCCATGACAACTTGGTCGAATGCCCGGTTCAAAAACGTCGCATATACGGCCACAACCGGATGCATTCCGCCATATGCCAAACCTGCTGCGCTGGTAACCGCATGCTGTTCAGCAATACCCACGTCATAACTGCGAGTAGGAAACTCTTGAGCAAATTGATCGAGACCTGTTGGTCCAAGCATTGCTGCGGTTATTGCAACTACATCAGGTCGGACACGGCCGATTGAAACCAATTCGTCAGAGAATGCCTTGGTCCAACTTCGGCCGGCAGCAACAACCGGTAATCCAGTTTCAGGATCGATTACCCCAACGCCGTGGAAACGATCGGCGTCATCGGCCTCAGCCGGAGCGTAGCCCTGACCCTTGTGCGTTATCACGTGAACAATTACCGGCGCCTCGAAATCCCGGGCACGGCTCAAGGCGAATTCCACTTCTGCTTCATCGTGGCCGTTTACCGGACCGATATATTTCAGCCCGAGATCCTCAAACATTCCCTGTGGCGCAACGACATCTTTGACGCCCTTTTTCATCCCGTGCAATGCGTCAAAAACGGGAGGACCAACAACAGGGGTGCGCAGCAATACCCTTTTGCCCCAACCCATGACTTTCTCATAATTCGGTGCGGTGCGGAGGGTGTGTAAGTGGTGTGCCAGCCCACCAATTGTCGGTGAATAAGACCTCGCATTGTCGTTAACAACAATCACGACCGGTCTCTCCCCCGTGGCAATATTATTTAAAGCCTCCCACGCCATCCCACCGGTCAGAGCGCCATCACCTATAACGGCAACTACGTGTTGCTCCCCCAGCAAGCCACGCTGTTGCCAAGCTTTCGCTATTCCATCGGCATACGACAGCGCCGTCGACGCGTGTGAATTTTCAACAATGTCATGGACACTTTCGCTGCGGCTGGGATAGCCACTCATTCCGCCTTCTTGGCGTAGCGAGTCGAACTCTCCGGCCCGCCCCGTCAAAATTTTGTGGACGTAGGCCTGGTGACCGGTGTCCCAAATGATGGCATCTTCTGGCGATCGAAATACCCGATGGAGCGCAATACTCAATTCAACGACACCAAGGTTTGGCCCTAAATGGCCACCCGTTGCAGAGACTTTTTCAACCAGAAATGCGCGGATCTCACGAGCTAGTTCGGGGAGCTTGTTAGCTGGGAGGGCTCGCACATCACGGGGATCGCGGATTGCCTCCAGATATCGCATCTCCTTAGTCTAGATCAGAAGCATTTATCTTGCTGTGGTCTAGCGCAGCGATGGCACTGACGACAGAATTAACTTCGCGCTCTGTCCGCAGCAGTTGCGCCCCGATCTCGCTAAGAGCCTCCAAGAGCTCGGATGGTCGCGTACTTCCCGAGCTGACGCGAGCGGTGGCATACAGCCGCCGCATCAACTCAAGGTCGCTTTTTGTGCGTTCGTGAAGCACCCATGAAAGGGCGATCGGGTCAGATCTGATCTCAGTGTCGCGAAATTCACCCGGCAGTCGCTCCAATAGCCAACGGCAAACCTGCCCCAGGAACTCCGGATCGAATGAGGAGACCAAGTCCGTCGGCCATCCAGCGGGCGGTCGAATCACAGGAGTGAGCGAAGGACGTACTGCAAAATTCCACCATTTCGATAGTAATCAGCTTCACCAGGTGTATCGATCCGTAGGACAGCAGCGAAATCAATGACGCTTCCCTCTGGCGTAGTCGCACTCACCATTAATCGCTTAGGTGTTATTCCGGCATTGAGTTCGGTAGCACCGTCTATGGCAAAAACTTCATTGCCCGCGAGCCCAAGTGTTTGAGCATTCTCACCTTCGACGAACTGCAATGGCAGTACACCCATGCCGATCAAATTGGATCGATGAATTCGTTCGTAAGACTCGGCGATAACTGCCCGCACACCGAGAAGTGCGGTGCCTTTGGCGGCCCAGTCACGACTCGACCCAGAGCCGTATTCTTTGCCCGCCAAAATAATCAGCGGAATGTTTTCGCTTCGGTACTTCATTGCAGCGTCATAGATTGTTGTTACGCCCGTGTTGGGGTCCGTGAAATCAACGGTGAACCCTCCTTCTGTTCCCGGCGCGATTAGATTCTTCAATCGAATGTTGGCGAAAGTGCCGCGAATCATGACTTCGTGATTGCCTCGGCGTGAACCATATGAATTGAAATCCTTGCGTTCAATACCGTGCTCACTCAAGTAAATACCGGCCGGTGACTCGGCTTTTATTGAACCCGCGGGTGAAATATGGTCGGTTGTGACCGAGTCACCCAGCCAGGCGAGGACACGTGCACCGCTGATGTTGGTCACCGGTGAGGGTTCGCGCTGCATCCCCTCGAAATATGGAGGACGCCGGACATAAGTGCTCTGGGCATCCCATTGAAAAATACTGCCGGTCGGGGTTGGCAGCGCTCGCCACACTTCATCACCGGCAAAGACATCCCGGTAGCGATCAATGTACATTTGCGAGTCGATTGATTCCGAAATCACCTGTTCTATCTCCGTTGACGAAGGCCAGATGTCGGCGAGGAAAACAGGTGTTCCATCTTCATCGAAACCGAGTGGATCGTTAATAAGGTCAATGTCCATTGTTCCAGCGATTGCATAAGCAACAACTAATGGTGGTGATGCCAAGTAATTCATTTTGACGTCGGGATTAATTCGACCCTCAAAGTTTCGATTACCGCTGAGAACCGAACTAACGATGAGGTCATCCGTATTTATTGCACCTGATAATGCAGGAATCAGAGGACCAGAGTTCCCGATACAGGTTGTGCAGCCGTAACCCACAACATTGAATCCAAGTTTTTCCAAATATGGCAGTAAGCCGGACTTCTCGTAGTAGTCCGTTACTACCTTTGACCCCGGAGCCAAGGTTGTCTTAACCCATGGTTTGCGGGTGAGGCCACGTTCCACGGCCTTTTTTGCCAGAATCCCTGCGCCCATCATGACTGAAGGGTTTGACGTATTGGTGCATGAAGTGATTGCGGCAACACCAACAGCCCCGTGACCAACTTCCACTGACTCGCCTGCAATATCAATACGCACTTTATGTGCCGGTGCCGTAGTGAAGTCTGCGAGTGCTTTTTTAAACATTGGTTGAGATTGCGCCAAAATTACCCGGTCCTGTGGTCGCTTAGGACCTGCAAGGCTGGGCACCACTGTGCTCATGTCCAGTTCAATTGTGTCTGAGTAGATTGCGTGTGAACTAGTGTCATGCCACAAACCTTGTCGCTGGGCATAAGCCTTCACTAACTCGATTGACTCTGGGGTCCGCCCCGTTAGGGCGAGGTAGTTCAATGTCACTTCGTCGATTGGAAAAATAGCAACCGTGCTGCCATATTCGGGGCTCATATTTCCGATTGTGGCTCGGTTTGCCAGCGGAACCGAACTAACGCCATCGCCATAAAATTCCACAAAGTTACCCACGACTCCACGCTTACGCAGCATCTCTGTGATGGTCAGAACCAAGTCGGTAGCGGTCGTACCCGCCGGTAGTTCGCCTGTCAGCTTGAAGCCAAGGACTCGAGGAATAAGCATTGAGACAGATTGGCCGAGCATTGCTGCCTCGGCTTCAATTCCACCGACACCCCAACCCAGCACACCGAGACCATTAACCATGGTCGTGTGCGAATCCGTGCCCACAACAGTGTCCGGGTAGGCCTGCCCGCCCCGAGCCATAATCACCCGCGCCAAATTTTCGATATTTACCTGATGCACAATCCCAGTGCCGGGGGGAACGACTTTGAATTCATCAAATGCACTTTGTCCCCAACGAAGGAACTGGTAGCGCTCCAAATTGCGTTCGTATTCAAGCTCGACATTTCGCTCGGCTGAATCGAGGGTCCCAAAAAAATCTGCAATAACAGAGTGATCGATAACCAGCTCAACCGGATTAAGCGGCTCGATTTTGTCGGGGTTACCACCGAGGGCTATTACGGCCTCACGCATTGTGGCGAGGTCAACCACGACCGGGACCCCGGTAAAATCCTGTAAGACAACCCGCGAAGGGGTGAATTGTATTTCCTCGGTGGGCTCGGCCTTGGCATCCCAATTTCCCAAGGCCGCAATTGTTTCCGCCGTGACGTTGACCCCATCCTCGGTTCGGAGCAAATTTTCCAGCAGAATCTTGTGGGTGAATGGCAGATTCTTACTGCCGGGGACTGCGTCAATGGCGAATATTTCGAACTCCTCACCACCAACTGTGAGGGTTTCCTTTGCGGAGAACGAATTCAGACTAGTCACGAGACCTCCCGGCTTAGATTTCTTATGATCAAGATATCACAAGTATCTTGACGTCAAGATACTTTGGTCCTCGTAAACACTGCCAGTGATTCAAAATGATGGGTCATCGGGAAAGCATCCCAAGCGGTGACGCTGTTCAATTCATAATTTCCACCCGCGCACAGCACTTTGGTATCACGCGCGAGGGCAACGGGATCACATGCAAGGTAGAGGATCCACTCGGGCGAAGTTTCGAGTAGGGCCTCACACACCGCAATGCCGGCGCCCGAGCGCGGTGGATCAAGAAATACCCCATCAGGGCTGCCATCAACTTTCTCCATGTGCCCCACGAAAGACTCAACGCTGCAGTTAATTACCTGGACGGGTGCCACTTGGGTTTCCTGGACCTCGCTGAAACGATCGCGGGCAAGGAGGGAAGTGTTTCGGTTTCCCTCCACACTCGTCACCGAACCGGTATCTTCCACGAGGCGTGCCAACAAGAGCGAAAAAACGCCCGAACCGGCGTAGAGGTCCCACCATTTGGCCCCTTTTGACACGACTCCTGATTCACGAATGCGATCAGAAACTTCAGACAAAAGCGCCGCATTGGATTGCCAGAAATCTTTAGGGCTGCTATCCCATGTCATTTCGGCGAACTGCCTGGTGACCGTTTGTGGCCCGGACACGTGCCCCATTGGGCCAACGACGCTAACCCCCTCTACTCCCTGCGCAAATGTGTATTCACCCGGTGGCAGTCCCCCGATCTGCTCGAGTCTCGAGAGTTCTTCACCCATTTCTGTCGTTATCGTCGTGCACAGCGGTGTCTTGACCATCAGATCACTGCGGTACTGGTGCATCTGCCAACCTTCATCCCATTCAAAACGCGCTCGAGTGCGCCAACCCAATCCTGCGGGATCACCGATTACGCGGACTCCGGAACCAACTATGCGATCCACTTGGGTTCCACCGAGGGAAGCAAAACGTTGCAGAGATTCCCGGAGTACCTGGGTTTTGAGCGCCCTTTGATTCGGTGGGGCAATGTATTGAAAATCGCATCCCCCACACAATTGACTGGCTTGGCAACTGGGAATGACTCGGAACTCTGAGCGCTCCAATATTTCTTGCGCTATTCCGAAATAAACCTTTTGCCTTTTATGCGTGATCTGAATTCGGGCCTGCTCACCCGTTAAAGCTCCACGAACAAAAACCACACAGCCTTCAATATGTGTGACAAAGTGACCACCGTGGGCAATGTTGCCAACATCGGCTAAGTAATGTTTTCCGATCTCCAGCACCGGTTTAGAAGTCATTTTCGAGACTGTGCTCACTTGATTCCAATTGCCATGGAACGCTGATAACCATGACCGAGTTCGAGAAAAGTAACCGACTTTTGAGTCTCAATGCCGACTGATTATGCAGAACCTGTTCCCACCAATGACCAACGACATATTGCGGTACAAATACAGCGATGAGGTCATTGGGAGATTCCGATCTGATTTCTTTCACGTAATCAATGATGGGACTTGTTATCTCTCGGTACGGTGAATCAAGAATACGTAGCGTCACCGGAATATCTCTACGGATCCAATCCTGCTGTAGGCGCTCTGTCTCCGAATCCTCAACATTGGCAGTAACTGCCTCAAGAACAGTTGGACGACTAGCTCGGGCATAAGCGATTGCACGAAGGGTCGGCTTATCAATTTTAGAGACGAGCACGAGTGCATGCACTCGTGCTGGCAACGTGATGTGATCAGTTTCGAGGGTTGCTAATTCTCTTCGCACTTTGTCATAGTGCCGATGAATACGTAACATCACATAAAAAATTACTGGTAAAGCCAAAATAACTATCCAAGCTCCGTGAGTGAACTTAGTAATCACCACGATTATCAGCACGGTTCCTGTCATGACAAAACCAATTGCATTCACTATGCGGGAACGAATGCAACGTTGCCGTTCCCTGTGATTAGTTTCAATCTTGAGCAACCGACTCCAGTGTCGAATCATTCCGAATTGACCCAGAGTAAAAGCAATGAAGACACCAATAATGTATAACTGAATGAGCTTTGTTACATCTGCCTGAAAACCAATGATGAGAAGGACAGCCAACCCTGCAAGCGCAAAAATCCCATTACTGAAAGCCAGCCTGTCCCCACGTGTGTGCAATTGACGAGGTAGGTAACCATCACGCGCCAAGATCGATCCCAGCATGGGAAAACCATTAAAAGCTGTATTTGCCGCAAGTGCCAGAATCAGCGCAGTCGCCAAGGATATGAACAAAACAGCCCAACCCGCATTGTCGAAGACCGCAGCCGCAACTTGGACGATCACAGTTTTTTGCGTCTCTCCAGCCGGGAGCCCAATTAGGTTTGCATCAGATTCAGTTACTTTCACCCCGGTTTTAATGGCTAACCAGGTGATGCCGCTGAACATCAGCATGCTGATCACCCCAAGTAACAGAAGTGTTGTTGCCGCATTCTTTGATTTAGGTTCTTTAAAGGCCGGCACCCCGTTAGCCACAGCCTCAATTCCGGTTAACGCCGTGGTTCCCGAGCTGAAAGCCCGCGCAAGAAGGAAAACAAGAGCCAGTCCCGTCAAAGTCCCCTCCTGGGAAATTTCCCAAGTTGAACTTTCTGCCAGCATTGGCTGACCAGTAATTGCCTTAAAAACCGCAACGCCGATCATGATGAAGATTGACGCAATAAAAATATAGGTGGGAATAGCAAACATCCCGCCTGATTCCTTGACGCCTCGCAAATTGAGAAGCGTCACAATGACAACTGCCCCGACAGCAAACCAAACATTATGTTGCTCAACGAAACCAATTGTTGACCCTAGATTTGCTACCGCTGCAGAAATTGAGACCGCCACGGTGAGGACGTAGTCGATCAACAGCGCGCTAGCAACAAAGACACCCCAACGCGGGCCCAGATTGGTTGCAACCACGTCATAATCCCCACCCCCGTTCGGGTAGGCGCGAACGTTTTGCCGATATGAGGCAATAACCACGAAATACACCACGACAACACCGGCGGCAATCCATGGTCCGAATGCAAATAGTGAAGCGCCGCCCAATGAGAGAACCAACAGGATTTCCTGGGTGGCATATGCGTTTGAGGACAGGGCATCGCTCGCAAAAACTGGCAATGCGATTCTTTTGGGCAATAGAGTTTCCGATAGCCGATCACTGCGAAGGGCCCGGCCCAAAATCGCTCGTTTAACACCATCTGCGATCGACACGATCCCCAAGGGTAGACCAGCCTCGTATTGCTGGGTCAAGCCCCAGCACCAACGTGTAGCGTACGAGAGTGCATATTGTGATTCTGGGTTGTGGCCGAGTTGGTTCTCTCCTTGCCACTTGGTTGGATGAGCAGGGGCATTCTGTTGCCATTATTGATCAGGATGCGTCAGCGTTTCGCAAACTCAGTGCTAATTTCACCGGAGTAACGGTGAAGGGAATCGGCTTTGACCGAGAAACATTAGAGTCCGCGGGAATCAACCGGGCACACGCATTTGCGGCGGTAAGTAGCGGTGACAATACAAATATTTTGGGTGCCAGGGTAGCCAGGGAAACATATGGAGTCGCGCACGTGATAGCCCGAATCTACGACCCGAAAAGAGCCGCGGTGTACCAGCGACTCGGTATCCCGACGGTCGCCACCGTTTCCTGGACTGCGACACAGATCATGAAGGCTGTTCTTCCAACGGGAGCCGCCGAGGAATTTACTGATTCCACCGGAACCATGACTTTGGCCGAAGTCCCCCTGCACGAGCGCTGGCTAGGCCGTAATGCCATTGAATTGGAAGAGGCAACGGGTGCCCGGATTGCATTCATTACTCGCTACGGTGCGTCAGTATTGCCAACAGCAAATTTAGTTATCCAACAGGATGACGCAGTCCACCTATTATTTCCACCAGCCGAACGTGAGCGCATTGAGGGAATTGCACTCTTCGGAGAGAAGGGAAATTCATGAGGGTTGCAATTGCAGGGGCGGGCAAAGTAGGGCGGGCAATCGCTCGCGAACTTATTCAAAACGGGCATCAAATTTTACTCGTTGATCGAGATGCCGCATTGGCTCGACCAGGAGTCGTTGAAGGCGCGGAAGTTTTAATGGCTGATGCCTGTGAGGTGAGCGCCCTCGAAGAAGCCCGTCTTTTTGAGTGCGATGTTGTCGTTGCGGCGACCGGTGACGACAAAGTAAATTTGGTCGTTTCACTTCTGGCAAAGACCGAATTTGGAGTCCCGCGCGTTGTCGCTCGGGTAAATCACCCGAAAAACGAATGGATGTTTGATTCAACCTGGGGTGTCGACGTCGCGGTTTCCACACCACGCATGCTGTCAGCTCTCGTTGAAGAAGCCGTCTCCGTGGGAGATCTGGTCCGACTGTTTTCGTTCCGCCAAGGCGAGGCCGATCTACTCGAAATCACATTGGCCTCAGACTCACCTGTTGCCGGCCAGCGGGTTGGTGCTCAGGATTGGCCAGAGGACACTGCCCTTGTCGCAATAGTTCGGGGTGACCGGGTGATCGCACCCACCGCCGATGATCCATTAGAAATAGGGGATGAACTGATTTTTGTCGCCTCACCACGCCAAGAGTCCGCGTTACAGCAGATGCTGGGTCACTCCTGATTTTTTGTTGATTCCAACTTGTTGTAGATCGGCTGCAATAAGCGGTAGGTGAAGTAGGCAGCGGCTAAAAATAACGGCCAACCCATGACCACTTTGAGAACACCGAGTGCACCAATTGACCCGGCCAAAAACAGGGGAAGTTGAACAGCCAAACGTAAGAAAAACATGCCGACCCAGATCCAGGTTGCAGCAGCAGCAGCGCGACCGTACTCGGGTACGGTGCGCCATTTCGTTCCTGTTCCGCTAAACAAACCTAGGAAAACGCCCATGAGCGGCCAGCGAACCAGGATCGAAATCAAGAAAACCGTGCCATAGGCCGCGTTCGTCAGCAGTCCGGGAAGGAAAAAGTTTTCCGCCTTACCAGTCCAGGCCGAAAACCCTGCCGCAATACCAACGCCGACCAGACCCGCGATTACTTGTCGCAGCGAGTCTTTACGAATCATTCGATACACAGCGATTACAACACCAACCCCGATTGCTGACCAAAGTGCAATCTGCAAATTATCGGGTTGAATCAAATAAACAACCACAAAAACGAGTGTCGGTGCGCCGCTATCAAATAAGCCGCGCCACCCGCCAATCGCTTTATCCAGCATTATTCGCTCAGCGCGAAGATCAGCAGGGGTTACGTGCTCATGACCTGAAGGTCGGGTCATCTCTGGATCGGGCTCGATCTGTTCGGGGCTTGTCATCGGGAGAGGGGTCTCAATTCGTATCTTGGGTTAAAGATAATGGAGCGATCAGCGTTGCATGTGATCCGGCCGAATACCTTTACGGTTCGACCAGCAACGATCCCCGGAATCATGCGCCGCCCCATCCAGATAACCGTGACCACTCCAGATCCGTCGTAGATTTCAATCTCAAGTGCTGGTGATTTACTTGATGGCGCAACACTAACGCTGCGTATGCTTCCGACAACCTCAACCTCTGCACCAGATTCGCATTGGCCAATGAGTTGCGTTTCGACGTGCGCTAGGACACCAAATTGATCCCGCAGTTCCTTTGATTCAAGTTCCGCGGTCGTGGCAGTGAACTTGCGGTATGCACGACCAATAGCGCTCATAACGATTATCGTATTTCTGTGATCTCTGGACCACGCGCAAATGGGTTCAGATTAGGGGCGCTCACTGGTGATGCTTGTTCCGTGTTGGTGTTGGCGGGCAAATTCATGACCAGCGGAGCACCGGGGGCCATTGCCGATGTTCCACGCACCACCAATGCGCTCGTGAGGATCTGCGTAAGGCGAACTGCCGCTTGTTGGTCTCGAGCTGCCTTGCCCATGAATACAGCCCGCAAAAACCACCGAGGGCCGTCGATTCCAATAAATCGGGCAGGTTGGAGGGAACCACTCTCACCGGCTGCCTGGATCTGAGCAACAACCTCAATCCCAAATTGCCCCTGGGCAGTTTCCACCAACCCCCCAGATGAATTAATGGATGACTTCAGTGATTCGACGACCTCCGGCCACATGCCACCGGTCTTACGCGATGCATATGGTTG
The DNA here is from genome assembly GCA_040399625.1 of Candidatus Nanopelagicales bacterium. Classification (GTDB taxonomy): domain Bacteria; phylum Actinomycetota; class Actinomycetes; order S36-B12; family S36-B12; genus UBA4592. Next base: position 386,367 of record JBBARV010000001.1, on the reverse strand, counting down.
CAGTTGCATTCCACTCTCACCGTCACGCAGTGACAATTGCGTGATTCGACCTGATCCTTGATCAGCTTGGACTTGCACCTCAACACCTTCGGGAACCTGAAGCCGCATCGAACCAAAATCGATTAGACGTCTGGAATCGAGATCATCACTGGGCACACCCGGGTCAGATTCATCCCACGGGCCACCATCGGTCCCTCTGCTATACGTCATATCCCTATCCTGTCAGGGCAAACATTAAATGACTAATACTGAGGGCATCAATGTCGAAATCCACCGCTGGAACCGAAACCTTGTTCACTTCGCACCGAACCTGGCAATTCCGAAACCTCGACCAATGTGAATTCGGGTATCTGTTGAATCACCAGTTGAGCAATTCGGTCGCCACGTTTAATGCTGACCGTTGCCGTTGTATCTAAGTTAATTCCAATCACCGATAGTTCGCCACGGAAACCTGCGTCAATTGTTCCCGGAGAATTCACCATTGTGAATCCAGTTCTTAACGCTAGTCCGCTTCGTGGGTGGACGAGTCCGACGAAGCCCGATGGTAAAGCTATTGCGATGCCGGTAGGAATAAGAACCCGCTGACCCGGAGCCAACTCAACATCAATGCGCGCCCGAAGGTCGAGTCCGGCGTCACCCGGGTACTCACGGTGAGGCAGTGGAAGGTCAGGGTCAAGACGCTGAATGAGGACTTCGCGGATCACGGATTCACCTCGAAATCCAGTGCATTCGACCCTACGTCATCAACCATCAGCCTGTTTCCATTTCTTATAAAGTGCTCTATACCAACTTGGATGTAGATTGAATGAGCAATGACTGCAACCGGGCCATCAGCGCTACCGAGACGAGCGGTTGCCACCGAGTATATTTTTCGTCTTTCCTTACCCAGAATTTCAGCGTGGAGGTAAAGCACGGAACCCACGGGAACCGGTGAAAGAAATTCGCATTCCAGTCTGCCGGTCACTGCTGGCTCACCCAGTAACCAGTTCAATGAGCCAAGAATTTCATCGAGGGCTGTGCTGAGCAGTCCCCCGTGCGCCAACCCAGACGCTCCCTGATGATGGCTGGTGACCGTAAAAGTGCCAACTACACTGAGATCGGATCCGGCATATAAGACCATGTGCAGTCCAGATTCATGTTCCTCACTGCAACCAAAACAGGATTTATTGTGTGAGAAAAGTTGGTCACCCGGTTTGGGTGCATTAAACGATCGTTCCGGAAGGATCGCACCTTCCGGAACTAAGGATGCCGAGGGTTTCATATTCATGACCCATGCACCATACTCCGAATGTGCAATACCGTGAAAGGCTACTCCCCGGTGCCACGATCCTTTTTCTCGGATTCGGGCTTTTCCTCATGGTGGGAATTGCATATTCGGCGGCTTTTGGCTCACTAACCGGGATTTTATTGGCTCTGGGCATCAGCGCCATTTACATCATTTTGGCGGTGACAACCGCCCCTCAGATCCGAGTCGAAGGCCGCTCCGGTGAGGCGCTCCTCTCGGCCGGGCGGGCGAGCATCAATATCGCCTTGATCAGTTCTGCACATCAACTCACATCAATGCAACAACGCGAAGTTGCACTGGGTGCACGAAATGACACCGCCTTTAGCTTGGTAAGGGGTAAACACGCTGTAGTCGAGCTGGCTATTTCTGATCCGCTCGATCCTCACGGTTACTGGTATTTGTCGAGTCGAGCCCCCGATAAATTAATCGCGGCCATAACTGGTTCATGGGGACCCAAAATTTGACAGTTCGGATTGCGGTGGTAAACAAGTCTTATGTCAACTTCACAGCAGCAATTGAATACCGATGATTCAGGGTCAAGCGATCAGCCATCGAGTGAGAACCAACTCGTAGTTCACGTGCTCGCACCGCTGGCGGCCATCGGAGCAACGTGGGCTGCACGCAAGGTCTTGGATAGCAGCTACCGCAAACTAGTCGGGCACAGCGCACCCAATCCTCAAGATGCACAGGTCAAGTTAGGTTCCGCCCTTGCGTGGGCCGCAATCACAGCCGCGAGTGCAGCGGTTGTAGAGGTTGCGGTCTTTAGGTTTCTTGCAAAAAAAGGCTAGGCACACTCTTTACAGATCGGACCCGATTTACCCTCATGGTCCAACTGGCTCTGATGGTTAACCAAAAAACACGATACACAGGTGAACTCGTCAGTTTGTTTCGGAACAACTTCGACAGACAAGTTTTCACCGGATAAGTCCGCACCGGGTAACTCAATTGACTCGGCGAGTTCGGCTTCGTCGACGTCTACCGGTGATGAAGCTTTTTCGGCGCGCTGGGCCTTGAGTTCTTCCAGACTGTCCTCCGCGAGCTCCTCGTCAGTTTTACGGGGGGCGTCGTAATCGGTTGCCATAGTACTCATTCCCTTCGATTTCACGGTATCCCGAAATTTACTTCCGGGGTGCGGGCAGATTGTCTCTCATTCACTTTCGTACTGCGCGGTTGGGTGTCACGGGGGCCTGTTATTTATTCTGAAATATAGGTAGTGAGAGAATCAGTTATGCCAATTTATGCGCTGGGTGCGAAAACGCCGTTCATCGATCCAACCGCCTTCATTCACCCAGATGCAGTGGTGATCGGTGATGTCCAGGTCGGTCCACACTCAAGTATTTGGCCGTGTGCGGTTTTGCGTGCAGATAGCGGCAGAATTGTGATCGGTTCCGGAACCTCAATCCAAGATGGCTCCGTAATTCATTGCACGGCGAACCACGACACGGTGATTGGCGATAACTGCGTGATCGGTCACGGGGTTCACCTCGAAGGATGCCGCATTGAGTCAGGTTCACTCATTGGCTCACACGCGGTCGTTTTGCACAACGCGGTCGTCGGGCCGATTTCCCTTGTTGGCGCATGTGCCCTTGTTGGAAATAACAAAATAGTTCCGCCAAATGCCCGAGCATTGGGTGTCCCGGCAACCATCACAGAGGGTGTCATCACTAGCGCCGACATCGAACAGTCTGCTCAAATTTATATTAAGAACGCGAGTTGGTACTCAGAGGATTTGCGACTCCTTGACTAGCAGTTCAAGTGCACCGGCTGCTATCAGAGCCTGTTCCAAGTCCTCAAATATTTCGGGAGTGCTCGAGATCAAGAGCTTTCCGAGGTCATTATCAATCGGGGCTTCCACTCGGCCGCCAGCAAGAGCAACAATCAGCGCACCCGCAGCGTAATCCCAGGGGTTGAGGCCTATTTCAAAATAGCCGTCAATAATTCCACTTGCCAACCAACACAGATCAACAACGGCGCACCCGGAACGCCGAATGTCGGCGATTTGTGGCAGCACCGACGCCAGAACTTCCGCCTGTAATCCACGTCGAACCGGTGAATAGCCAAATCCAGTTGCCAGCAGGGCACTATTGAGCCGGCTTCCCTGACGTACGCGCAGCTCCTGCAATGTTTCACCGCTGACACAAAATGAACCCACACCGGCAATTCCGACATAGCTCTTATTTGTCTCAGGGATCGCGATAATCCCTAACTGAACATCACCTTCCACCTCAACCCCAATCGAAACTCCCCAGAGTGGGATACCAAAAAGATAATTGACGGTTCCATCTAATGGATCGATGATCCAACGAATGCCAGAACTGCCCTTTTTTTGCGATCCCTCTTCACCCAGAATCGAATCATCTGGTCTTGCCGCGGTTATCAAATCCACGATGAGCCTTTCGGCCCCTCGATCCATTTCACTGACAAGGTCAGACCCGCTGGACTTGGTGTCAATACTGAGATCACGGGGTCTTTCATCTTTCAAAAAAGCGCCGGCGCTCTGGGCGCACTGCCAAGCTAGATGGCCAAGGTGATGCTGATGCAACAGGGAATCCAAAGATGTGAACATGGCTTAAGCCTGTCACAGACACACCGTCATGCTCTGAATGGTGCATTACCGGTACCGTTCATATGTCATGTTGAGATCTGTTTATGAACCGTATACCGCAGCACTGCGACTTCCCGGTGCCGCAAAGTTCTCAGGTGCAGGCTTTATCGCTCGGATTCCCCTCGCCATGGTTGGCCTTGGAATTCTCCTCTACATCAGTAATACGACCGGCTCATATGCTTTCGCAGGATTCATGCAAGCGTCATTCGCACTAACGGCAGCCCTCGCTGCAGTGATTTCAAGCCGCATGAGTGATCGGTATGGTCAACGAATAGTGCTCATTATTTTGCCCAGTATTTTTTCGGTAACTTTGTTCGTTTTTGTTTACGCTGTATCCAACGATTTTTCCCGATTCTGGCAAACCATTCTCGTTGTTATTGCGGGTGCAACTTTTCCTTCATTTGGATCCTTTGTCCGCACACGTTGGGCTTTTCTGGCAAATAAAAATGAACGACTTCTCCATAGCGCATTTGCCTGGGAAAGTATTCTCGATGAATTGATTTTCACCATCGGACCGCTCGTTGCCGTCGCTCTCGCATTCAGTCTCAGTTTTGCAAGTCCCGTCTTGGTGGGCGCGGTCATCACGCTGGCGGGTGCTCTATTGCTGGCCTCACTTGGTGGGTCTTCCCCTCCCCCTGTCAATAGATCCGAGCACAAAAGTGAAGGATCCGCACTCCATTTCAAGGGAATGGCTTCAACGATCTTCGTGGCTTTGGGTGTCGGTGCCCTATTTGGTACCTTTGAGGTTGCGGTTGTTGCGTTCATGCAAGAAGCGGGGACTCCCCAACTAGCCGGCGTCACTTTGGCGCTGTGGGCTGCCAGTTCAATGGTTGGTGGTTTGATTTATGGAAGTCGCCATTTGAACACCCCACTCCCACGTCAACTGGCCTACACAACTATTGCCTTAGTGACGATCGTGCTACCGCTCGCCTTTATTAGTTCACCACCGTTACTGATCATCGCCGCGACACTCTCCGGGTTCGCAATAGCACCCACATTGATCTGCACTTTTTCGCTCACCCAGAGGCTTGTGCCTTCGAAGTTACTCACGGAGGGGCTCACCTGGACCAACTCTGGTCTGGCCGCCGGGTTCGCCGTCGGTGCATCCCTGAGTGGAATTCTCGTTGATCGGTTTGGTACGTCTTATGCTTTCGGTCTGGGAACGTTGGGTGCAACCTTGGCACTCGTAGCATCATTATTTGCCCAAACCCGTTGGAATGCCGCAATCAAAGCCCGCCAATTTGACCCTGCAATGACCATCCCGCTTTCTCGCAACCAGGAGCCCATCCCGGGACCGGCGCCCGGCGCGTTTCTGCACGAAGGTGACGCCCAGTAAGTTAGGATTCGTATGATTATTCATTGCGCCCGATTCACCCGATTAACTCGAGGAGTACCCACTGAATCCCCTTAGCCCACGTGAGATTCAACAGCGAGTTCGCGCTGGTGAGTCTCCCGAATTTGTGGCTCAAGAAACAGGATGGGACTTGAAAAGGGTTATCCGCTACGCCGAACCTCCCCTTCGTGAGCGTGCCTATGTTGCACAGTGCGCCAGTGAAGTCCAACTTCACCAAGCCCGCGGAAGTGCCACACTGGAAACCGTGATGGGTAATGCCCTTGGACTTAACCCGGAGGAACTCAACTGGGACAGCTCGTATGTGGGTGGTCAGTGGCTCGTTCAATTAGAAGTATCCGGGAATCTGGAAGACGCCAAGTGGTCCTACGAACCTTCAGGTAAATCTGTCAATCCCTTGAATGCAACTGCCCGCACATTAATGGGTCTTGACCCAGTGCGTGAGGTACATACTGCGACTTCACGTGAATCGACGATTATTGTGGACACAACTTCGGGCCGTCCGCGGCCCCGCATTGAAGCCCACCACGAGGTCGAGACGCAAGAGAACGTCACTGCTCCGGTCAAATTGACCGCCGTCCCAGAGTTATTCTCATTCGATGATCAAGGGGGTATCGAGTCTGCCCCTGAGGTTCCCGCGGAAACGAGTCATTCGACGACCAAGAAAAAGAAGGGCCGCGCCAAGGTCCCCAGCTGGGATGAAATCCTTTTTGGTGCGAGTTCAACCGAGGATTAACGCCACCCGCGCGACTTCACGCCTCAAATGGAAGTGGATTAACTGACATATGCGCACTCTTTGACTTTGATTTTGTGAGTCGGGCGCGGTAGTGACGCCGGCACAGCACCTCATAGGAAGTCTCGCTTGAACTGGATACATCACCCACCAGAACCTGATCTCCTTCTGTTGTCATTTGACCGTCAACAGTCCGTGCGTTGTGCAATGCGCGATTGCCACACCAGCAAAGTGCCTCAACCTGAAGGTACTGAACCCGATCTGCTAATTCCAGGAGGCGAGCTGAACCAGGGAACAGTTTGGTGCGAAAATCGGTCAAAATCCCAAACGCAAACACATCAATCGCCAAGTCATCAACCAACTGTGCTATTTGTTCAATTTGATCCGGTGAATAGAACTGGGCTTCATCACAAATCAGATAATCAATCCGGTGACCACTTGAGAGCCTGTCTACGACAAAGCGACGAAGATTCAGCTCGTCACTTACCTCAATGGCTGGCACTTCAAGCCCCAGCCGACTCGACAAAACCGATTCCCCGGCGCGATCAAATTTCGTGAAAACAACGCCAGATCTTCCACGACTTGAATGATTGTGATCTGTTTGCAAGGCAAGTGTTGATTTGCCACAATCCATCGTTCCCACGAAATAGATCAACTCGGCCACGCCCGCATAATTCCATGTGGGTCTACCCCACCCTCACTTGGCTATCACGTTGGCGCCCCTAGTTATTCAATCCCGAGTGAAATATTCTCATAGGAATGATCATCTCTGCTTCCGAAAAAGATCCGTGCTGTCCCAGAAGGGATGAGGTTCTTTTATCAAAATTGCTTGTCAGCATTGAATCTGTGCGAGCAACCACCATAAAGTCACCCAACCTTTCGACGAAATCAGGGTCGAAATTCGGGAAGTAACCCTCTTGAATCAAAGTGTCTCTAGGTATGACGGTGAAGTCCTCACCCAATACTTCTTCCCATCGGTTCGCCGTATCGCGGGCGGCACCGGGCCGGGTGTAAATATGACGGGCCCGAGGATCTCCTGCCACCAACCTCACATCGATTGCGAGATCGACATGGGATTCTATGTGGACACTTCGCTCAACCGGGCACGAAACCATTCCATGATCAGAGGTCACAATCAGACAAATATCAGATTTTGATTTCTTCGCGATGGCGTCGGCTAGGTGCGCAATGAACGAGTCGATCAAATCCAGTTCGGCCAACCATTGAGATGAACCCGGGCCATGTACGTGACCGACACGATCAAGATTTGGCCAGTACACGTAGGTGAGCGCAGGTGCGAGCGCTTTGTTGATTCGATCAAGAACAACCATTTCCATTTCAACAAGATCGGCTGCTCCAACGTATGAACCACCTCGAAGGACGGACTGAGTGAGCCCAGAATTTCGAAACTTCTCACGAGCTACGCTCGCAACATCAATTCCCTGTGCTGCGGCCCATTCAAATAATGGCGCCGAGGGCGTCATAGACATTGGATGCGGAGTTGAACCCCATCGAAGAGGAGCGAGCAACGCTTCCTCTTCCGGCAGAAAAAAGCTAGCCCCGACAAAGCCGTGCTGGCCGGGGGTTTCACCCGTTCCAAGTGATCCCAAAGCCACTGGCGTGGTGCTGGGAAACTGCGTCCGCATTGCGAACGCAGTTGTAGATTGTGAGAGAAATAGGTCCGCCCCAAATTTCTTGAGTTGAATCTCACCCAGTCCATCAATAAGCAACACGATCACATGTGACGACGACGGAATAGGGACTAGTGAATTCACAGATCCGGAACCGGCCAGATCTGGGCGAAGCGCCCGAATAGCGCTGGGCATAACATCTTTTAATTCAGGACCGCGATAGTCGTCCAACTTCGATTGTTCCTCGTACACGTTGATCTAGTTTTTATCCGACACACTGGCTTGGGACAAAATGTCAGCAAACTCGCGCACCTGGGCAACGGTTTCGTCTCCATCAGCCGCTTGTGACACCCTGAGCGAAAAGTCATCATTCGTTGTGGTGCCAACATATCCATGCTCAGCATCACAATCAGGGTCACCGCATGCCGCTGGTTCCAACTCAATCCGGCTAACAGCCCCCCAACCAACGGAGAGGACAACCTCAGAAAGTGTCGGTCCCTCCGAACCCAATGGGTTCTTCACCACTTGATTCAACACCACGGTGTCAATCGCACTTAAACGAACACTCTCATTGGATGTTGATGCATAAATCTCACCATCGTGGTTGTGCTCGTCAGTGTGTGAAACGATCAGCCTGGTGTGCGTCAGGACCAAAACGCTCATGTGCCGGCGCAATTCATCACGCTCAAATGTGGCCTCTTGATGCACAACATACGCCAGTAACTTCTCGGGACCCAATGCGTTGTCGAGTGATTGAAATACCAATTGCGGGTAATAGCCATGCCGTTCGAGATCACTTTGCAACTGCTGCTCTAGCACACCTGTATTCATTGAGTCCAAGTCTAGGGGTTAGGGTCAAGACGTGAATTTACCGAATCAAAAATCCGGTCTTTTTTTCTACACCGATGAAGTTTCCGAGGCTCTCAACAGTGGAACCCCCGTAGTGGCCCTGGAATCCACCATTATCAGCCACGGTCTCCCCCGGCCTGAGAATATACGGGTTGCCCTGGAAGTTGAAACCATCGTTCGATCTCGGGGAGCAATCCCAGCAACGATCGCCATGCTTGAGGGCCGGGTTCATATTGGTCTGTCTCAAGACGAACTCGAACAAATCGCAACACGCGATGATGTAGTTAAAACGAGTATCCGCGACCTCGCGACCGTGTCGGCGCGAAAAGGATTCGCCGCCACAACCGTTGCGGCAACGAGTCACTTGGCCAATGCCGTTGGTATTGAAGTTTTTGCAACAGGAGGTCTTGGTGGGGTTCACCGATATGCCCGCGAAAGTTGGGACGAATCAGCCGATCTAACGGCATTGAGCCAACTCCCAATCACGATTATCTGTTCGGGAGTCAAATCGATTCTTGACGTGGGAGCTACCTTGGAGCGACTCGAAACCCTCAACGTAGGTGTGGTCGTATATGGCTCCCATCAATTCCCCGGCTTTTACTTGACTGATTCTGGTTTCTATGTGGACTGGTCACTGGATGACCCCTCGGACATCGCCGACGTTATGGCTGCCCGACGAGCACTAGCCATCACATCGGGTCTCCTTATTGCGAACCCGCTGCCTCTCAATAGTCAACTTGACCCTGATCTGCATGACGAAGTTTTGGGTGAAGGCTTGAAATTGGCAGATTCAAAAAAGATATCCGGAAAGGACGTTACGCCTTTTCTCCTCGACCATTTCCACCGGGCAACACACGGCCAGAGTTTGGTGGTCAACACTGAAATCATTGTTCGTAATGCAGACCTTGCCGCTCGAATCGCCGTCGCAAATTCTCGCGAGATGACTCAGGTTTAATTACCCGTGGGGACCGCGTCAATTCACATTCTTGGTGACCTGATGGTTGATATTGCATGTGAGGTGGACACTCTCGAGACCCTCGTAGTTGCTCGGGGCAGCGATTTTCCCGCTCGAACAACGCTAAGCCCGGGCGGGAGTGCGGCAAACACCGCAACCTGGCTGGCCCGAACTGGCAACACGGCTTACCTTGTGGGCGCTATTGGAGAAGATCCCTTAGGAGACTACCTAATCCATGAAATCACTGAATCCGGTGTTCACATGTTGGTTCAACGAGTGCCCGACGAGTTGACGGGTGTTTGTTTGATCCTGAACGAACACGACGGCCAACGAACGATGATTCCTAGCGCCGGAGCCAACGCTAAATTTGTTAACACACCATCACTTGATCCGCTGGCTTCGCCCAACATAAACCACCTTCACGTTTCCGCGTACATGCTCTTCCATGAAGTGAGTGGAATCAGCGCACTTGAGTGCATGGTGGCGGCGCGCCGAGCTGGCGCAACCGTCAGCTTGGACCCTTCATCAAGTGCACTGCTTGCAACAAACCGAGTCAGGCTCATGGCCGCTTTGGCCCTAAGTGACCTGCTCCTCGCAAACGCCGATGAAGCACTTGAAATTAGTCGCTTATTACGCGATGACGACACAGTTTCCCCAAGCATTGACTTGGAGCTGATTTCAAGCGCATTACACCCCTTGTCACCCACCGTCGTGGTAACAAATACCGCGGAACCCGTACGTGCCCTCGAAAACCTTGTTCACAACTTCACGATCCCGGTTCCAAAAATTGAATCGGTCAAATCCACGACCGGTGCGGGAGACGCTTTTAATGCCGGTTTCCTCAACGCGTGGCTCGCAGGCAGCGATATCCCCGCTTCCATCACAGCAGGCACTATTCTGGCCAAGCGTGTCCTTGGTGAAGTTGGGGCCACCACACTTCCCAGCGAATCGGCGCCACAATAGGTGCAATCCATCGAGAGGAAAATGCCCGACCCATGGCCGTAAAAAAGAACGCTGGATCCGGTGTCTCACGAATTATTGACACCGACGTCGCCGACGAAATGCGGGACTCGTTCTTGGAATACGCCTATTCGGTTATTTATTCGCGCGCCCTACCCGATGCACGTGATGGGCTTAAGCCAGTTCAACGTCGAATTCTCTTCCAGATGAATCAGATGGGACTTCGCCCCGACCGTGGTCACGTCAAAAGTGCACGAGTTGTCGGTGAGGTCATGGGTCGCCTGCACCCCCATGGGGATTCCGCAATCTATGACGCCCTGGTTCGCATGGCTCAGTCCTTCTCACTTCGACTTCCGCTCATTGACGGTCACGGAAACTTCGGTTCACTTGATGACGGCCCTGCCGCAATGCGCTACACGGAGACACGGCTAGCTCAAAGCGCCATAGACATGACCGCAGGAATTGATGAAGACGTTGTGGATTTCTCCCCAAATTATGACGGCCGCGAAGTCGAGCCACTTGTACTACCGGCCGCGATCCCAAACCTTTTGGTCAACGGTGCAAGCGGTATCGCCGTGGGAATGGCAACCAACTTAGCTCCACACAACCTCGCTGAAGTGATAAATGCAACCAAGTTTCTTTTGGATCACCCGCAGGCGACTCTTGACGAACTTATGACATTTATTCCCGGTCCTGATTTTGCCACCGGCGGCGTGATCATTGGTCTTGACGGGATCAGAGATGCCTACGAAAGTGGAAGAGGAACATTTAAGATCCGAGCCCGAGCAAAAATTGAACAAATCACACCCAGAAAACGTGGAATTGTCGTTACTGAGCTCCCCGCAAACATTGGACCCGAACGGGTTATCGAGCGGGTCAAGGACTTGGTTGTCAGTAAAAAGCTTCAAGGAATCTCCGACATTGTGGACCTCACCGATGGTGACTCAGGGTTGCAGCTTGTCATTGAATGTAAAAGTGCATTCTCTCCTGAAGCAGTCCTTGAGCAGCTGTACAAACTCACTCCAATGGAAGACTCCTTCAATATCAATGCGGTTGCCCTCGTTGAAGGACAACCGGTAACCATGGGTCTTAAGCAAATGATTGAGGTCTTTATTGACCATCGGATCGCTGTAGTCACGAGGCGCAGTCGGTTTCGCACTGAAGTTGCAACCAGCAGGCTTCATCTCGTTGACGGTTTACTCATTGCAATACTTGATATCGACGAAGTCATTCAAGTCATCCGCAACAGTGATGACACCGCCGCCGCGCGAATTCGACTGATGGAAATTTTTGATCTATCCGAGATCCAGACAAATTACATCCTCGAGATGCCTCTGCGAAGACTCACCAAGTTCTCACGGATCGAGTTGGACAAAGAAGCTGATCAGCTGCGTTCTACTATTGAAGAACTCAACGCACTACTTGCCAGCGAGGAGCGCCTCCGTACACTCGTTTCAACTGAATTGACCCAGGTCAGTTCAATACATTCCAGCCCTAGAAGAACATTGCTCCTTGAAGCAACCGGCGCCCCTCAGCTCGCTGCGAGCAGTTCAATGGAAATTGCTGATGAAGATTGCATTGTCCTTTTATCGAGCACGGGCCTGATCGCACGGACAGCCTCCATCAGTATCGGGACTTCAATTGAAGGGGACGCCAATTCCCGCACAAGCCATGATGTTGTCATTTCTGCTGCTCGCGGCACCTCACGTGGCGAATTAGGTGTACTTAGCTCTCTGGGAAATGTTCATCGAATTTCAGTAGTTGATATCCCGGCAATTCCACCGACAACAGGCGTCCCAGGACTCAGCGGCGGTGCACCAATAGGTGCGTTCCTGACCTTAGAGAAAAGTGAGTCACCCGTTGCCGTCTTGAATCTGGATTCACCATTTGTTCTGGGTACACGTAATGGGTTGGTCAAGCGTCTTACATCAACCAATGCGATCAATCGCCCCTCATGGGATGTGATCGGTTTGGATGAAGGCGACAGTGTCATCGGAGCAGTAGCCCTTGATGACCACAACGCTCAACAGTGCCAGCTTGTGTTCATCAGCGCTGCCGGACAGTTACTTCATTTCCCTGCCAATTCCGTGCGTTCCCAAGGCCGCGGAGCGGGTGGTGTCGCAGGAATAAAAGTCGTAGATTCCCACGTAATCTTTTTTGGAGTCGTTAACCCAAAAAATAACAACGTGGTCGTGAGTGTCTCTGGCACAAGTCAAGCACTCCCAGGAACCGAATTGGGCCACGGCAAGGTATCAGAGTTCACCCAATACCCTGGCAAGGGTCGGGCAACCTCGGGAGTTCGGGCGCATAAATTTCGGTCCGGGGAAGACTCGCTACTGCGAGCATGGTGTGGCCCCACACCTGCGAGAGCGGCGACCTCGAGTGGAAAAGCTGCGAACCTCCCCAGCCCAGACGGTAAACGTGATGGCACGGGCGTACCCCTCGTCCACCCCATTGATGCAATCGGTGGCCCCATCAATATTTTCTTGGAATCCTGACCTGTGGTTGGCTACACACCCTGCAGCGTGCTCAATGCGCAAGCGCCCTTAGCAGGTTCCGCACCGACATCCCTGACTTGGCTGATAGTCCTGCACCAGGGTGCATGGGGTGCACGGCCGCTGGACACCTTGATTGCGCAGGATCTTCACAATTGGGCCAATGAACATGGCGCCCAAATCTTGCTCGCCCGCACACCCAAAGGTACTGATCCATTTCCCGAGTCCACATTTTTGTATTCAGATGGCGAAGGGAACCTGGTCCAAGGAATCTTTACTTCACAAGGTCTCCCCGATTTATCAATGACACACCCTTGCCGGCCGGTACTCCTGATCTGCACCAACGGCAAACGCGACCAATGTTGCGCAACATTCGGGATAAATCTAATCAGCCAAAGCCGAAAAGAACTCTCTCCTAGCTTGTTTGGGCAGATCCTCGAATGCAGTCATCTCGGTGGACACCGATTCGCTCCAACAGCAATTTGGCTGCCCCAAAATCTAGTTCTCGGTCGCCTTGAACCACAAGCCGTGGCAGGCCTACTCGAGCATGGTGGAATAGCTGCACAATTTATCCGCGGTGACACGAGATTATCTCCGGCCCAACAGGTGGTGCACGCCTTCATGTGGCCGCAGGAAGTTATATTTCTTTCCTCTGAGCAACACGATAGTGATTTTCGCATAACCACCTTGGTTAACAACATCGAACAATCCTTCATAGTCACCGCTACACCAATGTCAACGGTGGCATCTTGTGGCGGTGAACCCAAATCCGATACTTGGTATCAAATTCATGAGAGTGTCTAATCCGCTGTTGACCTAAAGCCCTCTTCCGATCCGAATCAATTCCTCGCGGTCATGAATAGTCGTACGTTCCCTTCCACGAGATTGTCCAAGTTCCTTTTCACGCGCATCGATTCGCTTCCAGCCGGCAAAATCAGTCACCTCAACTTTTCGATCAGCCAATAGCTGGTCGATGTTTTTGGTTCCGCTCGCTGTCGATTCACCACTATTAGATACAAGTTGGTTTACACACGATACGGCATCCTTTTTATTTGTGCCGATAATCCCCGTGGGTCCACGTTTAATCCATCCCGCCACATAGGAATTCGCCAAACCAACAACCGCGCTGTCCACGCTGGGAATCACGTTCGCCACCTGATCAAATGGCACACCAGGCAGGCCTTCCCCGCGGTACCCGATACTGCGAATAACCATTTGGGCTTCGATTTCCTTGACTTCCCCTGATGCAACAAGGTGGCCGTGGTCATCGAACTTCATCTTGTTGACAAACAAGATGCCACGTTCAAAATCCATGCTCACGGGCGCGCAGTAAAAGTGAAACTCAATACTTTTATTGCAAGTCTGTTCGCGCCTCGTCCATTCGGACATCACCTCAAGATTACGGGCAACCACCTTGTTGGCCGAACTAGCTTGGACAAAATCGCTGGGTAAGTCCTCGGGGTCGATGATCACCTCAACGCCAGCAATCTCTCCTAGCTCCTTCAATTCCTTTGTTGTGAAAGTGGCATGTTCGGGACCTCGTCGACCCACAACGTGAACCCGGCTGACAGTGCTACGAGCGAGTGCGTCGAGGACGTGTTGAGGAATATCGGTGGCTTCTAATTCTGATACCGGTTTTATCAAGATACGAGTAACGTCGACAGCAACATTTCCTAATCCAATCACCGCGACATTAGTTACATGCGGCAAATATTCACCAAAATCAATCGCGTCCGGGTGCCCGGTATACCAACGAACAAATGCGGTAGCCGCAATGCTCATCGAATGATGCTCGCCCGGAATACCTAATTCTCGGTCAAGTGAAGCCCCATAGGTATAAACAACGGCGTCATAATGCTCATGTAGTTCCTCCGCAGATATATCGCGGCCGATCTTGACGTTTCCGCGAAAACGAACAAGTGGGTTGTCAAATGTTTGCGCCAACTTGTCCCGGACGGACCTGATCGAATAATGATCAGGGGCAACCCCATATCGCACCAGACCGAAAGGCACCGGCAAATAATCGTAGACATCGACTTGCACCTGATGTTCGGTTGATAGGTGCTCAGCAGCGTAAATACCCGATGGCCCAGCACCGACAACCGCGACTCTCATGAGATCCTCATTTCAGATCGTGAACTAAACATCCTGCGGAATCAATCGACCGGAGCGGACGTCAAATATAGCGCCACCAACAACAATCTCCTTCGAAAGCAATGGGTAGGCGCGCACCCGAGTCACGTCAAGCTTTAATGCGCCTAATTGATTAGTCACTGTTCTAATTTCAATCCCACGCGAGTCAATGCCCGAAGCTGCGAAAATTGCCTCGTGCACCTGCTCCTCCGACGCCGACGCCATCCGGCACTCGGTGTGAGGCATGACAAGAACGCGATTAACACCGAGAAGGTGATTCGCTAAGACGAGGGTTCGTAATACATCCTCGGTCACACGTGCACCCGCATTACGCAAAATCTTCACGTCCCCCGGCGCCATGCCGAGCAGCGCAAGTGGATCAATCCGAGAGTCCATGCACGTCACCACGGCCAGACCTTTTCGGGCAACGCCGGTCAATTCAGTGTCACTGAAGTGGAGTGCATACTCCTCATTGGCCGCCAATATGTCGGCAAAATTAGCCTGAAAATCAATCGACTCATGCACTATGCATCAATCCTTTCTCGATCAAGGTTCTGCGCGCCAGAAACAATGAATTCCTTTCGGGGGGCTACATCGCTTCCCATCAAAAGATCAAAAACGTCAAGGGCATTATCTGCATCGGAGAGAGTCATTCTTCGCAGGGTCCGATGGGTCGGGTCCATCGTGGTTTCGCGCAGTTGGTGGGAGTCCATTTCACCGAGTCCTTTGTAACGCTGCACGGGATCTTTAACTCGCTTACCCTGTTTATCGGCTTGCGCTAATGCCGTCTTCATCTCCTGGTCGGAGTATGTATACATAACGTCATTGGGTTTGCTTCCCGCATTCACTACTTCAATGCGGTGCAATGGCGGAACTGCCGCAAAAACCCGACCGTCTTCCAGAAGGGGTCTCATATAGCGATTGATCAGAGTGAGTAGCAGGCACCGAATATGTGCTCCGTCCACATCAGCGTCAGACATTAAGATAATTTTTCCATAACGTGCTTGGCCCAGATCAAATGAGCGACCCGAACCAGCACCGATTACCTGAATAATCGACGCGCATTCAGTATTTTTCAACATGTCAGACAAAGACGATTTCTGAACATTGAGGATTTTTCCACGGATCGGCAGCAATGCTTGGTATTTTGAGTCCCGCGCCGATTTGGCTGTACCGAGTGCGCTGTCACCTTCAACGATAAAGAGTTCAGATTCGGCAACATCGGTGCTTCTGCAATCAACTAGCTTGGCCGGCATCGAGGAAGATTCTAGGGCAGTCTTTCGGCGTTGAGTATCTCGGTGGCTGCGTGCAGCCACGCGTGCCCGCATCGCATTGGCCACCTTTTCGGCGATTAATCTGGCGGTTGCCTTGTCTCCTCGTGGAGGAGTCTTGAGCCATTTAGTCATTTCTTTGGCGACCACGGCCGACACGATTCGTGTTGCTGCAGGAGTCCCAAGAACTTCCTTTGTTTGACCTTCAAATTGCGGCTCAGCAAGTCGCACCGCGACAACAGCGGTGAGTCCTTCACTAACGTCTTCTTTGGTGACCCCGTCCTCACTCACTTTAAGTATTTTAGAGTCTTTTAAATACTCGTTAAAAACCTTTGTTAGGGAACGCTCGAGGCCAATCACGTGTGTTCCCCCCTTTGGAGTCGCGATCACGTTGACAAATGAGCGAAGTGTTGACTCATAACCTGTATTCCAAATCAAACCAATATCAACGCCCAGATCGCGCTGCACTTCTTGACTTGTCATATGTCCTTGGTCATCAAGGACGGGAACGGTTTCGGCAAAGTGCCCCGAACCGGTGAGTTGAATCACCCCGCCGATTTCTTCACCTGTACTGAGATAGCTGGCATATTCGGCAATTCCACCTTTGTGCTGAAAACTCTCCTGCCAAAGATCATCAGGGTCCCGCAAATCCGAGAGCCGAAGGGTGAGTCCCGGCACCAAAAAGGAACTCTGAAGCGCTCGATCGCGCAAGGCTGATCGGTCGTAATGAGCATCTTTGGTGAAAACTTCATGGTCTGACCACCAGCGCACGGTCGTGCCACTTTGTGTTCTCGGCGCCTTGCCCGTGATGTTGAGCCCACTTTTTTTGGAGAAAGTGCCGTGCGGGCCATCTTCGGCAAAGTCTCCCGGAACGCCACGACGAAATGACATGGAGTGAATTTTGCCCCCGCGAATAACCGAGACATCAAGCCTGGAAGACAAAGCATTAACCACTGATGCGCCCACACCATGGAGACCACCCGAAGCGGCATAAGATCCCCCACCAAATTTCCCACCCGCATGGAGCTTGGTCATGACTACTTCAACACCCGTGAGCTTCGTTCGCTTCTCGATGTCAATGGGAATCCCACGTCCGTTATCGTGGACCTCGGCTGAACCATCAGGGAACAGGGTCACCAAAATTTCGGTGCAGAAACCGGCCAGCGCTTCATCGACACCATTGTCAACAATTTCCCAAAGGCAGTGCATCAGCCCCCGGGAATCATTCGATCCGATGTACATACCTGGGCGTTTGCGTACCGCTTCTAGTCCCTCAAGGACAGCGATATTCTTCGCGGTGTAGTCCTGCGCCGAACTTACTGGAGATTTGGGCTTGACCACTGCCCTAACCTAGTGTGAGGCGGACTCAGACCATGGGAATGACTCACACCAATAGACACCCCAAAGCCGACTTCGCTATTGGCGAACCTTGGAGCGCCTCTTCGCCATCAACACTGTTTTCGTGTTTAACTTAGGTCATGTCAGCAACCAGCACCCAGACCCTGGCCCCAGCAACCCTTGCCACCACCGACCGATGTGATCGTTGTGGAGCACAGGCGTACGTCCTCGCCGAGCTTCCTGGCGGGTCCCAGCTGTTATTTTGCGGTCACCATTGGGGAACTCACCAAGCGGCTTTGCGGCCCAAGGTGGTCAATATTGTTGATGAACTCCACCGGCTCAACGAAGCCCCGTAAACAGCCTGCGCTAGCTGACCGTTTTAATCCAGGTAGTCCCGCAGCACCTGCGAACGGCTTGGGTGTCGCAGTTTCGACATCGTCTTACTTTCAATCTGTCTGATCCGCTCCCGAGTAACTCCGTACACTTTACCAATTTCATCGAGGGTTTTGGGTTGTCCATCAGTGAGACCAAATCGCATACGAACCACGCCAGCCTCCCGATCACTTAACGTATCCAGCACCGACTCAAGTTGCTCCTGCAAAAGAGTGAAAGACACTGCATCACTGGGGACTATGGCCTCTGAATCTTCGATCAGATCGCCGAATTCGCTATCGCCTTCCTCACCCAGCGGCGTGTGCAGCGAAATGGGTTCACGGCCGTACTTTTGGACCTCGACAACCTTTTCAGGTGTCATATCCAATTCCATCGCCAATTCTTCAGGGGTCGGTTCGCGGCCGAGATCCTGCAACATTTGACGTTGAACCCGGGCCAGTTTGTTAATGACTTCAACCATGTGGACGGGGATTCGAATGGTTCGTGCTTGATCGGCCATCGCCCTCGTGATTGCCTGGCGAATCCACCAGGTCGCATACGTTGAGAATTTGTAGCCCTTGGTGTAATCGAACTTTTCAACCGCCCGGATCAGGCCCAGGTTTCCTTCCTGGATCAAATCGAGGAAGAGCATCCCCCGACCCGTGTAACGCTTAGCAAGTGAAACGACGAGCCGAAGGTTTGCCTCAAGCAGGTGGTTCTTTGCCCTTCGACCATCAGTTGCAATCCACTCCATGTCAAGGCGCTTCTTCTTATCCATCTTGGCGCCCTCATTGAGCATTTCTTCAGCAAAAAGCCCTGCTTCAATTCTCTTGGCCAGTTCGACTTCCATCTCTGCATTGAGCAGCGGGACCTTGCCAATTTGCTTTAAGTAGTCCTTGACCGGGTCCGCTGTCGCCCCAGCAACCGTGACAGTCTGTACCGGTTCATCTGTCTCATCAACGTGTGAAATGGTGAAAGTGGCGGATTCCTCAGAAGCTGCCGCCGGTTCATCCTTTTCCGCATCGGCGAGGTCTTTCTCTAGATCAATCTCGAGATCTTTCTCCAACTCAGCCGCAACTTTCAAATCCGGTTCATCGGAGAGGTCGATCTCAATAACTTCGTCGCCAATATCGATGACATCTACAAATGCATCGTTGTCTACTTCGCTCACGGGCTTTGTGTCTTTTACGACACTTTTGGTCGATGCCACTTTTTTAGGTGGTGCAGCCTTCTTAGCGGCCGCAGCCTTCTTTACCGGCAATACCTTGTTAACCGACACAGCTTTTTTGGCCGGCGCGACCTTTTTTATGGGGGCAACCTTTTTGGCAACCGGGGGCTTCACGGTTGCTTTTTTCTTTGCGGCTATCGGTTTTGTCGCCGATTTTTTGGTAGTGGTCGTCTTTTTCGCTGCAGCTGCCATGTGAGAGTGGGTGCCCTTTCGCCGATGACCCATAACAAGTGCCCGAGTCAAGCCTGTCGGCTTGTTCGGGCGCTCTATCTTGACATGCCGTTCAACAAACCCCAACGCCGGGGCAACGTAAACGGGCTTTGGCTTGGCCAATCATGACCACCATAGAACTCCTCTGGGTGAGTTCACGACCAATAGCCACGGATTCAAGGGAGTCAACCCTGAAATACCCGTTCCACCTGGTCACGACATTGATACTTTTAACTCCGGCAGTTGAAAAAACGTGTGAAATATCCCGATTCGGAAAGGGACCACCGGCATTGCCTGAGTTGCGGAATGAACCGTGAAAATCCCATGTCCAAAAGGGCTCCGTAACGATTGAGACTGTGAACCCTGAAATATAAATTGTCCAGCTAAGCGCACCGCGGCGCTGGCCAGACTGGCAAATAACGGGCAGATTCGTAACTGCTCCATGTTCTGGCCAGCAGTGGGCTACCTGCTCCGGGACGTACCGCTCGAAACTCTCCGAAACTCTATCTTCAAGATCGCTGACTGTCGTTACCTCGTAATTGGTTAAACAAATCCGATCCACTTCTACCCATTCACCGTTTAACGGCTGAAACCACACCCGCATGTGGTCAATCAGACCCGGGCAAGATCGAATTCCGGCATCACAGTAATTTTCCGGACCCGGCACACAAGCCACCGTCAACTTCCAAGCACACCCTCTACACCGGATCACTTCATTTCGGGTGCTGTCATCAACAGATGCCGGAAGAATTAGGCCACCGCTACCTTCATATCGCACGAGATCAGGGTTGGCAAAGACTTCTGGGTTAGCCGACACTCCTGGAGCGAAGGAAATAAGGCTAGCAAAAAGAAAGGTGCCGAGACTCACGATAAGAATCAGCACCAAATGACGGTTATGTCTCACCAATTGATTGTTGTTCTAGTTAGACCCCGTGACAAGGTCTCTGATTGATCTTGTGGAAAACAATGATCATCAACGTGCGGTAGTTGATTCCTCAACTCGGTTTAGTGCGTGGCTAACAAATTGTGCCACCTGATCCTCTTCAACCAGGAATCCGTCGTGGCCGATTGGTGAAATCAAAAGGTGGAGCCCGTCGGCACCTGGGGCTGAATCGACAATGTCTTGCTGCAACCGAAGTGGGAAAAGACGATCTGAGTCTATTCCTACGACTGTTAGTGGTGCAGTAATCGTGTTGAGTGCTTTCACAACACCTCCACGCCCCTCCCCTAAGTCAAAAAGCGTCATTGCCCGAGTGAGAGCCAAATACGTATTGGCGTCAAATCGGCGCGCTAGCTTGTCCGCATGATGATCAAGATAGGACTCCACCGCGAATAATCCCCCCGTTATGGGGAGGTCCGTTCCTTGCAGATTCCGACCAAAACGCTGATCCAGTTCGGTTTCACTTCGATAACTGAGATGGGCGATCCGACGAGCCAAACCCATTCCAGCAATCGGCCCGATCGCTGATTCGTAATAGTCGCCGTTGTTGAAATGTGGATCCAGTTCAATTGCGATGATTTGAGTCGCATGGATTCCAATTTCCTCAGCGCTCACGGCTGCTGTCGAACCCAGAACAAGACCTCCTCGCACCTGATCCGGATAGCGAACCATCCACTCCAAAACACGCATGCCTCCAAGGGACGGTCCCAGCATTAAGGCATAAGACGATATTCCCAAAAATTCCATGAGTTCATATTCAACGCGCACCATATCCGCGATAGTTATCACGGGAAATCGTGATCCCCAGGGCTTTGAATCAGGAGCCGCACTAGAGGGACCGGTTGTTCCTTGGCAGCCACCGAGAACGTTGGCGCAGACCACAAAATACTTATCGGTGTCTACTGGGGCTCCAGGACCCACCAAGGAATTCCACCAGCCTGAGGTCGCATGTCCTGGGCCTGCGTCACCGGTTACGTGCGAATCGCCCGTAAGAGCATGCGCAATGTAAATGGCGTTATCTACATCCACATTTAGTGTGCCCCACGTTTGGTAGGCAACTCGAATCTGGTCAAAGACAAATCCCGAATCAGTTGTGAATGGGCCAAAATCATAAAAGAGCCGTTCACCCTGAGGAAATCCCTCCCGCCAAGCAGCGCTGGCAGGAGGGATTCCTTGATAACTCAAGGCGCCGTATTCAGTGTGCATTTATTTTTTGGCCGCTGCAAATCCGACTTCAAGGTCGGCCAGAATGTCGGAAAGACCTTCAAGACCAACGGCAAGGCGAACGAGTCCTGGTGTAACTCCGCCGGCCAGTTGTTCCTGCGGGGTCAACTGCGAGTGGGTCGTGGATGCAGGGTGGATAACCAGACTTCGTACGTCACCGATATTGGCGACATGGCTGTGCAGAACGAGGCCTTCAACAAACTTCTTCCCTGCTTCAACCCCCCCAACAATCTCAAAACTGAGCACGCCGCCTGTTCCCTTGGGGGCGTACTTTTGTCCATTTGCATACCAAGGACTTGAAGGAAGGCCTGCATAATTAACTGAAACGACTTCAGGACGCTTATCCAGCCACTGCGCGACAGCGAGTGCATTCTCAGTGTGGCGCTGCACCCGAAGCGAAAGAGTTTCGATTCCCTGGGCAATTAGGAAAGCATTGAACGGTGAAACTGCAGCTCCAATATCACGCAGCATCTGGACCCGGGCTTTCAGGATAAATGACAGGTTCACTCCGAATGCACCACCGACACCGAGGTCACGGGCGTACACGAGTCCATGGTAACTCGGATCAGGTTGGTTGTAATTGGGGAAACGATCAGGGTACAACGCGTAGTCAAATGTTCCAGCGTCGACGATCGCACCTGCAACAGCAGTTCCATGTCCACCCAAATACTTTGTCGCTGAATGGACGACAATGTCGGCTCCAAATTCAAATGGTCGGATCAGGTACGGAGTTGCGACGGTGTTGTCAACAATCAGAGGCACGCCAAACTCGTGAGCCACTGCTGCCACACCAGCGATATCCAACACGTCATTCCGGGGGTTGGACAAGGTCTCGCCGTAGAAAGCCTTCGTGTTGGGGCGAATCGCCGCCTTCCAAGATTCCAAATCATCTGCATCTTCGACAAAGGAAACTTCGATTCCGAGTTTCGGCAATGTGTAGTGAAAGAGGTTGTACGTTCCGCCGTACAGGCTCGCACTCGAGACAATATGGTCGCCGACTTCAGCAATGTTGAGTATCGCGAGTGTTTCGGCTGCTTGCCCACTAGCAACGAGCAGTGCGGCGACACCACCTTCAAGTGCTGCAATGCGATCTTCAACGGCTGCCTGGGTTGGGTTCATTATCCGCGTGTAAATATTTCCCAATTCCTTCAATGCAAAAAGGTTTGCCGCATGTTCGGTATCTTTAAAAACGTATGACGTTGTTTGGTAGATCGGGAGTGCGCGAGCGCCTGTGGCCTCGTCTGGGTTTTGCCCGGCGTGAATTTGCTTCGTTTCAAATGTCCATTGATCGGTCATGTCTTACTCCTTTTGATGAGTGAAATTGATGAGTCAAAAATTGTATGAGTGTTTAAGCGCATGTAAGCACCTTTTCCGGCTGGGTCTGCGCAAAGCACGAGTGCTCTAACTCAGCTGGAGGTGCGGGTACAACAACAATGCATAGCAACCTCAATCAGTCTGGGGCCCTGCCTTATGCATGACCCGCGCTTGCCACAATGAATGTGGCCAGGTCTCCACCGGGAGCACCCCACCGCGGTTGGAGGGTTGCCGTCTAGCTAGCCGGGGCTTAACGCTGGACTCTTGACCTAGACGGAATCATATCCACACGTGGTTCCCTCGTCTACACCAAGTCCGGCCAAACATTGCTGGCGCGTGAGCTCATTAATGCTTTCCAGCCAGAACTCCGGCGGCAGCGCGTGATTTAGTGCAGCGCGGACCATAGCGGCCAGGGAGTATTCCGGAGCGTCCTGAAATGCTCGATCTAGGCACAGATTAGCCATGGCTCCATTGCCAGTGAGCCACCAACAAATTGCAGCCGCGGTGGCCATTGGCCCACCATGAGTAGCCTCAAGTTGGGGTAAACCGTGCGTCAATTTTTTCGCCACAGCACTTCGGTCATAGTTGCCATTTGCCATGTCCCACAGAATTGAGTCCCGAACTCGAATATCTCCCAAGGCAACTGCTAACCGAGCAAGTTCGGATACCTGAAAAGAATCATCAGCCACTTTCATTAGATCCTGCGCAAATTGACTTTCGATTTCTCGCCAGACGCTTAGTTCATTTGGCTCGGGAAGTTCGGGGAAATCCGTGGCCTGTATCAGTTGAGCGGGATTTATGGCACAATCAAAAGCGCGATCCACCCGCTTAATCCCGGTGTCTATCGGGATGACATGTGAATCACAATTACCCAGGCAATCACGGGAATACATGCGTTGACCTACGGCGATGAATACATCCCCCATGGTGATATTGGCGTTAACCAGTTCTAATTCAATGATTTCGATGGCTGCATGAACTCTTATATTCAAGTGCTCAAGGCACACCACAAGGGCAGCCTCTTCAGCACCGTACGCTTGACCCGGTTCAATGAAAATTTCCAAATCAGCCGGAGCTAAACCTTGAGGACTCAAAAATGCGGCTATGTCACACCTCTGAACAAGAACAACTTCATTGTGTTTCAACCATCGGATGATCAAACTATTCTCCGGATAAAATCCAAATGATTTGGTTAACTCCCTCAGGGTTTCCCCAGCCGCACGCATCATTGAGTCATGTGTTTCAGTCATTAAATTCATAAAACAAACTTGTCACCCGGCTGCCCCGCGGCAAAAATAAAATACTGTGATGTGGATGAACCGACGGCCCTGTCAATGATGGTGCATAGTCGCGGACCGCAACAATCTAAACCCGAGGATAAATGTCGATGTAATCCCAATATTTAGCCGAGATGCCATCACCGGATGAGGCCCCACGTAAGCGTCTGCTGACCCATGGCCAACCATGATTCTTCGCCCAAGATGCGTGACCAAGGATCCTAGCGTTAAGAGCCGGCTGAACAACCTCGCCACCAGCATTGAGCCACTGCGAATCAGCCCAACCTAAAGCCTGCATCGCCGCCTCCGCCACCAAGGCATGGCCTCGCGGGTTTAAATGAAGCCGATCGGCATCCCACACTTTTGGATCATTAAAAATTTCCATATCCCAGAAATCCACGAGATAGCAGTCATAAGCCTCTGCAATTGCCAAAGTGGCTGAACGCAAACCCACAAATCGATCTCGGATCAAACCCATGACCTTGGAATTACGTGATGAATCACC
The DNA here is from genome assembly GCA_040399625.1 of Candidatus Nanopelagicales bacterium. Taxonomy (GTDB): domain Bacteria; phylum Actinomycetota; class Actinomycetes; order S36-B12; family S36-B12; genus UBA4592. The sequence continues at coordinate 361,691 of JBBARV010000001.1, read as the reverse complement.
GAAGGCGAAAAGCAGTACGTCCTGACCACTTGATCGCAACTCTCGAACGGCGCGTTCAATTTCCGTCGCCTTTGCATCCAAATCAAATGAGCCCCGCATGGCGTCATTGATTCCACCGGCGAAGGAGACCAAGTCGGGATTCAATTCGCGTGCGCGCGGAAGTTGTTCATCCACCATTTGCGCCAGCAAACGACCGCGAATTCCAAGATTTGCATATTGCAGTGGTTCATTGTGTGTGCAGTACTCGTCGGCTAATTTTCCCGCCAAGCGGTCAGCCCAGCCGAGATACAGATCATTGACACCCAGATCACCGACGCCCTCGGTGAAAGAGTCGCCAATTGCTACGAAAGATTTCCAATTCTTTGCCTGCGTTTGAATCACGACGATGAATCCCCGTTCACAAATATCCCCGATGCTGTGCATGAAAAGGCCCGGCCGCCGAAGGCTTCCCCTCCCGCGACGACCAGGTTGGGAAAACCCTAGCGGGTGGTTCGTGAATATCTCAACGGGACACTACTTTTGGGGTGAGAAGAATTATTTCTCGGCTACCTTGGCCAGGGCTTGACCAGCTTTTCGGTACCACGCGATCAGTGCCACAACGCCAATAATTATTTGCGGGATAAAACTTGCGGCCCGCCACACAAGATCTGCGGCGGTGGCGGCGCCCGTTGTAGCCCCGAAGCTCACCAGGAGTGCGATTAAGGCGGCATCTACCGTCCCCAATCCACCAGGAGTGATCGGAATCATGAGCCCAATTTGGGCGATCGCAAACGCCGCAAAAGCCGCGGCGAAAGACGTCCCCGCGCTGTCCCACCCTTCTACTCCGCGTAAAGCAACATAGAGAATCAAGAATTGTGTGAAAGAAACTGCGATTTGCGCAGCCGTAAGGGCCCCCCAGCGACGTTTGAGGACCTCATACATGTCTGAGCGAAATTTGACGATGGGTGCCTGCAAGTCAACTGTTGCAAGTGCCTTTATCCGCTTTCGCAAAGGGTTCACGACCTTATTGGCGAACGCTCCGATTTTGACTGCTAACGGCTCAGAGCGCATAACCAGCACGAAAACAATCACAACTACCGCCAAAATAGCGATCCCCAGAATCCCCGTGACGGCATGTGAATTGCCACCGAGACCAAAAAGGGTGATCGCGATGACGCCCAACACGGGAAAGAAGAGGGTGACAAAGGTGCTCCACAAGCCAACCGCGGTTATGGCAGCGGTAGCACTTGTACCTGCAATTCCGAATGTGCTTAACATCCCGAATTGCACGGCCAGACCAACAGCACCGCCGCCAGGAACTCCATTACTTATCGCAAACGCAGCCTGGTTAACTTGCTGGGACCGCCAGTACTTCAAGCCCGGCGTTGCCGCAAGAAATGGCAAACCATATGTCAGCAAATACACCAATACACATAAAACTATTAAGAAAATAGCCGCCGCACTCATGGCCTCGAGCGCAGTGAGCGCGTCGGAATAACTACCAATCTGCGGGATTACTTTCCAAAAAATCAGGACGATGAAAGCCAGACCGACAAGGCCGAGAATTATCGATTTCTTTTTATCCAGTCCGCCCGGGCTTGCCTTGGGTGCAGGGACTACTTGATCTGAATCCATGGTTGTACTCTGCCATACCAATTGCTAAATATGCCCGAAATGGCGCTCGCGACATCTGATGCAACAACCGCTCGGCCCGAACAGGGGGTGCATTCATGGCCGCGCGTGGGGTTAGGCAAGATATCGTCATGCGTCTTGACCATATTTCCTACGCCTGTAGTAGCAGCGAGCTTGCTGACGTCGTTCAACGCATTGGCATTGATCTTGGGAACACCTTCGTCGATGGTGGTCGTCACCCCTCATTTGGTACAAGGAACTTCACCCTTCCACTCGCTCATGGCGTTTACATTGAAATTGTTAGCGCACTGGATCACCCATCAGCAGATAAGGCCCCCTTCGGTCGAGCGGTCGCTCAACGTGCAAATTCTGGTGGTGGCTGGATGAGTTGGGTTGTTGCAACCGATGACCTTGCCAACGTCGAAACTGCTCTCGGCCGCAGCGCAGCTGTTGGACACCGAATACGCCCCGACGGTGTTGACCTACATTGGCGCCAATTAGGCGTCCTGGACTCCATGGAGCACCCACAGTCACCGTTTTTTATTGAGTGGGAAAGCCCCAAGGAGCACCACCCGGCATTTGGTGGCGAGCGAACCGGTATCAAGATTCTCAGCATCGAGATCAATAGCCCGAACCAAGATTTGGGCCCGATGGCGAAATCCCTCGAGCCCGTAACGGATTTAATCCAATGGAAGAATGACCCCGACGCTGATGATTTTGGTGTCACCGCGGTTACTTTTGAAACCCCACACGGACACGTCCGAATAGATTAGAGTTCAAACGAAGGCTTGAATAGAATTCAGGTCTCATTTGAAGTGAGGATCCCAGTGAGTACTCCAATAGATGGTGTCCCCCAAACCCTGCGCACGTTATCGGGGATTACGTGGAGGTTGTTGGTTCTACTAGCCGGTGTTGGCGTCCTCGTGTTGGGCATGGGCAGGATTTTCCCGGTCGTTTTCGCACTGTTTTTCGCAATGCTGGTCACCGCCTGGGCAACTCCCGTCATGAACCTGATCAACAAGGTGCTACCCAAAGTAATCTCGATGATCCTGGCCTTGGTGTTAATCAGTAGCGCCATCCTGATTATTTTCTACGTCGTCATCACGTCGTCGATTGCTGAGGGACCCAAACTCCTGACCAGTATTACCTCTGGGATTAATGAAATTCAGAAATGGCTGCAGGAAGGACCCCTCAAACTCACCGATGATCGTTTGGCCTCCCTCATAGCGGAGGCGCAGTCATACGGCGAAACGGCCGCCAGGGGTGTGGGCGAAAGCCTGCTTGCATCTTTAGGCTCCGTGGGCACGCTTGTGATCGCAGGTTCCGTTTTTATCTTTGGCGTGATCTTCTTCATGCTGACCCCCAATAAAATCTGGGATTGGTTCGTTAGCTGGCTTCCAAAAAGCATTGAGGAACCGGTTAATGTTTCTGGCGGTCTTGCTTGGGAAGCAATCTCGGGTTACACCCGCGGAATCGTAATAATCGCCTTCGCCGATGCCACGCTAGTGTTCATTGGCCTCACAATTTTGCAGGTTCCTTTGGCACCAGCGCTCTCAGCAGTTGTGTTCTTGGGCGCCTTTATCCCGGTCATTGGTGCTCCCGTTGCCACTTTCTTCGCAGCCGTTGTTGCCCTTGCCGAACGCGGTCCGGTCATTGCGCTATTGGTCATCGTGCTCACCGTGATTGTTGGTTCATTTGACGGAGACGTCTTGCAACCGATCGTGATGGGTAAAGCAGTAAATCTTCACCCGCTCGCAATTATCTTGGCCATTGCCGCTGGGAGTATCGCTTTGGGAATAGTTGGCGCACTCATTGCTGTTCCTATTGCCGGCGCGGTTTATCGCGTCGCAAAATACGTTACCGGTCGAGACCCGGATCTACCATTCCCGCCAACACAGCCCTTCGTGCCCAGCGCGAGTGCCTAGTTACGCAAGAGCCTGCCTTACAAACTCCGAGCATTGATGTTGTCAATCGGCAAATCATTACCCGCAGCCACGCAGTAGCGCTCAATTCGCTCAGCGGACAGATTGATTCGCTTCAAAGACTTGGCATTAATTCCATCGGTGCCCAATTTAGGATCGGCCTTGTTAACGTTATTTTGGATTCGTTCCGCATTAGATAGGGCCTTGGCGGGAAGTTCGCCACCGATAACGGCGGAGTCGATGGATACCACCATGAGATCAATGTCGGACTGAAGTTCACCGAGAAGTGCTTTCTTTTGCTTCTTGGTCAGCTCCGTTGTGTCACCATTTATTTGCGAGCGGATTAAGTCAAGAGCGAAGTAGTCATCACACGCATCCTGTGCCAACACGGCCACAACCACAACACTCTCCGTGGGTGAGGGAATAACCGTGGGCGTAATTTCTGATTCAGCAGTGCTGGAGCAGCCCGCAAGCACGAGTGATGCGCCTAAACCAATAAGTCCGATCGTGATGATTTTTCTCCGCATTATGGGGCTCCTTAGCGTTGTCGTTCTCCCTTTTTTGCAGTTTACGCTAGACCCAGGGATGAGGAGGGCACATTGTGCGCTTGTTTCAAAAATATTGTTGTGGACGAAATTTGACAGTTCTGGCTATTGGCATCCAAGTCCGATCACACCAATGTTTTGAAATGGCCTAGATTTTGTTGGTGGGTCAGTTCAAAAGATTGCCTCCCCCTAATTTGGACTATTCACCACACGCCAGATCATTACTCCTACTCTTCGAGCGCCATCTAGTGAAGTCGCACGGTGGATTAAGATATTAAATTAATAGGCAGGAGGCCGGTGAACACATACATACACATCAGCAACGCTTTGGATGTCGTAGCACAGACAAGTTGGATGCTAGCCGCGGCGCTATTACTCATCGTTGGATTGCAAATGGCGGCCGCCACCGTTCGCGCGGGAACTACGGCCCCCTCAACAACATTCTCAGGCACCCTTCTTCGCGCGGCACTGGACGAAGCACGATCCGTCAAAGTGGAGGTCAAAGCCGCTTCAACGCATCCGTTATCTAGCAAAGACCGTCATCGCCAAGATGGGCCCAGCTCACCCGGCCCTCTCTTGGTCGTCCTTGCCATCAGCTCACTTGGTGCCATCGCGGTTGCACTCAGCGGCCACGCACCCGATAAGGGCCCTGCCATGCTCTCCGTCCTTGTTGTCTTGAGCCTCGGTGCAGTACTCGCCGCACGCGCATTGAAAGCCTCATCAAGGGACAGTGCGTTCACAGGCTTTGACATTCGGATATTCGCTTCGGTCCTCATGGTTGAAGCGAGTTTGGTCATCGCACTCATCGTCTCGCTGGCAGTCGTCGCGCACACGGGAGGTCTCAACGCACTCAGTTTCATTGAGGCTGCAGCAATCGCCTGCTGCACCACGCTCGCCATCCGATTGGGGCCACTCCCTCGCGGACTAATCACCGCCGACATCGTGTTCGTTGTCCCCTTGACGTGGATCGGTGTTCCATTGCATGTTGCTTTGGCCGCGGTGCTGATCTGGCGTCTCGGCTCACTTATCGTCGTTGCAATCGGAGTCATTGTTGCCCGGGCTACAGCACCCACTTCCTTGAGACGCAGCCATGAACGGGACCGCAACCGGATACTCCACCGAGTTGCTTTTGGGCTGCTAAGTGGGCTACCCGGCCGACTGAAGCACCGAACACGTGCAACAGCATTTGATGCGATGTTCACCCGCTCCGGAGATCCATGGGCTTATTTCTCCAATGCTTATGAGTCACGAAAAAGAGAGAGCCTGCTTACCGCCGTCGGTTCTCAACCAACCTGCATTCTCGAAGTCGGCTGCGCCAACGGGCACAATTTATTGGCCCTTGCCGAGCGCTTCCCAACCGCTATGGTGATTGGCACCGACGTCTCTCCAAAGGCAATGGAATCTGCCCAAGCGCTTACGAGCCACCTACCAAACATAAGAGTCATAGATACAACTGCAGTCAATTCGTACGTGCTCGAGGAGGGCGGCGGCGTCGACTGCATTGTGCTCTCCGAGATCCTCTATTACCTTGGTCCTGAGCCTGCAGTGCGATCAACTTTGGGCTATCTCACATCTCTAGCACTCCCAACTTGCCGAGTCGTGATGGTGCACGGATCGGTAGATGCCGCACAGCTTCACGCACGAGCGAACAAAGCGCTCCGCTTGCAATACGTCAGGGATCAGGTTGTCGAAGATCCAGATGGTACCTACCTGATTTCAATAGCAAATATTTTGCCCGTGCAGGTGCAGAAAGACTTCTACCCTGTGGCTACTTGGTCGAGTGCAGAGGTGTCAATTCGCGCAGCTCGACGACCCGACATGCATGCCATGGCGAGACTTCACCTCAGTGACTTCCCCTTGAGCCTCTATGCCCGAATGGGTGAGGGATTTATGGCTGCGATTTACCGGCAATGGATGAATGCCCATGGTTCATTTGCCACCGTGGCAACGATCAACGGATCAATTACTGGCTTTGCTGTCGGCAATCACGGTTCCTACCGCTGCCGATCCCTTGACCTCATTTTTTCTACCTTCACCGGATTGTCAGCACTTGCCACGCGACCACATCTGTGGAAGAGAGCAACGCTTCACTACGCACGGCTCATTCGTCGCAAGCTCCGCGGTGGATCGCTCAACCGCGATTCGGAATTAACGTTTATTGCGGTCAACCCCAAACATCGAGAACGAGGAATAGGAAGCGCACTGCTCGCAGCCTTCGAGTTCTTTGCTCGAAGTGGGGGTTCAGGTCGCTGCACCCTCGTCACTGAGGAGACGAACGAAGTCGCTAGGACCTTCTACGCGCACCGAGGCTGGCGTGAAGTGAACTCAACAAGAAGCGCCGATGGGCGACCACTCGTGCGACTCGAAACCTCGCTTGAAGCAGCATGACCACCTTGCGAAACCCGCGCTTCTTCGTGGCAGTTGTTGGTCTCGTGATGCTGACATCCGTTGGCACGGTCGCCTGCACACAGGGTCAATCCATTGATACCTCCGTTGCCCCAGCTACATCCACAAGCGTCATACCCGCACCCGCCTCGGAAGTACCTCGAAGCATGCCAACGCAAATCGACCCGATCGTTGTCGTTCGCAAAGTTCCTCGTGAGCAATGGAAACGCATAGTTCGCACTGGTACATGGCGACCTGGTTGCCCCGTAGGACGAAAAGAATTGCGTCGGCTCGAAGTCTCATATTTCGATTTTGATGGCCGTGCGCAGCAAGGCGTACTCGTTGCGCACCGAGACAGTGCAAAGGATCTTGCTGAGATCTTTACGTGGATGTACCAAACCAAATTCCCCATTGCCCGAATGCAGCCCGCTGAGAAATTTGGAGGAGATCTTCAAGCCATCCTCGCCGCGAACAACACCTCGGCATTCAACTGCCGGCAGCCCGGGCAAATTAACGCACCCGTCACGCTCTCACCCCACGCTAACGGCCGATCGATCGATGTCAACCCAGTACAGAATCCTTGGAAAGATCCTCGCTGCGATTGCTGGATGCCATCCAAGGAGTTCAAAGGATCCCTCGCCGAAGGTACCGGCGTGATTAGGCGCGGATCCCCCGTAATTCAACAATTCATCGACCGGGGCTGGGTATGGCAGAACATCAAGGTTGCGGATTACATGCACTTCGATACGGGATATCCATCGGCGCCTAGAGGCTGACCCCGTAAAACCAGCGTGCCCCATTTTAGTCCGGAACCAGACGAAAACGGGGCACATTAGTTTTAATTTATAATTAGCTGCAACCTGAGGTATTCCCACAGCCCTCGCACACGTAGCAGCTTCCGGCAGGACGCATCTTGATACCGCACGTCATGCACAGCGGTGCATCAGATGCTGTTCCGGTGATCGCTTCCATCAATTCCGCACTTGAGTGAACTTGTGTCGGCACCTGCATCTGATCAACCGGTGTTTCAGTGACCGCTAAGTTTGCCTCTGGTGCTGGTGCATAGTTGGTTTGCACCGCCGCTGTGCGCTCCTCTGCACTAAAGATCCCCAGAGCCTCACGCTGCTCGTAGGTCAAGTGATCAAGTGCTAGGCGACGGAAGATGTAATCCATCATTGACTGGGCGATCCTGATGTCAGGATCGTCGGTCATACCTGCGGGCTCGAATCGCATGTTGACGAACTTGTTAACGAATGCGTCAAGGGGTACGCCGTATTGCAATGCGATGCTGATCGCGATTGAGAAGGCATCCATTACCCCAGCGAGGGTTGAACCTTGCTTACCGAGCTTGAGGAACACCTCACCGAGTTCACCATTTTCATAACTCCCCGCTGTCATGTAGCCCTCAGCACCGGCAACCGAGAACGAAGTTGTTTGGCTGGGACGTGACTTGGGCAGGCGGCGGCGAACGGGGTGCTCGCTGTCGGAAGTCGAGGTATTGGCCGAGTCGGACGTCTTCGCCTTGGCATCACTGAGTGGTTGGCCGACTTTGCAGTTATCACGGTAGATAGCAAGAGCCTTGATCCCCATTTTCCATCCCTGGAAATAGACCTCTTCGACCTCGTCAACCGTTGCGTCAGCGGGCATGTTTACCGTCTTGCTGATTGCACCGGAGATGAACGGTTGCACTGCTGCCATCATGCGGACGTGTCCCATCGGTGTGATGGAACGCGCACCCATGGCGGTGTCAAAGATCGCATAATGCTCCTGCTTGAGGCCGGGAGCATCAATGACATGACCGTTTTCGCCGATAAATTCAACAATCGCTTCCACGGTTTCCTCGGTGTAACCAAGTTTGCGAAGCGCGCGCGGAATCGTCTGGTTCACGATCTGCATGGAACCGCCACCGACGAGCTTCTTGAACTTGACCAAGGAGAAGTCAGGCTCGATTCCGGTGGTATCGCAGTCCATCATGAATCCGATGGTGCCTGTTGGTGCCAACACTGAGGATTGAGCATTTCGGTAACCATTGGCCTCACCCAGAGTGAGCGCTTCTTCCCAGACCTTGACTGCCAGTGTGCTTACGTCACCATCAAGGCTGCTGGCGAAACGGATATTGTCATTGCTTGCCGCGTGCTTACGCATTACCCGCTTGTGGGCGTATTCGTTGCGTGCATAGCCCTCGTAAGGACCCACTATTCCAGCGAGTTCTGCACTTCGCTTGTAGGCGGTTCCTGTCATCAGGGAAGTGATGCCGGCAGCGAAGGCGCGCCCTGCTTCAGAGTCATACGGCAAGCTTGTCGCCATGAGCAGCGCACCAAGGTTCGCGTAACCAACACCCAACTGACGGAAACGTCGAGTGGTGTCACCGATGGGCGCTGTTGGGAAGTCTGCGAAACAGATTGAGATATCCATCGCGGTAATGACGTACTCAACAGCCTTGGAAAACTTATCCGCATCAAATGTATCGTCATCTTTGAGGAACTTGAGCAGGTTCAAGCTGGCCAAGTTGCAGGATGAGTTGTCAAGGCTCATGTATTCCGAGCAAGGATTAGACGCGTTGATCCGGCCTGTCTCTGGGTTGGTGTGCCAGTCATTAATTGTGTCGTCGTACTGAATACCGGGATCAGCACAGGCCCAAGCCGCTTCAGTCATTTTGCGGAACAGCTCTCGTGCGTCGACTGTCTCAACGACCCGACCATCTGTGCGGGCGGTTAAACCGAATGGCTCGCCGTTTTCAACAGCCGACATGAACAGATCGGAAACGCGAACTGAGTTGTTCGCATTTTGGTACTGGACACTGGCGATATCAGCACCGCCCAAATCCATGTCATAACCGGCGTCACGGAGAACCCGGATCTTGTCCTCTTCACGCACCTTGGTCTCGATGAACTCTTCAATGTCAGGGTGATCGACGTCAAGAACGACCATCTTGGCAGCGCGACGAGTAGCTCCACCGGACTTAATGGTTCCAGCAGATGCGTCGGCGCCGCGCATGAACGAGACCGGACCTGATGCTGTTCCACCGGATGACCGCAATATTTCCTTGCTCGAACGAATACGGGAAAGGTTCAGACCAGCGCCCGAGCCACCCTTAAAGATCATGCCTTCTTCGCGGTACCAGTTGAGGATCGAATCCATGGTGTCATCAACGCTCAAGATGAAGCAGGCGCTGACCTGCTGAGGTGCTGTCGTTCCCACGTTGAACCAAACAGGTGAGTTGAAGGAAAACACCTGGTGCAGAAGCATGTGGGTGAGTTCGTGTTCAAAGATTTCGGAATCCTTGTCGGTGCGGAAGTAACCATTGTCGCGCCCAGCCTTCGTGTAGGTCAGAACGATTCGATCAATGAGTTGTTTGAGACTCCATTCTCGGTTATCAGCACCAACTGCTCCGCGGAAATACTTCGTGGTAACAATTGTCGACGCATTTACACTCCAGAAATCAGGATATTCAACACCTCGCTGCTCGAAGACTATTTCGCCCGTTTTCCAATTGTTTTGGACAACATCGCGTCGTTCCCAAGCAACGTCGTCATAAGGGTGAATGCCCTCGGTGGTGAAAAGGCGGACCATTTCGAGCCCTGGCGCGCCATGTGTGTTATTGACGAAATCCTCTTTTGATGTGAATACGGGTGCTTCTGGTGCCTGCGTCATTGTGATGCCCTTCGTCTTATGGGAAGTTTCTGTTGTTGTGTTATTAACTTGTGTCCGGTGATCAGCTATTTGTGTGCGTTGATCGATCAGGTTCTCGTCCGGTGGGTTCGCCCTCTGCTCTAAGGAGGGCAATTTCGGCTTCAAAGTCTTCAAGAGTGTCGAAGGATCGATAAACGGAAGCGAACCGAAGGTAGGCAACCTCGTCGAGTTCACGAAGTGGAGCAAGAATTGCGAGTCCCACTTCCTGGGCAGGGATTTCACTATTTCCGGTGGCCCGAAGAAAATCTTCGACGCGTTGTGAAAGAAGTGCGAGATCATCATCGGAGACGGGCCTTCCTTGACAGGCTTTGCGAACACCACTCACTACCTTGCTTCGATTGAATGGCTCGACAACGCCACTTCGCTTAACAACGGCCAAGACGGCTACTTCGGAGGTGGTGAACCTTTTTCCACATTGTCCACATTCACGGCGCCGGCGAATGGCCAAGCCTTCATCGACCGTCCTTGAGTCAACGACCCGGGAGTCTTCTTCCCGGCAAAATGGGCATTTCACGTATTGGACCCCCTTCGTCAAATCTAATGACCAGCAACTCTGACAACATCTGGAACATGAAACCCTTGCGCAACACTAGTAACACCGGAATCCCCATCCTGGGGAGTACTTGTGGATGGACTACGAACAACCTGTGTGCTTAAACCACCACCTGTGGACAAACACCCCGGCGTAACTACTACATCTAGGGATCCGAATGTAATGGATCCTGGCAGGGAATGCAACCTGTTCCGCTCGGCGAGTTGTTATGGAACAGGTGATTTGTTCCGAGGTCAATCTGCCACCCGTGAAGGGTGGATTTCGCTTGTGATTCCAGCGCCTAATGTCCACAAAGCCGGGTCTGGGCCCTCGTACGATTTAACCACGTGTCAAGAAATCGGGACGATTAATGATTGTCCCGGAAAAACATGCTGTGATCCCAAGGAATTCAAGTCGCGAATCCGAATCACTAAATCACGTGGATCCCCCTCAGGGCTTATGCCTTGGGCAATTGACCACAAATTTTCACCCGGTTGCACAACCACAATGCTGGTGGCAGACCCTTGTGAGCTCCCTGCGGCATCCGCAGACCCGCTACCAAAAAGTACCCAAACGAAGAGGGCTAGTAGCGTTAACGTCAGCCCCAGCACGACCCGACCTCGGGCCGTAAGCACAATCGAGGCTTTGTTTCGTGGTGCGACCTGGAAGGAGCTATGTGCGGTGTTAGCAGCTGTGTTCATGGGGGAAGCCTTTCGTTTGTTCGAACTAATGTACGATTTATAGCACTAGGATCGCGACACGTCCACTACATTTCGAACATGTGTTTGATTCGTGTCGCTCTCTGGGCTAACCTGACTGCACCAGATGGGTCTGACATTCCCGTCGTTATCCGCTGGTGAGCAAACGAACTTCACGTTGACAAGGAGTCACCATGGCTGGCCGGATCCAAAAACCAACAGACTCAGTCGCCCCCGCGCGCCAGGAGCTCGTAGATTCGGTCGTGACCCAGCTACACGACCCATCCCGCACGGAGCTGTCCTCCCGACAAAGGGCAATCTTGGACATGATTCGTGAAACGACCTTGGAACGCGGTTATCCACCCAGTGTCCGTGAGATTGGTGAGTCGGTCGGTCTGACCAGCCCGAGTTCGGTGGCCCATCAATTAAAGAACTTGCAGAAAGCCGGCTACCTGCGGATTGACCCCAATCGACCCAGGGCGCTAGTTCTCTCGCCAGAAACAGCTGATCACGCTCTATCGGATCACACCGATTCGAATACCTCAATGCAAAACGTCCCGGTACTTGGTCGCATTGCTGCCGGTGGCCCAATTCTGGCCGAGCAATCCGTTGAGGCGATTTTTCCACTCCCCCGCGACATTGTTGGTGAGGGAGATCTTTTCAGCCTCAAGGTGGTTGGTGACTCTATGGTGGACGCGGCAATCTGCGATGGCGACTGGGTTGTCATCCGGCAGCAGTCAAACTGCGAAAACGGCGACATTGTTGCCGCCTTAATTGACGATGAAGCTACGGTCAAAACCTTCAAGAGGCGTGATGGCCACGTGTGGCTGATGCCGCACAATCCAGCGTATTCACCCATCTTGGGTGATAACGCACAAATTCTGGGCAAAGTCGTTTCAGTACTGCGCAAACTTTGATGGGTTGTCCCACACTATTTGCTCGCAACCCGCTCATCTGATTCGCGGCGCAATCTTTCCAGTGCACTAATCGCTATGGTCGCATCGGTTGTGAACCACATCGGGGGCATGCTTTTTCGCAGGCTTATCCCGTAACCAGAGTTTGCGAGCCGTGAATCTAGGACACTGACAACCCCCTTGTCCTGCCCACTTCGAATCAGCCTGCCTGAAGCCTGGGCGAGCAGCAGTCCCGCTCGTGGCAGGGTCACCGATCGAAATCCTGAGCCTCCGGATTCGTCAACTCGTGTCGAGCGTGCCGACATCACGGGATCATCGGGTCGCGGAAATGGAATTCGGTCGATAATCACTTGAATACACGAATCACCCGGTACATCAACGCCTTGCCATAGCGAGAGCGTCCCGATCAACGTTGACTCGATATCAGCGGTGAACCGCTGCACCAGCAGTGACACAGACTCGCCTTTTCGTTGCACGTGTAACCGACTGTCACAGCGCACCCGCAAGTACTCGGCCGCTTTCTCAACCGCCCGCCAACTTGAGCACAGGATTAAAGTGCGCCCACCCGCTGCCTCGACCAGCTCTCCCATTGCATCAAGACTCGCCATATCAATGCCCTCACGCCCCGGTGGTGGCAGATTTGCCGCGACGTACAAAATTCCCTGTTGCGCATAGTCAAATGGAGAACCGACATCAATTGTCTCGGTGCGTTTATCGGCTCCTAAACCAAGTGATGCTGCTATTGCATCGAAGTTGCCACTGGTCGTCAGAGTTGCGCTGGTGACCACGGCAAACTTTTCGGCAAACAATTTGTCACGCAAAAGGTGCGCCACACTCAGCGGGGCGCTGTGCAGTGTCGGCGGTCGACCATCATGATCAATCCACAAAACGGAGTCATTACCTTGAGATATAAAGGATCCCGCAAAATCGTGGAGCTCTTCAAGTCCACCGCGTGCCCGCTGATTCCTCGCTGCGGTATCAGGATCCTCACCTTTTTGAGGTGCCATCTCGGACACACCAGCATGGCTGGAATCGCGAATCAAAGTCAGGGCAAGTAGAAGTTGCGGATCAACAAATGGGAGACGGGTTAATCCACTTGTCGGATCCGAGGATGCCAGCAGTGCATCTTCAAAAGCCTTTTGCGAATCGACCAAAGCATCCATGGTTTGATCGCTCACCTGCGAACCAACCCGGGAGATCACTCTTTCCACACCCGCAGCATTGAGCTCAATGGTGATCGCGCCGGTTGCCCGATCAACTATTTCATGTCCCTCATCAATAATCACAATGTCGTGTTCAGGCAAAATCGGAATGCCTTCAACAACATCAATGGCCAATAATGCGTGATTGGTCACGACAATGTGGGCTGACTGGGCTTGAAGTCGTCTTTTGGCAGTGAAGCAATCTTCACCGTATGAACACTTGGATTCACCGACACATTCACGTCGATTCACCGAGAAGGCACGCCACACCCGCGGATCAATATCGTCACCGAAGTCATCTTTGTCACCGGTATCGGTGCTCGTTGCCCACGCACGCACAGCGACCGCCTGATCGCCTAAAACACCCCGACTCACTTCAAATAGTGCCTCACCATCGGGATCCGGGATCTCTGAGTGCAGTTTTTGCAGACAAACGTAATTGTTCCGACCTTTGAGAACCGCGTATGTCAACGTAACGCCGTATTCCTTCGCTAACGTTGATGCGAGCAGCGGTAAATCTTTTTCCATCAACTGACGTTGAAGCGCGATCGTTGCTGTCGACACCACAACCGTACCTCCGCCTTCGCTCAATGCGTGGGCAGCAGCTGGAACGAGGTAGCCAAGGGATTTCCCGGTTCCCGTTCCAGCCTGGATTATTCGATGCCCTCCGGCAGCTAGACCTTCAACAATGGTTGCAACCATCTGCTGCTGCCCAACGCGCTCCGACCCTTCAAAAGCATCAACAGTTTTCTGTAACAAATCCTGTGCGTCAATATCAACCGACACGCAGGAACCCTTGACGCTCAATATCGGCTGCCAAGGCTGGAGGCACTAGGGCACTAACGCAACTCCCCATTTCGACGTGGTCAATGCGCACGTGCTCACCCGTTTCATGAATGCGGGCAAGCAGATCACCCCGACTATAAGGAATAGTGATATCGATCGCGACAAGTGTTTGAGGTAATTCGGAGTCAATTCTTTGCAGCAACACGTCCAGGCCAGCACCCGTGTGGGCGCTGATCACAATCGCATTTGGGAATGAACCTTGGATTGCAGCGATGTCCATTGGGTCCGCAATATCAGATTTATTAATGGCAATAATTTCAGGGATTTCGCCAGCGCCAATTTCATTGAGCACCTCGCGTACCGCGGAAATCTGACCGAATGGGTCTTCATCTGAAGCATCGACCACGTGCACGATCAGGCTGGCTTCTTGAACTTCGGTGAGTGTCGTTCGAAAGGCCTCAACAAGGGCGTGCGGCAGGTGTCTCACGAAACCTACAGTGTCCGCGAGGGTGAACTCCTTCCCTTCTGGGGCTTTCATTTTTCTGACCGTTGGGTCCAATGTTGCAAAGAGTGCGTCTTGCACGAGCACTCCTGCTCCGGTCAAGGCATTGAGGACACTAGATTTCCCCGCATTTGTGTACCCGGCCAATGCAACGGTTGCAATCCCGGATGCTTCCCGGGCGCTGCGCTGGGTTCTACGAGTGGCTTCGAGTGCCTTGAGTTCACGGCGCAGTTTTGTCATTTGGGCCCTGATCCGGCGACGATCGGTTTCAATCTTTGTCTCACCCGGACCGCGCGTACCTAATCCGCCACCAGCCCCGCCTGCGTGACCACCCGCTTGCCGGCTGAGCGACTCACCCCAACCACGAAGGCGTGGCAGCAAGTACTGCATTTGTGCGAGTGAGACTTGGGCCTTACCTTCACGACTACGTGCATGCTGGGCGAAAATATCGAGGATCAACCAGGTGCGGTCAACAACTTTCACTTTGACAACGCTTTCCAACTGCCGCAATTGCCCGGGCGTGAGCTCGCCATCACAGATAACAGTGTCCGCGCCAGTCTCTGCAACGATAAGCGCCAATTCCTTGACTTTTCCCGAACCTAGATAGGTCGCGGGATCAGGTGCGTCTCTGCGTTGGATTACCCCGTCCACAACGACAGAGCCTGCCGTTTCCGCTAGTGCCGCCAATTCGCGCAGTGAGCGCTCCGCCGATTCAACGGTGCCGCTGGTCCATACTCCTGCAAGAACTACCCGCTCGAGCCGGATCTGTCGATATTCGACCTCGGTAATGTCTTGTAGTTCAGTGGAAAGGGATGAAACCTTTCGAAGCCCAGCCCGCTGTTCGAGTTCAAGACTTACGTCAACATTTTGCTCGAGGTCTGGTTCATTCACGCCCCCAGTATCGCAGATCCCTCCCAGATGACCTATTGCTCAAAAAGGATCGGTGAACCCACATTCATTGTCAGATTAAAACGCGACCTCGGGCCACGAGCTCAGCTGCTCCACGTAAAGTGAAAGCGCCAGTTTCACTGTTTTCGCTCACGAACAAATCTCCTCCGGGGACAGACACTTTCCAATCCACGTACCTGTCAAACCCTGACGCACTACGCCTGGCAGCCCAAGCAACCGCACATGCCCCGGTTCCACAGGCTTGGGTTTCGCCCACGCCACGCTCAAAAACGCGCATGCGGACTGCACCGGGTGCAGTAATCACGGCAAATTCGACATTCATGCCCTCGGGGAATGCGTCCAGCGGGTCGGCTGTCGGGATCTCACGAAGAATTAGATGCGAGAGCTGTGATTCGTTCACCCAGCACACGGCGTGTGGATTGGGGAAAAACACTCCCACAGAATCAAATATCTCGCCCGTTGCCAAATGAATCCTTGGCGTCAATTCAGGTGCTGGCTCAAGCGCCGGCCCCATCTCCACGGATACGGTCAAATCGGGGTGAAGCTGCACCGCACGCACTCCTCCACGTGTTGAGATAGAGAACTCTTTAGCTGTTTCAAGTCCGTTAGCCGCTAAATACCGAGCAAATACACGTGCGCCGTTGCCGCACATCTCTGCGTAACTACCGTCAGCATTTTGATGGTCCATGAACCACGTTGCATCGCCATGTTCGATTCCCGGCAGATCAACATTTTTTGTTCGTACTGCACCGATCGCACCGTCTGCACCAAGTCCAGAACGACGATTGCACAATGCCACCACTTGGGCGGACGACAAGTTGACCGCAGAATTTTCATTGTTGTACAAAATAAAGTCATTGGCGGTCCCATGACCTTTAACAAACGCCAATTCAGCCAATAAACTCACGCCACCACCCTATTGGGCTAACGCAATTGCACGTTGATAGGCCGCACGCACCCGATGATCAATATCACTCCACGAATAAATCGGAGGTATGCGTGCATTGTGCTCAAGAATCGCCTGCAGGGCACTTCGATCGCTGTCCCAATCCTTAATCAACAAGGAAATGTCGGTATCCGAATCACAGATCCGCCCGTCTGTTCCATCGACAATAAAGGTCTGCGTTCCTGTTCCACTCCGAGCGATAACTGCAAGTCCATTCGCCCGAGCCTCCAATGCCGCGATCCCAAATGACTCTTTAACCGAAGGTTGGATGAAAATCTGTGATCGCTCAAGAACTGATTTCAGATTTGCTGGTGCTAAACGTCCAAGAAATTCAACCTGCAAGTGAGCTTTTCGAGCCCTCATTTCCCACATGGCTCGCTCAGGCCCGTCACCAACAATATTGAGGTGCGCATCGACTCCAAGTCTTTGCAATTCTTTCATTATTTGGAGCAACGCTCCCGTACGCTTCCGCGGTGCAATTCGAAGCACACTGACGAGTTGAAGCGGCGTAGCATTGGCATCTGCAACACCTGCGCGAGCCCAGTTCCCCAGTTCGATCCCGTTGGGCAGTACGTCCACCTCAACACCAAGGGATTCGTTCATGTGATCGGCTGCTACCCCACTGACAGCACTCATGGCAACTCGATTCCATTTCAGCCACGCACCGCTGATTTTGAACACGGGACGAGCGAATTGACCCCACACACTGTGAATGGTCACCAGGGTGGGTAGTCCAAGGTCGTGGGCCGCGCGAGTCGCGCTCCAAGCAAAAGGAGACAGCACTCCCGCATGGACATGAACAACCTCTGGTGGATTGTCGCGGAGGAGCCGTGTGACCCCCCGATATGTACGGGGGTGAACCGGGAGGTCAAATGGAACGGGGAAACTCAACCGATCCACCGGGAATTCTGTAAATACTGGTCCCGATGTTGCAGTAATTACCCGCACCTGATCACCCATTGATTGCTGTGCGCGCGCCAATCCCAATACCTGGGTTTCAATCCCGCCAGTTCTCGGCGCAAAGCAATCGCTGATATGGGTTATCCGCACGGAGCCGACCGTACGCCACAATGGGACCACTATGCGCAACCTGCTCTTTCTACACGCCCATCCCGATGACGAGGCGCTCCTCACCGCCGGGACCATGGCCAAAGCACATGCGGCGGGGCACCGCGTCCACCTAGTGGTTGCCACCGATGGATCAGCCGGATTAACTTCTGGCGAATACACGCACAATCTTGCTTCACATCGGTCAGCAGAACTTGCGCAGTCCGCTGAGATTCTGGGGGTAACTAGCGTAACCGAACTCCGATACCCCGACTCCGGTTTACTTGGCGAAAATATTCCCCACGGGGGATTTGCGGGAGTTGATCCACTAACAGTTGCTAGGCAGCTTGCCGAGCTCGTAATCCAACTAGAAGTCGACACATTGGTGGGTTATGACCAATCGGGTGGCTACGGTCACCCGGATCACATACACGTGCACAAAGTTTCCCGAGCTTTGCAAAAACTGACTTCCTGCACTCTTTTCGAAGCAACACTTCCACGCGAACCGATCGCTCGCGCTGTCAAACTTGCCAGCGCTCTCTCGCTCACCCCTGAGGATTTTGACCCCAAAACATTTACTCATAGCTGGACGCCTAGGGCCGAAATCACCCACCGGGTTAAGGTGAGGAAGTACTCCTCCATCAAAAAAGCCTCGATTAAGTCGCACGCATCGCAGTCGAGCGCGGACGGAACAATTCGAACATTGGCCGTCTTAAGTAAATTACCCAAACCAATTTTTGATGCACTACTGGGAACCGAGTACTTCGTTAAAGTGAAATAAAGCGGATTCGCTCAAGTGCTCGCTATCCCAAGGGACCCAGTGAATTCGAGGGTCCTGTCGAAACCACCGCTGCTGACGTCGGGCGAATTTTTGGGTGGCATAGACGATTTTCTCACGCATTTCCTCTGAACTTAATTCGCCACTCAAGTAGGCCAAGACCTGCGAGTAGCCAATTGCACGTGAGGCTGTCGGCGCATTGCGCAAACCTTGTGACTCAAGTTGTTCAACTTCTGCGACAAATCCGAGGTCAAGCATGTGATCGACGCGCTGCATAATTCGAGCGTCCATGCTGACTCGATCAATTTCTAAACCAATACGAACACTGTGGATTTCCTCAACTGGATCAGGCAATCGAGAGTGATAGGGCTCGCCCGTGATCTCAATAACTTCGAGCGCCCGCACAATTCTGCGTCCATTACCCGGTAAAATGTTGCTTGCCGTTAGCGGATCCTTTTTAGCCAACAGTTCATGTAATTTCTTGGGACCATCTTGTTCAAGTAGATATTCGTAACGCGCCCGAATAACCGGGTCGGTTGCGGGGAAATCAAATTGATCAAGAATTGCTTTAATGTAAAGAACGCTTCCACCGACCACGATCGGGGTTTGCCCACGTTGCACAATTCCCTCAATTGCAGTGCGCGCTAAGTCTCGAAACTGCACGACGTCAGCCCGATGCGACATGGGCCATACATCAATCATGTGGTGCCGAATTCGTCCCAACTCTGTGGCCGTTGGCTTGGCGGTACCAATATCCAAACCCGTTACTGCCTGCATGGAGTCTGTCCCGACTAACTCACCATCCAGCAGCTCCGCACACTCGATGGCAAGTTTGGTCTTTCCCACTGCAGTTGGCCCAAGAATGGTGAGGGTAAGGCGTGGGTTCATGAATTACTCAATTAAGGGGCAACAAAGGTGGGTATACCCAACATTACGGCGCTTTGCGAGGAGGTTTCGGAAAGGTCTCCAGCTCGGGTTGGACGAACGGAGGTCGCCAATCCGATCAGATGGTGGGGTGCGGCCGACGTCACCGTGCCGGTCAAAAAATCACCGGGACGGGCTTTCAAGTGGCCAAGGTCAAAGTGGGCGAGCCGACCGTCAGCCGTTCTCCCCGACCGCCTGTTGGTGTTGCCATCTTTGCGACCTTCGCTGTGAGCCACCAAAATCTCGACGCTTTTATCAAGTTGAGCCAAGTTCTCTTCCCATGAAATTTGATTAACCAACTTGACTAAACGCTCGTAACGCTCCTGAACAACCTCTTTATCAATTTGATTTTCCATGGTTGCAGCGGGTGTTCCTGGTCGTTTGGAATATTGAAAGGTGTACGCACTGGAGAATCGCGCCTTTTGCACAACATCCATCGTCGCCTGGAAATCCTCTTCGCTCTCACCGGGGAAACCGACAATAATGTCCGTGGTTATTGAGGCTTCAGGCATAGCCGCACGCACTCGATCGATAATGCCCAGATACTTTTCCTGACGATACGACCGTCTCATCCGCTGCAGAACCGAGTCTGAACCCGACTGCAACGGCATGTGCAAAGTCGGCATAACGTTCTTCGTTTGAGCCATGGCCTCGATAACGTCATCGGTGAAATCACGTGGATGCGGACTCATAAATCGAACACGCTCCAGCCCAGGGACTTCACCACAGGCGCGCAACAACTTGCTGAATGCCTCTGGCTCCCCAAGGTCTGAGCCGTATGCATTTACATTTTGGCCCAGAAGGGTTATTTCAACGACACCGTCGGCAACGAGTACTTCTATTTCAGTCAGAATATCTCCCACGCGGCGATCCTTTTCCTTGCCGCGAAGTGCGGGGACTATGCAAAACGTGCACGTGTTGTTACAACCAACACTTATTGACACCCATGCGCTGTAAATAGCGTCACGTTTGGTGGGCAACGCCGAAGGAAAATCAACAAGTGCCTCAGCGATTTCCACTTGCGACTCTTGCTCAATTCGAGCACGCTCCAAAAGCACTGGCAGTGAACCCAGATTGTGGGTACCGAAAACCACGTCAACAACGGGCGACTTGCGAAGGATCTCACCCTGATCCTTTTGCGCCAAACAGCCTCCGACCGCAATTTGCATCCCGGGATTGGCGGCCTTGATGGGTACCAGATGACTCAGATTGCCATACAGTTTGTTGTCTGCATTTTCTCGGACAGCACACGTATTGAAGACAATGAGGTCGGCAACCACGCCTTCCTGTACCGGTGTGTAGCCCTCGGACTCAAGAAGTCCGGTAATGCGCTCAGAGTCGTGGACATTCATCTGGCACCCGTATGTGCGTACTTGATAAGTTCGTGGCATATCGGTCAACGGGCTTTGGATGTCAGGCATAGGACTCAACAGTAATCACGACCGGTCGGGCGGGGTTTCTCCCCTAGCCAACTGGCGTGGATCGAGAAGTCTCACTGTCTTCATCAAATACTTCATCCTCACCTGGCTCAATGTGAACCGTTGGCAAGATCCGGTCCAACCAGGCGGGCAGCCACCAGTTTCCCTTGCCAATAATCGACATAATTGACGGCACAGCAATAAGTCGGATCAAGAATGCGTCAATAATGACCGCTGAGCCCAGTGCGACACCGAATAACTTGATGGTGTTGTCAGGCGTAGGAACGAACGCCAGAAAAACGCTCGCCATGATTGCCGCCGCGATTGCCACGACCTTGCCGGACCCGGCAAGCCCACGTCGCACCGCGGATGCATTGTCTCCCGTGTGATCCCATTCCTCACGCATGCGCGAGACGAGGAAAACTTGGTAGTCCATTGATAATCCGAACAAAATAGCAAACACCATGATCGGTAAGAATGGGAAAATCGGGCCAGTTCCGCTCACCCCCAGAATCTGACTGAACCATCCCCACTGGAAGACAGCAACCGTGATACCAGTTGCAGCAGCAAAACTCAGCAAGCTCGTCAGTGCCGCGGTAAGTGGAACCACCAGTGAACGGAAAAGAACCATGAGCGCCAAGAAACCCAGTGAGACAACGATCAAAAGGAAAATTGGCAGAGCATCTACCAGCACCTTCGTGAAATCAGAAGTCACGGCCAGCGCACCGCCCACGTAGAGTGATCCTCCGGTTGCCGCATTAAATTCCGGGCCCGTTACCTCGCGCAATTGCGTGAGCAGGTCTGATGTCGCAGCGTCCTGCGGTCCAGTTTCGGGAATGACATAAACCGCACCCACGGTCCCATCGGGGCTTAGCCCTCCGCCAAAAGTCTCGATCAAGGGAAGGGTCGCGGTCGAAGGATTCGTTGATGCAACACCTGGGGTTGACTCAATCGCGGCAATCGCTGCCCCGTACTGCTCGATGTCATTGGGCTGTGAGAGTTCAACGGCCACGATGAATGGTCCGCTGGTGCCCGGCCCGAAGCCTTGAGCACTCAGGTCATAGGCGATCCGGGTTGGAGTGCCTGGCGCATTTCCTGACGCATCAGCAAAACCAAGTCTCAAAGAGAAAACTGGGATTGCGAGTATTGCGACGATTCCAACAGAGATGATTGCGAACAGCCATGGGCGCTTTTGTAGGAATCCCCCGTAACGAGACCACTGCTTGCCCTCTGCGTGACCCTCACCTGGTTTGGTTCCCCAGGGCAGGCGTAAGCCAAGTGCCTTGGTGCCGAGCAAAGACAAGGTCGCCGGAAGTAGCCACAGTGCGGCCGTCATCACCATGAGAACCGTAACAATCGCAGCGAGGGCAAGGCCGTTGAAGAAACCGATTCGCAGAATAAATAATCCACACAGGGCAAAGATCACTGTTGCCCCAGCAAAGAGAACGGCGCGACCCGCTGTGTTGACTGCTTCGAGGGCTGCACGCTTTTGATCGTGTCCGATCAAGATTGCTTGCCGGTACCGGTTGAGAACAAACAAGGCATAGTCAATTCCCACGCCCAAGCCGATCATTGCTGCCAGTGTGGGTGCAAAGGTTGCAACATCCATGAACAGGGCCACGACAAGGACGAGCATCTGTCCTGCTGCTAGCCCGATAATTGCCACCACGATGGGAATACCGGCTGCAATAATGGATCCAAAAGCAATAAGCAAAATAACAATAGCTACCAGGATCCCGAATAGTTCACTGGATGGAACCTCTTGCACGCTGCCAAGAACATCTCCGCTGGCTCCCACTGCAATGGCATCGGAATTGGCCGTTTTCACCAGATTAAGGAACGTCACTACATCTGCCGTTGGGACGCCACTACCCATGCCACCGGTGAATGTAACGGTCGAGTAAGCGACGGTTCCATCAGCACTTATTGGCGAATTGGCTGCCGCTGAGGCTGCTAACGCGGGCTTGAGTTGATCGAGTTGCTCCGGAGTCACATCCGTCATCAATGACGCCTTGTCCTTGGGAGCCGGGCACGCATTGCCCAAGGGTGATTCAAGATCAAATGGATTGGTTACACACTCCACTCCAGAAAGGGCTGCAATTTCGGCAAGGACCGGTGTGATAACCGCTGAAGTTGCCGGATCAACCGCGCTGCCCACAATCGGCGACCAGATAATGGTCGCTGTTGCCCCCGAAGATGATGCATCAAGTTCCGCATTGCCGATAGTTGCCAGCAAATCCGTAGCCGTCGTCGACTCGGTGTCCGGTAAATCGAATGAGTCCTTAAGCGAACCACCGAATGAAACACCAATTCCCACAACCGCAATCAATGCGACAACATAGGAAATGAGAGCGATTACTGGTTTACGAACAGCCCACTGGGACAGACCCGGCATGAAAATACCCCTGACGTGATGATTGTGATGAATTTCGCAAAGTCTAACACCATCTGAACGATGCTCACATTGGTGGGAACTACCCCTCCACTTCACCATCTATCTCAAATTCGGCGCCGACAGTTTCCTTGGCGACCAAAAAACATAAACCCGGTGGATAACCCTTGCGCTGTAAAAGGGAGGCAATTCTTCTGACGGCAACCGCATGATCAACCGACATAAGACTGCGGTATTTTTTTGCCGCCAACTCATAAGCTCGTTCTTGGGTATCGTCGACAGTTAGCTGGTCTAAAGCAGCCTCAATTACCGCAACGTCAATATCCTTACTGATTAATTCGCGTTTAAGAACGCTGGGCGCCAAACCCCGCGATCGATGACGACTGCGAACCCACTCCTGAGCATAGGCAACGTCATCGATGTAACCCATTGATGAAACCCGATCCAGAACTTTGTCAATCAAAGTGGGGTCAAAGTCCCTGGCTAAGAGGTATTTGGTTAACTCGCCACGCGAACGGGGAGCCGCATTCAACCGGCGCATAACAACCGACATGATTTCTGACTCCCCGCTCTGCGTGACCAACACTGGATCAGTCATTGGCGATCAAGGACTACTCGTCCAGGGCTTCTAGATCATCTATTTCAGTTACAACTTCCGCTTTAGCTGCACCTTTGGCAGATTTGAGCTTCTCGGTAGTGTCAATCTTGGGGCCGATCCCCATTTGCTCCTTGATTCGCTTTTCAATTTCATTGGCTAAATCGGCGTTGTCCTTCAAGAATGTGCGGGCATTTTCCTTACCCTGCCCCAGTTGATCGCCCTCATAGGTGTACCAGGCACCAGCCTTACGCACAATCCCTTGATCAACACCAATATCAATTAAGGAACCCTCACGTGAGATTCCCTCGCCGTAAATGATGTCAAACTCCGCTTGCTTGAATGGTGGTGCCACTTTGTTCTTAACGACCTTCACGCGGGTCCTGTTACCCACAGCTTCGGTGCCACCCTTCAGCGTTTCGATCCGACGAACGTCCAGTCGAACCGATGAATAGAACTTCAAAGCTTTTCCGCCGGTTGTTGTTTCAGGTGAACCGAACATAACGCCGATTTTCTCACGTAGTTGATTGATGAAGATGGCAGTCGTGTTGGTGTTGCTCAAAGCGCCCGCCATTTTGCGCAGTGCCTGGCTCATGAGTCGTGCTTGCAGCCCCATGTGTGAATCACCCATGTCGCCTTCAATTTCCGCGCGTGGAGTCAGTGCTGCCACTGAGTCGATCACGACCAGGTCAATTGCACCGGATCGAACCAACGTGTCACAAATTTCAAGAGCCTGCTCACCGTTGTCGGGTTGGGAGACGTACAGATTGTCTAGGTCCACCCCGAGATGCGCCGCGTAGTCCGGGTCCAGAGCATGTTCGGCGTCAATGAAGGCTGCGAGTCCGCCCCGCGCTTGAACGCTGGCGATGGCATGTAGGGCGACCGTGGTTTTACCCGAGGATTCAGGACCGTAAATCTCGACAATTCGACCACGCGGGTATCCACCAATGCCCAGCGCAATATCGAGTGCGATGGATCCGGTGGGAATAATCTCCATGGGCACCCGCTCGGAGTCGCCCAGTCGCATGAGTGATCCTTTGCCGAACTGGCGCTCAATCTGAGCCAATGCGGTATCAAGGGCCTTTTCGCGGTCCTTTTCAGTATTTGCCATGCTCTTACTCCTCAACCCTGGTTCGGCAACCCCAACTATTTGCAGCCGGGGCACTTCACGTTTATTTATGTGTAACGAAGGCTAAGTGCGAGCACTGACATGTGGCTCAGGTGATTTCCATTTGTGGATGATCACCGGAACTTGTTGATAACTCGACCCAGCAGTCAGAGCCTATATCGAACGTGCGTTCGAAGGTTTGCGACACGCCGAAAGACCCACCCACAGGGCCAATCCGATCAGCGGGATGATCGCGAGGGCGCACAACCAGCCGTATCCCCCCAACCACATGATGAACCCTGCAGCTATTCCGCCCAGGGCGCCGGCTGCATTCATCGACAGGTCCGACAGTCCTTGAACCGAGGGGCGCTCATTCGCTTCGACTGAGTCCGTAACCAATGTTGATCCGGCAATGAGGGTGAATGACCAGCCCAATCCGAGAAGGAAGAGGCCGATACCCAGTACAAACACATTGTTGGCGGGTGCCAAGCCTGAGATCACACAACTCGCTGTCAAAATTAGGATGCCGACGATGATCATGGGGATTCGACCAAAACGATCAACCGACATGCCCACCAGTGGTGAAAATGCATACATGCCCGCAACGTGAACACTAATTACCAAACCAATGAGTTGCAACGTGACGTCAACATGCGCCATATGAACCGGGGTCATCACCATTACCATCACCATGACCAGGTGCCCAATGGAAATTGCCCCGATTCCTAACACCGCACGTGGACGGGTCCGCAGGTGATCAATCCCGTCGCGCAGCTTGGGGTGGGCAATCTTTGTCCCCGGATCAAGGTCCTGCCGCAATTTGGTTGCGAGGAGGAAAGGGTCAGGGCGCAGCGCTAAGACCAAGATAATAACCGCACACGATAGCGCTAAACCGGAGATCACATAGGGACCCGCTAGTTCTGGCAACCCCAAACGCAGTCCCACCGCACCGCTGAAATTCAGCAGATTCGGACCAAGAACCGCTCCAATGGTGGCTGCCCAAACAACATAGGAAAGTGAACGGGCTCGATTCGCAGGCATAGCCAGATCTGTGGCGGCATAGCGAGCCTGCAAACTTGCAGCACTTGCCACACCAACAAATAATGAGCCGAATAGAACAATTGCGATCTGCGAAGTCACCGCGCCGAAAATTACGAATGCCGCACCGATAATTCCCAGTCCGTAACCGCTGGCCAGCGCTGGACGACGTCCTTTTGTTAAAGCGATTCGAGCTAGTGGGAGGGCGAAAATTGCGGCTCCCAAAACTCCCGCAGTTTGTGCGAGTCCGGCAAAGGCTTCAGAATCGGTTAAGGACGCTGCAAGCAACGCTCCAGCCGGGACAGATCCGGCGACGGCGATCCCACCAAACATTTGAGCGGCCGACAAGGTCGCGACGGAACGGTTTGCGAGAGAGACGATTCGTGGACTTTCCAAGGTTTCGATCAAATGCGTTTGATCAATGGAACTCACACGTGAACTCTAGTGCAATGTGAGTCTAAAGCAGTGAATTCGGGACCTCGACGAAATTGCAAACGGCCCGCCAAATAACACCGGCCTCAATTCCACTGATTACCGCGGCGTCAACAGTGCAACCGAGATCAGGAAGAACTACATCCTTGCGCCATGATGCGCTGTATTGAGGGCCAATCACGATTTCCAGGCGCTCCGACATGTCACTTAGCCGCACCACATGCCAACTGTTGTTAGACGAAGACTAAATGGATGAAATGGCGCTGGGGAAAGTTAAAGGCTGTGCCGATTCCGCGTGTGCAACAGATGTACTCACGGACGCCAAGATGTCTGAGAGTGACACCTCGAGGGCGCCACAAATTGCAGCTATAAGTTCGGAAGATGCTTCCTTTTGACCACGTTCGATCTCGGAGAGGTAACCCAAAGAGACGGAAGCTGCACCGGAAATGTCACGCAGGGTACGGCCCTGGTCTTGACGGCGACGGCGAAGTTCATCACCGATCACATTGCGCAAAACGATCATGTCCATTTCCTTCCTAGTACGAGTTCACACCCTTATCAAAGATAAGAACTTTATGATACGCGCTCGGGCCATTGTTTGCTCATGTTGGCTCAATTTCTGTGAAAAAGAGCGCCGAAAACGACCTGGGTGTCAATCATCTGTAACGCCGCGTGTACCACCGCCGCGCGGATCTGATTTCGATCCCCGGTCAAGTTGACTAGCTCAGCGCCACTATGTGATTTTGACGCAAAACCCACCCAAACGGTTCCCGGTTCCATTCCATCATGTGAATCAGGACCGGCTAGCCCCGTGGTCGAAATGGCGTAATCGGAGCCGAAAAGAACCAGGGCGCCTTTTGCCATCGCTATTGCAACTTCCTGCGAAACCACGCCATGGCCAAGCGCCTTCACGTCGACTCCGAGTACTTTTTGTTTGGCAGCGATCGTGTAGGCCACAACTCCACCGTCGAAAACTCCGGATGCACCTGCGATATCAACCAGGGCGCTTGCCAGTAATCCTCCGGTAATGGACTCAGCCACGCTCACCCGCTTCCCACCCTCACGAAGCGCGTTGATCAACGTTTCTGCCCTCATGGGGTCGCACCCTCATAACGAGCGTCAATCTCCCTACGTAATTGAACCGCTTTTCGAATGTAAGCAATTGCCGTTGTCAGGGTCAGAATTACCGCAAAGCCCATCATCGTAATTTTAGCAATGTCCCACACCACAAGAAACGACTCTGATGTCGACAACGGCCAGACAACAAGGAACATACTAATTGCAATCATTTGGAGAAGGGTTTTCGTTTTTCCACCACGAGAGGCAGTAATCACCCCGTGTTCAATCACCCAGAATCTCAGAAGGGTCACTCCAATTTCACGGGCAATTATCAGGATGGTGACCCACCAAGGGAGCGCACCCAAATATGACAAACCGACCAACGCAACACCGGTCAAAAATTTATCGGCGATGGGATCAGCAATTTTACCGACAGTCGTGATTAGTCCGAACTTACGAGCAACATAGCCATCAATAAAATCAGTTATCGAAGCCAATAAAAAAACCAATGCCGCCCAGTTTCGCGACTCTTGTGTGTCTTGGAATAACAGGTAACCCAGGAGCGGTACCGCTAAAACTCGCAGGGCCGTGAGGCCATTCGCGACATTCCACGCTGAAGTGCTGCTGGGAAGATCGGCGGCGTGATCTGGGGGCAGCTGATGCTCGCGCATCAATTAACCAGTTCCGCTACCAAGTCAACTCCGATGTTGTCAATGACTTTGGCCCGCACCAGTTGTCCTATTTCGAGGGCATCATGGTCCCCACCCATCAAGATTTGTGTCTCCCCGTCGTCTGGACCCTGGTGGCCGGCATGACCCAGATAACTCCCGGATTCGGCATCGAACGACTCAATCACAACTTCGACCATTTCACCCATTCGATCTTGGGCGCGTTGAGCCATGAGTTCTTCAACTAGGTCAGTTATCAGACGGACCCGAGCGGCAATGGTGTCCGGGTCAACCTTTGGCTCCAAGTTGAATGCCTCGGTACCTTCTTCGTCGCTGTAGCCAAAAACACCAACGGCATCAAGTTGTGCCTCTTCCAAGAATGAGACAAGTTCTGCGAATTCTTCATCGGTTTCACCCGGGAATCCCACGATGACATTGCTCCGTATCCCCGCTGCCGGAGAGAGTCCGCGAATCGTTGCTATCAACTCCAAGAATGATTCTTTTCCACCGAAGCGTTTCATGCGCCGCAGTAATGTGGCAGAGGCGTGCTGAAATGACAAATCAAAGTACGGGGCAACGACCGGTGTAGCAGCCATGACCTTGAGCAGGTCGGGGCGAACTTCTGCGGGCTGCAGATATGCCACTCGAATCCGTGCTATCCCGGTACCTTCCCCGATTGCCGGAAGTAAGGATTCCAGTAGCCGCAAATCCCCTAAATCTTTGCCGTAAGACGTTGAGTTTTCACTCACTAAAACTGCCTCGGTGACACCCAGACCGGCAAGCCAAGCAACTTCGGCCACAACATCAGCGGGTGGACGCGAAATGAATGAACCGCGAAATGAAGGGATCGCACAGAAGGTACAACGACGGTCACACCCCGATGCCAGTTTGACGGGCGCCACGGGTGAATTTTCCAATCTTTTGCGCAAGATCGGTGGTTGCCAGGCCAGAGCATCATTTTCCTCCGGCATAGAATCCTGCACCCCATGTCCGGGAATCGGCGTGGTATTTGCTGCACGATCAACCGGACTAATGGGCAGCAGCGCGCGGCGATCACTGGGTTTGTGTGCAACCAGTTTTTCACCGCGCATCACGGCGTCTAGCCGTTCGCCGATCATCGGATAGTCGTCAAAACTAAGTACCGCGTCGGCTTCGGGTAGATCAATAGCTAATTCACTACCGTAACGTTGAGCGAGGCAACCAACCGCAACAACGGCCTTGGTGACTCCCCCGGAATCCTTTAGATCAGCCGCCTCAATGATGGTGTTGATGGAATCTGCCTTAGCGATGTCAACGAACCCACAGGTGTTGACCATCACGGCCTGGGCCAATTCGGGGTCTGAAACCAATGTCCAACCCTGGGCCTCAAGTCTTCCCGCAAGTTCCTCAGAATCAACTTCATTGCGGGCACAACCCAGGGTGATTAGCGCAACAGTTTTCTCAGACACCCTTCCAGTCTATCCGCCCCGGATAGAAAGGATTAATCCTGGAAGTTCATCGGCTGTGACAAGTACGTCTCGCGCCTTTGACCCTTCACTCGGGCCTACTACCCCACGCGACTCCATCAGGTCCATTAAGCGACCGGCTTTGGCAAATCCGACACGAAGTTTGCGCTGCAGCATGGAAGTTGAGCCAAACTGGGTACCGACAACCAATTCAACAGCCTGCAGCAAGATATCAAGATCGTCGCCGATGTCCCCATCAATCTCCTTCGTGGAGGCCACTGGGCTGGTGACTTCATCGAGGTAATCGGTATCCCATTGATTCTTGCAATGGCTGACTATGGCACGAATTTCATTCTCGGAAACAAATGCACCTTGGATGCGCATTGCCTTATTTTCACCCATCGGCAAAAAGAGTCCATCACCTTGACCAACAAGTTTTTCCGCACCCGACTGATCCAGAATAACCCGACTGTCTGCCAAGCTCGATGTAGCAAATGCAAGGCGGCTGGGAACATTCGCCTTGATCAAGCCTGTCACGACATCAACACTTGGACGTTGTGTGGCGAGAACCAAGTGGATGCCGGCAGCACGTGCAAGTTGGGTGATGCGGACAACTGAGTCCTCGACATCACGCGGGGCAACCATCATGAGGTCTGCGAGTTCGTCAACGATTATTAGAAGGTAAGGGTACGGCTTGATTTTGCGCTCTGATCCCGGCAACGGTTTTACCTTGCCCGTGCGAACTGCCTTGTTGAAGTCGTCAATGTGACGGTACCCAAATGCTGAAAGATCGTCATACCGACGATCCATTTCCTTGACAACCCACGCTAAAGCGTCGGCGGCTTTCTTTGGGTTGGTAATGATCGGGGTAATCAGGTGCGGCACACCCTCGTAGATCGTTAGTTCGACTCTTTTAGGGTCGACCAAAATCATCCGGACCTCATCAGGTGTCGAACGCATCAAAATCGATGTAATCAATGAGTTAATACAGCTACTTTTACCCGCCCCGGTCGCGCCAGCAACCAAGATATGGGGCATTTTTGCCAGGTTTGCCACTACAAAACTGCCTTCGACATCTTTGCCTAGGGCAACCACCATGGGGTGTTGGTCATTGGCTGCAACCTTGCTTTTCAGTACATCACCGAGTGCCACCAATTCCCGATCCGTATTGGGAATTTCAATACCAATAGCTTTTTTACCCGGGATAGGACTGAGAATTCGCACTTCGGCACTCGCCACGGCATAGGCGATATTTTTGCTCAACGCCGTAACCCGCTCAACTTTGACGCTTTGCCCCAGTTCAATTTCATAGCGGGTCACCGTTGGCCCTCGCATGAACCCGACCACCGTTGCATCAATCCCAAATTGAGTCATCACATCGGTTAGTGCGGTAACAACAAGATCATTCGCTTTGGTGGCCGTTTTGTGTGCGGGTCCAACTTTCAGGAGGTCACCCTTGGGGAGTTGATAAGTGCTGCGAGGAGTGAGTGACAATTGTTCGCTCTTTTGGGCAAGCACAACGGTTTCAGTCGCACCTTGATCGCTCGGGGTCACGTTCGCCACCACGATCGTTTCACTTCGCGAGCTAGATCTGACATCAGATGTGCTGTCTCGGACAGCGACACCGGCCATGAGAGCCGCGGCAGGGCGTTCGTCTTGACTTGGAATCGGGGAAACGAACGGTTCATCACCAACGAGTGCGATATCGGAGTGATCCGAACGCAATACCCCATTTGGGTTGGCAAACCCCGGATCACGACTTTTTTCAACCTCAGATTCAACGTCCACGAGGTCCATTTCAACTTCGCCGGACTCTCGATTTTCCACCCGAACACGTGATGGAACTCCTCGGCGCAACCGAGAAAATCCAACGGCAAAAATCTCCCGCAGCCGGGCAATCGTCGTCTTGGTTAGTACGAGATATCCAAAAAACCCCAAGAGGACAATTAAGAACCCGCTCACAATCGAACCCAAAGCCGCAACGACGGGAGCCGTGACAATCCAACCCACGGTGCCAGCGGCACTGTTCATGGCTAGCGCACCACTACTGGGAGTAGGCGCTCCTTGCGCCAAGTGCCAAAGCCCAAGAACACTCACAACAATCGCGGTAATACCAATGGCCAATCGACCTGTGGCCCCGTTTTGATCGGGGTGACGCAGAAATCGCCAAGCAAGGGCAAGGAGAAGAAGCGGTGCAACCCACGCTAGCGCCCCAAAAAAAGACGTTGCCAACATTGATGTCCAAGAGATGAACCAACCCTCGACGCCAAACCACGTTGCTGCAATCAAAATTATTGCTGCGGCAATGAGTGAAAGCCCTAGTCCATCTCGGCGCATTTCAGGCTCAAGCCCGCGAGCGCCCTTGCCCACACCCCGAGCTGCACCACCTGCGAGGTGGGCGACGCTGATCCAGATCCGCCCGATTCCACGTCCTATTCCGGCTACCGCGCGCGGAATTGGCCCCGGTCGAGCCGGGCCCGACTTTCGCCGGGCAGGTGCCTTTCGAGCCCTCGTGGGAGCACTTTTCGAGCTCGAGCGCTGACTGCTTTTGGACTTACTGGGGGAAGATCCACGCGTGCGCGTAGACGAGCGGGAAGCCATAAAGGGCAGCGTACCCAGTTAAACGGCCAATCCCCAGCAGTCACACGCGACCCGCGTGTCACAAATCGTCGGTCCGGGGGCGCTATTGACCGCTTTTGATCCCAATCACGACGGGCACGATCATTGGGCGACGCCTATGGGTGGTTCCCACCCATCTGCCGACAATTTTCCGAGCTTTCTGTGCAAGTTCGTGCGGCTCGGAAATGCCCTCTTTCATCGCTTCAACTAGGGCTTTAGCGACCTCTGCCGCCACCTTCGTCGTGTCGGAAGTCTCGCCAACCCCGCGATCCACAATTTCGGGGCCTGCAACAACGCACTGATTCGCGATATCAACGGCTGCATAGACCGAGATGAAGCCTTCCTCACCCAAAACTAACCGGTCTTTCAGTAAGTTTTCATCCGTTCTACCGACACTGACACCGTCAACATAAACCTCACGCAGTGGATAAGAACCGGAGATAACGCATTGGTCGCCTCTGACATCAACACAAGCGCCATTGGCAGTGATGAGGACGTGATCCGCTGGAACCCCGACACTGGTTGCAAGAAGCGCATTTGCCTTCAAGTGACGCCACTCGCCATGAATCGGCATTACGTATTTGGGTTTCACGAGGTTGTACACGTAGCGCAACTCTCCCGCCGCGGCATGCCCAGAAACGTGCACTAACTCATTGCCCTTATGCACAACATCGGCTCCCAACAAAGTTAAGCCGTTGATAACTCGGTACACGGCATTCTCATTTCCGGGAATGAGTGATGAAGCTAAAACAATTGTGTCGCCCTCGCCCACTGAAATATCGTGGTTGCGGTTAGCGATTCGCGACAGCACTGCCATGGGTTCACCTTGGGATCCGGTGCAGATAAGTACTGCCCTGTTGTCAGGCAATTTGGAAAGTTCATCCATTGAGATCAGGGTGTTGCCCGGAATTTTAAGGTAGCCCAAGTCCCGAGCCACATTCATGTTGCGGACCATTGACCGGCCCACGAATGCAATTTTGCGGTTATGCGACACCGCAATATCAATTATTTGTTGAACCCGGTGCACGTGTGAGGCGAATGAAGCCACGATTACTCGACCTTGCGCTCTGTTGAAAACTCTTTCAAGCACCGGGATGATTTCTTTTTCACTGGGGACAAAACCAGGAACTTCGGCGTTGGTGCTGTCTACCATCAGGACATCTACACCGAGTTCACCGAGTCGGGCAAAACTTGCAAGGTCGGTAATCCGGCCGTCAAGTGGCAACTGGTCCATCTTGAAATCACCCGTGTGAAGGACCCGACCTGCCGGCGTTGTGATCGAAATGGCCATTGCGTCAGGGATTGAATGGTTAACGGCGAGAAACTCAAGTTCAAATGGACCAATTTTTTCAACTGCCCGATCCTTAACAGACAGCGTGAAGGGTTTAATCCGATGTTCTTTTAATTTCGCTTCGATAAATGCGAGCGTCAATGTAGAACCGATGATCGGAATATCAGCCCGATGACGCAGCAAATAAGGAACCGCACCGATGTGGTCTTCATGTCCGTGCGTAAGCACTATTGCGTCCACGTCGTCGATCCGATCCAGGATCGGTTCAAAGTCGGGCAGGATTAAATCGACACCGGGGTGCGACTCTTCAGGGAATAAGACACCACAATCAATGATCAACAATCGCGAGTCGTATTCAAAAACTGTCATGTTGCGACCGATTTCACCGATGCCACCAAGTGGCATGATCCGAAGAGTTCCAGCAGGTAATGGTGGTGGAACAGGTAAGTCAGGGAGAAACATGGAGTTGGTCCTTAATGGCTGCTAAAGGCTCAGGCGAACTAAGCAAATGGAGCCACGCCACCAGCGGCAAGATCAAGTCTTAATTGCTCGATCTCACTGGAAGTTGCATTGACTAATGGGAGTCGAACAGGACCACCGGGTAGACCTTGGAGATTAAGGGCGGCTTTGGTCAAAATCACGCCTTGCGCCCGAAAGATTCCGGTATAAACGGGCAGTAGCGATTCGTTGATCACGCGGGCAGCTTCGACTTCGCCGCTCCAGAACAACTCAGCCATCTGCTTCAACCGGTCCCCCACTAGGTGGCCGACCACGGAAACCATTCCTCCAGCGCCCAGTGCGAGTAGCGCTAAATTCAACGAGTCCTCACCGCTGTACCAGGCAAGATCTGTGCGAGCCATGACCCATTGCGATGCTTCCAAGTCACCTTTCGCGTCTTTATTAGCGATGATTCTTGGATGCTCTGCCAATCGCACGAGTGTTTCGGTGTCAATCGCAACACCGGTGCGACGGGGAATGTCGTAGGTCATGAGGGGCAGGTCGGTGCTTTCTGCGATCGCCCAGAAATGTTCGAAAATTCCTTGCTGGGGCGGCCGGTTGTAATAGGGAGCTGCGGCCATTAGTGCATCCACGCCAACTTGTGCGGCTGCCTTAGCACTGGTGATCGAATGCGCCGTGTCATTGGTGCCTACTCCGGCGATGACGGTGGCGCGGTCACCCACGGCTTCCACGACGGCTTGCAATAAAGCGAGGTCTTCGGTGTCGGTCTTGGTCGACGCTTCTCCGGTGGTGCCATTTATGACGAGCCCGTTATGGCCGAGATTGTCGACTAGGTGTGTCGCGAGTTTCTGGGCTCCGGGAAGGTCTTGGCTACCGTCGGGCGCAAACGGCGTGACCATCGCGGTGAGCATCACTCCGAACGGGCTTTTCATGTCAAAACCTTACCGCGAGCCCGATTCATCGAACATCGGCTAAGGAGCTACTCGACCATTGGCATTAAAGGTTGCGTGGGTTATCGGCATCAAGCGCGCGAAATGATCTTCATAGACCTCAGCCACCATTTCGATTTCGCGCTGGGGGTATGACGGGAAGTGTGACCCCTCTACCTTGCGACGCAGACTAAGAAAGTTCATCAACGACCGGGCATTCATCGTGACATAGGCTGAGGAAAAAATTGTCACGGGAAGCACCATTCGAGCTACTTCGCGGGCCACACCAGCCTCAAGCATCTGCAGATAAGCCGAATAGGCATTTGTGCATGAATCCTTGATGGCTCGATCAACCAAGTCGTTCTGCTCGGCCGTGCCAGCGTGAAACTCATATGCACCGGGCTTTCCGGACTGGATCAACGGCCGATCATGAGCGGGAACATAAAAAACCGGCAGCAGTTCCCGGTAGCGACCCGACTCTTCGTTGTAGCTGGCAATACGGTGGCGCATATGTTCACGCCACACAAAAATCGGTGCTTTGACGAAAAATGTCATTGAGTTATGTTCAAATGGACTGCCATGGCGATCACGCATTAAATAGTTGATCAAGCCGGAACTACGTTGGGGGTCGGCATCGACGTCTTCGAGTGATTGTTCACCAACGGTTGATACTCGAGCGGCGAAAACAACGTCAGCATCACTGGCATTGGCGCGAACTAATTCTACGGTTATGTCGCTTCGAAACTCGATTTCCACGAGCCAGAGTCTAGTGGCCTTTAGGTCGGGGGGCTGGTCAGCCAAGTTGGCTGCGCTACCGTGTCGTTGTGGATACCGTGCGGTTGGCAAACGCCACAGATGCCCGCGCAATAACCCAACTCCAGTTGTCCAATTGGCAACACAGCCATGTCGAGTTGGCACAATCGCTGGTGGCAAAGGACGTTGAATCCGCGTGGGTTCAGGCAATCACAATCCATAGTGACCTTGGCCGGGTGCTCGTGTGCGAACGTGATGGATTCCTCGTTGGTGTCGCGGCGATCGAGTTTTTGGGAGGAATCGGTCAGATCTCCCTTTTAGAAGTTGCCCCCGAAACCCGACGTCAGCTCATTGGTGCACGTTTGGTTAACGCGGTGGCCGATATCGCACTTCAAGCCGGGTGTGAACAGATGTCGTTATGGCTCAGTGCCGCGCAATCGCAAGGGCAACTGTTCTTTGAATCAATGGGCTGGGCACCCAGCGGCGCCACCCGGATTCTCGGCAGCGCAAACGGGGACCTCGATTCGCAGGTCACTGAACGTCAACATGAATTGACTACGTCGCTGGCCGGGTAGTTGGCGAAGTCACGGCAAACCACGAGATCAGATGAATTCCGGCGGCTCCCCCGCGCCCGCCGGAATCACCACATTGTCACTTATTCAGGATACGGCGCAAAGCCCAGTGGTGGTGGTGAATCGAATAACCACATTGGAAATGGGACACAATTAGGACACAGGATTCGGATTTGTTGATGAATCTCGTGAAGTGGTGAACGGCAATGGAATTATCCCGGAGCCGGCCGCTAACCTGACGGCATCGTATTTGGCATCGTTAGGGGCAACATGGCTAGGAAAAGCGGTGGTGGCGACGCCGGAAGTGACACCCGTTCTATTGACCGAAACGCTCTGGGAATCGGAATCGCAACCGGTGCATATGCACTGTCCTTTGGTGCGATTTCAGTTGCCAGTGGACTCAGCGTTCTCCAAACCCAAACCCTTTCCCTTTTTATGTTCACGGGTGCATCCCAGTTCGCCTTCGTTGGGGTGATCGGTGCAGGTGGAGGTGCAATTATCGCCATTGTGACCGCGATGCTTCTTGGCGCACGAAATAGCCTGTATGCACTTTCGCTAGGGCCGGTTCTCACACCAAAACGAAAAATTATTCCGGTTACCGCACTTTTAACAATTGATGAGTCAACAGCGATGGCCCTGCGATACGACCAATCCAAAAAGGAATCGCGTCGAGCTTTTTTTGCGACAGGACTCAGTGTTTACGTGTTTTGGAATATCGGAACCTTATTTGGTTCACTCGGAGCTAGTGCGCTTTCTGATCCAGGAATTCTGGGACTTGATGCTGCAATTCCCGCCGGCTTTCTCGCCTTGCTGTGGCCCCGGCTCACCGGCGGTTCACGCGGTGATAACCAAAAAATGTGGGCCCTAGCAATCACAAGTGCGGCAGTCGCCATGGTATTGATTCCATTCCTTCGTCCCGGTCTCCCAGTTCTATTCAGTGCCTTGGTCGCCGTAGTGGCGAGCTTGATGTGGGGTAAAACCAGCCGCCCGATTGAGGGTGCATAGGTCATGTGGGCCAGCATCCTCATAGCCTCATTTGGCACTTACGCTGAAAAATTGCTCGGTTACTTGTTACCGCATCACATGCTCGAACGCGAATCAATTCGGCGCATGACTAGCCTGCTACCCGTTTCTCTACTCGCTGCGCTCGTTGCAGTCCAAACATTTGCAGTCGACCAGGCACTCGCAATCGACGCCCGCCTGCTTGGTCTTGGTGTGGCGGTTGTGGCTTTACTTCTCAGAGCCCCATTTCTCGTCGTAATCATTGCTGCAGCAGCGAGTACAGCAATCGTTCGGTATCTGGGTTGGTTGCCCTAATGGGTGAGCCCATATTTCAAAAGCCAATTTTCGGAGCCGTATGGCGCTACCCCGAGGCAGATCCTCAACGACTGCAACGGGTTGGACGAAGGGGACTCATACGTTTAGCCGTACTCGTTCCACTGACTCTTTCCCTTGTTTCACTACTAGCAATCACCATTGTTTACGCAACGACGGGAATATCCCTCACAGAGGCTATGGTGATTGGGTTTCTCCTTGCAAGCGCCACCGTTCTCGTGCTCCGAGGCTGGATGCAGGGCACCTACGTTAACGGCAATGGATTCAAAATCATCACCCTGCTCAAAACCATATCGGGCTCATGGAATGACCGGTACCAAGTGAAAACAGAATCAACTACGTGGAAACTCGCCGGAATTCCCATCGGAATCCGAAGTAAAAGGGTTGTACTCGTTTCACAGCGGGGACATGGAATCCAAACTCACATTTACATCGGAAGCATAGACACGATTTTTACGCGAGAACGATTTGATGTGCTTTTTCAATTACTACGCAGGTGGAGCACTCCGGAATAAGCGAGCAGCCTCCCGCATTGAAGCCCGTGCGGCTTTGCGGTCCCGTGATTCGTCATACGCCACGGCAAGTAGGTAACACTTAACCCAGTCATCAGGATCATGGGATTGCGCGATGGACTCAAATCGAGCATCAGCTTCCGCAAGAACACTTCGACCGGACTCTTCCTTTGGGAGGTCATCGGCCATCAGCTGCCCTGATCGCGCAAGCTCACGCCCCATTTCCTGCATGGTGAAACCAAATCGAATTTCACGAGCAATCAGATACAGGCCCAAGCTGGGAATTATCACAATCGCAATAGCAAAAAACGTCAGAATAACGTTACCTTCTTGAACCAGTAAACGTGCACGATCAATGGCAAAAATAAAATAAATAATACAAATGATGGTGAAAACGCCGACCCAGATTTTGGGATTCCTTAGTCGTTCCAACATTTTTTCACTTTCCTAATGGCAAGACATTTTCCAAACCAACGACAACGCCGTCAATATGGTAAATTCCCTTTATAGCAATCAGCACACCTTGCATAAATGAATCCCGGTTAAGTGAATCGTGTTTGATCGTAAGTGTTTCGCCAAGTCCCCCAAAGACAACTTCCTGGTGGGCCACCAAACCGCGCAGTCGCACAGAATGAATGGGTACACCGTCAACAGCGACCCCACGAGCCCCCGTATCTTCAGATTGAGTGGCATCGGGGCCTGGCGCCAAGCCTTGTCGGGCCGCCGCGATTGTTTCTGCAGTGAATAGCGCGGTACCTGATGGTGCATCGATCTTTTCGGGATGGTGCGATTCAATGATTTCAACTGATTCAAAATATGGCGCTGCAATTCCAGCGAATGCGATCATGAGTACCGCACCCATACTAAAATTTGGGGCGATCAAGACTCTCGTATTTGCACGCTGGCTTGCCCACAGCGACAGGGTTTCAACTTTCTCAGGAGTAAAACCCGACGTCCCGACCACGGCGTTGATTCCGTGTTTGATGCAAAATGCGAGAGTATCCATAACAACAAGTGGATTCGTAAAGTCAACTACAACTTCACACCTGGCTTGGGTGAGTTCATCGAGCGAGTCATCAACATCGATTGCAGCCACCAGCTCACACTCGGGGTCTGCTTGCACGGCCGCGACGACGGTAGCCCCCATTTTCCCATTGGCGCCAATTACTCCAACCCGGATCACTTTGCCCATCATTAACCTTTCTATGCGCGCAGATTCGAAAGTGGTGCCACAAATCCTTTTCGCACCGGCAGTTTTTTATAAGGCCCAATAACACTCATCGCTAGGGGATTGGTCAAAAACTCTTGGGCCAAAGCATTAACACCCTCAGCATCTACGCGGTCAACACAACCAAGCACGTCTTGTACTGAGATTAACGGCTCGTCATAGAGTTCGGCTTTTGCAATTCGACTCATGCGTGCACCAGTGTCTTCTTGACCCAGCACGGTGCCGCCTTTTACTTGACCTTTTGCTCTTTGCAATTCGATCGGTGTCACACCGCTCCGCACCAGCTCTGAAAGTTCAGTTTGGCAAACTTCCAACACCTGATCAAGCTTTGTGGGAATGCAGCCGGCGTAAATTCCAAAAATACCGGAATCCCGGAAGCCCTGTGAATAGGCGTAGACCGAGTAGGCGAGGCCACGCTGCTCGCGCACAGCTTGAAAAAGGCGCGAACTCATTCCGCCACCGAGAATCGTGGAGAGAATTGCTCCGGTGAAGCGCCTTTCATCACCTCTGACGAGTCCGTGGGTGCCCATTACCACATGTGCCTGTTCGGTCTTACGGGTATCTAATGAACTTGTGACGGGGCTGATTCTTTGCCGAGCATGGCTGTGCGCACGCGGATTGTGAACTTTATCGAGGTGGGTATTCGGGCTTGCATCCAGCGCTTGTGAAACCAGTCGAACTGCCTGCGCATGATCAACATCACCGGCGATTGCGATAACCAGTGAATCGGCTTGATAAAACTTCGAATAAAAGTTTACTATCGATCTGCGGGTAATACCCAGAATCGTTTGAGCCGTTCCTAAAATCGGTCGACCAAGTGCTGTGTCACCGAATAGGGTTCGAGCGAATTGGTCATGGACTAGATCGCTGGGGTCGTCGTCGACCATAGCAATCTCTTCAAGAATAACCCCGCGCTCAGCTTCAATGTCCTCGCTTCGGAGCTGGGCATCGGTGACAACATCACACAAAACATCAATGGCAAGGGGAAGGTCCATTGCCAAGACTTTGGCGTAATAGCACGTGTGCTCTTTACTGGTGAAAGCGTTTAAGTCTCCACCCACTGATTCAATTGCGGAAGAAATCTCTAGCGCGGATCTCTTCGATGTGCCTTTGAAAAGTAAATGTTCTAGGTAGTGAGCAGCACCCGTGTGTGCACCTTTTTCATCACGCGAACCCGCATCAACCCAAATGCCAATACTGGCGGAGAGCACCCCTGGGACCTTCTCAGTGATGACCCTGACCCCGCTTGGCAGGACGGATCGAAGAACTAATGATCCATCCGTCCCAGCCAGCAGAGTTTTTGTTTTTGCCATTATTCCGCCGAGTCGGCGCCTTCTGGAGCAACCGTGATCAAGGACAGTTTTCCGCGGGGATCAATTTCCTTGATTTCAACCTGAATCTTGTCACCCACCTTGAGCACTTCTTCCACGTTTTCGATGCGTCCCTTGCCGGCAAATTTCTTGATCTCAGAAATATGCAACAGTCCATCTTTGCCAGGAACCAGCGAGATAAAGGCACCGAAGGCTGCCGTTTTCACAACCGTTCCGAGGTAGCGCTCGCCAACCTCAGGCATTGTTGGATTCGCAATTTGATTGATCATATTGCGAGCAGCTTCGGCCGAAGGTCCGTCGACGGCGCCAATGTAAATGGTTCCGTCGTCTTCAATAGTGATGTCAGCGCCAGTTTCTTCTTGAATCTGGTTAATGATTTTACCCTTAGGCCCAATAACCTCGCCGATCTTGTCGACAGGAACCGTGACCGAGATAACACGCGGTGCGGTAGCGGCCATTTCGTCAGGGGCATCAATTGCTTCATTCATTACATCCAAGATGGTGAAGCGAGCATCACGGGCCTGTGTCAAGGCACCCTTCAAAACGTCGGCTGGGATTCCATCGAGTTTGGTGTCCAACTGCAATGCCGTGACAAAGTTCCGGGTTCCTGCGACCTTGAAGTCCATGTCACCGAAAGCATCTTCAGCTCCCAGAATGTCTGTGAGCGCAACGTACTTTTCCTTGCCGTCCACAATTCCAGAAATAAGTCCCATTGCAATTCCAGCTACTGGAGCCTTTAGGGGCACCCCCGCATTGAGGAGAGACATTGTCGATGCACAGACCGAACCCATGGAAGTTGAGCCGTTGGACCCCAGCGCTTCGGATACCTGTCGAATTGCATAAGGAAACTCTTCGCGGGTGGGGAGAACAGGAACTAAAGCCCGCTCCGCGAGCGCACCGTGTCCAATTTCCCGACGCTTGGGCGAACCAACTCGACCGGTCTCACCAGTTGAATAAGGTGGGAAGTTGTAATTGTGCATGTAACGCTTACGACTCTCTGGATTCAGAGTGTCAAGCTGTTGTTCCATGCGCAGCATGTTGAGTGTGGTGATCCCGAGAATCTGGGTCTCGCCACGTTCAAACAGTGCCGATCCATGGACCCGGGGAATGACATCAACTTCGGCCGACAGCGTGCGAATATCAGCCAATCCACGGCCGTCGATGCGCACACCGTCGGTCAAAACTCGTTGACGCACTGAATTCTTGGTCACTGAACGCAAAGCCGCACTGAGTTCCTTCTCGCGTCCCACAAATTGTGAGCCCAAGGCTGCCATGACGTCGGCTTTGATTTCATCAAGGCGATCCTCGCGCTCGGCTTTGGACAGAATTGTGAGGGCTTGAGTCACTGGCTTTCCAGCAATTTCCTCAACTGCTGTGTAGGCATCATCTTCGTATTCGAGGAAGACGGGGAAATCTGCGATCGGCTTTGCAGCGGTCTTCGCGAGTTCACTCTGTGCATCGCACAAGGCCTTAATGAACTTCTTAGAAGCATCTAGGCCCTCGGCCACGACTTCCTCGGTTGGAGCGGTGGCTCCCCCGGCAACAAGTTCAATAGTGCGCTCTGTTGCTTCAGCTTCCACCATCATGATCGCGACATCATCACCGGCAACGCGACCAGCAACAACCATGTCAAAAACGGCCTCCTGGAGTTGCTCGTGTGTTGGGAATGCGACCCATTGATTCCTGATTAATGCAACCCGAACGCCACCGATTGGTCCACTAAAAGGGAGGCCACTGAGTTGGGTTGATGCCGAAGCCGCATTAATAGCAAGAACGTCGTAGAGATCCTTGGGATTCAAGGACATGACCGTAACGACGACCTGTACTTCATTGCGCAGGCCTTTTTTGAAAGTTGGACGAAGTGGTCGGTCGATCAATCGACAGGTCAGGATGGCGTCTTCGCTGGGGCGACCCTCGCGACGGAAAAACGACCCTGGAATCCGACCCACCGAGTACATCCGCTCTTCAACGTCAACGGTAAGTGGGAAGAAATCAAACTGATCTTTTGGCTGCTTTCCCGCCGTTGTAGCACTAAGCAGCATCGTGTCTTCATCGAGATAGGCACAAACTGAACCTGCGGCCTGCCGAGCAAAACGCCCGGTCTCAAATCGGATTGTTCTCGTACCAAATGAGCCGTTATCAATAACGGCACTTACAGATGCAATATTTGACTGCATTGGGTGTCTCCCTACTTTTGTTGAGACACTTCTGCACTGCCGCAATGTTCGGCGGTCTTCGATCGAGATTCGCGGGGTTACTCACCCGAAAACCACTACCGAGGACCGACATCCGCGGTGCACGTGAAGCGTCTAATGAATTTCGTTATTTATTTGAAGTGAAAATGAAAAAATAGTGAGGTGGCGGCACTTGTATCAATCCCGCCACACACACGGCTAGCGACGTAGGCCGAGTCGTTCAATAATTGAGCGGTACCGGTTAATGTCAGTTTTTGTGAGGTAATTAAGTAGGCGGCGACGCTGGCCAACCATGATCAAAAGTCCACGGCGGCTGTGATGGTCGTGCTTATGGGTCTTGAGGTGGCCGGTGAGGTCTTCAATGCGGCGACTGAGCATCGCTATCTGAACTTCGGGGGAACCTGTATCGCCTGGCTTGGTGCCATATTTTGCGATGATTTCTTGCTTTACTGCGGTGTCGAGTGACATTTATTCCTCTCGGGCGCGCCATGTGATCCACCGTGTGGGCAATCAGCATGGGCATTGATTTCATGGACACGAATCTGGAAGCGCCCGCCTCCAAACCGTCTGGACTCAGAGCCTAGCAGTGGAGAATCCCCTAACTCACTTTGGCTCAGCGTTCAAACACCCAACTGCCCTAGTGATCAGACGCCCAAACGCTGCGCAATGGCGGCAACATCTAATGCGATCTGGGTCAAATATTCGTCTAAAGTGCCAAATACTGCTTGCGGGCGCATCAGATCCACAAATTCCACCCCAATGTGCGCTCCATAAAGGTCCAGATCGGTTCGATTCAACACATAAGCCTCAACCCGCTGGGTATTGCCCTCAAATTGAGGATTCGTTCCCACCGAAATAGCCGCCGGCAGCCGGTCCCCCGACAGGTTCACATATCCGGCGTAAACACCGTCGGCGGGGACTATCAAGGCCTCATCCCATTCCACATTCGCCGTGGGGTAGCCCAATTCACGTCCACGCTGGTCACCCTGAACGACTTGGCCGTCAAGGCTGAAGTTTCTCCCCAACAGCTCCGCAGCCGCTGACACGTTTCCCGACAGAATTAACTCACGAATCCGTGTCGACGAGATCGTTCCATCTGATTGAACTAAATCGAATAACTTGACCGAGAATCCCAACTGATTGCCATCTTCGACGAGCGAATCAACATT
Source organism: Candidatus Nanopelagicales bacterium (assembly GCA_040399625.1). GTDB lineage: Bacteria > Actinomycetota > Actinomycetes > S36-B12 > S36-B12 > UBA4592. The sequence continues at coordinate 317,749 of JBBARV010000001.1, read as the reverse complement.
GCCACCGGCACGTCGGCCGTATGTGAAATTCCGGCCGACAACGACCACCTGAGCATTTAACCGGTCTTTCAGAAAATCCTCCGAAAACTGGCGCGGAGATAAATTAGCAAATTCAGGAGTAAAGGCAATGACCTCAACATGATCAACTCCGTTGCGGAGCAGCAATTGCTTTCGTTGGGAAATACCACCGATGAGCTTCGGTGCCTGATCGGGTCTAACAACAACATTCGGATGTGGATCGAATGTGCAAATCGTGAGACCAATCTTAGATTCGTTGGCCAATTCCTTGGCTGCGGCAATCAGCGCCTGATGCCCAAGGTGGACCCCATCAAAGATCCCAATACAGACCAATGAACCAGAAGCACTCACGAGTAAAGGCTACTTGGTGGTCGAACCCCGCTGGGAAACACCGCGATATACGAGCAAGATGTGTCTCGCTTTTCACCGAGGGCTGCGAGTTCACCATCAGAGTCAATTAGGGCGATCATGGATTGAGTGAAATTCTCAGGCCAAGAAATCCGTTGTCCCATACGTACGGCTTCAGATTGTTCATGATCTAACGTAAAGACGGGCCACACAATCTTGGCTACTTCGGCCAGAGGGCACACTGTCGCCCAAGGGTTTTCTGACGTCGCCAACTCCTCCAAATCCCGGCAATTAGCCTCGCTAAATGGGCCGATTGACGTGCGGCGCAGCGACGTCAAGTGCCCACCAACGCCGAGGGCCTCTCCTAAATCACGCGCAATAGCCCGGATATATGTGCCGGATGAAACCTTGGTGCTCACTTCAATATCGGTAAAATTGCCAGCACGTTTCACACTTATGACGTCTAGTTGATACACCGTAGTTTTTCTTTCCGGAATCTCGACTAATTGGCCATTACGCACTCGGGCATAGGCACGTTGCCCGTCAATTTTTATGGCACTCACCGAACTCGGACGTTGCATGATTTCACCGCGAAGTGTGCCAAGTATCGCCTCGATGGCTTCGGAGCTCACGCCACTCGAATCCCGCACCGGGCTTAATTCCCCTTCCGCGTCATCGGTTGTACTCGCTACACCAAGTCGAATTGTTCCGACATAAGTTTTATCGGCAATGCTCAAGTGTCCGAGCAGCCGAGTGCCCGCATTCACACCCAGAATGAGCACACCCGTGGCCATTGGGTCCAAAGTTCCAGCGTGACCAATTTTCCGCGTCTTAAAAATCCGTCGAACCCGAGCTACCACATCATGGGAGGTCAGACCGGCTGGCTTGTCGACAAGTAGAAAGCCAGCGGAGGCGACGATCCCCTCGGCGTTTGTCGCCATAGTTCGTTAAGCGCCTTCAGATTCGCGATACGGGTTAACATCACCAGCATATTTTGCGTCTTTGGCCTGTGCGTGCACCCGAGCATCGGCCTCGGCTGCATCCCGGAGTAGTTGCTCAACATGTGCCGCATTTTCCGGGATAGCGTCCAAGATGAACTCTAAGGTCGGGGTGAATTTAACCCCGGTTCCCTTACCAACTTCGGTGCGCAGCATGCCTTTGCTCGATGCCAAGGCAGCGGCCGTTGACACCCGCTCTTCTTCGGTGCCTAGCACCGTGTAAAAGACACTGGCGTCACGCAAGTCGGCTGTTAGACGCACGTCGGTGATCGTTATAAAACCCAGTCGGGGATCCTTGATCCTCATATCAAGAGTCTGCGCAACGATGACCTTGATTCGATCTGCCAACTTGCGTGCTCGCGCTTCACTTCCCATAGTGATTCTCCTTGGACTACTTACGTGGTTTTTCGCGCATTTCAAAAGTTTCAATCACGTCATCGACCTTGACATCCTGATAGGAACCAAGATTGATACCGCACTCGAATCCTTCGCGGACCTCAGTTGCATCATCTTTGAATCGTCGAAGTGTCGCAATGGCCAGATTGTCCGCAACGACGACACCGTCGCGCACCAATCTCGCTTTGCTATTGCGTCGCACCGCACCACTTCGAACCAAACAACCCGCCACAGTTCCGAACTTAGATGACTTAAAGACATCACGCACTTCGGCTGTTCCAAGTTGCACTTCCTCGAATTCGGGCTTGAGCATTCCCTTAAGCGCTGACTCGATTTCGTCGATTGCCTGATAGATGATGCTGTAAAAACGAACGTCCACACCCTCATGGGATGCAAACTCGGCAACCTTTCCTTCGGGTCGAACATTGAATCCGATGATGATTGCCTTGGACGCACTTGCCAACGTCACGTCATTCTTAGTGATGGCACCTACACCTCGATGAATCACGCGAAGTGATACTTCTTCGCCTACATCAATTTTGAGCAGGGCGTCTTCGAGGGCCTCAACCGAACCGGAGACGTCACCTTTGAGAATCAACGTGAGTTCAGAAACTTCCCCTCGCTCGATTGACTCGAGGAAGTCCTCCAGAGATCGCTTGACGCGGTTCTTAGCCAGCATCGCATTGCGCTCACGCGCTTGGCGCGTTTGCGCAATTTGCCGGGCAATACGGTCTTCGCTGACAACCAAGAAACTGTCTCCAGCTCCCGGCACAGAGGTGAGACCGAGCACCTGAACAGGTGCTGAAGGGCCCGCGAACTCAACGGTGTTGCCTTTATCGTCAAGCATCGCCCGAACTCGACCATAGGCATCTCCAGCCACAATTGAATCACCGGGACGCAAAGTTCCTCGCTGAACAAGAACTGTCGCAACCGGCCCACGTCCACGGTCCAAGTGCGCTTCAATAGCGACACCTTGGGCGTCCTGATGTGGATTTGCACGAAGGTCCAATGCTGCATCAGCTGTCAACAGCACGGCTTCCAGGAGTTCATCAATTCCAAGATTATTTTTGGCTGAAACATCAATAAACATTGTGTCGCCGCCAAAATCTTCAGCAACCAACCCGTACTCGGTGAGTTGGCTACGAACCTTAATGGGGTCAGCACCTTCTTTGTCTATTTTGTTGACCGCGACAACGATCGGTACGCCAGCAGCCTGAGCGTGATTAAGCGCTTCAATAGTTTGCGGTTTCACACCGTCGTCGGCTGCTACCACCAAGATTGCGATATCGGTGACCTCAGCGCCGCGAGCACGCATCGCGGTGAAAGCCTCATGGCCCGGTGTATCGATGAACGTTATTGGCCGCTCACCCGTTGGAGACTGGGCAACTACCTGGTAAGCACCAATGTGCTGGGTGATTCCACCGGCTTCACCAGAGACGACATTTGTCTTTCGAATTGCATCAAGGAGTCGTGTTTTACCGTGGTCGACGTGACCCATAACGGTGACGACGGGTGGGCGCGCCTCGAGATCAGCATTTTCACCTTCATCTTCACCAAACTCGAGGTCGTAAGTCTCCAGAAGCTCCCGGTCTTCGTCCTCCGGTGAAACAATTTGGATCACGAAATTAAGTTCGGTCCCCAAAAGACGCAACGTGTCATCATCAATTGACTGGGTTGCTGTAACCATCTCACCGAGACCAATCAGAACCTTAACCAAATCAGCCGAGGATGCATCAATTTTCTCAGCGAAATCGGTCAGGCTGGCACCACGTGGAAGTCGGACGCTATCGCCATTTCCTCGTGGCAGACGTACTCCACCCATCGAGGGGGCTTCCATGTTGTCAAACTCTTGACGCTTGGCTCTTTTGGATTTACGGCCACGTGATGGCTTACCTCCTGGCCTTCCAAACGCACCCGCCGTTGATCCACGCGCGCCAGGGCGTGCACCGGGGCGACCCCCTCCCGGACCACCAGGTCCACCAGGTCCACCGGGACCACCGGGTCCACCGGGTCCACCGGGACCACCCGGTCCACCGGCTCCACCGGCCCCGCCTGGTCGAGCTGGTCGATTCGTGAAGCCGCCGGGTCCACCGGGTCCACCGGGTCCTCCGGGACCACCCGGACGACCGGGTCCACCGGGTCCACCGGGACGACCGGGTCCACCGGGACGCTGTGGAGCACGAGCACTGGGCATCATGCCTGGGTTAGGACGGGGTGCACCGGCGACTCCACCCGGACGGGGGGCAGCTGGCCGGTCAGTAGCGGGTGAACCGAATGGGTTATTCCCCGGTCGAGGTGCTGGCTTGGGCATACCGGTACTTCCACCAAATGGATTGTTTCCCGGACGAGGTGCTGGCTTGGGACTGGGCGTTGACATGGGTGCAGCACCTAGCGACCCAGCGGATGTTTCTGATGCGGTCGACGTTGGCGAAGGTGCAGCTTTTGCAGCGGGAACGATCACCGCTGCGGCCACCTCTGCGGTTTCATCTGTCGAATCAGGGGCTGCGGCTACCGCTTTCTTGGCGACCTTCTTGGCGACCTTCTTAGCGGGCTTCTGCTCGCCCTCAGGGACAGGGGGCAAAGCCTCTTTGAGCCTTCGGGCTACTGGAGCTTCAATCGTTGATGAGGCAGAGCGAACAAACTCGCCCATATCTTGGAGCTTGGCAAGGACAGCCTTGCTGTCCATTCCCAGCTCTTTAGCGAGTTCATATACCCGGACTTTTGACACAACTCTCCTGTCTTGGCCCGGGCTTTACTTACCGGACCGTTACTGGGCGCCTAGCATTTTCATGCGGACACGCTCATGCGAAGGCCTTCATTGAGAAGCGCTCATCATTTTGTTCACGGTCAACCTCTTGTTTCTTGATGGGACTGATCTTGATCACAAACCAAAGGGTCGAAGGTATTTACCCTCATAATCAGCACTCGGCGGCGACCAACTTCACATTCGCCAGCGTGCGCAGAACCACCCATGTATCACTAACAGTGCGCCAATCTACCGTGCCGGGAATCCTTAGCGCCCCGCGGACCCGCCGTTGACCCTTTTCAATGCAGTGGATTGCCAAGTGCAGGTAGGCACCACGGCCGGAAATTGAGTTGTGCGAATCAATCGTGACGGCGTTTAATTCCTCCTGCCAGACCACCCTGATCAACTCATTTTTCGAGGCGGTCTGGCGGCAACCAATACAGGTTCGTTGGGGCTCATGGGTCAATTGTTAACCCGCTCAAGCCTCGAGGGCCGGAGTGGATTCCCGGCTCACATCCGGTGCGGGAGCCGAATCGCTTCGAATATCAATGCGCCAGCCGGTCAACCGGGCAGCCAATCGGGCATTTTGGCCCTCACGGCCGATTGCGAGCGATAGCTGATATTCCGGAACCAAAACCCTGGCACTTTTTAGTTCGGCGTCAACGATTGTTACCGAGGTGACCCGGGCTGGAGACAGTGCCTGAGCGATCATCTCGGCTGGGTCGTCACTATGGTCAACAATGTCAATTTTTTCCCCACCCAATTCAGCCATGATTTGGCGCACTCGCTGACCTTGTGGACCAATGCATGATCCTTTTGGGTTAACTTCGGGCTTGTGTGAGCGAACGGCGATCTTTGAACGGTGGCCCGCCTCACGCGCAATTGCGGTTATCTCAACGGTGCCGTCAGCAATCTCGGGAACTTCCAATGCAAATAATTTCCGCACCAGGTCCGGGTGGCTGCGTGACACCGTGACAACGGGGCCTTTAAACCCTTTCCTCACTCCGGTAACTAGGACCTTGATTCGGGCGCCATGCTGGTAACTCTCACCGGTTGCCTGCTCTTCTGGTGGAAGATTCGCTTCGATTTTCCCAATGTCCACCCGCACCATGCGCGGGTTCGTGTTTTGTTGGATTACACCAGAAACCAAATCACCTTCCCGACCCGTGAATTCAACGAGGGTTGCCTCGCCTTCTGCTTCGCGCAGGCGGCCCAATAAGACCTGGCTGGCGGTGCTCGAAGCGACCCGACCAAAGCCGTCGGGGGTGTCATCAAATTCCGGGCTAAAACTGGCGATTTCTCCGGAGGCGAGTGCCTCGGGAGATGTGAGCGCCTCTTGAGCCCAAACTGTTACATGGCCACTTTTTCGGTCCAGTTCGACTCGAGCCTTCACACATGAACCTTCGGTGCGGTGATAGGCCACGAGTAAGGCGGCCTCAATGGAATCCACCAGAAGTTCCAGGGACATATTGCGTTCCCTCACGAGCGCCTTCAGTGCACTGATATCAATATCCATCTCTACTCCTCACGGTTGAATTCAATTTGGATAACGGCTTTGTCCACTTCAGGAACTCTAAAAGACACGGCGTTTTCGTTACCGTCAGTGGCTTTGCTGTCAATGCCAACAACTTGATCACCGTTAACTTCTTGGACGCGAATCAACAAGTCGTCCCGATCCCCTGCGAAGGAGACATTCACCAAGCGACTCACTGCTCGACGCCAATGTCGAACTTCGGTCAATGGACGATCGGTTCCGGGTGAGGACACTTCCAAAACGAACGGGTGTTCCTCGAGCTCTTCAATGGAGTCGAGTGCTTCAGAAATTGCAAAACTGATCTGCGCGATCTCATCGAGGTCGATCCCACCGTCTTTGTCAACAATGACGGTTAACACTTCTCGCCGACCCGCTTGCTTGATTGAGCAATCCTCAAGGTCGACACCCATGGTTGTGCACACGGATTCCGCGGTATCACGCGCGCGCCCAAGTGGTACTCCCATAGATCTCACCGCGATTTCCAATTGTGGTTGGTCAGTTGTGACTTAATCCTATATCGGAGGCTAAAGCCAGATATCCCATGCTAAACGGATAATGAGAATTGCCGTGATTCCCAGAAAGACAATCCGCACGAATGGGCTGCCCCGCCTAATTGCCGTTCGAGCCCCAAAAAAGGCGCCTCCCATGTTGCAGACCGCCATGACGAGACCCAGAGTCCATAAAATCGAGCCAGAGAATCCAAAGACCAAGAGTGCCGCGGCATTTGTTCCCAGGTTCACTATTTTTGCCGTCGATGAAGCCGCCAGAAATGAGTACCCCAATAAACTCACAAGAGCGATGAGGAGAAATGATCCGGTTCCCGGGCCTAAAATTCCGTCATAGAACCCAATTGCTGAGCCAACGCCTATTGCTGCAACGTAATGTTTTCGAGTTCCACCCCAACGAATGTTGCTCGCAGTACCCACCAGCGGGTTGAGCAGCGTCCACAACCACACTAAAACGAGGGCAACGAGAATACCAATACCAAAGTATTGAGTGGGAATAATGTGTGCTGTAGCCGCCCCCATTGCAGAAAACACGAATGCCACACTTGCCATGGGCAGTGCAGTTTTCCAGTCAGGGCTTAAATGCTTGACGTATGTTCGCGCCGCTGTGGCGGTTCCAAAAAAACTTGAGAATTTATTGGTTGCTAATGCATTAACTTCACTCCCCGCGGGCAATGCAATAAATAGCGCAGGCAATTGAAGGAGTCCTCCGCCACCGCTTACTGCATCAACCCAGCCAGCCGCTCCTGCGGCAATAGCCAACAGTAAAACCGACCATAAAGTTAGGTCGTGCATATTTGGTGCACTGCTGAAATTGCATCTTGGAGCGCAATTTCAACCCGCTCACCGCTCGCGCGATCCTTCACCTCAATAACGCCGTTTTCCAGGCCTTTCCCTACGACGACGATTGTGGGTACACCAATTAGTTCGGAGTCATTGAACTTAACGCCAGGGGAAACACCCGTGCGGTCGTCAAAAATCACTCGGAGCCCCATTGAATCCCAGGCTGCAGCAAACTCTTCGGCCTTTGCGCTAACTTCTTCTGACTTTCCCGCCGCAATCAGGTAAATGTCGGCCGGTGCCACTTCACGCGGCCACACCAGACCCTTCTCGTCGTGGTGTGCTTCAGCTATGACAGCAACCGCGCGTGAAACACCAATTCCGTAGGAACCCATAGTGACCGTTACAAGTTCGCCATTTTCGTCGAGAACCTTTAGTCCCAAAGCTTCCGCGTATTTGCGGCCTAGTTGAAAAATATGACCTATCTCAATGCCGCGAGCCAGACTCACAGTTCCGGCACAAGAAGGACAGGGGTCCCCGTCAAATACTTCAGCGACATCAATTAGTCCGTCAGAGTCAAAGTCACGACCGACAACGAGATCGTATACGTGTTTACCTTTTTCATTTGCACCCGTGATCCATCGCGTTCCACGCACAACTCTTGGATCGGTGAGGAACTCAATCCCGCTAGTGGAGTTTGTTCCCAGTACGCCTGGACCGATATAGCCCTTAACGAGTGCGGGGTATCGAGCGAAATCCGCCTCCTCAAACGGGCGGGCTACTCGTGGGTACAGCGCAGCCTCGAGTCTACGGGCCTCAATCTCCCGATTGCCAGGTAAGCCGATCGCCAAAGGTGTTTCACTTTCATCCGGATTCGTCACAATCAGCAAAATATTTTTTAAGGTGTCGGCATCGGTCCACTCACGATCAGAACGCGATAGATCACGTCGTTCATTGGATACTTTGACGAGTGAATCAATTGTTGGTGTGTCAGGAGTTTCTTCCACGTGGGACATGGGTACATCGCTTTGCAAATTCAGGTCAGGATCAAAAGTTGATTCTGACATGTGGAAGGCCTCAACATTTGCGGCGAAACCACAATCGCACCGAACGTAGGTGTCTTCACCGAAGGCGTTGGTTGCGAGAAACTCTTCACTTCGGGATCCACCCATAGCCCCAGCCATGGCGGAGACGATCACATAATCGAGTTTGAGTCGATCAAAAGTGGAAATGTAGGCATCGCGGTGTTTCTTATAAGAGATTTCGAGACCTGCGTCATCGATATCAAATGAATATGAATCCTTCATGACAAATTCTCGGCCCCGCAAAATTCCCGCACGGGGTCTGGCCTCATCGCGATACTTGGTTTGAATTTGATAAATCGATAGTGGAAGATCGCGATAAGAAGAAAATTCACCTTTGACCATCAACGTGAAGACTTCCTCATGTGTTGGCCCCAAGAGGTAGTCATTGTCTTTCCGATCCTTAAGTCGAAAGAGGTTTTCACCGTATTCGGTCCAGCGGCCTGTTGTCTCATAAGGCTCGCGCGGGAGAAGGGCTGGGAAATGTACTTCCTGAAAACCCGCCTGATTCATTTCCTGGCGGACAATTTCTTCAACGTTACGAAAAACTTGATAACCGAGTGGCAACCACGAGAAAATCCCTGGTGAAATCCGTCGCACGTATCCCGCGCGAACAAGAAGTTTGTGACTGGGGACTTCAGCGTCGGCTGGATCCTCGCGCAATGTCCGCACAAAAAGAGTTGACATACGTTGAATCACAATTACCTCAATTTCACTTGTTCAGCTTTTTCACACCTACACCGGGGACTTGCCTTTGACTGTCGAAGAATAGTGGCCAAAGAGACAACGATTCCGGTGAGGCTAAAACAAGACGGTTGCAAATGTTGCTACCTGCTTAAAACCCACGCTCTCGTACGTCTTTCTGGCCGGGATATTGAAATCATTGACATAAAGAGACACCGTCTTAGCGCACGATGCCCTGATTTCAACGATTGCAGCGGCCAACGCTGGAGCCGCCAAACCTTGCCCCCTCAGGCTGGGATTAATCCACACGCCTTGAAGTTGCGCAACGTCTTCTGTCAAAAATCCAACTTCAGTCTTAAAAAGAACGCGTCCACCATCAATCACTGCGAATGCCATACCGGAATCAATAACTTCGGCAATCCTCCGTCGGTACTGAAACTCTCCGCCGTTTGCAACCGGGGATACCCCCACCTCTTCGGTGAACATGTCAACACACGCGGGGAAAAGCAGATCTAGTTCGCTGGCAACAACCCTTCGCACCCTGCTGTCCAAAGCGCACTCTGGGTCAGTGTCAATCTGCAGAAATGGTTGGTTCTCCCGGACATCGCGAGCTTTACCCCAATAAGTTTCGATGCCCTGCCACAAATCACGAACCTGAACTGATTCACCAAGGATTGAAGAACTTCTCCTCCCAGCCCTAATGAGTTCGGCTGCAAATGCATTGCGTGCTGAAGCATCTGTGTTCACCGGCATAATATTTGCACCAACAAAAAGCAGGCTCTGAAGGCTTTCCACGGTGAAAAATCCCCACAGTGCCCCGCCTAGTCGCCAATGGTCCACGAGCGCCGCTTCAATCCGGCTGATGACAAATCCATTAACCGATGGGTCTTTCCGCGCCAAGGCCAAGGCCTGCGGAAATTCTTCTGAAGTGATGCTTCGAACTACGCCAGGGTGAAAACCCACGAGCCTTTCGCGTTCAGAAATGGTCATAAAAATTCACTACACCGTAACGACCGATGGTTCACCTTTGGTGTCCATTGATTCAGCTAATTTCATTGCTTCTTCGATCAAGGTTTCTACAATCTGCGCTTCGGGGACGGTTTTGATCACTTCACCTCTAACAAAAATTTGTCCTTTGCCATTGCCCGAAGCCACACCGAGGTCGGCCTCACGCGCTTCACCCGGTCCATTGACAACGCAACCCATTACTGCAACCCGAAGTGGAACGTCCAGGCCTTCAAGGCCTGCGGCCACCTGCTCAGCGAGGGTGTACACATCGACTTGAGCCCTGCCACATGAAGGACAAGAAACAATTTCCAACCCGCGTTGCCGCAGATTCAGCGACTCCAAAATTCCAATGCCAACTTTGATTTCCTCAACCGGTGGAGCCGATAACGACACTCGAATTGTGTCCCCGATTCCGCGGGAAAGAAGCCCACCGAAAGCCACCGCTGACTTAATCGTTCCTTGGAAAGTGGGCCCTGCCTCGGTGACGCCCAAGTGCAGTGGGTAATCGCACTGTTCTGAAAGCAGCATGTAGGCCTTCATCATAATCACCGGATCGTGGTGTTTCACTGAGATTTTGATGTCACCGAAACCGTGTTCTTCAAACAAGGACGCTTCCCATAAAGCGGACTCAACGAGGGCTTCGGGGGTTGCCTTGCCGTATTTTTCGAGAAGTCGTGGATCAAGGGATCCCGCGTTCACACCGATGCGGATCGGTGTCTTGGAATCCAGGGCGGCTTTAGCTATCTCACCAACCTTGTCATCAAATTTTTTGATGTTTCCCGGGTTGACCCGAACTCCAGCACAACCAGCGTCAATCGCCGCGAAAACATACTTGGGTTGGAAATGAATATCAGCGATCACCGGGATTCCCGATTTTTTCGCGATGATGGCAAGGGCGTCGGCGTCGTCTTGGCTCGGAACCGCAACGCGGACTGCCTCACAACCGGCGGCAGTTAATTCAGCAATCTGCTGAAGTGTGCTGTCAACATCGGCAGTCAGGGTCGTGCACATTGACTGGACACTGACCGGCGCGCCACCTCCCACAGCAAGTGGCTTCAGGTGGTGTTTGAGAATCAACTGCCGGGTCTTGCGCCTAGGTTCAACAATCATTGGTGGGGATGCGGGAAGTCCTAGGTCAATGCTCACTCTCCCATTATCAGCCCTAAGGGCTAACCAAGCGAGATGGGCTTGACCAAATCTGCCCAAATTACGATAACCCCCATGGCCAAAAGCACACCTGCGACCACGTAGGCCACCGGAAGTAACCGTGCCGTGTCAACCGGTCCGGGGTCGGGCTTTCCCCTAAACCTGGCCCACGATCGCTTAGTTCCCTCATATAAAGCCCCGGCAACGTGTCCCCCGTCGAGTGGCAGAACGGGAATCAAATTAAAAAGGAAAAGGAAAAGATTTAACGATGCCGCTAGCCCAAGAAATGTTGCAACTTTGGAAGTGATCGGAGAATCCATACTGGCGATCTCACCTCCAAGTCGGCTAGCGCCAACCACTGATACTGGACCATCGATCGCTCTTTCTTGGCCACCAATCAACGTTTCGGTAACCAACTCGTACAGTCGCACGGGCAGCGAAATCAAAGCTTCGACAGATCGGACAGTGATGTCCCACATAAACCCCGGCACGGATGTGATGGATTGACGTTCGTACTCAAATGTGGGTCGCAAACCTAAAAATCCCACCGTTTGACTTTCACCGGTCTCGCGACCATTTTCATCGTAGACCGGGCGCGTTACTTCAGCGACCGCCAACGGTAGGGACACTTGCCCCTCACCGCGATTCACAACGACCGTGGTCACAACATTTGGATTCACCAATATCCAGTCGGTAACGCTCTCCCACGTGGTCGCGCTTTGATTGCCCACCGAAATGATTTCATCGCCTGCCTGCAACCCTGCTTGAGCAGCTGGGGTTAAAACGGTGCCCACCGGGCAATCACCCGAGGGCAATGAATCACCCGTAGGTTGGCTGACCGACGGCGTACATGGCACAACAGCAGCCACGGTGAGGGAGGGTTGCGGCAGTCCAATTCCCACCAAGACGATCGTGAATAAAAAAAATGCGAGGAAAAGATTCATGACCGGACCACCGAGCATGATGATCACTCGTTTGTGCACCGGCAGTTTATAAAACAGACGATTCTCATCACCCGGGAGAATTTCATCGAATGAGGCTTCCCTCGCTTGGGCAACCAACATTGCAAATCGGCCGGTTGACATGGAGCGGGATCGACCTTCGGGATCGTTTTTGGCGGGCGGGAGCATCCCAACCATCCTGATATAGCCGCCTAACGGAATTGCTTTAATCCCGTAGCGTGTCTCGCCACGCACTTTCGACCAAATTGTGGGACCAAATCCCACCATGTAGTCCGGGACCCGCAGCCCGAACTTTTTCGCGGGAACGAGGTGACCGACTTCATGAAGTGCAATTGAAAGGCCAATGAGTAACGCGAAGAGGACAATTCCCACGACTTGCAGCATGTTCACACCCTTTCACTCAACATCAATTGCGCAAACGTTGCCCGCGCGCCCAACTATCGGCGACTAAGACGTCTTCCAGTGTAAGTGCGTTCCCCGACACGTAGGAGCTTCCCGGTCGCTCATCGCTTGACCCGGCCAAATGTGACTGCAAGACCCGTTCAATATGCGCGACAATTGACGTGAACGAGATCTCCCCAGCTAAAAATGCGGCAACCGCGCTCTCATTTGCTGCATTGAAAACCGCCGATGCGGTACCGCCAGCCTCCCCGGCAACCCTGGCAAGTCCAACCGCGGGGAAAACCACTTCGTCTAACGGCATGAACTCCCAAGTTGCAGCTCTCTTCCAATCACAGGCGGGGGCTGCATCGGGCACTCGGAAAAACTCTCGACCCGCAGACAAACCCCAGGCAATCGGGATTCGCATATCCGGTGGACTTGCCTGTGCGATCGTTGAGCCGTCCACAAACTCCACCATCGAATGGACCACTGACTGTGGGTGAACGGTGACTTCAATATCGTTGAAGTCAATATCAAATAACAGATGCGCCTCGATTACTTCCAGACCTTTATTCACCAACGTCGCCGAATTAATAGTGACGAGTGGACCCATTTTCCAGGTCGGGTGGGCAAGTGCTTCAGCAACACTGACCTGCTCCAGCTCTGATGCACTTCTGCCGCGAAATGGGCCACCGCTGGCCGTAATTATTAGTTTTCGCACTTCGGATTTCTTGCCTGCGAGCAAGCACTGCGCGATCGCCGAATGCTCGGAGTCAATCGGAATTATCTGTCCGGGAAGGGATATGTTTTTCACCAGATCCCCACCAATGATGAGGGACTCTTTATTCGCAAGTGCCAGCTTGGTACCTGCCGTGAGGGTTGCCAGCGTGGCTTTAAGTCCCGCGGCGCCGGCAATTGCATTGAGAACAATGTCGGCATCCATTCGAGCCAACTGCTCGGGGGCCTCGGGACCGATGACCAGTTCAGGAAGTCGATGCTCCCCTTGAGAAAATCCACGATCTTGAGCACCGGCAAATAAATGCATCTGCACGTCTTGGGCGCAAGTGCCAAGCGTCACACCAATAACTTCGACGTCAAATTCCAGGGCAGCCCGGGCTAAGGCTTGAGCGTTGGCGCCTGTTGCACACAATCCGACAACCGTGAACCGATCTGGGTTGCGGGCAATGATCTCTAACGCCTGCACCCCAATCGAACCGGTGCTCCCAAGAATCACTACACGAATTGGATCGGTACGGAGCTGGCTCACAGCAATAGTTTAGGAGGTCAGCAATCCCATGAACGCAGATTCACCCTTATGCTGGTGTTCGACGCTAATGACAACCGCCGATCAAGGGATAATCAATGACTATTGCTACCGAACGAGTGATCAATGGAGTTGTTCAGGAACGCAATTTGATCACTGAATTACCCGGTCCCCGCTCTCTAGCGCTTTTGGCACGGAAAGAGCACGCGGTCTCAGCAGGTGTGGGCATCGGCCTCCCGGTCTTCATTACCAAAGCCGGCGGTGGAATTCTTATTGACGCAGACGGTAACTCCCTCATTGATATGGGTTCAGGTATTGCGGTGACCACTGTCGGGAATGCAAACCCCGAAGTTGCGAGTCGAGTCGCAGCACAGGTTGCCAACTTCACACACACCTGTTTCATGGTCACCCCCTACGAAGGTTACGTCGAAGTGTGTGAGGTCCTCAACCGGCTCACTCCGGGAGATCACGAAAAGCGCAGTGCACTGTTCAACTCTGGAGCCGAAGCGGTCGAAAATGCGGTCAAAATTGCTCGCGCTTACACGGGTCGCCAGGCTGTTGTTGTTGTTGAACACGGGTATCACGGTCGCACCAATCTCACAATGGGTATGACCGCAAAAAACATGCCGTATAAACACTCATTTGGTCCATTCGCTCCTGAGATTTATCGGGTTCCCGTCTCCTATCCTTTCCACGATGGTCCCCACGGTGGTCCTGAAGTTGCCGCGTGGGCGATCTCGCGCATGGAAAAAGAAATTGGCGCGACAAATATCGCCGCAATTGTGGTTGAACCAATCTTGGGTGAAGGTGGCTTTATTGTTCCGGCACCCGGTTATTTCAAAGGCCTAGCTGATTACGCGCAGGCAAATGGAATCGTTTTTGTTGCAGACGAGATCCAATCTGGATTCGCTCGCACCGGTGATTGGTTTGCGAGCGAATTCGAAGGAGTTGTTCCCGACTTGATCACCACGGCTAAGGGCATTGCTGGCGGGATGCCACTTGCCGCGGTTACTGGCCGCGCCGAAATTATGGACTCGGTTCACGCAGGTGGGCTGGGTGGAACCTATGGCGGTAATCCGGTCGCCTGCGCGGCAGCCCTTGGGTCCATGGCCTGGATGCAAGACAACGATGCCCGTCAAATCGCAAAAGACATTGAAGCAATCATGTTGCCACGACTAGCCGCAATGCAAATTAACCATCCCACGATCGGTGATATTCGCGGGCGAGGCGCGATGCTTGCAATCGAGCTCGTTAAGCCCGGGACAAAGGAACCCGATGCAGCCAGAACCGCTGCACTTAACAAGTTCTGTCACCAACACGGAGTAGTCACACTGACAGCGGGTACCTATGGAAACGTATTTAGATTTCTACCCCCACTAACTATCCCAATCCCGCTACTCGAAGAAGCACTTGGAATTCTTGAAGCAGCATTCGAAGCAACGGCCTAACCGGAAACGTTGACTTACTCCCCCGGAATCCGTCCATCAAGCAACGGCTGCGCAGGATCCCATGTTGTTCCATCTAATTTATCCTGTCGGCGCCGAGCAATTGCACCGAGAGCTTCCAGCACAACCCGATTACCCAAAAGTGCCGTTATGTCGGCATGGTCAAATGGCGGAGACACTTCAACAATATCCATACCGACGACAGGAAGTTCATAACAAATTCTGCGAACCGCGTCGAGTAATTCACGCGCACTGAGACCACCCGGTTCGGGCGTTCCGGTCCCTGGAGCATGGCCTGGGTCGCACACATCAATGTCGACACTGAGAAAAATTCCATCACAGTCATCCATTGCGATTCCGCAGGCCTGTGTCAGGCACTCATTGAGGCCTCGAGAAACTATTTCGGTCATCTCATAGGAGCGCATTCCTTGCTCGGCCATCCAGCGGAGAGTCTCCGGTTCGGGCCAATAGCCTCGTAATCCAATTTGCATGAATCGATCGCCACGAACAGCACCCGATTCAATCAGCCTCCGCATTGGTTGACCGTGCCCAATTAAGGAACCAAATGAGATATCACCGGTGTCGGCGTGAGCATCGAAGTGAATCACTCCAATCCTTCCCCAGCCATGCGCACGTGCAACACCCGTTGCGTCGGGCCAAGTGATCGTGTGATCTCCACCAAGCACAATCGGAATTGCTCCGGTGCGTGCAATCTTCTCAATTTCAACTTCAAGGTCAGCACAGGAACGAGCCGCGTCACCGCTGTACAACTCGACGTCACCGGCATCAACGACTTTCAAATCCTTCAAGCCGTCAACCCGCATTGCAAGTGATGGCCTACTGCCGTCGTGTTCCAAATAGCAGGCTGCCCGCAACGCCTGCGGACCAAAACGCGCACCCGCTCGATAGGACGTGCCACCATCAAAGGGTGCACCAACTATCACGACATCGGCGTCGGAAAAACTGGAAATCTCATTGAGGTCGCATTCGGGTACGCCTAAAAAAGTGTAATTGGGACCAAACTGACTGCCGTATCTCGCCATGTCCTCACCCTATCCTCAGGAATCGAAACCAAGGCCGAGTGAGTCAAGCAAACGCAACCACAGATTGCGTTTGCCATTTTCTCGATCGGCCTTCCGCAAAGACCTGGTGGTCCACGTAATTACCCAACTACGAAATGGTTCTGGTGGGAATGGCAGCGGTTTTGTCTTGACCATGCGTAATTGAGTTCGATGCGTTTCAAGCCCCTGCAAAAGATCTAGGGACGTCAGTGCGGCAAAGCGTGATGCTCCCACTCCCAGTCCTGTAAATCCAGCAACGTAGACGGTCTTTCCCCTATGGGCTTTGCCCCAGAAAGCGCTGAATCGTGAGCAGGTATCAATCGCTCCTCCCCAACCATGAGTGAAATTGACATCGGCGAGCTGAGGAAATGTTTGCCCAAAGTGGTCAGCGAGTCGAGCGAAAGAGTCATGGTCTGTGTCAAACTCGGGCTTGACACCGCGCTTGCCATGGTAGAGCGCGTCGTATCCCCCAAATAAAATACGCCCATCTTCGGTGATTCGGTAGTAATGAAATTGGTTACCGCTATCACCCACACCCTCGCGATTGAGCCAGCCAATTGACTTCCGCTGTTCAATGCTGAGTGGTTCGGTCACCAAAACGTAGTCGTAAACAGGGACGATCAGGTGCTTAAGCCTTTTCAGTAAGGGCGGATAAGCATTCGTGGCTAGTACAACCAAGCGCCCGCTAACGCTATGGCCACCCACCCTGATCCGAACAAAATTTCCCAAGTCCTGCAGCTCACCCACTTCGGAGTTTTCAAAAATTTCCACACCCATTCGTTCGAGCTCCCGGGCTAGTCCCCAGGCCAGCCGTGCTGGATCTACGATTGCGACCTCGGGGTCAAATAGTGCAGCCTGGTAAAGCGGTGAATTAATTTTGGCTCGTATCTCATCCAAAGTTAAGTAATGAGATGCCATGCCCAATTCGTTCATCTCTGTATGAACCTGTTTCAGGTCTTGGACTTGATAGTCTTCCGTTGCGACGTCAAGCTCACCGGCCACAAGCCAATCGCACTCAATGTTAAATTGCTTTATTCGACCGGTGATTTCCGAAAGATTCTCCGACCCCAAGCGCAGTAGGACCGGCATTTCACTTCGCCAACGTGAAAATCCGTTACTGAAACCGTGTGTGAGCGAAGCAGCAACAAAACCACCATTTCTGCCGGTAGCTCCGCACGCAATACGGTCACTTTCCAGAATTACGATCTTCCAGTTTGGGTGCTCTATCGCGGCCTCCAGGGCCGACCAAAGACCGGTGAAACCGCCTCCAACGACGACAAGGTCGGCTTCGAAATTGCAATTGACCGGCGGTTTGGCAGCCGGCCGCTGTGCGTTGTCCAGCCAAAAACTTTCCGGCCGGAGGGACTTGGTTTTTTCGTAACTATTTTGTGAAGGTGTAGCAGTAAACACGTGGGATCCTTACGTCGAAGTTAACGTAATGAGCCAGACCGAGCGCCTGACTTTCCCACCAATCCCCTCACAACTCATCGATATACGTTTTAGGTTAACTCTTCGGAAGAAGTGCGTCAATATTTATCGTATTTTGCATAGTGCCATTTTCGAGTGCCTTGCGCCTGCGACTGGCTACAAACTGGCTAAGCAGAACTATCAACAAAGCGATCACAAAGACTAGAGTCGCTAGGGCATTGACCTGGACGGGGATTCCTCGTTGAGCGGCCCCCCAGATGTAAATCGGGAATGTCACAACGGTTCCAGCATTGAAGAAACTGATAATGAAATCGTCAAATGAGAGTGAAAAGCCCAGGAGCGCTGCTCCCGCAATTCCGGGAGCCACGAGCGGGAGGGTGACATAACGAAATGCAGCACGAGGTCCGGCGTAGAGATCGCGTGCTGCTTCCTCGAGTCGTGGGTCCATGCCTTGCAAACGAGCCTTCACCGTCACCACAACGAATGAAATTGTGAACATGATGTGCGCAATGATGATCGTGAGTTCACCCAGTGGGAAGCGCAAATTCAGGAATAAAGCCAGAAGACTCGCTCCCATGACTACTTCTGGTGTGGTCATGGGGAGAAAAATGAGGAGATTAGTTGATGCACGCCCGCGGAATCGGTACCGAACGAGGGAAAACGCAATCATGGTTCCCAACACCGTTGCGATCAGGGTTGAGATTATGCCAATGCGAATGCTAATCATGAACGAATCACAAACCCCCGGCACACCACAAATATTTGTCCAACCATCCAAGGAAAAGGTATTCCAACTGGTGTTGTACTTGCCCACAGGCTTGTTAAAACTCAATACGGCCACGACCGCGATGGGAATGAACAGATAAACCAAAACCAGGACTGCTACCGCTCCGAGTAGATGACGACGAATCCAGCGCATCAGACCAAATCCTCCGTTCCAGCTCGACGAATGTAAGTGAATACCAGCACCAAAATCGCTGCCATCAGCGCAAATGACAGCGCACTTGCCGTCGGGTAATCGCGGAACTCAATGAAGTTGGTTTGAATCACGTTACCTATCATGCGGTTTTGGGTCGAACCCAATAACTCGGAGTTGATGTAGTCACCCGTTGCTGGAATAAAAGTCAGTAAAGTTCCGGCAACTACTCCCGGCAGTGAAAGCGGCCAGGTGACCTTTCGGAATGTTGTGAATGCTGAGGCATAGAGGTCATGGGAAGCTTCCATTAAGCGTGGATCAATTTTCTCAAGAGCCGCGTAGAGAGGCAAAATCATAAATGGTAAAAAGTTGTAGGTCAGTCCAGCGATAACCGCAAATCCTGTATTGAGAATTCGATCATCGGGCAACAAATGTAAGAAATTAAAAAATGATGTGATGAAGCCTTCGTCGGCGAGGATCGTTTTCCAGGCATAGGTTCGCAACAAGAAAGATGCAAATGATGGCGCAATAACAAGAACCAACATGAGTGCGCGCCACCGACCGGCCTTGAATGCAATGAAATAGGCCAAGGGGTAAGCAATGATCAGGGCGAACCCCGTGGCAATTCCAGCATAAACAAATGAACGAAGGAACTGCGGCCAGTACTCCAACAAAGCATCAGAGTAATTACTTATTTGAAAAGCCGGGACGTACTGTCCTGATTGTCCCGCAACCGGGGCCTGCAAACTGGTCAGGAACAAAGTCACGAATGGAATGGCAAAAAAAATGGCCAACCAGGTCATTCCGGGCAGTAAGAGGAAATAACCGGTTCGAGACTTTTTTTGGGCAACCACACCGGTGGCTTTTGTTGACGGGAGGACCGCGACCACTTTCAGGCCCCTGCTGCCATCGCTTGCGCCGTGGTTGCCAGGAGGGTTTCGCCACCGGCAAGCCCAAAAGTGTGCTCGGCTGCCCAGTGCACCAACACC
Source organism: Candidatus Nanopelagicales bacterium (assembly GCA_040399625.1). Classification (GTDB taxonomy): domain Bacteria; phylum Actinomycetota; class Actinomycetes; order S36-B12; family S36-B12; genus UBA4592. Next base: position 298,057 of record JBBARV010000001.1, on the reverse strand, counting down.
GGATCGCCCACGCTAGACCGGTCTCCAACAATCACATTCTGCTCGAACACCGTGATGCTTTGAGCCCAAGGAAGCCTGATCAAATACTGGGTCGACACACCCGCGTAGGAAACGTCGACAACCGTGCCCTCAAGGAAGTTGTTGCCCACTGGGATTTTCTCACGATCATGCAGATCAAGGACGGTCATTTTTTCTGGGCGAATGCCCACAATGATTTCATCACCCGTTGCCGAGTTGCGTTCCGCTGGAACCATGAACTTGATTCCATTAGCCATCACTTCAATCATGACCGAATCATTTGAAATGCGAGTACCTGCAAATAAATTGGACTGTCCCAAGAAATTCGCTACGAACACAGTCTTCGGCAATTCATAAATCGAAGCCGGGTCACCCAATTGCTCAATCCGACCTGCGTTCATGACAGCAATCGTGTCGGCCATTGTCATGGCTTCTTCCTGGTCGTGGGTCACATGCACAAATGTTGTGCCCACTTCAGATTGGATCCGCTTCAATTCAATCTGCATCTGTCGGCGCAACTTGAGATCCAGTGCGCCCAAAGGTTCGTCGAGCAGGAGAACATCTGGTTCATTGATGAGTGCTCGGGCAACCGCAACGCGCTGTTGTTGTCCACCGGAAAGTTGGGTTGGTTTGCGCCGCGCCATGGGCGCGAGCTCAACAAGTTCCAACATGGCGTTCACAGCAGGCTCAACATTTTTGACACCACGACGACGTAATCCGAAGGCAACATTTTCAAAGATATCGAGATGCGGGAAGAGGGCGTATGACTGGAATACCGTGTTAACCGGTCGTTGAAATGCCCGTAGTGACGTTACGTCGTTTTCGCCGATTGAGATCCGCCCCGACGTTGGATCCTCTAGCCCTGCCACCATGCGCAGTGTCGTCGTCTTACCGCACCCCGAAGCGCCCAAAAGCGCGAAGAACGAACCCGCCGGAATGGTCAGCGTGAGGTCGTCAACGGCGGCGACCTCGCCGAACTTCTTAGTCAGATTTGCTAAGTGCAGATCCTCAACATTGCGCTCTCGACCGTGAACCATTCGCCACCCCTTTACAGTGAACAATTAACAAAACATGGCAAATTATTGTTTTAATAGCCTCGAAAAAAACTAGTTTCCGGTTGCCTTTTGGAATAACCGTTCATATGCCTCATTTTGCTCAGAAGTGAGTTCCATGAAGACATAAGCGGAGTCAAGGACCTCTGTTGATGGGAAAATCCACACACTCGTCGCCAGCGCAGGGTCAATCTTTTCCATGGCAGCCTGCGCCCCCTCCACCGGACACAGGTAGTTAACCCAAGCGGCAACCTGGGCTGCCACCTCCGGTTCGTAGTAGTAGTTCATGGCTATCTCAGCGTTCTTCTTATGTTGGGCCAATGATGGAATCAACATATTGTCAGTCCACAGCGTGCCACCGCTTTCGGGCAAACTAAAGCCGAAGTTTTCACCGAGGGCGATTACGTCGCCGGACCAACCGATAACAGCGATGACATCACCGCTATCCATGGCGGCGATGTAGTCATTGCCCGTCACCTGACGGATCTGGCCGCTATCAACCTGTTTGGTCAATGCCGCAATCGCCTCTTCGAATTCGGCGTCCGTGAAGTCAGAGGGGTTATAGCCCAACCAAGCCAGGATGCAGCCCATGGTGTCCCGCATTTCGGAAAGAACTGTGATTCGTCCCTTCAATGCAGGGTCGAAGAGTTGATCAAGGGAGACAATGGACTCCTTGCCGGTTGCCGACTTCAGACTCGGGATGTTATACCCCAAACCAGCAAAACCCGACTGCCACGGCAGGGAATAACTACGGTCGATATCGAATTCAACAGCTGAAAGCCGAGGGATCAGATTCACCGAATTAGGGATGCTTGCCTTGTCCAGTTTCTGAGCGAATCCACTTTGAATCCACTGCGCCGCCATCCAGTCGGTGAGTACCACAATGTCTCGACCGATATCTCGACCCTGTTCAAGTTGGGTGCGTACTTTGGCAAAAAACTCATTATTGTCATTTACATCTTCGGTGTAGGTGACGTCGATTCCCGTTGAAGACATAAAATTTTCAAGAGTTGGATGTGTACCATTGGCTTCGTCAGTATCAAGATACGAAGGCCAGTTGGACCAATTGAGTCGCATATCCGTGTCAGATAAGTCCTCGGCTGACGAAGCCTCCGTGGAACCACCCGAACTCGTGCCGCAGGCGGTGGCCAGCATTGCCGCTCCACCAATCCCGGCCGCTTGCAGTAATCGGCGGCGTGAGACCGAGGATCGCATGCCTTGGGCTATGGCTGCAATTGCTTCTGGACGGTGTGACTTCATTGAATTCCTCCCGCGCTGCTACAACAATCCATTTCTGTTTTGTACTCTTGGCCCAAAGTCTAGCCAGTCTCGCACGGGGTAACCCTGCCTTCATGCAATTTCGATGTAGATTGGTTCTGTCAAAATTTATTGTGAGACTCCCGGATCACATTTTTGTAACGAGATGGAAATAATTTGCGGGTAAAAATGCATAGCCATAGACTGCGTTTGGAAATTTGTCCCAAAAATAACAATTATCAAAACAATCAAGATGGAGTCATATAAATGAGCGTTGTGCGGGCTGCCTTAGTTCAAACTGAATGGACCGGCGACAAAGAATCCATGATCGTCAAGCACGAGCAATACGCCCGAGAAGCGGCCGCGGCCGGTGTCAAAGTCATCTGTTTCCAAGAACTTTTCTACGGCCCCTACTTTTGCCAGGTACAAGACGCTGAATTTTACGCTTACGCTGAAGCCATTCCCGGTCCCATCACGGAACGTTTCCAGGCACTGGCCCGGGAACTCGAGATGGTCATGGTCCTGCCAATGTATGAGGACGCGGGCCCGGGATTCCTATACAACACAGCAGCTGTCATTGATGCCGACGGAAGTTACTTGGGCAAGTACCGCAAACAGCACATCCCGCATGTGAAGGGTTTTTGGGAGAAGTTCTACTTCCGCCCCGGAAATGGCGGATACCCCGTTTTTGACACCGCCGTAGGAAAAATTGGTGTCTACATTTGTTATGACCGCCACTTTCCCGAGGGCTGGCGCGCATTGGGCCTTAACGGCGCCCAAATTGTTTTCAACCCTTCAGCCACTTCGCGTGGTCTGTCCGAGTACCTCTGGAGTATCGAGCAACCAGCAGCAGCTGTTGCCAACGAGTACTACGTGGGAGCAATTAACCGCGTGGGCATCGAAGATCTCGGCGATGACGACTTTTACGGACAGTCGTATTTTGTTGACCCAGAGGGCAGCTACGTGGGGGCCAAGGGCGATCCCTTCAAATCTGAACTCGTCATTCGCGACCTTGATTTGGAGTTGGTCACCACGGTTCGCACCCGTTGGCAGTTCTACCGGGACCGCCGCCCTGATGCCTACCAGGATCTCACCCGCCCATAATCACTGATTCTGATTAAAGGACTCGTCATGACAATATTGATTAAAAATGGCCAAGTTGTGTCACCGCAGGGCGCCATTGCGGCGGACGTCTTGGTTGATGGAGAAAAAATCGTTGCCGTTCTCACTCCCGGCGATACTTCATTGGGTAATGAGCTGGCTTCCAGCGCTGACACCGTGATTGATGCCGCCGGAAAGTACGTTATTCCGGGTGGGGTTGACGCACATACCCACATGGAGTTGCCATTTGGTGGAACTTTCGCCTCGGACACCTTCGACACGGGAACACTCGCCGCTGCATGGGGTGGAACCACCACGATCATCGACTTTGCGGTTCAAAAAACTGGGGAAAGGGTGCAGGACTGCCTGGCCGCATGGCATGCCAAGGCCAACGGAAATACCCATATCGATTACGCCTTCCACCAGATCCTAGGCGGAGTAGATGACGATTCCCTCAAGGCAATGGATGAGTTGGTTAATGAAGGCATAACGAGTTTCAAATTATTTATGGCCTATCCAGGCGTCTATTACAGTGATGACGGCCAAATTTTGCGGGCAATGCAGGCCGCTTCGAACAACGGCAGCATGATCATGATGCATGCAGAAAACGGCATAGCAATTGATGTTTTGGTTGCCCAGGCTTTGGCCGAGGGCAAGACCGACCCGAAATACCACTCACTCACCCGGCCGTGGGAAACCGAGGCTGAGGCGACAAATCGGGCGATCATGCTCTCCCGAATCACGGGGGCGCCGCTTTATATAGTTCACATGTCGGCTAAACAGGCCGTACAAGTTCTTCAAGCGGCAAAAAATGACGGACTTAATGTTTTCGGTGAGACCTGCCCGCAATACCTATATCTCTCGCTTGAAGAACAGCTTTCCCAGCCCGGATTCGAAGGGGCAAAATGGGTGTGCTCGACTCCTCTTCGCTCAAAGGAAGAGGGTCACCAAGAAGAACTGTGGAAGTACCTGCGCACAAATGACCTCTCAATTGTGAGCACCGACCATTGCCCATTCTGTTTCAAAGAGCAAAAAGAACTCGGGCTCGGCAACTTCGCCGCGATCCCAAATGGAATTGGTTCAGTTGAGCACCGCCTAGACCTGCTTTATCAGGGTGTGGTTAACGGTCACATTTCACTCGCTCGTTGGGTCGAGATCTGCTCCACTACTCCAGCGCGCATGTTTGGCCTTTATCCCCAAAAAGGTGTGATTGCCCCCGGTTCAGACGCCGACATCGTTATTTACAATCCCGCAGGTCGGACCGAAATCGGATTCCATAAAACACACCATATGAATATGGATCACTCTGCTTGGGAGGGATTCAATATTGATGGTCACGTTGACACCGTCATCTCACGAGGCATGGTCGTTGTGGACAACAACACCTACCTCGGTCACAAGGGACACGGTAAGTTCCTCAAGCGGGGGCTCAGTCAATATCTGATTTAGCCCCTTCAGTTGTTCCACACATCCCACAAAGAATCAAGGAGTAACACATGCGCACTATTCCCCATTGGATTAACGGCCAGGAAGTCGTCCCGGTCGCAGGTAATTTCGGACCAGTATTTGATCCATCAACGGGGGAACAGCAAGCGCAGGTGGGTTTGGCCAACACGGCTGAAATGGATGCTGCAATTGCAACAGCAAAGGCAGCTTTTCCCGCCTGGCGCTTAGCATCCCTTTCTCGCAAGTCGGAAATTTTGTTTCGCTTCCGCGAGTTAGTGGTTGCCAATCGCGATGAAATTGCTCGACTTGTCTCTATCGAACATGGCAAGGTGCCTAGCGACGCTGCCGGCGAGCTAGCCCGTGGAATCGAAAACATCGAGTTTTCTTGCGGGATCCCCACGCACATGAAGGGTGGTTTCAGCGAGCAAGTTTCTGGCGGTATCGACGTTTACTCCATTAAGCAGCCGCTTGGCGTTGTCGCGGGTATTACCCCCTTCAATTTCCCCGCCATGGTTCCGCTATGGATGTTCACCAATGCAATAGCGACCGGAAACACGTTTATCCTCAAGCCGAGCGAAAAAGATCCCTCGGTGACCGTTTTCATGGCGAAATTGCTCAAAGAAGCAGGATTGCCCGATGGCGTATTCAATGTGGTTCACGGGGACAAAGTTTCAGTAGACGCAATTCTTAACCATCCTGATATCGCTGCTGTGAGTTTTGTCGGCTCGACGCCAATCGCCAAATACATTTATACAACGGGGACGGCCAACGGAAAGCGCGTTCAAGCCCTTGGCGGAGCAAAGAACCACATGGTTGTGCTGCCAGATGCCGACATCAGCATGGCCGCCGATGCCTGCGTGAGTGCCGGTTTCGGCTCCGCTGGTGAACGCTGCATGGCCATAACTGTTGTTGTTGCCGTAGGAGATGTAGCTGACCCGCTGATTGAAGCGATTTCCTCGCGCATCCCAGCGTTGAAGGTGGGGCCGGGAACTGATCCTGCCAATGAGATGGGCCCACTTATCACCGAGCAGCATCGTGACAAGGTTGCTTCCTACATCGCGGGCGCTGCAGCTGAGGGAGCGACCGTGATTATTGATGGTCGTGAAGGATCACTCCCTGAGAAGGGCTACTTCCTCAATCCGTCATTGATTGATCACGTCCGACCAGGAATGAAGGTGTACGACGAGGAGATATTCGGTCCCGTCCTCTCCGTCATTCGTGTCGAAACCTATGAAGAAGCCGTCACGCTGATTAACGACCACCAGTACGGAAATGGCACTGCTATTTTCACCCGCGATGGTGGAGCGGCACGCCAATTCCAATTCGATATTCAAGTTGGCATGGTGGGCATAAACGTGCCCATCCCTGTGCCAGTTGGCTACTACAGTTTTGGTGGCTGGAAATCCTCGATCTTCGGTGATGCCAATATTTATGGTCCTGCCGGAATTGAGTTTTACACGCACACAAAGACCGTCACTTCACGTTGGCCAGATCCTGCCACCAGTTCTGTCGATCTGGGATTCCCCCAGACTCGGTAATCCTCTCGAAAACTATTCACTACGGAAAGGTTAAAGTCATGGATTTTGGTGTGGTTATGCAGTGCACTCCCCCGGCTGCACGGGTTGTTGATCTTGCATGCAAAGCGGAAACTTACGGTTTCAAGTATGTCTGGACTTTCGACTCACATATTTTGTGGGAGGAGCCATATGTCATCTACAGCAAGATTCTCAATGAAACACGCAATATAACTATTGGACCAATGGTGACGAATCCGGCTACTCGGGACATCACTGTGACAGCTTCAGTTTTTGCTACCTTGAATGAAATGTACGGAAACCGAACCGTGATCGGAATTGGCCGAGGTGACTCAGCTGTTCGAGTAACGAACGGCAAACCCGTAACGGTTGCTGGCCTTCGGGAAGCCGTTGTTAATCTCAAAGCTCTAGTGAATGGGGAGTCAGTCACCTACAACGACAATGACATTCGTCTCCCCTGGGCCGCAGAAAGCCGCACGCCGGTGTGGGTTGCCGCCTACGGTCCCAAGGTACTTGCTTTAACGGGTGAAGTGGGTGACGGGTTCATCCTTCAACTTGCTGACCCCGCAATCGCTGAGTGGACGATTAAAGCCGTAAAAGATGCAGCCAAGGCGGCCGGTCGGGATCCTGACGCGGTAAAAATTTGTGTAGCCGCTCCGGCTTATGTCACCGAGGACATTGCCCATGCCCGGGATCAACTCCGTTGGTTCGGCGGGATGGTCGGTAATCACGTGGCCGACATTGTTGAGCGATACGGAGATGGTGGCGAAGGTGGAGGAGTTGTGCCACAAGCCCTCACCGACTACATCAAGGGTCGAAAAGGTTATGACTACAACGATCATGGCCAGGCAGGAAACACCCATGCTGACTTCGTCCCCGACGAAATTATCGATCGTTTCTGCATCATTGGGCCCCCCTCGGAGCAGATCCGGCGCCTTGAGGAACTCAAGTCTCTCGGCGTTGATCAATTTGCTCTTTATCTACAGCATGACGACAAGGATCACACGTTGGCCGAATACGGTGAAAAAGTGATTCCTGCTGTCTCAGAGAAGCTCAAAGCCAAAGAGTAAACATGGCCTCAACTCGTGATCGAATTTCAAGGGGAGCCGTTTCCCTTGTGTGGGCTCTCGCCGGAATTGTTCTCATTGCAATCATGTGGGAGCTCACAAAACTCTTAGGAACTCTTATCGAGTTGCCATTTAATTCATCAAATCAAGCCATGCCCCACATCTGGACTATGTTCTCTGCCTTCACACTTCCCGAGGTCAGAGGTTCGGACACCACAGTTTTTCAAGCAGTCCTCTCCGCAGCCGCCTATTCGCTGTCCCTGGCGCTGGGCGGCTTTGTGGTTGGCGTTTCTGTTGGACTGCTACTAGCGATAATCATGCAGCGCTTCTTATTTTTTGAGCGAGGGCTTCTGCCATTTGTGATTGCCTCGCAGACCGTTCCTTTGATTGCCCTCGCACCCTTGATTGTCGGAATTGGCAATCAAATTAGCTTTGGACCGATTCAGTGGTCGACAACCTATTCGGTAATGTTTATCGCCGCCTACCTCGCATTTTTCCCACTCTCTATTGGTGCCCTTCGTGGCTTGCAGGCACCCAGCCCGACTTCACTGGAATTGATGCGCTCCTACGCGGCGACCAACAACAAAATTCTGTGGAAGTTGCGGTTCCCCGCAAGTATCCCCTACCTCGTCCCAGCACTGAAAGTTTCTGCCGCAGCGGCCGTGGTTGGCACGGTCGTTGCTGAGATTTCGACAGGCGTTCGCGGTGGAATCGGTCGGCTCATGGTCGAGTACGCCCGCGAAACTTCATCACAGCCGGCAAAAGTGTACGTAGCAGTTTTCGGCGCAATCACGTTGGGACTTGTAGTCGCCGCAGCAATTACAGCAGTTGATGTATTACTCACCCGAAATCTTCCTAAGAAAGGTCTCGCATGACAACTACCCCTGAAGCAGGGCTCAACACGGGGAGTGCACTCGCGATCTCCAAGGTGTCAAAAGTCTTCAACAAGGGCAATGAAAACGAAGTCACTGCGCTCTCCGACGTCAACCTCGATGTTCACACTGGTGAATTCATTTCACTTATTGGGCCATCAGGTTGTGGGAAAAGCACGCTACTGCGCGTCATTGGAGACCTCACGGGGTTTGACTCGGGAAGCGTTCTAGTGTCAGGGAAGTCGCCGGCCGATGCTCGCAAGGAACGTCTTTATGGAATTGCTTTCCAGCAGGCCGCACTCTTTGACTGGCGGACAGTGAGTAATAACATCGAGCTGCCACTCGAACTTGCCGGGTGGGACAAGTCCAAGCGCCAGGCAAGATCGGCTGAACTTCTCGACATGGTGCAGCTTTCCGACTTCGGTAATCACCGTCCCTGGGAACTTTCCGGCGGCATGCAACAACGTGTTGCCATCGCACGATCATTAGCGGTTGACCCACCGCTACTACTCATGGACGAACCATTTGGCGCCCTCGATGAGATGACCCGCGAGCGCATGCAAAATGAGCTTTTGCGTATTCGAGTCGACACGGGCAAGACCATTATTTTCGTCACCCACTCAATTCCCGAGGCCGTTTATCTCTCTGATCGAGTAGTCGTGATGTCACCTCGACCAGGACGCATCACCGCAGAAATCAGTGTTGACCTTGGAGCCAGGAGTGAAACTACCAGAGAGTCGGATCAGTTTTTCCATTGCGTAACAGCTGTGCGTGAAGCACTGCGGACCCATGACACCTCTGGTTCTTTTACTTCCTCGCATCGGGGTGAAGTCTGATGAATTCCAAACTGAGTCATCTGTGGCCACCAATTTTGGTTGCGGCACTATTTCTCGGTGCTTGGCAACTACTCGTTGTCGTTCAAGAACTTAAGCCTTTCCTGCTCCCCGCACCCAGCCTCATCGCCTCCGAGTTCTCAAATGGTGCTGCCCTCATGTGGGGGGCAGCTGTGTATACCGGCACAACAGCTTTCCTTGGATTACTTTTTGGAACCATGCTCGGCCTTTTCATGGCCTTGATTGCACAAAGGTTCGTGACGGTTGACAAGCTGGTCACCCCGCTCGCTGCGGGCCTGGCAACCGTGCCGATCATTGCTTTGACGCCGATCCTGAATAACATGTTCAACATCACGAGTCGCACTCCACGTGTACTGGTAACCACGATCATTGTGTTGTTCCCAATTTTCGTCAATGTTATGCGCGGACTTATTCAAGTGAATCCGGTTCAACTTGAGCTCATGCGCTCACTGAATGCAGCTCCGCGAACCACACTTCGGGTTCTTCGAATCCCGAATGCTATTCCGTTCTTTTTCACCGGCCTCAAAATTGCGGCTCCTTTGTCAGTTATTGCCGCCTTGGTTGCTGAATATTTTGGCGGTCCACAGGAAGGTCTTGGCAGCCGGATAGCAAGTGCTGCGGCCAACACGGCTTACGGTCGAGCGTGGGCGTATGTTTTGGCCGCAATTATCACTGGATTGATCTTTTATTTAGCCATCATCGCTATCGAGCGCCTCGTGACACCACGTGGTGCCCCAGTGCTCACGAAAACTTAAATGACACATCGGTTAACCAAAAAAAGGGAGAGAAAATGAATAGAGGAAAAAGTTGGATACGCGTTGCAGCAGTTGCTGCTTCGGGTCTCCTGTTTCTCACTGCATGTAGCAGTAGCGAAGAAACTGCAACTGAAACATCAGCTGCAGCAACCACGGAGGAAACAGCCACAGAGGAAGCCGCTGCAGCATGCACGGAACTCACTCCGGTAACCCTTCAACTGCAGTGGTTCGTTCAGGCTCAGTTCGGTGGCTACTACGCCGCCAAGGACAAGGGCTACTATGAAGAGCAGTGCCTTGACGTAACCATCCTTGAGGGTGGCGTCGACATCGTTCCTCAGACAGTCCTAGCGCAGGGTGGCGCAGACTTTGCCATCTCATGGGTGCCAAAAGCTCTCGCCTCACGCGAGCAGGGTGCCGGAATCGTTGACGTTGCTCAGGTTTTCCGCACCTCCGGAACACTCCAGGTTTCATGGGCAGACTCCAACATCACCACAGCCGCCGATCTAAAAGGTAAGAAGGTTGGCAACTGGGGATTTGGAAACGAATACGAACTATTCGCTGGCATGACCGCGGCCGGACTTGATCCAGCCAAGGATGTTGAATTGGTACAGCAGCAATTCGACATGCAAGCACTTCTCAATCGTGAGATCGATGCAGCACAGGCCATGACCTACAACGAGTACGCACAGGTATTGGAATCAGTTAACCCTGATACCGGTGAGTTGTACCAGCCAAGTGACTTCAATGCCATCAACTGGAACACAGAGGGTACCGCGATGTACCAAGATGCAATCTGGGCATCGGAAGAACGTCTCGCTGATCCGGCCTACCAAGACCTCACACAGCGTTTCGTTACCGCATCACTCAAGGGCTGGATCCAGTGCCGCGACAACGCACAAGAGTGCGCTGACATCATCACGGCAAATGGTTCCAAGCTTGGCGCCAGCCACCAACTCTGGATGATGAACGAGGTCAACAAGTTGATCTGGCCATCAGCCATGGGTGTCGGAGTTATCGAGCCAGAACTGTGGGCACAGACAGTGAGTGTTTCCCTGAACACGAAGAACCTTGAAGGGGCAACAATTATCACCGCCGAGCCACCAGCAGAGGCTTACACGAACCAGTACGCGGAAGCTGCAAATGCAGCACTCACCGCTGAAGGTTTGAACACGACCGGAGACGCATATGCTCCGATCGAAGTAACCCTCAACGAGGGTGGCAACTAACAGTTAGAAATATGAGTGTGGGGCAGGAGCGAAATTTGCTCCTGCCCCACACTCATATGCACAACAGCCATATGCGGAATCTTTAACTTTCCAAACTCGCCATAACGTGCTTGATCCGGGTGTAGTCCTCGAATCCATACATTGACAGATCTTTTCCGTACCCCGAGTGCTTGAAGCCACCATGTGGCATCTCAGCCACGAGTGGGATGTGGGTATTAATCCACACGCAACCAAAATCAAGTCCCTTAGCCATTCGCATGGCGCGACCAAAGTCTTTTGTCCAAACCGATGATGCAAGACCGTAGTTCACCCCATTTGCATAAGCTAATGCCTGCGCTTCATCAGTAAATTTCTGAATGGTGACCACGGGACCAAATATTTCATTTTGAATCATCTCGTCATCTTGTTGAAGCCCTGCAATAACCGTTGGTGGGATATAGAAACCACGATCACCCTGGCGAGACCCACCCGTAACCACTTTGGCGTGCTTCGGCGAACGTTCAATAAAGCCCAACACCCGTTCCATGTGTCCAGCGTTGTTTACCGGAGGAACGAGTCCCTCGCCCGTGGGACCGTCCTCAAACGTGGTTGACAGCGCAGCAGCTGCTTCACCCATTGCTGCAACGAAATCGTCATATATCCGCGGGGCAACCAGCATTCGAGTCGCCGCCGTACAGTCCTGTCCAGCGTTGAAGAACCCCGCAACGGCCAACCACTCTGTGGCGGCTTCAATATCAGCGTCGTCAAAAACTACTACCGGAGCCTTGCCGCCAAGTTCTAAATGGACTCGTTTGACATCCATCGCGGCCGAAGCCGCGACCTGCATCCCCGCTCGAACCGACCCCGTAATGGATACCATCTGGGGGGTCTTGTGCTCAACCAGTTCCTTACCCGTATTGCGGTCGCCGCACACCACATTAAATACACCGTCAGGGAGTGCTCCCGATGAAGCAATGAGCTCTGCCATTTTCAATGTGGATGCAGGCGTGGTGTCACTCGGCTTGAGCACAACCGTATTTCCCGCAGCAATGGCGGGGAAGAATTTCCAGGCAGCCATCATCATGGGGTAATTCCACGGAGTAACTTGGCCGATCACACCAATGGGCTCCCGGCGGACCATCGAGGTGAAACCTGCCGAATATTCTCCGGCCGCCTTACCTTCCAGAATTCGAGCCGCACCGGCGAAAAATTTAATCTGGTCAATCATTGGTGGAATTTCTTCGACCATGGTTACCGGAATTGGTTTCCCGGTATTTTCACTTTCAACAGCAACCAGTTCCTCGGCGTGATCCTCGAAAGTTTGAGCAATTGTCAACAAAGCTTGTTGGCGCTGTGATGGCGTCGAATTCTTCCACGACTCAAAAGCGGTCGCGGCTACGTTATAGGCACGATCAATATCAGCGGCATCGGAAATTGGTGCAGTGGCAAACACTTCACCCGTTGACGGGTTAACCAATTCGCTAACGGCTCCTTTTTGCGTGTCAACAAATTCCCCACCCACGAAGTTTCTTAATACCTGTGTCATTTTTTCCTCCCATAAGCGACTAGATCCACCGTATCCTAAAATGCCCGTTTTCACTATATTTTTGGATATTAATATGCGGTTTTCGTTGCTCAAGTGGCAAATTAACACGGAAAGACTTGATTTTTCGACAAAAAAGGGTCAAAGTAGGGCCATGGCTCGAAAATCTGCTCCCCTTGATGAAGCGTCACGAGCAATTATTGAGCAACTTCAACAAGATGGACGTAGACCTTACGCAACGATCGGGAAAGCGGTCGGGTTATCCGAAGCCGCGGTCCGCCAGCGGGTCCAAAAATTGCATGATCAAGGTGTCATGCAAATCGTTGCGGTCACCGACCCGGCTCAGGTTGGTTATCTTCGTTCGGCAATGATCGCAATTAAAATTCATGGTGATGTGGAGGCGGTATCCAAACAGATTGAACAACTTCCGGAGATTTTCTATCTGGTAATAGTCACCGGGAAGTATGACCTTTTGGCTGAATGTGTCGCCGAAGACGAGGATCATCTTCTCAAAGTTACTAATTCGCAGATCCGAACCATTCCCGGGGTTGTTTCAACCGAAACATTCGTTTATCTCGGACTTCGCAAACAAACCTATAGTTGGGGAATCAAATGACAACCACACCGCAATTCGTTACCGAAACAGGATCAAATCAACTCGCAGACAAAGCCCGCGATCACCTCTGGATGCATTTCACCCGGCACTCCACCTATTACGACGGTGGCCACGTCCCGGTCATTACGAAAGGCCAAGGCGCATACATCTGGGATAACCAAGGCAATAAGTATTTTGATGGACTCTCCGGACTCTTTGTGGTCCAAGCGGGTCATGGGCGCAGAGAGCTTGCCCAGGCAGCAGCTAAACAGGCAGAAGAGTTAGCCTTTTTTCCCATTTGGTCCTATGCACACCCGAATGCAATTTTGCTCGCCGAGCGACTGGCTCATTTGGCACCCGGTGATTTGAACCGCGTGTTCTTTACTTCGGGCGGGGGCGAAGCAGTCGAGAGCGCATGGAAACTGGCAAAACAATATTTCAAATTGACGGGTAAGCCAACGAAAACCAAAGTGATTAGCCGAGCGATTGCTTATCACGGCACTCCACAAGGAGCACTCAGTATTACCGGCATTCCCGACGCCAAGATTCCATTTGAGCCACTTGTGCCTGGCGGTGTGAAAGTCCCGAACACCAACTTTTATCGTGCGCCTGAAGAATATCGCGGAGATGAAAAAGCTTTCGGTCTTTGGGCAGCCAACCGGATTGCTGAAGCAATTGAGTTTGAAGGCGCAGACAGTGTTGCCGCAGTATTCATTGAGCCGGTTCAAAACTCGGGCGGGTGCTTCCCGCCTCCCCCCGGTTACCTCGAACGCGTTCGCGAGATCTGCGATGAATACGACGTACTCATGGTGGCCGACGAAACCATTACCGCCTTCGGTCGTATCGGTGACTATTTTGCGATGAACCGATTTGGTGTCACCCCCGACATCATTACGTGCGCCAAAGGAATGACTTCTGGTTACTCCCCACTGGGGGCAATGATCGCCAGTGATCGACTATTTGAGCCGTTCAAGCACGGAACAACCTCCTTCCTGCACGGATACACGTGGGGTGGTCATCCTGTTTCGGCAGCGGTCGCCATGGAAAACCTCGACATTTTTGAACGTGAGGGCCTCAATCAAAATGTGCTCGAAAATGAAGGGAATTTCCGTCGCACACTCGAGAAACTGAGTGACATTCCCATTGTCGGAGACGTTCGCGGGGCTGGCTACTTCTATGGAATTGAACTCGTCAAAGACAAGAAAACCCGCGAAACATTTAATGACGATGAGTGCGAGCGACTCTTGCGCGGCTTCCTGTCCAAGGCACTGTTTGCCAACGGCCTGTACTGCCGCGCCGACGATCGCGGCGACCCCGTAATCCAACTCGCACCCCCACTCACGATCGGACAGAAAGAGTTCGACGAAATCGAGGGGATTTTGCGAAACGTTTTGACCCAAGCCCTCGAAGTTTTATAGGGATTAAGCGTGACCAAAGCCGTCAAGAGTTCGAAGACAACTGTCAAGCGCTTACCTGAAAAAGCACGGACGGACATTGCGACATTGCACGCGGTCCTTGATGCTGGCCTGGTTGCGCATGTCGGAGTCGTTGATCACGGGCAGCCCATAGTTATTCCCGTGGGTTACGCCCGTGATCAAGACTCAATACTCATTCACGGTTCAACCGCTTCCCGGATCTTCAAACTGTTAGATTCTGGCTCGGCCGCATGTGTCACGGTGACCATCCTCGACGGTCTTGTTCTCGCACGCAGCCTTTTTGAATCAAGCATGAACTATCGGTGCGCCATGATTTTTGGAACGGCAACCCGAATTAGTGGTTCAGCTGAATTGGATGCGTTAAAGGTAATCACCGATCACTTGATGCCGGGGCGTTGGAACCATGCACGACAACCCTCGCCCAAGGAACTCAAGGCCACCATGACCCTGTCACTCCCCCTCACCGAATATTCAATCAAAATCAGCGAAGGCCCACCTGGTGACGTGGATGAGGACTTAGAAAGCGCGGCCGGAAAAACACTTTGGGCCGGACACATTCCGATCTATGAACAACTCGGTGATCCCATCCCAGACCAGTTCGTCCCTAAGGGGACCCCGGTACCCGGTTACGTGACCAATTGGAGCCGTTAAAGTCATGAACACGAGTCTTTGGTATTCCCAAATAACAACGTCTCGACCGGTTTTCAATGGAACCCTTGATCGGGACCTCACCGTTGATCTTGCGATCGTTGGCGGCGGGTTCACGGGGCTTTGGACCGCCTACTACGCCAACAAACTTGATCCGACTATGAAAATTGCGATAATCGAATCTGAGTTTGTTGGATTTGGCGCGAGTGGTCGAAACGGTGGGTGGGTTTCCGCACTGTTCCCCGCCCACTTCGCAGCCCTTGCACGAGCGAGTTCACGCGAAGATGCAAAGCGCATGCATCAGGTAATGGTCACCAACATCAGTGACATTGGCCAGGTGGCACATTCGCATAATTGGGATGTCGATTGGGCACACGGTGGAACGGTGGTGGCTGCTCGCAGTCCCCTTCAGAACGAGCGGGCGCTCGCAGATGTCAAAGAATTTGCTGACTGGGGCTTCCCACAAGATTTGACCTACCTCACGGCCGAACAAACCCGAGAGCGAATCAACGCAACCGATGTCGTCGGAGGTACTTTCACTCCCCATTGTGCAGCAATAGATCCCTATAAGTTGGTGCGCGAACTCAGCAGCTACCTACATTCACGCGGAGTCAGCATTTTTGAGGGTACTCAGGCTCTACAGATCGACCCAGGCGTGGTGCTAACCACAGGCGGCACGGTACGTGCGCCCAATGTAATCCGAGCAACCGAAGGCTACACAAAAACATTACGCGGTCACAAGCGTTCAATCGCACCCGTTTATTCACTCATGGTGGCAACGCAGCAACTCTCCCCGAGCATCTGGGAAGAAATTGGTCTCAACCAGCGCGAGACTTTTTCGGACTATCGCAATCTGATTATTTATGGACAGCGCACAGCTGACGACCGAATCGCCTTCGGAGGACGTGGCGCGCCCTATCACTTCAACTCAAAAATCTCCTCAGTCCAGGACCTCAATCCGAAAGTTCACGATGACCTTAGGGCTACGTTAATTGAATTGTTCCCGGTTCTTGCCGGTATTGAGTTCACAAATGCGTGGGGTGGGCCACTGGGCATTGCCAGGGACTGGTGGGCGAGTTGTAATTTTGATGCAAGAACAGGGTTGGGTTCAAGTAGTGGATATGTCGGCGACGGTGTGGGAACCGCACACCTAGGTGGAAAAACCTTGGCCCACTTGATCACAGGAACCGAGTCCAAACTCACCTCACTCCCTTGGGTCAATCATCAATCGCGAAAATGGGAACCCGAACCACTGCGGTGGATTGGCACCAATCTTGGGCTACAGGTCATGCAACGCGCCGATTCATCTGAAGAAAAAACGGGGAAAAGCTCACGCACCGCGGCCTACCTGAACCGAATGCTCGGCCAATAGCCGAGGTTGGCAATTTTCTCAGGCCTGAAATCCACATGAATTCGACTTTCTCCCGTCACATGGGCAGTCACGGCAACGGCGATCTCTGAGGCAGTAGACGCCACCACTTGGACACGTTGAGCGCCCAGTCATTCATGGTATTCTAGTCGGATGCCCACCGGACCTCTAGACCTTTTTTCCCTCAACCACCTTTCAAGTGATGAAGACCGAGCCATGGCATCCGTGGTTAAAGATTATGTTGACGCCAATATCAAACCCCACGTTGCCGATTGGTTTGAAAAAGGTGAAGTTCCTGCCCGAGAACTGATGAGAGACTTCGGCTCGCTCGGAGTTCTCGGAATGCACCTGGACGGCTACGGGTGCGCGGGAACAAGTGCAACCGCCTATGGCCTTGCTGCCCTTGAACTTGAGGCCGGAGATTCTGGGATTCGCTCAATGGTGAGCGTCCAAGGTTCACTGGCGATGTTTGCCATCCATGAATTTGGCACGGAGGAACAGAAGCAAGCTTGGCTCCCTAGTATGGCAACGGGCGAAATTATCGGCTGCTTCGGACTTACCGAGGCTGACTTTGGTTCAAACCCTCAAGGCATGCTGACCAATGCCAAACGAGATGGCGAAGACTGGATTCTCAATGGTTCCAAAATGTGGATCACCAATGGCAGTGTCGCCGACATAGCCGTGGTGTGGGCGCAGACCACCGACGGAATTCGTGGTTTCATTGTCCCGACAAATTCACCCGGATTTACAGCCAATATCATCCACAAGAAGATGTCCCTGCGCGCTTCGGTCACCAGCGAGTTGGTCTTCACCGACCTTCGTCTATCAGCTGATTCAATGCTCCCTGGGGTAAAAGGGCTACGAGGGCCGCTGAGCTGTCTTAATGAAGCCCGGTTTGGGATTGCGTTCGGTGCGATAGGCGCGGCGCGCGACTGCCTTGAAACCACGCTCGATTACTCCATTAACCGAATTCAATTTGACCGTCCTATCGCCGGTTATCAACTCACCCAGAAAAAACTAGCGGACATGACATTAGAACTTGGTAAAGGAATGTTGTTAGCCCTTCACCTCGGACACCTGAAAGACACGGTTGGGGTCTCCCCCGAACAAATTTCCCTGGGAAAACTCAATAATGCGCGTGAAGCACTCAAGATTGCGCGTGAGTGCCGCAGCATCCTTGGTGGAAACGGGATCACCCTGGAGTACCCCATTATTCGTCACATGAACAATCTGGAGTCTGTTTTCACCTATGAAGGAACAAATGAAATGCACACTCTCGTGATTGGACATGCACTCACAGGTATCGCAGCATTCAAATAACGTGAATCAGGTCCATTAGTTGGAATGATCTGGAGCGATTCGAAGTGGACCTCTAGTCAGCACTTTGGTGTGAAGTAGACCGGCTTGCAATTGAACGTTTCGCCGCATTGGTCAAGGTTCGAACTAATACCCCGATAAAGACCAAATCCAGAACCATTTGGGCCATGGCGACGGACCTAGCCGCAACTGTGGTTGGCGCGATATCGCCAAAACCAACTGTAGCCAGAATGGTCAGCGAAAAATACATTGAGCTAAATGGTGTGAGAACCTCCGTAAATGCCTCCGGATCCTGCAGCGATATCAGCGAGTAAATACTGGCAAAAATCGCCAACAGTAAAAAACCCGATGACACCAATGCTTCACCCGCCCGAATACCCGGAAAATGGGATTTCTGAACTGCTCGGATTGACCTCATGAAAAAAACTACGTAGATCAAGGCCAAGACAACCATGCCGAAGATCACACCGACCGACTGGAGATTTTGCTCTTTAGGCGAGCGACTAAGGATTACCGAAATAAGTAGGACTAGGCCTATCGTCCGTAAAATGGTCCATAGAAGCTCGAGGGCCAATGCCTTTCTCTTTGCCATTGTCGATGTGCTGACCTGTGGACTAAGTGTCATTATGTTCTTTCGCTCCGCTAATCCAATGCGGCAAGTTGGCCGCATGCCCCATCAATTTCACTGCCCCGGGTGTCCCGAACGGTAACTTGAATCCCGCCAGCTTTCAAGATTCGCACAAAGGCACGCTCGTCCTCGGGGCGTGATGCTGTCCACTTAGACCCTGGTGTCGGATTAAGTGGGATCAGATTCACATGAACCAATTTTCCTTGAAGTCGCTTCGCCAAAAGTTTTGCTCGCTCGGGTTGATCATTGATGTCTTTGATGAGGGCATATTCGATGCTGACACGACGTTTCGTCACATCGGCGTACTCCCAAGCCGCATCAAGTACCTCTTCAACCGACCAGCGGGTATTAATGGGAACCAATGTGTCCCGCAATTCATTATCGGGGGCATGCAGTGAGACGGCTAGTGTCAGGGGAAGGCCTTCTGTTGCCAGCTTGCGCATTTTTGGCACCAGTCCAACAGTTGAGACGGTCACACCCCGGGCGCTCAACCCAAGACCCGATGGACTCGGGTCAACAATCCGATGCACAGCACCCATGACCGCCGCGTAGTTTGCCATGGGCTCTCCCATGCCCATAAAAACAATATTAGAAACTCGACCTGGTCCTCCCGCGATCTCATTACGTGCAAGTGACTGCGCGCCGGCAAGTACTTGGCCAAAAATCTCAGCGGCAGATAAGTTCCGGGTCAACCCTGCTTGACCGGTTGCGCAGAAGGGACAATTCATTCCGCAACCAGCTTGCGAAGAAATGCAAATAGTCACACGAGACGGGTAACGCATCAGGACGCTTTCCACTAATGAACCGTCATGCAACTTCCACAGGGTTTTAACCGTCTCCCCGTTATCGCACTCAATGGAGCGCACTGGGTCAAGGATTTTGGGAAAGAGTTCACTCCCAATGCGAGCCTTGGCCGCCTCGGGTATGTCACTCCACTGACCAATATCCGTTTCCAGGTGCTCAAAAACATGCCGTGAGATCTGGTCGGACCGAAAACCCGGCATGCCCATGGCGACGAGCGCCTCTTTGCGCTGGGCAACACTGAGGTCGAGGAAATGTGTTGGTGGCTTACCCCTTTTGGGGGACTCAAAAACTAATTCACCCGGTACCGGCATCAGATCCCTGACCCGAGGAAAATACTAAAAAGTACCCATGACACGAATGCATTTGGGATGAGCGAGTCCAGCCGGTCCATAATTCCACCGTGACCGGGGACGGTCGTTCCCATATCTTTGACTTCAAGATCCCGTTTGATGGCGCTCTCAATGAAGTCTCCACCCGTTGCGCCAATCGTCATGACAAGCCCGGCAATTAAGCCTTGCCACCAAGGCGCATCAAAAATAAAGATAAAGGCGAGAATTCCAACGATTGACTGGAGCGTTATTGAACCGGCCAAGCCTTCCCATGATTTCTTGGGGCTGATCTGCGGTGCAATGGGATGTTTCCCCAAGAAAACGCCAACTGCGTATCCACCGATGTCGTTGGAGACAGTGAGTAAAACGAATACCAGGACCCGCCATGGTCCATCGTCGGCAGCAAGTGAGAGCATGAGAAATGCGGCCATGAATGGCAGGTACACAACGAGCATCACGGAGACACTGATGTCGGCTACGAAACCTTCAGACCCCTTTCGAAGTCTCCAGATCATTACGGACAGGATTGCTATTCCAGTCGTTGCAAGCTGCGCCTCAAACCCCCAGATGTAGGCAACGCTAGGAATTATTGCTGTAGCTAGATAGACCGGTGTGCGGGCAACATGAATACCTTTTGATTGAAGCACCGTTACAAATTCATGGACGGCGACTAAAAGTGCCACGATCGCGACAACGCCAAACAACCACTTAATCGTGAAAAGTGAAACTAACACCAGGACGGCAAGCACGACCGCAGAAACAATGGCGGCCGGCAGGTTACGACCTGCCTTTACTCTCGGCTTCTCACTCATACGTTAAACCTCGAGCAGTTCTGCTTCTTTGTTCTTGAGAATTTCATCAATATGCTCGGTATGTTTGTGGGTTACTTCATCGAGACTTTTTTCAGCTCGACGCACTTCATCCTCACCGGCGGTTCCATCTTTTTGCATTGCCTCGAGAGCCTCTTTGGCACCGCGTCGGATGTTGCGGATTGAGATCTTGGCATCCTCGCCTTTGGTTCTGGCGGACTTAATGTATTCCCTGCGGCGCTCTTCCGTTAATTGTGGCAACGCAACTCGAATGACATTTCCATCCGTTGTGGGGTTGATCCCAAGATCACTGTCCCGAAGTGCCTTTTCAATTCCAGCAGAAGCACCTTTGTCATAAGGGGTAATGAGGATCATGCGGGCCTCTGGAGTGACGAATGAGGCAAGTTGATTGAGCGGGGTGTACGTTCCGTAGTAGTCAACGGTGATTTTATTAAACATGGCTGGTGTTGCTCGCCCAGTTCGAATCGTGCTGAAGTCTTCCCTCGCAACAGAAATCGCTTTATCCATTTTTTCCGTGGCTTCGATTAAGACTACGTCGATATCCTCGCTCATTCCCATTCCTTTCAACAGTGCACTGGTTCAGTTACTAATTAGTGTTCCAATTGCTTCACCGCGAACGGCGCGAGCAATATTTCCCTCTTCCAATAAATTGAAAACGACGATCGGAAGATCATTGTCTTGACACAAACTAATCGCAGTGGCGTCAGCCACTTTAAGTCCCTGTGCCAAAACTTGGGCCGGTGTGAGTTGATCAAATTTGACAGCATTCGGATTGGTTCTCGGATCACTGTCGTAGACGCCGTCAACACCCTTCGCCATGAGCACAACCTCGGCACCGATTTCCAGTGCTCGTTGAGCTGCGGTGGTGTCGGTTGAGAAATATGGCTGTCCAAGCCCAGCGCCAAAGATCACAACCCGACCTTTCTCAAGGTGTCGCATGGCTTTGCGCGGGATATATGGTTCGGCTACCTGCCCCATGGTTATCGCGGTCTGAACCCTTGTGTCTATTCCGGCCTTTTCACAGAAATCTTGAAGGGCCAGACAGTTCATGACCGTCCCGAGCATGCCCATGTAATCCGCTCGGGCCCGATCCATGCCTCGCTCGGACAACTGGGCACCGCGGAAGTAGTTACCCCCGCCAATCACCACTGCAACTTCAATGCCGGAAGTTACAACCGACTGAATTTGTCGGGCGATTGAGGCCACCACATCAGGGTCAACTCCCAGTGACCCTTCCCCCGCGAAAGCTTCACCACTAAGTTTGAGGAGTACTCGTTTCCAGCCACCTTCGGGGGCCGAAGGCCACAGATCGATAACGCCTTCAAGGGTTGATTGAACTGATGCCGAGGGCTCTTTCACGCTCAATCTCCTTTGATTGTGATCGGTGTGCTACTGGCCTGGTTCAAATCGGGCGAAAGCGGAAACGCTCGTTCCTGCATCAGCGAGAACTTGTGCAACCGTTTTTTTATTGTCGGTCACACTCGACTGCTCAAGGAGAACGACGTCCTTGTAGAAGCCATTGACTCGGCCTTCAACAATTTTCGGCATTGCCGCTGCAGGTTTTCCTTCTTCCTTTGCGGTCTCAGAGGCAATCCGGCGCTCGTTCTCTACGATTTCAGCCGGAACATCTTCTCGGGTGAGGTATTGCGGGCGCATTGCGGCAATTTGCATTGCCACACCCTTGGCTGCAGCCTCATCACCTTGATAGGCAACGAGAACCCCGACCTGGGGTGGCAAATCTGATGCCCTTTTGTGGAGGTAGAGAGCAACAGGTGCTCCCAGCACGCTGACGCGACCCAATTCCACCTTTTCACCAATTACGCCGGCGAGGTTGCCAATTGCGCTCTCGGCAGTTTCTCCACCTGACAATTTTGCCGACAATAGAGCCTCGGCATCGGCCACCTGGTTCGCGTTAGCCGCTGAAGCCAGCTGACCCGCAAGCGTCAAGAAATCGACGCTTTTGGCAACAAAGTCCGTCTCACACAGTAACTCAATAAGTGCATTTCCATCAGCGGCAACAATGCCATTTGATGTGGTGCGCTCGGCTCCACGCTTTGCAGCCTTGGCCGCCCCAGAGATTCTTAATGCTTCAATCGCTTTCTCGAAATCTCCATCCGTCTCGACAAGGGCTTTCTTGCATTCCATCATTCCTGCAGATGTTGCCTCGCGCAAACGTTTTACGTCAGCGGCGCTAATACTTGACATGTTGTTATTTGTCCTTTTCTCAATAATCGTGTGCGTGTTTTGTACACCAAATCCGAAAGATTAGTTTTCAGTTGGGGGCGTCACTGCTTCAGCCGCAGGGACTTCTTCGACTACAACTTCTGTGCCTGCCAGTAATTCGCGTTCCCATTCGGCCAATGGCTCGACGACCTCAGAGGTGGCTCCACCAGCGCGGATCATGAGGCCTTCAGCAACAGCGTCGGCAATTACACGGGTGAGCAGCGCCACGGCGCGGATGGCGTCGTCATTCCCGGGAATCGGAAAGTCGACAACATCAGGATCGCAGTTGGTATCAAGCATTGCAATGACCGGAATTTTCAGTTTGTGTGCTTCGCCAACAGCGATGTGCTCTTTATTTGTATCAACAATCCACACGGCACTAGGGATTTTCACCATGTCGCGAATACCGCCAAGGACGTGTTCTAGCTTGATCTTTTCGCGGCGAAGAACTAGGAGTTCCTTTTTCGTGAGATTTGATCCTGCCACGTCATCGAAGTCAATGACTTCAAGTTCCTTGAGACGCTGTAGGCGCATGTGCACGGTCTGGAAGTTTGTGAGCATGCCGCCGAGCCAACGGTGATTCACGTAGGGCATCCCGACCCGAGTGGCTTGGTCAGCAATTGCCTCTTGAGCCTGCTTCTTGGTGCCGATGAACATGATGCTGCCACCGTGGGCAACAGTTTGCTTGACATACTCGTAGGCGTTGTCAATGTAGGACAGCGACTGCTGCAAATCAATGATGTAAATGCCATTGCGCTCAGTAAAGATAAAGCGCTTCATTTTGGGGTTCCAACGTCGGGTTTGGTGCCCGAAGTGAACGCCACTGTCAAGTAGTTGGCGCATTGTTACTGTTGCCATGGTGGTACTCCTTGCAGGCGCAGTGCGCCCATAATGCGACTTTCGCCGCTCACGGTTGTTCGGAATTACTGGTGTAACTCCCCTGGTGACTTCGCCCTTGCACCCACAGCGAACTGCGGACCGTTCAAGGCGCGGCCGGACTACCGGATTAAGTCACGCGAATTTGCCCCTCGGATTCGGGAACTAGCAATTATCTAACCGGTTCCTTTTCCTAGGTGCCCCCCGAGTGTACGGGCATCAACAGTTGAGGGAACAGGTGCCCTGTAAGTCACAATCCAAGGTGTCCCATGGCAAAAGGCTTGGCGGCTGGGCAAGGCTTCGACCATGAAAATTCCCCCATGGGTGTCCGGGCTGTCCGTTATCTGGATCATCCCGCTTTTGACTGCGATTTCTAGCGTCAGCACCGAGGATCAGTACCGATGGCTCCTCCCATTACCAGGGGTCTCTCCCGGGGCGATTATCTCGGCCTTTGACCCGCCCGCCTCACAATTTGGCGCTGGACACCGAGGGGTTGATTTCCCGGCCAGCCAGGGCGAACAAGTCACGGCTGTGGGCTCGGGGGTCGTTTTATTTGCCGGTTCAATCGCGGGGAAACCCGTGGTTTCAATTGAATTGGCAAACCCCATTGGCCATTCCAGTTCTGCGGCTCGAACGACTTATGAGCCCGTGAGCGCCCTGGTGGCCACCGGAGATTTCGTTTATGCCGGAACGGTGATCGGACTCGTGGACTTTTCTGGCAGTAACGCCGGGCATTGCCGAGGTTCATGTTTGCACTTTGGTCTAAAAGTCATGACTGAGCCAAGCGCTCACTACCTCAATCCAATGATTCTGTGGCGCTCGAGCGCGCTACTTCAACCGAGTTTGGGTGTTCATCGGAGCCTGATCGCGGGTGAGCAGTTTCAAAGGTCTTCCGAAGCCGCTCGACACTGACATGTGTGTATCGCTGGGTTGTGGCCATGGATGCATGACCAAGGAATTCTTGCACCACCCGCATATCTGCACCGCCTTCCAGGACGTGGGTAGCCGCTGTGTGTCGAAGTGCATGTGGTGACAGGCTGTGCCCGGTGACTGCTTGTGTTGATTGATTCACCATTGTGCGAACCACTCTTTGATCAATGCGGGCACCCCGTGCTCCCACGAAGAGTGACCTGGTCCCTGCAGCAATATTTATGCGGAAAGCGCACCAACGATCGATTGCGATCTGAGCAGGGACACCATAAGGAACCATTCGTTCTCTATTTCCTTTACCAACCACCCTGATCACCCTTCGATTTCGATCAAGGTCATCAAGGTCAGCGCTGCACAACTCGGCGACCCGAATGCCCGTGGCGTAAAGCAATTCCAAGATGGCCTGGTTCCTGACCTGAATTGCATCGGTTAAATCAATCTCACGATCTAATAACGCGCCCGTTTGGGTTTGTGTCAATATTGCTGGGAGGGCTTTAGGCACGGACGGACTTGCTAACCGAAGCGCTGGATCCACCACAATAATCCCACGCTGAAGTGCCCAAGCGGTGAATGCCCGCGCCGCTGCGGCTTTGCGAGCGATGGTGGAGCGTGCGGACCCGTTTCGGTGCAGGTCGGCGAGCCAAGCCCGAAGGTCGACCAAACCCACCTGTGTGACCGAGGAGATATCAGGCATCGAGTCAAAAAGCTGAGTCAGGTCGTTTCGGTAGGCGCGCACCGTATTTTCGCTACGACCTCTGGCGCCGCTGAGGTATCCGAGGAATGCCTCAATTTCAACATCACATTCGACCGCAGCCTTACTCATGACACCATGATGATCAATGAATCACTTCGATGGGGGGAACGGCTCGCGGTGAATACCGAGAAATCTGTGAAGTTCACCTGAGGCCGATTGGCTCGGTTAGGACGACTTTCGCCAGATACCTTCAGCCTTGGTCACAAATCCCGTGAGGTGCAGTTCACTTAATCGGGCGAGCAGGTCGAGTCGAGATCGACCGGTCTTCTGGCACAAAATGTCGATCCCGATTCCCCCACGCTTGGGCAATAACTCCCAGATTTCATAGTCCGCTTCACTGAGGTCACGCCAATCCGGACCCCGGTCAAGATGTGGACCACATTGTGTCTCCAGTTCAGCCTCGCTCTCCCGAGGATAAAAGCCGGTCACAAGCTCGTGAAGGTCAGCGCTCGTTGTAACAACGTGAACATCCTTATGTTTGAGTAATTTGTTGACACCGAGTGAGGTTGGAGAATGAATAGACCCAGGGACTCCAGCCACAATTCGATTCATGTTCAACGCTTCTCGCGCGGTCGAACTGGTACCGCTGCGATCAGTTGCTTCAATTACACATGTTGCTTTGGTCAACCCAGCCAAAATCCGATTTCGAGCGAGGAAGCGCCTTTTCTGAGCGGCCTCTCGAGGTGGTGATTCACTTACTATCGCACCGTTATCAATAATTTGAGCAAATAGATTTTCGTGGCTTGACGGATAACGGGTGTGAACACCACTGGCCAGAACGGCCACTGTCGGAGCGCCGACGGATAGCGCCCCACGGTGCGCGTGCGCATCAATTCCAATTGCTCCGCCAGAGAAGACGCCTGTTCCCCACCGACCAAGGTCGGCGGCCCACTGGCTACCAATGCCAGCCCCATAGGGGGTGCACGCTCGCGTACCAACAATGGTCACCGATGACAATGCAATCACCCGAAAGTCAATGGCGCCGATTGCCCACAAGGCCCACGGCTGCGCAACTCCGAGCGAGTGCAACTGTGTGGGCCAGCCTTCTTGATCACGCGTGAGAATTCGAGCCCCAATTTTTTGTGAAAATTCAATCTCCGCTTCAACATTAAAGGCTTGGAATTTATGCCCGAAGGCAATGTGATCGCGTTTGGGAAAACCGTTGGTCAGCAATAAATCCAATACTTCAATGGGTGATATTCCCAAAGCGAGCTTTTTATTAATCATCTCGTCGGCTGGCTCACACAAATGGGCCAGTGCCACGAATGCATCAGATTCTGTTGTGATTTTCACTAAGAGGCCATCGCCATCTCTGAATTGCGGAGGTGGATTGCGAGTGCGACATCTTCGCGTGTTGGTCGGCGGTTTCCCGCGAGATCAGCAAGACTCCACGCGACACGAAGAACTCTGTGGCTTCCCCTCAATCCACCTGAGCGACCGACAAAGGAGTTAAGCAACTCGGTTCCTCCCGGTTCGGGGTAAAAATCAACGCGGAGTGAAGCTGGTGAAACCTCTGAGTTGGTTGACCAGGGGAAATCAGCGAATCTCTGAGCAGCGAGTTGACGCGCCGCAACCACCCGCTCTCGAACAGCTGCGCTGGACTCGCCCGTAGTTGACCCACGGATGCTGGGAATCAGGATGTTTATGTCTATTCGATCGCGCAGTGGGCCCGATACTTGCATCGTGTACTTGCGTAACGCGGCCGAAGCACACCTGCACACTTTCGGGGTATCTGTTAACGCATTTCCACAAGGGCATGGATTTGCCGCCAAAATTAATTGAAATCTTGCTGGGAGTAAGCCGGTCCAGGTGGATCGACTCAGTGCGATATGCCCAGACTCAAGTGGCTGTCGTAAAGCCTCGAGCGCATTACGCGAAAACTCAGGTGCTTCATCAAGAAAAAGTACGCCATGGTGGGCACGTGTCAACGCTCCAGGAGTAACGCGGTGACCGTGCACACTGCCGACAAGCGCTGCCATCGTGGCTGAATGGTGTGGTGCCTCAAATGGCGGACGAGTAACTGGGCTGTCACTGGTGAGGGTTCTCGCGACCGCGTGAATAGCCGTTGCTTGCAAAGTTTCATTTTCTGTTAAAGGCGGCAATATTCCTGCGATCCGCTGAGCAAGCAGAGTTTTACCTACGCCGGGTGAACCAATCATGGAAAGGTTATGGCGACCAACCGCTGCAACTTCGAGCGCCCAACGCGCCTCTTCTTGACCCACAACGTCAGAGAGGTCCACCGTCTCTACTGAATCGGGCTCGGTAGTTGCACCCAATGAGAGTGGTTCGCTCTCGCCACGCAGAAATGAAAGGACGTGATTGAGATCGGAACAAGCAACCGCACTGGCAGTAGGGACGATTCTGCATTGGGGCAGATTTCCGTAGGGGACGATCACCGAATGGATCCCGGCTTGAGCTGCGGCAATAACACAAGGTAACGCTCCGGGGATGCTTCTCAATGAGCCATCAAGGCCCAATTCCCCAAGAAACACCGTGCTGTGAATGAGCTCAGGGGCGATCTGTCCGGTAGCCCCCAAAATGCCCAGAGCGATTGCTAGATCAAGTCCAGCCCCATGTTTGCGCAACTCTGCGGGTGAAAGGCTGATGGTGACCCGTCCCTTGGGCCACATCAGGCCGGAATTCACTATCGCGGTTTTGGCTCGATGCTTTGATTCAATAACCGATGCATCGGGCAAACCCACCAGCCCCACGGTGGGCAGGCCCCGCGAATGATCAACTTCCACTTGAACCAAATGACCGGATACACCAGAAACAACTGCACCCAGGGATCGGGCTAATGCCACTTCAGACACCCCGAATATGAGTAATCGTTGGGGGTCCCACAATCGGTGCCAGAATTCCAACAACATCAAACCGGATATTTCGTGGACTAACGGATCGCGTGTCAAGCCATCGAAGTGCAAGCCCACGCATCCGCCTCACTTTGCGCGGTGTCACACTCTCAAGTGGCTCGCCGAATAATGCAGAACGGCGGGTTTTTACTTCACAAATCACCAATTCGTCTTGGTCCCGTGCGATAACGTCAATCTCACCTAGGTCACAACGCCAATTTCGCTCGAGTATCACCATTCCAGATTTTGACAGATACCGCGCGGCTAATTCTTCACCGTATTTTCCGAGGGCATCTTTTGGTTTCATGGGCTAACCCTCACCAAGTTATGCGCCGGGCGGAAGGACTGATTATTCGCTGTGGATAACGCGTCAGTGACAGAAACTTGTGCGGTGCAGTTTGGTCAGCCCAAAGCGCTTTATCGCATCAAGATGCTCACGAGTTCCGTAACCGCTATTTCGTTCCCAACCATAATTAGGAAAATCAATTGAACACTCATGCATAAATTCGTCACGTTCGACTTTCGCAATTATGCTTGCCGCAGCGACACTTGAAACGCTTTGATCGGCTTTTTTTCGCATCACCACGGAAAGTGGCAGATCCGGATCACAAAAATTATGAGTTCCATCAAGAATAATTACCGATGGCGCCATTCCAGCTTTGACCGCATTTCCATATGCGATGTTGACACACTCCCGGAGTGCCTGCGTTAATCCAAAACGATCAATGAACTGTGCATCCACACTCGCGGTAGTTGACCACGCCCAAGCAGTCACCGCTTGAGCAAGTTGAGCGCGTTCCTTCGGCTGTATTGCCTTTGAATCACGCACTCCTCGAGGCGCAGTAGGCGTCTGCGAATCAATTACAACTAGCCCGATGTAGATCGGACCCGCCAACGGCCCGCGACCCACTTCATCAATTCCCCCCACGCGTGCGTGCCCTGCACGGAGTAGTGATCGTTCCAAACGCAAACTTGGCGGTGCGGCTGTGATGGAGCTCGTCACTTTCCGAATTCATTACCGGCGGCGATGGCCGAGTTGCCAAAAATTTCTGGGATGTTCTCGATGGTTAGCCGAGATAATGGCCAGACAACAGCAAATACCCTTCCGACCGCGTTTTCAATTGGAACTGAGCCGCTATTTTGGTCGAGGTGAAAACGCGAGTCTGCCGAGTTACCGCGGTTATCTCCCATGACGAACATGGAGTCCTTGGGTACTTTGACATCAAAAAGAATTTGATCGGTGGGTCCATTGACATAAGAGCTCTCGTCCAGAGAAACTCCGTTGAGAACAATCTGACCAGCCTGATTGCAGCACGCTACCTGGTCACCCTCAACTCCAATGACCCGTTTTACTAAGTCGTCTCCCGAGTCGCTCGGGAGTAGTCCCACGAATGTCAATGCCTTGGCTACTACCGACCGCCAGCCTTCACTATTTTGTTCCATGGGTGGCAACCAGTCTCCTGGGTCTTTAAACACCATGATTTCACCCCGCTTGACGCCCGAAATCGAAGTAGTAATTTTTGCCGCAATTACCCGGTCATCAATCTGAAGGGTTTGTTCCATTGAGCCACTGGGCACGAAAAAGGGCTGCGCAATGAAAGTTCGAATTCCCGTAGCAAGGGCGAGCGCTACAGCGATTATCACGACAAATTCGACCACACTACGAAGAAGGGAAGGTTTTTTCTTTTTGGCCACCTGATCCTGAACCTGATCCTGCAAGTCACTCTGTGATGAATCGTCGCGGGCCGAGACTGCCACTAGTCCACCAACTCCTCGAATGAGTGCGAATCAAGCCATTGCCACCGAGCCGGCGGCCAAATAATGAAACTCGCCTGCCCCACAACCTTAGACTCTAATACAAAGCCACCGCCCGGATCCCCTAGGTGGGATCGCGAGTCTGCTGACTGGGACCGATGATCCCCCAACAACCACAGCTTTCCTTCTGGCACCAATACATCAAAATCCAATTGGCTTGGAATATCCCCCGGGTATAGATATGGGCTTTCGTTAATCGGAATCCCATTGACGGTTATTTCTCCCGACTCTGAACAACACACAACACGATCACCGGAAATCCCCACGACCCGTTTCACGAAGTTGCCCGGCTCGGGGCTAAAACTGTCTGCGCCGTCAAAGACGACAAGATCTCCACGAGCAATCGGATCCGACCAAAAAGCAGTTCGGTTCACCAGAATTCGATCACCCGGATTGAGTGCGGGTTGCATTGATTCTGAGGGAATCACAAAAGGTGCAATGAGAAATAAACTGAAAAGCCATAGCAGGAGAACTCCCACTATGGCGCTCAGAAAATATTTCATTCAGTTAAGACCGCACTCGGCAAGTGACTTAACCCTCAGTTTTTACGGCTTCCTTAGGGGTTTCGCGCAATTCACGAATCTTGGCCTTCTTACCCTTCAAGCCGCGAAGGTAGTACAGCTTCGCCCGGCGAACATCGCCGCGACTGGCTACCTCAATCTTTTCAATGATGGGGGTGTGCACGGGGAACTTACGCTCAACTCCAACACCGTAAGACACCTTACGTACGGTGAATGTCTCACCAAGTCCAGAACCATGGCGGCCAATTACCACACCTTGGAACATCTGGACACGAGTCTTGTTTCCTTCAACAACCTTTACGTAGACCTTAAGATTGTCACCGGCACGAAAAGCCGGGATATCGTCGCGGAACGAACTGGCATCTACTACATCGAGAGTCTTCATCTGTACTTCTTCCTGCCCACGCCATAGGTCATGTGCGGTGTAAATTATTGACAAAATGCTGACTGATCCGGATCCCCTATGGCAGATAGCCGATACGTCTAGCGGTGAAAGTGTGCCATATGCCCCATGAACGTGTTTCGCCCCATGGACTTAGTGCAAAGAATCAGGGAACTCGTTGAGCAGATCGGGCCGAAAAGTTTCAGTTCGTGCCTGCGCTTGATCTTTTCGCCATTGCGCAACAAGACCGTGGTTGCCGCTTCGCAGCACTTCGGGCACTTCCAGGCCACGCCAGCTGGGTGGCTTAGTGAACACCGGACCTTCGACGAGGGAGTCGAGCCGTGTGAACGAATCGTCGGCAACGCTCTCCGGATTGCCTAATATGCCAGGAATCAAGCGGGTTATGGCTTCAATCATGACCAGTGCGGCCACCTCTCCCCCAGCCAGCACGTAGTCACCGATGCTGACCTCTCGCACCGAATCCCACCTCTCGTTCTGTGAGTAGTGCATTGCGACCCGTGAATCAATTCCTTCATAGCGCCCGCAAGCAAAAACCAAGTGCGCTTCGCCTGCCAAGCCCGACGCAAGAACCTGATCAAATGGCTGACCTGAGGGAGTGGGAATTATTAGGACCGGGTTGCCAACCGCTTGTTCTCGAATTGAATCCAGCGCCTCGCCCCACACGAGTGGAGACATCACCATCCCGGGACCACCGCCATATGGCGTGTCATCAACATTTCGATGCGGGTCCGCTGCCCAATCGCGTAAATCGTGGATCGCAATCTGAACAATTCCCTGTTCTTGGGCCTTACCCAAAAGTGACAGCTTGAGTGGGTCCATGTACGAAGGAAAGAGCGAAACTACATCAATCTTCACTGGCGGTTTCCTCGGTGAGTAACCCCTCCGGTGGATCCACCGTGATGATTTTTGTCATGACGTCAACGTTGGGAACGATGCTTTCCACAAATGGAATCAAATACTCCCGATCATCATCCCCTGAGGCCACGACGAGTAAGTCCTGACTCGGCAGGTGCAAAACGTCCATTACCTGGCCGATCAACTCTCCGTCGAGGGTCTGCACCCGACAGCCAATTAAATTGGAGTCGTAGAATTCGTCATCTTCATCTGGCACTTCACCTTCGGCGCGCTCAACTATCAAGATGCTGTTGCGCAGTTCCTCGGCAGCACCGCGGGAATCCACTCCCAGAAACTTGAGCAACACCCGCCCACTGTGCCAATGAAAATCAGAGACGATGAGATCCGAACCATTTTCGCGCTTCAGCGTTGTGCCAGGGGCGAACCTTAGTTCCGGTTCATCGGTACGAACTTCGATGGTAACTTCACCGCGAATTCCATGCGGTTTGCCAATTCGGCCAACCGTGACCTGCACGTGGGTTAGCGCTCGGCTGCGTCGAGGAAGTCGATCCTCACTCCGCGACCCTCGTTGATCGCCGAAACAACAGTGCGAAGTGCGGTTGCGGTGCGACCCGAGCGGCCGATGACGCGTCCCATGTCAGCAGGATTAACCCGAACGTCCAGTGCTTGGCCCGACTTCCCACGACGATCAGCGCGAGAAGTCACGCTGACGTCGTCGGGATTGTCAACAATTCCACGAACCAGATGGGCTAAGGCGTCTTCGAGCATCAGGAAGTTTCTTCCTTCGGTGCTTCATCCTTGGCGCCTTCTTCAGCGACTACCTCTTCAACTGTGTCTACGGTTGGTTCAACTACCTCGGCGGCAGGTTCAACAACAGCTTCGACGACGTCAACGACGTCTGCAGCTTCTGCGACGACAACTTCTTTAGCTTCAGGTTCTTTCACTTCAAGCTTCTTAGGCTTTGTGGTCTTGGGAGCATTAGCGGCATCCGTGACCGCTGCTTCGAAAGCCAACATTTTGCTGGGCTTGGGGGGCGCGACCTGAAGTGTGCCTTCAGCGCCAGGGAGACCCTTGAACTTCTGCCAGTCACCGGTAACTTTGAAGATGGCTTCAACAGCAGCGGTAGGTTGGGCGCCGACGCCGAGCCAATACTGCGCGCGGTCTGACTTCACCTGCATGATGCTGGGGTTGGAAACTGGCTGATAAATGCCGATCTCCTCGATGGCCCGGCCATTGCGTGCGGTGCGTGCGTCAGCAACCACAATCCGGTACTGGGGGG
This sequence comes from Candidatus Nanopelagicales bacterium, assembly GCA_040399625.1. Classification (GTDB taxonomy): domain Bacteria; phylum Actinomycetota; class Actinomycetes; order S36-B12; family S36-B12; genus UBA4592. The sequence continues at coordinate 264,888 of JBBARV010000001.1, read as the reverse complement.
CGTGAATCTTTCCAACTCTTTTAAGCTTAATTTTTACGGCCACGGTGGGCATTTCTCCTCTAATAATGGGTGAAGCGAATGCATTACACGTGGGGACATGTACTGATTTCGAATCGTGCGGACTTGCTCGTGACCGGTTGAGAGGGTCCGGTCTCGTTCAATAGCGACGTAATGCTACCCGAACCCAGATTCGGTGATTCCCCCACCCGGGCTACTGGAGCAATTTTTTAAGTTCCGGTGGAAGTGACCCCAAATCTGGCGGAGTCGATGGATCTGGATTGACGCCACCGAGCCCGGCACGTTTGGCCGGATTCCCGCTTCGGCCCTTGGCTCCCTTGGCTGCTTTTTGACTCTTGGGTTGCTTTCCCTTGGACTTTTTGCCGCCTCCCATGCCCATACCCGGCATACCTGGCATACCCGGCATCCCTGGCATCCCTCCTTTGCCCATCTGCTTCATCATTTTTTGGGCTTGACCAAAACGTTCAATGAGACCGTTGACATCGGCCACCTTGGAGCCTGAACCGGCCGCAATTCTCGCCCGTCGCGAACCATTGAGGATTTTAGGATCCTGTCGCTCGGCCGGGGTCATCGATTGAATAATGGCGGCGACACGATCCAGTTCGCGCTCGTCCACCTGGTCCAGTTGGGCTTTCATCTCCCCCATTCCGGGAAGCATGCCCATGAGTTTGCCAATTGAACCCATTTTCTTGACAGCCTGCATTTGCTCCAAGAAGTCATCGAGGGTGAAATCCTCACCGTCGGCCACTTTTTGGGACAGTCGCTCAGCGCTTTCAGCGTCAAATGCCCGCTCGGCCGATTCGATGAGGGACATGAGGTCGCCCATATCCAAGATCCGGGATGCCATGCGGTCGGGGTGGAAGACTTCGAAGTCCTCCAGTTTTTCACCGGTGGAACCAAACATGATCGGTTTTCCGACAACGGACACGATAGACAGTGCTGCGCCACCACGGGCATCACCATCCAACTTCGTGAGAACGACAGCGTCGAATCCCACCTGTCGATCAAACTCGAGGGCTGTGTTTACCGCGTCCTGACCAATCATCGCGTCAACGACAAAAAGGACGTTTTCTGGCTGCACTGCGTCACGAACACTGGCCAGCTCGGCCATAAGTTCACCGTCAATTGCCAGACGCCCGGCCGAGTCAACGATCACGACGTCGTGGACCTTGTCTACCGCAAATTGCTTTCCGGCTCGAGCTACCGCGACCGGGTCACCCACCCCGTTTCCTGGTTCCGGCGCGAATGTTGGAACTCCAGCACGCTCACCAACCACCCGAAGCTGATCAACCGCATTGGGACGTTGCAGATCAGCGGCAACAAGTAATGGAGTATGCCCTTGCGTCGCCAAGTGCCTCGCAAGCTTGCCCGCCAAAGTGGTTTTACCCGCACCTTGTAGACCGGTTAACAGGATTACCGTCGGACCATTTTTGGCAAAAACGAGATTCCGTGTCTCACCACCCAGAATGCCAATGAGTTCTTCATTAACAATTTTGATTACCTGCTGGGCTGGATTGAGGGCGCCGGAGACTTCAACCGAAATGGCACGAACTTTGACATCAGCGCAAAAAGCCTGCACCACTGGCAGTGCGACATCGGCTTCAAGCAACGCTGTACGAATTTCGCGAACGGTTGCGTCAATGTCAGCCTCACTGAGCCGACCCTTACCCCGCAAGCCCTTAAACGTGACCGCAAGTCGATCGGACAACGTTGCGAACAAAATTGACTCCTTTAATTCCCAAGCAAATAATGCCCAAGCAGTAGCCTAAAACTGCACCTTTAGCCTAGGGTAACGGGCGCACCGTCAGGCGGTAGCGCGAGTTCACTTTCAAGTGCCTCAATCAGTGACCGTGCCCTAGGTTCACTAAGTTCTGCACCACCAGATTCTTTCACGAAAAATACATCAACCGTGTCGACTCCAAGAGTCGAAATTTTGGCACCGACTACTTCAACCCCTTCACGTGCGATACAACTCGCCATTTTGTATAACAGGGCAGGTGCATCGGGTGCCCGAATCTCAAGGACAACCTGCGTCCCCGAAACCCGCTCGATGCTGACCTGCGCTTGCGCAGGGCTTGACCCACCGACACCAGATGTTTGGGTTCGGGGTAAGCGCGGTTGCGTCCGTTTCGCCATTGCCGCTTCAACATCAAATGTTCCGGCAACCGTGCGAACAAGATCCGTGTACAGGATCTCTTGCGCAGGTGGATCACCGAATAAGGGGCGCACGTACCATTCTTGAATTGCCCGCTCGCCGACCGTCGAAATCTTCGCAGCCCGCACGGCCAGACGATTCATGGCCAATATCCCAGCGACTTTTGCAACAAGTCCAATTTGATCAGAAGCGCCTACCGTTATTCGAAAACCGTGATCTTCACGCGTGATTTCCAGGAAAAGGGCGTCATGATTTGCTGCTCTTAATTGAATTTCCGTAGGCTCAACCGGCGCCAGTTCGCGGGCATCACCGGCTAGATGCAATCGAACCCTTCTTGCGAGATCTCTGAGAAGTCCCTCCCGCCACTGCGATCGCAATGATGGTCCGGTAGCTCGCGAGTCCGACAAACTCAGGGCCAAAAGCAGGTCAAGTGTTGCCGCATCCCTGACTTTGGAGGCAACATCGCTGATCACTTGGGGATCATCAAGATCACGTTTGGTCGCGATATCGGGCAATAGCAAATGGTAGAGCACCAGTTGTTCCAGAACTTCTGTATCTGCAGAATCAAATGCGATACGAGGAGCGATGACGCGAGTCATTTCTGCACCAATTTCACTATGGTCACCGTCTTGGCATTTCCCAATGTCATGGAGAAACGCGGCGACTAGCAGCAGATCAGGTCGCTCAACCGTGCGCACAAACGACTGCGCTTGGATAACGCACTCAATTAAGTGTCGGTCAACGGTGAATTCATGTAGGACGTTGAACTGTGGAGCGGAGCGCAGATTACTCCATTCGGGGAACCACTTTTCGATAATTCCGTACTGATCGAGCGCTTCCCAAGTATTGAGTAGGCCAGTTCCCGAACCCAGCAGCGAGACAAAAGATTCTCGCATCTCGCGGTCCCACGGCGTACGAATCGAAACTTCCCGTTCGAGTAAATACGGTGAGATCGGCTTTTGGGTAAGCGCCGAAGCGCCTGCAATTCGCAGCAGCAGTCCCGGATCGCTGGCAAGGTCAGCGTTTCGCGCCAGCGTTATCTCGCTTCCGGAGTCGATCACTCCCTGCGCCAAAGGCTCGCGAATTTTTCCCGATGAGCCCCTCAATCCCGAAAACAACTGTCGAATGCTGGGTTTATCTTGATCAAGTAACGCATTGATGCGGTACCACGTCAACTCACTCGTGTAAGCAATTTTGCGGCTTGCTAAGTAAATCTCCTTCAGCAATGTTTCAGGATCCGCTAGTCCCATCTCCAGTGCGACGGTCGCTTGGGATTGCATGTGTAAACGATCACCACTCAATGACAAAGACATGGCATCACGGACATCAAGGAGAAAGTTCTTTGAAATTTCCCACTCGGTTCGAGGGGTGTCAATTAACCAAGTAGAGCTCAAATGATTTACGATTCCTGCGTCTCGGATACCTCCGTATGACTCCTTGATATTCGGCTCAAGGAGCTGAAAGAGTTCACCGTGAGTTTTCCTTCGTTCAGAAACTAGTTGTGACAGTTGTGGCAGCACGTTTTTTGCATTTGCCCGCCAGTCGTGATGAATCGAATTGCGAAGTTCTCGTGCAAGTTCCTCATTTCCCGCGATCCAGCGGGCGTCCAGTAAACCGGTGAAAGCTTTTATGTCTTCCGATGCCACTTTCCGCGCGGTAGGAATACTTCGGACACTGTGATCAAGGTCAACGCCGGCATCCCAGATGGGATACCACAAAGCCTCGGCGACCTCGTTGGGAAAAACACCCTCCTCGTGGATCAGGACGAGATCCAAGTCACTGCTTGGACCTAACTCTTGACGTCCGTAACTCCCCACAGCAATCAGGGCAAAGTTTTGGCTCGACGCTTTGTTAGTAATGATTGCTTGTTCAAAGAGCATGCTCAACCACGAATCGAAAGCAATACTCATTGCCAAACGGTGCTCTGGGCCAGTTTGGCCAGAGCACCGTTTGATGAATTTAGGATTCACGAATTAATGTGCCACGAACTAGAGTGCATCGGGACCACGTTCCCCTGTTCGAACCCGGATCACTTCTTCAACCGGGGTTACCCACACTTTGCCATCGCCGATTTTACCGGTGTGGGCTCCCTTCGTGATTGCATCGAGTACCTCGTCGAGCCGATCAGAATCAATGAGGACTTCCAACCGAACCTTAGGAACCAAATCAACCGTGTACTCAGCCCCGCGGTAGACCTCGGTGTGGCCTCCTTGCCGTCCGAATCCCGAACTTTCGGATACGGTCATTCCTTTGATTCCGATTGATTCGAGTGCAGTCTTAACGTCCTCGAGCTTGAACGGCTTGATAATTGCTGTAACTAGTTTCATCAGATTTCCTCTCGATCACGACGTACTGATCCGGCACCAACGCCAACGAAATGTCCGCCGCCGCCAGAGTCCCCGAGTTCATAAGCGGACTCGGCGTGCTCCGCAAGGTCTATTCCCGAGCGTTCATCGTCTCGAGATAT
>JBBARV010000001.1:186507-260148 GCA_040399625.1 Candidatus Nanopelagicales bacterium | reverse complement strand
ACTGCAAGCGCACAAATCACGCCAGCAAGTACCCCGACGATCAGCGCGCCGACAGGACTCACGGCCGAACATGCAGGCGTGATGGCAACCAGCCCTGCCACAATGCCCGAAGCGGCACCCAAGGTTGTTATGTGTCCATCACGCAATTTTTCAACAACCAGCCAACCAATTGCGGCAGCACAGGTGGCTGCGAAGGTATTAAGGAAGACCACCGCAGAGGTGTTATTGGCGGCCAGCGCTGAACCTGCATTAAACCCGAACCAGCCGAACCACAGCAAGCCTGCGCCGATCATGACCAGCGTTAAATTGTGTGGACGCATAGGTGTCCTTGGCCAGCCCGCCCGCTTACCGATCACGATTGCGAGCGCCAAACCCGCAGCTCCAGCATTGATGTGAACGGCGGTGCCACCGGCAAAGTCAATAACACCCATCTCAAAGATCCAGCCTCCGCTGGCCCAGACCCAGTGCGCGACGGGGAAATAGACGAGTACCGCCCAAATTCCACCAAAGATTAACCAGCCATTGAATTTCGTTCGATCCGGAATTGCGCCGGCGATGAGTCCAACCGTCAAGCAAGCAAACATTCCTTGGAAAGCAACGAAAGCCATAATGGGAAGGGTGGATTCAGGATTATCGGCCATTAAGGATTCCAAACCAAAGAACTCGGTTGGATTCCCGATGAGGCCACCCATTGAGGTCCCAAAAGTCATCGAGTATCCGAAGAGAACCCACAGGACACCGACTATGAACGTGGCTCCCACCACCATCATGAGCATGTTCAGCACGGATTTTGAACGGACCATTCCACCATAAAAGAATGCAAGTCCGGGAATCATGAGCAATACCATGGCTGCGGCTGTCAACATCCATGCCGTATCGCCCGTATTAAGTGCGGAATCCATAGAAGTCCTCCTATCGAATGCGACTACCACGGCACATTGCCGATCGCATTACCCAAGATTGTCGTGGACTTATTTCCAAAAGTGTTTCAGAAGGTTTCGCTCATGTGAATTAAGAAACTGAATGTGAACTTCGTGTTAATTAAGAAGAGCGCTCACAAAGTCTTCAACATCAAATGGCGCTAGATCGTCGGGGCCTTCACCCAGACCGACCAATTTGACGGGAACTCCCAGCTCACGCTGAACCGAAACCACTATTCCACCTTTGGCTGTACCGTCAAGTTTGGTGAGGACGATTCCGGTCACGTCGACAACCTCGCTAAAGATTTTGGCTTGAACGAGTCCGTTTTGACCGGTTGTAGCATCAAGTACCAGCAGAACTTCATCTACGGGAGATTGCTTTTCGATCACCCTTTTAACTTTCCCCAGTTCATCCATGAGGCCAGTTTTTGTATGAAGCCGCCCGGCAGTGTCGATCACGACAACATCTACGTGGGCATCTCGCCCTATCGAACACGCCTCAAACGCGACACTCGCGGGATCGCCACCTTCTGGTCCACGAACGACCGCTGCACCAACCCGGTCCCCCCACGTCTGGAGTTGTTCTGCGGCCGCAGCCCGAAAAGTGTCAGCGGCCCCCATCAGCACTGATTTTTCTTGGGAGATGAGTACCCGGGACAGCTTTCCCACGGTTGTCGTTTTACCAGTGCCATTAACCCCAACCACCAAAATGACGGCGGGGCGATCGGCAACGTCAATACACAGACTTCGGTCAAAATCTGGACGCAACAGATTCACGAGCTCCTGGTGCAAAGCCAGCCGCATAAAGTCTTCACTGGAATCATTTGCTTGAGCAATCCTGACCTTCAGGGCAGCGATTAACTCGGTGGTCGCGGCAACGCCGAGATCAGCCCCAAGCAGTGTGGCCTCGACATCATCCCAAGTCTGTTGATCAAGGCTGCCACTTGTAAGAAGCCCTAGCAACCCCTTACTGAATACACCATTTGATCGGGCCAATCGAGCTCGAAGTTTATGTAAACGTCCGAGGGCCGGTTCGGGTACTTCAACCTCCCATACCGCAGGTGGTATTTCCTCAATCGTGGTTACCGGGTCCGACAAAACGTCGGGGATCAGAATTGTTTCTACGGTTTTTCGAGCAGTGTCGCGTGGTTCCGAGTCGTCGTCTCCGACTCCCGGCGAGTAGTCAATTCCTGGCCTTGGCTTTGACTTTGCGAACGCTGATTTCTTCGCCTTAGTTCGGTAAAAAGCGACAGCCGCACCGATGACGACACCGATCAAAACAATCGAAATGATAATGGCGAGAGTTAATGCATCCATTAAGCGGGTTCTGCCTCACGTAGGCGCTGGCCAATAATCTGGGTAACACCGTCACCACGCATGGAAACTCCGTAGAGCGCGTCCGCTATTTCCATTGTTCGTTTCTGGTGAGTGATCACGATCAACTGTGAAGATGAACGAAGCTCCTCAATAATGTCGATCAACCTGCCCAAGTTGACGTCGTCAAGTGCAGCCTCGACTTCGTCGAGGACATAAAACGGTGATGGACGAGCCTTGAATAGGGCAACTAAAAATGCCACCGCTGTGAGAGACCGTTCCCCACCAGAGAGCAAGGACAGCCGCTTGACCTTCTTGCCCGGTGGGCGAGCCTCAACATCAACTCCGGTTAACAGCATGTTGGTTGGATCGGTAAGGACCAGGCGCCCTTCTCCTCCAGGAAATAGTCGGGAGAACACCCCTTCGAATTCCCGCGCAATTTCGGTGTAAGCCTCGGTGAAAACCTGCTCAACACGTGCATCTACTTCCTTGACGATGTCCAGTAGGTCATCACGAGTTTTCTTAAGATCTTCTAACTGCTCGGTGAGGAATTTTTGTCTTTCTTCCATGGCCGAGTATTCCTCGAGGGCTAACGGATTCACCTTCCCCAAAATCGCAAGTTGCTTTTCAGCAGCCCTGAGGCGTTTTTCCTGTTCCTCACGCACAAATGGATATGGCTCGGGAAGCGGTGCGTCCGGGTCTATTTCGTCGCCGGGGGCAATCGCACTTGGTGGAACAAGTTGGCTCGGACCGTACTCAGCAATAAGTTCATCAGGGGCAATCCCAAAATCCTCTAATGTTTTGACCTCAAGTGCTTCAATCCGGATCCGCTGTTCTGCTCTGGCAACTTCATCCCGATGCACACTGTCCTTCAAATTTTCCAGTACCTCCACGAGGGCGCGAACCTCAGCGCGAACAAATACCAGCTCAGCATCACGTTCCTTTTTTAATACTTCAGCGTGCGTCCGCGCCCTCTGGGCAAGTGCCACGGAGGTTTCGGTGTAATTCAAGGCCACCTTGGCTCCCGCTAGTAATGCCTGAGCAACAATTAAAGATGCTGCACGGCGCTCACGACGCTCTATTGCGGCAATTCGAGCACTACGTTCATTTTGGGCATCGCGCTCTAGGGCGACAGCTCGTTCCCCTATGGCTCGCACCCGCTCTTCCGCCGTACGCACCGCGAGCCGCGAGTCAACAACATGCGCTCGCGCTTGGGCTAAAGCCTGATCCAAGGATTCCCTCTGATCCTCACCCACACTGGGTACTTCGGAGCTCTGCAAGGTTTCCCATTGAGCCGCGAGACTGGCCAATAGATCTCGATCCCGTTCATGTGCTGCCTGGGTGCTCAACATGGCTGCTTCAAGCCGCTCGGCTTCGGACAAGGCATTTCGAGAAAGCTGGCCCAAGGCACCAAGTTTTTCCGCAATCGCAGCAAGTTCCGCATCGGATTCATGTAGGAGTGAGAGCGCCGATTCAACCCGTTTTACCGCAATTTCCTGATCGTTCTTAGCGGTTGCAAGTTCGAAGACAATTCTTTGAAGTTCTTGCTCAATGTGAGCAAGGGTAGTTTCGGATTGATCAAAAGCTGCTTGGACTTCCAGCAAGCTGGGACTACTTGTTGACCCACCTTCGATTACACCCGCGTCAATGGAGTCCCCTTGACGGCTCACCATGGAAACCCCAAAGTTTTCTCGGGCGCTCTCACGCATGTCGTCTAAAGAGTCAACAACGACGAAACGATTGAGCAGGGCCTGTACCTGCGAGGAAACGATTGGATCAATTCGGACACAATCCACCAGCCACCTGCCGACGGGAGCTGGGCGTTCATGATGAACGGGTTCGGCAGGGAACTCAGCCACGAGCACATTAGATCTACCCGCTTCCTCGTTCTTTAAGAACACGAGCGCGTCCATCGCGCGGTCAATATTGGATACGACAACGGCAGATGACAAATTTCCCAAGGCGCTGGCAACTGCGGATTCGTACCCCTGTTCAACGTGAATCAAGGAACTCAAGGTACCGATATACCCCTCAAGGCCGGAATCGACGAGGGCCGCCGAACCATCTTTTCGTTCGAGACCGAGAGCAAGTGCATCACGTCGCGCGATCGATGCAGCTTTTTCACGATCAAGTCGAGCCTCTTCACCCAATAATTCGCGAACTTTCGTGTCTGCACGCGCAAGTAACTCCTGTGAAATTTCGTGTTCGGAGTCCAATCCTTCTTCGCCTGCTCCGTGAGAAATCACGGACACTTCAACTTCCTGGAACTGTGCTTGGGCGGCTTGACTTCTTTCTTTCGCTTCGCCAATCTGGGCTGCAAGTCGGGTCAGTTCTATTTCTCGGGTCTCCAGGCGAGCACTGACGTTGTTCTTTGACCCGGTTAGGTCATCGATTTTTTTACGATGGACAACCTGAGCGCTCTCAATGTCAGCAACCCGGGATGTCTCCTGGCTTAGCGCTCGAACGGCGCCTTGCTCGGCAATTTCTGCCTCGGATAAACCCTGGCCCAGTGACTCAACTTGGCGGGTTAAATCAAACTCTTGACTCCGCAAAGAGCGAGCCTCGGCCTCAAGCGCTTCAGGTTCGCGACCTGATTTTTCTTCCTCAGGTTCTGGCGCAAGGTTTCGCACCTTCTCAACACCTAATTGAACCAACCCAAGATAGCGCTCACGAAGACTACTGAGCGCAAACCAAGTTTCTTGGCTCTTCGCTAACTCTGGTCCCAACTCACGTTCAAGTGAGTCCGCTACGTTCTCACGTTCGCGAAGGATTGCTATTTTTGACTCTACTTCGGACTGTTTTTGACGTAAGGCACTTTCGTCGGCCACTTCGGCTTCCAATGCATCTCTGAGATCCGACAGATCGTTTGCCATCAATCGCAGCCGAGAGTCTCGGACATCACTTTGAATCACGGTTGCGCGTCGAGCAACTTCAGCCTGCCGACCAAGTGGTTTAAGTGCACGACGTAATTCGGCAGTTAAATCATTGAGTCGGGTGAGATTAGCCGCCATCGAGTCAAGTTTGCGTAGGGCTTTTTCCTTGCGTTTGCGGTGCTTCAGGACGCCTGCAGCTTCCTCGATAAAGCCACGACGATCCTCCGGGGTCGCGTGCAAGATTGAATCAAGCTGTCCTTGACCAACGATGACATGCATCTCGCGTCCAATACCGGAATCGCTGAGCAGTTCTTGAACGTCGAGCAACCTGCATTGCTCACCATTAATTGCGTATTCCGAACCACCGTTGCGGAAAAGGGTCCTCGAAATCGTTACTTCGGCGAATTCAATCGGTAGCGCGCCGTCAGAGTTGTCAATCGTGAGGGAAACCTCTGCGCGGCCCAGCGGGGCCCGACCTGATGTCCCGGAAAAAATTACGTCTTCCATCTTGCCACCGCGTAAAGATTTTGCTCCTTGTTCGCCCATCACCCACGCGAGCGCGTCAACCACATTTGATTTACCTGAACCGTTGGGACCCACCACGCACGTGACTCCGGGCTCAAACTGAAGGGAGGTCGACGACGCAAAGGATTTGAATCCCTTTAGGGTGAGAGATTTTAGATGCACGGCGCGATAATCATCCTGTCAATTTGACACCCACCCAGATCACTCTGGTTGTGTGCACAAGGTTAAATAATTAGCCCAATCCTATCGGTGTACAAAGTCTGATTACGGTAGCAACCACGCGGGCTGGCAGGTAGGGCAATGAAAACTTGATCGATTCATGAACCGGCTTCTCGTGATGGGATTCCCGCAGCGTTCACAGGGTTTTCCTTCGCGACCATAGACCGCTAGTGACCGCGAAAAGTAGCCAGATTCACCATTCACATTCACATACAAGCTATCAAAACTTGTCCCCCCTGCAACAAGCGCCTCATGCATCACTTGAGTGACAGCGGTCACGATCGCTACTGCTGTCGACCGATCGATTCGTTCACATGGAGTTCTTCCATCGAGTCCAACTCGCCACAGGCACTCATCCGCGTAAATATTGCCAATCCCGGAAATGAGATTCTGATCAAGTAGGGCTCTTTTGACCTGAGTCGAACGTCTAATAAGAGAATCTGCAAATTGACCAACGTCAAACAAGGGGTCAAATGGGTCTTTGGCAATGTGGGAAATTGCGCACGGATCACCATTTTCGTCTTGGTCCGAGACACTCAAACCACCGAACGTCCGCTGGTCTACAAATTCAAAATAGCGGTTTGGTTCACCCGGTCGGATCACATTCCAATCCAGTCGAACATGTGGGTGCCCTGATGGTGCTTCATTGACTCGAATCTGTCCACTCATGCCCAGATGAATCATCAAGACGAACGGCCGATCAAGTTCGAGCCACATGTATTTTCCACGACGCGCAACTCGCACAATTGTGACACCTTCAAGTTGCTGGTTTAAGTCACCAATATTTCGGCGCACCGATCGTTCATGGTGGATACGAACTGCACCAATTTTGGTACCAGACACTAAATTTCCTAGCCCCGCACGAACTACTTCGACCTCAGGAAGTTCGGGCATGGGGGAACCGATTTAATAACTCACCATATGCTTGTTCTGCAGCAATCTGCTCAGCTGCTTTCTTTGAACTACCAATGCCAAATCCAAGGTTTTCACCGGCTATCTCAGCGTGCGCCGTGAACTCTTTTGCATGATCAGGTCCTGAGTCTGTAACGAGATAGTTGGGCAAGGCCAATTCCAAGACCCCGCAGATCTCTTGTAAAGAAGTCTTCCAATCCAAGCCAGCGCCCAACTCTGCGGCAGCCAGGATCATGGGGTCGAAAATTCGATGAACAAATTGGCCGGCAGCGACGATTCCCCCGGACAGATAGATCGCTCCAATTACCGCTTCCAGTGAATCAGCCAGAATGGAAGTCTTCTCACTGCCTCCCGAACTGAGTTCACCTCGACCCAAACGTATGTGCTTGCCAAGCCCCAGCGTTCGCGCAACTTCGGCCAAAGCCTGTGAATTCACAACGGAAGCCCGCATTCGGGCAAGGGATCCTTCGGGGAGGTCGGGGAACTCACGATAAAGAAAATCAGTCACCACCACGCCCAGGACTGAATCGCCCAGGAATTCAAGTCTCTCGTTTGTGGGAATAGCCCCGTTCTCATATGAAAATGAGCGATGAACCAGGGCAAGCTCCAGTAATTCAATTTCGCACTCGCAATCAAGAACCGCCAGCAGAGTGTTTACGGAATTCCGGTCTGCGTCCATTGCGAGCAATAGCTCCCCCGCTTGATTCGGTTGGTGAAAGTCTTGTTAAACGTCGAGAACGCGGCGCTTTGCGTAGGTTCCGCACGTTGGGCAGGCAATGTGGGAAATACGCTTCTCTTTACACCGAACACAAATGACAAGGTTGGGCGCAACAGCTTTCCACTGTGACCGTCTATGACGGGTATTAGATCGCGAGGTTTTCCGCTTGGGAACTGGCACTGGATCCTCTTTCAAGTAGTGGTTGCACTCGTTTGCGCAGTGAAGTATCGCACTAAGGGTATTTGATCTAGCCTAAGGGGTCGGCTTTTGGCGAATCCAATAGTCCCTCAAGGGCCGCCCACCTTTGGTCAAGACTCTCGTGCTGATGCGGGGCTTCCTCGAGTTTTTCGCCACATTCTTGGCAAATCCCCAGACAGTCCGGTTGACATAGTGGTGAGAGTGGTAGGTCAAGCACAATTGCATCACGGACGACCTCAAGTAAATCCACACTATCGTCTTGGACGTAAAAGACCGTCAGTTCATCGTCTTCATCCAGGACTGCAGGGATAACGCGCCCACGTGAATCTGTTTGTTCATAAAGAAAGAGCTCGGTTACGCGGGCTTCATCCGTCCACATAAATGGCTCCAGACACCTGGCACACTCCGCTTCGACCTCAAATTCGAAGTCCAGATTCACCAGAACGCCCTCAAGCACTGACTCAATCCGGATATCGGCTGGCATCTTGCTCCCCGGTGCCAGCCGGGCCATCCCCACTTCTAGTTGTGCCGGGGCCACGAATTCCAGCGCTGACTCCCACATGTTTCCCGGCCTGCGCGGCAGATGAGTGAGGGATACGTGGAATGAACCCGGTTCAACAGGGGAATTATTTGCCATCAAAAACTCTAATCCGTTTGTGCGTCAAAAAACTCAGAGGTCTGGTCCGCGTCAGGGGCCAGTTCTTGATACATCTGGCTTCGTAACCGCTCGCGACCCCGATCCACCGTTTGCAGTGTCTTTTGCAGCGTAATTTCAAATGTAGCTAATTTTGCATCGATGTAGTCGTCAGTTTCAATCCGCATCTGCTGGGTCGTACCGGCAACTTCGTTTCGAAGTGCGTTCGCTTCTTCGACCGCAGTCAAATAGACCTCGTGCTCCGAAACCAATGAGTCAGCGGTCGCTCTCGCTTGAGCCAGGATTCGATCTGCCTCACGACGTCCATCTTGGACAACCGCTTCCCGGTCCGCCAATAATTCGTCGGCCCGATAAACCGACTCGGGCATGAGTTGACGAATCTCTTCGATAATGTCGAGGACCTGAGACCGATTCACAATGCACGAGGCCGATAAAGGCATGGATTTCGCCTCTTCCACCAAGACGGTGAGTTCATCGAGTCTTTCCTGCACGTCCACGCTTGCTCCTGACATTGATTCTTATTTAGCGACTAAAACGGCTCGATCATATTGTGCTGGATAATTTCTCTTCTAAGCGTTTCAACACGACTTCAGGCACTAGGCCGCTGACATTTCCTCCGTGAGTCGCGACCTCCTTAACCAGACTTGAGGACAGGTAGCTGTAGAGCGGATTTGTCGAGATGAAGCATGTTTCCACCTTGGTCAGTCGGTAGTTCATCTGAGCCATCTGGAGTTCGTAGTCGAAATCACTGACCGCCCGCAGACCTTTCACAATCGCATTGACATTGTGGTCCCGGCAATAATCAACCAATAGGCCATAAAACGAGTCGACGGAGACATTGGGCAAGTGTGATGTTGCTTCCTTGAGCATCTCGATGCGCTCATCCAAGGTAAACAATGAAGATTTCTGCTTGTTGATCAGAACCGCCACGATTACCCGATCTGACATCCGAGATGCCCGCTCAAATACGTCGAGATGTCCCATAGTTACCGGGTCAAATGAGCCAGGACATACGGCAATCTGCATCTGCACTCCTCACGTAAATGGATCCGAACGAACCTGACCGTACCAAAGTTTAGAGTCACCGTAAGAACGTTCCCAAACAAGTGGCAAAACTTGTGGCGACACCAGAGAAAATGGTGAATCCGACCTCACTCCACGCTCACAGATGAGTAATGCCCCTGACAGATTATTAACAGCACATATCTTTAAAAAATATTGCTGTAATTGAGCATCAGCGTGATCATATGGCGGATCTAAAAAAAGTATGTCGACTTCAAATGTAGGCAACCATGAATACGCATCAGCATTCGCGATTCGAACCGCCAGCCCAGACCGCACAGAATTTTGCTCGATAGTGGTGCGGGCACGCGCATCATGCTCGACCAACACCACTTGGTGGGCGCCGCGACTTTTAGCCTCAAGTCCGATTGCGCCAGATCCGGCGAAGAGGTCAACGAAATTGATGCTCCCCCAATCAACGTCACTTTGGGCTAGATGAGAGTCGATTGTTGAAAACATTGCCTCCTTTAAACGATCAGAGGTGGGACGCGTTCCGGCTATAGGAACCTCCAACTTTCGACCACGCGCGGATCCCGAAATAATTCTCATCAGGCTTTTTCCAAATTCTGCGCACGCATAATCTCGAATGAGTCGATGGCCTGCAGCACCAAATCCCAATTACTTCCGTCGTATAACTCATCGATTTCAATTCGCACGGTCTCAATGAACGCTAGGTCATCAATTATTCTCAGTAAGCGCAATGAACTCAGCGCTCCAGATTGATCCTGTCCGAGAACATCGCCTTCGCCGCGAATTTCAAGATCCTTCTGGGAGAGCACGAACCCATCGCGCGAATCACGCATAGCACTTAGTCGATCAAGTGAAGCGGGGCTATAGGAGAAACCGTGGACGAGAATACACAGCCCCGGTAGTGAGCCACGGCCAATTCGTCCCCGTAATTGATGTAATTGCGACATTCCGAATCTTTCAGCATTGAGAACTACCATCATGGTGGCTTTCGGAATGTCAACTCCCACTTCAATCACGGTGGTTGAAATCAAAACATCAATGTGCGGGTCATCTGATCCCCCAAAACGGTGCATTATTTCGCGCTTCGATTGTGAGTCCATCCCGCCATGCAGCATTGCAAATGCAATTTTTGGAAATCGGAGCCTTAATGTTTCATACGTTTCTTCGACTGAAGCGAGCGGCTCAAGTTGTGAAGTTTTATCACGCGATGTTTTTCCTTTTTTAGGATCAACCTCTGATGGAGAGATACTCGGACACACCACAAAGACCCTGTTCCCGGCAGCCACTTCCTCAGCCATTCGTTCCCACACACGTGACACGCTTCGAGGCATACCCGTTGTCGAAACTAGATGGGTCTGCACGTCTGCTCGCAAAGATGGTGACTCGGTCAAAGTTGAAACGTCAAGATCGCCAAAGATTGTGAGGGCCACAGTTCGTGGGATCGGAGTCGCAGTCATGACTAGCAAATGTGGGCGCAATTGGTCTTTGCCTTTTGTCAGCATAAGAGCACGTTGCTCGACGCCAAATCGGTGCTGTTCGTCAATCACAATCAAACCCAAGTCAAAAAACTGCACATTATCTTCGAGGAGGGCATGAGTCCCGATCAGAATGTCAAGTTCTCCGCTTTGCACATCGAGAAGTACTTGACGCCGCTTTGCCACCGGCATACCCCCGGTTAACAGGTCGACCCGAATCTTTCGAGAGGTGACACCCACCAAAAAGCTCTGTAGGGATTCAAGGTGTTGGACGGCCAGCACTTCTGTGGGAGCGAGCAGGGCCACCTGGCCACCTGATGAAATTACGTCAAGCATTGCGCGAATTGACACGATTGTCTTACCACTGCCCACATCACCCTGTAGCAACCTTGTCATGGGAATGCTTCTCGCTAGATCCCGCGAAATCTCTGCACCCACTTCGCGTTGGCCCTCTGTTAATTCAAAGGGAAGTGAGTTATCAAATTCGGCGAGGACCACTCCGTCTGATCCACTTCGAGCATGAGCAATCGCTGATTTTGCTTGGCTCTTGCGCTGGCGCATGAGTGCGAGCAGGATAAATGCCTCTTCATATTTTATCCGTTGAGTAGCCCGAAGAATTTCTTCATGATCTTTTGGCTGATGAATTGCATGCAAAGATTCAACTTTGGTCATAAAACCATGTTTGACCACAAGTTCTGCTGGAATTGGGTCCGTCAGATGATCGACTGATGCCAGCACCACGTCAATGGCAGCCTGAATTTGCCAAGAAGCAAGCTCCTGAGTACTTGGATAAACCGAAATGATCTCGCCCGTGAAGTTCGTTATGGCATCAGTTTCCTGCGAAATGTCGATTCCGATGTCAGAAAAGAGTGCAAATTTTGGGTGCGTCAACGTTCTCACTCCGCGATACTCGGAAACCGTCCCGGCAAATAAGCCACTTCGACCAACCTGCAAATCTTTCTCGCGCCATTTCTGATTAAAAAACGTGAGTTCCATCGTGTCAATTCCGTCGGTAACTTTTATCACCAAAATGAAGCCGCGCTTTTGGGTCATACGTCGAGTTTCAACACTTTGAATCGTGGCCATGATCGTCACGGGGACGCCGACTTCTACGTTGCGCAGTGTGGTGAGTTTTCCTCGATCAATGTATCTCCGTGGATAATGATTGAGAAGCTCACCGGCTCGGGTGATTCCGAAGGCCTTTTCTAAACTTGCGGCACTTTTTCCACCAATGAGTTCATTGAGGGGCGTACTTAAAAAACCTGCAATCCCACTCACACTATTCGACCCCGAAAATAAAAGGCCATAACGGCTGCTCCCCTGAAACGAATTCAAGATCAACCAAGGGGTAACTTGCTTTAACCCACGCGAGGAATGATTCGATTTCTGGTTCTGTCAATTCATTACCCGTCACAATTGTCAGCAATTCAGCTCCGGGAGCCAGCATTCTTCGAAGAAGATTTTTACTCACAGTGAGAAGATCGCTCTCGATTACACTGATCTCACCGTCAATAAGCCCAAGGTAATCCCCAAATTTACAAGCACCGGCCATGGTGAGCACATCGCGCGTAGCGCGAGTGATTGCCCCGTAGCGGGTTGCGCTGGCCGCCCGAGTCATCGAGACAACATCACGGTCGAATTCGAGCGAAGAGTCATGCACGGCAATAGCTGCCAAGGATTGAGTTATGGCGCGACTGGGGATCACTGAGACTCGATAACCCACAGCCCGCATGTCTGCTGCTGCAATGTCAGCGACCGGGTGCGTATCGCGATCAGCAGGAAGAATGACGATTTCCCTCGCCTCACTCCCCTTGATTGCGGAAATGATTTCAGCGGCAGACGGTTGTTGTCGAGCAGGAGTGGGAATACACGTCACACCGAGTGATTCCAACAGGCGCTGAACCCCTTCGCCATGTGTCACCGCAATCAAAATCCGGGTGCGATCTTCAGTCGACTGCGGATGAACTCGGTTGGTTGCCTGAAGGTCGAGGGGAACAACACTCACCTGAGTCACTATCCCACGTGCTATTCCAGCATTGATGCAGTCAGAAACCCGATGTAATGGGACGTGCACGTGAACTTTCCACAGTGAATCAATTCCGGCAACCATCACACTCGTTCCCAGACTTTCCAAAACATTTCGTAACTCAGTGCTTTCCTCCGCATCGAAGTCATACATGACCTCACATTCAATTTCTCCGCTCTTGTAGTCCTTAGATTCCATTGGCGGCGAATATTGACCCACCGGGTGAACAGCGTGTTCTGTGCGGCGGGGCGTCACACCGGTCAGCACCGTGACCAGTGCGTCGAGCACCACGACCAACCCACGACCACCGGCATCAACCACTCCTGCGTCACGCAGTTGCACCAGCAAATCTGGTGTGAGCAGTAACGAGCTGTATGCGGCATCGGCGGCCGCGATCGCCACCTCAGCGAGATCCGCTCCCCGCGACGCGACCAACTCAGCTTCTCGGGCCGATTGGGAAGCCACCGTCAGAATTGTGCCTTCAAGTGGTGAGGCGACAGCGCGATATGCGCCGCTGGCACCTTGCGTAAGAGCGTGTGCGAAGTTTTCAGGGCTTTTGGCAAGTTCAGCAACTAGATCGCGTAAGAGGGCCGAAAAAATCACCCCGGAGTTCCCCCGAGCCCCTAGAATCGCCGCCCGTCCAACCCCAAGGGCGGCTGCGGCAAGGTCCTCACATGGTTCGATAAATGCGGCGCAGGCTGCTTCTACCGTGAGGTAAAGGTTGGTTCCGGTGTCGCCATCAGGGACAGGGAACACATTGAGGGCATCAATTTCCGCACGAGTGGCCCGTAAGGCGTTCTGGGCTTCAACGAGCCACGTGTGCAATATGGACAGGGTGAAAGAGGTGATGGGGGCATGGGCGGAATCCGAGATCGACTCTCCCATAGCCCCTCCTTCATCACATTTCACTTGATCGGCTATTCTTCGCAAGGTTTAGCTTGAGGTCCACAATCTTCTCGCATTAAACCCACATATCCAACCCGATCCGCCTGGATCTAGATCTTAAATTGACCGAAGGAGTCATTGTGGCTGCAAACTGCGATATCTGCGGAAAGAGCCCTAGCTTCGGGCATAACGTTTCCCATTCACAGCGTAAGACCAACCGTCGTTGGAATCCAAACATCCAACGGGTTCGCGCATTGGTCGGCAAAACTCCTAAGCGACTGAATGTGTGCACCTCATGCATCAAGGCTGGCAAGGTAGCCCGCGCTTCCTGAGCACTTTGGAAGTCAAGACACGCTTTCTCGTCTCTATGACGAAAAGTGTCGGAAGCCCGGCGAAACTTCGTAGGCATCCCGGTAAAGAACTCCATCAACGAGAACCTCTCCGATCGAGTCGTCTAATACTTTTCCAATAGCCACAAATCCGGCTGGAAAACGCTTTTTGGGCGGGAACGTTGCTACGAGTGCATGGTCGTCCCCTCCGGCCAATATCCACGCCATTGGGTCAACACCAAAAGCTGCAGCGGTTGACGCCAATTCGGCAGGCACCACCATTTTCGCGGTATCCAACCCAATGCCCACCCCTGAATCACGGGCAATATGTTCAAGGTCGGCCACTAGGCCATCAGAGATGTCAATCATTGAGGTCGCTCCACTCTTCGCCGCCCGGGCACCTGCGGAGTAATCGAGTTCGGGGACTCTAAACGCATCAACTAAGACTCTTGGCGAACGTAATCCGCGTTGTAATACCCGAAGTCCGGCAGCCGCCATCCCAGACCGGCCGCAGATCCCGACAATGTCTCCTGCTCGGGCACCACTTCGAGTAATTGCGCTTCCCGAAGCAACCGTGCCCAGGGCTGTAACCGAAATGACGATGCTGTCACAACCGCTGACATCACCACCAAGAACGATAGAGCCGGCTTTTTCTGCTTCTTGAATGAAGCCAGCCATAAATTCGCCGACCCAATGTGATGCAGTGGTCGAGGGCAATCCGATTGCAAGTAGAACGCCGACCGGGGTCGCGCCCATTGCGCAAACATCGGCAATTGAGCCTGCCGCAGAGCGTCGACCAATCTCAATCGCGGTGGACCAATCTGTTCGAAAATGCTTTCCCTCCGCATACATATCGACACTAAGAACAAACGAAGATCCGGAAATACTTAAAACGGCCGCGTCATCACCGGCAGGGATTTCCAGACCCGGGCTTTTTATCTTGGATTCCCCGATCCGTGCCAAAATCTTGGAGACTAAGCCTGACTCACCAAGATCGGTAAGGGTGCCACTGCTGGGATCTGAACTCACAACTTTGAGCCTTTCCGGTGATCTTTGGGGTAAAATCCGCAACTCAAATATAGAGTGAGGTCATGTCGGTACAAGCATATGTATTAATTCAAACTGAAGTCGGTAAGGCGGCCACCGTCGTCGAGTCCATTCGAGCAATAACTGGCGTAGCTGTCGCCGAAGATGTCACCGGCCCATACGACGTAATCGTCAAGGCTGAAGCACCCACCATGGATGAACTCGGTCGACTTGTAGTTGCAAAGATTCAGTCAGTTCCTGGAATCACGAGAACACTTACCTGCCCTGTCGTGAACCTTGGATAAGAAAGTAGCGGCCCTGGCATTTTGTTTTAGCATTTTGGTGTGCCTTAGCGCTTGCAGTTCATCCCTGGACGTTGAACCCGCTGAGGGCGCCGAAAGCCAATTCTGTGCAGAGCTAGGCGCCGCTACGCCGGTGCGATTAGGCGGGGCGCTTCTGCGAGACACGAACCCCAACTCCCTCGGCACCAAAGCTTGGGGTGACCCAGCAATCGTGCTGCGCTGTGGTGTAGCAGTACCGAAAAGTTACTCACCATCTAGTCAGCTACTCACGGTTAACAACATCGACTGGTACCCGGAGGAGTTGGGAGCCGGCGTGAGATTTACTTCAATGAAGACTGCGGGATTAGTCGAGGTCTCGATACCAATTGCATATGGAACAACCGCTGACATCTTGACTGAATTGAGTTCGGCTATTACCTTGCTAGGACCCTAAGAGGCTGAGCGCACCAGCTGGTCGACAATCCGCGGAAAATCAATTCCTGCCTGTGACCACATTCGGGCAAACATGGAAATGGGTGTGAAGCCGGGAATAGTGTTGACTTCATTAAAAACAATTCTTTCGCCGTCGAGAAAAAAATCGATTCGCGCATACCCAGCGCACCCCAATAACTCAAAGATACGAAGGGCAAGGCGTTGCACTTCGCGTGCGACTTTGGGCTCAAGGAGTGCCGGAACGATTAATTCGGCTCCATCAGAAATGTATTTTGCTTCAAAGTCGTAATATTCGAAATCCGCTTTGACCTTTATTTCACCAACTGGGCTGGCTTGCGCCCCAGCCTCTCCCACTAGAATCCCAACTTCCAATTCGCGGGGGCGAATCAATGCTTGCTCAACAATTACTTCACTTGAGCTAAGAAACGCCTCCTTACATGCAGGTTCGTATTCAGCGCTGGATTCAATGCGAGTTATCCCGATCGAAGACCCGCCTGTAACCGGCTTCACAAACCACGGAAATGGGAAGACTTGGGCGGCTGGCTCTCGAATTTCTTGCGAATTCTTTTGACCAAACCAGCTACCAGAATCAATTCCTGATGCGCGAACCAACTCTTTGGCGCTCAACTTGTTCATGCAGATTGCCGAAGCCAGCACGCCCGAACCAACAACAGGAATCCCCATGCTTTGGCACAATCCTTGAATGGCGCCATCTTCACCACCCACGCCATGCACTACCGGGAAAACCACTGAAACTGCGGTGAACTTTCCTTGGATTTCCACACCGGGGACCGCAGCATTCATCACAAGGCGGATAGTTTCTAGGCGATCCGCCACCTCCGGATAATGGTCCGCGCTGATGACATAGCCCGCAACCTCCGTAGGCGAAACCTCAACCCAATTTCCTCCACGCGTGATACCAATGCATAGGACTCCGTGGCCCAAATCGACCAGTGCTTGATAAACCGACTTGGCACTCACACACGAAATTGAGTGCTCTTGACCGCACCCACCAAAAACGAGCGCTATGCGCGACCCTGGATCAAAAGCCATGTCCTCACCGTACCCGGCATGGCTTCCCTTGATGTAGAAGCTCTCCGGGGCAATGCAACTCAGATCCAGATGGTTGGCTATTAAGGTATGCCCATGGATTACACGGATATGGATCCCAGTACGTGGGTGGTGCGCTCAGGTCGACCACCCGTGGTACCCGATAACCCGCTTAATGCGCCGATAGTTCCTGCCTCAACTTTTCACGCGGGTGGAGCAATTGAATATGGGCGCGAGGCAAACCCAAGTGCTTCGGCCTTAGAAGAAGCCCTCGGAGGATTAGAAAATGGCCATGCAATTGTTTTTTCCTCCGGCATGGCTGCGGCCAATGCATTGATGGACCTGTGGCCTATGGGGGCAAAAGTTATCGCCCCCACAACCGCATACACGGGGGTTGCCGTGCGATTGCGGGAACTTCATGTTCGTGGGCAGATCGAACTGACTACATGTGATGTCACCCAAACACAGCTGATCATTGACCTGATGTCAAAGTCGCAAGTCCTGTGGCTTGAATCCCCCACTAATCCGTTGCTTGAAGTGGCCGAACTTGAAATATTGCTTAGCCACGCCCGCGATCATGGTGTCACGTCAATTGTGGACAACACATTTGCCAGCCCAGTGCGCCAGAACCCTCTCACAATGGGAGCAGATTTCGTTTTGCACAGTGTCACCAAAATCCTCAGCGGTCACTCCGATCTTCTGATGGGCGCGGTCGTTGCCCGGGATCACGCAAATTGGGAACAACTGCACGACCGACGCGTGTTGCTCGGCGCTATGCCGAGTGCATTTGATTGTTACCTTGCATTGCGCGGATTGAGAACTCTATTTATCCGATATGAAAAATCAGAGAGCAACGCCATTGCACTTGCTTCACATTTGGAAGCTCACCCAAATGTTTTACGGTTGAGGTACCCCGGCTGGGGCACAATGGCAGCGATCGAAGTTTCAGGAAGTGCAGATCTGGTGTGTGAATCAACCAAACTGTGGACTTATGCAACCAGCTTGGGTGGGGTGGAATCACTCCTTGAACGTAGGCGCAGATGGCCACGTGAAAGCGACAGTGTCCCGGAAAACCTCATTCGACTTTCATTCGGGATTGAACACCCAAACGATCTTTGGGCCGACTTGAATCAGGCACTTTTGAACGGATAAAGAATTAGATCTCGGATTTGGTGTCGCGTGCCATAAAGGATCTCAATAATTCTCGGGGTGGCTTTCCATGGTGTAAAACCTTTACCACTTCGTAGGTTATCGGCATCTCTACACCCAAATTCTGCGCTAACTCCAAGATCGGCTGACAACTCTTATAGGCCTCACACGTTTGATTCGTGATTGCAATTGTTTGATCGACGGTGAGGCCTTTACCAAGATTCTCACCGAAGGTCCGATTGCGCGAAAGCGGGGATTGACTGGTGGCCACCAAGTCACCGACGCCCGCGAGTCCTTGGAATGTCAGCGGGTCGGCACCGAGTGCAACACCCAGTCTGCCAATTTCGGCTAATCCACGAGTGATCAAAGACGATTGGGAGTTTTCACCCAAACCCATGCCGACCGCGATTCCATTCGCCAAGGCGATCACGTTTTTCACGGCTCCACCGATCTCGGTGCCGATCACGTCCGTTGACCAATAAGGACGGAAATAGTCTGTGGTGCACGCTCTCTGGATCACGATTGCACCTGCCTCGGTAGGCGCTGCCACGGTTGTTGCCGTCGGTTGTCGCGCAATAATTTCCCGAGCGAGGTTTGGCCCGGACACCACCGAAATACGGTCAGGATTAGCCCCCGTAGTCTCGAAGATTACCTCACTCATGCGCATTAATGTTCCCAGCTCAATCCCCTTCATAAGGCTGACGAAAAATGCATCAGGGGCAATCCACTTCGCCCACTCAATTAAATTCCCTCGCAGAGACTGAGCCGGCACGGCTAAGACCACGATCTCAGCACCCTCGAGTGCAATCCGGGGATCAGTTGTTGCCACGATCGACACGGGTAGATCAACGTCTGGGTGGTACCGACTATTTCGGTGAGAAACATTGATATCGAAAGCAATTTCCTCACTCCGGGTCCACAGTGTCACCGGTGACCCAGCATCAGCCACTACTGCAGCGAAGGCTGTTCCCCACGATCCGCCGCCCATCATGGCAACTTTCGTCATTGCTCACTCCTATGTTCCACTGTGTGACGATAGAGCACCGAGGGTGGAGTCTCTCCTCTGATCTCACCTTCCATCCGAGCAATGGTGAACAGCAGCTGATCTGTCGCCTCATGGAGCAACTCGGGCGTCCATTCTTTGTCTCGATAACGATCGAGATCAATTGGTTCACCGAGCCATACATACATTGTTTTACGAGGTAAAAGTCGAAACTGCTTTTTATACGGTCCGATTACATTCTGAGAGCCCCACTGCACCATCGGAAATAAGGGGCAACCAGATTCTAAGGCGATACGAACCGCCCCAGTTTTTCCCTGCATCGGCCACAAATCCGGATCACGGGTGATGGTGCCCTCGGGGTAAACGACCACACATTCACCCGAGGTTGCGGCAACAACCGCATCGCGCAATGCAAACACGGCTTCACTTGATTCACGATAAACCCGGATTTGCCCTGCACTTGAAATTATCCAGCCGAAAATGGGCACCCTAAAGACGGATTCTTTGCCCAGAAAACGAGGCGGTCGATCATGTGCCCATAGTGGGTGGGCAACGGCCAGCGGATCAAACCAAGAGGTGTGATTTGTTGCAACGATAATCCCACCGTCATGCTGTACAAGTTGCTCAAAACCTCGCCAATTCCATTTTGTAAAGATCACAAGGAACGGTAGACCGAAAAAAACTGCAATCCGAAAACCAAGACCGATTTTTGATCGCCTTGTCGTATGCCCAACCACCTCAACAGCGTACCTGTCGACCCGGTTGAATGGGTACATGTTGGATCAGTCTGTAGCCCGTGAAGTTAAGTGGCACGCTCTCATTCCCGCCAAGGCACTGAACAACTCAAAGTCTCGGTTAGGACGAAATGACTTGGCTGGCCCTTTTTTGGCTGACACAGTTGGGGCGCTCATCGGTTCTTCCCGTGTTGCTCAACTCACCGTAATCACCCCCGATCAGGAAGTTGCATCCCTCGTTGAAAATATGGGTGGCGGTGTCCTGCTGGAGAGTACTTCAACGGGACTTCTCGATGCCCTAGATCTTGGATTAGACAACGTCTCCCCGCACACGGGTGTTCTCATTGTTTTGGGCGACCTACCCTGCCTGAGCACGCAGGATGTCGACCAATTCCTAGCGCAAGCTGCCCACCACGACAGTTCATTCACCTGCGACTCGGCCGGAACGGGAAGCACAATGTGGGCTCGCCTGCCGGGATCCACCGCAAAACCGCGGTTCGGGGCCCGATCCCGCGCGGAGCACCGAAAGCATGGAGCAGTCGAAATTCAATGTTCTGCTGGCGCCCACCGAGACGTTGACACTTCCACAGACCTTTGGGATGCCATTCGCATTGGGGTAGGGCCACAGACTTTGCAAGTGTTGAATACACCAAAGGTGTTTAGTGCAACGATATCTGGGATCAAGCCAATCACAGCAGTCAATGAATTAGGTCTTCAATTCTCATACCCTGACTACGTTGTCTCTGGGTTAATCGCCCCGAGAATTGGGCAAAGGGTCCGCATCGACACCGAGAACAAACGAATCTCGCTTTAAGTGATCAAGTTTCACTGGGAATTTAGGCAAAAAAAGTAGGTGGCCGCACCCAACGGGGTGCAACCACCTACCTGATAAAAAACTACTTACGACGAGCAGGAGCCTTCTTTGCTGCAGCCTTCTTTGGGGCTGCTTTCTTTGCTACAGCCTTCTTGGGGGCTGCTTTCTTTGCTGCAGCTTTTTTAGGAGCCGAAGATGCGATTTTCTTTGCACCGGACACAACGGCTTTGAATTCTGCACCGGGACGGAATTTAGGAAGCTTCGTTGCCTTGATTTTTACTGTTTCTCCCGTACGAGGGTTACGGCCAAGGCGGGCTTGACGAGCTTGGGCTTCGAAGATCCCAAATCCACTGATGGCAACTTTTTCGCCACGAACAACGGACATCTTGATTTCTTCGATGAATGCATCAACGATTTCGGTGACTTCACGCTTGCTAACGTCGCCGCGACCCGCTACTGCATCAATGAGTTCTGCTTTGTTCACGATTTAACCCCTCCGGAGGGTGCTTAGGTTGATCTTGTGACCAACACCTAAATGTAACTGGGAATTCTTCAAATTTCGGATTAGCCACGCCGAAAGGTGTTGGCATGCAACATCTTTTGCTTTCAACCGTTAGGTAATTTGTGACCTTGTGACATTCTTATTTTTAGAATATTAGTTGAGGGTCGGCTTGAAGGAAGGTCGGTTATTTTCAAACTGACCAATTGCATCAGCATTCTCGAGTGTTATTCCAATGTCGTCGAGGCCTTCCAAAAGACGCCAGCGAACGTAATCATCGACTTCGAAATCACACCTGAAATCTCCAGCGATAACACTTCGTTCCTGTAAATCCACCGTTATGAACGTTGACGGACTAACTTCACTGATCTCCCACAATTTTTCAATGGCATCTTGTGAAATCACCGCGGTGAGCAACCCCCCTTTACCCGAGTTTCCCCGGAAAATATCAGCGAAACGTGAGCTAAGGATCACTTTGAATCCAAAATCCTGCAATGCCCAGACCGCGTGCTCACGCGAGGATCCAGTGCCAAAATCAGGGCCGGCAATCAGGATCGATACCCCTTGGTATTGCGCAAGGTTGAGCACGAACTCTGGGTCCTTACGCCAACTGGCAAATAGGGCGTCTTCAAAGCCATGTCGGGTAATTCGCTTCAGGTACTCAGCGGGGATGATTTGGTCAGTGTCGACATTGCTTCGATGTAATGGTGCTGCAGTGCCCGTGTGAACGGTAAATGCCTCCATGTTCAGACCTCCACTAAATCTGTTGGGTCGCTGAGAGTGCCTCGGACAGCAGTCGCAGCCGCAACCTCTGGAGAAACTAAGTGTGTTCGACCGCCAGGTCCCTGACGCCCTTCAAAGTTACGGTTGGACGTTGAAGCGCTTCGCTCGCCAGGTGTTAACTTGTCTGGGTTCATCGCGAGACACATTGAGCAACCGGCCCCGCGCCACTCAGCTCCTGCGTTCAGAAATATTTGATCCAGACCCTCAGCCTCGGCTTCGATCCGCACCCGCGTTGATCCTGGGACAACAAGGAGTCGAACACCCTCCGCCACCCTCCGATTTTTAATCACACCCGCGGCAGCCCGAAGATCTTCAATTCGACCATTCGTGCAAGACCCAAGGAAAACTGTGTCAACCGCGATTTCCTTCAGTGGTTGACCCGGGCGTAGGTCCATGTAGGCAAGGGCATTTTCCACCGCTTCCCGCTCGACGGGATCAGCGAATGACTCTGGGTCGGGAACCAACTGGTCCAGTGGCAAACCTTGTCCCGGGTTTGTCCCCCACGTCACGAAGGGACGCAAAGAGGCTGCATCGATCGTGATTTCTTTGTCGAATTTCGCGTCTTCATCTGTGACGAGAGTTTCCCAGTAAGCGAGGGCCGCAATCCAGTCTGCCCCTTTCGGTGCATGCGGTTTTCCCTCGATGTATTCAAAAGTCGTTGAATCAGGGGCGATCATGCCGGCACGAGCACCCGCTTCAATTGACATATTGCAGATTGTCATGCGGCCTTCCATTGAGAGCCCTTTGATCGCTTCGCCCCGGTACTCCAACACGTAACCTTGACCACCACCGGTGCCGATTTGGGCAATCACGGCGAGGATGAGGTCTTTCGCACTCACACCGATAGGTAATTGCCCCTCAACGTTGATGGCCATGGTTTTAAATGGCTTGAGCGGCAACGTTTGTGTGGCCAATACATGCTCAACTTCGCTGGTACCAATCCCAAATGCTAGAGCGCCGAATGCGCCGTGAGTACTCGTGTGCGAGTCCCCACACACAATCGTCATGCCAGGTTGGGTAAGTCCCATCTGAGGGCCGACAACGTGCACAATTCCTTGTTCAACATCACCGAGCGGGAAAAGTGTGACGCCAAATTCTTCACAGTTTTTGCGCAAGGTTTCCACCTGAATGCGCGAAACAGGGTCTGCAATTGGCTTGTCAACATCTACCGTGGGGATATTGTGATCTTCGGTCGCCACCGTCAGATCTGGTCGACGCAAGGGGCGCCCAGTTGCCCGCAATCCGTCAAATGCCTGCGGACTGGTTACTTCATGGACGAGATGCATGTCGATATACAACAGGTCCGGTAGTCCATCACCTTCATGGACAATATGGTCCGACCAGACTTTTTCTGCCAACGTGCGACCCATGTCGAGCTCCCATCCTTGTTTATCTATTCACTCAGGGTGGAGGAGTCCAGTTGAACTCCCCCACCGTTGTAGCCCCGACGGGATTCGAACCCGCGCTACCGCCTTGAGAGGGCGGCGTGCTAGGCCACTACACAACGGGGCCGTGAAAAATCGCAGAAGTACACGATTCGCTGGGGTACCAGGACTCGAACCTAGACTAACTGAATCAGAATCAGTTGGGCTGCCAATTACCCCATACCCCAAGGGTGCCGCGATAGTCTATCGCCGGGGAAAAATCAATCGCTCAAAGGTCGGGCCAAGGCATGCTCACGCCCGTTCCCGATTCTCAAAAGCGACTCTTGCCTACCGAGTATTTCCATCGATTCAAATAGCGGTGGGGATATTTTACGTCCACAAATCGCGGTTCGAACCGGCCCGAACGCCAATTTAGGCTTGAGGCCTAACCCCTCAACGAGAGCTTCACGCAAGGCGGCCTGAATAGCCTCTGCATTCCAGTCGTGCACCTCGGCTAAGACGCTCCCGGCTGTTTCGAGAACCTGAGCGGACTCACCGGTCCACAGGCCTGGTTCAATAATCAGTTTCACCGCTGGAATGAAAAGGAACTCAACCAGTTCCGGAGCAGCATCAAGTGTGTCCAATCGTTCTTGAATCAACGGAACCACTCGGGCTAACAGCGTCCGCTCCTCGACCGTGATGGGAGTTGACGTTACCCCTGCAGACTCCATGAAGGAGACGAGCCGATCACATAAATCAGACTCAGATATGTGACGAATCCAATCACCGTTAATGGATGTGCATTTTTTCAGATCAAAGCGTGCCGGGTTGGGGTTGACCCGTTCGAGGGTGAAAGCCTCCGTTAATTCCATTGGCGAAAAGAATTCGATGTCATTACCCATGGACCATCCCAGAAGTGCTAAGTAATTGAGTAGCGCCTCAGGCAAATAGCCTTTTGACCGGTACATGGCAAGTGAGGATTCGGGATCACGCTTGGATAATTTCTTATTACCCTCGCCCATAACATACGGCAAGTGTCCGTAATCCGGAGTGCACTGTGCTACCCCAATCGCGGTGAGTCCCTGGAAAAGCGCAAGTTGCCGTGGTGTCGATGACAACAGATCTTCACCGCGTAATACGTGGGTGATGTTCATCATTGCGTCGTCCACCGGATTGACCAAGGTGTAGAGCGGATCACCATTTGCTCGGACCAAGACGAAGTCAGGGACGTGTTCGGCCTGGAAAGTCACTTCACCCCGGATGAGGTCATTCCAGGTGAAATCAGTTCCAGGCATCCGGTAACGGATAACGGGTTCACGGCCTTGGGAGACGAAAGCGGCTATCTGCTCTTCACTCAATTCGCGACAAGAACCGTCATAGCCGGGGGTTCTCTTCTCAGCGGTGGCAAGTTCACGCTTTGCTTCCAGTTCCGTGGCACTGCAATAGCAACGGTAGGCAAATCCAGCCTCGAGAAGTTTTTCAACGACCTCTGCATACA
Organism: Candidatus Nanopelagicales bacterium; assembly: GCA_040399625.1. Lineage (GTDB taxonomy): Bacteria > Actinomycetota > Actinomycetes > S36-B12 > S36-B12 > UBA4592. Next base: position 235,413 of record JBBARV010000001.1, on the reverse strand, counting down.
TTCCCATCCGCTCAGATTGGCGGTAAGGGCCGTGCGGACCGCCTACTTCGGGGCCTTCATCCCATTCCAATCCAAGCCAGCGCATGCTTTCGATGAGTGCAAGATAGGAATCCTGTGAATCACGTGCTGCATCAGTATCTTCAATACGAAATACGAAGGTGCCACCGACGTGCCGAGCAAATGCCCAATTGAAAAGTGCCGTTCGAATCATGCCAACGTGTGGGTTTCCGGTAGGCGACGGGCAAAATCGAACTCGGATATCACTCATTAAGCATCCTTCACCGGATTGACCAAACTTCCAATTCCTTCAATTCCAATTTCGACTTCGTCTCCCGCAATAATCGGTCCGACACCGGCGGGTGTTCCCGTCAGGATTACATCGCCGGGGAGCAAAGTCATTTGGTGGCTGACATAACTGACCAGATCAACCACTGAGAAAATCAAATTCTTTGTGTTCCCCGCTTGACGTTGTTCGCTGCCGACATAAGCCGTAATCGCAAGATCGGTTGGATCTAAATCGGTCTCAATCCATGGCCCAAGCGGGCAAAAAGTGTCAAATCCTTTTGCCCTTGACCATTGCCCGTCTGACTTTTGCACATCACGCGCCGAAACGTCATTGGCGCAGGTATAACCCAAGATGACCTCAGCAACGCGCTCTCGCGGGACGTCCTTGCAGAACCGACCAATCACGACCGCCAACTCCGCTTCATGATGAACCATCGAAGTTTGCCGGGGGAGAACAATGAAATCATTTGGTCCAATTACCGATGTGTTTGGCTTAAGAAACATGAGTGGCTCGGTCGGGAGTTCACTATTCATTTCAGCCGCATGATCAGCATAATTCTTACCAATTCCAATGATCTTGCTCGGAAGGATAGGTGCCAAAAGCTTAACCGCTGATGCGGCAATCACCCGCCCGTCGGGTTCAAGTTCACCGAATGGGTGGCCACTAAGTATTGCAATTATTGAATTGTCTGTCAGTTCGCCTTGATCATCGAGGTTTTCGAGTACACCGAAACTTACCTCTTCACCATGGCTGAACCGACAAATCCGCACCCCACAACACTACCGGCTCGGAGTAGATGCGTTTCACGGACGGCCGCGCACGAGTCCGTAATGAACGGCGTCGTCAAGAGCCTGCCAAGATGCAGCGATGACATTTTCGTGTACCCCGATCGTGGTCCACGCACGTTCACCGTTGGTGGTTTCGAGAAGGACGCGAGTAATGGCTCCGGTTCCTTTTACGCCTTCGAGTATTCTCACCTTGTAGTCGGTCAACTCCAACTTACCCAAATCTGGGAACAGTTGAGATATGGCATTCCTCAGGGCATTGTCCAGTGCGTTTACTGGACCGTTTCCTTCTCCCGTAGAAACGAGACGCTCACCGTTCGCATGTAGTTTGACAGTCGCCTCACTGACAACTTTCCCATCTTCGCGCTGCTCAACGATCGTCCGCCATGACTCGACGGTAAATTTGCGGCCAGAGCCTTGCTCCTCGAGGACGAGAAGTTCAAATGAGGCATCGGCCGCCTCAAAAGACCAACCCTGAGCCTCCAACGCTTTTACCCGTTCAACAACGGCAGAAACGACAGCCGGACTCCCAGCTAAATCAAGTCCTAGTTCTGCACCCTTGAGTTCTACCGAGGCACGTCCGGCCATTTCTGTGACGAGCACCCGCTGAATATTTCCCACTGTTACCGGATCAATATGGTTGTACAAATCAGCATTGATTTTTAATGCGCTCGCATGCAACCCAGCCTTATGGGCGAAGGACGAAACTCCTGCATAGGCCTGGTGCGTATCCGGTGTGATGTTCGCGATTTCAGCAATTGCGTGTGACACCCGGTACGTCTCCGCTAACGCTTCGGCGGGAATGCACTCAATGCCCATCTTTAATTGTAGGTTAGACACAACTGCGAATAAGTCGGCATTTCCTGTTCTTTCCCCATAACCATTGGCCGTGCATTGAACATGGGTGGCTCCGGCCTCAACCGCGGCTAACGTGTTCGCGACCGCGCATGCGGTGTCGTCCTGACAATGAATCCCAATTCTGGCGTCCGAGCGCTGACTTACTTCTGTAACAATTCTCTCGATTCCATGGGGCAACATTCCGCCATTTGTGTCACACAGCACCACGACGGATGCCCCTGCATCATGCGCCGCCTCGAGAACTGAGCACGCATATTCTGGATCAGCCTTGTAGCCGTCAAAGAAGTGTTCCAGGTCAACAAAAACTCTACGACCATGTGAAATCAGGTAACGAACCGTGTCTGACACCATTTCTAAGTTTTGTGCACCCGATGTCTTAAGTGCCTGCTCCACGTGTCGAAGATCGGACTTTGCCACCAAAGTTATTACCGGAGCTTCACTATCAAGTAGCGCCTTGACCTGAAGGTCCTCTTCTACCGCAATACCTGCTTTGCGAGTAGCACCAAATGCCACCAGTTGGGCATTACGAAAAGGAATCGTCCTTGCAATTTCAAAGAACTCCGTGTCTTTGGGCATGGCACCAGGCCATCCACCTTCGATGAAATCAACACCGTAATCATCGAGTAAGCGTGCCACAGCAATTTTGTCGTTTACTGAATAAGAAATGCCTTCTCGCTGAGCACCATCTCGCAAGGTTGTGTCATACACGTGAAAAGTGTCGCTCTCGGTCATTGCTTTACTCCGTCTCCACTTCATTAATCGTGATTTTTTGACTGTCGAACTTAATTAACTAACAAGCGCGTGCATCCAGTTGTGACGGTCGGCCACTGCACCTGACTGTATATCGAGCAAGGAATTGCGTAATGCCAGCGTGATTTCACCTGACTTTCCGCCAGCCACCTCAAATGAACCATTGGTTCGACTTTTGACCGTTCCCACAGGAGTGATCACTGCTGCAGTTCCACAGGCAAATACCTCAGTGATCTCGCCATTTTCACAGCCGGTCCGCAGCTGGTCCACGGTGATCTCACCTTCGTCGACCCTAATCCCAAGATCGGAGGCCACCGTTATGAGAGATTCACGAGTAATTCCTGGGAGCAGTGAACCCGTCAACGCGGGTGTCATGATTCGAGCCGAATCCCCCGCGCCGTACACGAAATACAGGTTCATTCCTCCCATCTCTTCAATCCGTTGCCGGTCAACCGCGTCGAGCCACACCACCTGGTCGCAGCCATGGGCTGCCGCCTCCGCCTGGGCAAGCAGCGAAGCCGCGTAGTTTCCCGCGCACTTAGCCTCGCCAGTTCCCCCTGGAGCGGCACGAACGTATTCATCGGAGATCCACACCGAGACCGGATTTACTCCGCCGGCAAAATATGCCCCGGCAGGAGATGCGATGAGGACATATTTATATGCATTTGCCGGCCTGACCCCAAGTCCAACTTCCGTTGAAATCAGGAACGGTCTGATGTAGAGGGATCGCTCTCGCCCCGTGGGAACCCAATCTTGATCGTGGGCGACTAATTCTTCAATGCTTGCCACAAAAAGTTCCTCAGGAACTTCTGCCATAGCTAGGCGCCTGGCTGAACGCTCAAAGCGCCGGGCATTTTCAAAGGGTCGAAAAGTCTTAATACTGCCGTCCTCATGACGATACGCCTTAAGTCCCTCGAAAATAGCTTGCCCGTAATGCATGAAGTTAGTTGCCGGGTCCAAAAGTAGTGGACCGTAGGGAATCAACTGAGCATCATGCCAGCCATTGTCGACATCCCAGTCCGCCGTAACCATGGAATCCGTGAAGTATTTTCCAAAACCCGGGTTCACCAGAATTTGCTCGCGTTCTGCATTAGACAGGCGGACCGCGCCCGCAGTCTTGTTGTCAATCTTCCACAATCCGGACACGTCAGTTTCCCTCCGCCGCAGTCAAACTCGCTTTTGCCAGTGCTGAACCAATTTCTGAAGTCGATCGGATCTTTGTGCCGCGCGAACCAAGATCTGCCGCGACGCCCCGCTCAATCCATTGTGCCGACTGAGCCTCTCCAATATGGTCCAAAAGCATCGCGAGTGACATCACGGTTGCGGTGGGATCTGCTTTCCCAAGGCCGGCAATATCTGGTGCCGAACCATGAACAGGTTCAAACATGCTTGGATTTTTACGACTCGGATCAATATTGCCGCTGGCCGCTAGCCCAATTCCTCCGACAATTGCAGCACCAATGTCAGTAACGATGTCTCCGAATAAATTGTCGGTGACGAGAACATCAAAGCGTTCGGGGTTGGTCAAGAAGAACATCGATGCTGCATCCACGTGTAAATAATCAGTCGTGACATCGGGGAATTCCAAGGCAACGCGATTAAACGTTCTCTCCCAAAGATTGCCAGCAAAAACTAAGACATTTGTTTTGTGAACAAGTGTCACCTTCTTGCGCGGCCGGCGAGCTGCCCGTTCAAAGGCGTCTCGCACAATGCGCTCGACACCAAATGCGGTATTCACGCTCACTTCAGTTGCCACCTCATGTGGCGTGTCTTTTCTCAAAGTGCCACCCACTCCAACGTAGGGACCTTCTGTACCCTCACGGCAAACAATGAAGTCAATATCTTCTGGGCCCTTACCGGCCAGCGGCCCGGTCACACCCTCATAGAGCTTTACGGGGCGCAAATTTACGTGATGATCCAAAGTGAAGCGCAGGGGAAGCAGCACCCCGCGCTCGAGGATCCCGGGCGCAACACTGGGATCACCGATAGCACCCAGAAGAATTGCATCGGCGCCGCGCAACTCCTCAATGACGTAGTCGGGTAGCAACTCACCCGTAGCCTTGTAACGTTTAGCCCCTAGGTCGTATTCCTTCGTTTCAAACGTGAATCCGGCCTTAGGCGCTACAACCTCGAGAACTTTCATCGCTTCAGCGACCACTTCGGTGCCGATTCCATCTCCCGGGATAAGTGCGATCGAGTAGTTGGCTTTCATGCATGAACTTTAGTGGGTACTCGGCTTTACGAGGATCGGTGCTAGAGTTTAGGCATTATGACGTCCCTGCTCCTGCTTTCACTTCGCTGCCGCGCCGAGGCATAACAGCCGGATCCTCGTCGCGGGCCGCACTACTGGAGCAGTCGAGCAAGTATCTGCTCCGCCGGTTACCTCATCAGCCGAAATAACCTAACCGCGGAGACCATAATGAACACACCGAACAGCTACGACAAGCGCAATAGCCAAAAACCCTCCGGGATGCCATTTGAGCGTTACCGGCCCTTCACCCCCATTGACCTTCCTGATCGCACCTGGCCGACCAAGTCAATGAAGGCTGCACCCCGGTGGTGCGCCGTTGACCTACGAGACGGTAATCAAGCCCTCATCGATCCCATGACCCCGGCGCGCAAAATGGCGATGTTCGAGTTACTCGTATCCATGGGTTATAAAGAAATCGAGGTCGGGTTCCCTTCTGCGTCGCAAACCGATTTTGATTTTGTACGACAAATAATCGAAGAGGAAAAAATACCCGATGATGTCGTGATTCAGGTACTCACCCAGTCGCGGGAGCACCTCATTGAGCGGACATTTGAATCTTTGATCGGTGCCAAGCAGGCGATTGTGCACCTTTACAACTCGACGTCGACCCTGCAGCGACGGGTCGTTTTCGGGCTTGACGAGTCAGGCATTATTGACATCGCCGTTAATGGGGCCCAACTCTGCGCCAAGTACGCCGAAGAAATCACCCCGAATACCGATATTTTATTCGAGTACTCCCCTGAGTCCTACACGGGAACTGAGCTGGAGTTCGCCCTGAAGATCTGTAATGCGGTCACCGACGTGTGGCAGCCAACACCTGATCACAAAGTAATTTTGAATCTCCCCGCCACGGTCGAGATGGCGACCCCCAATATTTACGCGGATTCAATCGAATGGATGAATCGCAACCTCGCTCGACGAGACTCAATCGTGCTTTCACTTCACCCCCATAATGACCGCGGCACGGGCGTCGCCGCCGCCGAACTGGGCTACCTCGCTGGTGCCGATCGCATCGAAGGTTGTCTCTTTGGCAACGGCGAACGCACAGGGAATGTTTGTCTGGTGACACTGGGCATGAACCTGTTCAGCCAAGGAATCGACCCCGAGATTGATTTCTCAAATATTGATGAGATCAGGCGCACCGTCGAATATTGCAATCAGATCCCCGTTCACGAACGGCATCCCTATGGTGGAGACCTCGTCTTCACGGCATTTTCTGGCTCACATCAGGACGCAATCAATAAAGGACTCAACGCCATGAAAGCCGATTCGCAGGCTGCGGGGGTTGACGTCAACTCATTTCGCTGGGAGGTTCCCTATCTTCCGATTGACCCACAGGATTTGGGTCGCACCTACGAAGCCGTAATCCGAGTGAATTCGCAGTCCGGCAAAGGCGGTGTCGCCTACATCATGCGCACCGAGCATCGGCTTGATTTGCCCCGTCGGCTTCAAATCGAATTCTCACAGGTAATTCAGAAGGTGACCGACACCGAAGGTGGCGAGATAGCCCCCAGTGCCATGTGGTCCGCATTCTCTTCGGAATACCTGCCCGACCCCCAAGCTCCTTGGGGGCGCTTCTCCCTGCGCTCGGTGAGTCAAAACTCAGATGTGGACGGGCTCACGACAATCTCTGCCAATATCACCGATGGAAGTAGCGAAGTCACGCTTACTGGGACGGGTAACGGTCCCATCGCCGCCTTTTGTCAGGCAATAGGCGAATACGGAATTGACGTTCGCGTTCTGGATTACACCGAACATGCCCTCAGCGCTGGTGGGGATGCGACCGCAGCCTCCTACCTCGAATGCGCTGTCGACGGCAAAGTCTTGTGGGGGGTTGGCATTGATCCCTCGATCACAACCTCTTCACTGAAGGGCATCATCAGTGCCGTTAACAGAGCAACGCGGGGTTAAAGCGCTACTGACTTCCCCGCATGAGCACCAATCTCGCTAATAATTTGATCCAAAAGTGATGGTGCGATCGGTGAATCAACCGTGAGAACAATCAATGCATGTCCCTCATTGTCGCGACTCACCTGCATGCCGGCAATGTTGATCCCTGAGTTGCCCAACAGATTGCCCACCTGCCCAATGACCCCAGGTCGATCGTGGTAGCGGAAAAATGCCATGTTTGAACTAATCGGGACATCAATGTCAAAACCATTGATATTGACAACTTTGGCTTGGTGCTTACTCCCAGCTACCGTCCCGGAAACATGAATAACCTCACCGTCGTTCTGGGTGACGCTCACGGTTACCAAGGTCTTGTGGTCATCACTGATGCGCTCTGTTTTTAGGGAGATCTCGACTCCGCGCTGTTCCGCAAGAACTGGGGCATTAACAAAAGACACTGGATCATGTACCAGATTTTGGAATACGCCTTTGGTTGCGCTGAGCTCGAGAACTCGAACATCATGTTCAATGACAGCTCCTCGAACTTCAACCTCAACCCGAACTATCGCTGAATCTGCCAGGGCACAGGCAATCACACCGAGCCTTTCCGCCAATGGAATCAATGGCTTAATGTCCTCGTGCAGATTCCCACCTTGAACATTGACCGCATCGGGGACTAGCTCGCCGGCAAGTGCCAGACGAACAGATCTGGCAACTGAAATACCAGCTTTTTCCTGGGCTTCATCGGTTGAAGCACCTAGGTGCGGGGTAGCGACCACTGACTCGAGCGAAAACAATGGGGAGTCAGTGCAGGGCTCCTTGCCGTATACATCAACTCCGGCACCAGCCACGCGGCCATCAACGATTGCGTTATAGAGCGCAGTTTCATCGATGATTCCACCACGAGCAGCATTAATGATGTGCACTGTTGGTTTGGTCTTATGCAACTCTGCATCACCAATAAGGCCTATGGTCTCCGGGGTTTTAGGTAAGTGAATGGTGATGAAATCACTCTCAACAAGAAGCTCGTCGAGGGTCACCATGCGAACCCCCAGTTGAGCGGCTCGTGCTGGCTGTACGTAGGGGTCATAGGCAATCAGGCGAACGCCAAATGCACTGAGCCTCTGAGCGACTAAAACTCCAATGCGCCCGAGCCCGACAACACCAACAACCTTGTCCGCGACCTCAACACCGGTGTACTTGCTCCGCTTCCACTCCCCTTTACGCAATGCTTCATTGGCCGGCACGATATGGCGTGCGCTGGCTAGGAGAAGTCCGACTGCCAATTCAGCCGCGCTGACGATGTTTGAGGTTGGGGCGTTAACCACCATGACTCCAGCCTGGGTTGCCGCCTTAACATCGACATTGTCAAGGCCAACGCCCGCACGCGCCACAACTTTGAGGTTTTTCGCGGCCGCAAGCGCCTCGGCATCAACCATGGTGGCTGAACGAACAAGAATTGCATCTACGTCAACTATTGCTGCTAATAATTCTTCTCGGTTGGCGCCGTCACAGTTGATTATCTCAAAATCTGGGCCAAGGGCCTCAACTGTTGCGGGTGAAAGTTCTTCGGCAATAAGCACTCGGGGTTTAGGCACGGACCAATCCTAATGACCCATCAAAAGCTCCGCTCGTGAGCCTTTATTCTTTCCCCAGAGACTGCTAACAGCTATCTTTGAGCGGAACCTTCAACATAATCCTTGTCATCGCCTGAGACCCAGGACATCATGGAACGAAGCTTGCGTCCGACGGCTTCAATTGGGTGTTTTTCTCCCTTAGCGCGGAGCTCAAGGAACTCGGCGCTTCCATTGTTGTAATCGTTGACAAAGCGTTCGGCAAAGCTCCCGTTTTGAATGTCAGCGAGGACAGCCTGCATATTCACCTTGACACTGGGGTCAATGACACGTGGGCCTGAGACGTAGTCGCCAAATTCAGCTGTATCGGAGACACTCCAGCGCTGCTTAGCTATTCCACCTTCGTACATGAGATCTACGATCAACTTAAGTTCGTGCAGGCATTCGAAGTAGGCCACTTCTGGTTGGTAACCGGCCTCAATCAAGGTCTCGTAGCCGTACATGACCAACTGGGATGCCCCACCGCACAAGACGGCTTGTTCACCGAATAGGTCCGTCTCGCATTCTTCAGTAAAAGTCGTCTTGATTCCGCCGGCACGAAGGCCACCGATTGCTGCGGCATAGCTCAACGCCAATGACCAGGCTTTTCCGCTGGCATCCTGTTCAACAGCCACGAGCACGGGGACTCCTCGCCCGGCGGCGAATTCGCGGCGAACGAGATGACCCGGTCCCTTGGGCGCAACCATGGCGACGTCAACAAATGCCGGTGGCTTGATGTAACCAAACCGTATATTGAAACCATGTGCAAAGAACAGCGCGTTGCCCTCTTTGAGGTGCGGCTCAATTGATGATTCATAAAGTTTCTTTTGCACGGGGTCCGGAACCAGAATCATAATGACATCTGCTTCCGCGGCCGCGGTCGCTGGATCAACGACGCGAAGCCCATCGGCCTCGGCCTTAGCCCGGCTCTTAGACCCTTCGGCGAGTCCAACTCGAACATCAACACCGGAGTCCTGCAAAGAAAGTGCATGGGCGTGACCTTGGCTTCCGTAACCGATTACTGCGACTTTACGACCTCGGATAACGTCAAGGTCTGCATCAACTTCGTAGAACATTTCGGCCACGGGGGCTCTCCTTCTTGTTGGTTTTACATGACGAGTTACTGGATGAAACGTAATTTCTATGTAGTTTTTTCAGTGGATCGTGCACTGCGATCACTGATGGACCGTGAACCACGTCCCATTGCAACCATTCCTGACTGAACTAGCTCCCGAATTCCATACGGCTCAAGCACCCTCAGCAAGGCCTCTAACTTATCGTGTGCTCCCGTGGCTTCAATTGTGACGGTATCCTGAGCGACATCGACAACTTTTGCTCGAAAAAGTTGCACCGTCTCCAGAATGTGACTCCGAGAGTCAAGGTCTGCCTTTACTTTCACCAAAAGAATCTCGCGCTGGACCGATGAATCAGCCTCTAACTCCACAATTTTGAGAACATTGATCAATTTATTCAACTGCTTGGTGACCTGCTCAAGCGGTAGCCGGTCAACGTTGACCACGATCGTCATCCGAGAAACATCAGGGACTTCGGTCGGACCAACGGCTAGGGATTCAATATTGAACCCCCGACGAGAAAACAGACTGGCCACCCTGGCGAGAACTCCCGGTTGATCCTGAACCAGCACGGAGAGAGTGTGTCGAGTCATTAGTCGTCACTGCCCCAATCAGGCGCGATTGAGCGCGCGTAAAGGATTTCGTCATTGCCGGTTCCGGCAGCAACCATTGGCCACACCATGGCGTCACGGTGGACCACAAAGTCAATGACAACCGGTGCATCGTTAAGACTCAAAGCCTTTTCAATGGTTGAATCCACCGACTCCGCATTGTCACATTGGAGCCCGTACGCACCATAGGCTTCCGCTAACTTTACGAAGTCGGGGAATCGATGAGATTGCAAATCAGTATTTGAATAGCGTTCGTTGTAGAAAAGGGTCTGCCACTGTCGAACCATGCCAAGACTCGAATTGTTAATTAAGGCAACCTTTATCGGGATGTCATTGATCGTGCAGGTAGCGAGTTCCTGGTTAGTCATCTGGAAGCAACCGTCGCCATCAATCGCCCACACCGTCTTATCAGGGCAACCCACCTTTGCGCCCATTGCTGCCGGAACCGAGTAACCCATAGTTCCAGCACCGCCGGAATTAAGCCAGGTTCCGGGGAATTCGTAGCCAATGAACTGTGCAGCCCACATTTGATGCTGGCCGACACCCGCCGCATAAATGGATTCTGGACCAGAAATCTTTCCAAGGCGTTCAATTACATACTGGGGTGAAAGAGTTCCATCTGTGGGAAGGTCATAACCCAGGGGGTAAGTCTCGCGCAATCGGTTGAGTTCCTGCCACCACCCCGCATAGTCACCAATTTTCCCCAATTCAATTTCAGCCTTGAGGGCTGCGATTAGTTCAGGGATTATTTCACCGACATCACCGACAATGGGGATATCCGCTTCACGATTCTTCCCAATTTCAGCTGGGTCGATATCGGCATGAATCACGGCCGCGTTGGGAGCAAATGAGGAAAGCTTGCCGGTGACACGATCGTCGAAACGAGCACCCAGAGTTATGAGCAAGTCCGCCTTTTGCAGTGCGCCAACCGCTGCAACCGTTCCGTGCATTCCAGGCATACCTAAATGTTGGGTATGTGAATCGGGAAAGGCTCCTCGCGCCATAAGCGTTGTGACCACGGGAATTCCGGTCAACTCGGCCAAGATGCGCAGTGATGCCGACGCGTTACCTCTAATGACACCACCACCAACATAGAGAACCGGCTGGCGACTCGACAAAATTAATTTGGCCGCTTCTCGGATTTGCTTGGAATGTGGTCGAGTTCGGGGGTTGTATCCGGGTAGGTCAATTGAATCTGGCCATACAAAAGTGGTATCGGCTTGAAGTGCATCTTTGGCAATATCAACGAGCACCGGCCCTGGGCGACCAGTGGAAGCCAAATGGAATGCTTGGGCGATCGCTTGAGAAATTTCAGCTGGGTCGGTGATTAGAAAACTATGTTTGGTGATCGGCATCGTGATCCCGCGAATATCCGCTTCTTGGAATGCATCGGTACCAATCGCAGCGCTGGGGACCTGTCCCGTGATAGCAACCATGGGAACCGAATCCATATAGGCGTCAGCGATCGGGGTGACCAAATTCGTTGCGCCAGGCCCACTTGTTGCCATGCAGACGCCCACCCGGCCAGTCGCGCTTGCATAACCCTCGGCTGCGTGCCCGGCGCCCTGCTCATGTCGGACCAGAATGTGGCGAATCTTGGTGGAGTCCATCATGGGGTCATAGGCGGGCAAAATGGCACCGCCGGGAATACCAAAAACCACCTCAACACCAGCGGCTTCCAAAGATGCGATCAGGCTTTGGGCTCCGGTTATGGTGCCTTTGTATTGGCCCGCTTCGGAGCTCACCCCATGTGAATTACTCACGATTGCTGCGCCTCGTCTCTGTTAGGTCGGTTTGAGCTTGTGGTTGGGTTACTTAATGCAAAACCCCCCGACCCCTAAGGGATGCGGAGGGCTGCGCACGGATACTGGCTGCTGCTTAGCCCGTGCGCCTAATAACTACGACTGATGTGTTCAACACGGAACAACCATAACCTGTCAACACGTCGTTGTCATCAGGGACCTAAACCACCGACAAACCCAGCACCGCCAACACCGCGGGCACCCTACGTGATAAAACTTTTAGGACTAGTCAAGAACCGCCCCAAAAGACGCCGATCCCACTAATTTGGCGTACTTGGCGAGTACCCCACGCTTGTAACGATTGGGCAATGGGACAAAATCTGCCTTACGGCGTTCAAGCTCAGCTGGGTCAACATGCAAATTCAGGGTCCGCGCACTCAGATCAATCGAAATGACGTCCCCCTCTTCCACCAGCACGATCGGCCCTCCGTCCACAGCTTCCGGTGTGACATGGCCCACGCACAGCCCCGTTGTCCCGCCAGAGAATCGACCATCGGTAATCAAGAGAACCTCTTTGCCGAGGCCAGCACCCTTAATTGCCCCGGTGATCATGAGCATTTCCCGCATTCCCGGTCCGCCCTTAGGGCCTTCGTAGCGAATAATGACTACATCGCCAGCCTTGATTGTGCCGTCTTCCAAAGCAGCCATAGCGCTTTGTTCCCTCTCGAAGACACGGGCTTTGCCTTCAAATGTGTCGACCGGCACGCCAGCACTTTTTACCACGGCACCCTCGGGGGCTAAAGACCCGCCGAGAATCGTGATTCCACCCGTGGTTGCAATTGCATTCTTGGAGGCATACAAAATATCTCCGTCGGGATCAGGCGGGTTGATGTCGCGAAGATTCTCGGCCATGGTTTTCCCGGTTACGGTAAGGCAATCACCATTAATTAATCCTGCATCCAGGAGTGCGCGAAGTACCACAGGGACACCACCAACCCGATCGACGTCACTCATGACATAACGACCGAAAGGTTTTACGTCTGCGAGCAACGGAACTTTCGAACCGATTCGGTGGAAATCATGCATACTCAATTCAACTTCAGCTTCGTGAGCAATTGCCAACAGGTGGAGCACCGCATTAGTGGATCCACCAAATGCCATGAGTATCGCAATCGCATTTTCGAGTGACTGTCGCGTAATAATGTCCCTCGTGGTAATTCCTTGACGAATCAACTCGACAACGGCTTCACCAGATTTATGGGCGAACCCATCCCGGCGACGATCTACCGCTGGTGGAGCCGCTGATCCTGGCAACGACATTCCCATTGCTTCGGCGGCGCTTGCCATTGTGTTTGCGGTGTACATTCCGCCACAAGCACCTTCACCTGGACAAATGGCACGTTCAATTCGATCCACATCTTCACGTGACATAAGGCCGCGAGCACAAGCTCCTACGGCTTCAAAGGCATCAATGATCGTGACATCTTTTTCGGTACCGTCCTCGAGTTTTACAAATCCCGGCAATATTGAACCGGCATAAACGAACACGGAGGCGACATCAATTCGCGCGGAAGCCATCAGCATTCCGGGTAGTGATTTGTCACAGCCCGCAAAGGTCACCATTCCATCCATTCGTTCGGCCTGCATGACTGCTTCAACTGAATCAGCGATGATTTCTCGGCTGACAAGTGAGAAATGCATGCCTTCATGGCCCATGGAGATACCGTCCGAAACTGAAATGGTTCCAAATTGCATAGGGAAGCCGCCGGCCTCGAAAACCCCGTTCTTGGCCGACTTTGCTAGTCGTTCCAGTGGCATGTTGCAGGGCGTGATTTCGTTCCAACTTGAAGCAATTCCGATCTGCGGCTTAGCGAAGTCGTCATCACCCATTCCGACCGCCCGCAACATTCCCCGAGCTGGAGCACGCTCCAGACCGTCGGTTACATCTCCACTTCGCGGTTTCATATTTGCCATGTCAGCCCCTATTCCGTTACTCCAAGTTGCTCAAGTAAAAGAGTACGCACCTTCGCTGCGTCTGCTTGTCCTTGAGTTGCCTTCATTACCGCACCGACTATTGAGCCTGCTGCCGCAATTTTTCCACCTTGAATCTTTTCCGCAATGTCAGGTGCGTCCGCCAACGCCTCTGTGATTGCAGCTATGAGAGAAGCGTCGTCATTAACGACAACTAGTCCTCGTTGGCTGACAATATGGGACACGCTACCTTCGCCATCGAGTAAACCCTCAAATACGGATCGCGCCATCTTGTCCGTGAGTTCACCCGCAGAAATCAATTTTTCAATCTCGGCTATGTCGTTGGCGCTGACGGATAGCTCCGCCAACTCGCAATTTCGCTCATTGGCGACCCTGGTCAATTCTCCCGTCCACCACTTACGCGCGGCAGCTGGCTGTACACCCGCATCAATTGAAGCCACGATCAATTCAAGTGCCCCGGCGTTCACCAGACTTTGCATGTCGAAATCTGTTATGCCCCAGTCTAATTGCAGTCGGGCGCGACGAACCGAAGGGATTTCGGGCAACGTCCCACGCAATTCCTCAATCCATGCCTCGCTCGGTGCGATGGGAACAAGATCTGGCTCTGGGAAATACCGGTAGTCCTCGGCCTGCTCTTTCGACCGACCCGACGTCGTGTCTCCGGTCTCTTCATTGAAATGCCGCGTTTCTTGAATAATCCGCTCACCTGAGCGCAGTCGATCCGCCTGACGAAGCATTTCAGTTCGAACAGCCCGCTCCACAGATCGAAGTGAGTTCACGTTTTTGGTCTCGGTTCGAGTTCCCCACTCCTCCCCTGGCCGACTCAGTGAAACGTTTACATCACAGCGCAGAGAACCCTCTTCCATGCGAACGTCTGATACGCCAAGTGCCCGCATGAGATCCCGCAGCTCAGCGACATAAGCCTTAGCAACTTCAGGAGCTAAAACTCCCGTACCAAGAATTGGCTTAGTAACAACCTCAATCAGTGGGATACCAGCGCGGTTGTAATCAACGAGGGAATGAGTTGCGCCATGAATACGACCGGCACCTCCAGCATGGAGCAATTTGCCGGTGTCCTCTTCCATGTGCACTCGTTCAATTTCAATGCGAAAGACTTGCGGCCCGTTCTCGGTCGCAACTGTGACATCCAGGTACCCGTCGATGCACAATGGTTCGTCATATTGGGAGATCTGATAATTCTTAGGCATATCTGGGTAGAAATAATTCTTCCGCGCGAATCGGCACCAAGGAACAATCGAGCAATTCAATGCGAGACCCATACGAATTGTTGACTCAACCGCTACCCGGTTAACAACGGGCATACTTCCGGGCATACCTAAACAAACCGGACACACAAAAGTATTGGGGTCTCCACCGAATTGGGCTGAACATGAGCAAAACATCTTTGAATTGGTACCCAACTCAATATGCGTTTCCAACCCAATGATTGGTTCAAATTCTGCAATTACGGCGTTGTATTCGATCGTCATAATGATGGCGCCTCCGAGATCAACAAGCCGCCCCAGCGATCAACCAAGGCGCTCTCAAGTGCTGAACCAACTTGGTAGAGCAATGAATCAGCCATGGCGGGTGCAATTATTTGTAATCCAACGGGAAGTCCATCTTCTGGAGCGAGCCCAATCGGAAGTGACATTGCGCAATTTCCCGCGAGATTAACCGGAATGGTGGCCACGTCGTTGAGATACATAGCGAGCGGATCTTCGAGTTTTTCCCCGATTTTGAATGCCGTGGTGGGAGAGGTGGGGGAAACAAGTACATCGACCTTGTTAAAAGCTGCCTCAAAATCTCGCGTTATCAAAGTTCGAATTCGCTGCGCTTGACCGTAGTAGGCGTCGTAATAACCACTCGAGAGTGCATAGGTTCCTAACATGATCCGACGCTTTACCTCAGCCCCGAATCCCTTTTCCCGCGTTGCACTCATGACTTGTTCAACCGAACGGTCATTGCCGTCGTCGACCCTGAGACCGAACCGCATGCCGTCGAAACGGGCAAGGTTGCTAGACGCCTCTGATGGCAAAATCAGGTAGTAGGCACCCAGCGCATACTTAAAATGCGGGCAGGAGACCTCAACTATCTCAGCTCCAAGTTCAGTCAGAATTTCCAGTGATTGGTTAAATCGATCCAGAACTCCCGACTGAAAACCCTCACCCTGCAATTCCTTGATGACACCGATTTTCATTCCACGCACATCGGCTTTGAGTGCCGCTGCCACAAAGTCAGGTACAGGTGCGTTAATCGACGTTGAATCTCGCGGGTCATGCCCGGCAATAACCGAGTGCAGTAGGGCCGTATCCATTACATCGCGTGCGCACGGACCTGCCTGATCGAGCGAAGACGCAAGTGCGACGATTCCATAACGAGAAACCCCACCGTAGGTGGGTTTGACGCCAACTGTTCCCGTCACCGCTGCGGGCTGGCGAATCGAGCCACCGGTGTCGGTGCCGATCGCGAGTGGTGATTCATAACTGGCGACTGCAGCAGCCGAACCACCTCCGGATCCTCCGGGAATCCGCTCCAAATCCCATGGATTGTGGGTCGGCCCGTATCCACTGTGCTCGGTTGATGAACCCATAGCGAATTCATCCATGTTGGTCTTGCCCAATGAAACCACACCTGCGGCATAGAGTTTGTTGACAATTGTTGCGTTATAGGGTGGTCGCCACCCCTCCAGAATTCGAGACCCACACGTTGTCGGGACTCCCTTCGTTGCCAAAAGATCTTTGAGGGCAATAGGGACACCCGCAAGAGGTGAGGACAGTTCGCCTTTCGCAATCTGGCGGTCGACTTCACGGGCCCGCTCAATCGAGGCTTCCGGGTCGACGTAGAGAAAAGCGTGGACACGCTCGTCAACTTCAGAGATCCGATCAAGGTGCGCACGAGTTACTTCCTCGCTCGAGACTTCTCTGCGAGCGATCGCCGCAGCAAGCGTTGCTGCGCTTTGACGGATCAAATCACTCATGTTGGTTCACCTAAAATCCTAGGGACTCTGAATCGATCATCTTCAAATGAAGGAGCACCCGGCACAAAGTCCTCTTGCAGAAGCCCTGGAAGGGCAATGTCCTCTCGATACACATTTTCCATGGGGATCGGGTGGGACGTGGGTGGGATGTCGTCGGCTGCTACCTCACTAATGGAAGTGATCGCGCCTAAAATCTGCTCGAGCTGCAGGGTGTAATGCTTCACTTCCGCGTCGGTTAGTTCAAGTCGGGCAAGTTTGCCCAAGTGCACAACGAGATCCTGATCGATCCCGTTTGCCGCAGAGTCCGTCATGGTTCAAGTCTATTGATCATCACGGGTCAACGATCACGGTGCGTCACCCATGATTGGGAACAAGGGCGGTATCGAAGTCTCCTCGCACGAGCGCATGAAAACCATCAATGCCGGTCGTGGGAACCCCGAGGCTTTCAGCTTTGTCCGCCTTGGACCCAGCCTTTTCGCCAATCACCACTAGATGGGTCTTTTTGGACACTGAACCCGCAACCGTTGCACCAAGTGCGGAGATTGCATCTTGGGCTCCATCACGGGTGTAGCCCGGAATGGAACCGGTGATCACAATGGTTTTACCGCTTAAGGGAAGTGCTTGGTTATCGGGCAAACTCTGCTGGTCAGCGAACCCGACGCCAGCAGCCCGCCACCTTGTGACCACATCTTGGCGCCATGGCGTTTGAAAAAACTCCATAACGCTCTCAGCAATTCGCTCGCCCACTCCGTCAACCGCGGATAACTCCTGAATGGATGCCGCTTCAATTGATTCAAGTGAGCCAAATGATCGAGCTAGTTTTTTGGCAGCGGTGGGCCCCACATGTCGAATGCTCAGTGCAACCAAAAAACGCCACAAGGGAGCCGATTTTGCTTTCTGTAATTGAGATAGCAGGGTTTCACCTGCTTTATTAATTGCGGCTGCTTCCAGGTCTTTATGAACATTCACGAAAAAACTACTTGCCAATAACTTCTCAGCGCTAAGGTCAAAAAGATCTGCTTCGTTTGCGATAACGCCGCTAACCAATAATGCTTGGGCAGCTTTTTCTCCCAGACCCTCAATGTCGAGTGCTCCGCGAGAACCAATATGAAATAGTCGCTCGCGCAATTGAGCGGGACAGCCCTGCGCATTAGGGCAGCGAAGATCTTTGTCGCCTTCGCTTTCGGGAGCAATTAGTGAACCGCATTCGGGGCAAAATTCAGGCATAACGAAAGCAACTTCGGTTCCGTCTCGCTCCTCAAGCACCGGTCCCATGACCTCAGGAATAATTTCACCGGCTTTTCGCAAAAAAATCATGTCCCCGATGAGGACACCTTTTCGTTCAACTTCAAAGGGGTTGTGCAGGGTGGCCATGGATACGGTCGTCCCGGCAACCTGTACCGGCTCCATGACTGCATAGGGAGTCACTCGACCCGTGCGACCAACGCTGACTTCAATGTCGAGTAGGCGCGTTCGAACAACTTCGGGAGGGTACTTGTATGCCATGGCCCACCTGGGAGCGCGCGACGTGAATCCCAAGAGCTCTTGATTTTTGAGGCTATTAACTTTTACAACAACACCGTCAATATCAAAACTCACCTCGGTGCGGTGGTCACTAAAATAATCAATGAATCCCAGTACCCCTTCGAAGGTTGTATGAACCCGCGCATGCGATGTTATTGGCAAGTTCCACTGCGAAATGCATTCGTAGACTTCGCTCTGCGTCTGGGCCTTACTCAAAATCTTGGAATCGTTGGCACCGAAGCCATGGACGGTGAACTGCAATCCCGCAAGTCGTGCGACAGCGGCATTAAAGTCTTGGGTCAATTTCGCAGCGCGCTCGGGAGTTTTCGCCTCCTGCATCTCGCGCTCTCGCTTATCAATCCGCTGACGTAAGGCACCCGCAGCTGCATTGCGTGGATTCGCAAACAAAGGCTTGCCCATTGCGATCTGTTCATTATTAATTACATCGAATGCCTCTAGGGGATAAAACACTTCACCGCGCACTTCCAGCAACGCTGGTACTGACTCCCCGCTCAGTTTCTTGGGGATTGATGCAATGAATCCCGCGTTCACGGTGACGTCCTCACCAGTTGTCCCATCACCTCTCGTAGCCAACGAAATGAGTTCACCATTTCGATACACGGCATCAACTGCTAACCCGTCAATTTTTAGTTCACACAAATACTCCGGATTTACCGCGAGGGCTCCACTCATCCGGTCACACCAAGATCGCAGTTCCTCTGGACCGAACGAGTTATCCAGGGAATACATCGGTTCCAGGTGGGTGACTGGATCAAAGAGTTCGGATCGAAGGCCCCCCACTGACTGGGTGGGTGATTCTCCTGAAATCAGAACCGGGTACTGGGCTTCGAGCGCGACCAGTTCGACAAACAACACGTCGTATTCCGCATCGGAGAGTTTCTGGTTTTCATGCAGGGAATACTGACTCCGAGCCAAATTGATGGCCTCGACAAGTTCCTGCCAACGTTGGGATGCTCGCTCTGGCGGCTTTCCAACAGGTGATTTCACAACCATGGTGATCCGCTCAATCGTGACTCACTCACCCAAAAGCCGATCCTCGTCATTCAACAAATCTACAACTTCCCGCACAGCAGTGATCGCAGAACGCGCCGCCACCCAATTACGTGAAACAGAAGTAGGTTGCGGGACCACTATCAATGAACCCGCGGTCGCACTCAAAGAAAACCCAAGGCTGGTGATTCGTCGTGCAATATCCAAAGCATTTTCTCGTACGGTGAGGTCAGGCTTAATCGCCCAATATGTCGTGTGCTTGCGATCAATGACATCGCCCAACGAATTGCTCTCTACAACATCAAAATAGGTTGTGGCCCCTGCTGTTAGTAATGGTTCGATGAAAAGTTCGTTGTCCATTCCCATGGAGACCCCGAACCCGGCAGATAAACTTTCAGCCAGCGTGACCAGCGGTTCCCAGAATTCAAGGATGCGCGCACGATCAATATTGACATAGCTATTCAGCCCACTCGCCGTTGGAATTGTTCCTGCGCATGCAGCAGCGGCATAGGGCTCTTCATAGATAATTGTCAGTTGCGAATTGGGAAAAATACGTTGCACCAAATGAATATGTGCACGTACGGCCTCCGCCAGCACGAGCGAGACTTCAGAAACCGCCCCAAGATCACGGATGAGGCTTTCTCCCGATGCGCTTTCGACCTTTGCGCACCAGCTGATTGGCCCTACGACCGTGCAGGTAAATCTTTGGGAAAACCCCTGCGCATGCTCTTCAATTGCGTCTTGGTCTTGTCGAAGAAAATCATGAGCCCGTTGCATATCGATGCCGGGAGTACGAGAAATTTGCCAACCTGATGGGATAACAGTGGTCGAAAAGTCACTACTTACCGAACTGAGTAGTCCCGCCGTGCGTCCGATGGGGTCCGCCCCCGGTCCGCGCTCTGGTAATACCGGCAAAAATAGGGCATCGGGAAATTCCCCTGCAACGACCTGGGCAGCCTCTTGGGCCGAAATACCTGGCAGGACACCTAATGCTGATGCCTTGGCATTAGGCACGGTCAACTTCCCAGTAATGAGCTCTGCTTACCAACCCGATTAGTGCTTGCAACTGTGGCAGATCCCAAGACTTTGGTACCGGAATAGATGACCGCAGCCTGGCCGGGTGCTAACCCTCTAATTGGTTCATGCAGATTAATGATTAGCTCACCGTCAGCAACGTAGGCACTTGCCGGGACTGGTTCAGCGTGTGCACGCACTTGAGCACTCACTTCAATGGCTGCACCTCCCAATGGGGCCCCAGCCCAGATGGGGTTAATTGCGCGAATGAAGTCGACGTCAAGGAGCTCCGGTGCACCCACAATTACAGTGCCACTCTCACGATCAATATCCACGACGTATCGGGGGGCGCCATCTTCAGCAGGTACAGTCAAGTTGAGCCCCCTGCGTTGACCAATGGTTACGGTAAACGTGCCGCTGTGGCGACCAAGAACTTCTCCTGTTGTTGCATCGGTGATGTCTCCAGGCTGCTCACCAAGTTTGCGCACTAGATAACCTGCAGTATCACCGTCAGGAATAAAACAAATATCGTGACTATCGGGCTTCTTGGCTGTAATCAAGCCTCGCTCGAGTGCCTCTTCTCTGATGCGCACCTTGGTGTCCCCACCGAGTGGAAACAAAGAGTGGGCTAACTGATTCTGGGTTAGGACTCCCAGAACATAGGACTGATCCTTAAGCGGATCAATTGCGCGATGCAGTTCAACTCCATCTGGACCGTGCTCTATTTGCGCATAGTGTCCGGTGGCAACGGCATCGAATCCGAGTGCGAGGGCTCGATCAAGAACGGCACTGAACTTAATTTTTTCATTGCAACGCAAGCATGGGTTGGGGGTGCGTCCTAGTTCATACTCTGAATGGAAGTTGTCCATCACGCTCTCAGCAAATTCAGTCGAGAAATCCCACACATAGAACGGGATACCTAGTTTGTCGGCAACTCGACGAGCATCGCGCGCGTCGTCGAGGGTGCAGCACCCGCGACTCTTCCCATTTGAGTCCGTGCGGGACAACGCTAAGTGAATCCCAACAACTTCATGACCTTGATCAATCATGCGTGCGGTCGCCACCGAGGAATCGACTCCTCCACTCATTGCCGAAATAATTCGCATCACACTCATGCCGACACGGAACCTGCCCGAAGTGCACGCTCAACTACCCCGGGCAAAGCCTGAGCCAATTGATCAATTCCTTCTTTCGAACTATCTCGCCCCAAACTGAATCGCAGTGAGGCTCGCGCAGTCTTTTCATCGACTCCCATGGACAGCAAGACATGGCTTGGTTCAGGAATGCCAGCAGTGCAGGCAGACCCTGTCGAACAATCGATACCGGCCGCGTCGAGGAGCATCAATAATGAGTCACCCTCGCAACCAGGAAACGAAAAATGTGTGTTATTCGGCAAACGCGCCTCACCTGGAGGGGGGCCATTAAGTATCACTTCAGGCACTGCGCTGGTTACCCCCGCAATGAGGTATTCCTGTAGTTCCCGTAGCCTGGCCGCGTGCTCAGTTAGCTCTAATATTGAGTAATGAATTGCTGATGCGAACGCCGCAATTGATGCTGGGTCAAATGTCCCCGAACGAATTTCCCGCTCCTGTCCGCCGCCATGCATTACCGGCGTAAATTTCGCGAATGGATCAACGATGAGCGCGCCAACTCCAACCGGTCCACCAATTTTGTGGCTACTAATTGTTACCGCGGTTGCTTCAAGTTCGCCGAGTGCCATTGGAAGCTGACCCAGCGCCTGAACAGCGTCGGTGTGAAATGGTACGTCGAACTTTTTGCATAGTGCTGCGATCTCGTGGACTGGTTGAATCGCACCAATCTCATTATTTGCCCACATGATGGAAACCAAAGCCACGCCTCCGCGCAAAAGGGCATTTTCTATTTCCACAACACTTACGCGACCTTGTCGATCAGTGCTACCAAACTCAACCGCCGCGCCCTCATGTTGACTCAACCACATCACTGGATCAAGGACCGCATGGTGCTCGATCGCGCTCGTGACAATAGTCATTGGGCTTTGAGCCGATTGTGAACAACGGGCCCAATACAAACCTTTGACGGCAAGATTGTCTGATTCGGTACCTCCACCCGTAAAAATCACCGCGGAGGGCCTGATCCCTAAATCCCCAGCAATTGACTCACGAGCCGATTCCACAACGCGCCTGGCCGCACGCCCTGAAGTGTGCAGACTAGACGCGTTTCCAACAGACTCAGACACTTCAAGCCAAGCCGCACGAGCTTGCGGCAACATTGCAGTAGTCGCTGCATGATCGAGATAAACGCGTTGCACAGTCCCTGACACTACCTAACGTCCCAAAACCCTACGGTTTCGGTTATTTGCGTTTACCGATTTCCTCGGTCAATTGCGGCACAACGGTGAATAGATCTCCCACAACCCCGAAATCGGCCAATTCAAAAATTGGTGCTTCAGAATCCTTGTTGACCACAATTACCACCTTGGACGTTTGCATACCCGCCCGATGCTGGATTGCTCCGGAAATTCCATTTGCAATGTAGAGCGAAGGTGAAACGGTCTTGCCTGTCTGTCCCACCTGGAATTGATGCGGGTACCAGCCGGCGTCAGTTGCCGCACGGGATGCCCCGACGGCCGCATTCAGACTGTCAGCCAGAGCCTCGATTACTCCAAAGCCTTCAGCCCCACCAACGCCACGGCCTCCGCTGACAACAACATCAGCTTCGGCCAATTCTGGCCGTTCGCCTTTCTCGACAACATTGCGATTCGTCACCGAAACCAACTTGGCAGCATCGGAGATCGCAATCGCCACATTCTCCATCACGGCGGTTGTTGCGGATTCACTTGCTGTTATTGAATTTGGTCGAACAGTAATAAGTGGTGTTCCGTGCGTGACTCTGGAATGCACAACGGTGCTGCCACCGAAAATACTCTGAGTCACCGTGCCATCGGGGGCAATTTCAACCGCGTCAGTGATAATCCCGCACCCCGACTTGATCGCCGATCGAGCAGCAATCTCTTTTCCATCAGCGCTGGAAGCCACAAGAACCGCCACCGGCTGCATGGATGCGATAAGACTCGCCACAATTTCCGCGCCAGGAACGACCGGGTGATCACTCACATCGGTGGAGTCGGCTACCAGAATCTTGGTGGCTCCGAAGCCACCCATTGCCACAACGGCAGCGTCATTGCAACCGGTACCGAGCCAAAGGACTACGGGTGTCCCCAAAGCGCGTGCAGCTGTGATGAGTTCAAAAGTTACTTTGCGAATCTCTGATTCATGGTGCTCGGCCAGTACGAGTACGTCACTCATGGTTTTCTCCTTAAAATTTTTCTATTAGTTACTTGTGGATGAACTAGATGAATTTCGATGTTGTGAGGTAATCCGCGATTGATGTTCCGCCAGCGCCTTCATCGGTGATTACGACACCAGCAGGCTTCGGTGGGCGAGCCGCGAAATCCGCGACGGCTGACCAAGCGGCTGCAGCACCCACTACCGATGGATCCAGTCCCAGATCCGCCGCAGTTAGGGTTTCCACAGGCTTCTTCTTCGCGGCCATGATCCCCTTGAATGACGGGTATCGAGGCTCATTAATTTTTTCAACGACACTGACAACCGCAGGTAATGAAGTTGTCAAAGTGTCAAAACCATAATCGGTGACGCGCTCGGCGATCAACGTTGTTCCCTCCACGTTTACCTTCTGAGCGAAAGTAACTTGGGCAAGTCCAAGACGTTCAGCCACCATGGCTGGGATCACCGACATCCGCGCGTCGGTTGACTCTGAACCAAAAAGGATCAAGTCGAAGTCGCGTCCCTCCAAGGCCTTGGCGAGGACTGCCGAAGTCGCAATGGCGTCGGATCCAGCGAGGTTGTTATCGAGTACGTGAATACCGGCATCGGCACCCATGCTGATCGCCTTACGCACGGTCTCCGCGGCGCGCTCTGGACCCATGGTCACAATGACGACTTCGCCGCCATTTGCCTCGACAAGCTGTAGCGCTTGCTCGACCGCGTATTCATCGAGCTCATTGAGAACACCATCTGCGCTCTCGCGGTCGAGTGTTGACGTATCGGCTTTGAGTTTCTTCTCGGCCCACGTATCGGGGACCTGCTTGACACAGACGGCGATCTTCACGTGATGAGCTCCTTTGACGGATAAAAACTTGCGGTTTAAGATTCTAGATCGAAATGGTACCGCGAGTCCCAGAATCAGCCACTCATGACCGTTTGCCAAGATCACGCTCTAGAGTCACGCTGTGGGCGAGCGACGAGAATCTGTGGCCAATCACACATCCGGGGTACCGGTGACCCCCACCGGTCGGATTGCTTTTGTTTTGCACAGCCACCTCCCCTGGGTTGTGGGTCATGGCGCTTGGCCCGTTGGCGAAGAGTGGCTTTATCAAGCGTTCGCCCATTCCTATTTGCCCCTTTTCCAATCACTTGCCCGGTTGGGCAGAAAAGGCTTTCGCAATATTGCCAGTCTGGGAATTACACCGATTCTTGCAGCTCAACTTGATGACCCAAGGGCCTTACTTGGGTGTGAATCATGGTTGCACAACTGGCAACTTCGAGCCCTTGACCTTCCCCAGAACCACCCATTACGCGGTTATGAATTGAACCAGGCCCAGTCAACCCTTGATATTTTCCAACGAAACTTTTCCCGAGGCGCCGCTCCGTGTATCCGATCACTTATCGATGAACAGGTGGTTGAGTTTCTGGGTGGCCCGGCCACCCACCCGTTCACGCCGGGACTCGATCCCGAAATCGCTGAAATAGTTCTGCGGGTTGGACTCGATGACGCAGCCCGTCGCTATGGCACCTCACCGTCGGGAATCTGGGTACCAGAGTGTGCATACCGCCCAGGGCAAGAAGACCTCTATGAACGAATAGGTATCACCCACTTCATGGTTGACGAACCGGCGGTAACCAGCGCGGGCGGCCAGGCATCCACTTCATACCGGCTGTCGGGCTCGCGGGTCAGGATCAGCGCCCGCGATGCTCGAGTAAGCGACTTGGTCTGGTCACATGAACGCGGCTATGCCGGGTCACCATTCTACCGAGATTTTCACTCGGTTGATTTAAATCACGGGCTCAAATTCAGCGCCGTTGGGGATAAAACAATCGAGGAAAAACCCGTTTACGATCCACAGTCGGCCAGAGTCCAGGTCGAAGTTGATGCGCGAAATTTCATTCAAGAACTATCAAATGAATTTACTCAGAAACGTAATTCCAGTTCCGGATTACCCACACTCGTTGTCGGAATCGATACTGAGCTCCTTGGGCATTGGTGGCACGAGGGCATTTCCTGGTTTGAACGAGTAATCGAATTGCTGCCGCAATCTGGAATCCTCACATCAACATTGGATGAAATAACGTCAACGGCTACAACGTCAATCCAACTTCCTGAGTCATCATGGGGAAGTGGAAAACACTGGTCGGTGTGGAACGGTGAAAAGGTGCGCGACATCGTGGTCGCACATGATCGAAGTCAAAATTATGTCCTTGACTTACTGGATAGGGGTGAATGTAACTCCGGACATCTGAACCAATTGATGTTGCAACTATCCAGTGACTGGGCATTCATGGTTTCACGCGATAGCGCAGAAGATTATGCGAAAGGTCGGGTGCGTAACCATGAACATCAATTGCGTTCAGGACTCGATTCAGATAATCCCTTTCCGCTTAGTTCATTTAGTGCCGCGCGGGTGCGTAATCGCACCGAATCCGCATGACGCTGCACTTCCAACTGACTCTCATCAATGTCGAGGCGAGATTTAATGGCTCTTGCAGGAATCCCGACCGCAACCGACATCGGGGCAATGATTCCTCTAACTACCGAGTGGGCGCCGATCACACTGCCAGCTCCAATGGCGGATCCACGCAAAACACTCACCTTGGTACCTATCCAAACATTGTCACCGACACGAACAGGTGACTTATGGATTCCTTGCGCCCTGATGGAGGTCCTAATATCTGCGAATCGATGATCAAAGTCGCACACATATATAGAGTCGGAGATTACGCACTCAGAACCAATCGAGATATCCAGATATGCGTTTATCGTGTTATCACGGCCTAGGACTGTCTTTGACCCGATCCGGATGGTTCCTTCGTGTGCACGAATATGACATTCGTCCCCAATATGCACCCACGGCTCCAAGAGGATTCGACCGTAGCCCTGTCGCACAGTGAGTTCAACGCCCCTTCCTAAGAAGACGAATCCCGCGCATTGAACCCCTCGCGGACCAAAGTGATGCAATTTCAGAAAACGCAAGTAACGAACAAGGTAGTACGCGTTCCAAGCCCGATGACGGATAATCCATTTCATATTAGAAAAACGCCATGGGTTAAACGGCTTCATGAGCAAACCTTTTCATAAACATAATCAGTTAGTTCGACCGCTCGCTCCCAGGTGAACTCTGTTGCTACCCGCACGCGTAGCCGATCGGCCCTTTTAATCGCTTCGGCTTGATTGCCCAAGATCGATTCGATCTCATGGGCTATTGAGCCCCCAGAAACCTCCCGGATCGGATACCCAAATTCACTAGTGGGAATGATCTCGCATAGACCACCAACTTGGGCGGCAATGATGGGGACTCCAACCTGTCCGAGCTCAAGAGCAACGATTCCAAAGGGTTCGTAACTCGAGGGAATAACGGCCGCATTCCACGATTGCACGACGGCGTTTCGATCCTCGTCCTCAATATGACCAAAAAATGAAACACGATCACCCAGACCCTTTCTCTCCACCTTATTCTGCAAATCGTTGAACTGACTTCCACTTCCCACGATTTCCAACTTCACCCGCGGATCCTGGACACTTTCCATCGCGTCAATCACGTGATGAACCCCTTTTTCCCATTCAAGTCGACCAATGAAACCTATGACAATATTCTCGGGATTCAGCTCAGCCCGCCTTAGCACCCGGGGACGTGGGGCAACCGCATTGGCTATGACGTAAAGGTTTCGCGGTTCCACACCATAACCACTTCGAATCTCATGGGTCATGTATTCACTGCAAACAATTACCGAGTCGGCGGATTTTATTCCTCTCCGTTCTTGAGCAAAAACAGTTTGTGAAAGCTTCGAAGTCAGCCATCCGTTATGTCGACCAAATTCGGTTGCATGCACGGTAAGAACACTGGGCACCGAAAACTTTTTTGCCGCAACGATGAGTTGATCTGCGGCAATCCAATCGTGGCCATGAACAATGTCAGGCCTTTTCGAAACAAATTCGCAAGCAGCCTGGCTTGCCAATGCAAATCCATGCACCCAGTATGCGAATTCGTCGTGCACCATCTGGGCATCGGGATAGTGGTTCGCAACCCGGATCACCTCAACACCCTCCAGTTCAATTCGCGATCCGGCATCCCCTCGCTCCGCTTGTGTAATCACGGTCACTTCATGGCCGAGCCGAGCTTGCGATTGCGTCAGAGCCAAAACATGCGCACCCAGCCCCCCGTACATCACCGGTGGATACTCCCAAGAAAAGTGCAAGATTCGCATGTGCCCGTCCCCTTAAGGCGCTACTCCGGTGATGCACACGTTGTAAAAATACTCGTCAGGGACAATCTTTGACAGTAGGTTGCGATCCAAACTCTCCAGCTTTTTCCAGGTGCCGAATGCAAAATTGGCCCATCCCCAACCGAGTGCTTCAGTCTTAACCGATGCTTCGAATGTGCGCACCGGCCAGCCAAACCAAGAAGCGGTCAACTCTTCCGTGACGGTGCTAACGTCAACGCATCCATTCCGCAGAGCCACTCGGGCAAGTTGATCAGGGTCAAAAGTATGAATGTCAACAACAGATTCCAATGCTGCTTCGCGCGAGGACGCCACTAATTCATGTTCGGGAAGCGCCCATTTTGCTTGCAACATGGGCAGTCTGGTCAATCTCGTACTTGTCCACCAGGTCAGCCGCGATAGTGCGCGCGCCACCACGTCACCTTTTTGGGTTGGTTCCCCACAGAATACGAATCGACCACCAGGACGCAGAATCCGATTTACCTCAGAAAACAATGCGTCAAGATCGGGAACATGATGTAAAACAGCGTGACCCACCACTAAGTCAATACTTGAATCAGCAAATGGAAGATGCTCTGCATCAGCCACGAGTCCGCTAATATTGAGATCCAAATTTTCGCCGTTTCGCGCAGCCACCGCCACCATTCCTGAACTGAGATCCGTGACAATTCCCGAGCCACCGATACCCGACTGCATCAGGTTGAGTAAGAAAAACCCGGTTCCTGAGCCCAATTCAACTACTCTCGCACGGGCTAGGTCAGGTCCTTGAAGCGCACGCGGCACCGCGTGATCGAAGCAATTTCGCGCGTAATCCACGCACCTCTGGTCATATGAGATTGACCACTTCTGATCGTAGGATTCAGATTCCCAATCGTGATAGACGATATTTGCAAGTTTTGGATCGACCTTTGCCAATTCAAATTGTTCCTGCGAAATAGCCACTAGCGACCCGCGAAACTTGCTTTGCCCGGGCCCTCATCGACAAACGATTTCATGCCTGTTTTTTGGTCTTCCGTTGCAAAAAGTGCGGCAAATTCGGTGCTTTCAATGGATAGCCCGGTCGCTAGGTCCGCGCTAATACCCAGATCAATCGCTCGCTTTGCCGCGGCAAGTGCCAATTTAGGTCCACCAGAAAATTTTTTGGCCCAAGCCAAAGCCGTCTCCAATACCACCGCTGGGGCAACTACCTCATTGACCAACCCAATACGTAAGGCCTCCTCGGCTGTAATCATGTGGCCACCAAAAACTAATTCCTTGGCCCGGGATACTCCGATCAATCGAGCAAGCCGTTGCGTTCCACCAGCTCCCGGAATGATTCCCAGCAAGATCTCAGGCTGGCCCAACTTTGCGTTGTCTCCCGCGACCCGAAAGTCGGTGCACATTGCTAGTTCCAATCCTCCGCCCAAAGCGAAGCCGGTAATCGCCGCAATCGTGGGTTGCGAGATCTTGGCCACCGTGGCGAAAGCCTTTTGCAACTGATGCGCTGCCAATGACATATCTGCGTAGGACATGTTCGCCATTTCCTTGACGTCGGCCCCGGCCGCGAAAACTTTTTCTCCACCATAAATCACGACCGAATCAATACCAATGCGGCCGGAGACAAACGTGGCAGCTTCGGCAATCTCACGTTGCATCTGCAAATTGAGGGCATTCATGGGTGGTCTTCTCAAATGAATAATTGCCGTACTTGCCTGCTTCTCCACCTGAATAAATTCTCTGGATAACAGTTCCTCTGGGGCCATAGTGACATTTTCCTGTTCGCTCATGCGGATGATCCTACTCATACCGCCCACAGACGTTTCCCAAGATTATTGATGGCCGCGGTAGGTTTGTTTAATGCAGACAAGGCCTGGACATGTGGACACTTTCGGAGTCACAATCCTCGAGGATGGCAGCGCAATCGTTCGCCTATGGGCTCCCCACGCAGACAAAGTGGAATTCTGTGTAGTTACCGGCGACGAGCATCAGGGGTTCATCGAAACAAGACATTTACTGGAACAGAACGAACACAACGTGCATTCCATCACGGTGGCTGGTGTTGGTTCTGGAACACGATATGGTTTTCGAGTTCATGGCCCATGGGATCCACATAACGGAATGCGCTTCAATCCAAATAAATTTCTCCTTGATCCCTACGCACGGGCAATCATTGGGCAACTCCGAAACGATCCTGCAATTTTTGATCACGCAATCGATGATCCATCATCCATGTCAACCCTGGACAGCAGAGACTTCGTTCCACATGGTGTAACCGCTTGCTCCGACTTTGACTGGCAAGGAGATCTACCCCTTCACCACCCGTGGGATCAAACAGTGATTTACGAGGCCCACGTCAAAGGTCTCACGTACTTACACCCATCCGTGCCTGAGCCCGAGAAGGGCACTTTTCGAGGGATTGCCTGCAAGGAAGTGATTGATCACCTCCAACATATTGGAGTCACCGCAATTGAACTTCTCCCTGTTCAGCATTTTGTGGATGAAACCCACCTCTTAGAAACTGGCCTCACAAATTATTGGGGTTACAACACCATTGGGTTCTTTGCCCCGCACGCGGAATATGCCAGTTCCGCAGGAAATCAAATCGATGACTTTAAGTATATGGTAAAGCAGCTTCACGTTGCAGGCATTGAAGTCATTCTTGATGTTGTTTACAACCATTGCGCTGAGGGTGGCTCTGCGGGTCCAAGTCTCTCGTTCAAAGGAATCAACAACAAAGATTTTTATCGGCTCACGGACACTGGCGAGTATGTCGATTACACCGGTTGTGGTAACACCGTTAACGCAAGTCAACCACAGACACTTCGATTCATCATGGACTCATTGCGCTATTGGGTGAGTGAAATGCACGTGGACGGATTCCGCTTTGACCTTGCGAGCACCTTGGCGCGATCAAATAATGAGGTGGATCCGCTGGGAAATTTCATGACAACGATTGCACAGGATCCGATTTTGCGGGGCACGAAACTCATCGCCGAGCCGTGGGATCTCGGGCCAAATGGCTACCAAGTCGGAGCTTTCCCCTCTCCATGGAGCGAATGGAATGACAAATTCCGTGACGACATCCGAGACTACTGGCGAGACGCTGGTGGGATCTCTGCTATCGGCTGGCGACTGTCCGGGTCGCAGGATCTCTTGAGCAATGATGGTAGGAGCCAGAGTGCATCCATCAATTTCATCACCGCTCACGACGGCTTCACCCTTCTTGACCTCGTGAGTTTTAACACCAAGCACAATGAAGCTAACTTGGAAGATAATCGCGATGGCACCGACAACAATCGCTCATACAACTATGGCGTTGAGGGTCCGACCCAGGACACCGCAATCGGTGAAGTACGGTCTCAAATGGTGCGCAATTTCCTTGCAACTCTATTTCTCTCCGCTGGAGTCCCGATGATCAGTTCAGGCGATGAACTGCACAAAACCCAGAGGGGAAACAACAATGTCTACTGCCAAGACAACGAATATTCCTGGGTTGATTGGGACCTCAGCCAACCGGAATGGGACCTCATTGATTTTGTCGCGACTCTGGCCCATATTCGGCGCTCGCACCCCGTGCTGCGTCCACTTCACTACCTACTGGGTGTGGAAAGTCGTGAAGGTGGACCCAAGGACTTGGCTTGGTTTGGACCTGACGGCCACGAGATAACCGACTGGCATCATGATGACGCCACTTCACTGGGAATGTTTCTCACCCCGAATGACAACGATGAACCTGGTGTTTTTGCTGTTTTCCACGCGGGTGTTGACCCTTTGGATTTCATCCTTCCTGCTGCCCCTTATGCACAATTCTTTGTTGCAATCCTGGACAGTAATACTGCCAATGGGCAACCAATTGAAACTTCTTATTTGGCAGGAGGTGTTTTAGTGTGTCAGCCACGTTCAACATATGTGCTCACTGCTCGCAGTGCATCGGAAAACACGTCAGTGCTCCGCTAATCTGATCACATGGTCGAAAGATTTACCGTGCGTGATGTTTCTCCCGTCGTAGAGTGCGGGACCTTCCCAGCAAAAGCAGCTGAAAATGAAATTATTCCATTCGCTGCGACCGCTTTTCGTGAGGGGCACGACCGGATCGGAGTCGAACTCACGTTAATGAATCCGACGGGGGGAATTATTGGTCCATTCCCCATGTCTAACCAGTCTGGAAGTGATCGTTTTGAAGCTAATTTCACCACTTCACACCTTGGTTCATGGAGCTTTAGCATCAGGGTCTGGAGTGATCCAATCACTACGTGGCAAGCCCGGGCTGAAGTAAAAATTCCAGGCGGATTCGATATCGACCTTGAACTGCGCGAAGGCGCCGATCTCTTTGAGCAAGTGATAGGTACCGTAGACGCAATAGGCGCGAAAACAATCAATCGCGCTATCCGCGCAATGCGCGATACAGCACTGTCAAATAGCGTGAGGTACGCAGCAGCCACTCACACTGAAGTTACGAAGATTCTCACAACACACCCGATTCGAGAAAACCCCGGCGAATACGGCCCATGGCCACTTCTCGTTGAGCGTCGCCGCGCACTTGTTGGTTCCTGGTACGAATTCTTTCCCCGCAGTGAAGGCGCCACCCTCCAACCCCTGAAGTCGGGAACTTTTGCCAGTGCCGAACAGCTTCTTCCACATATCGCCGAGATGGGTTTTGATGTTGTCTATATCCCGCCCATTCATCCAATCGGGGTAGTCAATAGAAAGGGACCCAACAACAATCTGGTGTCGGGGCCAAGCGACCCAGGTTCCCCGTGGGCGATTGGATCGGTTCTCGGTGGCCATGACAGCGTCAACCCAGACCTCGGATCATTAGATGACTTCGTTCATTTCGTCCGGGCTGCACAGGATTTGAATTTGGAAATAGCTTTGGATCTGGCATTGCAGTGCTCCCCCGATCATCCGTGGGTTACGAGCCATCCGGAGTGGTTTACCCACCGCGGTGACGGAAGCATCGCGTATGCCGAGAATCCACCAAAGAAATATCAAGATATTTATCCGCTCAATTTCGATAACGACCCTGATGGCCTCTACGACGAAATTGAGCGCATTGTGCTTGGCTGGATTGACACGGGTGTGCACATTTTTCGGGTTGACAATCCCCACACAAAGCCCGTTTGGTTCTGGCGCCGACTTATCGGCGCCATTAATGCGCAATACCCTGAAGTAATTTTTCTTGCCGAGGCCTTCACGAGTGAACCCATGATGCGAGTCCTCGCGCAAGTTGGGTTCCAGCAGTCGTACACCTATTTCACCTGGAAAAATTCCAAGTGGGAATTGGAGGAATATCTCACCGAACTTGCCGGCCCCAAGTCCGCATACATGCGACCCAATCTTTTTACCAATACACCAGACATTTTGAGTGAGTACCTACAGTCAGGCATTCCTGCTGCGTTTGAAGTGAGGGCCACTCTGGCAGCGGCTTTGTCCCCCACCTATGGCATCTATCGAGGTTTCGAAATTTATGAACACGTCGCACTCCACCCCGGTAGCGAGGACTATCTCGATAGCGAGAAATTTCAGTTGCGTCCGCGCGACAAAGATTTCACACGTGCGAATGACCCTCACCTGGTCTCCTACTTAACGTTGCTCAATCAGATTCGACGCACCAACCCTGCCCTACAAGAGCTGCGGACACTTCGTTTTCATCCCAGCGACTCACCCGAGATAATCGCTTTCTCGAAACGCGGGGGAATAAACGGTGCAGATGTAATTTTGACCGTTTGTAATACGGATCCGGAAAATGAGCACTCAACGATCGTTCACTGGGATATGAATGAACTCGGCCTGGCTTGGGGTGACGACTTTGCCGTCACGGATCAGATTAGTGGGACTACTTGGCATTGGAATGAGCATACTTTCATCAAATTGAATCCGGCTAACGAAGTCGCACATATCGCTAAGGTTATTTCGCCCCTCGAGCTACTCACTGTTTTTAATGAGTCGCATTCGACAGGAATAAAAGTTGAAACACGATGATAACCCCGCGCCAAGAATTGGAGAGGTTGATTAACGGTTCGCATTTTAATCCGCATGCGCTCCTTGGAAAACATGTTAATAAAGGACAATTTAACTTTCGAACACTTAAGCCGAATGCACAATCAGTGAACCTTCACATCGGTGATTCAGTATTCCCGATGATCCAGGAAGCACCGGGAGTCTGGTTCGTTTTACTCCCTGCAAGTGCGCCAGACGTCACCGCCTACTTTTATGAAGCGCAATATGAAAGCGGAAGTTTTCAGAGCTTCGACCCATTCGCGTTCCCGTCCACCGTGGGTGAAACTGACCTGCACCTGATAAATGAGGGGCGACATGCACAACTGTGGCAGGTTCTCGGAGCCCATGTCCGGACCTTGAAGCAGGGGGATTTTGATGTAACCGGGACTTCATTTTCCGTGTGGGCGCCAAATGCCCGCGGGGTTCGGGTGATGGGTGATTTCAATTATTGGGATGGGTCCGCGCACCCCATGCGAGTATTAGGGACTTCTGGGGTTTGGGAAATATTCGTTCCCGGTGTACACACTGGCGCTACCTACAAGTTTTGCATCTTGGATGACCGTGAAACATGGCTCACAAAAGCCGATCCCATGGCATTTGCAACGCAGATCCCTCCGGCAAATGCCTCCGTGGTTGCTGAATCCCATTATGTTTGGAGTGACTCGGATTGGTTAGAAAGAAGAGCCAGTATCAACCCACACCTGCAACCAATGACTACTTATGAAGTTCACCTGGGTTCGTGGAGATGGGGTTTGGATTACCAAAATTTGGCACGCGAACTCGTAGACCACGTAGTCTCTGCCGGATTTACGCACGTTGAACTGTTGCCCGTAGCTGAGCACCCGTACGGACCCTCATGGGGCTATCAGGTCACTTCCTACTACGCCCCGACATCACGATTTGGGACACCCGACCAATTCCGGTCTCTTGTTGATGTTTTGCACCAAAATGGAATCGGAGTGATCCTTGATTGGGTTCCCGCTCACTTCCCCAAAGATGAATGGGCGCTCGCTAATTTTGACGGAACCAATCTTTATGAACATGAAGACCCGCGTCTAGGTGAACACCCAGATTGGGGAACGCTTATTTTTAATTACGCGCGCAATGAAGTGCGAAATTTTCTGGTTGCAAATGCCGTGTATTGGCTTGAGGAGTTTCACATTGATGGGCTCAGAGTTGACGCTGTCACCTCGATGCTCTATCTGGATTATTCTCGAGAAGCCGGTAAATGGCGCCCGAATCAATATGGTGGCAATGAAAATCTCGATGCAGTGAGATTTCTCCAAGAAATGAATGAGTCGGTTTATCGCCGAGTCCCCGGCGTGATAACAATTGCTGAGGAATCAACTTCCTGGCCCGGCGTCACCCGATCCACGGAACTGGGTGGCTTGGGATTTGGGTTCAAATGGAATATGGGCTGGATGCATGACTCACTCGATTACGTCAAGCATGAAAGTGTCCATCGGAAATATCACCATGACGAAATGACTTTCAGTTTGATGTATTCCTTCAACGAGAACTTCGTTTTGCCTTTCTCCCATGACGAGGTTGTACATGGAAAAGGCTCGCTTATTGGACGGATGCCCGGTGACCGTTGGCAAGCTCTTGCAAATTTGCGCACGTATCTCGCCTTCATGTGGGCCCACCCGGGAAAGAAGTTGCTCTTCATGGGATCGGAGTTTGCCCAATCAAGTGAATGGTCGAGTGAACGGGGTTTGGACTGGGACCTCCTCGCGTCCCCGGAGCACCAAGGGATTTTGCAAACCGTCACCGATCTCAACCACCTGTATACCCGAAGCCCTGCATTGTGGGAGCGCGACAGCGACCCTCGCGGATTCGAGTGGATCGAAAGTGGAAATAGTGAGTCCAATATTTTTAGTTGGATACGCTGGTCAGACAACGGCGAATGCATGGCCTTTATTGCAAACTTTTCCCCAGAAGTTCGTCATGACTTTCCCCTTGCCTTGCCTAAAACGGGGATATGGACCGAAGTGCTGAATACAGATTCATCGCACTACGGTGGGAGCGGGGTTGGAAACCTCGGAAAAATAGAAGCCGAACCACGAGGGTGGTCGGGTAAACCGGCAATTGCACGAATTACTGTCCCACCACTCGCCGCCGTGTTCTTTGAATTTACCGATTAGAAAAGTGCATTCGCTAACGCGATGCGGGCACCGGGGACATTGGGGTCATCACCTGCAAGCGCAAAATATTCAACCAAACGAGAGCGCGCCAATTCGCGTTCAGCACCACTGGAAAGTTGTATGCCCTTGATCGCCGTTACAAATGCACTCTCCCACTCACCGTTTGCAGCCGCCAGGTCAGCGATGATGAGTAGTTCCTCAAATGAATCACCTTGGGGTGGCTCAATCCCGTCAGTCCGCTCAAAAATTCCGGCCATGATCAATCCGCCTTGGGCATCGAGATCACCCGGGTCGCTGTCAAGAATTCCTTGATAAGCCTTTTTAGCTAAGTTCCAGTCGCCCGCGTTTACTGCATCAACAGCTTCATCAAAGCGAGGGTCTTCAATTTCCTCTACTGCAACTTCGACCGGTTGTTCACTGTCCACAGCAGGGTTTGGGTTGAGCCCTTGCTCTGCCGCAAGTTCTAACAGTTTGTCAAATATTTGACTGACCTGCTCTTTTGGGTACGCCCCTTGAAAAAGAGGAATCAATTGTCCTTTAATGACGGCGAATACTGAAGGAATTGACTGCACCTGAAGGGCCTGTGAGATTGAGGGTTCCGCATCCGCATCAACTTTGGCAATTAATAAACGACCGGCGTACTCGATAGCAAGTTCTTCCAAGATCGGTGACAGTTGTTTGCACGGTGCACACCAGGTTGCCCACACATCAATGATGACCGGAATTGTTTCCGAAGCCTTGAGAACAAGTGATTCGAATCCGTCGGTCGTGACATCGATGACGGGTGAATCCCCCGCTCGAACCGGTGCTTTTTTTGCACCCAATGACGAAAGATCGACTGCTCCAGCAAATGAAGGGGTACTCATGACCTCATTGTCACTTACCGTTCCGCTCTCATCGCATTGCGGATCAGATCACAGGCTTCATCTTCACTCAATTTTCCCGCGGCACACTGACCTGCTATGTCTTGCTGCAATTCAATTTCTTGAGCCTGAAGCGCTAAGCCATTCATTGTTCGGGCCAGGAGGGACTCACGAATTCGCCCGGTTCGCTTGCGTTCTAGCAAACCTTGTTCGACTAAATAGTCGTGATGTTGTGAAATCGCTGCACTCAACTCAAGGAATCCTGTTCCATCGGTCGCTATGGTGGGAATAACAGGAGTTCCCCACGCGAGGGTTGTCTGCGCCCCCGAAGCCATGGAGAGCATCCCTTTGAGTTCGCGGACTGTTGCATCGGCTCCGGGGCGGTCTGCTTTATTGACCGTAAAAATATCTGCGATTTCCAAGATTCCTGCTTTGGCAGCCTGAATTCCATCACCGGCACCGGGGGCTGCAATGACAATCGACGTGTCCGCCATTTTGGCAATTTCAATTTCGGATTGACCAACCCCTACCGTCTCGATGATTATTACGTCAAAGCCAGCAGCGGAAATAACCTTCAGCACGCTGTAGATAGTTCCGGTGAGTCCACCGAGGTGTCCCCGCGATGCCAGAGAACGAATAAATACGCCAGAATCCAACGCGTGGTCCTGCATTCGAATTCGATCGCCGAGCAGTGCACCCTTGCTAAATGTGGATGAAGGATCAACCGCCAGGACCGCAATGCTTTTGCCTTCACCCCGTAGTTGAGTAATTAACGCTGAAGTGGACGTAGATTTACCAACCCCTGGGGGGCCGGTTATACCCACAATGTGTGCACTGGGTGTGGGCATCGAGGCGAGCAATTTCGTGGAACCTGAGGCAGAATTTTCAACCAGCGTTATCTGCTGGGCCAACTCCCGAATCTTCTCGCCCGTCACTTCACCTGATCTCATGTCACAAGGTTATTCGCATGGCTTTGCCTCATGTCAGGGGACACGAATGAGTAAAGCGTCTCCTTGTCCTCCACCGCCACACAGTCCGGCGGCGCCAATTCCGCCCCCACGTCGACGTAACTCGTGAGCAAGGTGAAGGACCACACGAGCACCCGACGCACCTATCGGGTGACCAAGAGCGATCGCGCCACCGTTGACATTCACATGATCAATATCCGCTTGTGCACCTTCATCGCTCAGAATTCGCGAAGAAATTATTGACACCGCGGCAAATGCTTCATTTATTTCGAAAAGGTCAATTTCCTCAAGGCCAAGGCCTGCTCGGTGTGCCGCGGCCAAAATCGCGCGCGCTGGCTGTTCGTGCAAACTTGAGTCAGGTCCCGCAACATTGCCGTGCGCTCCAATTTCGGCCAACCAGGTGAGACCGAGTTCAACGGCTTTGCTTTTACTCATGACAACAACCGCTGCAGCACCGTCAGAGATTTGTGAAGCATTTCCTGCCGTCACTGTGCCGTCCTTGCTAAATGCCGGACGAAGGCCCGAAAGACTCTGCGTGGTGGTCTCTTCACGGATGCCTTCATCCAGAGAGACGATGATGGGATCCCCCTTGCGAGCAGGAATGTGAACCGGGACGATCTCGCTTGCGAAAAGTTCGCGTGCAGCTGCAGCACGTTGATGCGATCTCGCGGCGACTTCATCTTGTTCCTCGCGAGTTAGGTCATAGCGTTGGTTATACCGCTCAGTTCCTGCACCCATCGCTTCGTTATCAAATGAGCAGGTCAGACCGTCAAGGGCCATGGAGTCCGCCACCGACCATTCGCCGAACTTCACTCCCTCTCGCGAACCAATGAGCAAGTGCGGTGCCTGAGTCATGGATTCCATGCCTCCGGCAACAACGCATTGGGCTTCACCTGCTCGGATAAGTTGATCGGCTAGCGCAATGGCATCAAGACCTGAAAGACACATTTTATTGATGGTCAGGGCCGGTACATTCATACTTATTCCGCCCAACACCGCGGCCTGCCGCGCTGCGTTTTGCCCGGCACCACCCTGTAAAACCTGTCCCATGATCACGTAGTCAACTTCAGAGGCGGCGACTCCAGAGCGATCAAGTGCCCCAGTGATTGCGGCGCCACCCAGTTGCGAGCTCGACAAGGACTTCAGGGCACCTAACAGCCGTCCTACCGGTGTGCGCGCCCCTTCAATGATGACGCTAGGTTCAAAATCGCCGCTTGTAATCCTGGGCTGCGTCATGCTGACTCCTTGACTTAATCACTTATGGGCTCTTTGGCCCGCTGCACCTTGCAAATGTACATTAGTGGCATGCCTAATGAAACTGGAACTGATTTGAACAACTTGATACTTGGGATTGATCACGTTGGTATCGCCGTCCCTGACCTTGACACCGGAAAGGCGCTCTTCGAAGGAATCCTTGGCCTACATGAACATCACGCTGAGGTGAATGAGAGCCAAGGGGTGAGTGAGTCCATGATCGCTTTTCCTGACCAGGCCGCACAAATCCAACTTCTGGCACCACTAGGCCCCGACACCACGATTGGGAAGTTTCTCGCCAATAAAGGGCCTGGGATTCAACAACTCGCGCTCCGAGTTAGTGACGTCGAGCTAGTGGCTACCCATGTTCGCGCTTCAGGGATTCGGATGCTCTATGACACGGCACGGATTGGCACCGCTGGCAGCTTGGTCAATTTCGCCCATCCAGCGGATTGCGGTGGCGTTTTGATCGAGTTCGTCCAGCATGCCTGAAATCGACATTCTGGGTTCTCCGGTGGCCTCCATCGCAATTGGGGCTTTTGGGGCACTCATGTTGATTGCACTATTTCGAAAAGCGCGCAGATTATTCATCATGGGAATGCTGGGTTTGATCATCACAATTGGCGTGTTTGTGTGGAAAAGCGGCGCTTAATATGTTTTTTTGATTTAATACATTCGTGCAAAAAATCATCGATGCAATCGAATCAGAAGCAGACCGCGAGACATTTGAAGC
Source organism: Candidatus Nanopelagicales bacterium (assembly GCA_040399625.1). Classification (GTDB taxonomy): domain Bacteria; phylum Actinomycetota; class Actinomycetes; order S36-B12; family S36-B12; genus UBA4592. Next base: position 195,596 of record JBBARV010000001.1, on the reverse strand, counting down.
TCTAGAGCTTCCTCCCACCTACCGTGCAGCAATTATTCGCATGGAAGATCAGGAGATGTTTGCCGGAGTGGAGTCAAAAGACAAGGACCCCCGGCGCAGCATAAAGATTGACGACGTCCCCGTCCCTGAACTCGCACCCGGTGAGGCGCTCATCGCTGTAATGGCATCGAGTATCAACTACACAACCGTCTGGACCTCGATTTTCGAGCCAGTTTCTACATTTGGGTTTCTGAAGCGCTATGCCAAATCACACCCTGATGGTGTCCGTCATGATCTTCCGTATCACGTGATTGGTTCAGATGCTGCTGGCGTAGTTCTGCGCGTGGGGCCCGGTGTGAACGCTTATGCTCCCGGTGACCGCGTCGTTGCGCACTGCCTAAGCGTGGAATTGGAATCCCCCGCTGGTCATAACGACACCATGCTTGATCCCGAGCAACGAATTTGGGGTTATGAGACTAATTTCGGCGGCCTCGCCGAACTTGCAGTTGTCAAGTCAAATCAATTAATGGCAAAGCCTCAGCACCTAACATGGGAGGAAGCCGCTTGCCCTGGGCTCGTCAATTCAACCGCGTACCGGCAGTTGGTTTCAAAAAATGGTGCCGGCATGAAGCAGGGTGACGTAGTTCTCATTTGGGGTGCATCCGGTGGGTTGGGTTCATATGCAACGCAATACGCACTCAATGGCGGAGCGATTCCCGTCTGCGTTGTTTCCAGTCCAGAAAAAGCAGACATCGTGCGCTCAATGGGGGCCACATTGATCATTGACCGGAGCGCGGAAAAATATAAGTTTTGGTCAGATCCACAGACTCAGGATCCGAAGGAATGGCAGCGTCTTGGGAAAAAGATTCGGGAGCTCACCGGAGGCGAGGATCCTGATATCGTTTTTGAGCACCCTGGCCGCGAAACTTTCGGAGCGAGTGTCTACGTCGCACGCCGGGGCGGGACTATCGTCACGTGCGCTTCGACCACGGGGTTCATGCATGAATACGACAACCGTTACCTCTGGATGAATCTGAAGAAAATCATCGGGACCCACTTTGCAAACTACCGCGAGTCCTACGAAGCTAATCGACTTGTGGAAAAAGGGGTAATTCATCCGACTTTGTCAAAGGTGTTCCCACTTGAACAAACAGGTGAGGCAGCATATGAAGTGCACCGCAACCTGCATCAAGGAAAAGTTGGAGTACTCGGTTTGGCTCCCAAGCCCGGGCTTGGCGTTACCAATCAGGCTCTTCGTGACAAAGTTTTAGCCCAAATAAATCGGTTCGTTTCCAAATAGATTTACGTTAGGTCGCTCCATCGCTCCATTGGCTCGTTCCACTCAAGTGCCAATGGGGCGGACTGGGGTGAGACTAATTCTGTTACCCGATTAAGCACAAAGTAAACGAACTTCTCTCCAACCCACAGGTGTTTTGCCCCCTCAACAGGCTCAATAATGACATCGCCGGCCTCGGCAAATCTCTCAGCCGCTGCCTCGGGAACAAGGTAGTCGTCGAGTTCGGGGATGAGCGCATGAACCGGCACACCCGTACCATTCCAACGGAGCAACTCCTGCGCGCTCGTGAACCGCAAAGGCGGAGAAAGCAAAATCACTCCACTAATTCCTTCAGGGTCGAGATTACGCAAAATCACGTCGGTTCCAAATGACCAGCCGAGAATCCAAATATTTGGCAAATTACGACTCCGAGCAAATCTAATTGCTGCGGCGAGATCGAGGCCTTCTCCAGTTGATTGGTCGAAGCTACCCTCGCTTTGGCCAATCGCACTGCTTGTACCTCGGGTATTAAAACGCAACACGGCGATGTTTGCCAGTGCGGGAAGACGCCACGACATTTTGCGCAAAATATGGCTGTCCATCATGCCACCGTGAGTCGGTAGTGGATGAACACAAATCACGGTTGCGATCGGGTGCTCCGGTGTCGCCAGTTCACCGACAAGTTCAAGTGAGTCAACGGTACGTATTGAGATGACTTCGCGGATGGCAGGTAGAACCGAATTGGCTGAGATTGCCGTCACTTTCCACCTCGAGGACGACGGTTACCACGGTTAGTCCAACATGGAGTGTGCCAGTGACGTCGATCCTCAGCCCCCTCGGGAAGATCAGCCGACCAAGCCACAACATGTGGGGTTGCTGGGCGAATCTCCTGATCGCAACCAGGACACCTATATGTCTTGGTTGCTGAGGAACCGGTTAACTTACGGACAAACCATTCGCCATCAGGGTGGGATTCGGTGACCATTGAGTTACCGAACAGAGGTTTGGACTCACTGTCCGCTCTCCGGTTCTTGCGCCCCACGCGATTCACTCTCCCAGATATCAACGCTCATTGTTGAGTGCTTAAGGTCTAGTACTTACCAAATCCCCGACCAACTTTACGCCCGACAAAGCCCGCGGTGACTAAGTGCTCCAAGCGAGCTTCGGGGGCAAACCCTGGCTCACGAAACTCACGGTACAGCGTATTGATAATTGCCAGGGAGACATCAAGACCAACAACGTCTAGCAACTCAAATGGCCCCATGGGGTAGCCGCAACCAAGCTTCATGGCGGAATCAATGTCCTGAATTGAGGCGTAGTTGCTCGACGCCATAGCAATGGCGTTATTGAGGTAGGGGAACAGCAATGCGTTCACGATAAACCCGGCACGATCCGAGCACTGCACCGGCTTTTTGCGAAGTTCCCGCATCAAATTAGTGCAACGAAGTACTACGTCGGGGTCTGTTGCGACAGTGCTGACAATCTCGACCAGGGACATTACCGGTGCTGGATTGAAAAAATGGATTCCCAGGAAACGGTCCATTCTGTTGGTACTAGCCGCAATCTCAATGACCGACAAACTCGAAGTTGTCGTTGCAAAGATGACATCTTCCGCCAGAAGACGGTCAAGTTGAGAGAAAATCTCACACTTAGGCTGCAGTTCTTCCGCAATAGCCTCGATGACCACATCGACTTGACCCACAAGTGCCTCCGGGCTTTCACATGTTGAGACCCGAGCAAGATATTCGCTTTTTTGCTCCTCGGTAATTTTTCCTTTCGCAACAAGTTTTGACCATGACGCATCAAGAGATTCCCGCAATTGGCTCGATCTCTGTTCACTTCGGGTTAATGCAATAACGCTCAACCCTCCTACCGCAAGAACCGAAACAATTCCGGTCGCCATGGTGCCTGAACCCACCACCCCGGCTCTGGTAATACCCGACCCAGAACCCGAATCAGCCAATGTTGGCGTCAATGGGTCATCAACCACCAATGGCGCATTCAGTTCGGCATAGGTGTAGAAACCTTGACCAGATTTACGCCCGAGCCGACCCGCGGCAACGAACTGTTTCAGGAGTGCGCTTGGTGCGTGCAGCCGATTTCGGCTCTCGTGATACATGGTGTCAAGGATCTCAAGAGCAGTGTCCAGACCAATCAGATCAAGAAGTGCCAGAGGTCCCATCGGAAGTCCACAGCCAAATTTCATGGCGCTATCAATGTCTTCACGTGAAGCGTACTTTTGTTCGTACATGGTGACGGCTTGATTCAAATAGCCAAATAGCAGTGAATTCGCAATAAAACCGGCACGGTCACCCACTAAAACTGGTTGCATCTCCAGGTCTCGAGTAAATGCCAGACATACGTCAATCACATCTTGATCGGTGGTTACCGTTGACACTATTTCGACAAATTTTTGGACCATTGCTGGATTGAAAAAATGCATTCCAATTACCCGGCTGGGCCGACCGGTAACCACGGAGATTTCGGTCACAGATAACGCCGAAGTATTAGTCGCCATAATGGCATCGGGGGCAAGAATTGAGTCTAGGGTCATGAAGAGCTCAGATTTCGCCTTTAGATCTTCGGTAATGGCCTCGATCACGAGGTCACACGAAACTAGATCTTCAAGTTTTGTTGTCAATTTAATTCGGGAAAGTATCGCCAGACCGTCAACTTCAGTAATCTTTGAGCGAGCGATGCCCCGATCAATAGATCCTCTAATTCGCGAATCGGCATAGTCGATTGCCTTTTCACCTAGGTCAACCCCAATAACTGAATATCCGGATCTGGCAATCACTTCTGCGATCCCAGAACCCATTGTTCCCAGTCCGACAACACCAATAGTTTTCAGTTCCATAGCATTCCCCATTTCATTTTTTTACCCCTAGAACAGACGCAGACTAGGATCATCAAGACCTCTTAACACATCGTAATCGACACTGACGCATGTGATGCCACGATCCTGTGCCAGAGTTTTTGCCTGTGGTTTAATTTCCTGAGCCGCATAAATCCCCGTTACCGGGGCCAGCAACGGGTCCCGATTGAGTAGATCCAGATAACGCGTCAATTGCTCTACCCCATCAATTTCGCCCCGGCGCTTAATTTCAATAGCCACCGATCCACCGCTTGCCGCCTTGCACAGTATGTCGACCGGACCAATTGCAGTTGGATATTCCCTACGGATCAGAGTCAGACCATGTGCCAGGGAATCCAGATTTTCCGCTAACAATTTTTGAAGGTGGGATTCAACCCCGTCTTTGATCAGACCTGGATCAAATCCAAGTTGGTGCTCGTAATCCGCATGGATTTCATGGACCGTGATTGTAAGTATTTCCCCCGCCTTATTCACGACTCTAAATTCGGTCAATTCACCCAAGGTTGTCACAGCAACACTGCATGGAGGACTCATCCAATTCAATGGCTTGTAAGACCCTCCATCAGAGTGAATTAGGACAGAGCCGTCAGCTTTGAACATAAGCACACGCGTTGCACGGGGAAGTTCAGCTGCAAGTCGTCCTTGATAGACAGCAGAGCAATCAGAGATAAGAATCCTCATGTGCTTTGGTAATCTGACACTCAAGCACTCATGATGTCCACGATAGAATTCATGATCTGGGTGGCGTCATAGTCCTTCGGTGTGAACGTTGCCGCCACGCCAATGGATGCCAGCCACTGCGCATCGGCAGGTGGAATTATTCCACCAACGATCACCGGAATATCACTTGCGTTTTCTTGTGCCAGTAAATTGAGAATCTCAGCCACCAAGGTGCGGTGGGATCCCGAAAGAATCGATAAGCCAATGACATCAACGTCTTCAGCGATTGCAGCGGCCACAATTTCCGCGGGATTTAATCGAATGCCTTGGTAAATCACTTCAAAACCACAATCCCGAGCCCGAACCGCAATCTGTTCGGCGCCATTTGAATGGCCATCAAGACCGGGTTTCCCGATTAAAATTCTTGGCCGGTGTCCCAGCCGGGACTCTAATTCATCGGTGCGAATTCGAACTAGTTCAATTTCGGGTGTTCGCGTACCAATTGAGTCCACTACTCCCGTTGGGGAGCGGTATTCACCAAGACGTGCACGCAGGACACTTGACCATTCGCCGGTTGTGACCCCCACCTTTGCGGCGTCAATACTTGCTTCGACTAAACCCTGTCCGTTTTCGGCTGCGGCATTTATTCGCTCTAGGGCATTAGCCACCGCCACCGGATCGCGTCCCGATTTAAAGGAGAGAACTTCTTCGATTCTGCGTGACTCAACCTGTGGATCCACCAACATGATGTTCACGTTTTGGGTTAAGGGGCTAGCTTCTGTGCTTTGAAATGAATTCACGCCGACAACCGTCAGATTGCCAGATTCAATGCTGGCGCGGCGCTTGGCATGTGACGCAACCAATGCGCTCTTGAGATATCCGGATTCAAGTGCCGCGATGGCGCCACCCATCTCAGAAATTCGATCAAGTTCAGTTCGAATCTCTCGTGTGAGTTCGTCGACCTTTGCTTCAATTACTATTGAACCCTCGAAGATGTCATCGTATTCAAGCAAGTCCGTTTCCAATGCGAGTACCTGCTGCATACGCAGTGACCACTGTTGATCCCAAGGCCTGGGCAATCCAAGTGCTTCATTCCATGCAGGAAGCTGAATAGCCCGCGCGCGTGAGTCCTTAGCCAATGAAACGCCCAGCATCTCAAGCACGATTCGCTGGACGTTATTTTCTGGTTGTTCCTCGGTAAGGCCTAACGAATTAACCTGCACCCCATACCGAAAACGACGGGCCGCCTCGCTCATTACGCCGTAACGTTCGATAACAACCTCACTCCACAGTCTGCCGAAAGCCTTGAGTTTGCATACCTCTTCGATAAATCTGATACTGCCGTTGACAAAAAATGAGATGCGACCCACCACGTGATCAAAATCTACGTCAATATTCTGTTGGTCAATTTTTGCTTTCACCGAATCCAAAACGCTAATCGCTGCTGCGAGGGCAAACGCAACCTCTTGGACTGCCGTGGCCCCCGCCTCCTGCAAGTGATAACTGCAAATATTTATTGGATTCCATTTTGGCGTATTCACGACCGAAAATGCGATTAAATCGGTTGCAAGCTCAAGGGATGGCGCTGGCGGAAATGCGTAGGTGCCCCGGGAAAGATATTCCTTAATAATGTCATTCTGGGTAGTACCTGAGAGTAGCTCGCGTGGCGCCCCTTGTTCATCAGCCAGCGCGATGTACATCGCATAGAGCCATACCGCGGTCGCATTTATTGTCATTGAGGTATTCATCTGTGCCAATGGAAGGCCGTCAAAAAGTGTTCTCATATCTGCCAAACTGGCAACGGAAACACCAACTTTGCCAACTTCTCCACGGGACATTAAATCTTCGGGGTCGTACCCCGTTTGGGTGGGGAGGTCAAAGGCGATCGACAGGCCGGTCTGCCCCTTTTCTAGGTTCGTCCGGAAAAGTTCATTTGACTCTTTTGCACTGGAATGCCCCGCGTAGGTGCGCATAATCCATGGTTTGTCACTCATCCGAGTATCGTAACCAACCCGCTTCAGATCCACATGGCTTGGCAGACCAATCTGTTGCAGAACGTGTAATTCTTGTCACAATAGTGCCATGTCGGTGAGTAATAGTTTCTCGTACATCTTTGGCCCGATCGTGGCGCTGATGGGAATTGGCCTGATGGTGCTCGTGCTTCGGTGGGCCTATTCCCGGGGAAGCTCCGTGGTTGCGGTCCCGGGGAAGTCTGGTCCATCAGATTCCTATGGCTTATTGGTGTGTGTTGCCAGCCCGGCAAACTATGCAGAAGGTGAAATAATTCGCAGGACTCTAGAACACCGAGGAATTAAAGCTAACCTGGCCCAGACCACCGATGGACCAAAGGTGATGGTGTGGCCCGTCGATGAAATTGCGGCAGCGGCAATTATTGGCGGATCGCAATTTAATCGTTGACCCGCGCAATATTGGCTCCAAGTCCTTGCAGGGTCTCTACAAAGCCGGCATAACCGCGGTCAATGTGACTCACGCCGTAAACAGTCGTATTCCCTTGAGCCACCAGCCCGGCCAATACCAGCCCGGCGCCTGCTCTAATATCCGTTGCTTCCACGGGTGCGCCGGAAAGTTTCTCTTTTCCGCGGATCAGCGCATGGTGTCCATCGGTTCGTACGTCGGCGCCCAACCGCGCAAGTTCTTGAACAAACCGGAACCGGGCTTCAAAAAGGTTTTCGGTGACGAGGGCGGCACCTTGTCCAATTGAATTCAGGGCAATGAATTGGGGCTGCAAGTCAGTCGGGAAACCCGGAAAGGGAAGGGTCACGACGTCAACGCACTTGGGTCGTACATGCATGCGGATCTGAATCGTCTGTCCTTCGCTGTCAACCTGCGCCCCGGCTGACTGGAGCTTCTCCAATGGAAGAGCAAGGTGTTCCGCGGGAACCCCATGAATTGTCAGTTCACCACGTGTCATTGCCACCGCAACTGCCCAGGTCCCTGCGACTATCCGATCCGAGACCACTCGGTGCGTGACTGGCTTGAGGGCTCTCACGCCGGTGATCATGATGGTCGAAGTCCCGATCCCTGAAATATCGGCCCCCATTTCCACGAGCATCTCGCAGATATCGACTATTTCCGGCTCTCGAGCAGCATTTTCAATTACCGACTCGCCTCGCGCCGTGACGGCGGCCATCAAGATTGTCTCGGTTGCCCCGACGCTGGGGAAATCCAGCGAGATGTGCGCTCCGATGAGCTCGTGGCACTCCGCCAGCAAATATCCATGCTCATTATTGACGTTGACACCCATTTTTTGCAGCGCCTCCACGTGCATGTCCAACCCGCGGGAGCCAATATTGTCCCCACCCGGAACCGCAACGTCAGCGGCCCCGCAGCGGGCAATCAGCGGGCCGAGCACGCAAATCGAGGCCCGCATTTTGCGCACAAGGTCGTAATCCGCGCGATGATCAGGACGGTCGGGCACATTGATTGAGATTGTTTCGCCCAAGTGGATCACTTCACAGCCGAGCCGTCGCAGCAACTCGGCCATGATGGTTACATCTTCGATATCGGGGACGTTGGTAAGGGTGGAGGATCCTGGTGCGAGCAGAATCGCCGCCATCAGTTTAAGTACGGAATTTTTGGCACCGGGAACATCCACTTCGCCGTGGAGAGACTCCCCGCCCTCAACCCGAAATACCGACACCTAGCAATCGTAGGCGAGCCGAATGTCCAAGCACCCGATAGGCTGGAGTAGTGGTTAATTTAACGAAGATTTACACAAAGACCGGCGACGATGGCACGACTTCCCTCGGCGACATGAGTAGGACGGGCAAGAATGATCCCCGCCTTAAGGCCTATGCAGACGTCGATGAAGCAAACTGCACAATTGGAGTGGTTCTGGCCACCTGCGAAGTGCGTGCCGATGTAGCCGAAGTCCTGTTGTCCATCCAGAATGATCTTTTCGATGTAGGCGCGGATTTGTGTACTCCCGTTAAAGACGACGTGAGCGGCGGATTACGCGTTACCCCTGCCTACATTGAGCGGCTCGAGGCATCCTGTGACCACTTCAATGAGAGCTTGGAGCCGCTACGCTCATTTGTATTGCCCGGTGGCACACCCGCAGCGGCGCAACTGCATGTGGCCCGCACTGTTTCTCGTCGCGCGGAACGGTCAACCTGGGCTGCACTTGATGCCTACCACGGCGGGATGAATCCCCTAACCGCAACGTACCTGAATCGCCTCAGCGATTTACTCTTTATTCTTTCCCGGGTAGCAAACCAAGATAGCGTCGGCGACGTGCTGTGGAAGCCCGGCGGAACCAGCCCACGGTAAAAGCGCTCA
>JBBARV010000001.1:171363-186407 GCA_040399625.1 Candidatus Nanopelagicales bacterium | reverse complement strand
TAAAAGCGCTCAGGCGGTAGCTACCTGAATGCGGGCTTCGGCTCGCCGGATCGCTGACAGGTCCGGTGTTTCAACATTGCCTTGTGCACGAACGAGGGCTGCTTTTGCCCGGTCGACATCAATGTCATGGGATAATTCTGCGGCTTCGGCGATCACATTGACCTTGTCACTGTCAACGGAGAAAAATCCTCCGTGAACGGCCACCAGTATCTTGCTTCCATCTTCTAGTTCAATCCTTAACGGCGCTTCAACCAGTAGTGCCAGCATCGGCTCGTGGCCCCGCAAAATACCAACGTCGCCTTCAGGGGTTTTGGCAACAACACTCTTTGCTGAGCCACTCCAAATTGAGCGCTCAGCCGACACCACAGCCACTTCAAGTGGACCTGACATTTTAGCTCTCCTTGGCTAGTGCAGCCGCATTCTTCTCAACGTCTTCGATCCCACCGCACATGAAGAAGGCCTGCTCCGGAACGTGGTCAAATTCGCCATCGGCGAGTGCCCGGAAGGAAGTGATTGTTTCCTCGACGGGGACGAATGATCCGGGCTGACCGGTGAAGGCCTCCGCAACGAACATGTTCTGGGAGAGAAAACGTTCAATACGGCGGGCACGACCAACGAGCACGCGGTCTTCTTCTGAGAGTTCGTCGATACCCAAAATTGCAATGATGTCTTGGAGGTCCTTGTACCGCTGCAAGATTTCCTTGACACGGGCAGCCACTGCGTAGTGCTCGTCACCCACATAGCGTGGATCTAGGATTCGAGAGTTCGAGTCCAACGGATCGACTGCCGGGTAAATGCCCTTTTCCGAAATCGGACGGCTCAGCACGGTGGTTGCGTCCAAGTGGGCGAAAGTTGTCGCAGGCGCGGGGTCGGTCAAGTCGTCTGCAGGTACGTAGATGGCCTGAAGGGAAGTGATCGAGTGACCTCGTGTTGAGGTGATCCGCTCCTGCAAAACACCCATTTCATCGGCGAGTGTCGGCTGGTATCCCACGGCTGACGGCATCCGGCCCAACAGGGTCGACACTTCTGAACCGGCCTGGGTGAAGCGGAAAATATTATCGATGAAAAGCAACACGTCCTGCTTTTGAACGTCACGGAAGTACTCGGCCATGGTGAGTGCGGTCAACGCCACTCGCAAACGGGTGCCGGGTGGCTCATCCATCTGGCCAAACACAAGGGCGGTCTTGGAGATAACACCGGACTCGGTCATTTCGAGGAAAAGGTCATTTCCTTCACGGGTGCGCTCCCCCACACCGGCGAACACCGAAACTCCACCAAAGTTTTCAGCAACACGGTAAATCATTTCCTGAATCAACACGGTCTTTCCCACACCGGCGCCACCGAAGAGGCCGATCTTTCCACCCTTTACATAGGGAGTGAGCAGGTCGATGACTTTGATGCCGGTGTTGAATACCTCAGTTTTTGATTCGAGCTGATCAAATGCTGGCGGCTGGCGGTGAATGCTCCAACGCTCCTTGATATCCAAATCTGAGGCCTTGACATCCAATGGAACGCCGAGAGTGTTCCACACGTGACCCTTGGTGACGTCCCCTACCGGGACCAAAATGGCATCGCCGGTATCGCGTACGGGAGCGCCACGCACAAGGCCGTCGGTTGGCTGCATGGAAATTGTGCGCACCATGTTGTCACCGATGTGCTGGGCCACTTCAAGTGTGAGGGTATGTGTCTTAGCGCCGGCATCACCTTGTTCAAGGGTAATGTCCACATTCAGCGCATTGAAAAGTGCCGGCATGGCCTCTACTGGGAACTCAACGTCCACAACCGGGCCGGTTACACGTGCTACGCGTCCTACACCTGTGGCGATTTCTACTGCTGCGGTCATGTCGATTCCTCTTCTTGTGTTCTGGGACTTTTTGTGGACTAGGCGGTCAGAGCGTCGGCTCCACCGACAATTTCGCTAATTTCTTGGGTAATTTCGGCTTGGCGCGCAGCATTGGCGGCACGTGTCAGCGCTAGGACTAAATCCTCGGCGTTATCTGTTGCAGACTTCATGGCCCGTCGGCGAGCAGCGTGCTCGGACGCAGCCGAATTGAGCAGCGACAGGTAGACCATTTGGTCGATGTATCGGGGTAGGAGCGCGTCAAGTACTTCCTCCGGGCTCGGTTCAAATTCATAGAGCGGGAAGGGTTGAGCACTACCAGCCTCGACATTTTTTTCGACCACTTCGTCGACAACTTCGAGGGGAAGAATCCTGCGGACCCGAGTTTGTTGCACTGCCATATTGGTGAAGTTTGTGTACACAACATGAATTTCGTCCACACCACCTTCTTCTGACGGTGTCATGAAGGCCTTTAGCAATTCCCCGCCGATTTCCTTTGCATGAGCGTAAGTTGGCTGATCACTAAACCCAACGTAGCCCGCACCAATTGGTCGGTTACGGAATCGGTAAAAAGCAACGCCTTTCCTTCCGACAACGTAGGGAATCACTTTCATTCCCTTTTCGGTCAGATTTCGAGTCAATGCTTCCGCTTCCTTGATGGAGTTGGAGGAATATGCACCGGCAAGTCCACGATCGGCGGTAATGACCAAAATCGCCGCTCGAACAGGATTGACCGACTTTGCCGTTAGCGGATGCTTTGAGACATCCGATGCGTGACTAGCGGCAGCGGACACCGCGTCAACTAATTGAGTCAAATACGGCAAGGACGCATTCAGGTGGTTTTGAGCTCGTACAATCCGCGCCGAAGCGATGAGTTCCATCGCCTTCGTAATTTTCTTGGTCGCCTGCACCGATTTAATTCGACGCCGGTAGACCCGCAGTTGTGCACCCATATCAGCCTCGGACAGCCCGCTTGATTTGAGTTGGATCAATTTCCTCGTCACTGAGAGCGGCAACAGGTTCGTCCTTGATTAACAGCTCTCCACTACGCGTGGTGAACTGCTTTTTGAATTCACCAATTGACTTCTCGAGGACACTCACCGTGTCATCGGAGAGATCCGTGGTTGTCCGAATCGCGGCAAACACCTCTGGCGCCGAACGATCCATGAAGGCCAGGAACTCAGAATCAAAACGGCGAATATCCTCGAGTGGAACTTCGTCGAGTTGACCGGTGGTACCCGTCCACACCGAAACCACTTCCCGTTCCATGGCCTGCGGCTGGTACTGAGGCTGCTTTAGCAGTTCAACCAGTCGTGAGCCACGCGCGAGTTGGGCTTTGGAAGCAGCATCAAGGTCGGAGCCGAAAGCAGAGAAAGCCTCTAACTCGCGGAACTGGGCTAAGGAAAGTCGCAAGCGACCAGCAACCTTTTTCATTGCCTTTGGCTGTGCTGCACCGCCGACTCGAGAAACTGAAATACCCACGTTGATGGCGGGGCGTACACCGGAGTTGAAAAGATCTGACTCTAAGAAGCACTGGCCATCGGTGATCGAAATTACGTTGGTAGGAATGAAGGCCGAGACGTCATTTGCCTTCGTTTCAATGATGGGAAGACCAGTCATTGAGCCGCCACCCATTTCAGCGGAGAGTTTTGCACAACGCTCCAGCAGACGGGAGTGCAAATAGAAAACGTCACCGGGGTAAGCCTCGCGGCCTGGTGGACGACGAAGCAGTAGTGAGACTGCGCGGTAAGCGTCAGCTTGCTTTGACAGGTCATCAAAGACAATCAGAACATGCTTGCCCTGGTACATCCAGTGCTGGCCGATTGCTGATCCGGTGTACGGAGCGAGGTACTTGAAACCGGCTGGGTCAGAGGCGGGTGCAGCCACAATCGTGGTGTACTCCATTGCGCCATACTCTTCCAGAGCACCTTTAACCGAAGCGATTGTTGAACCTTTTTGTCCAATGGCGACATAGATGCAACGAACCTGCTTATCGGGATCCCCGGATGCCCAGTTCTCCTTTTGGTTAATAATCGTGTCGATGCACACAGCGGTTTTACCGGTTTGGCGGTCACCGATGATCAGCTGTCGTTGACCCCGACCAATTGCCGTCATGGCGTCAATTGCCTTGATTCCGGTGAGCATAGGTTCTGTCACCGGCTGGCGCTCAACAACGGATGGCGCTTGCACCTCAAGTGGTCGGCGTGCATCGGCTTGGATCGCACCAAGTCCATCGATTGGATTGCCAAGTGGGTCCACAACACGCCCGAGGAATGCATCTCCCACGGGTACCGAGAGGACTTCCCCCGTTCGGCGGACTGCTTGACCTTCTTCGATTTTGGATGAGTCTCCCAGGAGCACACAACCGATTTCACGAATATCGAGGTTGAGTGCGATTCCTAGCAGGCCCCCTTCAAATTCAAGTAGTTCGTTAGTCATTGCCGAGTGGAGTCCTTCGACTCGGGCAATTCCGTCGCCGGTCTCAAGAACGCGGCCAACTTCTTCTCGGGCGGTTGCCGGCGAGTACGCCGCGACGTTCCGCTCGATCGCTTCCCGGATTTCTTCCGGTCGGATCGTCAGCTCCGTCATGGGGTCCTGCTCTCTGTATCGGGCCGCGGTGCGGCGGTTTAGTTGTGGATCTTGTGATGCGGGATGTTTTAAATTGTGGTGTTCAGGTCAATCAAGTTAACACTTCAGCCGAGGACTGCTCTGTGAGCAGCCTCAAGTCGGGATGCAATGGTCCCGTCAATTACTTCGTCTCCGATGACTACGTGGATTCCACCCAGAACCGTCGGGTCCAATGCAACATTGAGTCGTACATCTCTTCCCTTGAGTTTCGACAGGGCAGCAACGAGGCGCTGCGTCTGGTTTTCAGTGAGAGGCTGAGCAGCTCGAACTTGGGCTACCATGCGTTGACGCTGCGCCGCGGCTAAATCTCCCAACCGAGTGATCACCGAATCCAACCGACGACCGTGTAGGTGGGAAACGGCGTAAGCCAGTAGTTCCTTCGTGGCTGAGGTCGAATTTGATTCGAGTAGGTCAGCAACGATTGCCGACTTGACGCTCCCCGCGCTCGCTGGGTTTGTGAGCGCCATTTGTAAATCGGCTGATTGGTCCACTGCCCGGCCGAAGAGAAAAATCTCTTCTTCGGTTGCATCGAGTGTGTTGTCGTTCTGAGCGACAAACAAGACTGCCTGCGCGGCCAACTCCTCTAACGCCAAGACCAGATCCATGTCCTCTGACCAACGCTGGGCAACCGCAACCGTGAGAAGGTCGGTAGCAGCAGGAGCAACTCTGGTACCAAAAACCTCTGCCGCCAAGCTCGTGCGCACTTCAATCCCTTGCCCCGAGTCGGCCAATGCCGAGCGAAGTACTTTTTCCGAGTCGAGAAGAGATGCAATTGCGAATAACTCAGTTCCTAGTTGCGAACGGTCAACCGACACCGGCAGGCCACCTAGGGCTTCGCTACACAATGCGAGTGCATCTCGACTTGATCCAAGCATTATTTCGCAGCCGCCCGTTCAAGATCTGCAATAAAGGCATCGACTGTTGAAGCTACCCGCGCGTCATTGGAGAGTGCCTCACCAACAACTTTGTCGGCGAGTGAAAGTGCAAGTTCGCCTACCTGTCGGGTGAGTGCAGAAACAGCCTGGGCACGCTCAGCCGCCATGGACGCCTCTGCTGCAGCAGTAACGCTTGCAGCCGCGACCCGTGCTTCATTGCGTGCTTCTTCAACGATCGCCGTGCGATCCGCCTGAGCAGCGGTACGAATTGCCGAAGCCTCTTCGCGCGCACCGGCAAGTTGGTGTTGGTATTCAGCGAGAACAACCGCGGCAGCTTCTTCTGCTTTGCCTGCCCGCTCGAGTCCACCTTCGATTAGGTCCGCGCGTTCATCAAGGGTTGCCTTGATTTTGGGCAGAACAAACTTCGCGAGCGTGCCAAATACCAACAGGAACGCAATGAGACCAATGATGAGTTCATCAAGTGGTACTGCGAGTACAGACGGCATTTCCTCGCTCTCTGCAGCGAGGAGGGTGGCGAATTCAAACATGTAAGCCTCTTTCCCGGTCTAGGTTGACTGATCCGCGCTTAATAACGAATCAGGTACCGTAAACGAAAGGAACAACGAAGCCGATTAGGGCTAGGGCCTCGGCGAGTGCGAAACCAAGAAGCATGTTTTGGCGAATGATGCCGTACGCCTCAGGCTGGCGAGCAATTGCTTGCACACCCTGTCCGAAGATGATGCCGATACCGACACCGGGACCAATGGCCGCGAGGCCGTATCCGATTGAGCCAATCGAACCGCTGATTTCCGCGAGAAGCGACATATCGTTTCCTTTTCATTGCGCACCGACTGTTGCCGGTTTTGTGGTTTGTATCAACTAGGTTGATGTGAACTTTTCAATTTTTATATTCAGTTGTAAGTCTTACCCGGTGTTGCGGTTGAGCTGGTCTCACATGTTTAGTGCTCGGCGTGCAGCGCACTCCCAATATAAACGGCAGCGAGCAACGTAAAGATGTAGGCCTGAAGTGCTTGGATGAATGCCTCGAAAGCTGTGAGCAAGACGGTCAAGGTAAAGCTGGCTGCTGAGCCCACTATTCCAATAAAGGTAAATGTCAGGAGGTAGAAGGCGGCAACGCTGAAAGAGGCTAGGAGAAGGTGGCCGGCGAACATGTTGGCGAACAATCGCACCGCGTGGGTAAATGGGCGGACCAGGAAGTTGGAGATTAGTTCGATCGGGGTGAGCAGAAGGTACATTCCCTTTGGGACGCCTGGGGGGAACATGATGTTTTTGAAGAACCCGACGAATCCTTGCTTGTAAATCCCCAATGGCACCCAGGTCACATAGACGATAATTGCGAAAGTCACGGGGATGGCAAAAATGGAGGTCACGGGAAGCTGTGCGCCGGGAACAATTCCCCAGAAGTTCAGAATCCACACTAGAAAAAAGAAAGAAAAAAGGAATGGAACGAACTTCTCGCCACCCTTACCAATTGTTTCTTTTACAATTCCATCACGGATAAAAAGATAGCCGAGTTCACCAACATTCTGGGCTCCGCGAGGCACGAGTTTTGGCTTTCTGAAGGCGTAACCAAAAAATCCAATGATGACCACAACGGCTAGGAGCAGCAAAATCGTGACTTTGGAGATATTGAAGGACAACCCTCCAATGGAAAAAGTCAAAAGGGCGTCAAATTGAAAGATCTCTGCGCCTGGAGCGGGGAAACCACAACCGGAAAAGATTTTGCAGTTGGGTCCACCGGAAGCGAGAACACTAAATGCCATTAATGATTCCCTTCCCATTGCGCTTCGGTCTTTCGGTGTGCCGCTTCTTGTTGTTCCTTATTTTCTCGGGCTAACCCAGTGAAAATTAAGTAGTACGAGAGTCCAAGTCCTGTCAATGCACCCAGTGCCATGAACAGGGACCTGTTACCCAACCAGAGGGAAACGAGAAACCCCAGCCCCGTGTACAAAATCAATCCCGCTATCAAGCGACTTGAAATTATCCACGCAGTGTTGTCCATCGCAGCAAACTCACGCACAGGCGCATTTCCTGAAATCGAACGTGCGCGGGAACGGTACCACTTTGGATCGCCCAGCGAGCCTTCGGGTTGGTCAGTATTGAGTGTCATTTGTCACTTTTTTCTGATGGAGAATTTTCCATGGAATTTGGTTCAACGTACAACACTTTCGTCGTTCCAAAAATCCACACTTCCATGACCGTCCACACCAAAGTGCAGATTAAAATAGCAAGTGCAAAAGTCTTGGTATCAAAGGCCGTGGTATCCGCAAACAGCACTAAAATCACCAAAAGGACACCGATTTTTACCAAATAAATGGTGAGGGCCATTGTCAGTGCCATCTGCGGGTTACTTCGAAGAACCGAGCCGAGAGCAAACTGGCCTACCGAAAAAAATACGATGACCAGCGCGGTTCCCAGAAATGCGCCTAAGGCTGCCGATCCGCCAGACACAACAGCCGAGATAATCACAACAACCACACCTGCAACAGCAGTCCCAATTCCAGCCCGAAGTAACACGAGCGAATCGATACTGCGCGCTTTTGGCACCGATAACACCTCGCAATTTTGTGACAACTAGGACAGTGACGCTCCCGTCGGGAACCAACTAACCGCAGGCTACCGCATTGATGGTCAACCTCATCAACCGATCCGACCGATTCGACGCGGTTGCGGCTTGACTTCAGTCATTGTGGATTTCGCCGGTGTCCGACGAACGAGAAATACCATGATCACCACGCCAATGGCTGTTCCAATCCCCGCGTAAATCAGCGGGAAGAATGCGATCGCAAGGGCGGCTCCCGCAATCAGGGCAGTCCAGGCGTACATCAGAAACACCGCTCGGCGCTGTGAGTGCCCCATCTCGAGTAATCGGTGATGTAAATGCTGTTTGTCCGGAGCGAATGGGTTTCGACCAGCCCGGGTGCGCCTGATCACGGCCAACCCTAGGTCAACCAACGGCAACGCCATAACGGCAAACGGCAAAATCAAAGGCAACAGCGTGGGCAGGAAAGCTCCACCGGAAAGCGCACTGGGGTCTACTTGACCCGAAAGAGTGATGGTGGCGGCGGCCAGCAGAAGCCCGAGAAGCATCGAGCCGGTGTCCCCCATGAATATGCGGGCCGGGAACAAGTTGTTGGGTAAAAATCCCAGTCCCATACCGACCAGTAAGACACTCACCAAAGTCGCCAGCGTGGCGCGCTCAAGCCCCAGCTCCACCGAGAGCAGATAGGCGTAAACAAAGAAAGCCCCCGCAGCAACCGCGACAATTCCTGCAGCCAACCCGTCAAGTCCATCAACAAAATTAATAGCATTGATGCTGACAACCACAATTATCACGGTGAAAAGAACACTGGTTAATGGGTCCAGAACGAAAGTCCCACCGATTGGTAGCCAGATGATGGCGATCCCTTGAAAAGCCATTACACCGGCTGCAAGTACTTGGCCGGCAAGTTTGGTGGGTGCGTCAAGCCCCCATTTGTCGTCGACTATTCCTAAAACAACAATGATGGCAGCACCCGAAATCAATGCAATGACCGTATTTGAACCATCAAAAACCGAGCTCATCATGGGTAACTTGCTGGCAAGTAGCAATCCAGCTAAAAGCCCACCCGCCATGGCAAGTCCGCCAAGACGTGGGGTTGGTGTGTCATGGACATCACGGTCGCGAACCGGGGCAACGATCCCCCAGCGAATCGCGAGCGCCCGCACTGGCGGAGTCAAAAAGTAGGTCACGGCGGCTGCGGCAAAAAGACACAGCATGTATTCGCGCATGACCTACTCCTCTCAGTCGCTTCCTACCGTTACATCAAATGGAGTAAGCAGGGAATCGTGGGTAGGCGGGGAATGCCGTGACCAATTCATGTGTTTGCTCAGCTATATCGGCACTTGACCCACTCTGGCGAACCGCTCGATCAATGAGATCAGCGATGACGACCATCTCTGAGACACCCATTCCTTGGGTAGTGACCGATGGAGTCCCCACTCGAATTCCCGAAGCAATCGATGGTGGCAACGTATCGAATGGAATCGCATTTTTGTTGAGTGTGATCCGCGCAGCGTCGCAACGTACTTCAGCTTCACTCCCGTTAACTCCAGTGCTGGAAAGGTCGAGGAGGGCTAAGTGAGTGTCTGTCCCACCGCTGACAGCCCGCATTCCTCGATCGGCCAAGGCGGCCGCTAGTGCTTGAGCGTTGCGGATGACTTGCTGTGCATAATCTTGGAATTGCGGAGTACTTGCTTCTTTGAGTGCAACAGCTTTTCCGGCAACCGCATGCATTAGCGGTCCGCCCTGCATCATGGGGAAAATTGCTTTATCAATTTTCGCAGCATGCTCTTCCTTGCATAAAATCATTCCGCCCCGAGGACCACGCAGGACTTTATGCGTGGTGAAACAAACGACATCCGCGTAGGGAACGGGGCTCGGTATTGCCTTGCCCGCAATCAAACCAATGATGTGTGCTGCATCGACCATCAGGATCGCACCGACTTCGTCCGCGATCTCTCGGAAAGAAGCAAAATCAATTAACCGTGGATAGGCGGTGGCACCGCAAATAATCATTTTTGGCTTGTGCTCAAGGGCGAGCTTTCGGACCTCTGCCATGTTAATTAAATCTGTTTCCGGCATGACACCGTATGAAACTACATTGAACCATTTTCCAGAAAAGTTCACCGACGAACCATGAGTGAGGTGACCTCCATGAGACAGGCTCATGGCTAACACGGTCTCACCCGGCTTCACGAATGCACCGTATGCGGCAAGATTTGCACTAGCCCCGGAGTGAGGCTGAAGGTTCGCATGCTCGGCACCAAATAGTTGCTTGGCCCGCTCGATTCCGATGATCTCTGCCTTGTCTACTTCTGAGCAGCCCCCGTAATAGCGCTTGCCTGGATAGCCTTCCGCATATTTGTTGCTCAGAGTCGAACCGAGGGCGGCAAGCACCGCCGGGGAGGTGAAGTTTTCACTCGCGATGAGTTGCAAACCACCCCGCGCTCGTTCCAACTCTGAGAGCAAGATCCCCGCAATCTCTGGATCTTCGGCCTCAAGTTCATCAAAATCTGGGCCCCAAAAAGTCACGTGGTCACATTCCTTTCGCACTGCGGGGTCACACCCCGCTTCAACCGCTAGAAATCACAGTCTATTGGATCAGAGCCGAACTCGCCTTTAAACTCGAGGCGGCTGCGTCGAGTTGTTGATCACTTCACGTTGAGACCCCATCTCGGGCTATGAAATCCATCAATTCCTGCGTGTTGAGTGCACCCTCCCGCAAGACGATCGGATTTTGCCCGGTGCAATCAACGACCGTGCTGCCGCTTCCGGCGACAAGGTCACCCGCATCAATAACCACCGAGACAGCGTCAATCTCACACGCCTCAAGATGGGCAGCTTGGGAGATCTGGGGCATCGCGACCTGTTGTGCACTCGATGAGGCTAATGGACCACTAACAGTGAGCAGCTCCAACAAAAATGGGTGACTTGGCATTCTTACCGCAATGGGAGCCCCCGCCGGGTGATCCCAGGCCAGAGTCGTGCCGGCACTAAGTAAAAGTGTCAGTTCACCTGGCCAGTAACACTCCATGATTTCCTTGGCCAGATGTGAAATTGACGATGTGATCCCCGAAACAGCAGCGGCATTGGGAACCAACACGGTGAGTGGGACCTGTGGCCCCAGGCCCTTATATTCACGCAAAAGGGATGTCCCCCGTGGCGAAAAAGCATCTGTGACAACAGCGTATTGCGATTCTGAGGGAACAATGACTAATCCACCACGGCGTACCGCTGAACAGGCCATCGAGATGGCTCGGTCCCGATTGCGGGAATCACCCGCTTCAATTCGAACACTCATTCGGCCAGCCTAAACCCGTGAACTTAAACCCGAGTGGCCACCGTGAATCGTGGTCGTTGATTAAAATCCTGTCGGTCACTGACCGCCGTATAGAGCAAATCCCCCGGCGTACCTGCAATATGCCTTGCTAGATCCGCATCAAGTTCAGCGCCTCTAAGCAGATTGACCACGCTCATTTCACCAGCATCAGGGCCTTGCACGTCCGCATGCTCAACCACGAGCAATCCGCCGGGCTTCAGCAACAGGGCCGCGGTCTTGGCGATGCCTCGAACTACCTCCAGCCCGTCTGCTCCACCATAAAGAGCCACGGCAGGTTCGTGAACTCGTACTTCGGGATCCCGCGGGATCATGTCGGCAGGGATGTAGGGCGGGTTGCACGTGACCACGTCGCACTTCCCCGACAGTCCGGCATAAACTTCAGCCCCAAAATCAGTGGCGTCGATCTGGTGAACCTCAACGGGTACGACCGAATCAAATCTTTTTATATTTTTTTTAAGCCAGGGGTAGGCATCTGGACTGAGTTCAATTCCGACGACCCTAGTCCCGGGAACCTCGATTGCCAGTGAGATAGCGATCGCACCTGATCCCGCGCACAAATCCACCGCGATTGGTTTTTCACATTCGTTAAGAAAACGAATTGCAGCCTCGGCTACCAATTCACTTTCAGGTCTGGGGATAAAGACACCTGGTCCGACTAGAAGTTCAATTCGGCGAAAAGCAGCCTTGCCCGTGATGTGTTGAAATGGAATGCGGTTAAGGCGTTTTGCTAGCAGCCTTTCAAATGAAACCCGGTCTTCTTCTTCAACTGTGTCCTGCATGAACAAGCGACCTTTAGGTACTCCAAGGACGTGTGCGAGTAATTCCGATGATTCCGCGGCTGCTGAATCAATACCGGCGTTGGAAAGTCGGCGCTGGGCGTCAACGAGTACATCGCGGATAGTGCTCACGCCGAAGGTTCTGCCAACCGAGTCTGTTGATCGGCCGAAACACACGCTTCAATGACCGCATCCAAATCACCATCAAGGATTTGGTCTAAATTATGTGACTTAAACCCCACCCGGTGGTCGTTGAGTCGGTTTTCTGGAAAATTATACGTTCGAATTCGCTCGCTGCGATCCACGGTTCGCACCTGTGATCGCCTGATGTCAGACGCGTCTTTCGCCGCGGATTCTTCGGCAACAGCAAGGAGTCGGGCCCTCAGGATTCGCATGGCCTGTTCCCGGTTTTGCAACTGACTTTTCTCATTTTGACACGAGACAACAACCCCGGTTGGCATGTGGGTAATTCGGACAGCGGAGTCTGTTGTGTTGACGCTCTGCCCACCAGGTCCCGATGATCTGAAGACATCGATTCGCAAATCATTAGGGTCGATACTCACGTCAACGTCCTCTGCTTCTGGTGCAACCATGACACCGGCAGCCGACGTGTGAATTCTTCCCTGCGACTCCGTTACCGGGACTCGCTGAACCCGATGGACACCACCCTCAAAACGCAACCGGGCATACGGGCCTTCACCAGGACCCGGGGCCACCTTCGACTTCACCGCAATGGAGATGTCTTTGTAGCCACCCAAATCTGATTCGACAGCGTCAAGGACTTCTGTAGACCAGCCGCGACGTTCCGCGTAGCGAAGATACATGCGCATTAGGTCAGAGGCAAAAAGTGCAGATTCATCTCCACCCTCACCTGCCTTAATCTCAAGGATTACGTCTTTGTCATCCATGGGGTCACGTGGCAGCAGCAAATGGGTGAGTTTCTCCGCAAGAATTACCTGGCGGGGTAACAGCTCAATCGCCTCGGCCGCGAAGGCTTCATCTTGATCTGCGAGCTCCTGCGCCGTTTCGAGATCAGAGGTAACCGCCAACCAATCGCGGTAGGCAGCCACGATGGGACGAAGTACCGCATAACGCCGACCAAGTTTGCGGGCTTGCGCTTGATCCGCGTGTATTGCAGGGTCTGCAAGACCTGCCTCGACGGTGTCGAGTTCAGTTGCAAGCTGGGCACATGATTCAAACATGATTCACTCCTCAACCTGCTCTGGTTTGCGACTTAACGGTGGACCTAAAAATCGGGCGCCGCTCTGGGACCGACCGCGCGACGGGGGAGACACGCGGCCGATCCCAGACCGGCGCCCGGGAAGTCGTTACGCAGACTCGGTGCTCTCGTCTTTCACGGGCGGAGTTCCGTAGCGATTCTGGAATCTTGCTACTCGGCCACCTGTGTCAAGAATCTTCTGCTTACCCGTGTAGAAGGGGTGACAGTTTGAACATACGTCAGCGTGGATGCTGCCACTTTTGGAAGTGCTACGTGTTTGGAAGGTACTGCCGCATGTGCAGGTGACCGTCGTCTCCACGTAATCTGGGTGAATACCAGCTTTCATGATTAACTCCTTTATCAATGTCCGGGTCGAAATGCCTTATTTGTCTCCTGCGAGTGCGGGAGCCCTCAAAAAAACGAAATTCCGTGAACCGGATCTAGCGCGCCTAGTATGCCACGATCTCGATCCTCGGATTTCAGTAGCCCTTGCCCTTAATCGTCGTCGCTGGAACCAGGACCAGCCGGGGTGGTCTTCTGGACCTGCTTGAGGAATTCGAAGTTGGTCTCTGTTACCCGTAGTTTGTTGAGCAACAGTTCAATTGACTGCTGGGGATCGAGGGCATGAAGCACCTTTCGCAGGGTCCAGACAACCTTTAGTTCCTCCGGTGAAAGGAGCAGTTCTTCCTTGCGCGTTCCGGAAGGATCAACGTCGACAGCGGGGAAAATTCGCTTGTCAGCCAGACGACGATCGAGTTTGAGCTCCATGTTGCCCGTTCCTTTGAACTCCTCGAAAATCACCTCATCCATTCGAGACCCGGTCTCGACCAATGCTGTTGCCAAAATGGTTAATGAACCACCATTTTCAATGTTTCGAGCCGCTCCAAAGAATTTCTTGGGCGGGTAAAGCGCGGTTGAATCCACGCCACCGGAGAGAATTCGACCCGAAGCCGGAGCCGCCAGGTTGTAAGCACGACCCAATCGGGTCATCGAGTCCAACAGAACAACGACGTCTTGGCCCGACTCAACCAAACGCTTTGCCCGCTCGATTGCAAGTTCGGCGATAATGGTGTGGTCTTCAGCTGGACGATCAAATGTCGAAGCGATAACTTCACCCTCGACGCTTCGTTGCATGTCGGTGACTTCTTCCGGGCGCTCGTCAACTAAAACCACCATGAGGTGACAGTCAGGGTCATTGACGGTGATCGCATTCGCAATAGCCTGGAGGACCATGGTCTTTCCGGCTTTTGGTGGTGAAACAATTAGCCCACGTTGGCCCTTACCAATTGGTGCAACAAGGTCAATAACCCGGGTTGTCAGGTTCGAGCTCGTTGTTTCCAACTTGAGTCGTTCCTGCGGATACAAGGGGGTCAGCTTTGAGAACTCAGGCCGGTTCTTGATTGTTTCCAAGTCGTAGCCGTTTACCGTATCAACCTTCACCAGCGGATTGAACTTTTCACGACGCTCACCCTCACGCGGCTGTCGAACGTACCCGATGACAGCGTCTCCCTTGCGCAGCCCCAGTTTGCGAACAAATGACAACGAAACATAAACGTCGTTAGGCCCGGGCAGGTAGCCGCTCGTGCGAACGAATGCGTAGTTGTCGAGGACGTCCAGAATGCCGGCGACTGGAACGAGGACGTCGTCCTCGGTAAGTTCAGTCTCGTAATCATTGAAGTTGTTTTGGCCACCATTTTGGCGGTTATTCGGTCGGTCCCGGCGATCCCTGCGATTGCGGTTACGGCTGCGACTGTTGCGATCGTCGGCTCCACTATTGCGATCATTATCGGAATCATTCGAGTT
>JBBARV010000001.1:153640-171263 GCA_040399625.1 Candidatus Nanopelagicales bacterium | reverse complement strand
TTTCGGTCGTTGCTATTCCGGTCGTTGCTATTGCGGTCATTGCTGTTCCGGTCGTTGCTATTCCGGTCATTGCTGTTCCGGTCGTTGCTATTGCGATCGTTGCTATTCCGGTCGTTATTCGTGCGCTCACGATTGTTGTTGTTGCGGGCATTGCGATCACGATTGTTATTACGGTTGCCGCGTTGATCCTGCTGAGAATCCTCACGCACTTCAGGCTTTTCCGACTCCCCCTGGGCTGGAAGGGTGGGCTCCTTTGCATCTGGTTCGGCGGCAGCTTTTTCGGGAGCGGACTTGGGTGTCGTTCGACGGGCACTTGCCTGCTTTTGGCGGTCGCCAATTGCTGAGACGAGGTCTGACTTTCGCATTGCGCTCGATCCGGCAATACCCAGTTGTTGGGCGAGCTGCTTCAGTTCGGGCAGCAACATTGCGGAGAGTCCATCTGTTCGACGCTTTGAATCTGTTGTTTCTGGCACTCAGTAGTCCTTTATGTGTATGGGCGAGATTAGCCCTGGGCCAAACATGATTACGTTTGTGAGATACCCGGTAAAAAGTGAAACCGCGCTTCCGGTTAAAAATTCATCTGCATGGAATAGGTTTTCAACAACCGGATTTTCCACTGAATGTGATTCTTTCAGGAAGCCCGCCACGACTGTGGACCGTCTTAGGCTAACACACACAATGCACTGACTTGGGGATGGGGCTACACCGGGAGCGGCAGTACCCGAACCCCGTCAAAGTCAATAGGAACAGCGATGCGTGTCCAATCCGCAGGAACCACGGTAAGTGCCTCTTCCAGTTCATGGACATTATTGCGATCAATCAATAGCAGTACTGCAGGACCGGCTCCCGAAGCCATCGCAGCAATATTGTTGGCACGCAGTTGCGAAATTATTGTGCTCGTTTCGGGGTACATGTGGGCTCGAGCATCCTGATGCAATTGATCTGAAGTAGCTTCCAACAAAAGTTTTGGATCGTGCGAAATTGCATAAACTAATAAGCCCGTGCGAGAAAGATTGTGACAAGCGGCTGATCGATCCACCTGTTGTGGCAATACTCCCCTTGCTTTTGTTGTCGCTAGTTCATGCGGTGGAATTAACACAATGGGCACGACATCAGGGTGCACAATTGGCTGTACCGCACCCGCTGTATTTTCACTATAGAGCCAGGCAACATTAAATCCACCGTACAGTGCTGCCGACAAGTTATCCGGGTGATTTTCAAACTCAAGTGCAATATTGAGAATTTGTTCGTCGGGGAGAAGCACCTCGCCACCCTCAACCAGTGATCGTGCCATGGCCAAGCCACCAATTACCGCGGATGCTGACGAACCCAGACCTCGTCCATGAGGAATGGCGTTACGGCATTTCAGGATAAATCCTGCGGGCTCGGCACTCATTGCTTCAAACCCTCGGTTCATGGCACGAACAACTAAATTAGATTCATCTGTTGAGACAATTCCAGCGCCCTCCCCCTCAACGTCTACTTTGATGCCAACATCACTCGTCACCATTGCAATGAGTTCGTCATGGACGGCTAGCGCCAGCCCCATTGAATCAAATCCTGGACCCACGTTCGCGCTCGATGCGGGCACGACAATGCGAACGGCACCTGACACAAACTTGACGGCGTTCACCCCGTTAAGCCAAGACTTTCGGCAGCCAGAGCGGTATTAACCGGGATGATCACAGGATCAGCAGCCCCCTCAAGGGCCCATTGGGGATCCTTGAGTCCATTGCCCGTCAGGGTGCAAGTGATGACTGAATCAGCCGGAACCCGCCCAGCCGAATGCATTTTGAGTAACCCGGCAACACTTGAAGCACTTGAAGGTTCACAGAACAAACCTTCCTTCTCCGCGAGTAGGTGATACGCAGCCAATATTTCTTGATCGGTTACCGAGTCAATCAGTCCATGTGATTCATCACGCGCGGCAATTGCGTAATCCCACGATGCAGGGTTTCCAATCCGGATTGCTGTCGCAATTGTTTCAGGGTTCGAGACGGGAGTTCCAATCACGAGGGGGGCCGCTCCTGCAGCTTGGAATCCCCACATGGCCGGGGTTGAGTCACTCACACCTGAGGCCTGATATTCCTGATATCCACGCCAGTAGGCGGTGATGTTTCCGGCATTGCCCACCGGCATGCAGGAAATATCCGGCGCACGCCCTAGCCGGTCCACTATTTCAAATGCTGCTGATTTTTGGCCTTCGATCCGAACCGGATTGACACTATTCACTAATGCAACCGGGTACTGCTCGGAAAGTTCACGGGCGAGCACCAGACAGTCATCGAAGTTGCCTTCAACCTGAAGCAGGATCGCACCATGAACTACTGCTTGGGCAAGCTTGCCCATGGCAATTTTTCCGTTAGGGATCAAGACAGCGCAGGTCAGTCCTGCTTTTACCGCATATGCCGCGGCACTCGCTGACGTGTTACCCGTTGACGCACAGATGACGGCTTTGGCGCCTTGGAATGCGGCATCTGAGATGGCCATGGTCATGCCACGATCCTTGAATGATCCCGTTGGGTTGGCTCCTTCGTATTTGAGCCAGACGGACGCGCCGACCATCTCGCTGATGGTGCAGGCGTAAACAAGTGGAGTGCCACCCTCGCCGAGGCTCACGATAGGTGCAGATTCAGCAAGTGGCATGCGATCGCGATATTCGGCGATTACCCCGCGCCATTGATGTGCCATTTAATCTTCACCTTCTACTCTCATGACCCCCACTACTTTTCGAACTTCATCCATAGATTCCAATTGATTGACCGTGGCCCGTAAAGCGGACTCACTACCGCTGTGCGTCCGTACGATCAACCCGGCTTCATACCCGTGACCATCCTGTCGCACGACTTGAATACTCACCCCGTTTGCTGAGAAAGCGTTAGCTATCTGCGCAAGAACTCCGGGGCGATCACGCACATCGAGATTAACGTAATAGCGTGTTTCAGCGCGCCCAATATCGAGGACTTTCAGGCCCGAATACGTGCTCTCCCCCGGCCCGCGGCCGCCAAGGACTCGATGTCGTGCCGCTGCAACGACATCTCCTAATACGGCACTGGCCGTGGGGTCTCCACCTGCTCCACGCCCATAGAACATCATTTCTCCGGCTGCTTCCGCATGAACAAAAACAGCATTGAATGAGCCTCGAACATTCGCTAATGGGTGATTGAGCGGGATCATTGCTGGATGAACCCGAACTACTATTCCGTCTTCTTGGTCATCCGATGAGATTAGTTCGGCAATGGCAAGCAGCTTGATGACAAATCCCATTGCACGAGCGGCCGTGATGTCCGCTTTGGTGACGGATCCAATTCCTTCGCAATAGACGTCGGCCAAAGTCACCCTTGTGTGAAATGCCAATTCGGCCAGGATCGCTGCCTTGGCAGCTGCATCAATCCCATCAACATCTAAGGAAGGGTCGGCCTCAAGGTAACCGAGGGCAGCCGCTTCAGCAAAAACTTCGTCGTAATCTGCACCTTCTTCATCCATTTTTGTCAGCATGAAATTAGTGGTGCCGTTAACAATTCCCATGACTTTGGTAACGCGGTCTCCCGCCAAGGATTCACGCAATGGCCGAATGAGTGGAATTGCTCCCGCAACGGCAGCCTCAAAGTAAAGATCGACACCTGCGGCCTCGGCTGCTGCGTACAAGGCGGCGCCGTCTTCGGCCATCAGCGCTTTGTTAGCCGTGATCACACTTGATCCGGCTTTCATTGCGGCAAGAATCAGAGTGCGTGCGGGCTCAATTCCCCCCATCACTTCGATCAATATGTCGGCTCCGCCGTGCACTACCGAATCGAGGTCTTGAGTGAGTAGAGATTGGGGAATCCCTTCACGATTCTTACTCGTATCTTTGACACCGACCGAAATCAATTCGAGGTTGGCACCCACCCGGTGGGCAAGATCATGCTGATGCCGAGTCAGAAGCCGAGCCACCGAGGATCCGACGGTGCCCGCACCTAGCATGGCAATTCGGATGGGTGGAGCAGACTTATCACGCTCTGACATGAATCTCCTCAAATGACATTTCCTGGGTCTAGCAGCCTTATTCTGCCAAAGTGAATCGTCGTGGTCGCACTAGCCGGCAAAAGGATCCAGAGCCAACAGATCATCAAATGTCTCCCGGCGCAGAATCAACTGACTTTTTCCGGCACGAACAGAGACAACGGCTGGCCGGGGAATCTGGTTGTAGTTTGAGGCCATCGATCGGCAATAAGCACCCGTTGCGGCAACTGCAATGAGATCACCCGGTGTGATGTCTGAGGGCAACCAAGCATCCCGCACCACGATATCTCCGGTTTCACAGTGTTTTCCTACGACGCGACTAAGTACCTGCTCTGATGTTGAACTTCGCGAGACCAGCGCAACGCTGTATTGCGCTCCGTACAGTGCAGTGCGAATGTTGTCACTCATACCGCCATCGACCGAGATGTATGCGCGTTCACCGTGATCAAGTTTCACTTTCTTAACCGTTCCGACTTCATACAGGGTGATTCCCGCTTTACCAACTATTGCTCGGCCAGGTTCGTAGCACAATGCCGGCACAGGTATTCCGACATTTGCGCACTCGCGAAACACAATTTCTCTGATCTGTCTGGCCATGATCTTCACCGTCAGTGGATCATCTTCGGGGAGATAGGCGATTCCCATGCCGCCGCCAAGGTTGAATTCCTCGCACTCAATCCCCTGCGTGTCATAAATGTCGTACGCCACGCCAACTACTCGGGTCGCTGCAATTTCAAATCCAGCTGAGTCAAAAATTTGTGAACCAATATGGGAATGCAATCCCATAAAGCGCAATGACGGCAACTTGGCGATCCGACGCACGGCCTCTTCAACGTCACCTCCTTGTACCGAGAGCCCAAATTTCTGATCCTCGTGCGCGGTTGCAATAAATTCATGCGTGTGAGCCTCGACACCCACGGTTGCCCGAACCAAGACTTTGGCCACGACATTGAGCTCGGCAGCGATTGCCGCCACCCGGACTATCTCGTCAAATGAGTCGATTACGATCCGTCCGACTCCGTAATCGAGAGCCGTTCGAATTTCACTTTCCGATTTGTTATTTCCGTGCATGAGTAATTTCTCGCCAGGAATACCGGCACGAATCGCTATTGCAAGTTCGCCACCAGTTGCAACATCAATCCCCAGACCCTCTTCGACGACCCACTGAGCTATGGCAACACTGAGAAATGCCTTGGCAGCGTAATAGACAGTGCCACCCTCGTTTTCGGTCAAATATTCCCGAGCAAACTCCTGGGCACGATCACGGATACCTTCTTCATCAAGAAGAAACAGAGGCGTTCCATATTCGGTGGCTAACTCAACAACTCCTTGGCCGCCGATCTGGAGTTCACCACGGTCATTTCTATCGGCGTTCTCTGGCCACACGTGGGACCGAGTGGGATCATCGACTGGATTAGGCGCCGGTGATTCTCGGGCCATTTGAGCGTGGCGAGGGCCCGCCGGATGTGCCTGCATTGGCCAAGTCTATCGGTTTTTACATTTTTGCAGGAGCGCTGACGCCCAAGAGATCTAAACCGTTGGCAAGAGTTTGCGCCGTTGCCGCACACACCCATAACCGAGCTATGTGGACACCACCGAGTTCTTCATCAGATCGGGGTAAAACACGGCATGCGTCATAGAAACGGTGATAGGCGGTCGCAAGTTCCTCTAGGTAGCGAGCAACACGGTGCGGCTCGCGCAACTCGGCAGCAGCTGCAATGACCGCAGGGAATTTCTCGACAACTCCAAGGAGTTCATTTTCCTGATCTGAATCAAGTAGCTCCGGGGAAAATTCACTATTGCGCCAATCAACACCTACATCATGCGCGTTGCGCAAGACTGACGCGATACGAGCGTGGGCGTACTGAACATAAAAAACTGGATTGTCATTGGCCTTTCGGGCAATCTCTTCTAGGTCAACGACTAGAGGCGTGTCCACCGGATACCGAGCCAATGTGTATCGCGCTGCGTCGACTCCGACCTCTTCAACGAGTTCCTCTAATGTCACAATTTGACCGGAACGCTTGGATAGTTTTACTTCTACACCGCCACGCGTGATTTTCACCAGTTGACCAATCAAAATTTCAATGTTTTCATCCATGTCGTCACCCGCACAGGCTGCGACCGCTCGCAATCGATTCACGTAGCCGTGATGGTCTGCCCCTAATAAATAGATTGCTGTATCAAAGCCACGCATCCGCTTATCAAGGTAGTACGCAGTGTCGGCGGCAAAATAGGTTCGCTCGCCATTCTCTTTTATCAAGACCCGATCTTTGTCATCACCGAACGTTGAGGTTCGCAACCACAATGCACCTTCAGATTCGTACACGTGCCCTTGCTCGACGAGCCGTTGTTGAGCCCGTTCCACGGCCCCTGAGTCATAGAGTTTGCGTTCCGAGTACCACATATCAAAATGGGTTCGAAAAAGTTCGAGGACATCTTTTTGTTGCTGTAATTGCAATGCGTAGGCTTCCTCGCGAAAGGCGACCAATTGTTCGCCCGCCGGAAGCTGATGAAACTCCGGATGTTCACGAATAATTTGAGCAGCGAGATCCAAAATGTAGCCGCCGTGGTAGCCATCCACGGGCACAGCTTTACCCCACGAGGCGGCCATGACCGATTCGCCGAACTTGTCCATTTGAACACCGCGGTCATTGATATAAAACTCCGTTGTTACGTCTGCTCCCGCGGCAGCCAACACACGGGCGAGCGCGTCCCCCACGGCCGCCCAGCGGGTATGCCCGAGGTGCAGTGGCCCGGTGGGATTTGCTGAAATGAATTCAACATTGAAACTTTTGCCCATGAGAGCGTCGTTGCGGCCGTAGGCAGCACCTAGATTCACGACTCGTTGGGCAATTTCACCCTGCGTTTGCGCCGAGAGTCGAATATTCACAAAACCAGGACCGGCCACGCTCACTTCCGTGAAGGCAGGATCAGCCCTCAAGACTTCGGCAATCCTTAACGCTAATTCCCTGGGCGCAATTGTTGACGATTTTGCAGCAACCAGCGCCACATTGGTGGCGTAGTCCCCGTGCTCACGCGATTTTGGGCGCTCAAGGGTGACTTCCACACTCGCGGTCAAAATTCCTTGTGCCAATAGTTCATCTACAACACGCTGAACGCTCTCGCGAGTGTCATTAATTGCCACAACGCGAGCGTATCTGTTCACAAACAGGCAGTGACATAGAGTGCTCATATGGCTTCCGATGACGAAATCGAAAAACTGCTTAAAGAGATCTCGGCGCAAGAGTCACCAAAGCCCGCACGCGTGAAACGGGAAGATTCAGTCACTCCAGCCCAGCGCGACGACGGAACCTCGGGTGGAAGATTGGCCTATGCCGCGGTGGGAGCCGCAGTCTTGGGCGCCGGCGGGGCGATCTCTGGTCTGCTACTTCCGGGAATCTCGATTATCAGCACTGGGATCGGCGCCGCTGTCGGTGCATTCGTCATCGCTCTGGTCAGTGGTCCCCCACGTTGGTTTTCTCGCTAAAGACCGATCGTGGCACAAACCCTGCACAATTGACCCAATAAAGAACCCCATAAACGCAAGATAGGCCCAAATTAATACTGCAATCGGAGCCCCAAAAACAACGAGTGCTGACCCAACGGTAGAAGATTGATCAGCGTAAATCCCGAATGCTCCAACAGATAAAATGATTAAAGTTGTTGCAACGAGCAAACCTGGCGATCGCCACGTAACGACTCCGCTGGAACCACTCGTATGCCGCATTACAAACCAGATCAAGAGATACACGAAAATGGCAGGGGTCAACCAACCCAATGTGTCGAGTAGCTCCAGAAAATTGTTTTCAACATTAAGGCTGCTCAAAATTACCGGCACAAACGTCACAGCCAGAAGTGTGACCACAATCACGATGATCAGAACTAGCGCAATGACGGCGGATCGAACCCGGACGAACACTCCGGAAGGGATTCGATCACTGTTAAAGATGTGATCTTGAATTCGCAGAATTCCGTAAACCACTTTTTGGGACACGTAGACCGCTAGAAATAGACTGATAATGGTCGTGAAGGTGGCGGTACTCGTCGTCGCGGACTGCGCCAACGAAGTGAGTGACTTAACAACTGGGTCCAGACCACTGAGTGATTCGGGTCCACTGCTGACTAGGGAATCCCACCCCGCAGCAAACTGGTCCTGATCTATGAACAATCCGCCAATGGCGCCAACTGAAATGGCAATCGGAGCTAAGGCCAAAATCACGTAGTAGGCAAGTCCACCTGAGAGCAACGAGACGTTGAGCGCACCAAACCGAACAACAAAGTCACGCACGAATTCAAGTGCAGGATTCACAAAAGGCAGCCTTGAAAAGTTGTTCAACGCTGCACGGAAATTAGCCACCGCGACATGTTTGCATACGGGCACGCTGCTAGCCTTACCGTCCCCTGCCTCCGTAGCTCAGGGGATAGAGCGCCGGTTTCCGGTACCGAAGGTCGCAGGTTCGAATCCTGCCGGGGGCACAATGTCAGATATTGCAGCTTTCTCACGCCAAGCGCCCCAACCCGGTGGCGTTCATTTCGCGCGCACTGGCGGTTCGTTGTACCCCTACCTCTTGGCTATTTTTGTGGGGATTCTGCTGATCTCCAACATTGGCGCTACCAAGTTAATTGAATTTGGACCACTGATTACCGATGGTGGGGTCTTTCTCTTTCCGTTGACTTACATTATCGGCGACATCATCAGCGAGGTTTACGGATGGAAGGCCGCACGTCGGGCAATTTTTACCGGGTTCTCGATGTCGATCCTGGCCGCTTTTACTTTCTATTTGGTTCAAATTTCACCTGCCGCTGACGCCTATGAATTCCAAGGTGCATTTGAATCTGTACTTGGGTTTGTTCCCCGAATCGTGTTGGCCAGTGTCCTGGGTTACCTAGTCGGTCAGTTGCTCAATGCGTACGTGCTGGTGAAAATTAAGCAAAGGACTAAAGAAAAACATCTTTGGGCTCGCCTGATTGGGTCAACAGTCGTCGGTGAATTCGCCGACACTTTAGTTTTTTGCACGGTTGCGTTCTATGGAATAATTACTGGAGCAGAGTTCCTCAATTACGTCTTGGTGGGTTACCTCTACAAAACATTGCTAGAAATCTTCCTGCTCCCAATTAGCTACCCTGTTATAAGGGCTATTAAAAAACGTGAACCAAGTTATTTTGGGGTCTAATTCTTTTTTGTAAAGCGACCCGTTGTAAACCGCTGAACCCATTCGCGCTTGAACTCAAAATATGTTCCCGCTTGCATATGCTCGCGGATTTGATCAACCAGACGCACCGTGAACCTCAAGTTGTGGATACTCGCCAGAGTAGGAAAAATTAGCTCATTGCCTTTATAGGCATGGTGTAAATATCCTTGTGAATAGTTGAGGCACGTGTAACAGTCGCATTCACTATCAACGGGTTCGTTGTTCCCTCTGCTGAGTGCATTGGACACGTTAAATCTTCCCTCAACCGTCAGCAGGGCCGAATTTCGGGCATTACGTGTAGGAGCAACGCAATCAAAAGTGTCAGCTCCGTTTTCCGCGCCGACGAAGAGGTCAAGTGGTTCGCCTATCCCCAATAAATGCCGCGGCTTGTTATCCGGTAACTCGTCAACCACCCAGCCAATAATCGTTCCCAAGGTTTCCTTGTCCATCGCACCACCAATTCCAAATCCATCAAAGTCCAGCTCACCAATTTCTCGAGCGGCCTTTCTCCGCAGATCCTCAAAGTGCGCTCCTTGGATAACACCGAAAAGCATTTGATAAGGCTTAGTGGAACGCACTTCGGTGAGTCTCTTATGTTCATCGATACACCTATGCGCCCACTCGAGTGTTCTGCGCATTGCCAGGATTTGGTATTCCTTTGAATTCATCAATGTCGTGCATTCATCGAAGGCAAAAATAATATCGGCTCCAATGGCATGTTGTACCTGCATAGAAACCTCAGCGGTGAAACGGTGCATCGACCCATCAAGATGCGATTTAAAGGTGACACCCTCGTCATCAACGTGTGCCAACCGATCCTTGCCGGGCGCAATCACGTCACTCTCGACGGTATTTGCACTATCCATCGAAAGCACTTTTTTGAAGCCAACGCCCAATGACAGCACTTGAAACCCGCCGCTGTCGGTGAATGTGGGAAGTGGCCAATTCATAAATGAACCGAGCCCACCTGCTGAATCAACTATTTCGGTCCCCGGTTGCAAGTAGAGGTGGTAGGCGTTCGAGAGAACGGCCTGAGCGCCTAGATCACGAACAGATTCGGGGAGGAGAGATTTGACCGTACCTTTTGTGCCAACAGGGATAAACGCAGGTGTCTGTATTTGACCATGTGGAGTAGTGATCACTCCAGTTCTTCCACGTGCCTGATCAAGTTGGGATAACACTTCAAATCCGTGGGTCACCGCGCAATGCTACTTATCGCGTACCACTGTTCTAACTCCACAAAACCCTCAGCAAGGGAAACGCTCGGGCTCCAGTTGAGTAACTTTTTCGTCTGTTCAATGTCAAACCAATGAGCCGTCGCTAATTGCTCAACGAGAAATGAGGTCAATGGTGGTTCGCTGGTGCGGTTCCTCCACGCCAGCTCAGCGGCACGCCCAGCCGCCATGGCGAGACGAAATGAGACGCTGCGACTTGGTGCTGGCACTCCAGCTGCTTGAGTTATTCGCATTAGAGTTTCTCGTACCGTTCGAGGTTCCCCATTTGTCACCATGTGAGCCAGACCAAAAGCTTCCGGCGAAGCGGCGAGGGCACAAGCAAAAGCCCGCGCTGCATTTGTCACATACGTGGTATCAATTAAGGCATAACCGCCATCAATATAAAACAGTCTGCCCGAACGAGCCCTATCAACGATTCGCTCAATAAGTTGCGTATCCCCTGGGCCCCAGACCAAATGCGGACGCAATGCCAATGTGAAAAAACTCGGAGTGTTCGCTGCCAACACTTCCAATTCGGCCAGTGCCTTTGTTTGGCTATACGAACCCCGCACCCTTGTAGGTTCAGCCGGACCCGCCCCCGCGCCGATGAGTGCACTCCCTGTGTGGGCCACAGATGGGGAGGAAGCGTAGATGAACTTTTTGACTCCATGTTGTTTCGCAGCATCCACGAGTATCTGTGTTGCTGCAACATTTGCGTCAAAGAATTCTTGGTAACTCCCAACAATCCCCACTTTCGCGGCCAAGTGAATAACCGCGTCCACGCCGGCCAACCATTGATCGGAGTTTCTGGGCGCGGTGAGGTCGTCAAGAAACTCTTGGGCCCCCGTAACTCCGCTGGGATTCCGTTGCACCACGACGCACTCGTGACCTGCCTTCAGGACTTCCTGAACAACAGATGACCCGAGAAGCCCACGCCCTCCGGTTACAAGTACTTTCACCCAGAGCCCCCCAACTTGTGGTTGGCCCATAGAGAAATCTCTTCGCGGTTAAGTTTTGCGTTATGGCGAATATCAGTTGGCAGTGACTTGACCAAGAGAATCGCTGCAATTGGGACACCTGCAACCGCCCTCACTTGGTTTTCGCGTTGCAATTGCGAAAGTTCTGATTCTTGAGCAGATTCGACACACACGATCACGACAACCGATCCGTCCTTTGGCCCGACCCCGACACATGCGGCTTGACGAACAAAATCCAAAGTCTCAACTCTTTGTTCGACGGGAACGGGTGTAACAACCCCAAAATGCGTGGTGATTACATGCGACTTTCGTCCCTCAATCCACAGTGAGCCACCGGCATCTAAATGCCCAACGTCTCCTGTGCGGTGCCAGCCGGCAAATTTGGTGCTCATGCGTTCGGTGAATGCGAGATTGTCATAACTGTTTTTCATATGTGGGGCGCGCACCACAATTTCACCCATTACATCAGGATCAGTCGTCAAACGATCCGGGGAATTCCATGGTGCGATCTTGATATCAACACCGGGCAGACCCTTACCGACAAGTACCCCTTGATCCTCAACTGAATTGAGAATCTCGATCAGTGAAATTTCACTCAAGGGCAACGCTTCGGTCATTCCGTACGGAGTCCTAATCGAAGCGTTCGGAATCATGAGCGCCAACCGATTCAACAATGATTTAGGTACCGGTGCTCCCGCACTCAGAATTAATCGAATACCCCTCCAATCAGCATTTTCAGATTCGGGAACTGTGCTTAACACGTTGGTTAAAGCAGCTGGTGAGGCCCACAACAATGTTCCGCCCGCGCGCACAACGCTCTCGTTGAGTGCGCGATAAGTCAGCGAACTAGGTTTGCCCGGGTTCATGTCCGGCAATACCGACGCAATTCCCAGGGCTGGGCCAAATACGGCCCAAGGCGCAAAGGCAGCGATGATGACGTCGTCGGATTGAATTGAATACTGCGATTGCAATGCAGATACTGTGCGTGAAATATGTCCTCGCGAATATTGCACACCCTTCGCGGGACCGGTTGATCCAGAGGTAAAGACAACCGCGCCCAAGCCAGCCGCGGGAAACTCGTGCCGATTCACTGCTGTAGTTACCGGATCTGTCGTGCCGCGAGCACTGGACTTATCTATGTTTTTTGTACTGATTCGGGTACCTGGAATCGGCAAACTCCGCATCAGTGGCCATGCACGCGGTATTCCCACCACGTGATCAATGTGAGCACCCCGAAGTGCGCGGAACATTCCTCGTAATCCCAGCCCTGAGTCTGCAAGCACTACGGCCGCACCAAGATTCCATGTTGCATAAATCAAAGGAATTAATGATGGTCCGGGCGGAACGAGGAATGCAACCCGATCCCCGGCGCAAACTCCTTCACGAGACAGGTAGCGCATTGAGAATTCAGTTTGAGATTGAAGTTCACGCCACGTCACCGAACGTTGCTCGTTCATCGCGGTCAGTCCCACCGCGTTAGGACGAATCATCGCTTGTTCATTCATCAGGACACCCAAGTCAACCAATGACGTGTCAGCATCGACTAGTGGATCGCTCTGAGGGCCCTTGGGTGCGGCAATCCAACTAAAGACGTCACTCACTAACGCAGGTGCGTCTTCACTCACCAAGTGAGAAGCGCCTTCATACCGATGCACCTCTGCATGTGGAATCCGTGATTTCAGATCGCGCAGGTAGATGTCTGAGAAGACCGGGTCATTGGGACCCCAACACATGAGCACCGGTGTCTGCGAGAGACGATCAAGTCTCGCCGCGATTTGATCCAGTGGCGCACGGCTGACATGATCTTTCTCAAAAGGGATATCGGCCACAAAGTCGTGGATAGCCTTTCGCGACTCACGTTTGCCATACGGTGCCCGAAAACCAGCAGCGACTTCGCGTGACATCTTTGACCCACTCAGAACCCGTGTTCCCAACACAAATCCTTGGGTGTACTCGGTGATTGGGGCGAGCAACCCGCGAGCGCGGGCCAGCCGGATTATCGTCGGATTATTAAATTTTTCTGGCTGGTGCACAGCTGTATTGAGCAAGATCACTCCAGCGATGTCGTGATGCCCCGAAGAAATTTCACGCTCGACCCAGCCTAATGAGATGGGACCTCCCCAATCATGTGCCAAGGACATGATCGGGGTTGTGATCGCCAGGGCGCCAACTAAACGCGTGAGGTCATCCACTCGTTGCTCCAAAACCCGTTCGGAGTTGAGCCTCTCGGAATAACCCATGCCAAGGTGATCAAGGGCGATGACTCGAATATTAGATGGGGATTGTGCCAAAAAATTGCGCCACAGATAGGACCAGGTGGGGTTTCCATGGACACACACCAACGTCAATTCAATTTCCGGACCGGCTCCCGTGTCAAGAATGTGCATGCCACGTGGGATTCCATCGCGGTCGGTAAATGTGAGGATCCTGGACCAACGAGGATCTAAGCCCTGCAAGTGTTTCGGGGGAAGTTGAGCGGGTCTGCTCACTTTTTACCAGTCAATCTCAATAACAGCCGCATTAAGTCCCGAACCAATGCCCATGCACGCGATCCGGTCACCCGTTTGTAAGTCATCAACTGACTGTGCCAACGTGAATGGGACCGAAGCAGGGCCAATGTTTCCCTGTAGCGGGAACGTAGTGGGCACTTTCGAAGAATCAATTCCCAGTGCGGAGATAATCGCCGAATTATGGGCTTGGGAAACCTGATGCAAGATGTACATGTCCAAATCAGACCAACTAAATTGCGATTGTGCGTCATCCCATGTTGCTTCAGCTAGGGCGACTCCGGCTTCGAGTAACCCTCTACTGTCCGTTCGCATCGAATCAAGGTCACCCATGCATAGTTGATTGTGTTGCGTTGCAGCGCGGCTAACCCCTCCACGGAAACGATGACCACCGTTCACCGAAGCCTTGCCCAGAACCATCGCGGCTCCGCCGGAACCTAAAGTCATGGTGGCGAATTGATCCAGCACATCTTGTTTGGTTGAGTCGTTACGTCTCAATCTCGCAATAGTTGCTTCTTGTGGTCTACGACTTCCTTCGCCGTCAACAACGAGTGCGTATTCAATCTGCCCGGAATCAATCATCATGGAAGCGACCTGCATTCCGTTGATGAAGCCCAAGCACGCGTTACTAAGATCAAAGTTCAGGCATGATGAAGAAAGTCCCAGTTGCTGGTGAATATCAACAGAGGCCGATGGTTCAAGTCGCTCCCGACACACGGATGTGTCAATCAGCAGTCCAACAGATTCTGGATTTACCCCAGCCTCAGCCAGGGCTTTTGCTCCGGCCATCGAGGCTGCGTCAGCAAATGTGACATCGGGCGCCCACCAGCGGCGTTCTTTGATTCCTGCCAGATGTTCCAGCATGCCGGGTCGCAAGCCAACCCGGTCGTAGGTGTCCATGAGTTGCGCGTCAATCTCGTCACTGGTCACAACAATGGGGGCAACTGCCGCCGTCACCGCAAGGATTGCGGTGTCTGAATAAGTAAAGGTGGCATTGCCACTCATAATGAGCCTTTCCCGGTGCGTGAACGCCTAGCCTGCCATGTGGTGGATAATTCGGCTGAGTCAGGTAGGCCACAGGGCGACGAGCGACAAGGAGCCAGCGTGAGCAACTTTCAACATAAGGCACGCACTTCATTGGCTGTGCTTGTTAGTGCTTCCCTTTTCATTTTTCCCGCAATCACCCCGGCTAATGCCGAGAAATCAGACCCGTTGGACACTTTCTACGCCCAATCGCTGAGGTGGTCGAAATGCGGCGAAGCATCCTGTGCGCTCGTAACGGTGCCTTTGGATTACGGGCAACCAGAGGGCGCCACTATTGCCCTGGCGATCCGCAGGATCGGATCCCCTGGTTTGCCCCCATTAGTCATGAATCCTGGCGGTCCCGGATCAGAAGGAAGCCAATTCGCCGAGAGCATTGCGGCGTCGCTGGATTCTGCGGTAAGTGACGCTTTCACGCCGGTGGGTTTTGATCCTCGTGGAACTGGTCAATCTGCTCCTGTGAAATGTTTCACCGGTACTAGCGCAAATAGTTGGTTGAGAATTGACTCGACGCCGAACACCGCGGCTGAAGTAGCTAACTACATGTCGACCTCGGCCACGATTTCGACCTCGTGCCAGCGGATGTCGCCAGGGCTCGCCGAACACATTGGCACCGACAACACGGTTCGGGACATGGACATTATTCGGGCTGCCTTGGGGAGCCAAAAACTTAATTGGCTCGGGTTTTCTTATGGCACTTCGCTGGGCACGCGATATGCCGAACTTTTCCCGGACAAGGTCGGTCGCATGGTGCTCGATGGCGCTGTTGATCCCTCACTTGATGCAATGGAGTTGTCACAGGGCCAGTCAGCCGGTTTTCAAAAGTCGATCAGCCGGTTCAACCAGCGATACCCCGGTTCAATCACGGTAATGAATCGACTCTTGCGCGCGCTTGATAAAACTGAGATGAAAACAGATGGACCCCAAACACTTACTCAGAGCGAAGCAAGTACCGCCATATTTTTGTCGATGTACAGCACTTCGTTTTGGCCTGATCTACGTGACGCTTTACAAGAAGCGAGGGGTGGAAACGGAACCCAACTCCAAGAATTGTCCTATTACGCCAATGATCAAACTGCGCCTACTAAATTTTCGAGTAATACTCTCTCCGCATTCATCGCGATAAATTGCTGGGACTACCCACAGACACCCACGGCCGCAGGGCTTTCTCGAGGTGCACGTCAATTTTCACGGCAAGCGAAAGTACCCGAACTCGCGCGTGCCATGAGTTGGGGTAATGCGCCATGCAGTACTTGGTTTGGACATTCCCCGCTTGAACCAAAATCGGCACGTACAACAACCACTGCTCCAATTTTGGTTATTGGAACAACTTTTGACCCGGCCACTCCCCTAGCTTGGGCTCGCTCACTTCATAAACAATTGCCCACCAGTTCGCTACTAACATTTGTCGGTGACGGACACACCGCTTATCTCGGTGGGAACGAGTGCGTTGATCGAACAGTTAACAAATACTTGCTCACTGGTTTTGCCCCTACTTCTAAAATGTGTTAAAGATCTGATTCCTTGTCAGCCTCTTTCGCTGAATCAATTTCAGCCAAGAACGCCTCAACCTGTGCGGCAATTTGATCTGCGCTGGGAATATCAGCATCAGCCACTCCACCAGCGCCACTGTTCAAAGCCTCGACGATTTGGTCGTATTGACCTTCAAGGGCCTGAACTACAGCGGCGAATTCTTCATTACCGGAAAGCTGTTCGGTTATATTTTCAAGTGACTTCGCTGCCAAATCGGTGAGTTCTCCACGGGGAATCACTAAATCGGGGCCAGCCATTAAGCCGTCAAGCAATGCCAAAGCGCCCTGAGGGTAGTCAAACTGGGCCAAGTAATGCGGCACTTGAGCCGTTATGCCCATTGACTTCAATCCAATGTGACCCAAGTGCAATTCCATGAGCGCGCCGACATGACCCGGCACTTCAATCTCACCAATTACTGATCCAGCGCCGAAGAGCAGTTCTGGATCATTGCCATGCACGGTGAGTCCTAGCGGGCGGGTATGTGGCATAGGCCACGGAATGGCGGAAACGCCGATAGCCAATTCAACTTTGTATTTTTTGACTACAACATCGATCGCAGCTAAAAACCGATTCCACTGATAATCAGGTTCCGGACCGGAAATGAGAAGAAAATGTTTTCCGTTTGCGTCGAGTACGTCATGGACGTTAATACTAGGGAATTCAACCGATGAAAAGTGATCGACGACAAATTGCATCTTGGGTCGGCGGGCCCGGTAGTCGATGAGTTCATCCACATCAAAACTGGCGATCAGCGTATGTTCACAATTTTCCAAAATATGTTCGGATAATTGTCGAACACCTCCACCGGCATCAACGAAACCACTAAAAGCATGAATGAGTGTGGGTGGGTCCTCGAAATAGACGTCCTGATGAAAATTAATTAATTCAACTGGATCACGCATTGACACACCTCCTCGATTACTCCAAGTAAACCACGGTTGGCGCCGGGACGATCGCCTTCAATCCGTCCGCTTCGCCACGGGCGGAAAACTTAGGCGTATTGGGCTTCCCAGACCCGCAACCGGTCCCGTTGTCTACTCGGGATCTTGAGTAGCTTTTTTGGTGGCTCTCTTTTTCGGAGTTGACTTTTTTGGGTTTGACTTCGTCTCTACAGCGTCCTGAACCGGTGCCTGAACCGGTGCCTGAACCGGTGC
>JBBARV010000001.1:115463-153540 GCA_040399625.1 Candidatus Nanopelagicales bacterium | reverse complement strand
CCTGAACCGGTGCCTGAACCGGTGCCTGAACCGGTGCGACCGCTGATGGCCACGGATCGGCGCTCACTTCATTGGCCGCAATGACCTGACGGCGCTTCCACCACAAAAATCCACCAACGCCTGCCCCGATAGTGACCAGCAGTGCCAAAATTCTCTTCATGGGGACAACCGTAACACCCAGCAGTGATAACCCCACGGAAAGGGAAAAACGTTATTTTCCTGACTTCAGATACTTATTGAAGGCTTCTTTTACCTCTGAGCTAGCGAAAAATGATTCTTGTTCGGGATCAGACAAAGTCACCGCGTATTCGCACACTTTTACCCAAGCAAAACCGATTGCCCGAGTCAAGGTAGCGGCAACCGTTCCTGAAATGACGGATCCAGCAACAATCCCACCGGGCACAAAACGAAGCAGCTGGGTCGCCACATATCGCCCAGCGTAGGTAGCGCCACCAGTAAGAATCGCACTGCCAGCAATGGACAATGACCGGGCACGCGAACGTGGGAGCCCATAGATTGCCGTGATCCTGGCGATCATGGCGACTTGATTGGGTACGAGCAAAGCAGCGTCGGCAATCGGGATTGGTACAACTCCAATTCCGCTTGCCACCACGGTCGCTTGCTTAATGACCGCGGCGGCTGCGTCTTTTTTTCGCCTGCCATCAACACCTTGCGCAGCAGTCAACGCGGTTTGAGCCGCCAGTGGCACGACTTCGTAGGTCGCATCGAGTAATTCTTGGAGACCATAAACGACAGTATTATTAAATGAATCAGGTAATGCATTAGTTAAAAGTACTTTTCCATCACCGAATGTTGGTAGTGCCAAGGACTCGATGTATTTCGCAAATGCCACGGCATCAGGGTGAACTTCTCGGACTCCATCACGTTGAATCACGGGAACCTGCGACATCACGATTATGACGGGCAAACCTAACGCAGCAATGCCAGCAACGAAGGACTGTTGAGCAGCCTCGAATCTTCGGTCTGACCAACGAACGAGATACCAAGTAGCATGTATGCGTTGATCCATTGGTCCGGTGTTTGACTTTTCAACAATTCGATTAAGCCCCGCAAGGATTGCATCCCCCGAAGTACCCGTCTCAAATCCCTCCGAGTCGTATACGCCGAGATAACCATTTGGGTGGCGGTAGTAATTCAGTCCTTTTGTGACGGGCTCACCGATTCCTGTTGAGGCAATCGCCTGGGTGAAGATTGCGTTCAGCAATGTTGATTTACCGCTACCGGTTTTTCCAAAAATAGCCAAATTAAAACAGCCGAGGGCATCAAATGCCTTCTGCAATTCTTGGTCGAAAAGACTTGCAACAGCGGTCGAATCTAAAATTAATGGGACGCGCTCCGATTCAGTAGCCACCCAATCACCCTACCCCCTCAAGACCGCGGGTTATGGTAGGGAAATGCTCAACACTGCATCACCCCACCGGCTGCGTTCCCTCGCTGTCGTCGTTGTGATTTTGGGAGTAGTCGGTCTGGGTATTTTCACTTTGAGCAATCTACTTCCCAGTTCGATCAGGGAGAATGTGCTCGGTGCACCGGTAATTATCCCGGCCGAGTATGCCGAATTAATAAAAAATTCAGCCCAGCGGTGCCCTGCCATTTCTGAAGATTTGTTGGCTGCCCAAATTCATGCGGAAAGTGGTTTTGATCCAGATGCGCTGAGTCCTGCTGGTGCTCAAGGAATCGCGCAATTTATGCCTTATACGTGGAAGCACTATGGAATAGATGGCGATGGTGACGGCGTAATCGATGTCTGGAATCCCGGAGATGCGATCCCATCAGCAGCTAGGATGAATTGCATTAACCGCAGAGGTGTCAAGGACGTTGATGGACCTCGATTGAAAAATACTTTCGCCGCCTACAACGCTGGCATTGGTTCAGTCTTGAAATACGGCGGTGTTCCCCCGTTCCCTGAGACTGAGAATTATGTTGAAAGGATTTTCACTACGAGTGAGTCGATCACTTGGCCGTGACAAAAACCTCTACTTAATCACCATTATTGATTGTAAGTTTTCAACAACCAGTCGCCCATCCGGTGTCCACAACCTCCGAAGTTCACTCATGAATCCGCCATGAACTGAACTGACCGAACTCTCGTGAAGCAGTGGTGCGCGCTCACCAGCTACCGGCTCAATATCTTTTGGGTCAATGAGTAAATTTGCACTAAAGGAGACTGTCGCCACCGGTCGCATGGACTTCATGAGGGTGTAGGGCGAAGGCCACCAGGCGTCTACCGTGGACAGCAACTGCGCCGCCGACCAATCTGCACCGACCTCGGTTCTTTGCGGAATATTGATCCAGCCGTACACGAGCGCTTGTGCTCCCATTGTTGGCAAAGGCGTTACCGGACGAAACTCCAAGTGTTGCGCAAACTCCGGACCAAAAGGTGGTCCGATCGGTACAATTTCGACGTCATCAAATCGTGGAACTTGGGGAAACACCGCTGTCCCCCAGGTTTCGACGGGGGGATCAAATTCTAAATCTTTATTCTCACCCGTTACTACCTGCCCAAATGCAACGGTGAGGTTTTCACTTTCGCGGACTATGTCAACCTGCCACATCGAAATCGCTGATCCCCGACGGATCAAGCGGGTAAAAACCCGATGCACTTGCGGTAGCACCGGTTCAGGAATGTGAAGGGTTATCGACCTCACTTCACGTTTGGCATCTTCATTGCGCACAACTGCATCCACCATCGCCTGGACGGGGAGCCCGCCCCAGGCGCCACGACCCTGCTGCCAAGTATCAGGAACATGCCAGGTTGACTCAACCACCATTTGCTCAGCCATCAGGCACTTG
This sequence comes from Candidatus Nanopelagicales bacterium, assembly GCA_040399625.1. Classification (GTDB taxonomy): domain Bacteria; phylum Actinomycetota; class Actinomycetes; order S36-B12; family S36-B12; genus UBA4592. The sequence goes on along the minus strand of JBBARV010000001.1, from coordinate 150,726 downwards.
CGGGTTTCGCATCGGCGAGGGAGCCGGTCCCCTCATTTGTATCTGTGATCACATTCCCACTTCCCGAGTACAAGGCTGATTTTTTAAGCCAGTTGTTCCACGGGATATTCCACAAACCACCAGGACCGTTCCATGGTTCGACAACGTTTCCACCGGTGTTTGTGAAGACCACAACGTCTCCCGGAATGGTTTCGTCGTAGACCCACTTCGCGTCTTCCTCGAACATATTTGTACAACCGTGTGACCCGTTGTAAATACCTAAACGACCATAAGCCCACGGTGCGGCGTGAAGGAATTCACCGGTCGGCGTTAAACGTGTGTTCCATTTCGCCTCAAGTTCATATTGATCCTCGGGCGCAGTCAGTCCTAGTGATTCACTTCGGTAAGTCTTATTTGGCTCTTTTGAGGTGCTGATTACTTTTGTTCCGTTGCGCGTTTCCCACTCGTCTTTACCCAATGACACCTTGAAAGTTTGAACTCTGACGCCATCGACAAAAACTTTCATGGTTTTCGTTTTACCATCAACTTTGGCGATAAACGAGCGTGCGGTTTGAAATGTATATGTCGTATTCAGTTTTGCTAAACCAATGAGCGACTTCGACCCACTGTTGCCAAGAATTGTTCGACCCAATAGTGAAACTACTCGGATTGTTGACTTCCCCGGCCAGTATTTTTTGGGGCGGAATACTGCAGAGGTGTCGCTGAGCCAGCCCCACGCACCTACCACCGGAACGAGTTTTCCACTAGGCAATTGCGCTGAAACAACTAAGTTCTCTTCGACAGTTTTCTTATCCGAAATACTGGTTGAAAAGACGATCTTGGGCAACACGCCAACTCCGACTCGCACTTTGGATCCGTCCACACCGAGTGAATTACTTGCAGCAATGAATTTTGCATTTACCCACAGGCGATTCTTGGGAAGTTTGATTGGCTTAGCGGGATCCGTTCCTGCAGGGGGCTGGGTCGTTGCGACTATTGGACCGACAAATGCACTCGGGGTCAACCCTTGTGCAGAACGCATATACACCCCGTAACTACGAAGTGGTTCCAAACTGGAAAGTGGACACGTCCCTTGGACCGTGCTTCCCACAACTGCATTTTCAGGGATTGTTAGTGCGGGGCATGGGAACCAATTCACCGTGTCGATCGAAATTTGATAATTCGGAGAAACACCACCACTTGTTGCTCTTTCGGGAACCTGGGCTGCGTACACGACATCAAGGACTGTTTCACTCGCTCCCGGTGTCACCGAAATAATCGCCGGTGGGGTGAGCACACCCTCGACGGCGACCGCCTGTACGGGTAGCAACAGAGCCAAAATAGACACAGCCACCCCCGCACTCACAAACGCCCGCACGGAGCCTCTCATGTGCTTTTCCCCTAATTCTGACGCCGGTGCTTGCCAATGTTCTCCCACGCGCCTTCGTAATAATAAGTACACACTGCGTGAAGGCACTCAACCGGCTACCAAGGAATAACTTGCCGGTCCTCCCAAAGGAGTCCCGTGAGTGGAAAGTCGACCTCGCCCAGTTCCTTCTGCCGACCCGCAGCATCGGTTTGAGCCAACCACGTGACCGTTTCAGCGCCCTCTTCCGCAGAACGAGGAGCGTCAGGGCCACCCATCGGCGTCCGGCAGTGGTTGGGACACACTGCGTCGACGAGCACCCCTCGGGTGCCCCATCCCGTTTCCGCGGCAAAATTACGGATTAGGGCGTTCAGCGCCGCCTTACTCACCCGGTACGGGGCCAAACCGCCACTCGTTCCCGGGCCACTGAACCGGCCCAGACAGGCTGACAGTGCAATTACCCTGCCGGAACGAGCTGCGACCATGGGTGGGGCAAAATTCGTCAGGGTGTTCACCACTCCAAACAGATTGATACCCATCACCCGTTCCCAGTCCTGCGGCGTGGATTTCAAAGTTTTTGACATTTTTTCACTCATGACTCCAGCCGAACACACCAAAATTTGGGGTTGCGCCAACGGTCCTAAGCGATCTTGCAAGTCCGCAACGGCCAACGCGTCTGCCAGATCGGCGCCATCTCCGACCGCGGCAATACCAAGTTCACCCAATTGCACCGCAGCGCGCTGGCCGCTTTCCTTCGTGCTTCCTAGAACTACCACCGAATAGCCGGCTAAACCCAGCGCTGTGGCAACGGCAAAGCCGATACCTGAAGCTCCACCCGTAATGAGTGCAATTCCTTGGTTATCGACTTGATCCTTGCTTTCCACTTTCTAAGCCTTCCCTAGATTGCATTATTTCGCACCCTCACCGGAGCCCATGAGGGTTGCGCCATAGGGTTGTGTCGCAATTAGGTCGCCTGCGAGAGGAATAAAAGTGGCTACTGAGCCTCCCGACCAATTTGGACCCAATGACTGGCTCGTCGACGAGTTATATCAACAGTTCCTCAATGACAGGAATTCTGTTGATTCCGCTTGGTGGGACTTTTTCGAAGGCTTTGTGCCCCAAGAATTAAATACGGTGATCACCCCCGCTGCGCAGCTTCCGAGCACGCTCACTCCTGATGCCCTTTCCACTGCCCCAGTGCAGGCATTGCAAACAGCGCAAGCGGCGCAAGCAGCGCAAGCAGGGCAGACCTCAACGTCAGTCACGTCTACCTCAAACTCAGTGTCGGGCAATGTGGAGCGGCTGAAAGGTGCTGCTGCACGGGTCGTGACAAACATGGAAGAAAGTCTCAGCGTCCCAACGGCAACCAGTGTGCGTTCGCTCCCCGTGAAGCTTCTTTTTGACAATCGTGTTGTTATTAACAACCACCTTGCACGCGGCCGGGGTGGCAAAGTGTCCTTCACACACATAATCGCTTACGCACTTGTGCAAGCGATCAAAGCCCAGCCCGAAATGAATTACGCGTACGAAGAACTCGATGGAAAACCAGCGATCAGACTCAATACGGATATCAATATCGGTTTGGCTATCGACATCGCTAAACCTGATGGAACCCGCCAGCTCCTCGTTCCCAATATAAAAGCAGCACAGGACATGGACTTCACAACCTTTTGGGCGAGTTACGAGGACATCGTTCGGCGGGCTCGCTCAAATAAGCTAACGGTCGAAGATTTCGCGGGAACATCCGTAAGCCTGACGAACCCGGGAACCATCGGCACGAATCATTCGATTCCTCGGTTAGTAAAGGGTCAGGGAGCGATCATTGGCGTTGGTTCAATGGAATACCCGGCCCAATGGCAAGGTGCATCAGAAGAATCAATCGTTCGCAACGCTGTTTCAAAAATTTTGACACTCACTTCTACTTACGATCACCGGATTATTCAAGGTGCGCAGTCGGGCGAATTCTTGCGGCAAATGCACACATTAATTCTTGGTGAAGACGATTTTTATGAGAATATTTTCCGGGACCTTCGAATTCCCTATGAACCCATTCAGTGGGCCGTCGACATCTCAGCCAGTCACGAAACAGACCTGGATAAAAATGTTCGCGTGCAGGAAGTCATTCACGCTTTCCGTGTCCGTGGTCACCTCATGGCCGACCTCGACCCCCTTGAGTACCACCAGCGGATGCACCCCGATCTAGATGTCCTTTCGCACGGATTAACACTCTGGGATCTGGATCGTGAGTTTGCTACGGGTGGATTCGGTAGCGAACCCCTCATGAAATTGCGCCGAATATTAGGTGTCCTGCGAGATTCGTACACCCGAACAGTGGGAATCGAATACATGCACATACAGGATCCAGCCCAACGCAAGTGGATTCAAGAACGGGTGGAAATTCCGCACGTTAAGCCGGATCCGGCTGACCAACTTCGCATTCTACGAAAGCTCAATGAAGCCGAGGCGCTGGAATCCTTTTTGCAAACAAAATATGTTGGCCAAAAAAGATTCTCTCTCGAAGGCTCTGAATCCCTGATTCCCATGCTCGATGAAATCCTGGCCCAGTCAGCCAATAATGAAATACTTGAAGTTGCAATAGGAATGCCCCACCGAGGACGTCTCAACGTCCTCGCCAACATTGCTGGTAAATCATTTGGGCAAATTTTCCGTGAGTTTGAGGGCGAGTACGCCGAAAACTCTGTTCAGGGTTCTGGCGACGTCAAGTACCATCTGGGAACAACCGGCTCTTATGTTTCGGCCGAAGGTAACTACACATCTGTCTATCTTGCGGCGAACCCTTCGCACTTGGAAGCCGTCGATCCAGTGCTTGAGGGAATTGTGCGGGCCAAGCAAGATTTACTGCCCGACGACCGCCGTACAGACATTTTGCCGGTTCTCATTCATGGCGATGCAGCTTTTGCTGGTCAGGGTGTTGTGGCTGAGACTTTGCAGCTCTCGCAGCTTCAGGGTTACCGAACGGGCGGCACCATCCATATCGTTGTCAATAATCAGGTTGGTTTCACGACCTCACCTCGTTACAGCAGATCTTCCGTTTACTCCACCGATGTTGCCCGCATGATTCAGGCACCAATTTTTCATGTCAATGGCGATGACCCGGAAGCCGTCATCTTCGTAGCCAAATTGGCTTTTGATTTCCGTCAAACATTTGGCAAAGATGTGGTCATTGATCAGGTCACTTACCGCAGACGTGGCCACAATGAAGCCGACGATCCCTCACTCACTCAACCGCTCATGTACGCGATCATTGACAACAAGCGATCGGTGCGAAAGCACTACACCGACTCACTTATTGGCCGCGGCGACATCACCCTCGAAGAAGCCGAGGAAGTACTTAAGCACTTCCAGGAGCAGTTGGAAAATGTTTTCCAGGAAACTCGAGTTGATGAACCTGAATCCGAATTCAGCATGCGCGCAAAGGCCATTATTGAAACGGGTCAACTCAATCTTGTTCCACAGACACCTTCGCAAGATGTCGACACGTCAATTACCCAAGCCCAAATTGACACTGTCATAGAGTCCCAACTGACCTTGCCTGAAGGGTTCAATGTCCATCCACGACTCGCGCCCCAACTTCAACGACGCGCCCAAATGGTTGCCGACAACACTATTGATTGGGGCATGGGCGAGGCACTGGCCGTTGGTTCACTGCTCATGGAAGGCCGGACAGTTCGCTTAGCCGGCCAGGACTCACGCCGAGGAACGTTTGGGCACAGACACATGGTCATTGTGGACAAGGAAACGGGCTGGCAATACAAACCACTCAAAAAGTGCTACCGCGACGGTGGAAGACTTTACGTTTATGATTCTTCTCTGAGCGAATTCGCTGGACTTGGTTTTGAATACGGCTACTCGGTTGCCCGACCCGACGCACTTGTCATGTGGGAAGCGCAATTTGGTGACTTCGTGAACGGCGCGCAGACAATCATCGATGAATTTATTTCCTCTGGAGAGCAGAAGTGGGGCCAACGCTCCTCGGTCACCTTGCTTCTCCCCCACGGTCAAGAAGGACAGGGACCTGATCACAGCAGTGGTCGGATCGAACGCTTTTTACAAATGTGCGCCCAAGACAATATGTCAATCGCGGTGCCCAGCACTCCTGCGTCATATTTTCACCTTTTGCGGTGGCAGGTATTGAGTCGACTTTCTCGTCCGCTCATCGTATTTACGCCTAAATCACTTTTGAGATCGAAAGCCTCCGTGTCAACAACCGAAGATTTCACTACGGGTGTTTTTAGGCCTTTTGTCCCGGATACGCAATTCACTGGACCGGGAGTAAAAAAGGTACTTATTTGTTCGGGCAAAGTTTATTTTGATTTGCTCGCCTATCGCACCGCCAACAACATCACGGACACAGCAATCGTGCGTCTCGAGCGGATTTACCCGCTACCGGGTGTGAGCTTGCCAGCAATGGCCAAGCAGTACCCGGATGCAAAACTACGGTGGGTCCAAGAGGAACCGGCCAACCAAGGTGCCTGGAGTTTTATTGCACTCAATGTTCCCGCCCTGATAGATCGCAGCCTCTCCTGTGTGTCACGTTCAGCATCCTCCGCACCAGCGGTCGGAACGCACCAGCGCCATGATGAGGATCAAAAGGCCCTCATCGAGTCGGCCTTTAATTAGTGGTTGGGTGATCGCTCATGTATGACACGGATCGTGGAGCCGAGGAACTCGCTCGTCGAAGAGGTGAAGAGGAAGTAACTTTTGACTGGCTCGCCGAAAGATTCGCGGAATTTGTCAATCTCAATCCTGAATTCGAAAACGCAATCGATCGCTTGGCTACTTGGCTTGCGCGAATGGATGACCTCGACGAGGACTGAAAATCATTTCTTGATCACAATGCCTTTGATAGCGACCGACTCAATCGCCCCAAAATCCCTCGAGTCATTACTTTCCGACCGGTTGTCACCCGCAACCCACCACTTCCCGTTCGTTTTAGAGACCAAACGCTTGACCTCCAGGAGTTCTGGCCGAGTGGGGTGCGTGAAAACAACGATCGCACCCGGTCGGGCGAGAAATTTTCCTTTAACCGCGATACACGTTTGACCATTTATCAGCGTGGGCTGCATTGAGGGACCGATTACCCTCACTTGGAAAATCGGAAGAAATCGTGCAATCGGTGACATGAACCAAGATTAGCCTGCTACATATTGCTCAAAGATCCGCCGAGGCTAGAGTTAGAACCACAATCAGGCAAGATTCCACGTCCCAACACGATAGGAGCAAAACCGTGCGTAAGCATTTCGGAGCCCTGCTAGTCGAAAAATTCGTTCCACAAATATCCGCATACGCCCACTGCGATCTCCCCTGCGGTGTCTATGACCCCGCACAAGCCCGCATCGAAGCGGAATCGGTCAAAGCCTGCATGGAAAAATTCCACGCATCAGATGACGCTGAATTCAAAGGCCGTGCGATTGCGATCAAGGAAGAGCGCTCACACAAAGTTAAAGAACACCTTTGGGTTCTGTGGACCGACTACTTCAAGGCTCCACACTTTGAGAAGTACCCCAATCTCAATGAACTGTTCAACCAAGCAACCAAGCTTGCTGGCGCCGGTGGCACCAAGGGCACCGTCGATGTTGCGGTAGCGGATCAACTACTTGGCAAGATCGATGAAATTGCAGTTATCTTCTGGGAGACCAAGAAGGCTTAAGTTGTTCTGCGAAATGATTTTTCAATAGGAACGACCGCGAATCCCTTAATCAGGGGGATCCGCGGTCGTTTCTATGTCAAACCTGATTTAAATGTCCGACTAAATTGCGTGTCGATTGCCTAACACGACAATGCAAATAATGTGTTTGTGCGATGAAAGGTGCCATGACAAGTTTTGTGATTCGGCCGGTTACGACACATGACATTCCAATTGTTCTTGCCATGGTCGCTGAACTTGCCGAGTATGAGCGTGCCGCCGACGAAGCTGTAGCAACCGTCAGCGACTTTGAGTCGGCACTTTTTTGCCAGAACCCTGCAGTGTTTGCGGTGATAGCAGAGATCGACGGCCAGGCAGCTGGTTTTGCCCTTTTCTTCAAGAATTTTTCCACGTGGCTGGGCAAACACGGCATTTATCTCGAAGACCTATATGTGCGGCCGGAGTTTCGCGGAGGTGGAGTGGGGCAAGGGTTGCTGTCACACCTCGCGCAGATATGTGTTGACAACGGTTACCCGCGATTTGAGTGGTGGGTTTTAGACTGGAATGAAAGTGCACGAAAAGTTTATGACCATTTAGGTGCACAGGCGCTAACAGAATGGATTCCTTATCGGGTCACCGGTGACTCTTTGACTGAACTAGCCAATAAGAATAAAAAGGCATGACCGAGGTCTCCCTGTGTGTTCCTAACCAGGCCGAGTATCTGCGAGTTATCAGACAGATCTCCATGGTGGTGGGAGCCAAAGCCGATTTAACCCTTGAAGCCCTCGATGAAGGCCAGCTCGCTAGTGATGAGGCAGCCAATATCCTCATGAAATTTGCGCAGCCCGAAGATTCACTATATTTCGAATGGAAAGCGCAACCAGGATCCTTGTACCTGCGATCTCGAACCCGATGCCTTCTGCCTGTGCTTCCCGACTTGCCCGAAACGTTGGAGTACGCCTGGGTGATCATTTCTGCGATAACAAGTGAGCTCGATGTATTCCTTGAAAATGGCGAGGTCCACGTCAATCTCGCCGTAACAAGTACCCGGTAAACATGCTCAGCGCCGGGGCGGTAAATGCCTTGATAGCGGAGTTGCGCTCACCAGATGTAACGCCATCGCGAGCCGATGAAATCAAGAGTGAGATTGTTCAAGAACATCAGGGTTTAATTCGACACTTCATTCGATTACGAGACCCTCAACTTTACGAAGACCTCGTGCAGATTGGAACAATTGGGGTCCTGGCTGCCATCGATAAATTCGATATCGGTCGAAACATTTCCTTTAGTACCTTCGCGGGCGCACTCATCAAAGGTGAACTTTCACATTTTTATCGTGATGACGGAGCCATTCGAATCTCTCGGTCGGTAAAGTCGAACCTGAGTCAGATACGGGCGGCACAAGACTCATTCGTCGCCAAAAACAATGCACAACCAACTTTCTCTGAACTTGAGAATTGTGTGGGCCTAAATCGAGGTGAAATTCTCAATGCCCTGCAGGCCAATCACAGCACACATTTCAGCTCGCTCAGTGACCCAGATCTCCACATTGATGTAGCCGATTCACGGAATGAATTTGACTTCATCGACGAATGGGAATCCGTTCGACCAGCAATTGATTTACTCAGTCCACTGGATCGAAAAATTCTGGGAATGCGATTTATTGAACAAAAGAAACAGGGACAGATCGCAAATGAACTCAATATGAATCAAATGACTGTTTCGCGGCGTCTCACGGCGATTCTGGAGCAGCTTCGTCACGAAGTAAATACCGAGTAACAGTGGGTGTGAAGGCAAGGAATATTCCGATGACTGCGGCAAGGGTTACCAAAATTGCCACCCATTTTTGGAACGGGTCAGTGGCGCCAATTAAAGGAACACTCACAACGAGTGCTAAGAGCTGTGCCAAAAGAAATGGTGCCCGCGCCCACCGCTTGGAAGCAAACCACCCACCTGACACGAGGAGCATTCCCAATCCAAAAATCAGGAAGATGACTACTTCCAGGGTCACCCCTGAAGTGTTGGCAACTTCGCTGGGCCCACTCACACCGAATCTGGCGACACCCACAACGATTAAAATCGCATAGACCACATAAAAGATTCCCTGAACGCCACTGATGCTCCCAAGAATTCTCAAACGCCTCATGACCGACACGTTGCTTTCCACTTCGTCAGCCTAATGCTGGCTGACCAATCCCGAGAGCCGGCGTAGAGTGAGACAGTGCGCGCACTACTGGTAGCCAATCCGAATGCAACAACTACGTCACCCCGCGTAATTGATGTAATCGTACGTGCGCTGTCACATGAATTAGACCTTGAAGTCACGATGACAACCCACAAGGGGCACGCCCATTCAATTGGCGAGTACGCCGTTGAGGCCGGGATCCCATTAGTGATCACTCTTGGCGGTGACGGAGTAATCAACGAAGTGGTCAACGGAATCATGTTCGCCGACCCAGGAAAACCCAAGCCTGCGATTGCACCAATTCCAGGGGGCAGCGGCAATGTTTTTGCTCGCGCTTTGGGGCTTCCGATTGATCCTGTTGAGGCTACCGGCGCTCTCATGGAAAGTTGCCGAGCGGATCGGTTTCGCTCGATAAGTTTGGGTCGCGCCGATGCGCTGCGAACAAATGGTGAGGAATTCAGCAGGTACTTCGCGGCCAACTCTGGTATCGGTCTGGATGCCACGATTATTGCGGCAATGGACAACGATCGAAAAAAAGGGGCACACGCCTCACCGGTTCGCTACTTGGGGACAACGCTGCGGGAGTATTTTCGCCGCAGTAATCACACGGCTTCGATCACGATTTCCCGCCCGGGCACTCCAGGTATTGACCACGTCTACGTCGCGCTAGTGCAGAATTCTTCGCCTTGGACTTTCTTTGGTTCCTGGGCCCTGGATCCAAACCCTGCAGCCAGCTTCGATACCGGGCTCGATGTCTTCATTGTGCGCAAACTTGACCCCATCTCAACAGCCCGCGCCGCCCGTCGAATTATCTCGAGAACCAGGCGCAAGACGGCAGCAAGCGCCTACACCAGTTGGCATGACCAATCTGCTTTCTCTATTCACGCCGACCCCGAAGTCCCCATCCAAATTGATGGTGAAGCCCTCGGAAATGTCACCCAGGTAACTTTCACCCACCACCCCGATGCGCTTCGGGTGATTGACCCTTTGTGAAAAGGCAATTTAACGGACAATTAGTATATTTAGCCCATATGTGACCGATTCAACACCAGAAATATGGAATTGAAGCAAAGTTTCTCTCGTTTAGACTTGTACGAAGGGCCAAGGTCTGCGAATCTATCCCTGCCCTTGTTTTGACGGGCTGGTCGCCTTCCCCTATGGGCCAGTGAAGCAAACCTTCACCCCCAGTGGAAGCCAGCGCGTGAAAGCATTCACAAGTGCTGGCGAACCCAGCACATCAGCACAGATGGAGTGATCCCGCATGGACTGGCGCCACGAGGCAGCCTGCCGTGACGAAGACCCTGAGTTGTTCTTCCCAATCGGCAACACCGGACCTGCTTTGGTCCAAATCGAAGAGGCCAAGGCCGTTTGTCGTCGTTGTCCTGTCGTAGACGATTGCTTGCGCTGGGCTCTGGAGACCGGTCAGGATTCAGGCGTTTGGGGTGGCCTCAGCGAAGATGAGCGTCGTGCCCTCAAGCGCCGTAACGCTCGCTTGCGCGCGCGGACATCGGCTTAAGCTCCTGCATCACGCCGCGACATTGGCACCGTCACTCGAACCAATGTTCCACGACCCAAACCTTCAATCAAGTCCGCGGGCCCAATTTCTACGTGACCATTGAGCTCACCGGCAATTAAATCGGACACGATAGTTAGGCCTAGACCAGAGGCCGGAAATTCGCTCAAGGGCATTGCGATCTCTGTGGCACCTATCCCGTTGTCACTCACGCTCACGGTGAGTTGACCAACCTCTCGCTTGGCCTGCACCATAATCTTCGTAGCACGTGCATGTTTCACACTGTTGTGAATTAACTCGGAAACTGCCATGGCAATCGGCGTTGCAATCCGAGAGTTCACCGTACCGACACTCCCCTGCATCACAGTTTCGAGTTCTACACTTTCATCATGAACTAACCCAAATAATGACTCGATTAAAGCATCGAGATCAATGCTGGTTGCGCCCTCAAGTGAGAGTGAATCGTGTATTGCCGCGATAACACCGATGCGCGCTTGGGCATCACGCAAGGCCTCCGTTACGCCACGGTCGCTCGCGCGCCGACCTTGCAGGCGCAGTACCGATGTAACCATTTGCAAATTATTTTTTACTCGATGATTAATTTCTTTGATGATGGCATCTTTTGATAGCAGTTCCTTTTGATGCTCACGTACATCGGTGACATCTTTGATCACAATTACCGTGCAATGAGGGCCGGTATCAAGACCCAAGGTTGTTGGCCCGGGGCGCAGAAAATGGGACGCCAGCATCAGGGTTGCTCCATCACCGTCGAGATCTGCTGTCGCGGTTGCACCGCCACGAGCAAGCTTTATCAACGGTGCAGACATTCCTGCAGGAGCGGTGCTCATTCTTTTTACAATTTCAAAAAACTGCTGACCCACCAGGTCAATGGCAAGACCCATTTTTCGGAAAGAACTCACAGCATTGGGACTCGCAAAATCGACTTTTCCGGTGGCATCGAGGCGCATAACGCCATCACCTGCCCGAGGCAATTCCCACCCGTCAAATCCATCAAGTGATTCAGGTAACCAGGATTGTCCCTCGGCAATCATGGCAAAAATTGCATCTGCGCTCTCCAGGTATACCTGTTCCAATTGACCGGCAACGCGTGGGGCTTCACTGCAGTGACGGGCAATTACTCCGATTACCTGATCTCCCAACTTAACCGGAATTGCCTCAACTCCAATCGGGGAAAGCGGCCGAGCACCATCACGCGTAATCGTGGCTCTGCCTAATACTTCAGCCTGATCGAGGAAATGAAATCTCCCTCGAGGAGCAAAGGAACCGACAACATCTTCTGCAAGTGTTGTAGGTGCGGTAGCCGGGCGTATCTGGGCTACAGCCACCATTCCACCTTCATTCCACGTGGGAACCCACAGAACCAGGTCGCTCAGTGCGAAATCTGCTAGTAGTGACCAGTTGGACGTCAGTGAACCCAAAGCTTCAATTGCCTCAACCGGCAACTCGGTTCGCTCCTGCAAGGTTTTGGTCACGTTTCCCACGCGTACACACTAACGTGACCCCATGAAAGGTGAGCCCATGAACCACGACCAATCAACGACAGGTACCACAGGAGATGCGCTACCCGCAGCCGGTCACCAGGTGATCGCCGCAGCACAAAAATACGGGGTCAAGCATCTATTCACCCTCTCTGGCGCCCACATTTTTCCCCTCTATGACGCCTGTGAGAAACGACCAGGTGCACCCAAACTTGTCGACACCCGCAGCGAGCAGACTGCGGGCTTTGCCGCGGAGGCAACGGCACGACTCACGCGCACACCGGGCTTCGTGGCCGCAACGGCCGGTCCCGGAGTCACCAATTTGCTCACACCGATTACTAGTGCATTTTTTAATGGAGCACCGGTAGTGGCAATTGGTGGCCGCTCCCCCGACTTCCGCTGGGGGCTTGGGGCCCTACAAGAGTTGGATCAGCCACCACTATTTGTATCGGTCACAAAATCGGCGAATACCGCACACAATTGTGGTGAAGTTGGTCGCTTCACCGAGGAGGCATTCGCAACCGCCCTCTCACCACACCAAGGTCCAACCTTCCTTGATATCCCGATGGACACCCTCTTCACACCGGCGCCGGTTAGCCCTGAGCCATTGGCTCACATCAAGACACCAAACGCAGATCTCTCCCAACTCGATGAAGCACTTGACTTGATTCGGGCCGCACAACGCCCGATTTTTATTGCCGGCGGTGACATCTGGCAAAACCGAGCTGAGGAAATATTTGTCACTTTCGTTGAGCAGGTGCGCGCACCGGTAGTAGTTAACGGCATGGCGCGCGGCATTCTTGCTCCGTCCCATCCGCTACTCGTCACCCCCGCTAGGTCATACGCTCTCAAAAATGCCGACCTCGTGATCGTGGCAGGTACACCGCTGGACTTCCGGCTCGGCTACGGAGATTTTGGTGACGCGCGGGTGATTTTTATTACCGATGACCCACAGTCCTCACTCCAAGTCAAAGCCACTCGAATAACTGGTGACTTGCCGGCACTTTTTAACACCCTTTGCGATCAGCTCACGATCCCCATTGGAACCGATACCTGGCGCAGCGACTTGGCGCAGCGCAGTGCTTCGATCCGTGCGAGTAATCGGGAGACCATGAACACCCGTGGTGAAATCATCCACCCGGCTGAGATTTACGGTGCACTTATTCCTCGACTAACCGAGTCCACAATCACAATCGGAGACGGCGGTGATTTTGTTTCCTTCGCGGGCAAATTCATCGAGCCCGGCCGCCCTGGACGGTGGTTGGACCCGGGGCCTTTTGGGGCACTGGGAACGGCGATGGGTTACACGCTGGCGGCCGGCAAAGCATTTCCCCATGATCCGCTTGTGGTACTCCTCGGTGATGGCGCTGCCGGATTCTCACTCATGGATGTTGATTCACTCGTGCGGCACAATGTGCCCGCCACAATTCTGATTGGCAACAACTCGGGCTGGGGCCTTGAACGCCACCCCATGCGTTTTCTCTACGGCTACGACGTTCTTGCAGACCTGCGACCGAGTCGGTATGACCAAGTGGTGAGCGCACTGGGTGGGGCCGGTGAGGTCGTTACCGAAATAACGCAACTAGGCCCAGCTCTGGACCGGGCCATGAACTCTGGCGTTCCCTACGTGGTGAACGTGATGACCGACCCAGAGGTGGCCTACCCGCGCACAACCACCGGAATCTAGTTTGCCCAGGTTTTTTGATCGACTCGCACCCGCGTGATTTTTCCTTGACCGACGGGCGCTTGGATGGTACCCAGTTCGACGGCAAAAATAATGCGGTCACCGGAGACGGACTCAACTAATGCACTTGAATAAACCAACTCGCCAACCAATGTAGGTGATAGGTGTGAGAACTCAATTTTGTATCCCACCGTTGTGCAGTTGCCACAGATCACCGGTGCAACCGCGGCGCAAGTTGCAGCTTCGCACCAGGCAATCGCCATGGGGGTTGCCAAGACGTTTTCCGACCCACTACCGATGGCTATTGCAGTATCCGCCGAGCCGACCGTAAATTCAAGTCTCGCCGTCATCCCAACAACGCGATCCAGACAGGCGCACGGCTTGCTCATGCCAGTATTACGAGCAGATCACCCTCGTTGACAACGTCACCAATGGCCACGGCGAATTCGCTGACCACACCGGCATGCTCGGCCAAAACGGGAATTTCCATTTTCATTGATTCAAGTATGAGAAGGGTGTCACCTGCTGAAACTTGGTCTCCAATCGCGGCCTCAAAAGAGTGGACCGAAGCGACCATTTCAGCGACTACATGCATAAAAATGATCTTAGTCGGGAATGCGGAGTTCTTCGATCAGCACGGGCGAATTATTGCGTACTGAATTAACTGCACGATCTACCGGAAACGACTGTAGATCGGGTCGGGCAACTAATAAATCCAACGCCGCGTCAACATCAAGTGCGGGATCAAGCCAGGCATCCCAATTTTTCGAACTGATACACGCGGGCATTCGATCATGAATTAATTCCAGATTCGGAGCTGCAGCCAGAGTGATGATCGCGCATGTGGGAACAATTTGACCATCAATCACACTGTCAGCGATCAGCCCCGCCATTGGCATGATCCGCGAGTCCTCGGGAGGGGGTGAAATAAAATACGGGTCTTTTGCCGGGCACTTCCACTCGTAGTACCCGCTTGCCGGGATCAGAATTCGACGCGTTGCAAATGCCTTTGCAAAAGTCACCTTTTCAGCGACACTTTCACCGCGTGCATTGATCAACAATGTCGATGAATTCTTGCTCCACTTGGGAACTATCCCCCAGCGCACTTTCGCGAGTATCCGAACACCGGCCACAATGGTGACCACGGGGACATTGCTGCCCGGTGCAACGTTGAAATTGGGCCGGTATGCGGGCTCAGCCAGTGCCGGATCGAATTCGGCATCAAATTCGGCACTGAGCGCACCAGTGTCTTTGGCCAGGGCATAACGACCGCACATGCGTAGATAGTAGGGCGTGAGTGAAAGACTGACCCCATGACCGACTGGGCCGCTCCTACGCCGAGTGCAACCATCAACGCCACCATTACGCTGCCCGGATCTAAGTCCCTGAGCAATCGTGAGCTCATTTTGTGTTCCTTGGCAGATTCGCCATCTGTTCTGCATGGAGTACTTGATGCCAGGGACACAGCCCTAATGATCGATGGGCTCAAAACCCTGGGCGTCCAGATAGATGAACTCGGGACCGATTCAGCCGGGAACCTCAGCCTGCGGATTACCCCGCATTTTATGCGTGCAGGCGTGGAGTCTCCTACTGTTATTAATGTTGGTCTTGCTGGAACCGTTATGCGGTTTCTGCCCGCTGTTGCTGCATTCGCGCACGGTGATTCCTATTTTGACGGCGACGCGGCCGCGCGCAAGCGCCCGATGGCAACACTCCTAGAAGCACTAAAGGATCTCGGCGTAGAAATAGAGGACCGGGGTCGACTCCCATTTCTGATCCATGGAAATGGGCACGTTCGAGGTGGTGAAGTTGTCCTTGATGCATCCAAGTCAAGCCAATTTGTTTCAGCGCTGTTGCTATGTGCACCCCGGTGTGACGCCGGAGCCACTATCCGTCACGTGCCCGCTGACCTGGGCAATACGAGCGCTGTACCCAGCCTGCCACACGTTGAGATGACCATTAATTCATTGGCCCACCACGGAGTCACGGTTCGCCAATCAACACTTACACAGGACTCTTGGCACGTTGATCCGCAAAATATCAATGGTGTAGATCTTGTTATCGAAAGTGACCTGTCCAATGCCACGCCATTTTTTGCAGCTGCGATGGTGGCCGGTGGGAGTGTTTCCTGTTCAGACTGGCCACCAGGTTCGCTGCAACCGATCCTGCGAATCGTCGAGGTATTCGAACAACTAGGAGCGCTCATCATGCGTGATGGAAACACATTTCGTCTCGAAGGTACGGGCGAGATCAACGGAATTGATGCAGACCTTGCAGACATAGGGGAAGTCGCACCAACAATTGCCTCGCTGTGCGCATTAGCCACAACCCCGTCACACCTGCGCGGGATCGGGCATCTGCGTGGACATGAAACAGATCGACTTAGCGCACTCGCCACGGAGATCAATGCACTCGGTGGTGAAGTAGTGGAGGAGGCGAGTGCATTGCGTATTTTTCCTGCGACACTTCACGGTGGAGTTTTCCACACATATGAGGATCACCGCATGGCCACGGCTGGGGCGATCTTGGGTCTTCGAGTCCCCGGAATCACGGTAGAAAATATTGAGACCACGGGAAAGACCCTCCCTAATTTTGTGCGACGCTGGGAAGAGCTGCTGAATTCGTGAAAGCACATAACCTTGATGAGGACGACGTTCGGATCAGGCCGGGCAAATCCAAGTCCAGACCACGGACAAAGGATCGTCCTAGTTTTGACAATATGTTCTTCGGGTCAGTCTCGACGGTTGACCGGGGTCGGTTCACCGTTAATCCCGAGGGAGACACCCAGATTCTTTATGCCGTCAAGGCACGTGAACTCGGACGCAAAGGGTTGGTGGTGGGTGACCGAGTAGCCATGGTCGGGGATCCGCATGGCGGTATTGACCACCAGGTGCGGATTGTTCGGCGCGAGCCCAGGTCCACCGAATTGCGCAGAACCGCTGACGACAATGATCCCCAGGAGCGCGTCATTGTTGCTAACGCGGACCTTCTCGGTATCGTCGTTGCCTCAACAAACCCAGAGCCCAGAATTGGCTTTATTGATCGAGCGATAGTTGCGGCCATGGATGCAGGCGTCACGCCATTTCTTGTTGTGACTAAATCTGACTTAAAGGATCCCAGCGAACTCGTAAATGTGTATCAAGAACTCGGCATTCCAATTTTCGTTATTGCCAGCGGGATCGCGCCCACATCAATTAAGGAATTTGTACAGGGACATGCCAGCATTCTCCTGGGTCATTCAGGGGTGGGTAAATCAACATTGATTAACGAACTGGTACCCGATGCCCACCGAATAACGGGGACGGTGAATGACCTCACCGGTAAGGGCAAGCACACGTCAACCAGCGTGATCGCATTCCCACTACCTGAGGCGAACGGAATTGTGATCGATACCCCGGGAATTCGTTCATTTGGTCTAGCCCACGTCTCCCGTGAGACCATTATTAACGCGTACCCTGATCTCATGCGCTATACCGAAAATTGCCCGCGCGCCTGCAGCCACAACGAACAAGACTGTGCGTTCATGCGCATAACCGATCACATAATTCTTGAACGAGTAAAGTCGATGCAAAATTTGCTCGCTGGAAATATTGCGACAGGAGTGCAATGATTGAATTTCTTGATGACCTCGAGTTTGCACATCACCTCGCTGACCAGGCTGACGCAATTTCACTCAAAAGGTTCAACGCACTTGACCTTGTCGTCACCCAAAAACCAGATCTCACACCTGTCAGCGACGCTGACCTTGCTGTGGAAACACAAATTCGGGCACTCATCACCGAAACCTTTCCGCACGACAGCGTCATAGGTGAAGAGTTCGCCCAGAAATCACTCGGTGAACGAACCTGGATCATCGATCCAATTGATGGAACCAAGAACTTTGTTCGCGGAGTACCCGTGTGGGCAACCTTGATTGCCCTGCGTGAGGCAGGCCAGATCACACTCGGTTTGGTGAGTGCGCCGGCATTAGGACGCCGGTGGTGGGCGACAACGGGTAACGGCGCCTGGGTTCGCGAATTAGGAAACGACTCCCCCCGACAATTGCAGGTGAGTTCCGTTCACGACCTGGTAAACGCTTCATTTTCATTTTCCGATCAAAAGGGTTGGAATCCGGAGCAGTTCGAGGTAATTCGGTCCACCACGTGGCGCCAACGTGCTTATGGCGACTTTTGGTCACACATGCTTATGGCGGAAGGGGCCGTTGACCTAGGTGCTGAGCCAGAGCTCGCCCTCTATGACTACGCAGCTTTGGTTCCTATTATTACTGAGGCCGGCGGAGTAGCATCCCAATTCAATGGCGACGAACTTCCCGTTAATGACAACGAGCGTCACCCATCCTTCGTGTGCACTAATGGCTTACTTCACCAGGCTTGCATTGAATTATTGAATAACAAGACATAGAGGACATGCTTTGCCACACTAGGTGAAACACCCGAGGAGGCAAAATGTTAATTTCAACAATCCTTGCAGACAAGGGAACAAAAGTCGTTACCGTTACCCCCGATCACAGTGTTAAGGATCTGCTCGCGCTCCTTTCTCTTCACAAAATTGGCGCCTCCGTCGTATCCCTTGACGGCAATACAATCATTGGGATCGTCTCTGAACGTGACATCGTGTGTGCCCTTGCTGGATCCGAGTCGGTCATGAACGAACCAGTCTCAAAAATCATGACCACAGAAGTTTTCGTTGCACCCCTCGATGCCAAAATCGACGAATTAATGAACGTGATGACATCACAACGCATTCGACACATTCCCATCACTTCAGACAGTGGTGAATTAATGGGAATTGTTAGTATCGGCGATTTGGTGAAAGCCCGATTGAATGAACTTGAAAGCGAGCGGGCCGCTTTAATGGGTTACATCACGCACGGCGGGTAGTGCGCACTTTAACTCCGCCAACGGGTCGAATCGTCACCAGCGGATCACTGGCGGGCAATCCTTGACCGGCAGGGAACGCAAACTCGAGACGTTCGCACAGGCTTGCCAGCATTATTATCCCTTCAACATAAGCAAAATCTTTTCCGATGCACTGGCGTAAACCCGCACCGAATGGGATAAAACTTTCGCGTGGATAAGCATCGAGAAATCGTTCTGGGTCAAAGGCGTTGGGACTACCCCAAATATCTGGGTGTCGGTGCAATAGCGCCGGGCTCGTGATGACGAGTGCGCCAGCGGGGATGTCATGACCGTCAATCCGGTCTGCATCTCGCGCCTTTCGCGTAATTAACCAAGCTGGCGGATACAAACGCAAGGTTTCATTGAATACCGCTTGGGTGTAGGGCAGCTGCGCAATCTTTAAATTGAGATCGAGAGTTGAAGCGGCTCGTGCTTCTTGCGCCACCCGAGCTTGTTTCTCCGGGTGCGCTGCCAGCAAAGCTATTGACCAAGAGAGCGCACTGGCGACTGTTTCGTGTCCAGCAATAATAAAGGTAACTATTTCGTCGCGGATACCATCACGATCAATCTGGCCACCTGACCGGGCCGCGAGTAGCAGATCAACAAGATGTACAACTTCATTAGGATTTACTTTCGAATCGATCCCTTCTCGCGATTTCACAATTGATGCCACCGCGTCATCTAAGGTTCGCAAACTTCGCTTGAGAACCCGGTTTCCCGGTGTGGGGATCGCCCGAGGTGGAGACAATGGAACACGCGCCCGCTTAATCACAATCTCGAGTGCCTCAAGTGTTGCGGCCGTGATCGAATTGGCATCATCGCTGAGATCTGAACCAAAGAGAAATTCGCCAACAACTTCAAGGGATGCGTTTAACATGAAGTGATCAACGTCAGTAACGCTCCCGGCAAGTTCACGTTCAATGTCGTGCAGCATCCGATCAACAGCCCGATTGGTAACGGGAATCAGATTGTCTAGGACCTTCTGGTGAAATGCCGGTTGAATTATTGGCCTTCGCTCACGCCAGAGATCGGTGTTTGCTGTGAGCAGGCCGCTGCCGGTCACCAGCGAGAGTGCGCGGTACTGAATTGTGGACTTGTCATAGTTCTTTGCATTGTTGACCAAAACCTGTCGCACACCTGCGGGTGAATTCACCAGATATGTCGGTGGTTTGGGAATGGGGAATTGAACAACATCTCCGTAAGAGCGCCAGGTTTTGAAAAGGAACTCGAGTGGATTTCGCCGGATCAAGGCAAAATCCCTGAGCATGTCCGGTCCCTGTGGACCCGGTGCCGTCGCTGGGGTTCCCAGAAAATGTTCGGGCATTAGGCCACCGGTACGGGGGGTGTTGACTCAATTCGTCCGTAGAGGGTTGTTCTTTCAATGAGGGTGCGACCAAGAGGTTCGACAACTTCGCGGAACTGCGCATCAGTTATTCCTTGGCCATGGCTTGCGCCGGCCGCCCGAGAAATATTCTCATCCATCAGTGTTCCGCCAAGGTCATTAACCCCAGCCTGCAGCAGTTGCCGCGCTCCCCGGGGTCCCAATTTCACCCAAGACGCTTGAATATTCGGGATAGTCCCGTGGTAGGCGATTCGACCAACCGAATGCATTAACACCGTTTCACGCCACGTGGGACCGCGACGCGCACCCCGTTTCAAATAGATTGGTGCGGCCATATGCACGAAAGGCAATGGCACAAACTCGGTAAACCCACCCGTTCGTAGTTGCAGATCGCGCGTGCGAACAATATGTTTCGCCCAATGTTCAGGTCGTTCAACGCTACCAAACATGATCGTCACATTCGAGCGAAGTCCTAATGAGTGAGCAACCTCATGAACGTCGAGCCATTGCTGGCTGGAAATTTTGTCGGGACAAATAACGGAGCGAATATCATCAGACAAAATCTCAGCCGCCGTTCCGGGCAATGTCCGAAGTCCTGCTTCTTTGAGCCGAGACAGATACGTATCAATTGGTTCATTAAGTCGTTTCGCTCCTTCAAAAACTTCAAGAGCTGTGAATCCGTGAACGTGCATTGATGGAACGGCCTCTTTGACGACTCGCGCAACATTTATGTAGTAGTCACCGTCGAAACTTGGATGGATCCCACCCTGTAAACACACTTCGGTGGCGCCCAATTCATAGGCCTCAATGACTCGCCCGGCGATTTCAGAGTCACTGAGTAAATATGGAGCCCCCCGCAGGTTGAGTGAGAGTGGGCCTTTTGAGAAACCACAAAATGTGCATTTGAATGTACATACATTTGTGTAATTGATATTTCGATTTCGCACAAATGTGACTACATCACCATTAACGGATTCGCGCAGTTCATCAGCAACGGACGCAATTACCGCAACATCTTGTCCCCGAGCTCGGAACAAGGTCGCAATGCTTGACTCATCGATGTGATTCCCGGCTAGCGCTTCTTCAAGGATTTCAGCGATGTGTGCGGAGGCCGGTCCAGCCGCCCTGCCTGAAATGAGAATTGCGGGCGCAGTGTCAGCCCCGGAGTACCACGCGGTTGATCGACGACCGATTTGGATAACTTCCGCGCCCGTTCCCACGTTGACGGCATCTTGATATTTTTCGGGGAAAGTTGCACCAACATCGTCGCGAGCGAATCCGTCAGCATCACTCCGATCCATCACAGCAAAATGCATTTCGGGGGCAATCCATTTGTCGGCATTGCGCACGAACTCTGGGTAAACGGTGAGCCGAGCAACCAACGTTCGGCCACTTGCTTCCACCCGTTCCCGAAGTAGCTCAAGGGAAGGCCATGGTTTTTCTGGATTCACAAAATCTGCGGTGATCGGTGATATTCCACCAAGGTCGTCGATCCCTGACTCGAGTAAGGAGTCAAGATCTTCACTTAAATTGGGTGGGGCCTGCAAATGAATGCTCGCGGGGAGGATCTCCCGAGCAATGCGGATTGTTTCCAAGAGCTCATCATGTGAACAAGCCGGCCAATTCCGCATTTCAGTATCAAGTTTCGGGACAAAATTTTGCACGATCACTTCTTGAACATGTCCATATTTTTCATGTGAACTCGCAATGGCCTCCAAGGCCGTGACGCGGTCGGCTTGGGACTCACCTATCCCGATCAGAATGCCAGTCGTAAAGGGAATCGCAAGTTCACCCGCAGCATCGAGGGTCGCCAATCGACGCTCAGGGGTTTTATCAGGTGCTCCCCGGTGCGCCGCCAGATCGGGATTGAGTGACTCAATCATCATGCCCTGACTTGGGGAGACGCTACGCAGAAGCGTTAAATCAGCGTGGTCGAGAGCGCCCGCATTCGCGTGTGGAAGGAGTCCTGTTTCTGTCAAAACCGCCGCCGCGGCAGCCGCGAGATATTCAATTGTGCTGGCATAACCATGGGCATCAAGCCAGGCCCGTGCTTCATCGTAGCGAAACTCTGGGTACTCCCCCAGCGTGAATAGTGCTTCATGGCAACCGGCAGCAGCACCCGCTCGGGCAACTTCAAGGATCGACTCGATGGTGAGATAAGGGCTCTCAACCCGATGTGGACTTTTAGCAAACGTGCAGTAGCCACAGCGATCTCGACATAAGGAGGTCAAAGGGATAAACACTTTTGGGGAGTACGTGATTATGCCTGACATGGCCTAAGTCTACTCTCGCGTGAAAGGTCCGTCAGATGGCCAAGACCGGTAAGACTCGAATTCGTCACTGGAAGTCAACGGTGAGCGGGGCATGGTCACTCCAACGCTCGTCATAGGTGGCGGCTTTTCCCACAACGGCGGCGTGGGCGCGTGCCGCAAGGGTTGGGGTTGCAATTTG
The DNA here is from genome assembly GCA_040399625.1 of Candidatus Nanopelagicales bacterium. Lineage (GTDB taxonomy): Bacteria > Actinomycetota > Actinomycetes > S36-B12 > S36-B12 > UBA4592. The sequence goes on along the minus strand of JBBARV010000001.1, from coordinate 128,162 downwards.
ATAGTCGATCCGCCAACCACCGTCAGTGTCAAATCCACGGCCACGCCACGACCACCAGGTGTAGGGACCCGGGCCCGCACCACCGAGTTCACGCCCTAAATCAGTCCAAGGCCCGTCAAACCAGGTGTCAAGATGGGCGCGCTCTTCCACGAGAAATCCCGACTTACCCCGATTGCCTTTCCAATTTTTAATATCAACTTCTCGATGCCCAATATTGAAATCCCCACACACCAGCGCTTCTCGTCCGGTGCGCTTGGCAGAGCGAGCCAACGCTGCTAGCCGCTTGTCAACACCGCTCAGAAATGCATATTTGGCGACCTGCTTGGGAGTATCGACTTCGCCCGAATGGATATAGGTGGATACAACCGTGACGGGACCCACCGCGGACTCAAAATCACATTCGAGCCATCGACCCTGCCCGTCCAGATCGGCCACTTTGACATCTGTGCGAACAGCACTGGGCTTCTCGCGGGAAAGTACGGCAACCCCCGCACGCCCAAGTTCTGGAGCGGGAGCGTGAATAACCTTCCACTGTGAAAGCACAGAGGATTCGAGTACTTCCAACAACTGGTCAGTCGTCGCACGCACTTCTTGCAAACAGATCACATCAGCGCCACTCTCGGCCATCCACTCCAGTCCGCCTCGACGCGCAGTCGCCCGAATTCCGTTCACATTGGCGGTAACTACCCGAAAGCTCATGATTCCCTCGCTTGTTTCATCGCTTGAACGAGAACCTCCGGTGGCTGGGCTCCAGAGAGTCCCACCCGCTCATTAAACAAAAAGAATGGAACGCCGGTCACGCCAATCTCCCGCGCACTCATTTCGTCGGCTCGAACAGTCTCAAGGAATGCATCAGTACTCAAAACTTCGTGTACATCTTTCTCAACCATCCCAGTTTCAACCGCTAAGCGTGTCAACACATCTGGATCACTCACGCACAATCCATCGCGCAAGGCCCCCATGGCAAACCGAGTTGCCATTAACCCACCAAGAAGTCGATCCTGGGCTGATGCAGCCGCAATGAGTCGATGCGCATTCAGAGTTGAGGTCGGTAATTGGTCACGCAGGTTGAACTCGAGTCTGAGATTTGTTGCGCGTTCGGTCATTGAATCAACCATTGAGCTCACATCGCTGTTACTCAGACGGTATTTCGCCGCCAATGCCTCCACCATGGTTGTCGAACACTCGGCGACCGCATTGGGGTCAAGTTCAAAGGCCCGCCAATGGATTTCCACTTCGACACCTGATTGCTCAATCGCCTGTTCGAGGTGCGCTTTTCCAATCATGCACCACGGACACACGACGTCTGACCAGACATCAACACGCAGCTTTTCGGTCATAGCGAATTCATTTGACGGCGCTTTTTCTCCAAGGCAATAAACGTTAAAGCTTCACTCACGGCACCAGATGCCGCGAAAAGTGCCATTCCGATACCTCGCCGATATGAGACTTTCCCCGAAGTCGCCGCAACAACAAATGCCACGACGTCAGTTCCATCACTTATGGCCTGGGCCAGAATCCAACCGGACGGATCCTCATTTCGGCGCCACGCTCGAATTGCACCAACACCAATAGCGATTTCACGCGCGCCCGTGAGTCTGCTCAGCCAGCGGGACTGCTCAGCGGCGTTGGGATCAATCCCCAAACCGCGAGATAACCCATCGGGGGCAAACACGAGACCAGCACCGATAGCAATGCGTCCCGCCCCCAAAATGGGAAACAGCTTCGATGGAACTTCTCCGGGCAAAGTGGGCATGCTTAAGGTTATTACTCCCCCTAACACCACGCATAAGCAGCAATTCGTTCGCTAAATGACACCCCGTAGGGTTTACTAGCCGTTATGACCTCTCCGACTTCATTTCGCGCTGTTCGTCTTGCCCAACGCCCAACCGGGGTTCCCAACTCCGACACGTGGGCAATCGATTCTGAGGAACTACCAGCACTCACACCGGGCCAATTCTGCGTCCGCGTGGAATACATTTCACTTGACCCAGCGATGCGGGGTTGGCTCGATGATCGTCCTTCCTACCTTCCCCCAGTTGAAATCGGCGCAATCATGCGGGCCGGATCGGTAGGAACCGTCACCGAATCACTGAATCCCAAGTTCCCGATTGGTGCTCAAGTAGTAGGAACATTCGGCGCCACTGAAATGGCGATTTCTGATGGGTCCGGGGTAAACATTGTCAGTTCGGAGCTGGCCCCGCTTTCATACTTCCTTGGCGCATTAGGCATGACCGGCATGACCGCCTATTTCGGTTTCTTTGAACTTGGTAAGCCGCGTGCAGGTGACGTTGTTGTTGTTTCAGCTGCAGCCGGAGCCGTGGGAAGTGTCGTGGGTCAGATCGCAAAACTCAATGGCTGCACGGTGATTGGTATAGCCGGTGGCATCGATAAATGTGACTACGTAACGAACACACTCGGATTTGACTACTGCATCGACTACAAGCAGGACACGAGTATGCGCAAGCTCCTGGGTGAAGCACTTAAAACGGTGGGCGCAAAAGGTGTGGACATTTATTTTGACAATGTTGGTGGTGAAATCCTCAACGCGAATCTTGCTTACCTGTCCTTCGGCGCTCGAGTAGTTATTTGTGGTGCGATCTCGCAATATAATGCCACCGAGATCACCCCTGGGCCCAGTAACTACATGAACCTGCTGGTGAAACGAGGCACCATGACCGGCTTTCTGGTCTTTGATTACGCATCAGAATTTAGTGTTGCTCAGCGACGAATGGGAGCCTGGATTTCCCAGGGCAAAATCAGCGCGCCCGAAACAATTGTCGAAGGCAGCATTGAGCAATTCCCAGCAACCATGAATCGTCTCTTTGCGGGCGAAAACCTTGGGAAGTTGGTCCTCAAGATTTCATAGCTCGTGGTGACATGCCCGATTCCCCTCAGGCATAACGACCCCGGATTTTTCATTGGTTAAGGTTGCTCCATGTCCAAAGTCCTCGCATCTTTGCCCGTTGGCGAACGGGTTGGAATAGCTTTTTCCGGCGGTCTCGATACCTCGGTTGCTGTGGCGTGGATGAGTGAACACGGTGCGATCCCCTATACCTATACCGCCGATCTGGGCCAAGCCGACGAACCCGATATTGACTCAGTCCCCGACCGGGCCGGCCTTTACGGAGCAGAGCAGGCGCGGCTTGTCGACTGCAAGTCCGCACTCGTTGAAGAAGGACTAGCCGCAATCGCCTGCGGGGCATTTCACATTCGCTCAGGCGGTCGCACCTATTTCAACACCACGCCCCTTGGTCGTGCGGTAACCGGCACACTTCTTGTTCGCGCGATGCTCGATGACGGCGTAAACATCTGGGGCGACGGCTCGACCTATAAAGGCAATGACATCGAACGCTTTTATCGCTACGGGCTGCTGGCCAATCCCGAGTTGCGGGTCTATAAGCCTTGGCTTGATGCACAATTCGTCACCGAACTCGGCGGCCGCCACGAAATGAGCGAGTGGCTCAAGGAACGTAATCTCCCTTATCGCGATAGCACCGAGAAGGCCTACTCAACTGATGCCAACATTTGGGGCGCAACCCATGAAGCAAAAGACCTCGAACAACTTGACGCATCCATGGAAATTGTTGATCCGATCATGGGCGTGAAGTTCTGGGATTCCAGTGTGCACATTGACTCCGAAGACGTAACCATTGAATTTGTTCAAGGTCGCCCGGTCAGCATCAATAGCGCAACTTTTAATTCCCCAGTGGAGTTAGTGCTCCAGGCAAATGCGATCGGTGGTCGGCACGGACTAGGCATGGCAGACCAAATTGAAAACCGAATCATTGAGGCGAAATCTCGAGGGATCTACGAAGCCCCCGGAATGGCCTTGCTATTCATTGCCTATGAACGACTACTCAGCGCAATCCACAACGAGGACACAATCGCGAGCTATCACGCAGAAGGTCGACGACTTGGTCGACTTCTGTATGAAGGCCGTTGGCTTGACCCACAATCACTAATGTTGCGGGAATCCTTGATGCGCTGGGTCGCATCAGCCGTGACCGGCAGTGTCACTCTGCGCCTTCGGCGCGGGGACGACTACTCAATTATTCGCACCGAAGGCCCCGCATTTAGTTACCACCCGGACAAGCTTTCCATGGAGCGCACCGAAAATGCCGCCTTCGGGCCAACCGATCGCATTGGGCAACTCACCATGCGCAACCTCGATATTGCCGACACCCGGGCCAAACTCGAGCTGTACGCGAGCCAGGGACAGCTCCTCGACGGTCACGTCAATTTGGTGGGAACACTCAAGCCCGGTGGCGCCAAAGCCATTGTCGAAAAAACAACGAGCCCAAAATCCCCTGATGAAGCACTCCTTGAGCGCGCATCATTTGAACTTGGTGCTGATTAGTCCCTCACCAAAAAGGCAAGTTAGCTGGTGACGTGACGTCCACGTTTACGGTCCCATCCGTATTTCCCCAAGGCGAGCGCACCAACAAGTAGCTGAGGCAGAAACCAGCCCAATCGCCACAGCAGGTCCGCGGCAACCGCAGTTGAACTGTCCACACCAAATGCGATTAATAATCCAATAAGTGCTGCATCAACTGTCCCAAGCCCACCGGGTGTGATGGGGAAAGCCGTGAGGACCAAGGCAATTGAGAACGCCGCAAAGAGTTCAATTAATGAGAGTTGGGATTGGGTTACCCCCAAGCCCTCAAGTGCGGCCCACAACACCAACATCGGTGCCATCTGGGCAGCAACATTCGTGATGGTCAACGCTTTCCAGCGTGTTTGGATTAAATCAGCCGCTTGATCATGGAACTGGACCAAGATGCTGCTGAGATCAGGAGCCTTCTTTTTGATTCTTTTAAGGACCGTATTAAGTGGTTTCTGAGCCCAACTTCCAATACTTCGCGCTGCACTTTCACTGCGCAGCACCGCCACAATCACAATCACAGAAATAATTACGGCAATCAAGCCGATCACGGCGGTGGTAACAAGCCCACCCGTTGATCTACCGTCAAGTACCAGCAGAGTCACCGCAATCGACGGAGCACCAAGGGTGAATAAGTACGTGAAGATTGCATCGGCAGAAACCGCAGCCGCCGCCTTCGCTTGCGGAACCCCGTATTTGGCCAAAACCGCGTACTGGGTTGCCACGGCAACCGCTCCGCCGCCAGGGACAATATTGCTGAGTGTGAATCCTGCTTGGCGACTCAATGATGCGTGTAGATAACTAAGTGAACGTATGGCTGCTATTGCCGTTAGTGGGTAAATCGCAATGTTGATCAAGGATGAAACCCCGATCATGGACTTCCACAGTGGATCAATTGCACCGAGTTCGGTGAATGCCTTTCGGTACTCCCCCGCGTTTTGACCTATGAACCAAAAAAGCAGCACCATAACGACCAGGCCTAGTCCAATGCTGACGATGAGCCCTTTGCGACTTTTGCGTACCGAAGGATCTGGCTCGGTGGTGGACTCACTCATCATGTGAGCCTAGCCGCTGGGCGGCCACCCCCCGGGTGCGAGAGGATAAAGGCATGACCAATCCGAATTCGCTATATGAGTTAAGTTTCACCGACAATAAGGGCAATGACGTCAGTCTTGACGCCTACCGCGGTAAACCAGTTTTAATTGTCAATACCGCCAGCAAATGCGGCTTCACCCCACAATATGACGGACTACAGAAACTCTACGAAGAACTCGGCAGCGAAGGCCTCGTAGTACTGGGCTTTCCATGTGATCAATTTGGTCACCAAGAACCAGGCGATGACACCCAGATTGACGAATTTTGTTCAATCAATTACGGCGTGAATTTCCCGCTCTCCACCAAGGTAGACGTCAATGGTTCCAAGACACACCCGGTGTTCAAGTTCCTGAAAAAAAATGCCGGTGGAATGCTAGGTTCGGCAATTAAATGGAACTTCACCAAATTCCTTATAAGTCCTGATGGCACAACGGTTCAAAGATTCGCCCCAACAACAAAACCTCAAGACCTCAAGCCCGAGGTTATAAAACTGCTCAACGAGAAGGAATAGGTGCCCCATGAGCGATCGCATAACAATAACCCCACTCAAAGACGGACCCGATCAAATTACCGGTCCCGTAATAGTCCTCGACGAGGATGGAAATATCTTGAAAGAGGCCGAGTCTGTTTTCCTGTGTCGCTGTGGACATAGCGCCAATAAGCCATTCTGCGACGGTTCACACAAGCGTGAAGGTTGGACTAGCGACTAGTAGTCGCGGACACCGAGCCTTTTAATGACCTCTAAGGTCGACTTTGCCGAGTTCAGTGTGTAGAAATGCAGTCCCTCGGCGCCTGCATCAAGAACTTCCTCACACACCTGGGTAGCAACCTCAATCCCTAATTCTCGAATTGAGTCCGGATCATCCCGGTACTGGTCGAACTGGTCCATCAGTGCAGCCGGGATTTCACCATTGGCCATCTCGAGCATCCGAGTAAATTGCGGGTAACTGGTCACCGGCATGATTCCCGGGTAAACGGTCAATGCGGAACCGCGGTCGGCTAACTCTGAAATCAGTCGTGCATAGGACTCCGGCTGGAACACGAATTGAGTGACAGCGAATGTTGCGCCCAATTGCTCTTTTCGCAACAGAACCTCGATACCATGATCAAAACTCATTGCGGCTGGATGCAAATCAGGAAAAGCAGCGACGCCAATTTCAAACGAACCAAATGACTTGGCCATCTCGACCAATTCGTCAGCGTGGGTAAAACCTTCCGGGGTCGTGACCCATGGAGCGGTTGGACCTTGTGCCGGGTCCCCACGCAGTGCCAAGATATCGGTGATTCCCGCCTCTTGGAATTGTCGGAGAATCTCGTGTACTTCAGCCTTTGTCGCCCCAACGCAGGTGAGGTGCGCGATTGTTCGATAACCGGTTCTCCCATAAATGTCACACGCGATTTTGATTGTTCGCTCACGCGTACTTCCACCGGCACCGTAGGTGATGGAGACAAAATTGGGCTTCACGCAATCCAACTCACCTATTGCCGCGAAAAGGCTAGCCTCCCCTTCAGGTGATTTTGGCGGGAAGAATTCAAAGGAAATTGTTGGGTCATCAACGCGCATTAAAATACTTTGCTTCCGGGTGGTGAACCAGGATCGCGGAAGTGGACTGTTCCGGGTGAAGCTGAAACTCGTCTGAGAGTTCAACTCCAATGCGACCGGGCTCAAGTAATTCACATAGTTGGATTTGGTCTTCGAGATTCGGGCACGCCGGATAGCCGAATGAATACCGCGATCCTCGGTAGCCTTGATCGAGGATCTGCTGCAAATCCGTTGAGTCCTCAGCCGAAAAATTCAATTCACTGCGGACTCGAGCATGCCAATGCTCAGCCAAAGCTTCAGTGAGTTGCACGGAAAGCCCGTGCAGTTCCAGGTACTCACGGTAGGCATCTTTGGCAAAAAGTTCTGAAGCTGCAACGCTGACAGCATTACCCATGGTGACTACGTGGAATGCAGCGACATCAATTTGACCAGACTCCTTGGAGGCAAAAAAGTCCGCCAGGCACAATCGTCTATCGCGACTCTGCCGTGGGAAAGTGAATCGGGTGCGTTCCTGTCCTTTTTCCGGGCCCTCATGGTGCAGGATCACCAAATCATTACCCTCGGAATAGCAGGGGAAGTATCCGTAAACGACCGCTGCTTCAAGCCAACCATTAGCCTGGGCCTCATTCAGCAGTGAACGCAGGCGTGGTCGCGCTTGTTCTTCGAGCATGGTCTGGTAAGTGTCACGGTTGCCTTTGAGCCCCCACTGCCCGACAAATAGCGCTCGCTCGTCGAGCATGCCCAGGTAGTCGGCCAAGGCAATTCCTTTCACTACCCGGCTTCCCCAAAATGGTGGAGTAGGAATCACATTGTCGGAAACAATGTCGCTCCGCTCGGTGCTGGTCACTTCATCTGTACCGCGGTCGACTTTTTTAACTCTTCGCTTGCGAAGTTCAGGTAGTTGCGCATCGGTGTCACCGCGTTTGATGGCCATCATGGTGTCCATGAGAGCCAGCCCCTCGAAGGCATCTTTCGCGTATCGCACGGTCCCCGGGAACTGTGAACTCAAATCTTCTTCAACAAATCCGCGAGTCAGGGCTGCCCCACCTAAAATCACCGGCCATTTCTCCGCCAGTCCTTGCTTATTCAACTCTTCAAGGTTCTCCCTCATAACAACCGTGCTTTTCACCAATAGTCCTGAAAGGCCAATAACGTCTACTTCATTTTCTTGAGCGGCAGAAATGATCGCGCTGATCGGTTGTTTAATTCCAATGTTTACTGTCGCGAAACCATTATTCGTCAGAATAATGTCGACCAAGTTTTTGCCAATGTCATGGACATCACCCTTGACCGTAGCCAGAAGGATTTTTCCCCGACCTGCATCGGATTCAACTTTCTCCATGTGGGGTTCCAGAAACGCCACGGCCTTTTTCATTACCTCTGCCGACTGCAGAACAAAGGGCAGTTGCATTTCTCCAGCCCCAAAAAGCTCGCCAACGGTTTTCATTCCGGCGAGCAAAAAAGTATTAATGATTTCCAATGGTTTTATTCCTTGAGCCATAGCTTCATCTAGATCGGACTCAAGTCCCTTTGCTTCTCCATCAATAATCCGCTGAGGAAGCCGCTCATCCATTGGCAGCAGCGCCAGCTCCTCGACTACCGAGAGCCGGCGGGCAGCAGTTTCGGCGTTTTCATACAGTTCTAGGAATTTTTGCAGGGGGTCATAGGTGATTTCGCCCTGATCGTTGTAGACACGACGGTCATAAATCAAATCCAATGCAACAGCACGTTGTTCTTCCGGGATGCGCGCGAGAGGCATGATCTTTGAAGGGTGCGCAATTGCCGAACTGAGGCCAGCGGCAACAGCTTCGTGGAGAAACATCGAATTCAGCACAATGCGGGCTTGTGGTTTAAGCCCAAATGAAATGTTGCTGATTCCCAGAGTGGTTTGGACGGTGGGAAATTCAGTGGTGAGGGTACGGATTGCTTGCAGTGTTTCCACGCCATCACGCCTGGTTTCTTCTTGCCCGGTTGCGATCGGGAAAGTTAACGTGTCCACCAAAATGTCGGAGACATTGAGTGACCAATTATTCGTCAAATCATTAATCAGACGTCGGGCAACCTGCACTTTCCAGTCCGCCGTGCGCGCTTGACCCTCTTCATCAATGGTCAGGGCAACAACTGCTGCTCCATGTTCTTTCACCAACGGCATGATTCGGGCATAACGCGACTCAGGGCCGTCACCGTCTTCGAAGTTGACCGAGTTGACCAATGAGCGACCACCGAGGCGCTCAAGTCCAGCTTGCAAAACTTCTGGTTCGGTGGAATCGAGCATGATCGGCAATGTTGATGCGGTTGCCAACATTGAAGCCAAATGTGACATGTCAGCGACACCGTCACGCCCCACGTAATCCACACTGAGGTCGAGCATGTGTGCGCCATCGCGGATCTGCTCCTTGGCAATATCCACGCAGGCTTGCCAGTCATCAGCCAGAAGAGCCTCGCGGAAGGCTTTTGAACCATTTGCATTGGCTCGCTCACCGATCGCAAGGTAGGTCAGATCCTGGCGAAATGGGACCTGTTGGTAAAGAGAAGCCGCGCCCGGTTCATCAATACGCGTGCGAGATCGTGGAGCTGGGGGCACGACAAAAGCAGCCTTGATGGCTTTGATGTGTGCCGGTGTTGTTCCGCAACACCCACCCACGAGAGTCACGCCGAATTCGGCGTTGAAGTCAATTAAGGATTGGGCAAGCTCTTCAGGGCTAAGGTCATATACCGCGCCCTTGGGACCTAGAACGGGCAAACCTGCATTGGGCATACACGACAACTTGAGATCCGTGCGTTGTGAAAGTGTCCGTAAATGCTCACTCATTTCAGTGGGACCTGTCGCACAGTTCAAACCGATTACATCAATGTCCAGCGGTTCAAGGGCACTTAAAGCGGCACCGATCTCCGAGCCCATCAACATTGTTCCGTTAGTTTCAATTGTTACCGAGGCAATGACCACTATGTCTCGGGCCGGCACTGTTGCCTCGATTGCTTCGCGGGCACCGTTGATTGCTGCCTTGGCCTGCAAAAGATCTTGGGTTGTTTCAATAATGAATGCGTCTACACCGCCATCGATGAGTCCGCGACTTGCTTCACGATATGCCTGTTTCAAAAAGTCATAGGAAGTATGCAGCAGGGTTGGTAATTTCGTTCCCGGCCCGAGTGACCCGAGGACAAACCGGGGCCCATCCCCTGCGACTAATGCGTATTCGTCAGCGACGTTACGAGCAATTTGAGCACCGGTGTAGGACAGTTCATAAATGCGATCTTCGATTCCATATTCAGCCAAGTTCGCCCAGTTACACCCAAAGGTGTTGGTTTCCACGGCGTCGGATCCGGCCTCAAAGTAGGCCCGATGAATGTCGGCAACTACCTCTGGACGCGTCACATTCAGGATTTCATTGCACCCCTCATGACCCTCAAAATCATGGAGGGTGAGTTCGACGTCTTGGAGCATCGTTCCCATTGCGCCGTCAGCCACAATTATGCGGCTGTTCAGGGCATCGCGGAAGACGCTCATGTGAACCTTTCCCCAGAAATAGCGAGATGGATGATCGCACATGAACAAAATGGCCCTTTGAGTCTTTTTGTTCCTATGCCGAACTGTTCGCTACCGGTCTTATGACCGAAGACTCAGGGAGGCCTCCCCAACAGAAGCCCTCATACTATCAAAGTCTCCGGTCAAAATAACCTAATGCCCGCCCTAAATACGATCGAGTATCTGGATGGACGGGGTCCTAGTTGGGAGAAAATGGGAACTGACGCATGGTGCCATCGGCCCACGGCTGTGTCACCGGCGATAGCCGCTTGGTCGACCGTTGTTCCTGCAAAATTACCTGCATAATTTTCAATGTTGCAGCTGCTGACGAGTTCGCGTAAAGATTCGTCATCTCGGTTGGGTCAGTGGTCAAGTTGTACAACTCAAATTGATCCGCTGGCGGGGCTATCTGACCTGTGGTCGGGTTAACCGCCTTCACCGTGGTGACCGCGACCCGATTCCCTGGCTTGTTAACCGGCCCGGGTACAAAGGTTTCTACGTCTTGGACACCTGGTGAAGACCAGGTTTGTGAATTGTCCCAATATCGGTTGTACTTCCAACGCTCCTTTGATCCGCCCGCACCTGTTGGCAAGTAGGTCACCACAGTTTCAACGCTGTTTGGCTGCTCAACGGGCTGGTAGGCCAAGCCCAAAGCGGACACGGCGTTGGCGCCCTTAAACGGTTGATCATCGGTCATGAAATACACCGGATCACTGTTGAACTTCGCAGCAGGTTCCTCTCCAAGCAGCACCGATGAAAGATCTCGGCCCACGAGTCTGCGCACCTGGGAGTGCGTGTTAGTCAATTCTTTGGCTAACACGGCTTCATCGAGTCCAGCAAGACCCAGCATCGTGGGAATCACGTCAGCGTGACTGGTCAAAATATCTGACTCCTGCGCGCGATCAAAAAGTGTTGGATTGTGGAATATAAACGGAACCTTAAGAATTTCGTCATGCGCATTGTGCCACTTCTGGAACATGCCACCGTGTGAGCCGAGCATCTCGCCGTGGTCGGAGAGGTAAATAACTATTGTGTCGCGATAATTGTTGCGGTCATTGGCTAATGCATCAACGACAGTTCCAATGTGCTTGTCTACTTCCTTTTGCAGTTGGTAATAGAAGCGGTGGTATTCGGTCCCATTCCGTAGTGGCTGAAAACCCTGCGGGTATTGGCCAACAAAACTCCCCTGAGCTGTTGGCTTTTTACTCAGGTCTTCGTTTGCAGACTGTTGATACGCCGAGGTAAACAGATCGGTCGGAACGTTGGAACCGACAAGTTGCTGTGCCAAGTAGAAAGCTCCCGGATTTCCCGACGCACCGGATGCCAAGGTGAGGTCTCCCCAAAGCGTGATGTCATGTGGATTGACGAAGATAGCAACCATGAGCCACGGGTTTTTGGCATTGCGCAGTTTCTGTAATTGTTCGACACTCATTTGAGCGTAGGCTTCATCGCGGCCAGTACCCCCGGGACCTGAGGAACCAGAGTTCAGCGGATTGCTACCGTGCGGCTCTGGCCCAACAAATCCTTCGAAACCGTACTGAGCGAGTCGCTCGGACTCCAAGTAAATGTTTTCCAATTGATAGTCACGTTTTCCTTCATCGGTGTATGAAGGAAAAGGGTTGTAGGTTCCCGGTTGATACAGGTCAGCGTCAGAGATGTGCCACTTGCCCTTCCAATATGTGTCATACCCTGCGGCGCGAAACCACGAACCCATGGTGGGAACTGTCGTTGGGTCAAGCCACAGCAAGTCTTCCTCGATCGCAGATTTTGCGGCTCCGGAAGTCTGAGCAACACCATGCAGGGACGGGTATTGGCCCGTATAGACCGATGCACGACTCGGCTGGCACGCCACCGACATGATGTGGTGGTTAGTGAACTCAAAGCCATTGCGTCGCAACCGGCCCTGGGTGGGAAGGTTCGCCAAACGCCAAGCTTTGAGTACTTCAGATTCATAAGCCGGCCGGATTCACCGCGACGCTATACGGACCATCACCCACCGCGATCGTGGGCGTGAGAACTGTGTTGTCACTCAGGTCAATCACCGACACCGAATCATCGTCGTAGTTGGCAACGTAAGCGAACGTGTCAGTCGGATCCACCGCGACGCTATACGGACCATCACCCACCGCGATCGTGGGCGTGAGAACTGTG
>JBBARV010000001.1:55563-115363 GCA_040399625.1 Candidatus Nanopelagicales bacterium | reverse complement strand
CACCGCGACGCTATACGGACCATCACCCACCGCGATCGTGGGCGTGAGAACTGTGTTGTCACTCAGGTCAATCACCCACACCGAATCTGTGGCCCATGAGGTGACGTAAGCGAGGGTGCCATCTGAATTCACTGCAACACTAAACGGTTGATCACCGACCCCGATCGTGTCGGTCACCGAGTCTGCTTGCGCAGGAGACGAGACCAACCCAATCATAAGCGTCGCAAGTAGTAAGCCCGAGAGCGCTAGTCGGCCACCACGCCGAAGCGAGTTGACTCCAAAACTACGAGATGCCGTGCCCCAGACTGTGACCGATGTTTTCAACGTAAGCTCTTCCCGCAACCCGTAAGACGTCGTCCGTTGTTAGCGACACGGAAAACTGAGCGCTTAGGAAAACATCCGACATGTGAAGTCGCAAGTTGGAGAAGCCCTCGCGCCGCCTTAAACGGAGGGAAACACACGCGATTTCATTCTTAGGGTTGTACCCGCGTTCCGGCAGCTAATCAGCACCCGTGAAACCATCGGCAGACTCAAGTAGCCGGCGGCTCCTCAACTTCCGTTGAAGTTGTTGGTTCAGGCATGGCTTCGGAAGTTACCTCAGTGGATTCAGCGGGTTCCGTGGTAACTTCACCTTTTTTACGACGCTGCACCAAGCCAATGACCGCGACCACGACGGCTCCCCCGATCAGGCCGATTACTAAATAACTCCACCACGGCAATCCATTACTAGCTGAGGTTGAGCCGGTGACGGTGAAGTCGATAGTCTCGCTCAATCCACCCTCGGCCACCATGGATGTATCCGAAGTTTGTGTCACACCCGTGCCGGTGACGCTGGATATCGGACCCGGAAAGTTAACTGTGAAGGTGTATGAACCTAAGTTGATGTCTGGCATTTCAATAGCAGCGGGATCAGCTGCCGCCGCCGCTTGATCCACGTTAGAAACCACACGTAAGGTGGCCATGTCGCCATCAGTTGTCATCGACCAGCCTTCATCAAGGTATGACGCTTTAACGTTGGTAATTGTGCACGTGAGAATTAAGTCTGTTTCACTCTCGCTGGGTACGCAGTCCTCGGAAGCGTTGAGGCCCATCCCGGTAGTGAGCTCACCCGAGTTAACTCCCTCCAAGAGGTCATCAGCGGAATTAAGACCGAAAGTTGAGGCCGCCTCCTTTGCCATGGCTACTTTGAGTGTTCCGGACAGGGTCGAGTCAGCATTGACGTTGAGGGCGTAGTCAAGACTCAGGCAACCACTCAATAGGCCGACCACAAGCCCCATCGCGGCGGTTAAACCCGCCACTCGCCCCAAGCTATGAATTTTTACCACCGTCTACACCCCTTTAATCGCCGCAATGAATGTGAATCCTGATCCATATTGGACTCCATGTCCGGCCGTATGTTACATCTTTTTTCGTTGAGCATCGATTTATATATATACGTGCGTACCCGTATTTACATGCGCACTCATATGCGTATCAGCCCGAGACCGAGGATCGAGACTCAAGCGCAAGACGGAAAACCCGATTTTTAGGTCCGATGAGCCGATTTTTAGGGCAAAAGTTCCTAGTTTATTGACCAAAATACACGGTGATTACGTGCGCGAGAATCAAACTGGCAATGCTGTTTCCCTAATTGCCACTTGTTCACGTCGTAGAAGTTGATCAAGATGAAGTCATCCGGGCTCGTACCCCGTTGTCTGACAATCTCAATCTTGGTCCGCAGCGATCGTCCTGGTAGCTAGGACAATTAGGGGTTCAAGCGATGCCTGTCGATCCATTACAGCAACACCGCCTCTCGTTTGATGTCGTCGAGTCCCGATTTCAATCCCCCGTATTCGACCAGGTCAACGGCACGGTCCAGAATCTTTTCAAGCAGCAACTGAAATTTGACGAGATCAAAAGATGAAGTACCCGCCGTTGCCTTCACGAGGAGATCAATATCGGAGTCAGGCCGGGCTTGGCCGCGAGCCACGGAACCGAAAACTGCTAGACGCGTGTAACCGCGCTCAGCTGCCAAAGTCTTTAGGACGGGCGCCGCTGCCTCCAACACCGTTGCCGGATCGAACTGTTGCAAATCCGGAGCAAAGCGCAGTTGCTGACTTTCTGCAGGTTGGGACAAGCCCACCAACCCAGCAACTTCGCGCTGGCTCTTACCGCTAGCCAGCATCGCCCGCAACGCGATCACCCGACGCAACCGCGACACGCTTTCGCTGCGGCGTGCATCACGGTAATCCATAACCAGACTCATAAGGTAACCTTGTCATCCACGAGCGTGGCTAGCGGTGGTTCTCGCTCTCGAAGATTTCATTAAGTAGGTACATCGCTCGCGGTGGGATTGGATAGTTGGGACCCAAGCACGCGCGAGCAATGTCCAGGGCCTGATCACTGCTGGTCAAACCAAGTTGGCGAACGAGGAGTTCAAGATCGGACCGGTCGCGCTCCACGCGAGATGCCGCGACCTTCATCGCTAGGAGATGCTCGGCACTCGCCGTACACACCCGCAAGTATTCGCTTTCGTAGACCACACGTTGAGCCTGGTCTACTCCCGGAGGAACAAAGCCCTTTACCGCGTCATTGAGCCAATCCACAGGCAGGTCCTCATCAGCAGCTACAGCAGCAGCTGCTTGACGCACCGCTTCAGTCGGGACAAACACTGCGTCAAGATCACGAGTGGCTCGAGTGTCGTCGAAACTCAAGGCGATCGCCGCACCACCTACGAGGTAGATGTCAGCGCGCGTTCCAGCAACAGCCAACTTCGCATCAAGCGCACCCAAGAGATTTTGGATTCGAGAAGAATCGAAGCTGCTCATACGCGTTGCAACGCGGTATCGGTGATGAACACTCCCCGCACCCGGAACTGCCCCGGGGACTGCACCAGCGCCCACGCTTTTCCGTATCCGGACTCGGACACGAACCACCACGGTCGAGCGACACGAGTCGGATCAAGGGCCCAGTCCGGCGCGATCCACCCGTCACGGTCAGCAAGCCAACACGCCAAGGCAGCGAATGCCGCGTCGATGCCCGAATGCCCGGTACTGGAAGGCTCCTGCACAAACACCCGGGCCGCAGACGCCACACCCTCGGAAGCCAAGACCGATGAATAGTCATCGAGCAGCTGCAGCACTCCGAAGCGCCACAAATCCTCGCTCAGGTCGCGGCCACCGTCCAGGAGTGACTGCACCTCCTGGGCCGCGAGAGCGACCTGCACAGTTGACATAGCCCTTAATCTACCGTCAAATCCTGATAAAGCATTGATCCGATCAGCAAAATATGGTTACGGCTAGGCTTCACTGCCGCATGCGCGCACTTGGCGATTTACCCGCCTAGAGTCGATCGCACACCCTAATATTCGAGGATGTTAAAGCGCACACTGGGAAAATCAGGGCTTGAGGTCAGCGCGGTTGGACTCGGCTGCATGCCAATGTCGGCGTTCTATGGAGTACCCGATATCGATGAAGCAGATTCAACGCTGGAGCTCGCAATTGATCTCGGTGTCACATTCTGGGATACGGCTGAGGTCTATGGTTCGGGCGCGAACGAGGAATTGATCGGGCGCACCTTAGAGCGCCATCGAGACAAGATTGTCATTGCCACGAAGTTCGGTGTCGAGCCCAACTACGTGATGACCGGGCGCCCCGAGAACGCCGCCAAAGCAATCGACGGCAGTCTGCGTCGGCTTCGCACCGACTGGGTTGACCTCTGGTACTTGCATCGCGTTGATCCATCCGTCCCGATTGAAGAGACCATCGGTGCGATGGCCGACATTGTTGCGACAGGCAAGGTACGGCATATCGGCCTGTCCGAAGCCAGTGTCGATTCCCTACGCCGAGCTCACGCCGTGCATCCGATCGCAGCGCTGCAGAGCGAGTGGTCACTATGGTCACGGGTGATAGAGCCCGAAGTCCTGCCGGTTGCCCGTGAATTGGGGATCGGAATCGTGCCCTACAGCCCACTGGGTCGTGGCCTGATGACCGGCAGCATCAATACTCTCGATCAACTACCCGAAGGTGATCATCGTCGCAACAGTCCCCGTTTTGCCGGCGAGAATTTCGAACACAACAAGGACCTCGTCGCCCAGTTCGCAGCCATTGCCGCCGACCTGGGTTGCACCTCAGGCCAACTAGCCATTGCTTGGCTTCTAGCCCAAGGCGACGACGTTGTCCCCATCCCGGGTACCAAGCGTCGCACTTATTTAACTGAGAATGCTGCCGCCGTCGACGTCGTACTAAGCACCGAACTCGCCGAGCAGATCGCCGATCTCATGAGTGCTGTTGCCGGTGATCGCTACGGGTGGGGCCATACCTATGGTGACAGCCCAGCATTAGGCACAACCTCGACCTGAGCGCACCATTTCACCCATCCGCTAATTCATGTCTGCCTTAGGCAAGGCGTCGGGTAAAATTATCTACTGAGTCCGAGTGTTCGACCTTGCCGCCGTTAGGCCAAGCACGATTACCCAGGCTTCGACGACAACCGAGAGGAATCCGAGTGGCTCCCACCAATTACCTATGTCGTCGGTGGCACCGGGCATTCCTACAGTGCGATTAACGATGTATCCAACAATCACAGCTGCTGCCAAGGTCGCGGCCGCGAGGTAGTCGTTACGAGTTGCACCAGAGATGATGCGATGAATAAGGAAGCCGGCCGCGAGAATGACGCCTATGTACATGAAGCCGATATACGGGACTTTCTCCATCTTCCCCGGAAGATCCATTAGGTGGACCGCGATGATGCCCACCAGACCGATCATCAGTGCGACTGATCGCATCGTGGCTGAATGCGCAGTGTCGTACATCTGTCCTCCTGCTTGCGGGGTTTTCGACTTGGCATTTTTGAAGGTAACTCACTTCGGACGCGAACGCTGTCTCAAACTTGACAAAAATGACTGAACCTTTGTTACACCAATCTCTTTCAAAGACAGGTGGGCAAACTCATCCTGCAATTCTTGGTTTGCAAAGGTGTGACGGAGTTGTCGTGAGAGTGGGAGTGCGCTGAAATTACTGGCACTGGCCCATGCCGGCGCGGACGTCGTAATCACAAGTCGACGAACTACCGAAGTCGCCAAGGTCGCCGCCGGGGTTCGGGCGCGGGGCCAACGGGGTCTGCGCAAACCCACCGCGATCGAGTTTGAATCCATCTACTCCCAGGTCGCCCTCGCGGCCTAAACTCTCAACCGCTCGAGGTAGCTAAATCGGGAACAGCCCCAGACGTCGTGACAGAGGTAATCGTGCAGATGTGGATACGTATTCCGGCGATCACGCTCGGACTGCTGGTGATCGCCTGGGGAGTCATGTACCTGCTCGCTCGCCGACTGCCTCCAGGCCTCGCCCGCGACCTCGTCGGACTGCTACCGGACTGCGCGACTCTCATGTGGAGGCTGCGGCGCGATCCCGCCGTCCCCACACGAGCCAAAATCGCAATTGTGTTCGCCGCGATATGGGTAGCCAGCCCGATCGACCTCATCCCGGAGTTTTTGCCCGTTATCGGGCCTCTCGACGATGTCATCGTCGTTGCACTATGCCTAAGGTACGCCGGCCGGCGGGTCTCCCGACACGTAATCCTCGCTGCATGGCCAGGCCCGCCGCGCGTCATCGAGCGACTCCTTGGTAGACCGAATGAGGACGCGCCCGAGCACTAAGAAAAGTTCAACCGGCCCGGCATTCGCATTATTCGCCCGGCCATTGAAATACGTTCACCACGACTTGCTCCCACAAGCAGTCACTTTTGTGCCTCCCTTCATTTCCTGCGAGATGAAAGCCTGCACCCCCATCGCTGATGAGTCTGATGGTTAAGCAACTTCCTTCGGCTTGAGTTGAACACTCAAAGTCGAGTCGAAAGCAATCGCGATTCGCTCCAGGATCGGCAGTGTCGGCGTGGTGCCGCCAGCCTCGAAGCGAGCGATCGCTGGTTGACTCATACCGGTGAGTGCAGACAGCTCTCGCTGGCTCCAACCGCGCTCCTCGCGCATTGACCGAACCTGCTCACCTAGTTCACAAGCCAGTCGCGCAGCCGCATATGCCGCCTCGACAGCTGAGTCACCGCTACGGGCAGCCTTCATGTCATCCCAAGATGTTGTCGCCATCACTCCTCCTCCATTAAGTGGTTCTCTAAGTGGTTGTCATTGATACACCTGCGCATTGCGGTGAACGCACGCGCAACTTGTGCTGTTTCTTTTCCTCTTGTTTTCACAAAAACCGTCAACAAAATTATTCGCCGCCCGGGTGCGATCCAGTACGTCAGACGCATCGAGGTCCGACCTAGGTAGAAACGCAACTCGCGCAACTTTCCATCAAGCTGCTTGGAGTAAGGCTCAGAAAGCAGCACACCTCGCTCAGCCAGCAGATCAATGTAGAAAGCCACGTGACCAAACTCGGCGCCTGAAAGCCCCTCAAGCCAGTCCCGAACTTCGCTTTCTAACTCAATCGAACCCCAAGACATACCACAGATGGTATCAGACGTCACCAGTTGAGACGAGACGGAAATGCAAAATACGAGATATCACGGCTGCTATTGCCGTCATAGCGGCGAGGCACGAGAAAAAATTCAGGGTCTGCCTTCGGGCAGGCCCTGAATTTGTTGACGTTTCAACTTTCGTAGCGGGGAGACAAAATGAGGCTGCGACTTTTGGGTTGCGTGCACCGCATGATCCCCTCACAAAACCCCACTTTTGCACCCCCCTCTGCACCCCCCAGGGGGTGCACGTCTGCACCCCCATCGCTGACTTTCCTCACGGTCCATGTCGACGATTGCATTCAGAACGTCCAATTCAAGGCCTCGGGGTCCCAATGTCCATCTGCATGGTCGCCTTGTAGCGCGGCGTCAATGAAAGATGTCATCAGGCGTTGCGCGCTTTCGATACTCACGTGGCGTACGCAAACCGGAATCTTCCTAGCTTCGCGCTCGTAGACCCTGCCCCATGCTGCCGGCACGATGAGCCGGGTTGGTTGCCCGAGACCTCGCCGGCGGGCTTCGGCATTGATGGCCGACCGTAAAGCCTTGGCCTCGACCGGCTGAGTTGACGCCATGATGACGAGATCGACAAGGTCGCGCTCGCGGCTGGATGGTCCAGTGGGGTAGGTGGCAATCGTGGCGCACACCTTGTCCGCGATCTGGTTGACAATGGGTAGAGCCGGTAGGGATACGTAAGTAGACGAGGCAGAGCGGTGCGGTTCGCGGGATCGGTTACCTCGATGTCATCCAAATCCCCTGGTCCGACGACGAGGTCGATGCCGATGTTCGTGAGCTTCTTCGTCCCTAGGTATGTCTCGAAAGTGACGCGGTAGCCGTCGGTATACGGTTGTTGATCTCCCGCAAGAGACTGCTTGTAACCGATGTATTCGAAACGGAAATAGTCACCGAGGTCGATACTGACTAGGCGCCGCAGTGCCGTTAGAGCCTGGTCGAGTGAGTAGCCATTTATATAGAGATCGATGTCCAGGGTGGCGCGGGCGTTTGGCACGCGCGCCAACACGCCTGTGCCGCCCTTGAGTATCCAGGTCGAGGCATCTCCTTCAGAGAACACCCGGCACAGCAGACGGTCGAAGTGCACCTGGCGGATACGTTCGCTAACGCTTACGGAAGGGTCGGCTCGATGCGCCGCTTCGGCCGAGGTCTTGATGGCCATTTCCACTGCTCTTGCATCGGAGTACGGCTCACGAGTCACGACGGCTCCCCCGATTCGAGGGCGAGTGCAGGACTCACTGAAGATGCTTTGTACACATCGGGCACAAAGGCTGCAGCGGCGGTTAGTGCAGCGAGTGAGGGCGCGAGTTCCTCTGAAACTTTGCGCCACTGATCTATCTGCGGCGCAAGGAGCCGCTGCATCGCCCGGATGGATTCCAGTTGCGGCTGCATCGCTTTCACGGCTGCCAAGATTTGGGCATGCATGGCGTCAAGAGCAGGTGATGACACCTTGATCGCGGCTAGTTGCTGCAGTTGATCCGCCTGCGCAGCAACGTGCTCGAGATACTTTATGGCAATCGGGGCTGCCAGGGCATCGATGGCAGCGATGCGATTCACCGTGGTCTCGGTATCCATGCCCGCTAGCTTGAGTAGGTGTTCAACGAAGTGCTCGCCGTCGTCTTTCCTCAGCCCGTTGCGAGCTGCTAGCGAGGTAAGGAGACGGGCCAGTTCGTCCAGGTTGACGCTTCCTTGCCGAAGTGCGTCGCCGAGCGCGGCGGCGACGTGAGTCATGTCGGTGCGGCTTGCGACAAGGTCAGTCAGCGTGCGCTCGACGGTCGTCACTGGCAGGCCATGGCGCACGGTGATTTGTGCACGGTCAAGCAGCCGAATCGTGAAGTGCACCCCGGCACGCTGGCTTTGGCGCCGCACCGATGACGTGAACTCGGATCGCTCCGTACGCAGATCCCCGATCCCATGCAGACGTGCAGCAGATGCACCCGAGACCACCACCGACTTCTCGACGTCCACCAGCCGAGCCTCTGCATCGACCTTGGGATTGATAGCCAGCCAGGTGGCGCGCAGGTCCTCGAACTCATCCGAGCCTGCCCCTGCATCCCGGTATACGCCGTGACACACCCGCTCGATCAGACCAGCATCGGCGAGACGGGACAGATCGAGACGAGACACACCCCGGCGTGACGCCTGTGCTGAGGTGAGCAGCCCCCACTGCGCCGAGGACAGCTCCCCCAGCACGCCGAGCGCCTCTCTCGATTCCATGCTTAGAGTGTATCTGACTGCGCGTTACTTTCCCAGTATTCTATTGCCCATAAGTCCGGTCGACAGGAAATTCGAGGTACCGGTGACATTGACACCGTTGAACCATGTGCCAGGTACTACCCGACTCAATCCCAGGAGTTGCCGCCCACGAGCATGGGCACAAGTGGAAGCGCCCGGGCACTATCCATAAATCGCCAATAGCTGCTGATTTACCGCTGATCTATCCCAATCCAGCGACGTCAGAAAACATGCAAAACGGGCACAACTTGTCTGTTTTGACAGTTATGCCCGTTTTGTCCAGAAGCGGGGAGACAAAATGAGGCTGAGATCTTTGGGTTGCGTGCACCGCACGATCCCCTCACAAAACCCCACTTTTGCACCCCCCTCTGCACCCCCCAGGGGGTGCAAGCCTGCACCCCCCTCGCACACTTTCAACACCATCTTCATACCTGACTCGCATCCCACGAGGCTTCGATCGGATTCCATTCGGCGCCTGGAGCTAAGCCATCAATGACTGGGTCGATGAAGGTGATGATCGATGCGAGTACGGGCGCGAACTCCTGCGGGAGGTCCAATAGTGACCAGCGCATGCGCCAGGAAGTCCACTTGTCTTGCGCCAAAGTCGGATAGTCCGCCAACGCATCGCGCAGCGGGATCAGCGTTGCGTTTCGGTGCGCGGCGACGGTGTCGATCGCGCGTTGTAGTTCCGTTCCTTCGATGGGGTAGCGGCGTTGGAGGGTCCAGATGTCACCGAAGTCTCGCCATCGAGTGTTGGTGTCGCCGCGTTGGATGGCAGTGACGGACTTCTCTGCGTAGACCATGGCCAGTGGATAGCCGGCCAACTTGATCGCCTCCCCGCCAAGGAGCCGGGGAACGTGGACGATGCAAGGTGCTGGCCAGATTGGATCGCCGATGTTCACATCGACATGAAACTTCACTCTCGCCTTCGCGATTCTCGCGCTTACTTTGACCCGGACACCGGCGTACTCATCATCTTCGCGAATCACCTGCGACGTTGCCGATGCGGTGTCGAATTCAATCCCGTCGTCAAATGACGGTGCGCCGGCGATGATCTCGCGCACTGTTTGCAGGACGGATGAAGCTTCGTTGCTCATATCTAATCCAGCAAGGTCCACATCGCGCGTGGGGCGTCGGGCATCTAATGCTGCCAGCAGTACGCCACCTTTGAGCACGAATTGATCGCACACAGCGCTGGCAGCGAGACGAGCTAGGAACCCCTCCAGCACATACAACTGAAGCACCTCGTCGGTGTTACGGCCCAAAACTCGCGCCTGCCGTTGCAGCGCCACATAGGCCGCACCGGCAGGAGTGTCGCCAGAGACCGGGCTCACAGCAAGATCTCCAAGGCTTGGCGAAGTGAGGGCAACGCATGCGGAAACGACTTGGCAACCTGAAGTAACACCGATGGCTGCCCCCCTAATCGCAGCCAGCGCTTCAGCGCCTCTACCGCTAGGTCTGAACCTTCGCGATGCCGCAGTCGAAAGGCATCAACGATGCTGCGCTCTGCGCGATACTGGCCAATCTCAATACCGCCTTCAAGTTCGATTATTTCTCGACCAATCTCGAACGTAACCGGATCGAAATGCCGCCAGCGAACTCGAGTCTGTGTCAGTGGAGCCCAGGCCCCGCGCGGGATCGCGACATCCCACTCGCCGGGGATCTCGTCACTCAGGTCATGTCGAGCTAGTGCCGTTCGCAGACACAGCGTGGCCCGCGGAGCCCGGCGGGTAATCTCAATCAGCTCCTCATCGCCCATCTGACCGGCCTGTCGATATACCCCGCGCGCGAGGCGCTCGATCTGACCTTGGCTCACCAGACGGCGGAACTGTCGCTCTCCGACAATCTGGGACCCTTGGGCATAACCGAACACCGCAGGTAGTGCACGAAGCAGTGACGTATCGATGCTCACCCCACCACCTCCGCAGGTATTCCTTAACAGTTTTACCCCTAGTATAAAGGTTCACCTACGCTTTGTCCAGTAAGCCATTAACCAGCTACCCACCTTGACTAGGTCATACCCTTCTTCGCTTCATGCGCAACTCTCTTCTTGTTCCAAAGCGACCTACTTGTCAGAAATATTCAGGGGTAAAGCAGATCGAAACCACACCGAACACCTGGCCGGTGACGTCACGTTGACCTGGCAGGCTTGGTGCGTTCGACGACTTTGTGTGCTTTACCTTCCGCGCGAAGAAACGCCCACCACGGCGGTGCTACTTGGCGCAGCATTGATCGGCGCAGCCGCACCGTGGAGTAATGCACCAGGAAACCCAGATAGGAATTGATACTGGCAATAACACCGGCCCGGATGTCTCGGTCGACCATATCTGTAGCCGTGAGCGCATTGTGCCCAGTGATTGCATCAAAGAAGTTGCCTTTCACCCGGGAACCTGCAGTGATGCGCCCTGGTTTAATTTGTGCACCAAGGAACGCGACTCCTTTGGTGTGATGCTCGAGTCTGATCTTTCCCGGGTGCACCTGGAGACCGTAATTTGTCCACAACTCACCGCGCACCGTATCGATCAACGCCGACAAGAACGCGCGGTCTTCGTGGACGAAAATCATGTCGTCCACATACCTGCCGTAGAACTTCACACCTAGAGTGTGCTTGACGTAATGATCGAACGGGTTCAAGTAAAAGTTCGCGAACACTTGACTGCTCAAGTTGCCGATCGGTAGCCCACACCCTGCCGGCGCACCAAACAGTGACTTGGATGCCGGTAGGCCCACCCAGTCACTGCGCGTACCGCGAATCACACAATCCTTGGTGGGATCGTTGAACACAATAATGCGACACAGTTCAATCAGTGCGCTTCGATCCGCGCCTTGATACGTGGCATGAATGAATTCATGTAAACGAGCAAAGAGTAACGCCCGGTTGATGTGCATGAAGAAACCAGAAATATCAAGCTTGAGCACGTACGCATCCTTGGTGTACTGCTGTGAGCAGCGCCGGATGAAACGATCAACACGCCTCACCCCAAACAGTGTTCCCCTGCCTTGGCGACACGAATACGAATCATGAATAAACACCTGCTCGAACAAAGCATCAAGTTTGCCAATCACCAGATGATGCACCACCCGATCACGAAAGTCTGCAGCAAAGATTTCCCGTTGCACCGGGCGATCCACCACAAATGCCACACTGCGCCTAGGAGCGTAGATTCCCTCATTGATTTCGCGCCAGAGCTCGATCAGGTTCGTTTCGAAATCTATTTCAAACACCCGAGCGTTATGCGTCGTGCGCTTATTGGACCGACAGCGGTAATATGCACAGAATAGATCACCTACATCGATACCCGCATCCCCACGGGGATCGGGTGTTCTCGCGTGCTGACCCACTGGCGCATCGAGTTCAAAGAGTGCCAACTGCACCGGGAAACTGGACTGACCAATCACCGGTGGCCTCCGTGGTGAAGGCGCAAGCAGCAATAGCTCACACCTTCACCACTGCAGAGGCAAACGCGGGGAAAACCCCGGACCGGACGAACCCGCAGCGTGTTGTTCTTGTTGTCGTTGTTCTGATTGCCATTATTGAAATTCTGATTCCACGCGTTGTTCGCGTTGTTCTGACTCGAACTCCAGTAATTGTCGCTAGCAAACCCGCCAACCACACGCCACATAGAGAAGTCTTGACCACACCTAGGTACCTAGATGCCGCACTCATCAACACCAAACGCCAACGGCCAGAATCGGACTGTTGGCTGCTTGCCGTCTCTCTATCGCTTTTCCCCAACGCTTATTGCTCACTTCCCACAGCCGTAACCGCAAGAACTCCGGCTTTCACGCTGGCATTACGCCAACCTGTAATCTGCCTACCAATACTATCCATCACTACCGCCAGGTCTGCCTGCTTCCTGACACTCATCAACTTCATATCCGTGGCCAACCGCACCTGTAGTCGCAACAACTCGAAATCGTCCAAGAAACCCTCAAGATGCTCAGCCTTATCGCGGGACTTATTGATCCGATAAATACTGCGTAACAACACCAAGCAATCACGCTTCATATCCTGACCAAGAGTGAACTTGTATTCCCGCGGAAAATCCTGCGTCACCGTAAACACCTTCACCGTGAGCGCATACACATCCGCAAACACCGGCAAATCCTGATACAACACGACCCCACCACTTTCACATCAAGAAAAACTGTGTGGCTTACGCCCTACCGGGCCCAAGCCACACACCAAACCACCGCCCCAACTCCACGTCACCGCGAGGATCACAAACCGCGGCCCTTCGACGCAAAAGCCAAGAACGAAAAACGAAAAACAGAATAGATAAATAGATGAAGTGATGAAGGGCTAAAAAGCCCGGACCGGACGAACCCGCAGCGTGACGTTCTTGACGTCGTTGAACTGAAGGCCATCATTGAAACTCTGATCCCACGCGCTGAACGCGACGCCCTGACTCGAACTCCAGTAATCGCCGCTAGCAAACCCGTACGCGCCACCAGCGAACGCGCCGTTTTGCGACCCTGCGCAGGTAACTGCTGGAAGTGCTGGGCTGCTTGGGTTACGTGAGTAGTTACACATCGCATTCAACTCATCCTTAGACGGCAAGAACCAATCCGTCAGCCCACCACCGGTGTATGCACGCACCGCATTAGGTGCACTTGACGTGCACGCCACAAACGGCGATGCACTGGTCAGCATTGCCGTGGTATTTGCACTACCAGTCCCAACAGCGGTGCTTGTGGTCACTGAATTGCTGGCGTCACTGCACCACTGGATACCGGTCGTCTCGTTGACACCCCACGCCTTCGGTGCCATCTCATACCTCAGACCACCAGAGATAAGGAACACTAAACCGCCACCAGGACCGATATCACCAAGTGCATACGTGCGCTCGACTGAATCTCTAGCCCAGGTGATAGCGCGCGTACACGTCCAGCCGCCTTTACCGGCGTTGGCCCACTGCTCCCAACTCGGTGTCCACGACGAATCCGAGCCCCACGCTGCCTGCCACGGTGTTTCACCGGGCTGCGCAACGCAGGCTTGTGCTTGACTCGTGCGTTCATAGGACTGCACCCACACCGAATCCGCTACCGCAACCCGGGCGCCCACCAACATGGCTACAACCGACACTAACGCTGACAACGTGGCAAGAAACCTTCTCGAACGAACCCACTTAAAAACCAACATCACGATCTCCTGTCACCCGGGGGGGGATCAACTCACCAAAAATTTACATTAAACGTACAACAACATGCACAAGCCCGCCTGTCGGTGACGCCCGAGCGCGGCACTGTTGCATTGACGGATCGCCCAAGCTGGGTGAGGGTGTCGGGATGAAACGCAATCGCCGCCCGAGGCCACCCGTTCAGACTCCGTCGGCGTTCGTGGGGTTCCGTTTCCCGCCGGACGTCATCTTGTTGGCGGTCCGCTGGTACCTGAGGTACGGACTGTCCTACCGGGACCTGGAGGAGATCCTCGCCGAGCGCGGCATCGAGGTGAACCATGTGACCTTGTACCGGTGGGTCCAGCAATTCACTCCTGAGCTGATCGACGCGGCCCGTCCGTGCCGGCGCGCCGTCGGGAATCGGTGGTTCGTCGACGAGACCTACGTCAAGGTCTCCGGAGTGTGGCGGTACGTCTACCGGGCCGTCGACCAGCACGGCCAGGTCATCGACGTCTTCGTCTCCAAGCACCGGGAAATCCTGATACAACACGACCCCACCACTTTCACATCAAGAAAAACTGTGTGGCTTACGCCCTACCGGGCCCAAGCCACACACCAAACCACCGCCCCAACTCCACGTCACCGCGAGGATCACAAACCGCGGCCCTTCGACGCAAAAGCCAAGAACGAAAAACGAAAAACAGAATAGATAAATAGATGAAGTGATGAAGGGCTAAAAAGCCCGGACCGGACGAACCCGCAGCGTGACGTTCTTGACGTCGTTGAACTGAAGGCCATCATTGAAACTCTGATCCCACGCGCTGAACGCGACGCCCTGACTCGAACTCCAGTAATCGCCGCTAGCAAACCCGTACGCGCCACCAGCGAACGCGCCGTTTTGCGACCCTGCGCAGGTAACTGCTGGAAGTGCTGGGCTGCTTGGGTTACGTGAGTAGTTACACATCGCATTCAACTCATCCTTAGACGGCAAGAACCAATCCGTCAGCCCACCACCGGTGTATGCACGCACCGCATTAGGTGCACTTGACGTGCACGCCACAAACGGCGATGCACTGGTCAGCATTGCCGTGGTATTTGCACTACCAGTCCCAACAGCGGTGCTTGTGGTCACTGAATTGCTGGCGTCACTGCACCACTGGATACCGGTCGTCTCGTTGACACCCCACGCCTTCGGTGCCATCTCATACCTCAGACCACCAGAGATAAGGAACACTAAACCGCCACCAGGACCGATATCACCAAGTGCATACGTGCGCTCGACTGAATCTCTAGCCCAGGTGATAGCGCGCGTACACGTCCAGCCGCCTTTACCGGCGTTGGCCCACTGCTCCCAACTCGGTGTCCACGACGAATCCGAGCCCCACGCTGCCTGCCACGGTGTTTCACCGGGCTGCGCAACGCAGGCTTGTGCTTGACTCGTGCGTTCATAGGACTGCACCCACACCGAATCCGCTACCGCAACCCGGGCGCCCACCAACATGGCTACAACCGACACTAACGCTGACAACGTGGCAAGAAACCTTCTCGAACGAACCCACTTAAAAACCAACATCACGATCTCCTGTCACCCGGGGGGGGATCAACTCACCAAAAATTTACATTAAACGTACAACAACATGCACAAGCCCGCCTGTCGGTGACGCCCGAGCGCGGCACTGTTGCATTGACGGATCGCCCAAGCTGGGTGAGGGTGTCGGGATGAAACGCAATCGCCGCCCGAGGCCACCCGTTCAGACTCCGTCGGCGTTCGTGGGGTTCCGTTTCCCGCCGGACGTCATCTTGTTGGCGGTCCGCTGGTACCTGAGGTACGGACTGTCCTACCGGGACCTGGAGGAGATCCTCGCCGAGCGCGGCATCGAGGTGAACCATGTGACCTTGTACCGGTGGGTCCAGCAATTCACTCCTGAGCTGATCGACGCGGCCCGTCCGTGCCGGCGCGCCGTCGGGAATCGGTGGTTCGTCGACGAGACCTACGTCAAGGTCTCCGGAGTGTGGCGGTACGTCTACCGGGCCGTCGACCAGCACGGCCAGGTCATCGACGTCTTCGTCTCCAAGCACCGGGAGATACCTTCGGCACGACGGTTCTTCACCACGTCGTTGATGGCGCATCGTTCACCGGTGGAGGTGATCACCGATCGCGCCCCAGCCTTGGCGAACGTGATCGACGAACTGATCCCCGCCGCCTTCCACAACACTGGGCAGTATGAGAACAATCGATGTGAATGCGACCACGGCAGATTGAAGGCCCGGCTGCGGCCGATGCGTGGACTGAAGACCGACCGAACGGCGAGCATCGTGATCCGAGGGCACGCGTTTATCCAGAACCTGCGGCGCGGCCATTACGAACTCGGAATCGACGCCGCGCCGGTGTTCCGGCTGGCGACCGCATTCGACGAACTCCAACTCGTAATCTGAATGACCCCGCCTCCGCCCACGATCCAGCACGACCAACGATCGCGTAACGCAACAGCGCCCTTCGGATACCTCCTCGACCGACAGCCAAGGATCTGCCGGTGCATCCGCGTTCGTGAGCAGCCATCCACGCAGGATGAGCCGTTCATCAATCTCCTGTGATCGAGCATTGAGGGTTCGCTGGGATCCGGTCGTGCAACGTCTCGCAGTCGGGATCATCAGCCCGCCGGGTATCTCCGCGTCGATCATCGACTCCATGGCGCTGCAGACCTGCACAAACTTCTCGTTCACCGGTTGGTCAATGACGTAATGCAGTGCGTGCACGTCATTGCCGGGTGCATGTCCGGCGTAACGGCGTAGGGCGGTGGGATCTAGCCCTGGCACCCACTCCAGGTCCGTCACTGCCGAAGATCTCAAGTCCTTCGGGTTCGGCGGTCCCAGAACGTTTCGCGTAAATCCGTTCAAAGATACCGTTGTCACCCCGGCCTCATACGCTGCCTGCTTCAAAGCCGTCCGGAACGTCTCTTGGCCTCCGGTGTGCTGCGACAAAAGACCAGGGACAAGTCGTGCCTCAAGATCGACGGCGCCAGAGAGGGCATCGGCGTGGAAGACAGCGACCGCGTCATCGAACAACGCCATGAGCTGCGCCGGAACGAGCTGCATGCGCTCGCTATACGCGTGCTTCATCCCTTCCTTATGAAACGTGCGGACGATCTGCTCGCCCTCAAAGGCGTGGAACTTGCGTCCGCCTTGGGCGTGCAACCACAGCAGGCTGCGCCCAGTGCCATCGTTTAGGTGAGCAATATCTCCGACACGAATACCGTGGGCCTCACCTAATCGCACCGTGAGAATTCGACACGTCCATAAGGCGATCTGGTGCACGGCATGCAACTGCCCGGCGATACGCGCGACCTCACCAAGACTCAGTCCGGCAGCTTTGGGTGACGTCGGACGACGAGATCGTGGCGTCCGCACATCAGCCAAGTCAAAACTCAATTCCCACGCACCCAGATGCGCGCCGTGTTTGATGACCGCGTCCAAGCATCGGCGCACATCGGACAAGGTGGCCTGCGACAACCCACGATTCGCCGGTCGACCTTTTCCACTTGCCGGCTCGGCAGCGGGCCGGCCAAGTGCAGCGAGGTATGCGCGGTATTGCTCACGAGTAAGCGGCCTACCGTGGTCGATGATCTGCGACAGGAATGGCACGACATGGCGATTGAGAATCGAGCGCACGTTCTTGGCGCGCTCAGCTCCCCCGCTTCGACCGTCGATGTAGACCTCGTGGAACCAGTCATCAGCCACCTCGGTAACTGTGAGGCGCCGAGGCTGGGCCGCCACCGGGTCAGGGGAAGTCTTGCGGGTGCGCGCGGAGCGACTTGGGTCACCGGCGCCCAGGACAACATTGCGAGAGGGAAGCGGCAGGCCTGCCGCGAGGTTGGACGCGGCCATCGCACACCATGCCGTTGCCTGAGCTTTGGTGTCGAACATTTCGTAGTGCCGTTCGGTGGAACCCGCTGCGACGAGGATCGAAGCTTGGAATCGGCCTCCCGGACGCAAGACGACATAACCCTTGAGCGGTCGGGCCATCAGGCAGCCCTCCCAGTGGAGAGCAGACCACGCAGAAAGGCGATCTCGTCTTCGGCGCGTGCGAGCTCGGCGCGCAGGCCCCGGTTCTCGGCCAGGACCTCGGCGAGCTGGGCACCACCCTGGACTGCCGCAACGCGCGACGCGGCGGGTTCTGGATTGCCCAAGGCTGGTGCCGACGGGGATATGGCGGAGGCGGGCAGCAGGCCGGCGTCAATGAGGTCTCGCACCGGGATGGCCCATTGGCGGTCGAGGCCGACCTGTCGGGCGTGCGGGAAGGCGTTGGCCTTGAGCCGGCGCTTGATGGTGTCCAGGCTGACCCTGCATGCCTCGGCGGCTTGGGAGCGGCCAAGTTCAGCGGTGACATCGACGGCGGTGGTGATGGTCATGGTCATGGCCCGGGTCTCCTTCGCTCTCGCGCAGTAGGTAGGCGCCGGAGGGTAGGCAGGTTGCTGCGGCGCTATGTAGTTAACGGCGCACGCGGTTTGGTACCTCGCAAGTTGTAGGACAGGTGCTGACGTGTTCATGGATTCTCCTTCGGTGTGGTTCAGGTGGGCAAGAGCTGGACGACACGGCGGAGGCCGGGGAAGAGAAGCAAGCAACAGGGAGTGCACGGTGCACAGGGCTGCCCCGGGGCACAGCGCAGGACGCGGGCCAAAAGTGTGGTTTTGTGCGGTGCACCCCAGGGGGGTGCAGAGGGGGCAAGGGGTGCAAATTGCCCCAGGTTGCTGCTGATTTACCGCTGATTTACCGCTGACTTTGCCCCTTAAGGGGGTGCGGAAAATGGGGTCAAAATAGGACAAGACCCCCTGATTGAAGGGGTCTTGAACCTTACTTTCGTAGCGGGGACAGGATTTGAACCTGTGACCTCTGGGTTATGAGCCCAGCGAGCTACCGAGCTGCTCCACCCCGCGCTGTTTTATGCGTTGCCAACTATACGGGAGTGTTGATGTCATCAACTTCGCGGGTAAGACTATTGAGCTTTAGGCTAGTGGCGCACCGCGTAGACCCACGCGAATTCCTGGACGGCACCGCTGGGAGTGATGTGCTCATGGATCGAGGTGTCGATTATGGTGAAATCAGTTGCCAGGGCCGCGGTGAGGTCAGCGATGCTGTGACGGGCAACGGGCAGTCCTGAACAAGACTCAGGACCATTTTCTGAAAATGTCCCCATGATCAGGTACCCACCGGGAACGAGTGCCTCGGCGGCCATCGAGAAATACCTTTTTTGATCTTCTTCCTCCGTGAGGAAATGAAAAACTGCACGGTCATGCCAAAGGCCATACATCCGCTCAGGGCTCCACTCGCGAATATCTGATGCAATCCACTCGACCTTTCGACCCTCGGCTTTGCGCACTCCCTCGCTCAATGCAAATTCACTGATGTCTAAAACAGTGAGGTCGGTGAACTCAAGGTCAATCAAGTC
The DNA here is from genome assembly GCA_040399625.1 of Candidatus Nanopelagicales bacterium. Lineage (GTDB taxonomy): Bacteria > Actinomycetota > Actinomycetes > S36-B12 > S36-B12 > UBA4592. Next base: position 96,103 of record JBBARV010000001.1, on the reverse strand, counting down.
GTGAACAAAGGGTGAGAGCCCACCACCAATGTCAATAATTGGGGTTGCTTTCCCGACATTGCTCGTGATGAATTCAACTTCGGGTGAACTCTCCTGATACCAACTGAGTTTGGAAGCCGGATAGTTTTCATACCGGTCATTCCAATGATCAGTCAGACTCATGTACTTCCCACTTACGCGGTCGCGCCGTCAGTTGCAGTTGCTTCTGGTTTAACCGCCGGGACAGGCTCCGGTGCGGAGGACGTTGGCTGTGGGTTCAATAGTGCTTCGGCAATTGCGATTCGATTAATGGCTGCTTGGAGTCTTTCTTGGGCTTGACCGTAGGCAGCAAAATCACCTTCCGCGAGGGCAATTCGACCTTCAGCAAACGCTGCCTGGGCATCTTCTACCGCTGCAGCTAACTGCTCAATGGGATCCGTTGGGGTAGTGGTCGTTCCACCAGGATCGGTCGTTTCCCCGGTGGTTGTCCCTCCACCAAGATCAATATTCGGGATTGTTTCTGGGATCGCATCAGGACTTGTTCCCAATACCTTAGCTAGTGCCTTGGCTAAGTTATCTTCCAACGCCACATTGGCGCCGTAACCGGCGAGAACCTTTCGCAACAACGGATAGCCGTCAGCGGCGGCACGAATGTAGACCGGTTCAACGTAGAGCAGCCCACCGTTGAATGGCAGCGATAGCAGGTTACCGAGTTCAACTTCGGAACCACCACGACGCAACAGTGAAAGTTGCGAACTTACGTCGGGATCGGACTCAAAGTTGTTTTGAACTTGTTGCGGTCCGGGGATTGTCGTGTTGCTGGGTAATTGCAACACTTGAATATCTCCATAGTTCTCCCCCGGAGACGAGTTCACCGCCATAAATGCCGCCAACGTTTGTCGTCGCTGCGGGGCAAAGGTGGTCGTCAGTGAGAACGCGGTGTTTACTTGGCCGGGCATTTGCAGGGTCAAGTAGTAAGGAGGCTGGAAAACTTGGGCGGGCGCAACGGTTGGGTCAAATGGCACGATCCACACGTCGGTTCCGTTATAGAACGTCACCGCATCAGTTACGTGGTAACGCGACATAATGTTTCGTTGGACTTTAAAGATGTCCTGGGGGTAACGAACGTGAGCCAGGATGTCTTCCGACATTGCGCTGCGTGGCTCAACAACGTCAGGGAAAGCTTTCATCCAGGTTTGGAGAACTGGATCCGTTTCATCCCAAGCGTAAAGCTTGACTGAGCCTTCATAGGCGTCAACAACGGCTTTCACCGAGTTGCGCATGTAGTTGACCTGATCGCGTGGGAGTAGTCCCGATTGGATCACCCGATTGCTGATCGAATCACTTGTTGCATCAGCAAGAGAAACTCGCGAGGAATACGGATATTCATTGGAGAGTGTGTAACCATCAACGATCCACTGAATGCGACCGTCTGCCACGACGGGGTATGGATCTTGATCCAAGGTCAACCATGGGGCAACTTTTTCTACACGAGTCAGAGGCGTGCGATCCCACATAATCTGCGATTCTTCATTTACTAGGTCGGAGAGCAAAATATTTGAGTCCTGGAATTTTGTGGCAAACAGCATCTTGCCGAAGAAGGAACCCATGGATACCCCACCGGCACCGTCGTAGGTATTCGTTGCCTGGCCCGTTGGACTTGCGTCGTCGGGGTAATCCAACTCCACGGAAGGTGTTCCTTTGGGTGCGCCAACAATTGAGTACTGCGGGCTCAGTTCACCAAAGTAAACGCGCGGTTGGGTAACTGCTAGTTCACCAACGGGTGGAATATCTGATGCGAAAAAGTCTGGTGTTCCATCACTGAGTGCTGTGTTGTCAAATGCACTCACGAATCCGTAACCGTGCGTGTAAACAGCGCGGTCGTTAGTCCAGTTACGTTGTCCATCGGGGATACCTGCAAGATTAATTTCGCGTACGGCCACAACTGCACCCCGACGACCCTGGGGAAGGTCGTAGCGATCAACGTCAAGATTCGTGTTGAACGAGTAATAACCTCGAATTTGCTGCAACTGGTTGTAGGTCGGGGAAACAATGGCGGGGTCAAGTAGTCGAATATTGCTGAGCGTTCCCGCACTTGCCTCAAGGGTCTCAACCGTTGGCGGTGAAACTGAACCCGCGTAATCAACTACGTCAGCGTCGACGATTCCGTAGGCATCACGCGTTGCATCAATATTTAACTGAATGTAGGGCGCTTCACGCACTAGCTCACTTGGACGAACTTGAAATTGCTGAACAATCATGGGGTAAAGGCCACCGATAACCACCGATGCCAAAATCAATAGCCCAAGGCCAATTGATGGGATGACCCATTGATTGCGAAAAATATTAAAGATGAACAGGGCGGCCACTAAAATTGCGACAAACACCAAGATATTCAAAGCAGGAAGCACCGCGTTTACATCGGTATATTTTAAGCCGGTAAAGCCACTCACCAAGGTTTCACTTTTGGTGACCAATCCAAATCGATCAAGATAGTAGGCCAATGCCTTGAGCAGGATGAGGATAGCCAGCAAAGTTGAGAGCTGCACCTGGGCAGCGCGTGAAGCGCGATCACCCTTTGGCTGGAGGCGAAGTCCGCCATAGAGGTATTGCACCGCGGTCACGATTAACAGGGACAGGATCACGAGTGCGAAAGCGAATCCCAGAGCGAAGCGATAAAACGGTAATTCAAATGTGTAAAAAGAGAAGTCCAAACCGAACTGCGGATCTACCTGCCCAAATGAAGTGGAGTTGCGCCACAGCAAAAATGATCCATATTCACTTGATCCGGCCAGTCCAGCAAAGAAAGAGAGCCCAAAAACAATGGCAGCCGCAACCCATTTGCGGTAGGGCTCGATGCCAACCCGATACCGCTCAAGACTTGCTTGCTCTGGACTGGCGCTGACATAAGAGGGCCTGGTGCGAAAGGCAATGAAAAGAGCAAGCGAGGAGACCACCGCCATGATCAGGAACAAGATCGCAAACATGATCGCGCGCGTAAACAGTGAGATGCTGAAAACCTGGGCTTTTCCTACTGAATCAAACCACAGCAACTCAGTGTAAAAGCCGGTGAAGATCACGAAGGCAACAACAATGCCAACCAAGATCAACAAGGTGGGAAGCAGTACTCCCCCACGGCGTTTGGGTTGAAGGTCAGGGCTCATGGAATTTGTGGTACTCACCCCCTAAACCTACGTCACTCCCGAACTGCCCGCCCTAGGGCGTCGTCGGGCAGGTGGTAACGGGTATTCCGGCCACCCAATGATTCATTTCCTTGATGGCGTCGGTGAGGGAAGTCACCGGAGTGACGCTGAGCCCGTCGGGAATATGGCCCTGGGCCTCCGCACAGTGCAGCTCAGGCATAAGGAACAACTCTGCACCGGCCGCGCGTGCGCCGGCCAGTTTTTGTCGGATCCCACCAATAGGCCCAACCACACCCTCAGGGGTGATAGTGCCCGTGCCAGCAACATGCTTGCCACCCGTTAGATCCTCGGGGGTGAGTTTGTCAACGATTCCGGCAGCAAACATTAAGCCGGCACTGGGTCCACCGACATCACTGAGGGTGAAGTTGATATCAAACTCGGCCGAGTAAAGCTCGCCAACAGAAATACCCAGATAGGGCTTGCCAGCAACATCTGGATTTTCACCCGAAGTCACTGTTACCGTTTTGTTTTCCGCCGAGCGACGAATCTCAAATGTGAACTCCGTCCCCACCGGCGAGCCTTGGACGGTTTCAACAACATCGGATGGCGCAGTTACCGGAACGCCATTAACGGAAAGGATTTCATCTCTTGGCTCAAAAACTTTATCTGCTGGAGCGCCAACGACCACCGCGGTCGCAACAATTTTGGTTTGAACAGGTAAATCCAAGTACCTGAGTGCGGCTGCAACCGAGTTTGACTCTGATGTACTAAAAGCTGCTGCATTCCTTGCTTTTACATCTTCACCGCTTATGTCATCGGGGTAAATCAGTTCGCGTGGAACAACGGCATCTGATGCGTTAAACCATGAACCAATTGCGTCAACAAATGTGAGCCCGCCTCGGGGGCCGCCGGACTCCCTCACCGTGGTCATGTCCAATTCGCCGGTCGCGGGAAATGTCTGCTCGCCGGTAATTTGGATAACCGGGGTGCCGTCAACGTCACCGATCACGTTAAATGTTGGGCCTGGTGCAAGTTTGACGAATGGGACGGGAAGAAAAAAAGCAAGTGCCACAATCCCAAGTGTGACCGTTGCGCTCACCAACAACGCGAAAGTGCTCCCACTCATGTTTCCCGATGAATCCTTTGGATTACTCACGCGACCATGGTATCTGGGCTTGCAGGATGGGCTGAGTTCGCAGATCTATTAATCGGACCCGTGTGATTTTTTCATCGCTTCTCGCATTGAAGCGAACTGGCCGAGGTCGTGGTCCTCCGGTGGTCTGCGAAAATAATTGACCAGAGCGGTAATTCCCACTCCGAGCCCTACTGCCACAAGTGGAATCAGCCACCACATCAACGTGCCCACTATATTTCAACTCCCTCGCCGAGACTTCATTAACATCATCTTAATTTCGAACGACCACAGTGTTGCATGGAAGTTAATGCTGCGCTCACAGTGTTGGGTGTGAGAACATCCTCATTTCATCGTCTGTGGATAACTTGTTTATTAATTAAGAATCTGTCGAGCCGCCACTATGAGACGTTCAACAGCGTGATCAAGCCCGGGAACGCTCTCTTGAAATCCCCACCACCGAGTCTGCGCCTCTTCGGTGATTTCACGGTCTTGGCCGTGATCAACCATGGCAAGAAACTGAACATCCCAATGAACATTGTGGATCACTTCACCGCTGGGCGATTTACACACAACTTCATGGCGATCCAATTGCACAGGAAACTGCCCAACATCAATCTGTGCGTAACCACTTTCTTCTTGACTCTCTCGCAAAGCCGCATCGCGAAAACTCTGATCGGAGGATTCAATGTGCCCGCCCATTTGTAGCCATCGCTTAACCCGCGGGTGCATTACCAACATAAATTGAGCGCGTGTCGGGTCCACCAATAACGCACTCGCTGTGAAATGTCCCTGCGCCCGTGCTCGGTCGAGTGACGATTGATCTGCAGCTATGAGATCGCGGTATTCGCGATACAACTCCAATTGATCAGCATCGGTGGAAAAATTCCATTGATTAAGTTCCTGCGTAAATTGCTCCACCCGGGTGGGGTGCATTTAACCTTGCTCCTCATCCTTTTCGAAATCACTCATGGAGATGTCATCAAATGCTGACCCTCCCGTGACAATCTCAACAAAACCAAGTGGATCAGCCAAACTCTGTGCATCGGGTAACAGGTCCGGGTGATTCCAGAGTGCATCACGCGCCTCAATGCCCGACTTTGCCCGCACGGCCGCGAAAACAGTATTCGCCTCGCGGAAAAGTGTTGGCCGCAGTTTCATGCCGACCAAGGTGCTGAAAGTTGTTTCCGCTGGTCCCCCGGTGGCCCGGCGGCGCCCCATGGTCTCGCGTAGTTGAGCCAGGCTCGCCAGACGCTCACCAGCAGCCTGTGACACGACCTCATCAACCCAACCTTCGATCAGGGCGAGCAAAGTTTCTAGCCGCAGAATGGCGGCGCGTTGTTCGGCAGTGTCCTCGGGCTCGATCACACCCGATGCCATTATTTCTTGGAGAGCCTCGGGGTTTGTCAGATCAAATCCACCGAATTTTTCACTCATGGATGCAATGTCAACATCCATATAGCGAGCATATTCTTCTACGGCAGACATTAAAGTTGGTCGAAGCCAAGGTGCATGGTCAAACAGCCGTTGGTGCGCGCTCTCGCGCAGTGCGAAGAACAGAAATAAATCCCGCTCATCAATTCCGAGGCCGGTTGAAAATTCCGAAATATTCATCGGAATCAATGCTCGGGTCCCAACGGGGGCAAGCGGTATTCCGACATCTGTTGAGGAAACAACTTCCTTCGCCAGGGCTGACAGGGCTTGACCCAGTTGATATGCGAAGGCCGTCGCGCCCAACTGGGTAACCATGCCCAGCATCGGCTTGAGCATCGCCATCATTTCGGGAGTCACACCGTCGGGCAACATGGCTTTGAGTTGCTCAGGCAACTGGTCCTGAATCGAACTTACATCTTCGGTGCCCGTTAGTCCGGGCAACATGGTTTCCATGCGCTGGGACATTGTGGTTGCAATGGGCAAAATAATTGCTTGCCAGACCTGCCCGGTTTCAACGATCCACTCACTGCGCGACCAAGCCTTAACGCTCGTGCTGGTTGCCGGGAAACTCACACTTTCATTGAGCCAAAGGTCCGCGAGTTTCATAGCACTTTCAACAGCTCGAACCGAGGCTTCGGACACACTGGGATCAGAGCCGAGTCCCGCACGGGCGACCTGCATCACAGTGGACCACGGGAGCGGTCCTTCATTTTGCGACTGCTGCAGCATTTGACCAAACTGGGTGAACATCGCCCCCAAATTATTCATATCAAATCCACCGGGTTCATTACTATCTGCTGCGCCGAAGCCAAACGGAAATTGTGACATGCCATTACGGTAATACAGCGCGAAGTCTTTGGCCCCCTCGGTTGCCCTGGGCGCAGTTCACCCTGTGCGAAATATTTGTTCGTCCTGAGGTTTATAAATGGGCAAACTCAAAGGGACGGCCCTTACGGACCGCCCCTCTAAAGTTTTAATAATGTAAAGATTTAGTGAGATAAAACGCAGTTTTTAAGCTTTGCCCAAAATACGCGTTACTTTGGTGCCGCACGTTGGGCAGATGCCCTTTGCGAAACGACGACCATTGGTTTCTTCCACGTGTCCGGTGAATTCACGCTTGGCCTTGCACTTCACGCAATATGCCTCGCCGGTGTAGCTTTCCTCCGCCATGGGTTCCTCCTGTTAAACACTCTCCGCCGGAGCGGTGGTGGCGGGCGCCACCCTCGTGGCCTAGAACTTCCGGCCGGCTCCACCATAGGGCAGAAACCCCCACCGCCAGCCTCTACGCACAGGCTCATTTCGGCGTGGCGGCAAAAAAACACATAATTTACCCGACAAACCGGACATTTATCCCATTGTGGCCCGCCATCTCCCCTTGGGCTTGGGTCACGACACACTTCTCCCATGACCCAGGACCAACCAGACAAGCAGGATCTCCTACTCGCTCCAGCGATCATTGCCGATCTCAATGCACTTTTATCCATTGCCTCAATGGGTGGCACCGACGCCGAGCAAGAAGCGCAGGAATTTGTAGCCAAACACTTGCGTGATGCAGGCCTCGAGGTGCACACCTGGGACATGGACCTCGCGAGGGTCACGGCTGACCCGCAGTTTCCGGGCCAAGAAGTTGAGCGCGAGCGTGGACTTGGCGTGCTGGGGATTTGGCGCGGCACGGGTGGAAAGCCCGCACTGCTCATCAATGGGCACACCGATGTCGTGCCACCCGGTGACCTCAACGCATGGAGCGGTGATCCATTTACCCCGAAGCAAACCAGCATCAACGGCGAGAACGTGATCATGGCTCGTGGAGCCTGTGACATGAAAGGTGGATTGATTGCGGCTCTGGCGGCGGTGAAGTCACTTCGTGAATCGGGATTCACGCCGCAGGGTGATCTGCTTTTTGCACCCGTGATCGGTGAAGAAGATGGCGGTTTGGGGACTTACTCACTGATAACCGAAGGACTGCCACGCTTCTACAACTTAGATGATCACCACGTTATGGGCGCGATCATCCCTGAGCCAACATCCCTCGCTGCGATCAGTGCAAATGGTGGGGCACTCACATTTCGCCTGCTCGTACATGGTGCTGCGATTCACGCCTCGCGCCGCACCGAGGGCGTCAGCGCAATTGAAAAGTTTTACCCGATTTACCAAGCGTTGGAAGAATTTGAGATGAAACGAAATATTGACGTCGATCCACGAATGCAGCGGTGGCCAATCGCCTACCCGATTTCAATTGGGACCGTACACAGTGGTGACTGGGCCTCAACCGTCCCTGATCTGCTCGTTGCTGAAGGCCGATTCGGCGTCGCTCTCGGTGAAGACACTGCAATGGCGCAACAAAAATTTGAAGAATGTATTTCGCATGCGTGTTCACGCGATCCTTGGCTTGCCGAGAATCCGGTAGAAATTCAATGGTGGGGTGGTCAATTCGCTTCCGGACAAACGGAACCAAATTCCCAGATCATAAAAAATCTGGCAACCGTGCACGAGCAGGTCACCAATGACCCCCTAGAAGAATATGGCGCTCCCTACGGGTCGGATCTGCGGCTACTCACCGGTTTGGTGGGTATTCCCACGGTTCAATACGGACCCGGTGATGCTGGTGTTGCCCATGCACCCGATGAATATGTTCAGGTTTCCGAACTTGTCACTACCGCGCGCGTAATTGCTGAACTCATCATAACAAGTATTGGCTAATCGCCCGATAAAAGATCTCCGCTTATATCGAGATCGCCTGTGGATTGCACCTCGCTATCCACAGGGACCAAGTTTCACACTTTCCGCATGGATGATTCATTTTTTCAACGCGTGTATCCCCAATACAATCACCGAATTCCAGTGATAAGTCGAGCAGATGGTTCCGTTGAATTCGGAGACTACCAATTGTTGAGACCCCCAAGTTCGAAAAGTGTTGAGTGGTTCATGTCACTGGATGGCTCACGGAGTGCCCAGCAGGCCAGCATCGAGGGATGCGAACAAATCGGGGTTCCCCGGCAAGTGGTCACACGCTTGCTGATTGACGGATTCGAATCAGGAGCACTCGTCGACTCCCACACTCCACCACGCACCTCACGCTGGCGGAATGAAAAGAGCAGGGACCGCACTCACACTGATCTTGCCTGTGTCCAAAAGCACGGCGTTGATTACACGGATAAATTTTCCATTCAAGATGCAGCTGAAATAATTGACCACCGAAGTGCGATTCAGATTGAACTGGTGGGTCAAGGTCCACTGGCCAATGCGATTTCTCAACTGGGACGCGATTCAGGGTACGGATTCACCCAGCAGAGATCCTGCGCATCCATCGTTGTTTTTGTGAGCCGAGCCCACCCGCGTGTTTTTGAACATGCGAATTCACATCTGTGTTCACTGCCCCACCTTCACGTGGGAACACGTTTAGACAGCGCGCAGATTGGTCCTCTGGTGATCCCCGGTGAAAGTTCTTGTTTTCGTTGCGCCCAATTGCATCACCGAGATTCCTCGCCCGACTGGCTAGGTGTTGATCTGCAGTGGCGCCACCATGCGAACTCCGGCGAAACTGACTCGATCCTGACCTACCAAACGGCCGCCTACACACTCTTGCTACTTCGGCACTGGATGGACGGGATGTCAATCACCAATACCGCGTGGACCGCGGGTCTACCGTGGGTGCAGTTTCGTCCCCAGCCGGCGCTACCGCACCCATTGTGTGGATGCCAGCTTCACGCATCCGATTTCACCGAATAAATACCGGTTGGGAAGCCCGACCGCGCATGAATCTGCCTTTACCCACACAATAGGTGGGTGCCAGAACTACCAAAGAATGCGTTCACCCGCGGGATTCGAATGGCGTCATTGCCGGCAACCTACGCCGGTCGAACCGCGCTCGGCTTTGGCAAACGGGTCGGCGGCAAACCGGCGGAGGCGATTGCGGCGGAAATGTCCGCCCGAACCGCCGAGCAAATGTTCAAAGTTCTCGGAGAGCTCAAAGGTGGCGCGATGAAACTCGGGCAAGCCATGAGCGTTTTCGAAGCAGCCCTCCCGGAAGAATTTGCAGCTCCGTATCGGGCCATGTTAACCAAGTTGCAGGATTCCGCCCCCGCTATGCCAACGAGCGCTATCCACAAGATTTTGTCCGAAGAACTCGGCGAGGACTGGCGCGATCGATTCCTTGAATTTAATGACCAGCCGGCCGCGGCGGCATCAATTGGCCAAGTCCACAAGGCAACCTGGCATGACGGACGTGTTGTTGCCGTCAAGGTGCAGTACCCGGGCGCTGATAAAGCACTGGTGGCCGATTTGAATCAGATGATCCGGATGGGGAAACTCTTTGCTGGCTGGATTCCAGGCCTTGACATCAAACCACTCCTTGAAGAACTCAAAGAGCGGGCCATTGAGGAGCTCGACTATCTACTCGAGTCCCAGAATCAACGGGCCTTTGCGGTTGCATTCGAAGGCGATCCTGATTTTCACATCCCCCATGTGCTCGCAGCAGCCCCGCACGTTTTAGTCAGTGAGTGGATTGATGGCCGACCGCTCTCAAACATCATTGCGCAGGGAACACCGGCTGAACGTGATCGCGCCGGATTGCTCTACGAGCGTTTCCTGTTAGCCGGTCCTTCACGAGCTGGACTTTTACATGCAGACCCTCACCCCGGTAACTTTCGAATGACAGCCGAAGACAAATTGTGCGTGTTGGATTTCGGCGCCGTATCTCGACTACCTGACGGCTTACCCGTCGCAATGGGAACCCTGCTGCGAATTGCCCAGAGTGGAAATGCGGAAGAAGTTCTTGCAGGTTTACGCAGCGAAGGGTTCGTGAAGCCGAACATTGAGGTCGACGCAAATGCGGTTCTGAGTTACCTCGAGCCATTTGTTGAGCCAACTCGCTATGAAAGTTTTCACTTCAATCGCGACTGGATCCGTGGGGAATTCGCCCGACTCAATGACATGAAAAGCCCTGACTTCACAATTGGACTCAAAATCAATCTGCCACCCTCTTACGCCCTGATTCATCGAGTGTGGCTGGGAAGTATCGCGGTGTTGTGTCAACTCGACGCCAATGTTCCAGTACTCGCGGAACTCAACGCCTGGGTTCCCGGCTTCACAGTGGACTCAGTAAACACAGTCAACACAGTCAACACAGTCAACACAGTAAACACAGTCAACACGGTGGACTTGGTTGATGCCGTCAGTGTTGACCGCGAATAATTTCTAATAGTTCGGCACCAAACTCGGTGAGTTTCGCCGGGCCAACTCCGGGGATTGCCGAAAGTTCGTCGAGATCCCGCGGCATGAGTTCAGCCATCGCGGTCAGGGTCGCGTCAGTGAAAACGATGTAGGCCGGCACATTTTTTTCTAATGATCTTTCCCTTCGCCATGCTCGCAAACTCTCAAAAATCATTTCATTGGGCTCCCCCGGGCATTTTTGGCAACGACCAATTGTCCTTTCAGAGGGGGTTACCAACCCCTTGCCACATACTCGGCACGGTTTAGGGCCGGTTCTTTTACGTTTCTGCGTGACTTGGGAGCCGCCCCGCACCACCAAACCGGCAACGCCAAGCTCTCCGTCAACACTCACACTTTCCAAGCCTTGCGGCTCATGTACAAAAAATCTGCTCAGGGATCGGGCGGCTTTTCCGCCGGGAGCCCGCGACTTACCCCAGCTCACCTCGAGAATTCGGGCTGCACGCGTGATTCCGACATATGCCAGTCGTCTTTCTTCGTCGACACCATCCTGAGAATCGGCATAGGACAGGGGCAGCAAGCCTTCACTGCAACCCACGAGAAAGACCACTGGCCATTCCAACCCTTTTGCCGAATGAATCGAGGCAAGGGTCACCGCATCAGCTGTGGGCGCATGTTCAACTGATGCTCGAGCATCAAGTTCTGCAATGAAATCACTGAGTGAAGTATTCGGATCCGTTTCCTCGGCCATGGTCATCAGTGCCAATAGCGATTCCCACTTTTCCCGAACAGCCCCGCTACCTCGGGGGGCTTGGGGGTTCCAGCCGGTCCCTGACAGAACATCGCGGACATGTTCGGCAAGGTTGGTGGGAGAGAGTCCTGAGTTTTTTGCATCCCCCCTGAGAAGCGTCAAGGCAGATTTGACCTCGGGCCGTTCGAAAAAACGTTCGGTGCCGCGCAGCACGATTGGGATATTCAGATTCGTGAGTGCCACTTCACATTCACCTGACTGGGCGTTAATTCGAAAAAGAATTGCGATATCTGATGCGGCGGTCCCTGAATCAATAAGTTCTTTAATCGCCTGGGCTACATTTTCTGCTTCGTCATGGTCATCGGCGTAAGCCGAAATCTTAGGAACTAATCCTGACTCCTGCTGAGAACGCAGTACCAGCGCCTTGGTTCGCGTATCACCATTAATCACCGCATTCGCCAGCTTCACAATTTCAGGTGAACAGCGATAACATCGAACCAATTCGATTTGGGTTGAACTGGGGTAGGTCTTAACAAAGTCCAGCAAGTATTTCGAACTCGCACCCGTGAAGGAATAAATCGTCTGGCTGGGATCGCCCACCACGCATAGGTCGTCACGTTCACCAACCCATAGGTCCAACACGCTTTTTTGTAATGGGTTTACGTCTTGGAATTCATCAACGGTGAACCATCTGTATGCCAAATGCACTGCGGTAGCAATATCAGGGCGGGAACGAATTGCGGCTGACATCAGCATCAAAATATCGTCGAAATCTAGGAGATTGCGCTCTTTTTTGAGGGTCTCATATGAGTCCATAACTTTGGCAAGGGTCGCAACGTCGATCGCAAAGTCACGTTTTGCTTTGTGGATCAACGCGGAATCCATCATGTTGGACTTGCACCACTCAAGATCGCCACTGACATCTCGCACCAAAGCGGTATCACTATCTACTTTGCAATGGGACAATGCACGAGCAACTATTGGGGCTTTGCTCGACATGAGTTCCGGGAATGCAGTCCGCGAGAGTTGCGGCCAAAAGAATCGAAGTTGACGCAGCGCGGCGGCATGGAATGTGCGCACCTGCGCACCCTGAACACCAAGACCCCTGAGTCTGTGCCGCATTTCCCCAGCCGCACGATTGGTGAACGTCAGTGCGAGTGTGCGCTCAGCCTCACTTGCCCCTGTGGCAACCGAGAAAGCAATGCGGTGGGTGATCGCCCTTGTTTTTCCGGTACCTGCACCAGCAAGAACTCGAACCGGGCCACTCACTGCTAAGGCCACCTCGCGTTGTTGGGCATCCAGGCCCGCCAAGATGTCTTGGGCGCGCTGCTCTGAATCCACCCGCTGATCCTGTCATGGGGATCTGACCCTCTCGCACCAACTCCAATGCACCCGTAGGCTGGCCTCATGAGTGAGGCATCTTCAGTAATCATGTACAGCACGGAGTGGTGTGGCTATTGCCAACGCCTCAAGGCCCAGATGAAGCGGGCGGGAATCGAATACACCGAGGTAGACATTGAGGTTGACGCTGAGTCTGCGGCCTTTGTCGCCTCCGTCAATGGTGGCAACGAGGTCGTTCCCACGCTCAAATTCCCCGATGGAACCACGTTGACCAATCCACCTATCGCTCAGGTAATTGCCAAGATGGCGGTTTAGCGTTCTTTATTGGCTAGCGAAATGACGTGTTGCCGGGGAGTTTCTCTCCGTACCAACGGGTAATGAGCTGGTGGGCGATGCTCACCGGGGGTGGCAGGTGCATTTTCTGGGTCTCGCATAATTCCCGTACTTGGTCTCGGTCGTACCAGTGGGCTTCAACAATTTCCTCGCCGTCAACACAAATGTCGGTATTGAGTGCTCTTGCCTGGTAACCCAGCATCAATGAATTAGGAAATGGCCACGGCTGGCTGCCCAGGTAATCGATGGTTTCGGGGTCAATCCTAATTCCAGATTCTTCATAGATTTCGCGAATAACGGCTGCTTCGGCCGGTTCACCCGCTTCAACGAACCCGGCCAAAACCGACACCCAACCCTCTGGCCAGCGACTTTGCCGTGCCAGCAATACGCGGTTATCAGGGTCGCTCACTAAAACGATGACCGCTGGGTCTGTTCGTGGAAAGTGGGTTGAGTCATCGGTTGGGCAACGTCTGGTCCAACCAGCATCATCTTGAACAGTGTGCGTGCCACACCGCGGGCAGTGGACATGCGTGAAATTCCAATTGTCTAAAGCCACCGCGGCAACCAATAATCCAGCATCACGATCACTCAATATCGACCCACTGGCTCGTAAGTTCAACCACGAGTCGGGATCATGGGTTGAAACAAAATCAGCATCAACCGAGGCGCCGAAGAATGTAATCTCACCTTCGCGCCCAAGAAAATACGTCAGCGAATCCTGCGGGATTTCCTTCAGCGCGAAGAATCGAAGGTCACCATCATTAACGGGTGCGCCTGAATTATTCACACAGATAAATTGTGTAGATGGATCCTTCAGCGCTCCCGCAATCCATTCAGGGTCTTTGCGCAGTTCTGCGCATCGATCAGTTGCACTGCGGGACAGTAGTAAATCGGCCAAGATCGGCGAATGTGACATGGAATCCTCTCAACGGAGGTCAACCTACTCTGTGATTGCACTGGAAGCGCATAGGGTTTAATCGTGAACGTGTTCATCAGGCAACTGACCGGTATCCGACTCGTGGCAGCGGTCTGGGTTTTGCTGTATCACTCACAAAGCCAACTAGACACAATCGGACTCATGGACATTCCGGTCCTGCCGGACTTCATCCGCATTGGTCGACTCGGCGTAGATCTGTTCTTTGCACTCTCCGGTTTTATTTTGGCGCATACTTATCTCAATTCACTGGGTGAACGCCTCAAAGCAAAGAAATCGCTCAGATTTTGGTGGCTGCGCCTAGCCCGCATTTATCCGGTGCATTTGGTCATGCTCTTCGTTGCGGGATTTGCCCTCGTGGCTCAGTCGATCGTCACCGGCGAGGACATCAATCGCAGTTGGCTCAATCCTTGGGATTTCATTAAAAATCTATTGCTCATTCAAGAATGGGGTTCAGATCCTCAAAGGGGCTGGAACTTTGTTGCCTGGTCCCTGTCAATGGAGTGGCTCGCCTATCTACTCTTCCCCCTTGTGGCACTCGTCCTCTGGCGGATGCACAAGCACCTGCCCACCTGGGCGCTCGGCTTTTTCTGGTTGCTCACACTTACCCCATTGGTGATCTACGGACTGGGAACGACGGACCCGTATTACATGGATAGCTGGGGTTCCACCAACCGCGTTCTTACTGCATTTGTCGCAGGTGCGGTCTCCTATTTAATTGTTGAGCGACTTCGCGACTCTCACCGAACCGCATCAGTCTGTGACGTACTTGCATTTGTGCTCCCGGGGGTAGTTGTTGCCGGTTCGGTATTTCTCGCTTGGCTGCCCGCTGCTGCCGCACCTATTACGTCCACGGATCCAGATGCCGAACCATTGCCTCCCTACTTCCACCTAGTCTTGGTTCCCGTCCTCATCGCTTGGATCGGTGTTCTTGCACTCTCCCGTCGCGGAATGTCCAATTGGCTCGCGACCAGAATCATGGTGTTTGGTGGATTTATTTCTTACTCGCTCTATATGACGCATCTTGTCTGGTTCGGCCTTTGGCGCGCAGGGATGAATGCAATTGGGATCGATGGTGGCTTGCTGTATGCGCTGGCGGTGGTAATTCTTCTTGGGATGTCCTTTGTCATTGCCTACGCGATGTGGCGCTTCATTGAAGAGCCTGCTCGAGTAAAAATGCGTAACTGGATTGGGGTCCGCCCAACACCGACCGAAGAAGCAGGGGAAGCGATCGTTGAGGCAACCGATCCCACGACGGCTAATCCAATTGATGTTCCAGATCGCGAATAATTTCGTCGGTGTCCACCAAAAGTTCGCTCCCCAATGACAACATGACAAATGCGGTGTCGACAGCTTGCCAATCAACTCCGGCAATGCGCGCCCACGCTAACCGGTAAAAAGCAAGTTGGGCCGGATCCAAATGCTCGGTCCCACCTGTTTTCCAGTCAACAACTAAGTATCGGCCGTTTACTTCAAATACGGCATCGATGTAACCGGTGATCGAACGACCCGCAATGGTCAAAGTAAATTGCTGTTCGACGGCGGCCGGGGTCAACTGGGCGAATCGACTCGCTAAAAATGCTTCTTTAAGTTTGCGGGTAGCGGAGGGCTCTTTGGTTCCAGAATCCAGAGCGCCCTCGAGCTCATCCCAATCAAAAAGGGTTTGCATTCCATAATAATTTTCAATAAAAGAGTGAATCTCAGTACCACGAGCAGCAACATAGTTGGGTTTACGCGGCATAGGTCGAGCAAGTTCCACCGCAAAAACTTCTGGCTCACGCATTGCCCGCAACATGGAACTCGCACCCAGACTTCTCGGCAATAACACCTTACGAATAGGTGATTCCAACCTGGCACGTTCACTCTTGACAGCAGCCAGTGATTGCTCCCAGATGGCCGCTGTGGCTGGCTCGGTGGTTGTTAAACCGCCTTCGCCCACATGATTGCTCACATATTCGGACTCCGCGGTGAGTTGGTCCACAATGCTGTGCGGGACTTCGGCTGGCCACAGCAACTCTTGGGTATCTTGCACTCGTTCGGGGCGCTCCCCGTCTGGTTGTGGCGCCCAAAACGGAATATGCGCGGTGGTGCCGGCAAGAAGGTTGTGGGCCGCGGTGAGAAATGGGTGCGGGCCATGTGGTTTCTTCCAATTGACCCCCCACCAACTGCCGCTCAATGTCAACGAATCTTTTGCGCGGGTAATTGCGACATAGGCCAACCGTTCATTGTCGCGCTCTTTGAGTGCGTCAAAGTGCACGAGATAATTCTTTTTAAAATCGGCCTCAGAGAGTTTGGTCACTGAGTAATCCGGGAAGTCCGCGATCGGGGCTGGCGCGTCTTGGCGTAGTGGCCAAGGAGCCATAGTGGCGTCGCTACTCCAATTACCCCGGGCTTTTCCTCCCGGGAAAGCTCGATCACTGAGGTTGGGTAGGTAGACGTGCGTGTACTCGAGACCCTTCGCTTTGTAGATCGTGATGAGTTGAACTGCGCCTTTTTCTACAGGTTGTTCAAAATCAAGGCCAATATCAAATCTTTCAATGTCGTTAAGGCGAGAGATAAAGGCCCCCAGGGACACTCTGCCGTCAATGTCGTTGAAGTCCGCCGCAAGATTAATGAGCTCGTTGATGACAACCGCGTCATTTTCGTTGAGTTGGGACTGAATATCTATTCCGGACTTGCGAATCACTCGGCCCATAAACTCCAATAAGGGCTCACCCGCATGGGATCGCAATGACCGGATTTGCTGCGCCATTGCGCCAAATCGCTCAATCGCACCGGTCGAGTAGCGATCAAGTTCACCCAGGTCAAAGAGAGCATCAGAGAGGGAGACGACATCAACTAAATCAGTACCTTCAACCGCTGCCTCAAGAGCTTGTTCAATGTTTTCGGCATTGACTCGTCCACGTGACTTTGCAAGTTCGCCCGCACGCGCGCCCAAAGCCGCCAGATCCCGTGCACCAATGCGCCACTTGACCCCACTCGCCCAACGCACAAATGATGGGTTAGCGGTTGGTTCGTGAATGATCTCCAGTATTGCCCGTAGGTCCATAACAAGAGGCTGTGAAAGCAAACCGGCCGCCGAATGCAACTGCACGGGCACCCCACGCTGCTGTAAGGCATCGCGCATACGTAACAGTAGACTCCCCGTTGCGGCCAAAACGGCAATATCTTCATCAAGTCCAGCAGCCTTTATCGCACTGTGTTGACCGGCAATCTGATCAGCCATCCAGTTCAGTTCTTCGTCTGCAAAGTCAAAAAGTGCGAGTGTGACCTCGCCGCGAATATCACGCGTGGGGTCTAAGCGTTGAACTTTTGGGTGTTCGGCCCGCAAATTTTCTGAGATCAAATTCGCTAATTCAAGAATTTGGACACCCGATCGTCGATTGGCCGACAATGGATAAACGGCAGCGTCTTGTTTGTGAGCATTCTGGAATTGCTGTGGGAAACTATTGATGTTCTCAACACTGGCCCCGCGCCAACCATAAATCGCTTGGCATGGATCCCCCACTGCTGTTACGGGGAAGCCATCAGAAAATATTGTTTCCAAAAGGATTCGCTGACTAATTGACGTGTCCTGGTATTCATCGAGCAACGCGATCGAAAAACGAGAGCGAATCTCATTCGCTACCTCGGGGAATTCAATCACTATTTTGGTGGAAAGCCTTACTTGATCGGAGAACTCAATGAGCTCACGCGAATGTTTCAATTCCCGCCAATCTTGCACAAGGTGCGAGAGAGCGATTCTTCTCGAGGACGTTCGCGAGATCTTTCGCATTGTTTCATTTGAACCAGTGAGCCCATTGATGAAATCCATCAATTTCTGGTCGTACTCAATAACGGTCGTTGGTTCAATCGCGAGTTCGCTGAGTTCGCTGTCGAGGGCTAATAAATCAGAGGTAATTTTTGCTGGTCCTACCGAGATTCCGCTGAGATCTCGTTGGGTATTGCACACAAGTCGATAGGCCAATTGCTGCCGCGCGCCATCCGTGAGTACATCAGAGCTGAAGTCTCGGCCAAGAAGGGCACCAAATTCTTTGACGATTCCAGATGCAAATGAGTTGTAGGTCAAAATGACGGGATCTCCACCCTCAGTCTCGAAGCTCTGGGGGTACAACCGCACTAAGGCAGCGATGCGAGAGCGCGCCGAATCCAGTAGTTGGGCGGTCGCCTTCGTGGTGAAGGTAAGACCCAGAACCTGTTCCGGTATTACGTATCCGCTGCCAATCAGAAAAGCTATCCGGGCTGACATTGATGTTGTTTTCCCCGAACCAGCACCGGCCACCATCACGGCGGGTTCGCGAGGGGCTTTGACCGCGTTTAATTGTTGTTCAGAGAGGGGGAATCGAAGAATCTCTTCAAGGTCTTTGTCGCTGAGCTCATTATGTGAATTAGTTGTCATAGGTTTCCCCCTCTTCCAACACATCACGGTTAAAAACATCTGTGGATGTCGTGGGACAAACGCTCTTATATGAACAATAACGACATGAAGGATTCACTTTCGGGATGAAAGATTCAGTACGAATAATCTCGGCGGCTTCACCCAGTTTTACCTCAATCCACGTAGGTGATTGTGAAAAGTCAATCGCCGCTTGTGGTTGAATTTTTGGTTTCGAGGTATCAACTTTCAGCTGGACGAGCGCTGCACCCACAGGGGTCTCGGCTTGATTTTGCGTATCCCAATTCAGATCGGGGTTTTGCTGGTCGCGGAGTAGCAATTGATAAATCCCCAATTGCCCATGCTCCGCAATTTCAGCTTTTGTGGGTTGGGTGGCAACATTTTTGAAGTCAATAGCAACTAGGCGTCCGTCAGTATCTATTTCGACGCGGTCCAAGATTCCACTGAGTTCAACCTCCTCGCGCTCACCACTGGGAGTAATAACGGTGAGTTCAGTATGAAACTTGCCCTCAGCCTGCTTGAAAACTCGCGGTGAAAGATTGTGATAATCCAGGAATAGCTCGGCCGCTTTATAGGCCTGAGACAATTCTGCTTCTGACTGCCATGGCGCTTCAAAGGCTAGTGAATGCCACGAATTACTGATCAATTCCCGAATGTGGGTTTGATCTTGATCCAATTCCTCTTTGGCAACAAATTCGGCGATTGCATGCACAATACTGCCAAATGCCGTTGCTGATCCACGAGAAATCTTGGCGTTCACTTCTCGATCCAAGAACCATTTCAACGGACATTGCAACAACGAATCCAGTGAACTTCCTGACATGTGAATGGGTAAGTGTGCCGGCCGGACTGGACGACTGGATTTCGTCAATGGCGCCAATCCCCACCATGTGGAAGGTCCAACACTTGGCCCCATTTCGTGGAGCATGCTCCCCGCAACAGATTTGAGTGCCGGACTTGCCAAAGGATCTGCAAGTGTCGCCCGCAGGCTGGCTGCCAGTCCCGACCAACTTGAACGGTTTTTTGGGTAACCGCTAACGGTTTGGGGGGTTACTCCACCGGCGAGAACATCGCGAATAAATCGGCTGGGCTGATCCCCACCTTCACTGCCTTGGTCAATGCAGGTCAATGTTAAAAGCGCACGGGCCCGAGTACTGGCCACATAAAACAGATTACGTTCCTCGCGCAGGAGAGCAACCGGGTTTGTGCCGGGAACCGCTTGTCCCAGACCGATCTCTTCGGCGCGTAATAAACTTCCACGGGAGACGAGATTCGGCCAAATCCCTTCTTCGAGTCCAACCACCCACACGCGATCCCATTCGCGGCCCTTACTTTGGTGGACCGTCATAACCTGAACAGCGTCGGCGCGCAAGCCACGCGCAGAAACCGGCTCAGCGGGAAGATTCTGATATTTCAATTGATTCAGGAAGTTATCAATCCCTGCATTCGTTCGCTCTGAGAATCGAGTGGCCGTGTCAAAAAGTGCGATGATCGAATCAAGGTCGTGGTGCGCGCTTGCACTGTGGGCGAGCGCGGCTTGCTGTAGGCGTTGCGGCCAACCGTGCGGGTGCTTTTTATCACCACTCCACGCGGTCCACAAAATATCGATGATCGGTTTGTGGTTTTCGATCTCACTTTGAATTAGTGTGATGAGCCCGGTAATTGCTTTAACCCGAGCCCCCATCTCACCAGGAATGTTAATCACCGAGCCAGTTCCAATAATTAATTCTCGAATCAATTCCGATGAACTGACATTGGGTTGTGCGGTCCGCAGGACTCGACCAAGGCGACGTATCTCACTTGCATCGAATCCATAGATCGGTCCGGTTAACAAATCCGATACGTCTGCGGCGGTGCTTTGCTGCGGACGGGCTGCTAAGGAAATCAATCCAAGTAGGACCTGAACCGCGGGTTCATCTTTTAATGCAATTTCATCGGTTCCGACTACGACCGGAACACCCGCGCGACTCAGGGCCCTGGTAATGAGCGGGATGTCTGAGCGCGCCCGACCAATAACGGCCATTGACCTCCAGGGAACACCCTGCGTCATATGGGACCCAAATATGTCTTCCGCCACGAATGCTGCGCGTGCATTGCGGGAGGAATATTTTTTGACAACCACCGACCCCGTGTCAACGAAAAAGTCTTGGTAACCAACCTGAGACATTGCGCCCCCAGAAAAGGGCGCGGTAGCTGCAGCCGCAATCGCAGGTCCAAAGCGCCAGCCGTCATTGAGTTCATAAACTTTTGAATGTGGGAACTCTTGCGCAAACCCGGTTGCCATGTCCGTTTCTGATCCTCTAAACCCAAAAACACTCTCATGTGGATTACCGGCAGCGACGAGCACCTGAGCTTTTTGGGCGAGTGCGGCTAGAAGTTCGCGGTGAAGTGGGCCGACTTCTTGGTACTCATCCACGTATATATGTGTGATTCGTGAAGTTACCGGCGATTGCGGCGCCAAGGAAATTGCTGCTAGTAGCAGGGAGTTGTAGTCCATGACGTTCTCTAATGCCATGACTTCAGCGTCATTAGCTGCAATATGACCCGCAACCACCCATTCGGGCCGGTTGAGTTGCTCACCCAATGCAACCAGATCCGTGCCGGTTAAATGCAACTCCTTAAGACGGGCAATGACATTACGAACTTCCCGCGCAAAACTCTGTGTAGTGGCCGCGCTTCGCAGTGAGGCCGGCCATTCACCCGCTGCGCTGTCATCTGATGATTCTGCAAGCAAACCTTTAATGAGGTCACGGATCCGAGCATCTTCTTCGGCACCGGAGAGCAGATTGGGCAATTCTCGCGAATCCGGTTGAATTATTTCAGCGGCGCCCATGACGATCGAATAGGCCAATGAGTGAAATGTGCCGATATACGGGAGGACGGTGTTGTTCACCTGCCCGGCCAGCTTTTCGCGAAAGTCTCGAACCGCTAATTTCCCGTAGGTCAGGACCAGAATTTGATTGGCTGGGACTCCCCCGCGAAGAACTTTTGCTGTAGCAGCGAGAAGTGTTGTAGTTTTCCCTGAGCCAGCTGAACCGATCACCAGGTTTTGGCCCAAATCGAGATTGATCACGGAATCCTGGGCAGCGTTGGCCAATATGGCCGCTGGATCGCTCAAATGTGTATCCAGTTCCCACCGCATGGGCTATGAATACCATGCTTGGCTGACAAAGTCAGCCCGGCGAACCCCCGAAACCTGGTACG
The DNA here is from genome assembly GCA_040399625.1 of Candidatus Nanopelagicales bacterium. GTDB lineage: Bacteria > Actinomycetota > Actinomycetes > S36-B12 > S36-B12 > UBA4592. The sequence goes on along the minus strand of JBBARV010000001.1, from coordinate 74,287 downwards.
GGCACGCTACTTGGGTTATTGCTGAGTCGAATGGCATCGGTGGTGGGGGGCTGTGACACGATCACCCCGTGGCGCCCGAACCGGATTCAGGAATTGAGACACAGTTCACTGTTGCCGGTCCCATTCCATATATTCGCCAGGTGACTGCCCCAGATTCGGGTATTGACCACAATTCAACCCCAACGGGGAACCCAATCGTGATCGATGACGGGGCAATCAAGAAAAGAATCCGTCGCCCGCTTGATCTCGCTCGTTTCGTTGTGGCAATTGCTTTGGCCGCCGGAACTATCGCACTGGGCTACTTCGCAACTAGCACCACCGCTGGCCTGGATACCGACATTGAAGGAGGGGTGGCGCTCCTTCCATCACTGGTTGTCCTGGCGCTGAACATCATTGGTGGGATCGGATCATTGGGTCTACCCATTGCCGGCTCGATCAATTTAATTGTGCGCAGGCGTTTTCGACAGCTTTTTGATGCATTGGTGTCCCTGTTTCTCACTGTGACGGTCTTGTCAGTTGCTGCAATCGTGATTGGTAACTTGGACAACACCCGGCTAGTCGTCGCAATGGCGGGGTCGACCAGCAGCGCAAGTGGTTCCACCGCCCCCATTCTCGGCGGCATTCTGGCTTTCATCACCGTTGCACGGCTGATGGGTCGGCGCCCGTGGAATGTGCTCTCCAGTGTTGTTGTCGTGTCACTAATTCTGGTTACGGTGCTCAGTTCAGGGATTGCTCTGACTGGGATTGGTTTTTCACTAGCGATCGGCTGGGCGATTGGCCTATTGACCCGTTACGCCCTTGGCACCTCGACGACCCGACCCAGTGGAGCCGCCGTCGCCGCAGCCTTGGAGCGCGGCGGGTATTCCATTACCCAATTGCGGATCAACAATCTCACCAGCCGCGGACGCCGTTATTCGGCAACAACAAGAAATGGTGACATTCTGCGCATCAATGTTCTTGACCGAGACCTTGAAGGCGCTGGGTTGGTTAATGCTGCTTGGACCAGCCTTAGGTTGCGTGATGAACCAGGAAAAGGTGCCTTCAACCTGCGTAAGGCCGTTGAGCACTCAGCCTTGATTGCCTACGCCGCACAATCCGCCGGCGTACCCGCTCCCCGACTGCTACTTACTACCGAAGTTGGCCCGGATTCGGTCGCGCTTGTCTTCCAGTACATCCCTGGAACACCATTTGATGAGCTTGAGGACATCAGCGATAGCGAGTTGGATAGTTCATGGCGAGCTATTAGAACCCTGCATGAACACCAGATGAGCCATCGCGCTTTATCTGGTCGACACCTATTACGCGGAACCGATGATTCAACATGGTTACTCGGCATGGATCAGGGATCAATTGCGGCAAGTGATGTCGCAATGCGTTTGGACCTGGCTGAATTATTGTGTTCACTGGCAATGCTGACCTCGGTTGATCGCAGTGTTAATTCCGCCCGGCGAGTTCTTGGTAGTGATGCGATAGCGCGAGCACTTCCAGCACTGCAACCTGTTGCCCTATCTTCGAGCACTCGCAAGGCACTACGCAAGCACAAGGGCATGATCATTGCACTGCGTGATGCAATCGTTGAATTGCGTCCCGATGCTGACACCGAGCAAATCCAATTCCAACGGGTAAAGCCTCGAACCTTGGTCATGATCGTGGTTGGCACAATCGCCGGCTACGTCTTGCTCTCCCAATTAACCTCGGTTGACCTTGCCACCCTGTTTAGCACCGCTAACTGGTCATGGGTGATTGCCGCACTTGGATTCAGTTTGATTACCTATGCCGGCGCAGCCTGGTCACTTTCCGGCTTTGTCCCCGAGAAGTTGTCATTCGGGAAAACTGTTTTAGCCCAAGTTGCCGGTGATTTCGCCACGTTAGTGTCACCACCGACATTGGGCGCAATCGCCATCAATGTGCGTTTCCTGCAAAAATCTGGGTTACACCCGGCTCTTGCCGCGGCAAGTGTTGGCGTGTCCCAGGTCGCCGCATTCGCCACCCACATTCTCCTGCTCCTCGGATTTGGTATCGCTGCGGGCACTCAAGCTGATTTCACATTCAATCCCCCGGTTTGGGCGGTGGTTGGTGTCACCGCTGTGGCGGTAATTCTCTTGGCACTACTGGCCGTGCCGGCCGTTCGGCGTGAGATTAGTAAAAGAATCGGTCCGCTCATCAAAGAAGTTATTCCCCGACTTGTCACTATTGCTCAACGGCCAACCAAGTTACTCGAAGGTATCGGTGGAATTCTTCTTCTCAATATTGCCTACATCGCCGTGCTCTATGCTTGCGTTACAGCATTTGACGGCAATTTGAGTATCGCGGTCGTAGCGGTCGTTTACCTTGCCGGCGCAACAATCGGCCAGGCCGCCCCAACTCCCGGTGGTCTCGGTGCGGTTGAAGCAGCCCTTGCCGCGGGTTTGACCGCCGCTGGTCTTGACGCTGGTTTAGCAGTATCCGCAGTGTTGCTTTTCCGCTTGGTGACTTTCTGGCTGCCCACCATCCCTGGGTATTGGTCCTTCACTTACCTCACGAAAAAGAACTTGCTTTAACCCTCACGTGCGGAGCGAGCCACCCAATCGATGTAGCCGCCTCCGTAATGTTTGACGCCGGAAACCCCTTGCGCCGCGAGCTCGTGCAGTAAATGTTCGGACCGGACCCCGGCTTGGCAATACAGAATTATGTCTCCCGACAATGCATCGGATTCAAAAGTAGACAGGGGCAGGTTTATCGCGCCGGGAATGTAGCCGTGGAAGAGTTCATATTCCTCTCGAATGTCAACCAAGGTGAAATGAGTTTCACCGAGCTCGCGCAGATGAAGGAGTTCAACCAGTTGCACCCAGGTAATCGTGTCCGCAGTCATCCCGCTTGTGCCACCAAATTTCGTAGGACTCGCAGTCCAACCGAGAGGGTAGCTAAGTCTGCTTCTTCTACTTGCAGGATTTCATCAAGGGTTGCTCTCGTTCGAGCAATCCCTTCGACGTGCTGCTCCTCCCATTGGCTTATCCGCGTCGAAACTTCCGCCGTGTCGGTCCCCCGATAAACACGACCGGTTAGTTCAGCAATCACCGAATACAAATCAGATCGGAGTGCCTGACGGGCCAATGAAGTCCAACGATCTCCACGCGGTAGTGCTGAGATCCGAACAAGTAATCGGTCTATGTCAAAACGCTCGGAAAGAGCGAAATACAGGCCGATGACGTCAGTCATGTCGGCATTAAGTGATCCCGCTAACTTCGTGATATCTAATAGCGAGAACACATCAAGACCACTGGCCGCACGGTCGGCTAATTCCTTGGGTGCTCCAGCGTCAACGAATCTTCCTGACAGCCGTTCAAAGCGTTCCGACTCTTGACCTTGCAAAGCCCGTGGAACGCCCCCGGCGTACTGCGCCACATTGTTTTTAAAAGTGGCAATTTCGGATTCAAGCTCAATCCCAGATCCTCGATTTTGTAGGAACCAACGAGCGGATCGATCAAGGAGTCGGCGAACCTCTAAATGCAGAACGGTTCGCGCGCTCGCGGGGACGTCTTCCGGAAGGGTGTTGATCCAACGCCACAGGTCCCTGATTCCAAATACTTCCATGGCTGCGAATGCGGCCTTGACGACCTCAACGGTTGTGGACCCAGTTTCTTCAACCGCGCGAAAAACAAAAGTGATTCCACCAATGTTAATCAGTTCATTGGCCATCACGGTATTTGCGATCTCTGAACGAAGTGAATGTGATTTTATTTCCTCGCGGTAGCGATCGCGAATTTCCGCCGGAAAATACTCAATCACCATTTGATCGCACCAAGGATCACTGCCCAGACCCACTGCATTGAGTTCCTTTGTTACGTCGATTTTGGCGTAGGCCAGCAAAACTGCTAATTCAGGTGAGGTAAGCCCCTCACCTGCTAGCCGTCTTGTTTCTAACTCCGCGTCGTCGGGCAGGAACTCCAGCGCCCGACTGAAAAGTTCCCGGCGTTCCAGTTCCCGAATCATCCTTTGATGTACCGCAATGAGTCGCGCAGATCCAGCTCGAGCGTTGGAAAGCACGACATTTTGATTAAAGTTGTCGGCCAAAACCAAAGCCGCTACCGATTCGGTCATGCTGTGCAGAAGCTCGTCACGCTTTTCCATTGTGAGCACACCACTGGCCAATAGTGGGGCGAATAGAACCTTTAAATTCACTTCATGGTCGGACGTGTCAACGCCCGCAGAATTGTCAATAGCGTCTGTATTGAGTCGGACTCCACTTCGTGCGGCCTCAACTCGACCAAGTTGGGTCATGCCAAGATTGCCACCCTCACCGACAACTTGGACCCGCAACTCACCACCGTTAACTCGAATTGGGTCATTGGATCGGTCACCCACTTCAATATTCGATTCAGTGCTGGCCTTTACATAAGTCCCGATTCCACCATTCCACAACAACTGCGCTGGGGCTTTGAGAATCGCGTTAATCAGCTGATCCGGCGTGCACGAACCCACCTCGATATTGAAGTCAAGTACGTCTTTAATTTCTTGAGACAGAGCGATGCTTTTTGCGCTTCGTGAGAAGAGAGCGCCACCGCGTGAGATTAATTCCGTGTTGTAATCCGCCCATGAGCTTCTGGGCAACTCAGCCAAGCGTTTTCTCTCCACAAAACTTACAGCAGCATTCGGGTTTGGATCGACAAAGATGTTTCGATGGTCGAAAGCGGCGATGAGCCTAATGTGTTCACTGAGCAGCATCCCATTGCCAAAAACGTCACCACTCATGTCACCGATACCGACAACAGTAAAATCTTGCTCTTGGGTGTTGATTCCCATCTCAAAGAAGTGTCGTTTAACAGATTCCCACGCGCCAAGGGCGGTGATCGCCATTGACTTATGGTCGTAACCGGCCGAACCTCCAGATGCGAAAGCATCTCCCAACCAAAAATTTTCCTCGATGGCAATTGCATTCGCAATGTCAGAAAAACTCGCGGTTCCCTTATCTGCTGCAACAACCAAATAGGGATCATCAAGGTCATGGCGAACGACACCGATAGGTGGAACAACGACCGAGTCGACAATATTGTCCGTTACCGAAAGCAGCGCCCGAATAAAGTCTTGGTAAGCACCAATGCCCTCATTCATCCACGCTTCTCGGTCCACGGCTGGATCCGGAAGTCGCTTGGCGAAAAACCCACCCTTGGCTCCAGCAGGGACAATAACGGCGTTTTTAACTTCCTGAGCTTTGACCAGTCCAAGAATTTCCGTTCGGAAGTCCTCGCGTCGATCACTCCAGCGCAAACCACCGCGGGCGACAGCACCGAAGCGTAGATGCACTCCCTCGAGTCGAGGAGAATAAACCCAGATTTCATGTGCCGGCTTTGGCAACGGAATGTCGTTGATCATCGAAGGCACTAATTTGAATGCCAGGGTATGCGAGCCTGTGAAGTAGTTTGTTCGCATAGTGGCCTCAAAAAGTGACCAAAATAGACGAAGGATTCGATCGTGATCCAGCGAAGGAACTAGTGCAAGCAGTGCCTCGAAATGCTCACGAGCTGTATCGGATTCACTCTCCCGATCACCGGTAAACGCGGGGTCAAATCGCACCCGGAAAAACTCGATGAGCAAGCGGGTGATCTCTGGATTTCCCACCACCACCGATTCGATGTAATCCTGGCCAAATGTTGAACCGATCTGTCGAATGTAACGGGCATACGCGCGAATCAACTTGGCGTCTTGCCAGGTTAAACCTGCCCGCGTGACTAAGGCATTAAATACATCACTTGCGATTCGACCATGCCACGCCGATTCAAATGCAGATTCAAATCGAGTAAAAAGTGTTTCTGCACCATAAATCTCCCCTTGAGGGAGAACTAGACCAAAATCGAGGATCCATGCGGGTGCTCGATCATTGCGCAAAATCTCATACGGATGCTCGTCTAAGACTTCAACACCAAGCCGTTCTAAAATCGGCAGGATTTTGGTCAGCGGCATTGCTGGGCCCACCCGAATCACTTTGAATCGAAGTTCACGGGAGTCACTGACAACGGGCGCGTAAAGGTTGAGGGCTAATTTGCCCGGTTCAAGTTTTTCGATGATCAGGGAATCACTCACACCTACGCTGGGGTCAAAGTCTTCTTTATAGGACTCAGGAAAAGCATCTGCGTAAACGGGAATGAGTTCAGAGTTTTCTCCTGCCAAGACGAGTGATTGGTACTCGTCCATCCAGCTACGACTGGCTGTAGTTAATCGCGCTTCAAGTTCCCCCAGATCTGGCCGGACTATCTCAATTCCGCTGGGCATATGAATCACGTAATGCAATCTCGCTAATACTGACTCGGAAACATGTGCGCTGTAATCCACGCTAATTCCACCGAATGCATCCCGCAAAATAGCTTCCAGGCCCAGTCGAACGGCAGTGGTGTACCGGTCTCGGGGGAAATAAACCAATGCCGAGACAAATCTTTCATAGGGGTCATAACGGGTGTACAGCTTTGTTTGACGCCGCTCTTGTAATTTCAAAACTGATATGGCAATCTGTTTCAGCTGATCAACATCCATTTGAAAAAGTTCATCACGCGGATAGGTATTCAAGAATTCTTCAAGGTCTTTCGCGCTATGGGACCCGGTAACGTAGTCGAGGCTTCTCTCAACCCTGAGGTATTTTGCACGTAGGACAGGAATGTCAGTCACTCTGTCTGAATACGCTCTAGCGGCAAAAAGTCCGAGGAAACGCCGCTCACCAATAACATTTCCTTGGCTATCAAATTTCTTGACACCGATGTAGTCCAAATAAACGGGCCGGTGAACCGTTGATCGGGAGTTTGCTTTACTCAACACTAAAACAGTTTTTTCTCGAGCCTTAGCTCGCACGGCAGGCGGCAAGATCGCAAAGCTTTTTGATATTTTCACATCAGGGCTTTGCCGCAAAATACCTAAACCTGAATCTGGGACCGGACGCAAAATGTCCTCGCCGCCCAGTTCAACCAGGTCGTATTCCCGGTACCCGATAAAAGTGAAACTGTCTTGGGTTAACCACTCAAGGAATGCAATTGATTCCTCAACCTCATCTTGGTCAATACCAAGCGGTGGTGCACGACGCAAATCACCTGATACCTCAATTGCCTTAGTCCGCATTAAGCTCCAGTCGTTCACAGACTTACGGACGCCGTCAAGGACTCGCTCAACACCGGCGACAAGTTCACCAAGATTGTCAGATATGAAATTTCGCTCAACGTGAATGCGCATCCAGGACTCCGCGGTCATGCCCTTTTTGATCTCATTCACATCTAGGTCTTGTATTCCAGTGAGCCGATGCGTTTCATCACGCGTCACGGCGAAAAGCGGATGTACGACCAGTTGAATTGCCAGGCCCTCACGATTTAATTCGGACGTGACCGAATCAACCAAGAAGGGCATGTCGTCGGTGACTATTTCCACAACCGAGTAATTCGCTCCAGGAAGATCCGGGGTCCAGGCCCGAACCAAAGTTTTCCCATGCATTCCATTTGGCCTGGTATCGGCCCAAGCCACCATCTCTGCGGCCTGCTCAATTGCCACCGGGTCACTCGCTTCAAAGCCCAAGTCCGCACTGGACTGATCCTTAAAGAGTCGATGGGCAACGAAACCGACTAAATCCAGGACCGATGTGCGTGGGGAGCTCACCCCCCTAGGCTAGCCATGAAAAGTGATTCAGGGATGAAGGAGTTGAGTTTTACGTGCCCACCGCGTTTGAGTACACCCAAAATTTCACGGGAAGTCCATCCGATGTTTTTTCTGTGCTTTCCCAAGAGGCCTTTATCCTAGAGAAATGCGCGGCAACCGGTTCGCTCTCAACCCAGGCACGTGTTGTAACTGACAGCGAGGGTCAAGTTCAAACCCTGATCAGTGTCCGAGTACTGCCCGCGGATCTGCCGGCTCCGGCCAAGTCACTCGTTGGGGACACGATCACGGTCACGGAGACCCAAGTATGGAGCGCGCCAGGTCCTGACGGCGGTAGAACGGCAACCGTGACAGTTGAATTCTCTGGCCCCATGGGCTTCATTGGAACCCTAGAGCTCACCCCAACCCAATCGGGTAACACGACAGTCACGAGTCGGGGCAAATTCACCGCAAACGTTCCATTTATCGGCGGAAAAATCGAGAAAGTGGCGGCCGAACAAACCCAGCGCTATCTCGCTGCCGAAGAGCGCGTCGCAGGTGAGTGGCTCGCGCGCTGACAAGTGACGTGGTTAAACGGTTTGCTTGGCCCAAGTCAGCGGGCTCGTTCGCATCGAGGTTTGCAAGACCAGTTTCCTGCGAGTTGAATCCATCAAGTTGGTTCCGATTGCAGTTAAATCTTCAGCCGTTGGGGTGGCAATGAAGACTTGAGCACCACCCGCTTCAACGGCAGCAATTTCACCCGCCGCTGTTCGGGCCACCACACCGCGCCACTGTCGCTCTAGTTTCGCGGTAAGACTTTTCGGATGATCCGATTCAGTGATCGACATTGGGGCAATTACATAAACTTCGTCATAGCCCGCGTGACTCACTACATCAATGCTGGTTGCCGACACCGCACCGCCGTCAACATAGGTTCGATCACCGATTTTTACGGGTGAATACCAACCCGGAATTGCACAGCTCGCCATGACGGCCTCAGATAGTGAGGCATGAGGGGCGCCTGCCCTACCAAATACAACGCGCTTACCGCTTTCGTAATCCATCGCAACAATCCACACAGCTGGGTAATTACCAGTGGCTTGTTCCCCCACTTGAGCCCACTCACCCAATGGTGTAACCGCGTCAATCAAGTGCCCAACGCGTTCTAGGCTTTTGCCCCCAGGTGGCAGCAATCCCGAGAGCATCGCCGTTAGCGGAAGTTCCCCCAGGTTGAGCAAACCTGAGCCAAACAACTTAGGCGAACCGGGCCTCAAGATTCGTGGCCACCCAGGCCGCGATCCACCGGTGGCACGCACTGGATTCCATTCGTAACCTGCCAGCGGACCACTTGTCACTTTCTCGTCACCGTACTCCTGACGAAGTTCACCGGTGCTCACACCGCTTGCAATCAGGGCAGCCAAAACTGACCCGGCTGAAGTTCCCACGATTAAGTCACATTCACGCGCCGCAATACCCAGTTCAGCTTCCAGCGCAGTCAATGCGCCAACAGCCCATGTTCCACCCAGCACACCTCCCCCGCCAATGACGATTGCACGGCGGGGCATTAGGAGGCAACCACCCGAAGGTGTTTCCCACCGTTGAACCCTGGTGAATTGCGCCGTTGTTCGATTGAGGCACGCAAGCCAATGATTGATTCGCGAATGCTTGTTGCAATGACGTCAAGATCCTCAAGGGCGTCACGATCTGCCATCAGTCCGATGCACAGGCCACCGTTGTAACTGGTCAGTCCAATACTCAAGGCTTGACCGGGGACCAACGGCACACATGGGTAAGAAGAAAGCATTTCTGACCCTGCGGCGTACAGCGCGTGTTGTGGTCCAGGAACATTCGTGATCGTGACGTCATATGCGCGGCGCGTGAGTGTTGACGCCATCCGGGCACCGAGCGCGTGAACCGAAGCCGGCCCGAACCCAGCGATGTCAATAATCGCGCGGGCGCCGAGAAACTCACCGGTTGGGTCGAGATCAGACATTTGTTCAACGACTCTGAGTAGCCGGTCTACCGGCTCGAACTGTGCAACCGGTAATTCAATTACATAGGCATTAACCGAGCCGCCCAGCGTTGGTTGCTCAACGCGTGAATCAAGGGAGACCGGGACCAATGCGTTGAATCTCTCCTGACCACTTGGCATTCCATCGCGTCTGATCAACCAGCTGCGCAGGGCACCGGTAAGAACGGTCAAAATGATGTCGTTGACGTTGACGTTTTGAGCTGATAGCGCAGCAGCGGATCTGCGAATTTCCCGCAATTCCTCCAGATCCACATCCACTGAGACAAACCGGCGTTGAGCCCCAATCTTGGCTTTCAAAGGTGAACGAGTGCGAAAGCGAGCCAAGGAAATCAAGTCACTCATTGCAGATTGAACGCCACCTACCGCACTGCCAACAACCGCCTGCATACCTGCGATCACCTCACCCGTAGTGCTCACCGCAAGGTCAAGTGCCGCCGTGGGGTGGGCAAACACTTCAGTTACCGCAGCACTTATCAATTCAACACCCGATGGCTCGGCTGCTGGACGCCATGAACTCGGTGGTCCAACAGCGGCCTGTGCTTCGCTATCGAAGATCACTTGAGAAATATCAAGGGCTGCGAGCCCGTCAACAAGTGCTTCATGGCTTTTGGTAACAATCGCGAATTGTCCCCCGGAGAGTCCTTCAATCAAATACATTTCCCACAAGGGACGGGTTCGATCCAGTGGGCGACTCATCAGTCTTGCTACCAGTTCATCAAGTTGGTCCCGGCCCCCCGGCTTGGGCAGCGCGGATCTCCTGACGTGATACGAGACGTCAAATGAGGTGTCATCGACCCAAACGGGTCTAAACATGCCCAGTGGGATGTCCTTGACCCGCTGACGGTACCGGGGTACGAATGCCAATCTGGCTTTGATTAATTTGACCAAAGTTTCATGATCGAACCCAGTTTCTGGGGCCTTAAATATGGAGACACTCCCAATATTCATGGGGGTTTCAGAACTCTCGATATAGAGAAATGACGCGTCGAGGCTGCTCAACCGCTCCATCACATACGTCCCTTTCTCATGGCGCGATCTACAACGCAGTGCTTAACACACTTTTGGTCATTTTAGTGGCAGAATACAAACGTGCCACTTCCCCCGTGGGCGCGTTTCCTGCGTGTCTCCTTTGTCATCCCGGTTCTTGGCGTCTCCCTGCTCGCTGGCCTACTCATTGGCCTGCTCGCGACCTCGGATTCCCCCAGTGCAACGGCTCAACCGGTCACGGCAAGTCAAGTCGTGGTTGACCCAACAGAATCACCTACCGCGACTCCTTCCGCGACTCCCACTCCGACTCCCACTCCCACTCCGACTCCGACTCCCGCCGTGACGCAACTCAAGCCAAAGAAACCGAAGCCGGCAACCCGCGAACGTAAAGCTAAAAATGTCCCAGAACGTCCACTTGATAAAAACACCGGTCGTCGAATTGTCTATGACAAGGCGCTGATGACCGTATGGGCGATGGATGAATTTAATGAAGTTGTCTACCGCTTCCCGGTTGTCGGACGCTGGGATCGGCCGGTCAAAGGCAAATACAAAATATATTCACAGTCACAGCACAGTGGTAACCCCAATTCCAAAGTGACCTTTGATCACATGACTCGATTCGCGTATGGAATGGATGGCAAAACCCCTATCGGTTTTCACAGTATTCCCGAGTATTACAACGGGGAAATGATGCACTCAACCGACCAGCTGGGATTACCGATTGCTACTGGCGGGTGCGTCCGGATGGATGCGAAAGCTGCTAAGAAACTGTACAAGTGGGCTGAACTTGGTGACACGGTCTACGTTCTGCCTTCCCCCTAGTTTCCCCCTTTCCTGTAGCAACGCTAAAGCGCATTCCCCAATTGCCTTCGCCAATGCTCCTCGAGAATGAAGCTCTCCCAGAGTGCTCGCTTTTTTGACCATATCGGTTGCGACCGTGTCGCTAGGTAGATACCGAATCTCAAGCGCCGGATCAAGTGCGGCGCAGATCTCCCCGAATTCACGCTGAATCTGATGCGCATCTGCTTTGCGAACCATGTTTACGACAACGCATCTGCGTGCGCTTACAAACAGTGAGCAGTAATTGCTATACGCGGTGGCAAGTCGTTGGGCACCTAATGCATCAGCCCTGGTAATGAGAAACACTTGATCCGAATTCTCCAGAACCGTCCTGGTCACAACCGTTCGTCGAGGAACCAACGTCGGGGCCAGGTTGATTCCGAGTTCACTATCAAGTTCATCAAGGCCGGCGCCGAGATCGATCACAACATGATCAAAGTGATCACGGGCTCGGGCAACGATTTTTTCCATAGCTCCGGCCCGAACTTCTGGCCACCGCGATGGGTCAGATAAGCCGGTCATTACCCAGAAATTAGGCGCGATCGCCCTAACGCAGTTAGCTAATGATCGCGAGTCCAAGGAATTCGCTTCGGCATAACGCGCTGCAACAACGATTCCGCTGACGTCTTCATGGATCCCCAGCGTTAGAGCAACCGATGGGGCGACGGTGTCTGCATCGATGAGGAGAACGCGAGCCCCACACTTTCCCAGTGCCTCGGCTAAGCCAATGGCAAACGTAGTGCGTCCATGTGAGCCAGGTGGCCCCCAACATGCAATCACTTGGCCGGCCTTTTCAGCATCGTCCGCAGTATGTTCATGTTTTTTTTCGGGCACCCCAACAGTGTTGAGCAAGTCCCGTCGTAGTTCGAAGACCAAATCAAAACCGGGTTGATCAGCGCGCAAGATGCGACCCGCATTCCAAGACCGCGCAAGCGCTTCCTGGTGATCATCAAATGTAATGACGGATACCGACTCCACCTGTTGTGTAAGAATGGCAAAAATCTCGCTGCTCATACGTGGAAGTTGTGCGCTCACGAGAACATGGGTTCCAGGAACCACCGCGCACACCGAGAGGAGCTCTGGTGCATCAGTACAACGTCGGCTTATTTCTATGCCACCAGCGTTGGCTAAGGAAATTAGTTCTGCCTCCGCTGGGGCTCCACTCAGAGCCCAGACCATAGTGAATTCTGGCGTGCCTGCACCATTTTTTTGGTTCACCGAGATACCTGTGATTCCAACGGGACTTTGACCAAATCAATCACTCCCGCTCGAATCGCCTGAACGAGGTCGAGTACCTGGGTGACCGGTACAAGCAACACCACACCGATTTCTCCGCCGGTTCCCACGACATCACTTGCAACCGCTCGCACTGTTAGTCCGGTGAGTACCAGCTTCGGAGGTAACACGGACCCGGCGTCCTTTGGACTCGACCACACGTCAACTTGGTCACCTGCGTTAAGCCCGATTGCTACGTGCAGCGGGTCAACCGGCACTGTAACAACACGTGAATCCTCTAGCGGTAAAGCGCTCAGTGCCGCACTAGGGATGAACTCCCCCGCTCCGATCGGCCGCACCACAATCCCTGAGGGTGGAACTAGGCCTCGGAAATAAGGTTCCTGCGCCCCATTAAGAGCAACAACAACCGCCTCAACCCCTGTTAAAGGACTTCCCAATGCAAGTTCAGAGTTGGCTCGCCACAAAGTCACCGTCTCCTCGCCCGATGCCATGACCCGCGCCCCAATAAACATTGATCCAATCAAAAGCGAAATACCGAACCACAGCCGGATATCACTCCACCGTGCAGTTTTTCGACTTCGCGGCTTGACCGACCGCTCCCTACCCCAACGAACTCGCATACAGCACCTTCTCGTTCGCTCACACATTCAATGACCAGCGTGCGATTACAGCACCGGTGCTCCCACTATCTGCCCAAACCCCAGAATCACGAAATGGTTATCCACAGGTGATGGGTGGTTACTGCGTTCATCTAAAGACTTTGACACTATGTGCCTATGGCCCGTTTTCTCACCCTCGCCGACGTCGCAGAGACCCTCAATATTTCCTCCGCCCAAACCTATGCTTTGGTCCGCAGCGGTGATTTACCCGCGATCAAAGTGGGTGGACGTGGGCAATGGCGCGTGGAAGCCCAAGCACTCGAAGAGTACATCGAAAATATGTATGCCCAGACCCGCAAATTCGTCTCAACCCACCCATTCGGAAAAGATGAAGTACCCGGTCCATCCGCAGACTAAGCAATAACTTTTATCGAAACCACCGAACCAAGTGACACGACCAATCGCATGTCAGTGCCGCCACCGTTATCAATTTCAATGAAGTCGCGTCCAACCGCGGCCACGATCCCCTGAAGGGGACTCGACGAGTCCTTAGTTCTGATAACTACCCGGCTGCCCCACTGCCCGCGCAACCAAGATCCCTCTCGGAATCCAATTCTGGTTCGGGCCAACGATTCAACGACCGGGACTAAGCCTCGTGGAAGCCCACGTGCCGAATTAATACAGCACGTTCGAATCAGGTATTCAAATGTTTGCGCCCGCTCACCCTCTAGGCAACTCAGCAGAATGAAATCACCCGAAGCACTGATTTCGCTGAGAACTCCACAGCAACGGCTCCCGCGGACATCAAGGTCAACCTGCCCTCCCCGTGCCTGGGTGAAACGAGCAACCAAGGTCATCTCACTCCACTGTGCCTCGGCAAGGTCAGCGGCCTCAGCCATCACCTCTTGATCAAGTTGGGCTTGCACGCTGGCTTGAGCCTGAATCCAGACTTCAGGAATGTGCACTTCGCCAGTGTGGGTGCGGCCCTGCCGTATTACCAATTGATTTCGGAACCTGTGGATAAAACCGCAGCAACTAAGCGGCAATTCACACACCCGTGTTTGAAATTCCTAAAAGTGGGCATAACCGGGGTGTCAACAAAATTGGGTATTGACAAAAGAGATGTTCTTACCCACATAATGCTTACGTAGGTAAATTTAAGTAAATGTAGGTAAACACTAGTAAACATCAAGTAGCATCCACCGCGAATTTTTGTGAGGATCAACATGACGAACCATCTAATCCCCCAGGTCGAGGGAAATATTGGAACAACAAACCGGGCTCCTGCCCCACCGAATCTGCGCTTAATCAACGGAGGAATCCCTGACCATATTGACTACAAAGAACAACTTCCATTAGCCCTAACGTGGCAAATCGCTCCCGGCGTGCCGGCTTCTCGTCCATTAGAGCTGGTGCCCGATCCAGCCGGTTCATCAGTACTGCCCAGTCACATTCGAGTTCCCAATGAAGAAGGGGATCTCATTGACGTCCCGCACCCGATCAGTTGGGCCGGCCACATGGCCCGGATGGTTTTTGAAGTGGGTTGTGGCGAACGTCCCAGCGCACAGCTCAACCGCTGGGTGAGCCGCGATCAACTTTCGCTGCTGGCAATGCGGGGTCGAAGTTATGCTCGACACCCCTCAACCCGGGCCCAAAAAGGTTTGTCTCGATTGCGTAAGGTTCGCGGTGTTCGGGCGATGCAGGTTGCGCCCGGGATCATTGAGGCCAGTGCCGTGCTCGTTGGAACCGCTCGTTCACACGCTATTGCAATGCGCATGGAAGCAGTCGGCAATCAATGGCTGCTCACCGCTATCGAAATGCGCTAGCGTTTTCGGTTAGCTCGCTCAATTCGCCTACGCTCGGCCCGGCTTGCATTGGGATCCACTTCAATGATCCCGCCCTCCCCCGCATCCAGTTCGCCGTGAACCACTCCACCTTCTGCATCGACATCAGGTGCTGAGTACTCCAATTGCCTTGGGCGCTGCGGGGCCAATCCCTGAGCTTCTAGATTCAGCGTAGCGCCGACGTTGGTTCCCGTTGCGTCAACGAGACCCTCAATTGCTGCTGCCGCTTCCTCATCAACTTCAGGTTTAACAGCGACTTCTGCATGGAAGAGATAACCAACCGTCTCTTCCTTGATTGAATCCATCATGGCCGTGAATAAGTCGAATCCCTCGCGCTGATACTCAATCAAAGGATCGCGCTGAGCCATTGCTCGCAAGCCGATCCCGTCACGCAAATAGTCCATCTCGTACAGGTGCTCACGCCATTTACGATCCAGTACCGAGAGAATCACCCGACGTTCGAGTTCTCGCGTGACTTCCTCGCCCAATTCTTCTTCGCGCACGTCATAGGCCTTCTCGGCGTCTTCGACCAACATATTGCGTAGGAAGTCAGCACTCAACCCACCAATGTCGCCACCAGATTCGTCAAGAACTTCATCGAGGGTTAATCCGACAGGGTACAGCGCCTTGAGCGCATCCCACATTCTGTTGAGATCCCATGACTCCGGGTAGCCGTCTCCGGTAACCGAAGTTACATAACCGTCCACGGTTGCCGTAATAAACTCTCGTACCTGCTCTTCGATGTTTTCACCCTGCAAAACACGGCGTCTCTCGTCATAGATTACGAGCCGTTGGCGGTTCAAAACATCGTCGTATTTCAGAACATCTTTTCGGATCTCGAAGTTCTGGGCTTCAACTTGACTTTGAGCGGAGCGAATAGCATTCGACACCATTTTGGCTTCAATCGGGACGTCGTCGGGGACGTTAAAGCGCTGCAAGAACGCATTGACCATGTCGGCCTTGAACAAACGCATAAGGTCGTCTTCGAGTGAGAGATAAAACTGGGACTCACCCGGGTCACCCTGTCGACCGGATCGGCCTCTGAACTGATTATCAATACGACGGGATTCGTGCCGCTCGGTACTTAACACATAAAGCCCGCCGAGTCCGACAACCTCGTCATGTTCGGCCTTCACGCTTGCTGCTGCTGCAGCTAACGCTGGCTTCCAAGCCGCTTCATAGCCTTCCGGGTCCTCTACCGGATCTAGTCCACGACGAGTGAGGTCAGCGGCCGCAATGGCCTCGGCATTTCCACCCAACATGATGTCGGTTCCGCGGCCAGCCATATTGGTAGCAACCGTGACAGCTCCCCGGCGACCCGCCATCGCGACAATTGCCGCCTCACGCTCGTGGTGCTTAGCATTAAGGACTTCGTGGGGAACCCCATTTTTCTTCAACAGAGACGATAACTCTTCAGATTTATCAACGCTCGTTGTTCCAATAAGGATTGGCTGCCCGGTTGCATGGCGTTCAACGATGTCTTCCAAGACCGCGCTGAACTTGGCTTCCGCGGTTCGGTAAATCAAGTCCGCTTTGTCTTCTCGCACCATGTCACGGTTGGTGGGAATCGGAACAACTCCCAGGTCGTAAATCTGATTGAACTCGGAGGCCTCGGTCATCGCGGTACCGGTCATGCCACCCAATTTGTCATAGAGTCGGAAAAAGTTTTGCAGGGTCACCGTGGCCAGCGTTTGGTTCTCAGCCTTGATCTCAACGCCCTCTTTTGCTTCGATCGACTGGTGCAGTCCCTCGTTGTAGCGGCGCCCCTTCAAAATACGGCCCGTGTGTTCATCAACGATAATTACTTCACCGTCCATGACCACATAATCGCGATCCAATTTAAATAATTCTTTTGCACGAATCGCGTTATTCAAATAGCCAACGAGGGGTGTGTTCACCGTGTCATACAGGTTGTCGATTCCGAGTTCGTCTTCAACGAAATCAATGGCTTCTTCGTGTACGCCAACGTTTTTCTTCTTCTCATCGACTTCATAGTGCTGATCACGAACCATCTTTTTTGCAATACGAGCAAACTCCGCGTACCACTCCGTGGCCTGATCGGCTGGGCCGCTAATAATGAGCGGGGTCCGTGCCTCGTCGATCAAAATCGAATCGACCTCGTCAATGACAGCATAATTTTGACCGCGTTGAACCATTTCGGCAGCCGACCAAGCCATGTTGTCGCGTAGGTAGTCGAATCCAAATTCGTTGTTCGTTCCGTACGTGATGTCTGCTGCATACGCTTCGCGCCGTTGCGCGGGATTCATATTGTTCAGAATCGTTCCGACACTGAGCCCGAGGAAACGGTGAACACGCCCCATCCATTCGGAGTCACGTTCGGCCAAGTAGTCATTGACGGTGACAACGTGGACACCTTTGCCCGAGATCGCGTTGAGGTAGGCCGGGAGAGTAGAGACCAAGGTTTTACCCTCACCCGTGCGCATTTCGGCAATATTTCCTAAATGAAGTGCCGCACCGCCCATGATTTGAACGTCGTAGTGCCGCTGTCCCAGGGTTCGCTTGGACGCCTCCCGCACCGTGGCAAATGCCTCTGGCATCAGGTCATCGAGACTCTCGCCCTGGGCATAACGCTCCTTGAACTCATCAGTGAGTTCCCGTAACTGCTCATCGGTGAGGTCAACGAAGTCAGACTCAATCGAATTAACCGTCCGGGCAATCCCCTCCAGCTTGCGGAGTGTTTTGCCTTCGCCTGCTCGAAGAATCTTGTCAAGAACGCCCACGTGAAACCTTCCAAGTAACGATTAGATAAAGCAGCAGGTGCCATCGTAGTTCCACAGGCGGAAATTGCCTCTAGCCACCCGGATCCCGGCCCGATAGACCTACCGTATGCGGCTTTTCCTTCGGAAATTCGTAACTGAACTCAGTGATCTTGTGCTCGCACGCGAATGCATTGGCTGCAAGTCCCTGGGGACACTAATTTGCATAGATTGCCTCGCAACTGTCCAGAATCGGGC
Organism: Candidatus Nanopelagicales bacterium; assembly: GCA_040399625.1. Lineage (GTDB taxonomy): Bacteria > Actinomycetota > Actinomycetes > S36-B12 > S36-B12 > UBA4592. The sequence continues at coordinate 56,187 of JBBARV010000001.1, read as the reverse complement.
CCATATTATGCGGGATTTGAGGTTCGATGACCTGGCCGAGGACCTTCGTATTCCCTTGGCGATCGCCCACCGGTACGCACCACCGGTTGACGCCATGATTTACCGGTACAAAGACAATGCGATCCCTGAGCTTGCTCACCTACTCGCCAACTTACTTTCCGGGGCAATCGCACAGGTCCCTCGGGTTTACGCCGGGGGTGGTCCGCAATGCGACCAACTTCCCATCTTGATTCCAATCCCGTCGAGGAAGTCATCAATTCGAGCGCGTGGATTTGACCCGATGAGCCTTATTGCTGATCACCTCGCACGCTCTGGTTACCCGGTTGCTCCGTGGCTGGTGGACCAACGCGGTTCAGGTCGTTCCAAGACGTTGGGTTCGGCCGACCGAATGCAAGCCGCACATAATGCATTCCGGGTCGCGCGAATCCCCGACCGCTACACAAGCAACCCGATCCCTGCGATTGTAATTGACGATGTCACTACGAGTGGGGCAACCTTGCACGCTGCGGTGTCCCAGCTCTTGTTAGCCGGAGTACACGTTATTGGATGCGCCGCTGTCGCTGGTGCACGCAGAAGGTGAACGAACATGACATTTACGGTCTAATCAGGATGTTTAACCCGGAT
>JBBARV010000001.1:0-55463 GCA_040399625.1 Candidatus Nanopelagicales bacterium | reverse complement strand
GGATGTTTAACCCGGATAAGCAGCGGTGCTTCCTTCAATTCGCGCAATCCACGACTGTGAAGAATTCTCATAAATCGAACCGTCCGCGGACGTCACGAGGGTAGGCAAGCCTGGCGCGGCTGCGATGGATACCGGATCAGCAGGTGAACCTTGGGCTTGAATCTCACCACGTCCCAAATCAATTTCATAAATTTGCAGAGTGCCCGCCGTCTCGGTCGCGATCACAGAAAGAGTGTTGGCACTTGACCAAGCAAGTGCGGTCACCGCACTTAGTTTAGATTCGATTCTCATCGGCTTCAGCAATTGAATTCGGGTAACGTTCGACGGGCTAGGTCGACTCACCTGTGCGAGTAGCACAACAGAACCCGTCTCCGTCGAAACAATAATTGCGGCCCGAGTGCCATCACGTGATGGGATGACGGATTGAACAAAATCAGCCCGCGCAAGTCCAAGAATCTCTATGTCATTCAATTCACCAGTCGGTAACAGGGTTTGCGCTTTGCCGCCGTCAGTCACAATCCATGCAGTTGAATTTCCATCAAATGCAATTGACTGCACTCCTGACAGAGCAGCACCCGTCGGGCCTGTCGAGTCAAATGGGGCACCGAGAAGGAAACTACCCCAGACGAGTTCACCGTTTGCCGTTGATGCAATTGCTCGCGCACTATTATTTGAGACCGCAAATTTCGCGAGGCGACCCTCGAACACGCCAAATGCACCCGGCACGGGAATGTCTCCCAGCGCGGTCAATCGCAGGACACCTGAGTCCGTAGATGCGTAGCCAATTGCGTCACCCGGCAGGCCATTTGGATTGACTTCCGGCCATGCATCACGTGACTGGGGCGAACCGGTCCCAGGAACACTTAAAGGAGTCCCATTCACTGAGATTTCAACAAATGCCACCTCGGGCAGTTGTCGCAAGGTCCACACAATTTGCTGCGATAAAGCAACCCGAGCGGCGTCATTGGCCAATGCAACACTGGCATTGAGATTCACCCGCGCTATACCGTTCTCAATGGGTACCGCGTCAACAGCCAGCTCGACACCAGCGGGAAACCCTGTTCGCACCACCGGACGCAGCCATTGATTCGGGCCCGCAATGAGCCGCTGAATCAGGGTTGTTCCCAATGCAGGCCCAATGACCGGAACGAGTCTGGCGTCGGGGACCAGGGTCTGAAAACTTGGATTAAAAAAGTACAGGGGATAACTTCGATAGGCACGATTGACGTCAAAATTCGAAAGTAGCAATCCATTCGGTGCAAGGTTGATCCGCCATTGGCCATCTCTTTTTGCAAGGAAAAAACTCTGCTGTAGCTGGGTACCCGGGGCTTCCACCGTATAACGGCCAATATTTGAGATGCGTCCATTCAGTGTCGTACTAAACAATACGGCCGCGCCAGCTTCGACCAGGGTTGGGACGCCGTCATAAACGACTACACCCGAACTTGGATCCCAATCCCCGGCCGCCTTCGGGGTCAGATAACTGCGAGCGACCGCGTGATTGTTGTCAAATGAGGCCGAGGACTCCAGAAAACCTTGCACAATCTCAGTCGGTGTCATGCCATCACGCGGAGGCCTCGCAATTACGCGAATAAATTGATTAGCACTCGTATTTGAGACAAGCTGACCTTGCTCGATTGGTCCATCCGTTGGGACCTGCGCCACAAAAGTACCTGGCGCCATCCCGCAACCGGTGAGCAGCACACTTACCAACACGAATAGAACAACCTTGCGCATCGAGGTCAACTCCTTTGCCATGGAGCAGTGTCCAGAGGGTCACGGGCTCGAGCACCACTCTGATTTAACTCAGCTAGATCTCGTTGTGCAACAAGTTCTTCGACACCGGTCTCCCCACCCGACACTACATTTTCGGTGAATCCTTCCACCATCGACAGCGGTGAGGAACCGAATGCCTCACCAGCAATTCGGGGTAGGGTCAACCTGAAGCAAGCACCGGAACCGGGTTCACCGATCGCTTCGAGCCAACCACTGTGCAGTCGAACGTCCTCTAATGCAATAGCAAGCCCCAAACCTGTTCCCCCGGTTGTTCGCGCGCGCGCCTTATCCGCGCGCCAGAATCGACTAAATACCAGGCTGGCTTCACCGGGCAAGAGCCCCACGCCAAAGTCTCTCACCGTAATTGCAACCGCCTCGGGGTTGCCGGCTAGTTCAATGACCACATTGCTCCCGTTGGCATGCTCAATTGCGTTGTCCACCAGATTGCGGATCACCCGGTCAATTCTTCGTGGATCACACTCAACAAATGCTGGATGCTCATAGGCGGCGAAGCGAACTTTGAGGGAGTTTCGCTCGGCGAGCGGTTCCGTAGCGTGAATGATTCGTTCGATCATGGGAACTAGATCTGTTCGGTCTATTTCTAATACGGCGGCGCCCGCATCAAAGCGTGAAATTTCTAGTAGGTCTACAAGTAGTAATTCAAAACGATCAAGTTGTTCCTGTAGTAACTCCACCGATCGGGCATTGGATGCATCGAATGAGCCGCGATCCTCATACATGACGTCGGCCGCCATTCGAATGGTCGTTAAAGGTGTGCGCAATTCGTGGGAGACATCGGAAACAAATCTTTGCTGCAACAGTGAAAGTTGTTCCAATTGTCGAATCTGCCTGGCTAAATTCTGTGCCATTTCATTGAATGAAGTTGCCAGCTGCGCAAGGTCATCTTCTTTTTTCACCTGCATACGTTCATTCAATTTTCCAGAAGAAAAGCGCCGAGCAATCCGGGCTGCCTCACGTACCGGGACAACAACCTGACGGGTGACCAGCAGAGTGACTACTGCGACCAGAATTACCAAGATAATTCCCGCACCTACAACAGCACTCGAAACGAGGTCAAGGGTTTCTTGCTCTTGATCGAGGTTGAACAAGTAATACAACTCATAAGGCCCAACGGTCGGAACGGTGAGTGGTGCACCGACCAATAGCCCAGGGGTGGTTCTTCCGTCCAGAAAGACAATCGGCGCGTAGGTCCACGATTGTCGTCCTGTCGAAGCAATTGACTCCCGCAAATCATCGGGGATGCTCGCAACGGCAACCAAGTTTGTCCCCCGCTCGGGTGCATCAGAATCCGCACTCGTTGCAAGCAACAGAACGTCAAATGCAGCCGGCGAACCTGAGCGCGCGCCTAAGGTGGCAATCACACTGTCAACGAGCCGAGCTGCCGAAGGAGTAGCCGGACCCGTGTTAGCAGCATCAAGTAAACGTTGTGCCTCACCCAATCCTGATGAAGCTTCACTAATTGCCGAGCGATCCTTTGATTCCAAAAGCCCGGTTGTCACTCGAGACAAAAGCGAAAAGCCAAGAACCGTCACAACTATTGCACTCAGGATCAACGTTGATGCAGTCACCCGGAAAAGCAGTGAGCGACGCCAAATCTTCCGGCCCACTCGAAAGGGGGTCAATATCAAATAAACAATTCTCACGGTCGTGCAATCACGCTACAGAGGGCCAGCTTTGTAGCCCACACCACGAACTGTCAAAACAATATCGGGGCGTTCAGGGTCACGTTCGATCTTGGCGCGAAGTCGCTGAACGTGAACATTGACCAGTCGAGTGTCTGCAGAATGCCGGTATCCCCATACATCTTCGAGCAGAGCCTCGCGGGTAAAGACTTGACCCGGCTTGCGAGCCAGGCATAGCAATAGGTCGAATTCAAGTGGGGTTAGTAAAAGGCTCTCCTCACCGCGTCGCACCGTGTGCCCCGTGACATCGATTTTGAGATCACCAATCTGTAATCCGTCAATGGCTGGCTCTTCATTCCGACGGATCCGGGCACGAATACGGGCAACGAGTTCCTTTGGTTTGAATGGTTTAACGATGTAGTCATCAGCACCGGCTTCTAGGCCAACCACAACGTCTACCGTGTCACTTTTCGCCGTCAACATAACGATAGGAGTCCCCGACTCGGCGCGAATAAGACGACAGACATCGACGCCATCTTTGCCGGGGAGCATTAGGTCCAGCAGCACAATGTCGGGTCGACTCTCACGAAAAACTCGCAATGCTTCAGATCCATTGGAACAAAAAACCGGTTCAAAGCCTTCACCACGTAATACGATCCCGAGCATCTCAGCCAGAGCCATGTCGTCATCGACGACCAAGACCTTGCCGCGTGCTCCAGCATTTGCGCGCGAACCTGCACCCATGTGGCTCATCCCCCTATGTTGTCACCCTGGCGCCCCACCCACAAGGCTGGACATGCCAGATATGCAAATGCGGGGCAAATACCCACGATGGAGTACCTGCCCCGCACCAAGTTGCGAGATGCAATTATTGCTGGTTTTACTAGTAGCGGTATGTCTCTGGCTTGTAAGGGCCAGCCACATCGAGGCCGAGGTACTCAGCCTGTGGCTTGGACAGCTCGGTGAGGTGAACACCCAGCGCGTCAAGGTGCAAACGAGCAACCAATTCGTCAAGGTGCTTTGGTAGAACGTGGACACCGAGGGCGTACTCATCACTCTTGGTAAACAACTCGATCTGTGCCAACACCTGGTTGGTGAATGAGTTGCTCATGACGAAGGATGGGTGCCCGGTGGCATTTCCAAGGTTGAGCAAGCGACCTTCAGAAAGCATGATGATCGAGTGACCATCGGGGAATGTCCACTCGTCAACCTGTGGCTTGATTGTCTTGCGCACAATTCCGGGGAATTTAGCAAGACCCACGATGTCGATCTCATTGTCAAAGTGACCGATATTGCCGACAATGGCCTGGTGCTTCATCTGTGACATGTGCTCGGCCGTGATGACGTCGTAGCAACCCGTTGCCGTGATAAAGATGTCAACTTTGTCGATGACGTCTTCGATCGTTGCAACCTGGTAGCCGTCCATGGCGGCCTGCATGGCGCAAATGGGATCAACTTCGGTGACGATGACGCGTGCGCCTTGTCCACGAAGTGAATCTGCTGAGCCCTTGCCGACATCTCCGTAACCTGCAATGAGGGCAACCTTGCCACCGATGAGGACATCGGTTGCTCGGTTGATTCCGTCAACGAGGGAGTGGCGACAACCGTATTTATTGTCGAACTTGCTCTTGGTGACGGAGTCATTGACGTTGATTGCGGGGAACAACAATGAACCTTCGCGGAACATTTCGTAGAGGCGGTGAACACCAGTTGTGGTTTCTTCGGTGACGCCGATGATTCCAGCACCAACGTTTGTCCAACGCTGTGAATCTTCGGTGAGGGTGCGAGCCAGGGTTTCGAGGACAACCGTGTATTCCTCGGATGTGTTCTCATCAGGCTTGGGGACAACTCCTGCTGCTTCAAATTCTGTTCCTTTGTGCACGAGCAGAGTTGCGTCTCCACCGTCATCAAGGATCATGTTTGGTCCCTTGCCGTCTGGCCACATCAGGATTTGCTCGGTGCACCACCAGTACTCGGGGAGAGACTCGCCCTTCCAGGCATACACAGGAACTCCCGATGGGCTATCAACGGTGCCATTGGGGCCAACAACAACCGCTGCGGCTGAATGATCCTGGGTGGAGAAGATATTGCATGATGCCCAACGGACATCGGCACCCAATTCAACCAGCGTCTCGATCAACACGGCGGTTTGAACGGTCATATGCAGTGAGCCGGTGATCCGGGCACCCGAAAGTGGCTTGCTGGTGCCAAACTTTTCACGCATGGCCATCAAGCCTGGCATTTCGTGCTCGGCGAGACGGATTTCATCGCGTCCAAATTCGGCAAGATTGAGGTCGGCAACCTTAAAATCTGGGGTTCCGTCGGCCTTGAAAACACTTGCTTGACCGGTTGTGGCGTTTGCCATTGAAGCTCCTTTGTTCTGTGCGGGTATTTCTCACATAATTTCCACGCATGGTGGGAACACTGCAAGTTCGAAATAATGAATTTCCACAACAAATTCCAGGGCTCCGGCTGCGTGGCTTCTTCTAGTCTGCCAGATATCTAGTTGTTCGCACGCCGGCACACCCCACTTTGGCCCTAAAATTCCCAATCGGGACGGGCGAATTGCCCTATAAAAGGGGGATCAGTCGTTAGGTCCGGCGACATCGAGGCCGGGCACTGATGTGTCAGCATCACGGCCCCGGTCAAGGTCGGGTTCTAAGAAAATGTATTGTGCACTGGGCACGGCGCTACGCAAAGACACTTCAGCCTCATTAATCGCTCGCGCAATTTGGGCGCCGGTATCAAAATCATGAATGGCGATCTTGGCGGCCACCAGCAGTTCATCGGGTCCCACGTGCATCGTGCGCAAGTGAATGACCCGCTCCACACCCGAGGAGTCTTCGAGTGCCTTGCGAATCGCTGCGACTTCCTCGGGTAAGGCACTTTCACCAACGAGCATCGCGGTCATTTCAATTGCGAGGAAGATCGCGATCACGATCAGTAACGTTCCAATCCCCATTGCACCGAGTGCATCGAAGCGGCCATCACCGGTGATCACCGCCGCGCCCACGCCGAGTAGGGCAAGGACCAGTCCAGTGAGGGCACCAGCATCTTCCAGCAGAATGACGGGGAGTTCGGGCTGGCGAGAATCCTTTACAAATTTGAAAAGCGAACGCTTTCCACGCGATTTATTCGCTTCACGCAGTGCAGTGCGAAATGAGTAGGTCTCAAGCCCGATTGCAATCACCAAAACAAGTACTGCTATCCACCAATCATTGAGCGGCTCGGGTTGCTGCCACTTGTGAATACCTTCATAAAGTGAAAACAACCCACCGATGAGAAATAGAACGATTGCGACGATGAATCCGTAAACGTAACGCCGTCTGCCGTAACCAAATGGATGACTTTCATCGGCCTGCTTTTTTGAGCGTTTATTTCCGACCAACAACAAGATTTGGTTTCCAGAATCAGCAACACTGTGGATTGCTTCCGAGAGCATCGAAGATGAACCAGTGAGAGCAAAAGCTACAAATTTGCTTATCGCAATTCCAATATTGGCTACCAGCGCCGCGATTATGGCCTTAATTCCACCCTCTGTACTCACGGTCTCATCTTAATGATTGCGCAGCGTCCGGCCCCCGAGATCGTGGCCGCTGGTTCAGCGGCCGTTAAAACTGCGGCCTGTCCGGGAACGAGGGTCGAATCAAGGATTTGTGACGTGCCCTCGAGGCATAGAACTAAACGGAATACTCCAGAAGTTAAATCGATATCGGTGGGAGGCTGGGGCTCATTCTTAAAAACCTCGATACTAAATGGCGCATCAGTTACCGGTGGTAGCGAAGCTTCGAAATCAAGTGCGCGCAACGCCAGCTCGGCATAGATCGGTTTGGGGGTGAGTCCAAGGCGCAGGACGTTATCCGAGGAAGTCATCACCTCAATACCCGTTCCCGCAATGTAACTGTGGGGAATGCCTGCGGGGATGTAAACACTCTCACCTGGCGCCAGCGAGATAGGTTGCAGAAATACGGCGAGCAGAGCGCCTTGGTCCCCGGGGTATTCCGCAGCAACAGTTGTATACGCATCCACTTCACTCGATGAAAGCCCGGCACTGACAACGGCCCGAGGAATTGCGTCAAGGGTTTCACGCGCGAATGAGTTACCAACAACGTATTCGAATAATTCGCGGCGCGCATTGGTGGCATTTGTTGAGTAACCCTTCGGGAGGTCCAAGGAGAGTGCCGCAAAGACCCGCAGGACCTGTTCCAGTGGCCTCCAACCGCAGAAGGCCGTAAATGGAGTCATGGCATACAGGAGTTCAGTTTTTTCATACGGGTCAGCGAATGCACCGGCAAACTGCTGCGTCTTATTGAGTTCGGTGAAACCTTCTTGTGCCAGCTCGCGGTGCGGGTGCACCTGGACCGACAGCGGTTTGGCCGCAGCCAAGATTTTTACTAAAACGGGAACGTCGTCTCGATTCAGGACCTCCCCCAGAGTCAGTTCTGAATCAACAATTTTTGATTCCCCGCTGGGGTGCACTCCAAACCAGAGTTCCGCTTGGGGCCCGAGGCCTTGCTTCTCGGCAACGGGATGTAACCAAGGTGTGAGTCCCCCAGGAATGCCCCACTCATAGTTTTTTAGTGCACCGGTGATTACCTGCATGACTCGCGTTCATTTCCTTCGGTCATGGCAGGAGCATGACCGGTATTCCGTCGCGCACCGGAAAATGAGTGCCACATACGGTGCACACGAGTTCAGGTGTCTGCGAATCTGGACCGGGAGTGAGTGCACCGTGAGCCGGACATGGACAGGCAAGGACAGCCCATAAGTCGGGCGCAATTCCCCATGGAATTCCACTCGAGGCTGGGGAAACGGCTTCCGTTGGTGCATTCATCAGGCCCAAGACCTCATCTCGTAATTGCTGCATCTGGGAAAGATCACGCGCTTCAACATTGAGTCGCAGCAGCGGCTCAGTATTGCTCGCTCGAACATTAAACCACCAGTCGGCTGAAGACACCGTTAGACCGTCAAGTTCGTCGAGGTCAAATTGCGAATACTGTGACTTGATCGCGGAGATGACACTCACTTGATTCTCAACGCGCGTATTAATTTCACCACTTGCCTCATATCGATTAAATGGAGTCATCAAGCTCGAAAAAGTTGTTCCCGGCGATGTCTCACCCAATGCCGCGATGCAATGCAGGGCAGCAAGCATTCCCGAGTCCGCCCGCCAGAAGTCGCGGAAGTAAAAGTGTCCTGAGTGCTCACCCCCGAACACGGCATTTGTTTCGGCCATGGTTGCTTTGATGAATGAGTGGCCAACCCGGGTCCGGACAGCGGTGCCACCATTTTCTTTGATTACTTCGGGAACAGTTCGAGAAGTGATCAAATTGTGAATCACATTGCTACCTGGATAGCGGGCCAATTCACGCGTTGCGATCAAAGCGGTGATCGCAGATGGAGTGATCGCATCTCCGCGTTCATCGATGACAAAACAACGATCCGCGTCGCCATCAAATGCGAGGCCGAGATCTGCTTTGTGCTCGATAACAGCTTTTTGAAGGTCAACCAGATTCGCCGGTTCAATCGGGTTGGCCTCGTGGTTGGGGAAACTTCCGTCAAGATCAAAATACATCGGGATGATGGTGAGCGGAAGTTCAGGTAACCCAGCCCCCGTCCCCAAAACCGCGGGGACCGTGAAACCACCCATGCCGTTACCAGCGTCAACCACGATCGTCAGCGCTCGGCCATTTTCAACGGGAACAAGTTCCCGGAGGTAACTCGCATATTCGGGAAGCACGTCGCGCTCAGAAGTTTCTCCCAATGGATGGCTGGGTGAATCGGCAGGACGTCTGGGATCGACCGAACCACTTGAAATCAATTCTGAAATTTCACGCAAACCCGAATCTTGACCGACTGGAGCAGCACCTGCGCGACACAACTTAATTCCGTTGTACTCGGCCGGGTTGTGACTCGCTGTGAACATTGCACCCGGTAGGTCCAAACTACCTGAGGCAAAATACAGGCCATCGGTGCTCGCTAAACCAATTTCAATTACATCGCAGCCAGCTTCGCGGACCCCCTGGGCAAATGAGGCAACCAAGGACGGACCGGAAGGACGCATGTCATGACCAACGACAACAGCCCCAGCGCCACCATCTGATGCGCGGATACCCAGTACCTCCACAAATGCGGTCCCGACGGCGTGAGCGAGATCCTCGTCCAACTGGTCTGGGTAGGTGCCTCGAACGTCATAGGCCTTGATAATTGCGCTGAGATCACGCCCACGAAGTTCACCCACGGGGTAAACCTATCGTTTCATGCGAAGCAGTTGGAAACTATTGCTCGGGTGTGACAAGAACACGCAAATGACCCCGCCGAGCAACTTCAACCGTGTTACCGGCCGAGGTAGCCGCGGCTTCACGTTCAAGGTATCGGGGTTTGGCCGCCTCACGCACTGCATTGGCCAAAGCTTCAAGGTCATCAGATGACGGCTTGAGGGCATCAGCATCGGGTGTTATCCGAACAATTTCCCAACCTCGAGGTGCCGTGAGACGCTCACTGTGCATTAGACACATGTCGTAGCAATGTGGTTCGGCGTACGTTGCCAATGGACCAAGGACAGCGGTCGAATCCGCATAAACATATGTCAAAGTAGATACCGCCGAGCCATTACATGATGGCTTCGAGCACCGGCGTCTACTCACCCCATGGACGTTAGTAGCAGATGAGTGCTAACTCGCGGCGGCGCGCCGAACAGCGATTGCTTCATTCTGTGCGGCACTGGGAACTGCAACCTCAATGCGCAGCGGACTCCACGGATAACCGGTAATCAAATCACCAAAACGCGACTTCTCGCGAATTCGGTGCGCTAGTAAAACGGGGCCTGACCCTTCAACCGGGGTAACAATCGCGGTGTACCAATCGATCCCGGTCGGTGGATCCAATTTAATGTTTCGAAGCATTCCCGCCGAAACTTTTATCCGCCGGGGTGCTGTTGGCTCACCGACAGTTTTCCCACCGAGAAACGGGAGGTACACGATATCAATTTCAACGTCCCCCTCAGGAGCACTGATAGCTAAGCGAATGTCGGTTGCATCACGGACAGGAAGCCCTGAAACAGCCGATGGTCCATTAAATGGTTGAGCCCCGGCACTGAACGCGGTTTCATCTTGCACACGATTGCCGCCAAAGAACTGGCGCATCCCAGCAACAATCGGCTGATCCGAGGTCAATTCCAGGGTTGCCGGCAGGGATCCATCTGGGGTTTGCGGCAACGCTGTTGTCATGTCAGATGTCAATACAGCACCGGCCGTTACGGTAAATGTGTTGCGTTCGGCTGGTTCAAATGTGCCATCGGGTGAAATAACACGCACCGTGACATTCGCATCACTATCACTTGTCGAAACTATCGACAGAACTCGCGGACCAAGACCATTGATCACACCGGGGACATAGACCTTGGTTGCAGGTAATGCTGATTGCGGAATCCAGTCTGTTCCAATTGATTGCAAACCCGACCGTTGTTCGTCGTCAACTGATGCACCGATTCGACCGGTGCGAGCAAGAACATGAAAAGCCGTTGCGGCAACACCGGGTGCGAGTACATCAAGTTGCACACCTATTCGATCAAGAGGTGGGACCACCAGGCCCCGACCGGCCGGAGCATCGATTATTCCATCGGGTCCGTGGATGATTACGTCAACAACCGCTGCAGTGTCGTCCGGGTTCACCAAGACCACGCTGGTTTTTCGTCCGGCAATTGAACCTCCGCCAACAAACCAGAACTCGGAGGCGGCGGGAGCGCACGCAGTGCTCGCCATGCCGCGACCTTGTCCGCTTGGATCTCGACCCCACTGATCAGCAACAAGTCCAGGGGCGAGGGAGCCTTCACCGTAGGCGCGAATTGCGGGTAAGCGATCACCGAACGCCTCGATTTGTCCTTGTTCCCCCGGCGCCGTGATTCGTGAACTCGCCGATTCCTTGCCCGGCAACGTCTCAATTCCCGCTGATCCAGTGCCAATATCTTGCCCGGGTTGTCCGGGGACGACGGCTGCCGTGACTCGAACACCAAGATCCCCGCCGGTCCCCGGCTCAGGACACAGCAGCACCGAGGAGCCAATTGGTTCAATGGTGACGGCACCCTCGGATGCTTTCGGTTGTTCAACTCGCATTAGTGAAGAAATTCCGATCACGAGTGCGGCTGCGGTCACAACTGCAATGGGTGCGAAGAAGCGCGAGCGCACGAGTGACGAATCGAGGTTAGCCACGGGCTTCACCGCTTTCACTCATGTGTGCAATCTTGGGTGAAATATCAAGGTCCGGGTCTATTTCAATTCGCGAACGAGCAGGGAGTGCGATCACAATGAGTGAAACCACGATGAAAAATTGTGCGAGCAGCCATATCACGCGTGATGAGTCGTCGAATGCAACCCGAACATTGGGGCTTCCGGTCGGAATTTCAAATGTCGCAGACCAGTCCAACAAACCCTCGGTCGTCACGGATTCCAAATCCCCTGCGTTCCAGCGCGAATCCGCAATCGCCCCGACGTACAGCACTCGTGTGCCGGATCCCTCGGGAAGTGTCTGTTCAATATAAGGGTCTGTTCCCAGATTTGCCGGCGACGCAATTCCAATAGGCGACGCGGTGACTCCGTCACTGATGCTAGCTCGAGACGTCACACCGGAAACCCGCCAAAGTACCTCACCGTCAGAGCTGGCCAACCGGCGCAAGCCAGGTTCGGAATCCAAAATGGGAATAATTTCTTTGGATGACCCCGGGGCCAACAGGACGTACCGCACCCCGTAACCGCTCAGTGCAGCGATTTCTTCACCGCCGCGACCTGAAGCCATTGCAGCGACAAACGGATCAATTGCCCGCCACACGTCAGCCTCAGGTGGCGTATCAGCATCACCCAAACGCAATCCGTCACCGTTGATCAAGGTGTACTCGATACTTCCTGCCGCCAACTGGGTGAGCATGAGTGTTCTTGGGGCTTGCGGCCCAAATGCGTCAGCAGCCACGAATGCTGGCACTGTAGAGGGTGATGTACGCGCCAGCGCACTGGTATTCGCTGGGACAAGCCAGATCAAGGAAAGTAAAGGCGCAGCCAGCGCGGCCAGCACCGCTACCGCTGCAACCGGTTGGCCGAAGCTGAAACTTTGCCCAATGAAGCGGGTCCGCAAGCCTTGCGCGCCAAGTGCTGCGGCGGTAATGAGCATTAAGCCGATAAACAATGTTGCCGGTCCGGGCCAGGTGCGCATTTGGATGGTGGAGCCGGCGGGCGTGAAAAGGAAAACAACCTGAATCAGGGCAAAAAGTATTGCCACCCATGCAGCGACAATGATCAAGACGGCAACTAAGCGGCGATCTGTTCGCAGTAGTGCGAGAACGGATGCGAGAACTACGCCGAGCGTAATAATGGTTGGTGAGCTACCCGGTCCTCCGGGATGTAATAGAAAAATGTCAATCATTGAAATGTTTGGGTCGGTCAGTACTGCCGAGTTCATTCCCGGTTCAAAAAAGAATTGCACCGGCTTGAGTACCAGCGTGAAACTCCATGGAATGAGAGCGGCAAAAGATGCACCAAACGCAATTACTGCTTTGACCAGCGTTTCCCTGGTGCGACGGACAAAGACGATCGCCAGGATCGCGCAGACCAACAGAATCAGCCATAGCGACGGGGCGAAAGCCAGGAGCAACGCAAGGAGCAGGGCCGTTCCGGCAGCCCGTCGTTTCGTAGACCCCGGAGTAAACAGGCGAACACCTGATCGCAGGGCGAATGGCAAAACAAATGCCGCGAAGCTAGTCCCCAGCCGACCCTGTGCGAGCGCACCCGTCATGGCGGGCAGGAGCGCGTAAGTTGCCGCCCCCCAAAAACGAATGGCCTTGCTCGGGATGAGGTTGCGGGAAGCGAAGTATGCGGCCCAACCCGCAAGAGGAATAGCTAACAGAAGCATGAAAGTCACGGCCACTGTTGCCTTGCCCAGTATCAGTGTCGACAGCAGGGCGATCACAGCCAGATACGGCGGTGAATCACTAACCGAACCTGGCCCGACGTTGTGCCAGCCTTGAACATAGAAACTCCACAGGTCTGAGGCGCCCCACGGACTGGGTAGTAACGCGCCACCCTGAATTACACCCTCACCCAGCCAAAGGGAACGAGATGTAACGATGGCAACAAGTGTGAGTAACACGATGATGGCCACACTGGGTTTGCGGAGCACCCGCTTGATCAGACCCGATGACGACTCCTCCAGATAGGACGCGTCTTCATCAATGGGACCGGAGTCCAGTGCGCTCAACGTGTTGGTTGTTGATCCGCTAGTTGTCGCAAGTCCCGCCGCGGCCTCCCCAAGTGCACGAATCTGCTCCCACGTAGTGGGTCTCAGCGATCGAACTACCGATGCCGGCTCAGTAGACGTTGCGGCAACCAAAGCACGGGATCTGCGCAACCGTGCCGGGTGAGCGAGCACCGAAAAGATTGCCCCGAATTCGGCCTTGGCATCAGTAACATCTTTACCCAATAAATAGGCGATTGAGCGGATCGCACTGCCCAGAAACAGACGCGTAGCGATGGCCAGTCCGGCAAAACCTCGGGATTGAGCCAGCAGCACATAAATGGCGGCCTCACGGTCAGCGCGGAGTAGCTGCGAACTTGCCGCGCTGGCGTCCTTATCTGAACTGTGATGGTCCAGTCGGCGCCCATGCGCGGAGGCCTCACGGTGATGTAAACGCGCATTCGTCGCCACGATCACCCGCTCACCCATCCGGTGTGCCCGCCAACAGAGGTCCAGGTCATCGCGGAAGAGTGGGAGTTCTGGATCAAATCCGCCCAGGGCATCGAAAACATCTCGTCTAATAAGCATCCCTGCGGAACTGACCGCCATTACATCGCGATCACCATCATGTTGGCCCTGATCATGTTCGCCTCGTTCAAGCCCGGTGACTCGCCTCCCGTCAGAGGTAATTGCCACACCAACTTCCAGAAGGAGCCTGCGGTCATGCCAACCTAAAATCTTTGGTCCGAGTACGGCGACACTGGGTTGGCGATCTGCCGCTAACAGAAGTTGTTCAAGCGCCGTTGAATCCGGCGCACTGTCGTCGTGCAGTAACCAAATCCATTCAATCGTGTCCGATGGCCGGGAGTCTGCGGCAAAATCCGGGCGTGGTATCAAAGCGAGCCCAGCGGCAACACATGGACCAAAGCCTGGATTCTCGTTGAGGGAGACCACCCGATCAAGCCCCAAACTTCGGGTCAGGATTTCGCGTGACGTATCAGTTGAGTTGGCGTCAACCCCAACAATGACCTCGGGCGGACGGCTGGTTCGGGCCAATTGTGTCAACACTGCCGGAAGCCAGGTTTCGCCGTTGTGTGAAACAAGTACCGTGCTGACGAAATGGGAGCGGGTGATGACATCTTCGAACGGTGATCCTTCTTCGAATTCGAAGTTAACATCTTGATCGAACCACGGGGAGTCAGATTCAACTGCCGATTCCGGCTCGACCGCTAATTCTGGATCGACCACTGATTCGCTCACCGTCACACTCTATGTCGCGGACCCGATTGAGCGGGTCACCCGTCATGAGGGACTCGCGGTTGAATTACTAGGAGACGTTAAGTTTTTTCAATCGCCGGCGCTCGCGCTCAGAGAGCCCGCCCCAGATTCCAAAACGCTCATCTTGCTCAAGTGCATATTCCAAACAATCAACCCGCACCTCGCATGAGAGACACACTTTCTTGGCCTCACGGGTGCTTCCACCTTTTTCCGGGAAGAAAGCTTCCGGGTCAGTCTGAGCGCATAAGGCCTGCTCCTGCCACCCGAGTTCCTCAACGTCGGACAAGGGCACCAGCCCCAGTACGACACCTTGAACTTGACGTGTGTCAACCACAGTTATTTCCTCCTCGACCCAAATTTCAGCGATAACCAGCAACGGGACTTGCGTTATACCCACTGCTTTTTCAACTCCTAGGCTGTATTACAGGGGTGTGATTCACAAACGTCAAGCCCAATACGGACATTCCAGACAAAATTCTTGAATTATTAGGAAAAAATCCTGTTTTTGGCGTGTTGCGGCATTTCAGTCCCCCATCGAGGGAATTCACGCTGTCCTAGCGGGGCGCACGAACTATGCCAAGATGGCGCAGTGAAAATCACTGCACTGGCCGGCGGAATAGGCGGAGCCCGATTTTTACGCGGACTCACCCAATCGGAGAAAGTTACCCGCGAAGTCGAAGTTACGGTGATTGCCAATACCGGGGACGACATCTGGGTGCACGGTGTGCGGGTCTGCCCGGACCTTGACACCGTGATGTACACCCTCGGTGGTGGCATCAGCGCCCAACGCGGTTGGGGCCGCGAAGGTGAAACTTTCACCTCGAGGGAAGAACTTGCTATCTACGGCGTTGAACCAACCTGGTTTGGTCTGGGCGATAAAGACCTAGCAACCCACCTAATCCGTACGACCTCCCTGAACTCGGGCTACCCGCTCAGTGAAGTGACACGAGCCTTGTGTGACCGCTGGCAGCCGGGGGTGAATTTGATTCCCATGTCGGATCAACGCTGTGAAACCCACGTTGTCGTTGACCACCCGGAAACGGGAGCGCGCGTTGCCATGCACTTTCAAGAATGGTGGATTCGCTACGGAGCCAAGCTGCCCGCCCACGAATTTATTCAAGTGGGTCTGGACACGGCGCAACCGGCACCGGGTGTCATTGAGGCAATCAACAATGCGGATTTAATTATGTTGCCACCGAGTAACCCGGTGGTCTCAATCGGAACAATTCTGGCTGTCCCTGGAATCGTTGATGCAATCCGAAATACATCCGCTCCCGTCATCGGCCTGTCCCCCATCATTGATAACGCGCCAGTCCGTGGCATGGCTGACGCCTGCCTGAAGGCAATCAACGTAGACACAAATGCTGCTGCGGTTGCTCGCCATTACGGCAGCAGATCCAATGGTGGAATTTTGGACTACTGGTTAATTGATCAGCGCGATTCGGATTCACTGGGTGAAATTGAAGAACTTGGAATCACTGCCCGCGCTATCCCGCTACTCATGACCGACATTGACGCTGCGGGTGCCATGGCCAACTCGGCACTTGACCTAGTACTTGGCGATTAAGTTTAGTTTCCGATGCACACAAATGCTGCCGTTCAGGTTCACGGTCTACCGACCAACCATCAATTCACATCCGGTGATGACCTCGTGGCGGTATTTCTTGAGGCACTTACACCTGAGAAAGAGTTGCGGGACGGCGACATAATCGTGATCACCAGCAAAGTTGTGGCCAAGTGTGAAGGCCGAGTCGTCACCGGTATTTATGACCGTGATGTTGCCATTCAAGGCGAGGCCAAACGCATTGTTGCAACAAAAACCCACGCTCGCGGCGTGACAACAATCGTTGAAACACACACTGGCTTAATCCTCGCTGCTGCGGGCATCGATGCAAGTAATACCGAACCCGGGACGATCGTCCTGCTTCCCGTTGACCCCGATCACAGTGCACGCGTACTTCGCGAGCACTTCGAGAAAGTAACCGGGCGGAATATTGGAGTCGTCATTACTGACACCCTTGGCCGCGCTTGGCGACTTGGAGTCACCGACCATGCAATTGGTGCCGCAGGAATCACCGTCCTTGACGACCTCACCGGAAAACCCGATGCCTTCAACCGCACACTTGAAATGACCGTGGTCGCGGTAGCAGACGAGATTGCGGCAGCGAGTGAATTGGTCCGGCCAAAAGACTCGCTCACACCATTTGCCCTCATTCGCGGACTCGAGCACTTGGTGACCAAGGGCCATGGGCCCGGCGCTCAGGCAATCGTGCGCCCAACGGAGGAAGACCTTTTTTCCCTTGGTACGGCTGAGTCAATTGCACTCGGTAAGCAGGAGGCAGTCGCCGATCGACGAACCGTGAGGAACTTCCAACCACAACAGGTTCCAGACTTGATTATTGAAAAAGCTATCGAGGCTGCAATAACTGCACCTGCACCGCATCACAGCACACCATGGAGATTCCTCGTTCTTAATTCAGGGGATGAGCAACAACAGAGCAAGCGGATCGAGCTACTTGACGCAATGGCTCAAACTTGGGAACGAGACCTGCAAGGTGAGGGCAAATCGGTCGATGAAATATCCAAACGCGTTGCCCGTGGAAATATTTTGCGAACAGCACCGTGTGTTGTTGTTGCGTTCATGGACCTTGCAGCAGGTGCGCACACGTACCCTGAAGTTGGCGGACGCAATAACAATGAACGAGATATGTTCTTGGTGGCGGGAGGCGCCGCAGTCGAAAACTTTTTGATCAGCATTAGCGCCCAAGGCTACGGTTCGGCTTGGATTTCCTCAACGCTTTTTTGTCCAGAAACCGTGCGGACCCAACTTGCACTCCCAGACTCATTTATTTCACTCGGTGCTATTGCCATTGGCCTTCCGGCAACAACCCCGGGTCAACGCCCGGCCAGGGCCGCTAAGGACTTCCGGATCAACTAGCCGCTCACTGATCCGTTGAGAACCGCACGGCCAAATCATCGAGACGCGCATTAACCCACACGCGTGCTCCACCGCGGAGTTCGTTACCGGCCCCAATTGTGGCAAAGTCGCCGACCACACTGTCGCAGATCACACACGAGTCCCCGATCACAGCGCCTTGCCCAATAATGCTGTTAGAAATGGTGACGTTGGCACCAACGACTACCGAGTCAAAAATTACGCTCGCATTGACGTCGGAGTTTGGTCCAATAATTGACCCTGTTCCAATTGTGGTGCCACCGTGAATAATTGCTGAGTCAGATACTCTCGCGCCAGTAAGAATGAGTGATTCTCCCGGGGCGGTCACAGCGGGTGACGGTGCATTTCCCAACACAAGGTCAACTGAGCCCGCAACAAAATCCATGGGTTGACCGAGGTCGAGCCAATAGCCAGGGTCAACAACACCCATGACTAGTCGATCAGATGCTAAAAGGGCCGGGAAAATTTCACGCTCGACAGAGACGGCTCTACCCTCAGGAATTGATTCGATCACCGAACGAGTGAATACATAGCAGCCCGCATTGATCTGGTCGGTGACTATTTCTTCTGGAGTTTGTGGTTTTTCCAGGAATTGCAGGACGCGGCCTTCCAGGGATGTTGGTACAAGTCCATAGGCTCTCGGATCCGCTACCCGAGTCAAATACAGAGTTACCTCAGCACCGCTGTCTTGGTGGGTTGAAATGAGTGCATCAATATCAAGGCCGGTAAGTACGTCTCCGTTGAAAATCACAACGGGATCTTCTGGACCACCCTGCAGAAAACTCGAGGCAAAACGAATCGCTCCCCCGGTTCCCAGCGGTACCTCCTCGGTAGCAATAACAACTTCAATTCCTAGGTCAGCGTCAGCGATAAAACTGGCAAAGACTTCAGCACGGTAACTGGTTGCCAACACGATCCGGGTGATCCCTGAATCGCGTGCTCGCAAAATCTGGTGCACCGTGAAGGGAACACCGGCGACCGGCAGCATTGGCTTCGGAGTATTGATTGTCAATGGGCGCAGTCGTGTTCCCTGACCACCGACGAGGAGGATTGCTTCGCGCATAGGGGCAGCCTGCCATAGCGCGAGCGCGTGTCATGCGCATACACGTACGCTCAGGCCGGTGGAGTCACAAAATGTCAAAGATGTCTGGTTATTACTCAACAGTTTCCCCGATCCGCAGCGCCCGTTCATCACCACAAATTTCACTGATACGGGTCGCATTGAACTCTCGGTTACCACTTTTCTCAACGGTGCGGCCAAGTCCGCTAACGCTTTGCGAGACGTGATTGACGTTGACCCAGGCACGAATGTGCAGGTTGATCTGGGGTGGACGTGGCAGCAGGCGGTGTGGCAGGCCGGCGCGCTGATCTCCGGAAATATTTTGGTGGTGCAGAACCCCGAGGTCAGGATCGTCCGCGCCGGGCAGTCGGGAGTGGCCGGTCCAGGTGAAGTGTTTGGCATTTCAACGGATGGTTGGGGTCGCCCGCAAGGCTGTGAAGGTGAAATAACCGCCGAGGTGCTCGGTCAACCCGATGGGTGGATGTACCCAGAATTTTTTGGACAGCAGCGGGACATCATTGAGTCTGCTCATCAATGGGGCCTTGAGCGAGGCGTAAGCGCCGGTGCGCGAATGGGAATCGATATTCGTGACACGGAACCAAATATTTTCATTCCATTCTTGCTGACATTAGTTTTTGGTGGGTCAATCGTCCTCAGTGACTATCTTGACGAACACCTGATTAAGCAAGAACAAATCACTTGCGTGCTCGGCTCATGAATTAAGAAACGGTAACCGTAATGAGCGGACTCACTCCAGCTGCTTGGCGGTCATCAACCACAACGAGTCGATAAAGGTAGCTGGCGCCAGCCGGTGTTGCTTTCTTCACCGTAAATGAGATCTTGCCACCGGCCTTGGTCTTAGTCGTGCCGACAGTTCGCCACTCGCCCGTTTCGGGGTCACCATTAACCAGTACTTGACGCCAAACGGTGAGTCCTTTTTTACCCGGACGCATCTTGGCTGAAATGGTGAAGGTTTTCCCTTCCTTCTTGGTCACGGCTGCCGGACTCAATAAAGAGACGGTTCGCTGCTTAACACTGGGCACAACCCCAATGGCAAGTTCAGCGCTCGTGCCGACAATTACTGCCTTCTTAGTTGTGACCACCCGGTACAACTGCGTTGTTAAAGGCGGCCACGGATCCTTGATCGTGAACGTGACTTTGCCCTTAGCCTTGGTCTTCTTTTTCACAAGAGTTGTCCACTCTTCACCAACAAGTTGCTGTAACCAAACTCGTAATCCCTTTTGAGCCGGAACAACTTTGGCTTTGATGTCGAAAGATTTACCAGCCGGCTGGTCAACTTTTGCCGCAGTGAGAAGTTCGACCGACCGTTCGCTGGCGGGGACCTCGACAACGGGGGCGCCCGGGGCAACCGGCTGGGTAACGGGAATGCCCGCGTTGCCGTCTATCGCTGTGACGTAGTTTGACTTGAGACCGAAAAGGCTGCGCATTTCATTACCTGTTTTCGTGACAGCGCTGCCGTCAGCCAATGTTGCTGAAAGAGTTTTAACGGCGCCGGCGGCAGTGCGCTCGGTTACCGCGAGTTGCCACACCCCGGGAACACCGAATGCTTGTGAAGCTTGAGCTTGAGTAATTACTTTGGTCCACGAAACATCAGGATTGGACGGATCCAAGGAATAAGGGTCCGGCACTGAGACCAAGTACGGGAATGTCTCCCCACCCCATGCTTCAGCGACCGCCTGTGATGCACCGCCGTTCGATGAGGAATAAAAAGCTTTAATCGCTTTTCCGTCTTTGAGGATCGCAAGTCCGGTAGTCGGTGATGCATGGGTTGCATTTACTGCACCAAGCCAACGCCCACCTTGGGCACTCGCTTGCTTTGTCCATCCGGTAAAAGCTTGATCCGAGAAAGGGCCGTAACCGTCATCGAGGTGACAATTACAACTCTTGCGAAGTCCGGCGTCGATCTTGGAAAGTGCATAAGTCCGGGCCGCGAGCACCTGTGACTGAAGTGCAGCATCAGGCCACGAATTAGAAACCTCCGAGACACCATAAAGGTATTCGTCGTGGAGCCTTAATCTATTGACCGCGTTGAGTGCAACTTTGCCGCTAACGGTCACGGGCGTTACCTCGATGTAGCCGTAACGGAATCGACTCCCTGGCTGCGACAATGCCCGGCCTTGGTTAGTGACATGAACGAGGGTGGCTCCCAGAGGACGAGCGGTCGCCGAAGGTCCTTGACCGATCACACTCGATGCCCCCCCGGTGATGCGGACGACTTTAACCTGGCCGCCGGCGCGTTGGAACTGGAAAACATCTGCTGGGCTTCCCGTGGTGATAACACCACCAACAGAGACTTCTAGTGCGCCACCGGTTGCATCCAACGCTTCACTTTGCATGTCAATCCGGGTCTTTTGGTACTCGACATTGACCGAGATCTCCATGTCATCTTGAACAGGTACGACTTGGGTTCCCGGGTAGTAATAGGAAACTATCGAGGTTGCATCCATTCCAGCATTAGCCATTGCCCGCGCACCCCATTGCGACAAACCGACTCCGTGCCCGTAGCCCGAACCGGTCAAAGTGAAATTCGCCGGTGGAGCGCACGGATCCGGTGGTGAGTCAACCGTTGCCAACACCCGGGCTTGACCAACCCATGGGTAGAGGACTTCACCGTTGCCCGTTGAATTCATGGTTACCGTGTAGGTGCCCGGCGGTACTGGTTGACCGGCATCATTTTTCTTGTCCCAATCAATCCCAAGCGCTCCAGCCTCACCTTGTCCGCCGCTCATACTGCGAACTACTTCCCCGCACTGTGAACGGACGGATAAGTTCCATTGCAACGGCGCGTTCGTGATCGCGGCGATGCGCACAGGTTGGGCTTCACCCCATTTGGCCGGTGCAGCTGCTGGATTGGTCATGCTGGCGCCCATTTTTGTTCCAGCAGCAGCGCGGATTGCCGGAAGTTGCGCTTCCAAGTACTTGCCCGGGCAAGAAGTTGAGCCGATGTCACCGTGCCCACCGACAACAAATGCGTCTGCGGTTTCACCAGTTTTGTATTGTGAAGTTCCGGCGCTAGAGTCAGAAACAAGTGTTGTTCTTCCGTTGGGATCACGGTGATTCATCGATAACTTCCAGGCAAGCAAAGAAGAGACCGAATCAACCATCGCAACCATTTCAGGGTCATTTGGCTTAAATGTTTGGAAGTTTCCCAGAGCTGAGATCGCAAAAGTTTGGTCATTAAAACCAGCCGTATGACCACCAACAATTGCCTTGTCCATACCACCACCGCGGCCTTCATAGAGTCGACCGAAGCGATCAACGATGAAGTTATAAGCCATATCGGAGTACTTCAGGCCCTTAGTGAAATACGTGTACAGGTTTCGCATTTGCGCAGGTGCTTCTTCTGGCGTGTAGTTGCTTTGACTCGCGGTGTGGTGAATGAATGCGGCCTTAATTGTCGGTGCAATTTTCGGTCCACTTCGACTCAAGCTTTCGTCGGCGCCCCACTGCGATCGCGAGATAATTGCCGGCATTGGCGCACTAACCGTGCTTGCCGCCACGGTGCTTACTGGTCCAAAGTTTGTTAGATCCGTATCAGGTTCAGGAATTGCTGCATCAGTACTAATCGTTGGTGAATCGAGTAAGACCATTGATGGATCGGTGACTTCAACACCGTCGGGTGTGTCAATGCGCACCTCCACCCCAGTTGCCGAGTTGGTCAGTAGTGGCTGTGTTCCGTAAAGAATATTTTCCGCCTCAACACCATCGGGTTGATCCATCGAGATCTCAAGTGGTGTCCACGAACTCCAGCCAGAATCTTCTTGCACTCGTACCAGAACACGGGTTCCCGCAGCAAATGGCTCAACGGAGGTGACCCCAACCAAAGTAAATGGTTTCGTGTTGGTGTTGCGCGTTGCCAAAACTGGAGCCAAATCCGTGAATTGGTCAACCTGATGAGCATCATGTTCATCTAGCACCGGCGCCAAAGGGAGGAAATCCACCGAGTGTTCGTCAGTGGACTCTTCGGTGAAAGAAGCCTGTAAGGCTGACTGTGATGCCGTGACAATCGCTGGGTCCACACCGAAAAGGTCGAAGTGCTGCTCAATAAGTGGTGGTGGCGATTGGGTTACCTTCGGTTTAGACGGTGCTCCCGATTGGACTGAACCCGAAACGGGCAGGATCAGGCTCGCGGAAAGCACCGTGATCACGGTCAGGCCACCCACAATCCGAGGGGGGCCCGGCCTTGTATTAAACAACTTCCCACACCTTCCCGATCGCCATCAAATGTCCCACCTGTCACACAGGCCCCAAAATTTATGTCCTTGTAGTGTCACACACACCCGCAGCCTGTACCAAACTCCGCCCCGCACTACTTGCCCACATCTTGCTCAGGTTCCATCCCGACCGGGAACCAAATAGGTGTTCGGGTGCGTCCTAACAACCGGTAGCGGGCTTCCCACTTACTATTGAGGGTGGTTCCGTTGTACAAGTCAGCAGAACCGCCAAAGATGCCTCCTCAAATTAAAGGATCCCCTTGAGTAACCGACGTTGGCCAAAGGTTGTTGCAGCAATCGCATCTGGTGCGATTTTGGCCGTTACCGCCGTTGGGGCAGGAGTAACCGCGGTCCTTGGGCAACTTGAAGGAAATATCACGGCCCTTGACGTCTCCGATCAAACCGGAAGCGCGGTTACCGAGAGTGAATCCGTCGTTGTTGACGAGACGACGGGGGAAACCGCACCCTTCAACGTTTTGCTCATGGGTAGCGACTCGCGCGCCGGCAAGGACAATAAGGGCTACGGAAGCACGTCAAAATTCGGTTCATCTGAACGCTCAGACACCACAATCCTGCTGCACGTCAGTGCCGATCGAAGCCAAGCGGTCGCGGTGAGTATCCCCCGCGACACCCTCATTGACCTGCCAACCTGCAAAAACGCAAATGGTGAGAGCGTCAACGGGGGCTCGGGTAAATTCAATGAAGCAATGTCTCGTGGAGGTCCGGGTTGCACCCTTAAGGCCGTTGAAGATATGACCGGAATGCAGATTGACAACTTTATGGTGGTCGACTTCGGTGGCTTCAAGGCAATCACAGAAGCCGTTGGTGGGGTCGAAATCTGTCTCAGTGAGGCGGTCAACGATCCACTAAGTGGTCTCAAACTCAGCGCTGGAAAGCACACGATTTCGGGCGAAGAAGCACTTGCCTTCGTCCGTGCCCGCAAAACATTGGGTGACGGTTCGGATACCTCGCGGATTAGACGCCAACAGGCTTTTCTTTCATCGATGGCCAAAAAAGTTCTCTCCAGCGGAACGCTACTCAACCCTGCCGCACTGCTCGGTGTACTCAACGCTGCCACCGAGTCGCTGACCGCAGACCCACAGCTGGCCAACATTGATAACTTGCGCGAACTCGCGGTCAGCATGAAAGACCTGAGCCCTTCCAACATCACATTCACCACAATGCCTTGGTATCCCGCAGGTGATGGCGCAAACGTGCTCATGAACAAGAAAAAGGCTAAGCCACTTCTCAACGCAATCAAAAATGACACCCCGTGGCCACCTAAAGCTGCCAACGATCAACCACTTCTGCGTACGGTCCCGGAAAATATTCGCGTTGAAGTGATCAATGGCACGGGAGTCAAAGGCGCTGGCAAAAGTGCCAAGAAAGCATTGCGCGATCAAGGATTCATCGTGGTCAATGTCAAAAATGGAGATGCCGTTGCCGCTACAACGCTTATCTATGACCCCGAATGGGACAACTCAGCCAAAACATTGGCGTACTCCGCGAGTGCAACGGTGCAGGAACCGGTAGCGGGAACAGGATCAACACTCCAACTTGTGATCGGTCCGGACTTCACGGGATCTAAAGCCGTTCAAATCAGTGAGGCACTCAAAGACAAAACGGCAAATATCAATACCGCCGATGAAACTTACTGCGCAAGTTAACCAGCCACCGCCGAGTTAATAACAGCGCTAATTCAATTCAATCAGATAACGGGTGGTCGGCCGGCTTTGGTCATCGCCCATACTGTTTTCCACTTCATCGCTTTACGTCCACTTGGCTGAACGGACATGCCTTCACGCATTCCCGCAAGCCAAGCTTTACGTGATGAGGAGTCACGAACCCGCAACATGGTTAATCCGGCCCAACTACCGACGTAGAGCGGCTCCAGCACGACGGGAAGATTGCGGCGCGCAAGCCACACTCTGTTTCGAGCGTTCATTCGGTAAAACTCTTCATGTCGCAATGGATTAATCACCGGGTGGTAAACATCAATGTCGCCGGCATACCAAGGAATGAAGCCGGAATCCCACACTCTCCACACCAGATCAATCCCTTCGTGGGCGTAGAAAAACTCTTCCGGCCAGCCTCCGCACATGTCGAATACGGAGCGCCGAATTACCGTTGCGCCCTCCCACAGTGAAGTTGCCGGTCCTGGTGTACTCGGGTCACCCACCCGCAGCCGAGGGACCCAACGGCCTGGGGCAACTGCACCTGTTGGGTCGACCACCCGTGGCTGGATCAGTCCAATTTCGGGCCGGGCTGCTAATAAAGCTGCCATCCGTTCCAAGAAATGCGAGTCGGGCAGTTCCGCGTCGTCGTCGAGAAAAAATAGAGTGTCGCCACTCACCAGCCCCACCCCTGCATTGCGTCCCGCCGGGATACCAACGTTTTCTGCAAGCGCTAACGCTTTAACACCAAGTGGTAAATCAACGGGTTGCCAGCCGTTTCCGACAACAACTATTTCGGTATCAATAGCACTCTGATTCACTACCGATTCGATTGCCTTAAGTAACTCAACGGGACGTTTTCCCATGGTCAAAATCACAACTCCGAATTGCGGGGGGCTGCTAGCTGTCGCCATCACTTCAACTTGCTGGATGTCATGATCGCCATGAAGTGCCCAATAATTGTGAATATTCCAAGGATCGCCAGCCCGGCAACCAGAATGCGGGTTACTTGCAAATCTCCGGTAAACAGGTCACCAATGGCTGCGATGAAAGCCAAGATCGTGAGTTCAACCGAGTGATAAGCACGGTGAAATGGCACAAATCGAGCGATGGATCGAACCTTGCGTAACCCGGAAACGTTGGGAACCCCAATGGATTCCTTATCTTCCAACTTGGGCATATTGTTGTAGGCGCGTGAAACATGGACCATGTCATTGAGTGCTTTATTGAACATAATGATTAAAGCGAGTAACGCTCCGACCAACGGCCACGGTGAATCCAGCCAACCAGAGTCAGGGAAGCCGGCGGCGCGTAGTCCAAGTGCGAGGGGGATGCACGCTTCAGCAACATAGTGGCCAACCCGATCCAGGAAAACACCCTTAGGTGAAGAAGTACCGCGCCACCGAGCAATTTCACCATCTGAGCAATCCCACAACATTTGCATTTGTCCCAGTAGCAAAGCCAAACTTGCTCCGGGCATTCCAGGAATAAGCAGTGCAACACCGGCCAGTGCACCTGTCGCGATCATGAGATATGTGACCCCATTTGCGGTGATCGGGGTGCGAAGGAGCAGGCTGGTTAAATACGGTGAGATGTCACGAAGATAAACGTCAGCAACCCAATGTTCGGAATTCTTGCGGTCGCGAACAGATGGCGGCTGGCAGACTTCCCGGATCTGCTCAATGGTCGGGTGCACTTGTTTTTCTGGCGTCACAGGATTATCACTTTCCGCGCGGACAAATATTGGGCCGAAGCAATAATTACGCACCACATGAACAACCACGCTACTCCGAGGTTCAGTGCATCGTAGAAAGCTGTAATTCCCACCACGGCTGCAATGACCACAATGATTGTTCGCCCTTCACGACCTAGCGCACCCCATGTGATCCAACGAGGGGCTTTGGACCCCGCTAATGCACGGTACATGTTGTCGTAATGGTGAAATGCAACGATGAACAGGTAGCCAAAAGCCAATGTGATCCACTGTGGGAACCAAGTCACTGCAATTAGGGCAACAACGCCCATTTCAATGACGCGGTTGATCATGGGGTTCGCCCAGTTCCAACGTGAGGCTGGCGGGCGCCGAAATCCTGCAGGAAGTAAATCAAGAATCGGGCCGTTGTCACGTTGCGCGATAATCAGTTCAACACCAACGGGAATCTTTTCCCACCTTCGAGTTCGTATGACTCGGCCAATGATCGTGTACAGCCAAGCAAATGAAGTGAGAACGAGAAGTGTTAAAAGTGCAGCCAGAGGTGTGAAGATTGCGGCCACCACGCTGATCACAAGCCAGCGCTCACCGATTGGCATGTGAATTACTTTCTTGAACCAGCGCAGGCTTGTTCGGCTGTTAACCCGCACCGAGAAGGTTGCGTAATCCTCGCCCCAAGGGTCACGGGGATCAAGTATGGAAGCACGCGGTAGCGCCGCTTCCCGCATTTTCTGAATTGCCGCGAAGTTGTAATCCCCCATATGCCGGGCTGTCTGCACGATCATTAAGAGCAGAGCCAGCCCCCAGGCGAATTGAGATTGGACACCTGTAACAACAGCACCGGCTGCTAAGCCCGCGTAGGCGGCGTACTCCTTCACCCGGTCAGTTGATGCATCAAGCCACGCACCGATCACCGAGAATCGGTGGGTGGCGCGCGCCACTTCACCGTCAACACAATCCAGGATCAGGGATAACTGGAGCAGCAGTGCGCCGAGGATCAAGGCCCAGCGGGCACCTTGGGCGAAACTTGCTGCAGCAGCAATTCCGACAATGAATGAAATGACGGTAATTAAGTTAGGTGACATGCGGAGTTTGATCGCTAGGACACTTAGTGGTTTGGAAAGTTTGCGAACTATGAAGGTTGAGTAAAAACCGTCATCGACTCGATTAGCTTGAAGTGCTCGAATGCGGGAATCAGACATTACTTGTATTTGCCCTTGGGCGGCTTCTAAGTCCCCCGCGGACCTGAACCATGGTGCATCAATTAACTCGACTGCGCGCACATTTATTTGAGATCTGGTCAACGCCGCCAAAATCAACTCGGTGACTTCACAATCGTGTGGGGTTATTGCACCTGATTCAATTGCCTGGGCTAAATCACTGACAGCGCTGTGCGCTACCGCGAAATCACTGGGGTGAATTCGAATTGCACCAACACTTTGAGCATTTGCAGCGTTGATGTGATGAAAACTTGTTGCAACCGCGCTCACAGCATGGTGCGCAATCCGAAGATTCCCGTCACGCTGTGGTCGAACGCCAGCACTCGTTCCAGCAAGTGAATTTTCCGTGATCGGACTTAAGACAAGTGGCGAAACGAGTAAATCCGGGGCAACCACGACAATCGCCAGGTCACGTGTTTCCAAAGCGGTGCATAGCTCAGCGAGCACCTCGGAAATGTCCGCGCTCGTATTAATTAGTCGGCTCACTCGGACTCTTTACGAAATAGTGAACGAATTCCGTCTTTTTTAGTTTTCCGGTAAAGGCGGCCGGCCAGAGCGCGTGAGGTTGGTTCCTCACGGGATGCGCTAATCACCGACTCAATCGCTGTGACAGCAGCATCAATAGGAAGTTGATCGACCTGACCTGGATCCGGGGTTGACTCAACTCGGGTCGTCAGTAAGTCAAGGTTTCCTAGCACCTGAACACCCGACTCTCGGATTGTGTTCACACTTGCGATTCCCACTTGGTGAGCCGCATCAAGTGCCCAGTCGGGGGTATGCAATTTTGGCTCAGCCGGATTTGGCTCACGGCCTTCCACCATGCCAAGTGCGACCCCGCGTCGCACCAACGTAACGTAGTCGGTCCACTGCATAGTTTTTTTGACTTTTTTGTTGATCCGGACGAGTACTTCTGCTTCCGCCGCAGTCATTGAGCGGTTACTGGTGAGTTCCATTCGACCGGTCAAAATTTCCGGTGGGATATCGAGAAACTGCGCGAAGGTTTCAAACATGTAGTTTCGCGGAACATCTTCTAACACCATTACGGTGAGGTTTTCTGGGCCAACGGCTTGCGCCCACCGAGTGATGACATCTCCATGATCATGTCGCTTCCAAAATGTTGGAGTCATTTTCGAACTCCCCGGCGCCGCCAGAACATCTGTTAGCCAAGCGTCATAAGAAGTTGTCAATCCGTATTTCAAATATTGCTGCCATGAAGAAGGCAAGAGTTTTCCCAAATTGCGCAGGGTCACCACAACGTGAACGGGCCGGGCCCCTGCGTCACCTAACGAAGTAACCGCCTCCTGTGCTTGCTCGGCACTGGCCTCACAAAAAAACTCACTACTGATCACAACACGACCCGGGGCTTTGACCGTGCGTTTGGCTAACCGATCAAAATGCTCCCGATCCATGACACCACCGCCACGGTTATTCCAGCCCCAGGGGCGACCAAGTAGTGCAAGCGCTGCGCGATGTTGGGCTTGTAATTTCCCTGGGTAGCGGACGTTGTGGGTTGCCAGATCACTTCGAGCGTCGGCTAAAGCCGCTTGAATGGCCGTCGTGCCCGTTTTGTGAACACCAACATGAAGCAAGACGCCATTTGTCGCGA
Source organism: Candidatus Nanopelagicales bacterium (assembly GCA_040399625.1). GTDB lineage: Bacteria > Actinomycetota > Actinomycetes > S36-B12 > S36-B12 > UBA4592. The sequence goes on along the minus strand of JBBARV010000001.1, from coordinate 26,084 downwards.
TGGCCTTCGACGAGGTGGTAGAAACCGACACAAGGGTCAGCCTATTCCCCGAGGGGCTCCCGCCTAGCCTCACGCGCGAGGGCGAGTGCTCGCGGCACCGTGGTATCAGCGATGAGTGCTCCCTGCTCAAAATACAAGCCCCGGTCACAGAATCTGCGGTACTGCTTGGCCCCGTCCGAGGAAACCAGGAAAGTCGCGCCGTTCTCCCGCAGGGTGTCCACCGCACTCCAACATTTCTGCCGAAATTCAAGTTCGCCCACGACCAGGCTCTGGTCTATTGCATAAACGTCCGCTTCCACGGCCATAGCGATACTCCAGGCAAGTCGTTGCCGTGCACTTGGCGGTGCCCCCCGAAGATGACGATCGAGTAAATTACCCAAGTCAGCAAATTCGATAATGGCGGGAAGTTTCTCTGTGAGTTCATCGGGACTCATACCGAGCAGGCCGCCCACCAAATACGCATTTTGTCGAATTGTGAATGAAGTGCCCATGGCCCTGGCAATAGCGATCATCGGGACTACGCGTTCTGTCCGGATCACCGAACCTGAATCCGGAATCAACGTTGCGGCCGCAAGCCGAATCAGGGACGTACGCATAAGTGGCTTGCCGCTGACAATGGCCACCGAATCGCCTTTGTTTACCGTGAAGGAAACATCTTGCAGAACCGGCACCGTGGTTCGAGACGTTTCACCAGCAAAACGCCGCAGCCGGCTTTTGCGACCTGAACCTTGCCGGCGTTTGGTTCGAGGCATGGTGAGTGAAACATGTGAAAATTCAATAATGCTCACTACGCCTCCTTCAAGATTCGCGGCTTGAGCCGGTGGAATGTGTAAATGCCAATAATAAATATTGCTGCAGCGACACTCAATGAGATCACAAGTGACCCAACCGATGCGTGTTCCTCCGGCCACCAGCCAATTCGGTAAAGACCAAGGATTCCAACGAGTGGGTTTAATGCTGCGATGGATTGCAGGCTCTGGGGAATATTTGAGATCGAGTACAGAATTGGAGAGAGGTAAAACGTTGCCCGCATTATGATTTTTACAACCCGGGCAAGATCAGGGATAACAACACTTAATGATGAAACAAGTAAACCGATTCCATAGAGAAGTAAGAATTGAAGAAGGATTGCAACCGGGAAAAACAATATATAAATTCCTGGCAAATCTCTGGTGAGCGCAATTGCGAGCACGATCACGGGGAGTGAAAATATGAACTCAACCGATGTGGAAAGTACCGTTCGCATGACCCAAATTTGTGGGGGCAAGCTCGAGAAGGCTAACTCGCCCCGAGCGCGCCGGAAGATTTTAGTCGACGCATTCACACTCTTGGTAAACCACCACCACGGCAGAATCGCAACAGAAAGGAAAAGGAGATAGGGCGAAAGACCCAGTGCTCGATCACCCAGAAGTACCGAGAAAACCAGCCACAGGACCAGGGACATACCCAGTGGTTCAAGTAGTGACCAGAGGTAACCGAGCCGGAATTTGGTGTACTGATTCTGCAGGTCACGAAGGACCAGCATTCGGAGTACCTGGCGGTGCTCCCAGAGTGCGCGCACGGCGTTTACATTAGATGACGACCGCTCGCGTATCGTGCACCACGTGGAAAGCAAAGCGGAAAGATCAGAAAAGTTAAGCAAACTCGGCGTATTTGCTAAACGCGCTGCTCGAAGCATGAGCCGACGGCTGCGCGAGTACGGCGAGGTTGAACCCGAGGGTTTTGACCTAGAAAACATCCCAAATGCCGATATTGCCCTGTATTTCGCGGATCAACCCGAAAAGCTCTATCAACTTCTCCAGTGGCTTCCAGTGTTTGAGAATCACACCGAACTGAAGACGATCGTCGTTGTTCGCAACCTTGAGTCATATAGCGAGTTACTCCCCCAGACATCACTTCAAGTTCTCCTCGTGCCCCGCTACGAGATCTTGATGGCCCTGTATGACCGAGCAGACTTTCACGCGGTGATTTACGTTAATAATGGTTGGACTAATTTCCAGTCTCTCTCGTTTCAACAAGCAGTTCACATTCACGTCAATCACGGTGAGAGCGACAAAATCTGTATGGTCAGTAATCAAGCAAAAGCCTATGACAAAGTTTATGTTGCGGGACAAGCTGCGATTGATCGTCATGCGGCAGCCATTACGTGGTTTGATCCGAGTCACCTCGTGAGCGTGGGAAGACCTCAACTCGATCTTGATATTGCCAGCCCACTCACTGAAAGTGAATTAACAACAATTACCTATGCCCCCACGTGGGAAGGTGAAGACGAAGTCAACAACTACACCTCGGTGGACCTTTATGGTCCAGAAATCGTAGCGGCCGCACTTGCCGTTCCACTTGCACGTTTGGTATACAAACCACACCCACGAGTTATTGAATCCGCAGATCAACTCGTCCGAGCAAACCATAAGAAAATTATTGACCTCATTTCTCGTGCGGGGGCTCCACATGCCTATTTGCCAGCTGCCGATATCTTGGGAATTTTGCCCGAAACCGACCTGCTGATCGCGGACGTCTCCAGTGTGACCCTCGACTACCTGTACCTGTCGCCACAATCACCTATTTTGCTCACCGACCGGAGATCTGATCCGGTTCAATTACTCGCTGACTCTCCCATGTCTGGCGCGTGTGCTGTTATTGACCAGAATTCCATTTCACAAATTGGTGAACTGATCACAACCACACTGGAACTTGATACACATCGCGATGATCGTGCCCGGATGCGGACCTATTACTTCGGTGACACCGCCAAAGGAAGCAGTACGCAGGCATTTTGGTCAGCGATCACCTCAGAGATCGCCGCACATGATTCTGCTCTCAGCCTGATCCAACGCCTGCGGCAAGTTCAGTCCTAAACGCCGCGGACAGTAGGCTCTCGCAGTGACTCAAACAGCCGTAATCCTGGCCGCCGGAATGGGAACTCGACTGGGGCGCCCGTGGCCTAAACCCCTCACCCCCCTCGCTGATGGTAGAACGATCATGCGCCAGCAGATGGACAATCTGAGCACGGCTTTTGGTGAAGAACTGCGGGTGATGACGGTCATTGGTTTCAAACTTGAACTGATCATTGAGTCATTCCCGAACAACCTTTACGTCTATAACGAGTCCTACGATCAAACAAATACCAATCGCAGCCTGCTCAAGGCCTTGCGACTCTCTGGTCCCGGTGGTGTGGTTTGGCTCAACGGTGACGTGGTCTTTGACCCCCGCGTGCTCGAACGAGTCAAGGATTATATCGACCGAGATGAATCAATCATTTGTGTTAACACAGCTGTTGTGGGAGACGAAGAAGTGAAGTACCGGGTTGACGCAGCCGGATTTGTGAGTGAACTTTCCAAGGCGGTGGTGGACGCCCTCGGTGAGTCAGTGGGAATCAACTTCGTTGCCGACAAGGACAAGCAGTTGTTAATCGAAGGCTTGGCGGCCTGCGCAGACGACGACTACTTTGAACGTGGCATTGAGATCATGATCGATACCCACGGAACTCGAGTAAGACCCGTTGATATTTCAGACCTGTTCGCGGTGGAAGTCGACTTCGAGGAAGACCTCACTCGCGCAAACTCGCACCTCTAGCGATTTGCATCACAACGAATCGAACAGTGCAGACCAATTTTCATAATCCGAATTAGGCAACTGACTCCCAGCAGAATTAAGAATCGCACCGGCCTGTGAAAAACGAATAAGTGATTCGGCGATCGCACTCGTACTCTCACGGGCGATCAGATCCGTGTACACCCCCGTATTCGCCTCAAAGAATTCCCGCACTCCTGCCGAACAATCGGTAGCAATCACCGGCACACCCGCAGCTAGTGCTTCAGCAACGACAAGTGGGGCTCCCTCCGTTCGTGAAGTCAACAGCAGCACAGCGCTCTGACTCAAGATCGATTCAATGTTTGTGGTGGGGGCAATGAACTCCACCTGAGGGCCTGCCTGTTCGCGCAACTCAGCCTCCAAGGGTCCTGAACCAATCATGCGCAGCCTCGTTTCCGGTCCAAGTTGCGGACGAGCTAGTTCAAATCCAGCCAACGCCAGATCCGGCCCCTTTTCCGGAGAAAATCTGCCAATGAAGTCGATTAATTTTTGTGGTGATCGAGTGAAACCCGGTGACGGGGTCCACGTGTTCGGGTTTGCAATCACAATCACATTGGTCAACCCGCAATCCGCAAATGACTGAGCATCTTCTCTGGTGAGCACCGCGAATACATCACAGGCAGGAGCGAGTCTTAATGCACGTTTTAGGTCTCTTCCACTAGCCGCTGCGGCAAATGCACCGTGATACTGGCCGATGCTGCGCCACTCGGAACTCCTGGCCACGAATTTCATTGCGTCAAGTAAAATCTCAAGTGACCATAGTTGAGCGGCAATGACGTACCCTGGCTCAAGTGAATTCAATAGGTCAGCGAGATTGCTCACCGCAATGCTTCTCAATTCGGTTCGATCTTTCACTTTTTGCGGGTCACCTGGGATTGCCAGCGGCCATATTCGCGGCATCAGCGTCGTGGTTTCACCTTCGCCAAAATCATGTGGATCCGCATGTGGAGTAACACCCATTACACAACACTTGTGACCGTGGGATCTGAAGATTTTGGCCAAGGTGCTGACAACAACTTGTGCTCCACCAAGTTCCTGAACATTATTTGCCAAGATCACGATTGGTTTCATTTGTGAACCTTGAGTGAGTCAAGCCGTGCGCGGATGATTTCGTGTAGTGAACGTTGATCTTCAATCGGGGCTTCATCAATGGGTGGCAGTAGGTAACGCGCAGCCCCGAGGTCTTTGCGAAAAATAATCGCCCTCGGATCACCGGTCAACTCGGGTCGATCCGTGATCACAATGTCAGCAATGGCAAGCGCCGCCTTGAGTTGGGAAGGGGAATAGCCTCGATAGGCAAACTGGAAGCGTTTGGGCGCTGGGGTAAAAACTTCGCGGGGTATCAGCAAATACGCATTCACGCCGAATTCATCAATCCAAGCCTGGGTATCAAAGCGCTCGAGTCTGCTGTCAAACGGGTTTAGATTCGCGGGTGCAAACACGACGGAGGGCCTATTCCCAACTTTACCCAGCGGCAATTGAGATGTATTTGACGTGTTGTTGCGCATTCGCCGAAGTTTGCGCACCGCCCCCATCAAGGACTTCGCTGATCCGGCGGCTTTCCAAAAAATGCGCGAATCAGGCTGCGACATGAAAACTATTCGATCGGCACAGTCAAGTGATGCCAACCTGGTTATCGACAATTCAGGAAGGTCTTCACCTGTCTGCATATGCAGGTCTGAGCGATTTACGCCCAGAGCGCAGGTTATTTGAATCTGGACCGATCCATGTTCGCCAGCGTTAATCCCGCGCTCTTGGATGAGTTCTGCGTTGCCTGAATCAAGATTGACCTGGAAACTCATGTTCAACACACCATTCTCAGCTGGGGTTGCACGAAAGGCGATAAGTGCCCCGGATTTGGTTTCACGCAGGATCACCTGCACAGCCGTATCAGCGGGCAGGTCACCCGCAAAGTCAACACAGGTGATCAACCATTCGTCAGGATCCTGCGCCTTTTCCATCATCGCGAAATAACGTCTTTGGTCAAATGGGATCAAGGTGAGGTGCAACTCACTGACATCAAGCCACCAAGATGCCGGGCGGCCCAAAAGTTCGGTGTCCCCATGTGACCACAAGGTACATTCCCCTTCGACCAATTCGGTGTTAATGAAACCGCCACCTTTTTCCCAATACAGCGCCCTACGCATTTGCTCTTGGTCACCCAGAAGCAGGTAGTAGGTGGCAACCCGCAAGCCTGGCCGCAGGCATTCGAAGTCTTCGATCGGGATAGTTCGGACATACTCGGACAGAATCTGAATTATTTCATGTGACTGATCTTGTGTGAGTTCAAAGAGAGTGGCGAGGTAGAGAGAAAGCTCGTGTTGAAGAAACTTCTGATTTTTATAGTGAGCCAAAACTTGATTGGACTCAAGTTCACGATCCATTAATTCGTTGATGGCAATCCGGTCCCGCACATTGCGAGATTCTCTTCTGGACTGAGTAATTGAACCAACCTGCGCCTCTCGCTCCACATTCCAGTTATAAACAACTTCGGGAATCACTCCAATACGTGAGGCTGCTAGGTAACACTTGAGAGTGAAGAGTTGGTCTTCAAAAAGCAACCCGCTGGGAAAATCGATTCCGTTCGCACGTAAGAAATCGGTACGATAAATCTTGTTGACCGAGATAGTGTCAAACAACAAACCTGGCTTGTCAACGAGAGCCTCAAAGACCTGAGATTGACCATGTAATTCTGGACGCCAAATTTTCTTTTCACCTGTACCCGAAATAATGCGCCTAGCTGCGCCCACCACTAGATCCGCCTGCATTTCATTGATCGCTGAAAACAAATTACGAACTGCGTGCGGATCGAAAGTGTCATCTGAATCACAAAACATGACGAATGGCGCGCGAGCCAGTTGCATGCCGCGATTACGTGGAGCGCTGCACCCACCTGAATTTTGGGCAAGGACTTCGACTCGAATCCGTGGCTCGTGTAGAGCAGCCGCACGCAGAATCTCAACGGAATCATCGGTTGAGCAGTCATCAACCGCAATGATTTCAAGATCACGAAATGACTGGGTGGCCAGTGACTCTAGGGCGGTTGGCAAGCGCCTCGCGTCGTTGTACCCGATCAAGACAATTGAAACTTGCGGGCTAGTCATGACGCGCTGATTCCGCTGCTTCAATTAATGTCCGGGCGCGGGCTCGAAAATTATGTTCTGTTCGAATTCGCTGTACATCAACCGTGTCAACCGGAAAGAAAGCATCAGGATCACGTAAAATCTCGGCCAACTCTTCTGGTCCACGGTAGGTGACAACACTGGAGCCAAAAACATCACCGATACCCAATGCGGGGTCACTCACCACCCGAGCACCTGCTGCAACCGAATCAAAAAGCCGATTCGAAAGAAATCCAAGTTCGGCCATTTCCTGGTGATGGTCGTTGAGCACTATTGCACTGTTCGCATAGGCACGGGGTAATTCACTATTGGGCAGGAATTCGCCCGCAATTTGATCGGGGGAAAGAAACTCGTCCCAACCCACCCCATAAAGTTCCAACGGAATGCCGGCTGCGATTGCATCGCGCACAACGGGCCGAAACTCCCCACGCGTTGATCCAACGAAGAGAACGCCAGATTTTTGAGTTGAGGTCGTTGGTGTGAAGCGGCTGGAGTTTGTGGCCTGCAAAAGCGGGGTGAACTCACCGATCTCTGGATCAGGACTCCAGTGATTACTCGCCGCAAATGCTCGTGAATACTGGGCGGCCTCACCGGGTTTAACAAGTTCAGGGTGTGAGATCACCCAGAGCATCCACGTTGCACTGGTATTGGAAGGAACAACGCGTCGCAGTCCACGCAAGACCAGAACAACGTCGTCACTATCTCGCTTCTCGCTATTGGCACCGGCACGAGAAACGACCTTGGCGTCCACCCCTTCAGCGATAAGGGCTTGGGCCAGGTCCGTGGCGTACCAGTAGTCCCCCCACTGCTTTCCTGCTTCCCCTTTTGGCGCTGAAGTAACGATGGACCAATGGGGCTTGCGGTCAAAAAGTTTCATGAATTAGCCCGACCAAAAAGAAACCCGAGCCCCCAAGAAACATGCATGACGGGAAAGACAACGGGTAGTAAAAGTCCGCTACGACCTGCCTTGGAAATCACACTTGCCCCAATCACTCCCAGTAAATATCCAACGAATGGAATGAGACCAATCCACACCAACAACGGTTGTGATGCAAGCGCGCCAATGAGTATTAGCAATAAGCCGAGTCCCATTCCGACAACAAGTGCCGGGGCGGCCAGGTAACGCAGTGAAATCGTTTGACGGTATCGACGAGCTACCTCTCGGCGCCACGTTCCGTACCCAAAATACTGACGCGCAAGTGCACTAAGGCTCGAGCGCGGACGATAGGTCACCACCATCTTGGGGGTAAACCAAACTTTTCCACCAGTTTCACGGATCCGGTGATTCATTTCCCAGTCTTGAGCCCGCACCATTGATTCGTCATAGCCTCCGACCCGCTCCAAAGCGGTTCGACGAAAGCAGCCCAAATACACGGTAAGTGCTTCACCCTCCTCGCCACCGACATGAAATGCTGCTCCGCCAACTCCAAATTTTGACGTCATCGCAGCAGCTATTGCTTTCTGCATCGGCGTCAAACCACTCGCCGCCATGACACCACCAACGTTGTCAGCGCCACTGCGGTTCAAAGTCTCGACGCCAATGCGGATGTAGTCAGAAGGAATGAGTGCATGACCATCAACCCGGACAACTACCTCGGACGTTGACGATCCGATTGCCGCATTGAGTGCTGAAGGGGTTTTCCCACTTGGGTTAGCAACCACTTTCAAACTTGGGTGACGTTGTGCAAGTTCAGCCGCAATCACTTCTGTTCGATCTCGTGATGGAGCAACAGCAAGAACGATCACCATGTCACCTTGATAGTCCTGAGCAAGCAATCGCTGGATAGCGGACTCGAGGTGTTCTTCTTCGTTGAGAACCGGCATCACGATTGCCACACTTGGGAGAGAGTTCATTGATTTAGAGCTCCAAGTCCAGATCCGTGTATCCACGCAAAACATTGCCGTCGACACCGCTTACTTCACCGGAGATTTCTTTTCGAAAATGCGCGTCAGAAACGAGTGACGTGTTAACCGCTTGTGAATCCTGTGCGTGTCGAACATAGATGTAGCCGTGCCCGTGGGTGCGGTAAACCAACCCTCCGTGTTCGGTGACGCGCTCGATCAAAGCTAGGTCAACTGATTTAGGCACGGGCCGCCAACCGCCAACCTCGCGAAGGTCGGCTTGGGAAATCAATATGGTTCCACCCGCAACAAACTTTGCATATTTTTCAGCAGCGTAGGTCGGTCGAAACACCGTGACATCTTCACTTGCAAGATAAATATTGTCGAGCGCTTTGCCCACAAGTTGGGCTCCCGAATACATGCGAGCCGTGACCAAATCCCAAACATGCTCTGGTCCATAGAAATCATCATCGTCTATTTTTGTAATGAGTTCACCACTGGCCAGTGAACTCGCGACTTTCAAAACCTCGCCCAAATTAAGGGTGCCAACTACCCCACGTGTCAGAGCGGGAAAGGGCAACTCGGAAAGGTGCGCGACAAAGTGGGCGTCGAGCTCAAAGCCGTGGGTGAGGAGAATGAGTTCTAGGTTCGGGTACGTTTGCCGGGAGACGAAGTCAACTATTTCTTGTAAATGATTTTCGCGATTCGTAACCAACACCATCGAAACACTGGGCCAACCAAAAATCTTAGGGTGTGGCGAGTGATTGCGTAATGCATTATTTCGCCGGGCGATTGACCTAAATTCACTTTCGCGAAGGTCTTCGGTTTCCACGTCAAGATTGACGCCACAGGCTTGTAATTGAATTTTTTGGGTAAAAGTGAGCTCGGTTGTTTCCGTTAACCCGGTGACCCCGCGAAGTCGATGCACGGTGGCGGAGTCAAGTGACTCCGGGAGGGAAAGGGATGGAGCCGGGACCACATTGGATTGTGCAAGTGAGCGACGGCCAATTGGGCGGTGCACGAGTGGGTTCACCACAAACTCGGTGTCAGCGCCCGTCAACCAGGTGCTCTCTTGAGTAATGGTGAGATCGGTGGAACGAAGGTGAAGATTTCCACTGGAATTTGCAATCGTTAAATATCGAAGTGTTTCTGCAAGGTTCCCGCTACGCGGAAGTGCATTTGGTTCCCAACTGACTTTAGGGGTGAAAACCCCACCCGGCGTTGGGATGCACGCACGCAAAAGGCCTGACAACATGACTGCCAGCGAGAGTTCGGTAGCAACGCTTGCATCAGCCTCAAAACCGGAATCGGTCCATCGAGCAGAAAATTGCGACAACGCGAGTTCGGGCTTTCCCAGCCAACCGGAGCGCGGCGCCGCAGCGTGATCAATTACCAGATTAACCGAAAATGCAACTTCCCCTGTTGCAGCGACTTCCGCTATCAATTCACGCAGTGAATCACGGTTGTACACCCTGATCGTGAAATTGCCAGAGCGACCTTTACGCACTTTGGGAGCCACCACGCGATTTGAGCCCTTCACGGTCAGCACTTTAGAGGGTAAGACCCGCCCAGCAGGGCTAGCGGTGAGAATCAACCGCCCATTCGCACTAATCTTGCCCAATGACCTTGCGACTCTCCGTGATTGGCACCGGCTACCTCGGAGCAACCCACGCGGCCTGCATGGCCGAATTGGGATTTGAGGTTATCGGGCTCGACGTTGTCCCCGAAAAAGTCGAGTTGCTCAATTCCGGCAAAGTTCCCTTCTACGAGCCTGAACTCGAAGGGGTTCTCCAGCGCAACATTGCAGCCGGGCGGGTGAAGTTCACCACTTCATTTGCCGAGGTGGCCGACTTCGCTGACATTCACTTTATTTGCGTGGGTACCCCACAGCAATCAGGGTCCTACGCCGCCGATGTATCCCAAGTTTTCGGTGCTGTTGAATCACTCGCCCCGCATCTGTCTCCAGGTGATCTCGTTGTCGGCAAGTCGACCGTTCCCGTGGGTACGGCCGAAAAAATAGCGGAGATACTGAAAATTGCAGCACCCGGAGTCGAGGTCGTCTGGAACCCCGAATTCCTGCGCGAAGGTTTCGCTGTGCAAGACACTTTGTCGCCGGATCGCCTGGTCGTCGGGGTCACCTCCGCGGACGCCGAGGCTCGAATGCGCGCGGTGTACGCCCCAATGATCGAAAAAGGTATTCCATTCCTGGTCACTGACTTTCCCACTGCCGAATTGGTCAAAGTTGCGGCTAACTCATTTTTAGCCACCAAGATCTCATTTATTAATGCAATGGCAGAGGTGTGTGAATCAGCCGGAGCCGACGTTGTGCAATTAGCGGAGGCAATCGGTTACGACACTCGAATTGGCAATAAGTTCCTGGGAGCTGGTCTCGGCTTTGGTGGTGGGTGTCTTCCCAAAGATATTCGGGCATTTATGGCGCGGGCCGGAGAACTCGGCGCGGAAGAAGCACTCACGTTCTTGCGCGAGGTGGACCAGATCAATCTCCGTCGTCGCAGCCACACGGTTGATCTGGCCCGCAAGGAACTTGGTGGTGAACTTCGAGGGAAAACTATTTGCATGTTTGGTGCAACGTTTAAACCGGATAGTGACGACGTTCGTGACTCACCAGCGCTTGATGTTGCGGTAGCTCTTGCCAACGCCGGCGCAACGGTTGTCGTACACGACCCCAAGGGAACAGTTAACGCTGAACGCGTGTACCCAACGTTGACCTACTCGACTGATGCGATGAAAGCTGCTACCCATGCAGATCTGATTATTCACGCAACCGAATGGATGCAGTACCGAGAAATTGATCCATCGGAACTTGCGAAAGTTGTTTCTCAAAAAAATATTATCGATGCTCGAAACAAACTAGATATCACTGCTTGGCGTGCGGCCGGCTGGAATATCCGGGCACTGGGTCGACCTGCTGCATAATCGTCTACATGGAGATTCCCGCGATTCTTGAAAGTACCCATCTGTGGTTTGTTGTGGGTCTGGGGAACAACCCTGATCGTGCTGCTTTTGGAGTAGCAAAATTTCTCCAAGATCGCGGCAAACACATCATCCCTATTTACCCGCGCGCCGAGAAGGTTCACGGTGAACAGGGCTTCGCGACTATCTCGCAAGCGAGTGAGGCGTGGGGTCCACCCGATGTCGTCGACCTATTTGTCAACAGCTCCCGTGCCGGTCAGTTAAGTGACCAAGGGGTTCAAGCGGGTGCACGGGTGATTTGGATGCAACTTGGTGTTTCTGACGAGGCAGCTGCCGAGCGGGCCCGCGCTGCCGGCCTCACTGTTGTGATGAATAAATGCCCTGCGATCGAATGGCGAAAAACTTTACCTAATTCAACGAACTAGATGAGCTTGCTTTGTTTGGCTGCGGCCTGAGCATTGAGTTCACGGGCGTAAGCCTCAAGCTTTTGGGCGATTTCACTGTTTGTAATTCCCAGCATGCGAGCGGCCAACAGTCCGGCATTCTTGGCGTTGTCAATTGCCACGGTTGCTACTGGTATCCCTGCCGGCATCTGGACAATTGAAAGCAGTGCGTCCATGCCATCAAGTTTGGTTGCAGAAACTGGAACACCGATCACGGGCAGTGTTGTTAGTGAAGCGATCATGCCGGGAAGATGTGCAGCGCCACCAGCACCAGCAATAATCACGGCGAAACCATTTTCGCGTGCACTCTGAGCAAATGTCGTCATTTCCAGTGGCATCCGGTGGGCTGAGAGGACCAGGGGCTTGTTGCTAATTCCCAGTTCAGTCAAAACCTGCGTCGCTGCGCACATGACGGGCCAGTCAGAATCACTGCCCATGCAAACGGCAACCTGAATTTTTTCGCTACTCATTTATTTCTCCCATGAAATAGGAAACCGCGTGGTCCACTCGATCGCACAAGTCTGTCAGGTCAGATCCGCACGCGGTCACGTGTCCCACCTTGCGGCCGGGTTTCACCGCTTTTCCGTACAGGTGCGTGTGGAGTTCTTGATCACGAGCAAAAACGTGGCGGTAAGCGCTATAAAGGTTGGGGACATCACCGCCCAAGATATTTCCCATCACTGACCAGGTTGCGGTCGCGCGCGGTGAACCAAGGGGTAGGTCAAGAACGGCCCGTAAGTGGTTTTCGAATTGGCTTGTAGTCGCGCCTTCAATGCTCCAGTGGCCAGAGTTGTGCGCGCGCATAGCGAGTTCATTGACGAGCACCCCGTTACCGGTGTCAAACAGCTCAACAGTAAGCATGCCCACAACATCAAGTTCCCTTGCGATTCTCAGGGCAATTTCTTGTGCCATGACAGCAACTTCGGGGTCAAGGTCTGGGGCAGGTGCAATTACTTGAGCGCAGATTCCATTGCGTTGAGTGGTTTGTACTACCGGGTAGGCGACACACTGATCACTCGGTGAACGGGCCACCTGGGCTGCCAGCTCCCGCGTGAAATTTACTTTTTCCTCGGCCAGCCAATGAGATCCGGGCGGTAGTTCGTTCTCGAAAACAACGCGGATGTCTAACTCGCTGTTAACGAACCACACTCCTTTACCGTCATAGCCCCCACGAGAAGTTTTCAGAATGAATGGGTAGCCAACTTCTTGCGCAAAAATTGTGCCTTCGGTTTCAGAATCGACCCGCGACCAACGCGGGCAGGGAATCCCTAGATCAGTAAGAGCCTGACGCATCGCAAGTTTGTCTTGGGCGTAGATGACCGCCTGTGGACTCGGATAGACAGGTTTACCACAATTTTTCAACACTTCCATGACGGCTGGTGTCAACAGTTCGTGATCAAATGTCACCACATCACAGGACTGGGCAAATGCGAGCACCGTTTGTGGGTCATCTTTAGAACCAATGGTCGTGTCAGCGGCTACGAGTGCCGCTGGTTCCTCCGAGTTATTCGCTAAAACCTTGAATTGGATTCCCAACGCAGTTGCGGGGGCGACACTCATTTGGGCTAATTGCCCGGCCCCGATCATGCCGACTTTTGGACCAAGCTCATGCCCGCCACTTTGCTCCACGGGAGAAACTTAGTACTTACCGCTCGCAACACAGTTGCATAGTTAGACTCCGCGAATGCATGATTCCAACAACGGCGGGAGGTCCATGCAATCATGGATTGCCGGAATCTGGCGTGAACTCGCCAAATTTGGAATTGTTGGATTAGCCGCCCTCGTCATTGATATTGGATTGTTCAACGTGCTGCGCTTCGCCGGTGGCGAAGGCCCGATGTTTGACCGGCCCATCTCCTCAAAAATCATTAGCGTTTCGGTGGCGACAACATTCGCTTACTTCGGGAACAGGTACTGGACTTTCCGTCAACGCGGTCGCACCAACATGGGGCGCGAATACCTCATGTTCTTTGGGTTAAATGCGGTTGCACTCGTAATCGCAGTTAGCTGCCTGTGGTTTAGCCACTACGTCATGGGTTGGGACAGTGCGCTCGCTGACAACATCAGCGCTAATGTCATTGGGCTTGGCTTAGGCACCATGTTCAGGTTCTGGTCGTACCGCAAATTCGTATTCCCAGCCATACCTGATGACTCCGAGCACCAAGGCGAACGCGCACTAGCCGAACGTGATGCGATCACGCCAATCTGATTTACCTATTCGGGAGCTGATCCATGCCCGCGCCGACGGGAATCGTCGAGTTCATGTAGTTCGTAAACCTGTCGTTGAATGTCTTCAACATTGGGGACATCGTTGATTATGAGATCCCCGTCGTCACTTGCCGACTCAACTTCTAGAGTTCCGTAATTCAAAACTCGACCCAGGACACTGACCTCAAAAGAAACATTGTTTACTTTCGAGAGTGGCATGTCCCGTCCCTGCTTGGTCAGGAGACCACGCCGCACGATTATTCGACGGCTAGTGAACACGTACTGTGTCGTGAGCCACCTCAGAAAAGGTAGGGCCACCTGCCACGTCAAAATCACGACGCCAACTAAGACAACAATCCACCGAAAAATTGTGCTGTCAAATGCAAAGAATGCCCACGTTGCAATGAATACCTCGATGATCAATACGCACGCTGGCCAGATTAAGGCGCGCCAATGCGGCTTTAGTTCAAAGGCGATGCTCTCGCCGGGGGCTAGGAGTTTTTCGGGGTACATGGCTTAATTGTGGCATGAACCACGTCCGCTGCTAGCACAATCTCACGTCGATCCCCCGAACGGGCCACCACGAGGTGGCCGTATTCATCAAGTCCGAGGCCTTGTGCGTCAAAGGGTTCTTCATTGGGTCGGGTGATCTGCAGGTTAGCCCCAATGCTGGAGCAGACACTGTGATATCTGGCCGACAGATCCGAAGTGTCCCAATCAGCATCTCGCCATGACTCAACGTGAGCATGAAGCGAATTGACAATTTCAGCCAGTACAGACGTGATTTCTGGTGCGTCCCCGCACAAATCAACGAGTGCTACCGAGTTCGGGAAGTGCGCACGCGTGACATTGATCCCGATCCCCACAACCCATTGGCCGTGGGCCCCGGCTGACTCAATCAGCATCCCACCAAGTTTGGCGCCATTGCCCATCACGTCATTGGGCCACTTGAGTTCAACCGTGGCGCCCAATCGAGAACAGGCATCAAAAACTGCCAGTCCCGCGACTAGGGGTAGCCACGTGGGGGCCTCACACCCTGAAATATCGACGAGCACCGAGCACCACAATCCGCTGCCTGGTTCACTTTGCCAATTACGATCCAAACGCCCCCGCCCGGCGACTTGCTCGGATGCAACGACTACGGACCACGGGGCAAGGGATCCCCCTGCGCATCGGCGGATTAATTCACTATTTGTTGAATCGACGCTCTCAAGCGAAATCACTTGCGGACTCATTGGGATCAAGGTCACAAAATCACTTGGGTCATCCCGCTCGGCGAATTCATCCACGCAGATAAGGTACGCAGGTAGACCAGTAGATCGATGCAAGCCCCACCCAGGAGGATTCATGAGCGCCGAAATCACCCCCGATATTCACACTACCGCGGGTAGAGCCGACGTATTGCGTTCTCGTCGCACCGAAGCCGCCGGTAAACGCCAAGACGCTATCGATAAACAGCACGCCCGAGGCAAGATGACCGCGATGGAGCGGATTGAAGCCTTCCTTGACCCCGACTCATTTCAAGCAATTGACGGTCTGAACCGACACCGCTCGCACAACTTCGGTCTGGAAAACACTCGCCCCTACGGTGATGGAGTAATTACCGGCTACGGAACGGTCGATGGTCGCCAAGTGTGTGTTTTTGCCCAAGATTTCACCGTATTCGGTGGATCCCTGGGTGAAGTGTTCGGTGAAAAAATTGTGAAGATCATGGATCTGGCGCTCAAAACCGGTTGCCCAATGATCGGCCTGAATGACTCCGGTGGCGCACGAATCCAAGAAGGTGTCGTCTCACTGGCCCTCTACGGTGAAATTTTTTATCGCAACGTGATGGCATCCGGTGTGATCCCACAAATTTCCCTGATCATGGGTCCATGTGCTGGTGGCGCTGTCTACTCCCCAGCAATCACCGACTTTATTGTGATGGTGGATAAGACCTCCCACATGTTTATTACCGGACCCGATGTCATCAAGACCGTAACCGGTGAAGATGTTGCCTTCGAGGACCTCGGTGGTGCACACACTCACAACTCCAAGAGTGGTGTTGCCCACTACATGGCAACGGATGAAACCGATGCACTCGATTACGTGCGAGCCCTGTTGTCCTATCTTCCCAGCAATAACTTGAGTGAGCCCGTTGTTATTCCCACCAAGGTGTCCATGGAGTTCACCGAAGAGGATTACGCACTTGACTCAATAATTCCCGACTCACCGAATCAGCCTTATGACATGCATGAAGTTTTGGCCTGTGTTCTCGACGACGGCGATTTCCTTGAAACACAACCACTGTTCGCTCCTAACATTTTGTGTGGCTTTGGTCGAGTCGAAGGCCACCCGGTTGGCATTGTTGCCAATCAGCCCATGCAGTTTGCGGGGACACTTAATATTGAAGCTTCTGAGAAAGCTGCTCGTTTCGTTCGCACCTGCGATGCATTCAATATTCCTGTCATCACTTTTGTCGATGTCCCCGGATTCTTGCCGGGCACCGATCAAGAATGGGATGGAATCATTCGTCGAGGCGCAAAACTGATTTATGCCTACGCCGAAGCAACTGTTCCCAAACTCACCGTTGTCACCCGAAAGGCCTACGGCGGCGCTTACGTGGTCATGGGTTCAAAGCACCTGCGGGCTGATCTGAACTTGGCTTGGCCAACCGGAGAAATTGCGGTTATGGGCGCCCAGGGTGCGGTCAATATCTTGTACCGCAAGGAACTTGCTGGCGCCGCTGATCCTGTTGCCGAGCGGGCAGCTCGCATCGAGGAGTACACCGAGAAGTTCGCTAACCCCTACGTTGCAGCAGAGCGGGGCTACATGGACCGAGTGATTTTCCCCCATGAAACCCGGTTGCAGCTCACCCGTGCATTGCGGGCACTGCGCACCAAGCGTGCATCATTGCCGCCTAAAAAGCACGGAAATATCCCACTGTGACCGCCCCCCACCTTCAGGTGATCCGAGGGGATGCGAGCCCGGAGGACATTGCAACGCTCCTGGCCGTTATTGCCGCACTCCAAGCCAATACGCAAGCGAGTGAGCCCACTGCGATTAATGCTTGGAGTGACCGGGCTGCCGTGATGCGCAGTTTCCCCGTTCCCGGACCCGGCGCCTGGCGCGCATCGGGTCTGGCTCAATAAGGGGACGCATGCAACTCATTTTGGCTTCCGCCTCTCCCGCACGCCTGGCAACCTTGAGAAACGCTGGCCTCAATCCGATTGTGCGCGTGAGTAATGTCGATGAAGAGGCAATTGAAGCCAGCATGGCAGCGTCGACCCCGAGTGAAATTGCGCAAGCACTCGCTCAAGCCAAGTGTGAAAAAGTCACCCAGGAACTCGCGGATAGTAATGAGCTAACACCCAACACGATCGTGATTGGCTGTGATTCCGTTTTCGAGCTTAACGGAAAGCCCTACGGCAAGCCAGAAAATGCAAGCCAGGCCAAATCCCGTTGGCAAAAGATGATGAACACGACCGGCATTTTGCACACGGGTCACTACGTCACGTTCACAAACCAACTCGGGGATCGAACTACCGCTGAGGCAACCGCGAGCACCCAAGTTCACCTTGGCGAACTCACAGACGCTGAGATGGACGCGTACGTGGACAGCGGTGAACCCTTTGCGGTTGCTGGTGGATTCACCCTCGACGGTCTCGGTGGGGCTTTCGTTCAAGGGGTAACCGGAGACCCATCAAATGTTGTCGGAATCTCACTTCCCACCGTCCGCAAACTGTTAACCGAGCTTGGAATCACGTGGACGGACCTGTGGAATCAAGCCCGATAAGATCAACCAACAATCGAAGGGAAGTTACGTGAAGAGAGTCTTGATCGCCAACCGTGGTGAGATTGCAGTTCGAGTAATTCGGGCCTGCAAGGACGAAGGAATCGAGTCCGTTGCGGTCTACGCTGATCCTGACCGTGACGCTTTGCACGTTCGGCTCGCCGATCATGCATTCGCATTGGGTGGTTCAACCGCTGCCGAGTCATACCTTGACATCGCCAAGGTGATTAACGCCGCGAAAGAATCTGGCGCAGACTCAGTTCACCCCGGCTACGGCTTCCTTTCGGAAAATGCAGATTTCGCCCAGGCTGTCATTGACGCTGGTTTGATTTGGATTGGCCCTCCCCCCTCAGCTATTCGTTCACTCGGCGACAAGGTCAGCGCCCGTCATATTGCCCAGCGGGCCGGCGCACCTCAGGTCCCCGGAACCCCCGATCCGGTCAAAGATGCAAGCGAAGTCGTTGCCTTCGCAAAAGAGTTCGGTCTCCCCGTTGCGATCAAGGCAGCATTCGGTGGTGGTGGTCGCGGACTCAAAGTCGCCCGCAACCTCGAAGAGATCCCAGAACTGTTCGACTCAGCGGTGCGTGAAGCAATAGCCGCATTCGGCCGCGGCGAGTGCTTCGTTGAGCGTTACCTCGACAGTCCACGTCACGTTGAAACTCAGGTCCTGGCTGATCGTGAAGGCAATGTCGTGGTCGTATCAACCCGTGACTGCTCGCTGCAGCGCCGTCACCAGAAGTTAGTTGAAGAAGCACCAGCGCCTTTCCTCACCCAAGACCAACTCGATTCGTTGTACGCATCCTCAAAAGCGATCATCAGAGAAGCTGGCTACTACAACGCTGGTACCTGCGAGTTCTTGATCGGCACCGACGGCACAATCTCATTCCTTGAGGTGAACACACGACTTCAGGTCGAACACCCCGTCAGTGAAGAAGTTGCCGGCATTGACCTCGTTCGCGAGCAATTCCGCATTGCCCGTGGTGGGACAATTGATTACCCCGACCCTGTTCTGCGTGGTCACAGTATTGAATTCCGGATTAACGGTGAGGATCCCGGCCGTGGTTTCCTTCCGGCACCGGGCAAACTCTCGCTGTGGCAACTTCCTAGTGGCCCAGGCGTCCGCGTTGACACCGGTTTTGAAGTTGGAGATGTAATCGGTGGAAACTTCGATTCACTACTCGCCAAGTTGATTGTCACGGGTAAGGATCGCCAAGAAGCCCTCCAGCGTTCACGACGCGCCCTCGCCGAATTCAAAGTCGATGGAATTGCAACCGCACTGACTTTCCACCGAGTGGTAGTGGAAGATCCAGCTTTCGCCCCCGAAGATCCCGAAACCCCGTTCACCGTTCACACCCGTTGGATTGAAACAGAGTTCAACAACGAGATTCCCGCCTATTCAGGTGATGCCCAAGAACTCGAGGACAGCGTCCCCCGTCAATCGGTGGTCGTTGAAGTCAATGGCAAACGCCTTGAGGTCACCCTCCCCAATGGCTTTGGAACCCAGTCAAGTGAGCCCACCCCCACCGCTAAAAAGCGCGAGCGCAAAAAAGCAGGGGCTAATACTTCCGGTGATTCACTCCTCGCACCGATGCAGGGAACAATTGTGAAAATCGATGTCACCGAAGGTCAGGTGGTTGCAGCAGGAGATCTGATCGTGGTGTTGGAAGCGATGAAGATGGAACAGCCACTCACGGCTCACAAAGCTGGCACGATCACCAAACTCAGCGCCGAAGTTGGAACAACCGTTCCCTCGGGCACTGTGCTTTGCGAGATCATTGCCTGATCACGCCCGTGCCACCAACCACTAGGCACTAGATTCATCTGGTGAACTCAATCAATACGCCAGTCAATGCCGAAACCGATCTACTCAATGCTGCAGCACGAGAGTCCGCTGCTGCCATCGCAACACTCAGTGGCAGCAGTAAGCACGACATTGCAATTGTGCTCGGCTCAGGCTGGGTTCCCGCAGCCGAAATGATTGGTACCCCGGTTGCCGAGTTCGACATGACCGAAGTCCCCCATTTCAACGCCCCCGGTGTAGTCGGTCACAGCGGAAAAATTCGCAGTATCGAGATCAACGGCAAGCGCGTACTCGTTTTTCTAGGGCGCACACATTTTTACGAAGGAAAAGGCGTAGACGCCGTTACCCATCTTGTTCGTACCGCTGCCGCCGCCGGCTGTGAAATCATGATCCTCACCAACGGTTGTGGTGGCCTCAACCCCGAGTGGTCTCCCGGAACACCCGTGCTCATCAAGGACCACATCAACTTTACCGGCAACTCTCCACTGCACGGAGCCCACTTTGTTGACCTGACCGATCTGTATTCGACTCGACTACGCGCAATGTGCCACGAGGTTGAGCCCACCCTGCCCGAAGGTGTCTACGTTCAATTTCCCGGCCCAATGTTTGAAACTCCAGCAGAAATCACCATGGTTCGCAACATGGGAGGCACCTTGGTCGGCATGAGCACCGCCCTTGAAGCAATCGTTGCTCGATCACTGGGCATGGAGATCTTGGGAATCTCTTTAGTCACAAACCTTGCTGCCGGCATGAGTGGCGAACCCCTCAATCACGAGGAAGTTCTCCAAGCTGGCAACGACGCCGCAGTTCGCATGGGTGATCTGCTCGCAAAAATTACTGCAAAGATTTAGATTAAAAAGCGCCGATGAACATGAACGTTATTTCGCAAGCAAGGGATTGGCTGGCGAGTGATCCAGATGAACAAACCCAGCACGAATTACGCGTACTCCTTGAACGTTCCGGACAGATTGATCCGTTGGCGATCGCTGAACTACACGACTGTTTCAACGGAACACTTCAATTCGGAACGGCCGGACTGCGTGGAAAATTAGGGCCCGGGCCCAACCGGATGAACCTGGTGGTGGTTGCCCGGGCAGCCGCCGGCCTTGCCAGGTACCTCACGATTCACAATTCGAACCAAAAGGAAATCAGCGTTGCGATCGGCTACGACGCCCGTCACAACTCGGAACTTTTTGCAAAGATCACCGCGCAAATTCTCTGTGGTGCGGGAATCAAGCCACTTCTGTTCCCCCACATGGTTCCAACGCCAGTGCTGGCATTTGCAATTCGGCACCTGGGCGCTGATGCGGGCGTCATGGTGACCGCAAGTCACAATCCACCACAGGACAACGGTTACAAGGTCTATCTGGGTAACGGCGCACAGATAGTTTCCCCAATCGACACGCAAATCGCCAAATGCATCACAGAAGTTACCCAACTAGGACCCGTTCGCGACCTGCCGCACGCTGACACCTGGACAACTCTTGATCACACCACCGAGGCGGCATACCTTGATCACACCGCGCAGCTGGTAGACAAAAAAATCAGCGGCAACACGGAGCTAAAAACTGTTTACACGGCTTTGCACGGCGTCGGTGGAAAGTTATTCATGGAACTTGCTGTGAAAGCTGGCTTTCCCGAACCCATCAAAGTCGTCCAGCAATTCGAACCCGATCCTGCTTTCCCCACCGTTGTATTTCCCAACCCTGAAGAGCCCGGGGCAATTGATTTATCGATTGAAACGGCAATAGCCAACAACGCTGACATAGTGATTGCCAATGATCCCGACGCGGATCGCTGTGCTGTTGCCATCCCCACCACCGAAGACAAATCCAATTGGCGCATGCTTCACGGTGATGAAGTCGGCGCCCTGCTCGCATCTTGGATCGCGCAACAAAGGCCGAATACATCCGGAGTTATGGCGCAGTCAATTGTCTCCTCAACGGTTCTTAAAGCAATTGCCGAAGATGCCGGTTTTGACTACCAACAAACCTTGACCGGTTTTAAATGGATTGGCCCAATCCCTGATTTGATCTTCGGGTACGAAGAAGCTCTGGGTTACTGCGTGGATCCGCAATTCGTCAAAGACAAAGACGGACTCTCCGCCGCCCTAAAAGTAATGGAACTTGCAGCCCACCTAAAAGCTCAGGGACAAACACTGCAAAATGAACTTGATCGCATTGCAATGCAGGTTGGCGTCTATGCAACCGACCAAGTCTCCGTCAGGGTCAGTGACCTGTCGGTCATCCCCGAAATCATGCATCGCCTACGCGGAACTCCCCCAACACAGATTGCCGGTGCCGTGGTTACCGAGTTCATTGACTTGGCCCAGGGAACCGACCAGCTACCGCCCACCGATGGGCTGCTGTTCGCCCTCGAAGGAGGGAGTCGAATTATTGTGCGGCCAAGCGGGACGGAGCCGAAAGTCAAGATCTACCTGCAGAGTGTTGTCCCC
Source organism: Candidatus Nanopelagicales bacterium (assembly GCA_040399625.1). GTDB lineage: Bacteria > Actinomycetota > Actinomycetes > S36-B12 > S36-B12 > UBA4592. The sequence goes on along the minus strand of JBBARV010000001.1, from coordinate 3,913 downwards.
GTGGCTAATCCTGACCAACTCGCCGGCAGCCGCGCCCGGGCCCGTGAACGGATCACGGCCATGGCCGAGGTCGCGCGGACCTGGCTCAACTAATCTTGCGAAAGTTTGCATTACGTGTATTACACGTGATACACGTGGTACACTCGGATCTTCGCTGAGTGTGAGGAGTATCCATGGCCGCCTTGTCCGTCCGGCTGCCTGATCAGTTAGCCGCCCGATTAGAGGAACTAGCCAACCAGACAGGTCGCTCCAAGTCTTATTACGTATTAGAAGCATTGAATGAAACCATCGATGATCTCGAGGACGCCTATCTCGCTCAGACAAGACTCAGCGATGTTCGGCGCGGTTTTTCTGGTTCTGTCGATCTAGCTACAGTCATGGCGGAACATGGTCTGGCGGATTGAGTTTGAAAGTCGAGCTCTCAAAGAATTCCAGCGACTAGAGCGTCCCACGCGGGAGCGAATTCTCCGTTTTCTCTCTGAAAGAGTCGCGCCCAGCAATGATCCCAGGTCTTTCGCCGAGCCACTTGCTGGCGAAGCGTTTGCTGGCTTATGGCGATTTCGGGTGGGTGATTTCCGGTTGATCGCTCACTTCGAGGACGAAGTCTTCCTCGTTCTCATTGTTCGTACAGGTCATCGCAGTGCAATTTACCGATAGCTGTACCAGATCCGTGAGATCAATTCAGCGAGAAAGTCGAAATCTTGACAGTCTAGAGTGGGGGCGTGTCCTCTTTCAATCCGCAAACACCTGCATCCCAGAAAGAGCTGCATTCATTCCTGGCAGGCTTGCCCGGCATCGATCAAGTGGGCGCAGAGGCACGTGCCGCAGCGCTGGGCACCCGGTCAATCAAGAAAGAATCCAAGATCTGGGCAATTGACATGGCAATTTCTATGGTGGATCTGACCACCCTGGAAGGCGCCGATACCCCCGGCAAAGTCAAGGCAATGTCCTCAAAGGCCCTGCACCCCGATCCCACCGATCCAAGCGCCCCCAGTGTTGCCGCCGTCTGCGTTTACGGCGATCTCGTCTACGCAGCGCGGGAAGTTGTGGGCGACCGGATCCACGTCGCAGCGGTTGCAACGGCATTCCCTAGTGGTCGGGCCTCCTTGGGTGTCAAGCTCGACGACACCAAGGATGCGGTTGATGCCGGCGCCGACGAAATTGACATGGTGATTGACCGCGGTGCGTTTCTTTGCGGGAATTACGGCAAAGTCTTCGACGAAATCGTTGCGGTCAAGCAGGCATGTGGAACCGCTCATCTGAAAGTCATTTTGGAGACCGGTGAACTCAAAACCCTCGACAATGTTCGCAAAGCAAGTTGGTTGGCCATGAAAGCCGGCGCCGACTTCATTAAAACCAGCACCGGCAAAGTGAGCCCTGCGGCTACCCTCCCAGTGACGCTGGTCATGTTGGAAGCGGTACGGGATTACTACCAGGAAACCAACATCAAAATCGGTGTGAAAGCTGCCGGTGGAATCAAAACCAGTAAGGACGCAATCAAATACTTAGTGTTGGTCAACGAGACGGTTGGGGACGCATGGCTCACCCCGGATCTTTTCCGTTTCGGGGCTTCAACCCTTCTCAATGATCTCCTTTTACAACGACAAAAAATGATCACCGGCCACTACTCCGGCCCCGACTACGTCACAATCGACTAGACAACGAGAGCGAAAGAAGACGCCCATGAGTTTCCCGTACGCTCCGGCACCGGAGTCCACCGCAATTGTGAACATCAAAAGTTCTAATGGCCTGTTCATAAACGGTGAGTTCACCCCCGGACATGGAACCCCGTTTAAAACAATTAACCCGGCAACCGAGGAAGTCCTCGCCGAAATTGCGCAAGCCAACCAAGAAGATGTTGATGTAGCAGTACGTGCAGCACGCCGGGCTTATGACAAGACCTGGTCAAAAATGGCTGGTCGTGATCGGGGTAAATACCTGTTCCGCATTGCTCGCCTGATTCAAGAGCGTGCACGTGAATTCGCTGTCCTTGAAACAATGGATAACGGCAAGCCCATCAGAGAAAGCCGTGATGTTGATGTTCCCATCGCAGCCGCGCATTTTTTCTATCACGCAGGCTGGGCTGACAAACTCGAGTTCGCCGGGTTCGGCAACAACCCGCAATCACTAGGTGTCGCTGCCCAGATCATTCCGTGGAATTTCCCACTGCTCATGTTGGCGTGGAAAATTGCGCCTGCCCTAGCCACCGGAAACACGGTAGTTCTCAAACCAGCAGAAACCACTCCCCTGACCGCACTGCTGTTTGCCGAGATTTGTCAGCAGGCTGACCTACCCCCCGGCGTGGTCAACATTCTTACCGGTGACGGTGAAACGGGCCGCATGCTCGTTGAGCACCCTGATGTCAACAAGATCGCTTTCACCGGCAGCACCGCGGTGGGTCAGGCAATCCAGCGACAGATTGCAGGAAGCAACAAACGTTTAACCCTGGAACTGGGTGGTAAAGCGGCCAATATTGTTTTCGATGATGCCCCAATCGATCAAGCCGTCGAAGGGATCGTCAACGGGATCTATTTCAATCAGGGTCACGTCTGCTGCGCCGGAAGCCGGCTGCTCCTGCAAGAGAGCATCGCAGAACAAACAATTGAATCCCTCAAGCGCCGACTCCAAACGCTGCGCTTAGGTGATCCGTTGGACAAAAACACCGACATAGGCGCCATCAACTCGCGCGAGCAACTCAACCGAATCACTGAACTGACAAAAAGTGGGGAGGAGGAAGGCGCGCAGCGTTGGAGCCCTGACTGCGAGCTCCCCGAGAAGGGATTCTGGTTCGCCCCAACGGTATTCACAAATGTCACCCAGTCCCACCGAATTGCAAGAGAAGAAATATTCGGACCGGTGCTCAGTGTCCTGACGTTTAGAACCCCCGACGAAGCAATTGAAAAAGCGAATAACACTCCTTACGGCTTGAGTGCTGGAATCTGGACGGAGAAGGGCAGCCGGATTCTTTCGATGGCCAATAAGGTTCGCGCCGGTGTCGTCTGGGCGAACACCTTCAACCGGTTTGATCCAGCCAGCCCATTTGGCGGCTATAAGGAATCCGGCTTTGGCCGCGAAGGCGGCATCCAAGGTTTGGGTGCCTATCTCACGAGCGAGGAGAGCTCATGATCGGCAACGACCGGGTTGAAGTTCGCAAAACCCACAAACTTTTCATTGGCGGAGCATTCCCCCGCAGCGAGTCCGGCCGCACCTACGAGGTGGTCAATACCCGAGGTGAGTTCCTCGCCAATATTGCCAAGGCCAGTCGAAAAGACGCACGCGATGCTGTTATTTCTGCTCGCACCGGATTCAACTCCTGGTCCAAGGCTTCGGCCTACAACCGCGGACAGGTTCTCTACCGGATTGCGGAAGTAATGGAAGGTCGCAAAGACCAATTCATCAACGACATCCAAGACGCCGAGGGCACCAGCAACAAAAAAGCAACCGCGCAAACTGATCAAGCAATTGACCGAGTCGTTTGGTATGCAGGCTGGGCGGACAAGTACTCCCAGGTACTCGGCAACACCAACCCTGTCTCCGGACCATTTTTTAATTTCAGCATTCCCGAACCAACCGGTGTCGTCGCAGCAGTCGCTCCGCAGGATTCCAGCCTGCTGGGACTCATCAGTGTCATTGCGCCGATTATTGTTAGCGGCAACTCGGTGATCGCGATTGCAAGCACCAATTCACCAATCCCAGCGATCACACTCAGTGAATGCCTAGCAACAAGTGATGTTGTCGCCGGCAATATCAACATTCTCACCGGTGACCCTGCAGAAATCATGCCTTCACTCGCAAGCCATCTCGACGTCAACGCCCTTGACCTCACTGGAATCACCGACCCCGAACTGCTCGCATCCCTCGAGATTGAGGCAGCCGGAAACGTCAAGCGAGTTCGCAAATCCCCGATTAACCC